>DASXWQ010000019.1:0-85236 GCA_036503555.1 Actinocatenispora sp.
GTCGGCCACGAACGCCAGCACGATGTCGCGCGGCGGTACCCAGCCGGTGCGGTGCCACTGACGGACCAGCGCGAGGACCATCGCGTCGTAGTCCTTCATGTCGACCGCGCCGCGCCCCCACAGGTACCCGTCGGCCAGCTCACCGGCGAACGGCGGCAGCTGCCAGTCCGCGGCGTCGGCCGGTACCACGTCGAGGTGCCCGTGCAGCAGCAGCGCGGGGCGGGACGGGTCGGCGCCCGGTACGCGTGCGACGACCGAGGTCCGGCGCGGCGCGCTCTCCGTGACGAACGGGTCCAGACCGACCTCGGCGAGCTTGCCCGCCACGTACTCCGCGGCGACGCGCTCGCCGACGCTGGTCTCGGTGTCCCCGGTGTTGGTCGTGTCGATGCGCAGCAGGTCGCGGCAGATCTCGACGACCTCGTCGGTCGCCGCGATCCCCCCGGCCGCGCCGGAATCCGTCTCGCTCATGCCGGCTCCTCGCCTCGCTCCGAGCCGCCCTGAGGCACACGCACAGAGCCCATGACTCGCTCCCTCATGCGCCCTTCATACCAGCCCGGCGGGACGCCCCGCGCCACCCGGTCCGGGGTGCCCACGGTTACCGGACGACGGCCGGCACCCGCCACCCTGCGGTACGCCCGATGCAGGCGCGGGCGTGTTCGGTGGCCGGGGAGTGCACCAGGTCGGGCTCGCGGCGCGGCCACAGCGGCCGGCGTTCGCCGCGCAGCCGGGCGCGCGCCCAGTCCAGCACCGGACGCTCCACCAGCCGGTACGACAGCTCCACGCAGGCCAGGATGACGAGCCACGAGACCACCGTCAGGATGTGCCCGGGGTGGTGTCCACGCAGCTCCATCAACGCGCGACCGGGCAGCAGGTTCCACAGGTACAGGCCGTAGGAGACGACGCCGACGTGGACCAGCGGCCGGACGGACAGCGCCCGGGCCAGCAGCGCGTCCCGTTGCTGGGTGACGGAGGTGACGAGCACCGCGGCGGCGACGGTACCCAGCGGCAGGCCCCACAGGTTCAGGCTGGCGTGGCCGACCGACAGCGCCGGGCTGACGAAGCAGTACGCGAGGACGGCGGCCGACAGCCAGCCGAGCAGCCTCGGGACCGGCAGCGCGTACCGCCAGGCGAACAGGGCGGCGAGGCAGCCGACGGCGAGCGCGTCCATCCGGGTGAACGTCGAGTAGTAGAGCATGTCGTGCCAGCGGACGGAGTCGACGAACCACACCCGCAGCCCGGTCGCGACGGCGACGATCACCGCGGCCGCGGCGCCGACGGCGAGCATCGGCCGGCGCCGGGCTCCGCGCAGCAGCCGGATCAGCACCGGCGGCCAGACCAGGTAGAAGTGCTCCTCCACGGACAGCGACCAGCTCCACGTGATCTTGCCCATCAGTCGCCAGAAGCCGGCGAAGATGCTCCCCGCGTACGCCAGCGCGGCGAGCACCGGCAGCACCGTCTTCACCACGCCGTCCTGCGTGGACCAGAACGCGGTGTGCACCACGGCCACCACGAGCAGTCCGGGCAGCAGCCGGGCGCCGCGTCGCAGCCAGAACGCCCGCAGGTCGATCCGGCCGTACCGGTGGTGTTCGGCGAGCAGCAGCGTGGTGATGAGGAAGCCGGACAGCACGAAGAAGACGGTGACTCCCATGTGCCCGCCGGGCAGGATCCGCGGGAACGAACCCCAGCCCGGCGTGTGGAACAGCACCACCGACAGGATCGCGACCGCCCGCACACCGTCCAGCGCCGGTACGTGCCCGAGCGGCCGGCGCGGCGCCGGCACCGGCGAACGCGTCGACCCGGTGGTGCCGGCGGGGGTCGGCATGTCGGCGGCTCCAGGGTCGTCGGCGTGACTCGGGCGTCGGAGCCCGGCAGGTTACCCGTACTCCCCGAAACGGCGCAAGGCAGACATGCCGGATCCGGCCACCGGGCCCGCCCACACCGCCTAGCGTGGTGATCATCACTGTCGGCGATCTCCGCCTCGGAGGAGCGTGACATGCAACCGATCCCCGTACCCGAGCCGGTACAGCTCACCGGCCGGCTCGACCCGCCACCCAACCGGTGGCTGTGGCTGTTCAAATGGCTGCTGGCGATCCCGCACTACATCATCCTGTTCTTCCTGTGGATCGCCGTCTGGGTGGTCACGATCATCGCGTTCTTCGCGATCCTGTTCACGGCCCGCTATCCGCGATCGCTGTTCGACTTCACCGTCGGCGTGCTGCGCTGGAGCTGGCGCGTCGGCTACTACTCCTACTCGATGCTCGGCACCGACCGGTACCCGCCGTTCACGCTCGCCGAGCGCGACGACTACCCGGCCGCCCTGTCGGTCGCGTACCCGGAGCGGCTGTCACGCGGGCTGGTGCTGGTGAAGTGGTGGCTGCTGGCGATCCCGCACTACCTGCTCGGCGGCGCGATCGCGGGCGGCACGTACGGCGGGTACCGGGCGATGGACGACCGCACCGGCGGGTACGGCGGGCCCAGCCTCGTCGGCCTGCTCGTGCTGTTCGTCGCGCTCACCCTGCTGTTCGCCGGCCGGTACCCGCGGGGCATCTACGACCTGCTGATGGGTGTGCAGCGCTGGGGCTACCGGGTGGCCTGCTACGTGTCGCTGCTGACCGACCGGTACCCGCCGTTCCGGCTCGACCAGGGCGCCGACGAGCCGGCGGTCGCCACGCCGGGTGGTCAGAGCTTGTAGCCGAGCTCGCGCAGCAGGGCCCGCCGGTCGGTGACGTCGGCGTCGGTCTCGACGCCGACCGGCGGCAGCCCGTCCACCACGCCGACCACGCCACGCCCGCCGCCCGCGGCGGCGACGAGCACCTGCACCGGGTTCGCGGTGGCGCAGAAGATCCCGCACACCTCGGGTACGGACTTCACCGCGTTGAGCACGTTGACCGGGAAGCCGTCGCGCAGCAGGACGACGAACACGTGCCCGGCGCCGATCGCGGTGGCGTTCGCGACGGCCAGCTCGACCAGGGCCGGGTCGTTGCCGGACCGGCGTACCAGCCGCGGGCCGGACGCCTCGTTGAACGCGAGGCCGAACCGCAGCCCCGGTACCGCGCCGGCCAGCGCCTCGTGCAGGTCCTCGACGGTCTTGATGAAGTGCGACTGGCCGATGATGACGTTGAGGTCGTCGGTCTTCTGCACCGGAACCGCGGTCAGGGCAACGCTGTCGGTCATGTCGCCGACGCTAGCGGCTTCCGTCCGGGCGGGCGTGCGGTTCGGCGCACCCGGCTCAGGGCGCCGGGACGACCGGGGTCCAGTCGCGTACCGCGACGACCTCGACGCCGGGGGTGCGGTAGTAGGGGTCGGTCGCGAGAACGTCGTCCACCTCGGCGCGGGACGCGGTGAACAGCAGCAGCGCGCCCGAGTCGTCGGCGTACGGGCCGGCGGCGGACAGCAGGCCGCGGGCGTGCAGGTCGGTCAGCAGCGCCCGGTGCGCGGGCCGGGCCGCGAGCCGCTCGGCGCTGGCGGTGAACGCGAGTTCGACGACGATCATGCGCCGACCCTACGCGGCGTCAGGCCGGGGTGAGTCGTACCGGGAGGGTCTCGACGCCGGTGATGAACGTGGACGGGATCCGGGTGACCGGGCCGGCGACCTCGACCGCCGCGACGGTACGCCGCAGCGCCGTCAGCACGGCCCGGATCTCGGCCCGGGCGAGCTGCGCGCCGAGGCAGAAGTGCGCCCCGTACCCGAAGGTCAGGTGCCGGTTGGGCCGGCGGCCCGGGTCGAACGCGTCCGGCGCGGCGAACACCCGCTCGTCCCGGTTCGCCGACACGAGCCACAGCGTCACCACGTCGCCGGGGACGAGCGTGCGGCCGGCCAGCTCGGTCGCGGCGGTGACGGTACGGCCGACGTGCGCGGCCGGCGACGTCCACCGCAGCACCTCCTCGGTCGCCGGCTCGACCACATCCGCGTCGGCGCGCAGCCGGGCCCAGGCGTCGGGCCGTTCGGCGAGGGCGAGCACGCCGCCGGCGAGCGCGAGCCGGGCCGTCTCGTCCCCGCCGATGATCAGGTTGTAGCAGTTGAGCAGGACCTCCTCGTCAGTGAGCGGCCGGCCGTCGACGGTGCCGGTGACGAGCCGGCTCACCACGTCCGCGCCCGGCACGTCGCGGCGCCCGGCGGCGAGGTGCGTGTAGTACAACAGGATCTCGCTGCGGGCGATGCGCGCCGCGAGGTCGATGCCGTCGTCGGCGGCGGCGAGCATCGCGGCGTTGGTCAGTTCCAGCACCCGGGGCTGGTCGGCCTCGGGTACGCCGAGCAGCTCGCAGATGGCCCGCAGCGGGATCTGCGCGGCCACCTCGGCGACCAGGTCGCCGCCGCCGCGCGCGACGATCCCGGCGACGAGATCCGTTGCGGCGCGGGCGATCGACCCGGTGACGGCGCCGAGCGTACGCGGGCCGAACCCGTCGGCGAGCAGGCGGCGCAGCCCGGTGTGGAACGGTCCGTCGGTGACGACCAGCATCCGGCCGGCGCCCGCGTCGTGGCCGCGCAGCAGGGTGTCGAGCATGTTGCCGCGCAGCGACGTGAAGTGCGTGGTGTCCCGCGCGACCCGCAGCACGTCGGCGTGCCGGGTGACCGCCCAGCACCCGGCGTACCGGCGTACCGGGTCGTGGTCCCGCAGCCAGCGCCACACCTCGGTCAGGTCCCGCGTGGCGTGCACCGCCGGGTCGAGCAGGTCGACGTCCGGCGCGCCGCCCCCGGACGCGGGGCCGACGGCCGGATCGGTGTCGGTGCGGGCGGGGTCGGTCGTCACGGCGCGGACTCGATCTCGTCCAGCAGCGCGGCGAGCGGGTCGTCCGCGTCCGCACCGCCGGCGGTGATCCGGTCGGCCAGCTCGCGGATCGTGAGCTGCTCCAGGAACAGCTCCACCGGCACGTCCAGCCCGTACTCGTCCTGCAACCGGCCCACCAGCAGGATCGCGGTGAGCGAGTCGCCGCCGACGGCGAAGTACGTGCGGTCGAGGTCGGCCGGCCCGGACAGCCCGAGCGTCGTCGACAGCAGGTCCAGTACCTGCGCGGTGCGGTCGGCCGGCCCGTCGTCGACGGGCCGCTCCGGCGCGGCCGTACCCGGGGTCGGCAGCGTCAGCGCGCCGCGGTGCTCCCCGGCGAACGGGTACGCCGGCAGGTGCACGCGCCGCGTGCCGGGCGCCGGCGGCGGCCACGTCACGTCGGCACCGCGTACCCAGGCCGCGGCGAGCGGATCCTCGACGGGCGCCGGGGTACCGGCGGCGAGCGCGGTCAGCGCGGCGGCGGCGGCCTCCCGGTCGGCGGCGACCACGGCGGCGCGGACGTCCAGCGCGGCGCGGCCGGCGCGCAGCGTGTACGCCACGTCGGCGAGGTCCGGCGCGTCCGGCGCGCGCAGGACGGCGGCGAGCGCGCCGGCGATCGCCGCCACCTGCGCACCGGTACGCGCGGAGATCGGCAGCACCTGCGCCGTGCGGTCCACAGTGGACGGCGCGGTCGACTCGGGCGCCTCGGCGAGCACCACGTGCACGTTGGTACCGCCGATCGCGACGCCGGAGACCCCGGCCAGCCGCGGCCCGTCGGCCGGTGCCGGCCACGGGCCGGTCGCCGGCGGCAGCGCGAACGGCGTGCGGTCGAGGTCCGGCCGTGGGCGGGTGACGCCGGGCGACGGGACGAGGGTGCGGTGCCGGAGCATCAGCACCACCTTGATCAGCGCCGCCACCCCGGCGGCGGCGTCCAGGTGACCGATCGTCGCCTTCACCGAGCCCAGCCCGATCCGCGCCCCGGCGCCGGCGTCGGCGCCCACCAGGTCCGGCAGGTCGGTGGGGGCGCGGCCGGTGACGGCGGCGGTGAGGGCGGCGAGTTCGACCCGGTCACCGAGGCGGGTGCCGGTGCCGTGTGCCTCGACGTACCCGGCGGCGGACGGGGACAGGCCGGCGGCGGCCCACGCCTCGACGACGGCGGCGGTCTGCCGGTCGACGCCGGGCGCGGTGAAGCCGAGCGTGGCGGACCCGTCGTTGGTGACGGCCGAACCGAGCAGCACCGCGTACACCGGGTCGCCGGCGGCGAGCGCGTCCGCCAGGCGCCGCAACACGACGAGGCCGACCCCGCTGCCGGGTACGGTGCCGTCGGCGTCGGCGTCGAACGGCCGGCAGCGGCCGTCGGCGGACAGGATGTCGCCGTCGCGGTGCACGTACCCGTGCGGGTGGACGGACGCGACGGAGACGCCGCCGGCGAGCGCGGTGTCGCACTCGCCCAGCAGCAGCGCCTGGGTGGCGACGTGGACCGCGGCGAGCGACGTCGCGCAGGCGGCCTGCACGGTGAGGCTCGGCCCGTCCAGCCCGAACCGGTACGACAGCCACGGCGCGAGGAACTCCCGGTCGGTGAGCGTACGCACCTGCAGGGTGCCCAGTTCCGCGGCGAGCGCCGGGTCGGCCGCGGCGGCGACGTGGTGTTCGGTGGGGCTGCCGCCGACGTACACGCCGGTGCGGGATGGGGCGGCGCGCGGGTCGTACCCGGCGTCCTCCAGGGCCTGCCAGGCGGTCTCCAGCAGCAGCCGGTGCTGCGGGTCGAGGACCTGCGCCTCGCGCGGGTGGACGCCGAACAGCTCGGCCTCGAACCGGTCCGCGCCGTCCAGGTACCCGCCGGAGCGGACGAGGCCGGCCGGGGCGGGCGCGTCGTCCGGCGGGAGGTCGGTGATGGCGCAGGTTCCGGCGGCGAGGTTGGTCCAGTAGGTGGCGAGATCGTGCGCGCCGGGGAAGCGTCCGGCCATCCCCACGACGGCCACGGCGGTGTCGGTCATGTCCTCACGATCCCTTCGCGGTACGGGCGGAGCCTGCGGCCGGCGCGGGTACGGCGCGGGCGGCGAGGCGGGCGCGGCGGTCGCGGCCCCGGCGGGCCGCCTCGTCCAGGTCGTCGGCGCCGGCACCGTCGAGGTGCGCGGCGAGGGCGGCGACGGTGGGCCGGCGGAACAGGTCGACGAGGCCGAGCCCGGCGCCGAGGTCCTGCTCGCGCAGCGCGGCGAGCACCGCGAGCAGGCGTACCGAGTTGCCGCCGAGGTCGAAGAACGTGTCGTGCACGCCGACCCGGGCCAGCCCCAGCACGTCCCGCCAGATCGCGGCGATGCGGTGCTGCGTGGGCGTTTCCGGCGCCGCGTACGGTGCGGCGAGCTCGGGCCGTTCGGCGGGCGGGGCGGGCAGCGCGGCGCGGTCCAGCTTGCCGGAACTGCCGGTGGGCAGCGCGTCGAGCCGGACTATCGCGTCGGGCACCAGGTACGCCGGGAGCCGCTCGGCGAGCCAGCCGCGCAGCTCGGCGGGACTCGGCGTCGCGGCACCCACCACGTACGCGGCGAGCCGGCGGTCGAGCGGGTCGCCGACCACGGTGGCCGCGGCGGCGGTGACGGCGGGATGGCCGGCCAGCACCGTCTCCACCTCGCCCAGCTCGACCCGGAACCCGCGCACCTTCACCTGCGTGTCGCTGCGCCCCAGGTACGACAGGACGCCCGCGTCGTCGTGGCGGCCGAGGTCGCCGGTGCGGTACATGCGGCTGCCGGGCGGGCCGAAGGGGTCGGCGACGAACCGTTCCGCGGTGAGCGCGGGCCGGTGCGCGTACCCGCGGGCGAGGCTGTCGCCGGCCAGCCAGATCTCGCCGACGACGCCGACCGGTACCGGCCGCAGCCGCTCGTCCAGCAGGTACGCCCGGACGTTCGGCACGGGCCGGCCGATCCGCACCGGCTCGCCGGGGCGCAGCACCGCGGTCGTGGCGTACACGGTCGACTCGCTGGGGCCGTACGCGTCGAGGATCAGCCGGTCGTCCCCGGCCCACCGGTCGACCAGCTCGGGCGGGCACGGCTCCCCGCCGACGGCGAGGGTACGCAGGTCCGGGAGCGGGCGGGTGGGCAGCGACATGCCGGCGGCGGGCGGCAGGAAGACGTACGTGATGCGGGCGGCGGCGAGCCGGTCGTGCAGCGCGTCGCCGAGCCGTTCGTCGGCGGTCGCGACGTGCAGCTCCGCGCCGGCCGTCCAGGCGAAGAACAGGTCGGACACCGCGACGTCGAACCCGAACGACACGTACTGGAGGACCCGGTCGTCGGCGGTGACGCGGAAGCCGGGGCGTACCGCGACGGCGAGGTTCGTGAGTGCCCGGTGTTCGACGGCGACGGCCTTCGGCGTGCCCGTCGACCCGGACGTGAACAGCAGGTACGCGAGCGTGTCCGGCCCGACCACCCCGCCCGGCCCGGCCGCCACATCCGGCACGTCGATCGTGTCCCCGTCCACCACCCCGACCGGCACCCCCAGCTCGTCGCGGGGATCGCCGGGCCTGTCGCCGCCTCCGCCGTGAGGATCGCGTCGGCCCGGCCCGTCGGGGGCGGTCAGGACCAGGTGGGCGCGGGCGTCGGCGAGCAGGGCGCGCAGGCGTACGACGGGCTGGTCGGGGTCGAGCGGCAGGTACGCGCCGCCCGCGCGGAGCACCGCGAGCGCCGCGACGGCCATGTCCGCGGAGCGTGGCAGGCACACCCCGACGGGTACCTCGGGGCCGACGCCGGCCGCGCGGAGCCGCGCCGCGAACCGGTCGGCGCGGGCCAGCAGCTCGCGGTAGGTCAGCACGGCGTCGCCGCACACCAGCGCCACCGCGTCGGGCCGTTCGGCGGCGCGCTCGGCGACGAGATCTGGCACCAACCCGGCGGCCGGCGCGGCGGTGCGGTTCCCGTCGTGTACCAGGCGATGCCTCTCAGCGGCGTCGACGAGCGGCGGCGCGGTGATCGCCGCGGCCGGTGCGGCGAGCAGCCCGGCGAGCAGCACGCGGAACGCGTCCGCCCAGCGGCGTACCGTCGCCGGGTCGAGCAGGTCGGTGCGGTGGATGAGCCGCGCGGTGAGGTCGTCGCCGGCGCGCTCGACGTAGAGCAGCAGGTCGAACTTGGCGGCGTCGAGCGCGACGTCGAGCCGGGTGACCGTGGCGCCGGGGAGATCCAGCCGCGGCTCCGTGTCGTCGTCGTACGCGAAGGCGACCTGCACGACGGGGTCGTGGCTGAGCGCGCGGGCCGGCGCGAGCGCGTCGACGACCGCGCCGAACGGCGCGTCCTGGTACGGCCGGCCCGCCGCAAGCTCGTCGCGTACCCGGGTGAGCAGGTCGGCGAAGCCCGGCTCGCCCGTCGCGTCGACCCGGACCGCGATCGTGTTCGCCAGCATGCCGACCATGTCGTGCACGTCCGCCCGGTCGCGCCCCGCCACCGGTACCCCGATCACCAGGTCACCCTGGCCGGACAGCCGCCGCAGGAACACCGCGTACGCCGCGAACAGCACCGTGAACGGCGTCGTCCGGTGCGCCGCGGCCACCTCGGCCAGCGCCGCCGGGTCGAGCACGAAGCGGGTCGAGTCGGCGGCGGTCGACTGGACCGCCGGGCGCGGCCGGTCGTACGGCAGCTCCAGCGTGTCCGGCGCCCCGCGCAGCCGGTCCCGCCAGTGCGCCACCGCCTCGTCGTACGCGCCGGCGGCGAGCCGCTCCCGCTGCCAGTCCGCGTAGTCCGGGTACTGGATCTCCGGCGGCACCAGCGAGTCCGGCTCCCGGTACGCCTCGGCCAGGTCGGTCAGCAGCACGGCGAGCGACCAGCCGTCGCACACGATGTGGTGCGCGACGAGCAGCACCGCCCGCGTCCCGTCGGTCAGCTCCACGACGGCGCACCGCAGCAGCGGCCCGCGCGCCAGGTCGAACGGCCGGCCCGCCAACTCGGCCAGCGTCGCCGCCAGCGCGTCCGGCCCGACGCCGCGCACCGTCGTCGGCTCGACCGTCGCCGCCGCGGCGACGACCTGCACGTACCCGCCGCCGGGTGCCGGCCGGAACGTGGTGCGCAGCGCCTCGTGCCGCGCCACCACCGCGGACAGCGCCCGGCCGAACACGGCGGCGTCGAACGGCCCGGCCACCCGGAACGCGACAGGCACGTGGTACTGCGTGCTGCCCGGGTGCAGCCGGTCCAGCACCAGCAGCCGCTGCTGCTCCGCCGACACCGCGAACGCGTACTCGTCCACCTAGACCTCCCCGTGTTCCAGCACGGCGGCCACGCGCCCGGCGTACCCGGGGTGCAGCAGCTCGCCGTGCGCGCAGTCCAGCTCGGCCACCCGGACGTCGGCGGCGAGCCGGCGCCACGCCGCCGCCTTCGCCGCGGTCGGCGGCCCGTCGGCCGTCGCGGACACCAGCGTCACCGGCCCGTCGTACGCGCCCGGCCGGTACGTGTGCGCCAGCGTGATGTGCCGTGCGCACAGCTCGGCGGCGACGGCGAGCCGGCGCCGGGGCCAGCCGTACAGCGGGCCGTCGGCGGCGCGGACCGCGTCCAGCACCTCGTCGGAGTCGAGCGGCCCGTCCGGTACCGCGACCCGACCGCTGCGCAGCACGATCCGCAGCGTCTCCTGCGCGACGAGCTCCGCGTCCGGGACGCGTACCGGGCCGTGCTGCGGCGCCGCGTCGAGCACCGCGACCAGCTCCACCCGCTCGCCCGCCGCCCGCAGCCGCACCGCCAGCTCGTACGCCAGCAGCCCGCCGAACGACCGCCCCGCGAGCCGGTACGGCCCGGCCGGGCGGACCTCGGCGATCCGCGCCAGGTACGCGTCGGCCATCGACTCGACGCCGTCCGGCAGCGCCCCGCCGAACAACGCCGGCGCCTGGAGCGCGTACAGCGGGCGGTCCGGCGGCAGGTGCGGCAGCAGCGCGGCGTACGTCCAGCCGACGCCCATGCCGGGATGCACGCAGAACAGCGGCGTGCGCGACCCGTCCCGGCGCAGCGGCAGCAGCGGCGCCAGCCCCAGGTCCGGTACCGCCGCGTCGAGCCGCGCGGCCAGCAGCGTCGGGGTCGGTGCGGCGAACACCGCGCTCACCGGCACCCGGATCGACAGGTCCGCCGCGATCGCCGCGACCAGTCGCATCGCGGCGAGCGAGTGCCCGCCCAACTCGAAGAACCCGTCGTCCGGTCCGATCCCGCCGCGGCCCAGCACCGCGGCGAACAGCCGGCACACCGTCGCGACGCGACCGTCGGCGGCCGGCGCGGGATCCGGCGCCCGGTCCGGTACGTCCGGCAGCGCCGCCCGGTCGACCTTGCCGTGCGCGGTCAGCGGCAGCGCGTCGAGCCGGACGTACGCGCCGGGCAGCAGGTGCCGGGGCAGCCGCCCGGCCAGGCCCCGGCGTACGTCGGCGAGGACGTTCCCGCCCTCGGAACGCGAGCCGACGAACCGCGCGCCCGGCCCGGGCCCGGCATCGGGCGGGTCGTCGTCGGTGGGGACGACGTACGCGACGAGGCGCTGGCCGCCGGCCGGGTCGGGGCGCGCCGCGACCGCCGCCGCGCGTACGCCGGGGCAGCCGGCGAGCGCCGCCTCGACCTCGGCCGGCTCGACCCGGTGGCCGCGGATCTTCACCTGCGCGTCGGCCCGGCCCACGAACGCCAGGTCGCCGGCCGGGTCGCGCCGCACCAGGTCGCCGGTCCGGTACATCCGGCCGCCCGAAACGTACGGGTCGGCGACGAACCGGGCGGCGGTCGCCCCGGTGCGCCCGGCGTACCCGCGGGCGAGTCCCGCGCCGGCCAGGTACAGCTCCCCCACGACGCCGACCGGCGTCGGTCGCAGCCGCGAGTCCAGCACGTACGCCCGGACCCCGGCCAGCGGACGGCCGATCGGCACCGGCCCGTCCGGCACCGCACCGTCCATCCGGTACGCCGTCGCGAACGTCGTCGTCTCCGTCGGCCCGTACCCGTCGACGATCGTCAGGCCGGGGCAGGCCGCGCGGACCCGGCGTACCGCGGTCGGGTCGAGGACGTCGCCGCCGGCCCACACCTCGGTCAGCCCGCGCAGTGCCGCCGGTGCCAGCTCGGCCACCGTCCGGAACAGCTCCGCGGTCAGCCACACCGCGCTCACCCCGGCGAGCAGGTCGGCGAGGCGGTCCACCGCGAGCGGCCCGGGCGGGGCGACGACGACGGTGCCGCCGGTCAACAGCGGCACCCACACCTCGTACGTCGCCGCGTCGAACGTGTGCGGGCTGTGCAGCAGCACCCGCCGGTGCGCGCCGAACCGGGGGTCGGCGGCCAGCGCCACCACGTCCTCGTGCGTGACGACGACGCCCTTCGGCGCCCCGGTCGACCCGGACGTGAACATGACGTACGCGGCGGACGCGGGCCGGGCCGCGTCGGCGACCGGCCCGGGCGCGGCCGCGGCGGCGGCGACCCAGCGCACGCCGTCCGGGAGCCAGTCGGGCGGCTTGTCGGCGACCACGTACCGGACGGCGGCGTCGGTGACGAGGCGCCGCAGTCGCTCCGCCGGCGCCTCCGGGGCGAGCGGCACGTAGCAGCCGCCGGCGCGCAGCACCGCGAGCTGGCAGACGACCAGCTCGACCGACCGGTCCAGCGCCACCGCCACCGGCGTCTCGGCCGAGACACCGTGCGCGGCAAGGGATCCGGCGAGCGCGTCGGCCGCCTCGGCCAGCCCGGCGTAGCTCAGCGTACGGCGGGCGTCGGTCACCGCCGGCGCGTCCGGCGTCGCCGCCACCCGGGCCGCGAACCGCCCCGTCACGGTCGCCTCTCCACCGTTCGCAGCGCCATCCGGGAAGTCACCCGGCGCGCGGTGCGACCTGCCGCCCGCGGCGCCGAACGGCGCGCCGGTCGGGGTGGGGAGCAGGGCGGCGCGTTCGGCGGGTGGCAGGACGTCGACGGCGCCGACCGGTACGTCCGGGCCGGCGAGCACGGTGAGGGTGTGGCGGAGCCGGGCCGCGAGCAGCGCCGCCTCGGCCGCCGACACCCGGTCCGGCCGGTACGCCAGGCGCAGCAGCAGCGCGTCCCCGGCGACGACGGCGAGGGTCAGCGGGTAATGCGTCGCGTCGCGTACCTCGACCAGCCGGGGACCGTCGGCCGGCGGCGCGGGCCGCGGGAAGCTCTCGTACGCGAGGACGGTGTCGAACAGGTCGCCGCCGGCGAGCCGCTGCAGCTCGGCGAGCGGCACGTGGTGGTGGGCGGCGAGCGCCGACTGCTCGTCCTGCACGGCGCGCAGCACGGCGTCGACGGTGCCGGCCAGGCGTACCCGGACCGGGACGGTGTTGATCAGCAGCCCGACCATCGACTCGACACCCGGTACGTCCGCCGGCCGCCCCGACACGACCGCGCCGAACAGCACGTCGTCGGCGTTCGCGGACCGGGCGATCACGAGCGCCCACGCCAGCTGGACGAGCGTGTTGACGGTGACGCCGGCGGCCCGGGCACGCCGGCGTACGGCGTCGGCGGGCAGGGCCGTCTCGACGGTCTCCGGCAGCGTGGGGACCGTCGTCGCGTCGGCGGGGCGCAGCAGCGTCGGGCGTGCGCCGGCGAGCGCGGTGCGCCACGCCGCCAGCGCCGCGCCGGTGTCCTGCCGGTCCAGCCACGCCAGGTGGTCCCGGTACGCCGGGGCCGGCGGCAGCGTGCCACCGGCGTACAGGGTGGTCAGTTCGGCGGCGAGGATCGGCATCGACCAGCCGTCGACGAGGATGTGGTGCAGGGTCAGGACCAGTTCGGCGCCGCCGTCGGCGTACCGCACCAGCAGGGCTCGGACCAGCGGCGGACGCGCCGGGTCGAAGCGGCGCGACCGGTCCGCGGCGAGCAGCGGCTCGACCTCGTCGGTTGCCGCGTCCACCACGCGCCACGGCACCGCGACCCGCTCCGGTACGGCCTGTACGACGCGGTCCGGCGCCACGTGCCGGAAGCAGGCGCGCAGGTTCGGATGCCGGGCGAGCAGGCCGTCGACCGCCGCCCGCAACGCGCCCTCGTCGACCGGCGCGGCCAGCCGGAACCGGGCCTGCACCTGGTAGAAGTCCGGGCCGGTGCCGCCGAGCAGGGCGTGGAACAGCAGGCCGTGCTGCGCCGGGGCGAGCGGCAGCACGTCGGTCAGCCGGGCCAACGGTCGTCCTCCTCGTCGTCCAGCCCGTCCTCCAGCGCCTCGATCTGCGCCTGGTCCAGCCCGGCCAGCGGGAAGTCCGACGCGGTACCACCACCGTCCTGTGTGGACAGTCGGGCCAGCGCCGCGGCCCAGCCGTCGGCGAGCCCGGTCACGGCGTCGGTGTCGAGCCGGCCCGCGTCGTACGACCAGGTGGCGACGAGCGTCGCGCCGTCGGCGTACACGTCCAGCTCGATCAGGTGGGTGAGCGGGACGCCGCCGGAGTCGAGCAGCGCGAACGCGCCGGTGTGGTCCGCGTCGTCCAGCCGGCCCAGGTTGTTGAACCGCACGTCCGGCGTGCCGAGCCCGGCGAGCCCCGTGTGGCGCAGCAGCCCGTACCCGACGCCGCCGTCCGGCACCGCCCGCAGCAGCTCCTTGACGAGCTTCAGCGCGCGGCCCGGCGCGTCGACCTCCCGCCAGTACGCCGGGCCGGCGGGCTCCGCGGCCAGCCGCACCGGGTACTGCGTGGTGAACCAGCCGACGGTGCCGGACACGTCGAGGTCGGGCAGCACGTCCCGGCCGTGACCCTCCCGGTCCACGACGAGCGCGTCACCGTCGCCGCGCCAGCGCACCCCGGCCGCGAGCAGCGCGGTCAGCAGCACGTCGTCGACCCCGCACCGGAACGCCTTGAGCGTGCCCGGCAGCCAGCCGACCGGTACGGCGGTCCGCAGCGTCGCCCGCCGCCCGCTCGGCGTACCCGGCGCCGGCAGGCCCGGCCCCGCCAGCGTGTCCTGCCAGTACGCCAGGTCCGTCGCGGCCTTCTCGGCGTGCTCGCCGAGCGCCCGCGCCCAGGTCCGGAACGACACCGGCGGCGCCGGCGGTACGGTGCCGTCGGCGAGCAGCCCGGCCAGCTCGGCGGCGAGGATGCGCCACGAGACGGTGTCGACGGCGAGGTGGTGCACGGTCAGCAGCAGGCACCCGCCGCCCTCGTACCAGACGGCGCGGACCGGGCCGGCGGTCGGGTCGATCCGCGTGGCGGCGGCGGTGTCGGCCGCGACCCGGCGGATCTCGCCGGCGGTCCAGCCCGCGGCGGGTACCCGGCGCAGCGCCGGGCCGGTGTCCGCCGGCCCGACGACCAGGCCGTCGTCGGTCAGCCGCAGCCGCAGCGCGCCGTGCCGGGCGACGAGCACGTGCAGCGCGGCGGCGACCCGCCGCACCGGCACGCCGACCGGTACGGGCAGCAGCGCGGACATCGTGAACGCGTCGGCGGGCCCGCCGAACTCCCGCCACCACCGCATCACCGGGGTCAGCGGCGCGGTACCGATGCCCGGGTCGTCGGGGGCGACGACCGGCGCGGCGCGGCCGGCGACCGCGGCGAGCGCCGCCGGGGTACGGGCGGTGAACACGTCGCGCGGGCCGAGCGTCAGCCCCGCCGCGCGGGCCCGGGCGGCGAGCTGGATCGCCATGATGCTGTCGCCGCCCAGCTCGAAGAACCCGTCGTCCACGCCGGTCCCCGGCACCCCGAGTACCTCGGCGAACAGCGCGCACAGCGTCTGCTCGACCGGGCCGGCCGGTGCCCGGGTCGCCGGCCGGGGGCCGCTGTCCGGTGCGGGCAGCGCGGCCCGGTCGAGCTTGCCGTTCGCGGTCACGGGCAGCTCGCCCAGCGGCACGAACGCCGCCGGCACGAGCTGCGCCGGGAGCACCGTGACCGCGTACGCGCGTACCTCGTCGGGCGCCGCCGACCCCGTCAGGTACGCGACGAGCCGCCGGTCGCCGGGCGTGTCCTCGCGTACCGTCACGACGGCGCGGGCGACCCCGGGATGCCGGGCCAGGACCGCCTCGATCTCCCCCGGCTCGACCCGTACGCCGCGCACCTTGACCTGGTCGTCGGCCCGGCCGGTGAAGTCGAGCTGCCCGTCGGGACGCCAGCGGACCACGTCGCCGGTGCGGTACATGCGTTCACCGGGCTGGTACGGATCGGCCACGAACCGTTCGGCGGTCGGGCCGGGGCGGCCCAGGTAGCCGCGGGCGATCCCCGGGCCCGCCAGGTACAGCTCGCCGGCCACGCCGACGGGCACCGGCGCGAGCCGCCCGTCCAGCACGTACGCCCGGAAGCCGGGCAAGGGTCGGCCGATCGCCGGCGCCGTACCGTCGGCCGGCACCGGATCCGACACGGTGGCCGCGACCGTCGCCTCCGTCGGCCCGTACGCGTTGCGGAACGACCGGCCCGCCGACCACGCCGCGACCAGCTCCGGCGGGCACGCCTCGGCCCCGACGCCGACCGTACGCAGGTCCGGGTACGCGCCGGGCGGGACGCCGGACAGGATCGTCGGCGGGACGAGCAGGGCGGTGACGGCCTCCGCGTCGAGGAACGCGCCGAGGTCGGCGCCGACCAGCGGCCCGGGCGGCGGTACCACCAGCGTGCCGCCGGCGCCGAACGCCAGGCACAGCTCCCCCACCGAGATGTCGAACGCGGGCGTGCCCAGCAGCGGCACCCGGCTCGACGCGTCCACACCGAACGCGGTGGCCAGCCCGTCCGCCAGGCCGGCGACGCCGGCATGGGTGACCACGACACCCTTCGGCCGGCCCGTCGACCCGGACGTGTACATCACCCAGGCGGCGTCGTCGGGACCCGCCGGTACCGGCGGTGTGGTTGGCGAGCCGTCGACGAGCGGCACCTCGGTCGACGGCACGTCCGTCGCCGAATCGTCGACGAGCAGGCGCGGCACCTCGGTCGGCGGCAGGTCCGTCGCGGAGTCCGTGACGAGCAGCGCGGGGCGCGCGTCGGCGAGCAGGTAGCGGATCCGGTCGGCCGGGTGGTCCGGGTCGACCGGCAGGTACGCGGCGCCCGCGGCGTGCACCGCGAGCAGCCCGGTCACCGCGGCGACCGACCGGCCGAGCGCCAGCGCGACGACCGTACCGGGGCCGGCGCCCGCCGCCGCCAGCCGGCCCGCCAGCGTCGCGACCCGGCCGGCCAGCTCCGCGTACGTCAGGCGCTCGGTGCCGGCGTCGACCGCGACGGCATCCGGGGTGGCCTCGGCGTGCCGGGTGACGAGGTCGACGAGCGTCGCGGGCGGCGGCGCGGGCCGGCCGGATCCGGCGTCGTCGAGCCACCTCCGCTGCTCCGCGGGAAGCCACGGCACGGCGTCGACCGGCGCGTCCGGCGCGGCCAGCACCGCAGCGACGAGCCCGGCGAACGCGTCCGCCCAGCGGCGCACCGTGGCCGGCGGGTACACGTCGGTGCGGATCTCCAGCGTGCCCTCGATGCCGTCCGCAGTGTCCCGCAGGATGCCGACCAGGTCGTGCTCGCCGCCGGTGTGCACCCGGCGCGGGTCGGCGATCGACCGCAGCGCGTCCACGCTCGGCTGCACCGGCAGGTGCATGAACACCCAGCGGAACAGCGGCGAGCGGCCCGGCACGCGCACCGGGTCGACCGCCGTCACGATCCGGCCCACCGGTACGTCCGCGTGCGCCAGCAACGCCGGGAACTCGGCGGTGAACCCCGCCAGCAGCGCGCCGAACGTGTCCGCCGGCCCGATCCGCCACCGCGTCGGCACCGCGTTCATCACGTACCCGATGGTGCGGGCGAGGCCGCGCGCCGACCGGTTCGCGCTCGGCGTGCCGAGCACCACGTCGTCCGCGCCCGACAGCCGGTGCGCGAACACCGCGAACGCGGTCATGAGCACGCCGTACACCGTCGCGTCGTGCCGCCGGGCGAAGTCGCGTACCGCCGCGGCCAGCTCCGCGTCCAGCCGGAACGGCACCTGCTCGATGTCGAACGAGTCGGCCGGCGCGTCGGCACCGACGGTCAGCGGCGGCGGCGGATCCGTCAGGTACCGGCGCCAGAAGTCGAGCTGCGCGTCGAACACGCCCGCGGTCTCCAACTCGCCCTGCCAGCCGGCGAAGTCCGCGTACTGGGCCGGCGGGCGGTCGTGCGGCAACGGGGCGCCGTCGCGCACCGTCCGGTACGCGGCGGTGAACTCGCCGTGCAGCACGTCGAACGACCACCAGTCCGTCGCGATGTGGTGCAGCGCCAGGACCAGCGTGCTGCGCCGCTCGTCCACCGTGATCAGCCGGCCCCGGATCGGCGCCTGCCGCGCCAGGTCGAACCGGGTCCGGCTGAACGCCGCCAGCTCGCCGGCAAGATCCGTCCCCGTGTCGCTCAGGTCCACCCGCTCCAGCGGGAACTCCCCCGCCGGCTCGTACGCCACGCGCGGATCCTCGACCGGCCCGACGATCCGCATCCGCAGCACGTCGTGCTGCGCGCACACCGCCGCCAGCGCCGCCGTCAGGTCCGCCGGCGACACCGGCTCGTCGAAGTGGTACGCGCAGCACAGGTTGAGCGCCGCCGCGTCCGGGTAGAGCGCCTCGAACACCCACAGGTCGCGCTGCGCGGGGCTGAGCCGGTCCGGGGCGCCAGGGGTACGCGGCGGTACGACGGCCGGGATGTCGCCGAGCCGGTCCGCCGCGACCAGCCTGCGCAGCAGCGCGACGCGCTGCTCGCTGGACAGCGCCGCGAACCGCTCCGCCGTCGACGGGCGCCGCTCACGCTCGCTCATGACCGCGCCTCCCCCCGGTCGGACCGCCCACGAGGCACCACCGCACAGCACTCCCGATTCACTCGCTCACGCTCGCTCATGGCCACTCCTCCCCCCGGTCGGACGCTTCCGGTGCGCTCGCTCATCACGTCGCGGCCTTTCCGAGGGTGGCCAGGCGGCGCAGCCCGGCCAGGACGTCGTCCGTGTCGAGGCCGAAGTCGACGAAGCAGGCGACCTCGTCGCAGCCCACCTCGGCGAGGTCGGCCAGGGTGGCGCGGCAGGTGTCGGGCGAACCGAGCAGGCTGCCCCAGGTCAGGTACCGCCGCAGCGCGAACCCGGCCAGCTGGTCGAGCTGCGCCTCGTCGAGGGCGGCGGCGCGGCCGTCCCCGGCGCGGTTCGCGGCGGTCTGCGCCACGTACGACGTGAGGTACGCCCGGAGCGGTGCGTCCACGCGGCGCAGCGCGTCGGCGTCGTCGACCCCGACGTACGCGTGGGCCATCAGCGTGACCGTGCCGCGTTCGCCGGTGCCGGCCTGTTCGGGCGCCGCCGCGTACGCCGCGCGGTACCGGGCGATCTTGTCGGCCAGCTCCTCGCGTGTCTGGCCGATCGTCGCGGCGAGCACGTTGGTACGCAGCCGGCCCGCCGCTTCCCACGTCGCCGGGTTGCCGGAACTGGTCAGCCACAGCGGCAGCCGGGGCGAGAACGGCGCCGGCTGCGGGCGTACCGCGACGGTGCGGCCGGTGCCGTCGGTGAACTCGGCTGGCTCCCCCGCCCACAGCCGGCGCAGCAGCCCGATGTCGCGGAGCGCCCGCTCGCGCCGGTCCGCGTAGTGGTCCGGGGCGAGCACGAAGTCCGCCGAGTGCCAACCGGTCGCCACCGAGATCCCGACCCGGCCGCGGGACAGGTTGTCCACGACGGCCCAGTCCTCCACCACCCGCAGCGGATGGTGCAGCGGGAGTACGACGCTGCCGGCGCGGACCGCGATGCGTTCGGTCGCGACGGCCAGCGCGGCGGACAGCACCGGCGGGCTCGGGAACACCTGCCCCACCTGCTGGAAGTGCCGCTCCGGTGTCCACACCGCGGTGAACCCCAGGTCGTCCGCGGCGCGCGCGATCGTCAGGATCTCGTCGTACTTCGCGGCGTGGCCGCCGCCGGCGCCCGCGTCGTCGGCGCCGAAGAACATCACGGACAGGTCCACGTCTCAGCCCTCCGTCCGCGCGCCGGGCTCCGCCGACACCGGCCCACCGCCGAGCGGTACGCGGCGGCGGCGCGGAATGGGTGCCGCCGCGACCGGGTCCAACCGGCCGAGCAGATCGGCGAGCGCGCGTACGGTCGGCGCCGTGAACAGGTGGTTCGCGGTCGCCGGCAGGCACTCGCGGGTCGCGATCCGGGCCGCGACGCGGACCGCGCGCAGCGAGTTGCCGCCCAGCGCGAAGAAGTCGTCGTCCGGCCCGACCGCGGGTACGCCCAGCACGTCGGCCCAGATCCCGGCCAACCGCCGCACCAGCTCGGCGTCGCCGGCCGGCGCGGCGTCGGCCGATGCACCGGCGGATCCGGTGATCACCCCGTCGGGCACGGGCAGCGGATCGTACGGGGTGGCCGGTGGGTCGGGTGGCGGGCCGGGGAGGGCCGTCAGCGCGGCGATCCGGGCGTCCGGGTCCGCCGGCAGCGCGGTCAGCGTCGCGACCAGTGCGTCGGCCAGCCACGCCGGCACCTCGGGCGCGAACTCGTCCGTCCGGTACTCCACCGTCAGCGCGATCCCGGCCGGCCCGCCCGCCGCGTCGTGGTGGTCGGTGACGTCGACCAGCAGCGGGAACCGCGCCGCGCCGGTGCGTACCACCTCCATCGGGGCGGCGACACCGGGCAGCGTGAGCGTGGCGCGGGCGTTGTTCTGTAGGGCCAGCACGACGTCGACCAGCGGGTGGCGGCCCGGCCGGCGCGGCGGGTTGAGCGCCGCCACGACCGACTCGAACGGCACCTCCTGGTGCGCGAACGCCGCGACGTCGACCGTGCGTACCCGGGTGAGCAGGTCCGCGACGCTGTCGTCGTCCGACACCGCGGTGCGCAGGACGACCAGGTTGACGAAGAAACCCACCGCGTCGTCGTCGCTCGTACGGCCGGAGACCGGGGCACCGAGCGCCACGTCCCGGCCCGCACCGGCGGCGGACAGCACCGCGGCGAGCCCGGCGTGCAGCACCATGAACAGCGTCGCGCCGTACCGCCGGGCCAGGTCGTCCAGCGCGGCGTGCGTCGCCGGGGACAGCCGGCGTACCACTGTCGACGCGGCGGGCCCCGGCACCGCCGGCCGGTCCGCCCGGCGCGGCAGCGCGGTGCCGTCCGGGATTCCCCGCAACGCCTCCCGCCAGTACCCCAGCGCCGCGTCGTCGACCGCCGCCCCCCGCACAGCCCCTGTCGGTGCGGCGCGCTCCGGTGCGGCGACGCCGTCGAGCCGGGCCCGGTACGCCGCGGACAGGTCCCGGACCAGCGGTGGCAGCGACCAGCCGTCGACCGCGATGTGGTGCATGACGAGCAGCAGCGCGTGCGCGGACGGGTCGGCGCGGTCGGTGCACAGTGTGGCCCGGATCGGCGGTTCGGCCGCCAGGTCGAACCGGTACCGCGCCGCGGCCGCCACCACGGCCGCCGGGTCGCCGGTCACGACGTCCAGGACCGGCCGTACCCGGGCGGCGGGCAGCACCCGGCGCACCGGCGTCCCGTCCTCCGCGGCGAACAGGGTACGCAGCGACTCGTGCCGCGCGGCGACGTCCGCGAGCGCGCCGCGTACCGCATCGGGGTCGACGTGGCCGTGCCAGCGGAACAGGATCGGCATCGTGTACGCCACGTCCGCGTCCGCCTGGTCCAGGAACCACAGCCTGCGCTGCGCCGCGGACAGCGTCCGCGCGTCGTCGGAGGCCGGCTCGGCCGACGGTACGGGCGCCGGCCCGGTGCCGCGCAGCAGCGGGGCGAGCGCGGCCGGGGTCGGCGCCGCGAAGACCGCGGGTACGCCCGGCTCGGCGCCGAGCGCGGCGCGGATCCGGATCAGCAGCCGCGCCACCGACAGCGAGTTGCCGCCCAGGGCGAAGAAGTCGTCGTCCGCCGCGACCGTCGGCAGGTCGAGCACCTCGGCGAACAACGCGCACACCACCGCCACGTCCGCGTCGCCGGCCGGGCCCGGCAGCGACGCGCCGGGCGCACCGGTCGTGGTACGCGGGGCGGTCTGGGCCGGAGGGCCGCCCGCCGCCGGCAGGTCCACGGAGTCGGCCGGGGCGCGCGAGCCGAGGGGCGGGGGCGGGGCGGCGAGGAGGGCGGCGCGGTCGAGCTTGCCGGTGGCGGTCAGCGGCAGCGACCCGACGGGCCGGTACGCGGCGGGCAGCATGAAGTCCGGCAGTACGGCGGCGGCGTGCGCGCGCAGGTCGTCGGCGGCGGGCGGGTCGCCGTCGGGCACGACGTACGCGACGAGCCGGCGCTCGCCGCGCGGGTCGGTGTCCGCGACGGCCGCGGCGCGGCGTACCCGAGGGTGCGCGGCGAGGGCCGCCTCGACCTCGGCCGGTTCGACCCGGAAGCCGCGGATCTTGACCTGGGCGTCGGCACGCCCGACGTACGTGAGGGTGCCGCCGGCGTGCCGGCGGACGAGGTCGCCGGTGCGGTAGAGCCGGTCGCCCGGCGGGCCGTACGGGTTGGCGACGAACCGTTCCGCGCTCGCGCGGGGATCGTGCAGGTAGCCGTGCGCGGTGCCGGCGCCGGCGGCGTACAGCTCGCCGACCGCACCGGGCGCGACGGGCCGCAGGTGCTCGTCGAGCACGTGTACCTGGTGGCCGGCGATCGGCCGCCCGATGGGTACGGGGCCGTCCGCGTCCGGCGCGACCGGGTGCGTGGTCACGAAGATCATGCTCTCGACCGGGCCGTACCCGTTGCGCAGCACCAGATCCGGGTACGCCGCAAGCGCCCGCCGCACGTGCGCCGGGGACAGCGCCTCGCCGCCGACGACCAGGTGCCGCAGGCCGGCGAGCGCCCCCGGGTACTCGTCGACGACCAGGTTGAACAGGCTGGCCGACAGGTACATGGCGGTGACGCCGTGCTCCGCGACGAGCCGCGCCATCAGCAGCGGGTCGGGGCGCGCGCCGGGGTGCAGCACGCAGGTGCCGCCGAAGCACAGCGCACCCCACAGTTCCAGCGCGAACGCGTCCCAGGACACCGGCGCGACCGACAGCCACCGGGTACCGGCGGTGAACGGCAGGTAGTCCTGGCCGGCGAGCGTGCCGACGATCGCCCGGTGCGGCGCGACGACACCCTTCGGCCGGCCGGTCGACCCGGACGTGAACATCACGCACGCCACGTCCCCCGCCCGCACCACCGCACCGCCCGCGCCCGACCCGGCACCATCGTCAGCCCCGGCGGCGGCCCGGTCCGATCCGGCGCCCGCGACCGGCCCGGCACCGTGGGCCGGCCCGGCAACTGCGTCGGCGGGATCCGCTGGTACGGAAGGAAAGCCGGGCAGGGGGTGGCCGACGACGGTGGCGACCCGGGCGGTGGTGGCGAGCTCGGACCGGCGCTCGGCGGGCAGGTCGGGGTCGAGCACCAGGTAGCCGGCGCCGGCCTTGAGCACGCCGAGCAGCCCGACCACGAGGTCGGTGCACCGGGGCAGGTGCACCGCGACGAGGTCACCGGCGCGTACGCCGGCGGCGGTGAGGCGGGTGGCGAGCGCCGACGCCGCGCCGTCCAGCTCCGCGTACGTGACGGTGTCGGCGCCGGACACCAGCGCGACCGCGTCGCCGCGCCGCGCGGCCTGCCGTTCGACCAGCTCGTGCACGCAGCGCGGGGTGCTCATCGGCGCAGGCTCGCGGGCCGCAGGTCGGTCCAGTGGGTCTCGACGTACGCGAGGCAGTCGGCGCGGCTCGCCGCCTCGACGACCACCCGCCAGCCGGCGGGTACGTCCACGTCCGCGGGCCACAGCGAGTGCTGCTCCTCGTCGTTGACAAGGACCCGGTAGGTGGCTTCGTCGTCCTCGAAGGGGTTGGTGCGCACGTCATCCTCCCGTGGGTTGCTTCGCGGCGGTGTCGAGATCGGGGACCAGCACGTCGAGCTCGCGTACCGCGGTGGTGGCGAGGCCGACGAGGGCGGCGGCGGTACCGCAGAGGCCGGCGAGCAGCAGCATCGTGGCCATGCCCGCGCCGGGCCCGGTGCCGACGACGGGGGCGAGCAGGCCGACCAGGCCGGTACGGGTGGCGGCGCCGGGCTCGAAGACGTGGTCGGCGAGCGGGCCGGCGGCGACGGTTGCCACGGGCATCGACACCTGGGAGACGAACACGACCGCGCCGAACACCCGGCCCTGCTTCTCGGCCGGCACCTTCGTCTGCACGATCGCCTGCATGGTGCCGTTGACCAGGGGCATCAGCAGCGCGCCGACGAGGATCGCCGCGCACCAGGCGACGGCGCCGCCGGCGGCGGACATCGCGACCTGCGCGGACAGGCACATGCCGACGACGCCGAGCATCATCCCGCGTACCCGGTTGCGGGGGCCGCCCCAGGCGGCGAGCAGCAGCCCGCCGGCGATCCCACCGATCCCCATGGCAGTCAGGACGCTCGCCAACGTCGCGGTGTCGCCGCCGGTCCGGGCCAGGATCATCGGCTGCACCACCGCGAAGCCGAACACCATGACGAGGTTGACCACGCAGAACACGATCGTCAGGCCACGCAGGCTGGGCCGGGCCAGCAGGTAGCGCAGGCCCTCGGCGGAGTCGGCGAGCAGTCGCCGGCGCCGCGCGGTGCCGGTGTCGGGCCGGGTGCGCGGCAGGCCGACCAGCCGTACGGTGGCCAGCGCGACCGCGAACGTCGCGAGGTCCAGCACCAGGATCACGCCGAGCCCGGCCGTCGCGACGAGGACGCCGGCCAGCGCCGGACCGCACACGTCGGCGGCGCTGCGCGCGGTGGCGAGCAGCCCGTTGGCCCGCTGCAGGTTCTCCTTCGGTACGAGCAGCGGCACGGCCGACGACAGCGCCGGGTACTGGGCCGCGGCGGCGGCGCCGAGCAGCGCCACGGCCACGTAGACCTCCCAGAGCCGGAGCTGGCCGGTGGCGTACACGAGGGTGAGGGCGGCGATGGTGACGAGGCCGCCGGCGTCGGCGAGTTGCAGCGCGGTCCGCTTGGCGAGCCGGTCCACGAGGGCGCCGGCGGTGGGGCTGAGCAGGAGCTGGGGCAGCATCGCGCACAGCGAGAGGAGGACGACCTGGGTCGCCTGGCCGCCCTCGGTCCAGGCCCGTACGACGAAGGCGAAGCGCAGGACCGCGTTCCCGACGAGCGTGACGACCTGACCGGACCAGACCACCCCGAAACGCCCCATACCGGCGAACCGGGATCCTCCCCACACCTGCGCGTCCGCCCCCATTCACCGTCACGGGAGCCCCAGGGCCCCCCTCGCCCAGCGCACAGCAGCCGCGGCAGCCCACCGACCGGACCATCCGGTCGGCGCGAGACGACCGGGACCAGTCGGGTCTGCGGTGAGCAACACCGCGGACCGCTCAAGGTGGCCCGAGAGTACCGTCCCGCCCCGTGGGAAGGACAAGGCTTGACATTCCTTGAAGGATCCGATTTCCTGCCGCCGGCGGTGATGATCACGGTCTTGTCGTGGAGATCGGTCATGCGCCGGACGCTAAAGACTGACGCCCGCGGCAGGGTCAGGCCGGGGGTGGCGCAGGCCACGCTTCGGGCGGGGCCGAAGGCTCGCGATCCTAGGGTCGGTGCCATGACGACCGATTCCCGCCAGCCGCGGCGCGCCGAGGCGGGCAGACTCGCCGACGTGACGACCCTGGAGGTGGCGCCCCGGCGCGCGGCCACGCTGACACTGCTCGCGGCGGCGGTCACGGTGCTGCTGTGGGCGTCGGCGTTCGTGGCGATCCGGCATGTGGGGCACGAGCTGTCGGCGGGGCCGCTGGCGCTCGGCCGGCTCGTGGTGGCGAGCCTCGTGCTCGGCGTCGTCGTCTTGGTACGCCGTGCCCCCGGCGCCGCGCGGGGCGCGGGCTGGCCGCGCGGGCGCGCCTGGGTACGCGTGGTGGTGTGCGGCGTGGCGTGGTTCGGCGTCTACAACGTCGCGCTGAACGCGGCGGAGCGGCGGGTCGACGCCGGCACCGCGGCGATGCTCGTGAACGTCGGCCCGATCCTGGTGGCCGTACTCGCCGGCCTGCTGCTGCGGGAGGGCTTCCCGCGCGCGCTGTTCGTCGGCAGCGTGGTCGCGTTCGCCGGGGTGGTCGTGATCGGCCTGGCGACCTCGTCCGGCGGCGGCGCCGACGTCACCGGCGTGCTGCTCTGCCTGCTCTCCGCGGTCGGGTACGCGGTCGGCGTGGTGGCCCAGAAGCCTTTGCTGGCAACGGTGTCCGCGCTACGGGTGACGTGGCTCGCGGCCACGGTCGCGGCGATCGGCTGCCTGCCATACACCCCGGCGCTGGTGCGCGAGCTGGCCGCCGCCGGCCCCGACGCCGCGCTCTGGATGGTCTACCTGGGCCTCGGCCCGACCGCGATCGCGTTCACCACCTGGGCGTACGCGCTGGCCCGGACGAGCGCCGGCCGGGCCGGTACGACGACGTACCTGGTGCCGCCGCTGGCGATCCTGCTCGGCTGGCTGCTGCTGGCGGAGTCGCCGGTACCGCTGGCGTTCGCGGGCGGCGCGATCTGCCTGTTCGGCGTGTACCTGTCGCGCCGCCCCTGACACGCAGCGGGAGGCGACGCCCGCCGCCTCCCGCTGTGCGTGTGCCGCGCTCAGCCGGCGGCCGCGCGGGCCTGCTCGGCGACGGCGCGCATGTGCTGCTCGGCCTCGGCCGACAGCGACGTACGCAGGATCTTGCCGTCGAAGTGGAACGGCGCGAGCGCCTCCATCACCTTGTCCAGGGTCACCTGGTCCACGAGCAGGAACAGCGCCGCGCTGCCCGGCTGGAGCGTGGCGCCGACGTCCTTCATGAAGCTGTCGTCCACGCCCACGTCGGTCAGCTTCCCGGCCACGGCGCCGCTGGCCGCGCCGATCGCCATTCCCAGCAGCGGCGCGAGGAACAGCAGTCCGATCAGGCCGCCCCAGAGCGCACCGCCGGTCGCGCCCACCCCGGCCGTACTGCGGCTCTGGTGCAGTTTGATCTTGCCGTCGGGACGGGCCTCGACGATCGCCGCGTCGCGAACGGTGATCAGCCCCTCCCGCTGCAACTCCAGGATCTTGTCACGGGCCCCCTCGGCCGTCGTGACGTTCCGGTATCCGATCGCCACCAGATCGCTCATCCGCCAACTCCCCCGCATGGTCTGACGTTCCGGTCAGCGCCGATCGTAGGACGCGCCGGAGGTACGGGCGGCGGAACGCGAGAATCCCTTGCACGACAGGGGACATACCGGATGTGCCGGTCGGTCCATTGTGGACGAACAAGGGGCGCCGGCGCCCCGCCGGGCGGATTTCGCGGTTTCCGCACCACGCGGGCGCAGCGGTGCCTACCGTCGGGTGATACGGGCGAACCGAGGGGGAAGCCATGTCTCAACCTGAGCGCAGCGGATGGGCCGTGGCGGGATCGGTGTTCGCCGCGACGATGCTCGTGATGGTCGGCGTGTTCCAGGCGATCATGGGGATCGTCGGGATCGCCCAGAACCAGTTCTACGTGGCCACCCGCAACTACCTGTTCGACCTGGACACCACCGCGTGGGGCTGGATCCACCTGGCGCTCGGTGCGCTGATGGTGGTGGTCGGCGTCTTCGTGTTCACCGGCGCCGGCTGGGCCGCGGTGACGGCGATCGCGCTGGCCGCGCTGTCGATCATCAACAACTTCTTCTTCCTGCCGCACTACCCGTTCTGGTCGATCCTGGTCATCGCCGCCGACATGTTCGTGATCTGGTCACTGGCCACGATGGTCAACAGCCGTACGGGGTCGGCGCCGGACGAGTGGGAACCCGAGCCGCAGGCCGCCCCGGCGGGCGACCGCTGGCCGCGGGCTAACGTCGGCGGCACCGGCCGGCACGCCCGCACCGACGCACCGGCCGAACCCCGGTCCGCGGGTACGCCGAGCCAGCAGCCGCCGGCCGGAGGCTGAACCGCCACGGGCCCGGGGCGGATGCCGCGCCGACGCGGCGTCCGCCCCGCCCGCGTACATGCGACGCGCGACGCGTCGACCGCGCCGGGCCGGGCTACACGCGCAGTTCGGCGCCCGCGGACAGCCGCCGTACGCCGCCGAGGTCCCAGTCGCCGACCCCGGTGACGATCAGGCGCCGCAGTACCAGCGCCCCCTCGCGTACCGAGAGGGTGGCGTGGCCGTCGCGGACGGCGAGCCGCGCCCAGGCACCGCCGGTGGCGAGCACGTGGGTGAAGCGGTCGGCGGGCGCGGTCACCCGCAGCACACCGTCCACCGCGTCGTACGAGAAGCCTTGCCACGCAACGAGAGTGCCCCAGCTCGCCATCGCCCGCGCGTAGTGCCGGCCGCACTCGACCTCGTCGAACGGGTTGCGCCGGGCGCCGGCGTACCGGGCGCGGACGGCGGCGACGACCCGCCGCGCCGCGCCGCGCTCGCCGGCCTGCACGAGCGCGGTCGCCGCGGTGTACTCGATGCCGGTCATCACCTCGCTGAAGTACGGGAAGGGCCGCGCCGGCCGCGCGCCGCGCGGGTAGCTGGCGACCAGCAGGCCGGCCTCGTCACCGAGGGCGAAACCGCGCATGTGGTTCATGTCCCGGTCGAAACGGTCCCGCCAGTTGTACGCCAGCACTGCGCGCGCCGCGGACGCGGTGTGCCCGGCGTCGAGCTGCGGACCGAGCCCGACGAGCCGGGCCGCGACGTCGCCGACCAGCTGGTCGCTGAGACAGCCGTCGCCCAGCTGGAACGGCGGGTCGGCCGGGTCGGTGGCGCCCATCGACGGATGCCGCAGCCCGTCGGCGATCTCGCCGGCCGGCGTCACCCTCTGCACGTAGTACTCGCCGTCGAACAGCTCACTGTCCACAATGGACTTTCCGGAGTCGCGCAGTGCGCGGCAGGTCACGGCGAAGCCGGGATCGCCGACGTACTCGGCGATCCCGGCGGCGGCCGACAGCGCCGCGAGGTACCACGTGGCCTCCTGCGGGTTCGGCCCGTAGAACTCCACGTCGTACGTGTTGTGCTGGACGCCCTCCATCACCCCGTCCCGGTCGGCGTCCCAGCCGCCCGGAACCCAGCAGAACTCCAGCGCCCGGCGGGCCGCCGGCCACAGCGTACGGAGCAGGTCGTCGTCGCCGGACAGCCGCCAGTCGTGCCAGAGCCGTACGATCGCGCCGAGCTGGCCGTCGGCCGCGGCGAGCGGCCACTGGCGGGCGTTCTCCTCCAGCGGCAGGCCGATCCGGAAGCTCATCAGCCCGCGTTCGTCGGTGGCGTGGGCGAACTCCAGCGTGCGCATCGAGCGGGACAGCTCGCCGAACAGGTGCGCGGTGGCGTACTCGTAGTGCCAGACGTGCGTGCAGTTGCCGTGGCAGGAGCCGACCCGGTCGGCGACGCCCTCCCAGCCGAAGAAGTGCCCGTCGGCGGTGCGGAAGCAGGTCTGGCTGCGCAGCGTCGAGGCGGTGAACAGCGCCGCCTCCAACAACTCCGGCGGTACGTCCTGCGCGACGAACTCCCGCACGAACCCGACGGTCCGCTCGGTCAGCTCCGCGAGCCGCGGCGCGAGACCGGTCAGCACGTCCGCGGCGCGCTCCCGGCCGAGCGCGTAGTGGTTGCGCAGCACCGTGTCCGGGTCGTGGTCCCAGTCGTCGCCCCACTCGCGGGGCAGCCACCGCCACGCCCGGCGGAGAGGGACGTGCCAGCCGACGAGGTACGTGAACCCGGCGCTGCCGCCGGGCGGCACGGTACGGGTGTCGGCGACCGCGGCGACCGGCGTACCGGTCGGGCTGTCGGTCAGGGCGCCGTCGTCGGCGAAGTCCGCCCAGAACGACAGCAGCCCACCGCCCCAGGACAGCTCCGGCCACCGGGTACGCCGGGTCGCCCGCTCGGACGGGTTCACCAGGCCCAGCGCCAGCGATCCCGCCGCGTACGGCGCGCCGCCGGTAGCGGCCAGCTCCACGCCGGTCACGCCGCTGCCGTCCACCGGCGCCGCGCTGTGCACCACTCCGTCGCCCGCACCGAGCGGGCTCGTCACGGCACCCAGCACGGACACCGTGAGCGGCCGGTCGGAGCGGTTCGTCACCCGGTACCGCAGCACCGCCAGCGGCAGAGCGCTCGCGTCCACGTCGGACGGTACGAACGGGTTGAACGCGTGGACCTGCACGTCCACCGGCAGTTCCGGATCGGCCAGGTCGAGCTCGCCCAGCGGGTACGCGGCGCGGAACGTCGCGGCGGGAAACCGGGGCAGGCCCTGGTTCGCGGCCGGCGAGCCGTACGCGCCGTCGTACTCGGCGTCGTCGAGCGGCCCCTCCAGCGCGCGTACGGCCAGGACCGTGCCGTCGGCCTCGGCGAGCCGCAGGGCGAACAGCGACACGCGCGGGCCGTTGCCGTGGTCCGGCTGGTCCCCGATCTCCCAGTCGGTGAGGGTTCCGCGCCCGGCGAACCCGATCGTCCCGGTGCCGATCCCGCCCAACGGCAGCGAGATCCGGCGCAGCCGGTCACCGTTGTACTCGCGCAGCCACGGCCACTCCGCCATCGCCCGTCCCCCACACCCGTCGCCGGTCGTCCGGGCGGGAAGATAGCCAGCGGCGTACGGTCGGCGGGCCGCGGCCCGGCGGCGGTCCCACGGCCCGGAACCGGTCAGTGCCGCCGGCGGGGGCGGCGGCGGATCGCCAGGTGCGCCGCGACGTCGTCCACGGGTACCGGCTGGCGCAGCGGGCGGATCGCGAGCAGCAGCGCGGCCATGCCCAGCCCGCACAGGGTGGCGAGCAGGTGGCCGAGGTCCCAGATCGTGTGGTGCCAGAGGACCGGCACGACCACGCCGATCGTCATGCCGAGCACGCCGACCCACCGCAGCCAGCCGTGGAACACCAGCACCGCGGCCACGCAGCCGGCGACCATCACGTAGCTGACGCCGACGTCGGTGGACAGCGCCAGCGACTGCGGCGCCCGCCCGGACCGGATCGCGTGCAGCTCCACGACCGCGGTCAGCAGCGAGCCGAGGACGTGACCGGACAGGCCGATCAGGATGATCCGGGGCGTGCCGTACCGCCGTTCGGCCCAGGCGACGACCACGCAGAAGACGGCCAGGTATCCGGCGAGCCCGACGCCGCGGTCGGCCACCCACAGCCCGCTGGTCACCAGGGCGCTGACCGGCTTCGTGCTCAACCGGGCCAGGTTCGTGCTCTGGATCGTGGTCAGCAGCGTGATCAGGTTCGGCGGCGCGGCCTTCTGCAGCAGGGTGGACGCGGTGAAGATCGCCGCGTACGCGAACGTCGCGGGCGCGGTCACCGCCCAACCGTGCAGCCGGCCGGTCCAGACGCTCAGCGACCGGACGGCGCGCGTCGCCGGCAGCCAGACCAGGCCGAGCGCCCGGAGCAGGTACCACAGCAGCGCGACGAGCACGAGGAACGCGACGACCGCCACGCCGTCCAGTCTCGACCGCCGCGGGCCCGCGCCGGCCCCGTTTGCCGGAAATCCCACCGAGGTAGACAGTGTCTACGCGTCGGTGGTAGACAGTGTCCATGCAATCGGTACGGGAGCGGCTGGTCGCCGCCGGAGTCGACCTCGTCGTACGCGACGGGGCCGACGCGGTCGGGCTGCGGGAGATCGCGCGGCGGGCCGGGGTGTCGCACGGCGCGCCGCGGCGCTACTTCCCGACCCACCGGGACCTGCTGTCCGCGATCGCCCGGCAGGGCTTCGCCGAGCTGGCCGAGCGGTTCGCCGCGGCCGCCGACCCGGCCGCGCCGCCCCGCGACGCGCTGCACGCCCTCGCCCGCACCTACGTGGCGTACGCGGTGGACCGCCGCGGCATGTTCGACCTGATGTTCCGGCACGACCTGCTGCGCGGCGACGACGACGCGGACCGGCCGAAGCTCCGCGAGGCGACCCTGCCGATGTTCGACCACATCGTCGAGCTGGTCCGGCAGCACCGCCGCGCCCGGCCCCGCACCGGCCGGCGTACCCCGGCCGCGGTGACCGCCGCCGCGCTGTGGGCCAACCTGCACGGCATCACGCAGCTCTGGGGGTGGGGCAGCGCGCAGCTCATGCTGCGTACCGCCGACGCCGACGCCGGGCGCGACCTCGACCGGCTCGTCACCGCCGCGCTCGACGCACACCTCCCCGCATGAGCGCGCGCTTCACACCTCAGGACGACCCGGACCGAAGCGAGGAGCCGGCGTGCGAGCGAATCATCAGCACTGCGTGTCGTGCCTCATGGCGGCCCCGAGCGAAGCGAGGGGGCGACGTGAGTAGGCGTCGCTGGCCGGCGTTCGCCGCGAGCGTGGCGGGCGCGTCGATCGTCGCGCTGGACGGCACCGTCCTGCTCGTCGCCCAGCCGCGCATGGGTGCGGACCTGGCGGCGAGCCCGGCGGCCGTGCAGTGGACCAGCACCGGGTACCTCGTCGCGGTGGCCGCGCTGCTCGTCGTCGCCGGCCGGCTCGGCGACCGGTACGGGCACATCCGGCTGCTGGTGACCGGCGTCGCCGGGTTCGCCGCCGCGTCCGCCGGCATCGCGTACGCGCCCGGGATCGGTGCGGTGATCGCGCTGCGCGTCGTGCAGGGCGTGTTCGCGGCGCTGCTGCAACCGGCGACGCTCGCGCTGCTGCGCCACGCGTACCCGCCGGAGGCGCTCGCCCGGCCGGTCGCGGCGCGTACCGCGGCGATCGGGATCGCGTCGGCCGCCGGCCCCGTCGTCGGCGGCGCGCTCGTCGCGCACGTCGGCTGGCGCGCCGTGTTCGCGATCAACGTGCCGGTCGCGCTGGTCGTCGCCGCCCTCGCGCTCGCGGTACGGCTGCCCGCCCGGCCGCGTGGCGAGCCGGCACGGCTCGACCTCGCCGGCGCCGCGCTGCTCGCCGCGACGCTCGCGCTCGGCGTGCACACCCTCGTCGGCATCCCCGCGTACGGCTGGCTCGGCGCCCGGACCCTGTTCGGCCTCGCCGGCACCGCCCTGCTCGGGACCGTCCTCGTCCGGTACGAGCGCCGCGCCGCGGATCCGATCGTGCCGCGGGCGGTGGCCCGCTCGGCGACGGTGACGGGAGCGACCGCGGTGCTGCTGGTGACGACCGCGGCGCTGTTCGGCACCCTGTTCGTCGCCTCGTACCTGTTGCAGGACAGGCTCCGGCTGGACCCGCTCGCGGCCGGCCTGCGGGTGCTGCCGCTGACCGTGTTGATGGTGCTCGGTGCCCCGGTGGCGACGGTGGCGCTGCGGCGCCTCGGCGCCCGGCGTACCGCGGGGATCGGCGTGCTGGTGCTCGCGGCCGGGACCGCCACGCTGGCCGTACCCGGCGTGATCGGTGACGCGTGGGCGTCGGGCGGCACGTTCGGCCTGCTCGGCGCCGGGTTCGCGGCGGTGATGGTGACCGCGACCGCCACCGTCGTCGGCGACGCGCCGCCCGGGTACGCCGGTGTCGTCGGCGGGTTGAAGCAGACCGCGATGAACGTCGGCCCGACCGTCGGCATCGCCGTCGCCGCCACCCTCGGTACCGCCGGCCACGCCACGCTGCTCGTCCTCGCCGGCGTCGCCGTCCTCGCGCTGCTGCCGGCCCGCGCCCTGCCATCGTCCACAGTGGACGACCGATCCGTTGCGGCACAGGGCGACGCGGGTCGCGTACCCCCGTGGCACGCGACCCGCGGCCGGTCCGCGCCGCCGACACGGACACCGGACCGGGGCGGGGCCGGCGGGCGGTAGCGAGGCCCGCCGGCCCTCCAGGGCGGATCCCGACCAGGTCGGGACCGCTCAGCGCGGGGTGAGGGCGGCCCAGGCGGGCACCGCCGGCGCGATCCGCAGCGGCATCCCGGCCTCGGCCGGCGTCCTGTCACCCTTGCGCTGGTTGCAGCCGCCGCAGGCGGCCACCGTGTTGAGCCAGGTGTTGGCCCCGCCGCGGGAACGCGGCAGGACGTGGTCGAGCGTCGCGGCCCGACCACCGCAGTACGCGCACCGGTGGCCGTCGCGGACCAGCACGCCCCGCTTCGACCACGCCGGCCGCGCGCCGAAACGCCAGCGGGTCACGACGTAGCGGACCAGCCGGACGACGCGCGGCACGGGATAGCCGCCGTACCGCCGGTCGGGCACCGCCTCGTGCACGACGGCGACCCGGCGGTGCAGCATCCGGATCGCGTGCCGTACGTCGACCCGGTGCAGCGGCCCCAGGTCGGCATTGAGCACCAGCACCGCGTCCACCGGGTCACCTCCCTCACGAAGCCACGAAAAACGTTGGTGGGCAACGAAAAGCCGCCCGTACCCGGGATCGGGTGGGCGGCCGGTCGGCGTGCAGCGCCGGTCAGCGTCCACCCGGGCACGGCTCGACGGTGGCACCGCACCGGCCGTCACGACACGGCGTCCACCGCGTCGGGAGTCCCCGGCCACTGCCCGTCATCGTCGCCTCCGGTCCGCTCGGTTCGCGTTGTCCGGTCAGTACGGTACGGCGCGCTTTCCCGCCGCGCCAACGGATTTCGTCATCGGGCGCCACCGCCCTGCGTCCGCCGGGTACGAGCTCAGGCGGCGTCGCGGCGGTTGACGGGGCGCAGGGTGTAGCGGCGGGTACGGCGTGGGGCGGCGGCCGGTTCGGGCTCCTCGGCTGCCGTGCCGCCGGCCGGATCGCGGTCCGCCGACACGGTCAGCGGGCCGCGGGTCGGGCGGCCGCGGCGGTCGACGACGAGCATCAGGACGAAGCCGACGAGCAGCAGCCCGTGGGTGAGTACCCGGCCGGCGGTGGCGACGCCGGTGACGAGGTCGTGCGCGCAGTACGCCCCGAGCAGCACGAGGAACCCGCCGAACACCGCGAGCAGGGCGCCGGCCCGCCCCCGCCACGCCACCCAGCCCAGGCCGAGCCCGAGCGCCAGGTTCCACGCGGTGCTCTCGTTGAACAGGTGGTCGTCCATCCCGGCCGGCATGACCGGCGCCCCGGCGTGCCAGCCGAACAACTCCGCCACACCGAGCGCCACCTGCGCGAACGCGACCACGGCCAGTGCCGCCCGCCACCCGGCACCCCGGGACGGGCCCGGCAGCGTCGCGGTGGCCATCACCCGATCGGCCAGCCCGGGCGCCGGCGGTACCGGACGGACCCGGAGCCTGCGGTTGAGCGCCGCGGCGCGCTCCCACCAGTCCCGGCACGCCCGGCAGTCCGCCAGGTGCGCGTCGACGTCGGCGGCCGGCGCCGGCCCGGGCTCGGCGTCGAGCCGGGCGGACAGCGCCTCCCTGCACCTCTCACATCCCACGTGAACAGTGTCGTTCCACCCGGCGTCGGAGTTCCCGGCGCGCTGGCCTAACCTGTGCGGCGTGACAGCCCACTCGCGCGACGACCGGCGTACCACGGCGTTGGCCCTGGCCGCGGGGGCGGGAGACCGCGCCGCGGCCGAGGAGTTCGTCCGGGCCACCGAGCGCGACGTGTGGGGCTTCGTGGCGTACCTGACCGATGTGCGCCAGGCCGACGACCTCGCCCAGGAGACGTACCTGCGCGCGTTGTCCGGCCTGTCCGGCTTCGCCGGGCGGGCCAGCGCGCGGACCTGGCTGCTCACGATCGCCCGGCGCGTCGTCGTCGACCACATCCGTGCCGCGGGCCGCCGGCCCCGGCTGGCCGCCGCCGACTGGACCGAGGCCGCCGACGCCCGCGACGCCCGGCGGTACGCCGGCGCCGCCGGCTTCGAGGACGTCGTCGAGCTGAACGAACTGCTCCGCGGCCTCGACGACGACCGCCGGCAGGCGCTCGTCCTGACCCAGGTGCTCGGGTTGGACTACGCCGAGGCCGCCGCGGTCTGCGGCTGCCCCGTCGGTACGATCCGCTCCCGGGTCGCCCGCGCCCGCACCGAACTGCTCGACGCGACCGCGGCCGACCGTACCGACATCGGCTGAGCGGTCGGCTCAGGCCACGTGGACGACGGGCCGGCGGGACCGGTCCGGTTCGGCCTGGCGGAGCACCTCCCGGGTCAGCGGCGCGATCTCCCCGTCGCCGAAGAACAGGTACCGCAGCAGGAAGACCATCGGGTTGCCCTCGGTCCAGGCGAAGTACACGTGCGGCGGGGTGCCGGTGACGTCGCGGATGGACAGCAGGGTCGCGGCGATCGCGTTCGCCACCGTGGACGCGCGGACCCGCAGGATCCGGTACCCGTAGCGTTCCTCGCCGGTGACCGTGAGGGACTCGGCGAACTCCGACGGGTCGCCGACGGTGACCTCCAGGAACAGCACCGGGTCGCCGGCCGGGATGTGGCTGTGGTCGCGTTCCTCCGCCTCCTTCTCCCGGTACTCCGCCTCGCTGCGGTCGTCCGGCTCGTTGGCGATGATCCGGACCACGCCGCGCGCCGCGTCACGCAGGAACGCCTCGGCGGTGGCGTCGATGCGTACGTCGGTGACGCGCAGCTCGGTGGCCCGGTGGATGCGGGACACGACCGAGGTGACGATGATGCCGGCGATGAACAGCGACGCGATCTTCACGCCGTCCGGCCGCTCCACCACGTTCGCCCCGGTGGTGTAGAGGAAGACGACGGTGACCACGGCGAACCCGCCGGCCAGCGCGCGCTGCCCGCGTCGCCACGCGGACAGCGTCACCGCCACCGCGGCCGACGACATCAGCACCAGCACACCCGTCGCGTACGCGCCGCCCTGCTTGTCGACGTTCGCGTCGAAGACCCACGTGACCAGGAACGCGATCGCGGTGAACACCAGTACCAGCGGTCGCGCCGCGCGCGCCCAGTCCGGCGCCATGCCGTACCGCGGGAGGTAACGCGGGACGAGGTTGAGCAGGCCGGCCATCGCCGACGCCCCCGCGAACCACAGGATCAGCACCGTGCTCGCGTCGTACACGGTGCCGAAGCCGGCGCCGAGATACTCGTGGGCGAGGAACGCGAGGGCGCGCCCGTTGGCGCTGCCACCGGCCTTGAACTCGTCGGCCGGGATCAAGACCGTCGTGACGAAGCTCGACAGCAGCAGGAACACGCTCATGATCGCCGCGGCGGTGGTGAGCATCCGGCGCGTGCCGGTGATCCGGCCGTGTACCGGGTCGGTGGCCCTGCGGCCCGGCTTGACCAGCGGCATGACCGCCACGCCGGTCTCGAACCCGGACATGCCGAGCGCGAGTTTCGGGAACACGAGCAGCGCGATGCCGATCATCGCGGCCGGGTTCGGATGCTGCGTCCACAGCAGCGAACGCCAGTCCGCGACGACGTGCGGATGCGCGAGCACGTGTTCGAGCGAGACCGCGACGACGACCACGTTGAGCGCCAGGTACACGCCGACGAGCACGACCGCGATGCCGATCGCCTCGCGGAAACCCTTGAGGAACACCGCGCCGAGCACGGCGATCAGCACCAGCGTGATCACCATCCGGCTGCCCGACCAGTCCGTCGGTACGAGCGGGTTCTCCAGCACGTGCGCACCGGCGTCGGCGGCCGACAGGGTGATCGTGATCATGAAGTCGGTCGCCGCGAAACCCAGCAGTACCAACACGAACAGCTTGCCGGACCAGCGCGGCAGGATCCGTTCGAGCATGGCGATGGAGCCCTGGCCGTTCGGGCTGTCGCGCGCGACGCGGCGGTACACCGGCAGCGCGCCGAACAGCGTCACCGCGAGCAGCACCAGCGTGGCGATCGGCGACAGCACACCGGCGGCGAGCGCGGCGATGCCCGGCTGGTACCCGAGGGTCGAGAAGTAGTCGACGCCGGTCAGGCACATGACCCGCCACCAGGAACGCTGGTGCGACGGCGGTGCGCCGCCGTCGGCGGTCTGCTCACCGGAGTCCTCCGCGGCGAGCAGCCACTCCTGGAACGGGCGGCGCCGGACCGGGTCGTCCCGTTCCGCCGTGCTCGCTGACGCCATCGCCGTACCCTCCCCCACCAGGCGCCCGCGGGTCCGGGCACACCGGCCGACGATCCTACGGGCGGGGTACGCCGGGCCCGCGCCCGCCGCCGCCCCGGCGCGGTTCGTACCGTGGCGTCCGGCTCAGGCGGCGAACTCGGCGCTGGCGACCGTCCACGCCCGGGACTGCTCGCTCGGCGTCAATCCCAGCCCTGGCCGGTCCGGTACGGCCATGCGGCCGTCCGCGATCGCGATCCGCTCGGTGAACAGCGGCTCCAGCCACTCGAAGTGCTCCACCCACGGCTCCGTCGGGTACGCCGCCGCCAGGTGCAGGTGGATCTCCATCGCGAAGTGCGGCGCGAGCCGCAGGTGCCGCCGGTGCGCCAGCGTCGCCACGGTCAGGAACGGCGTGATGCCACCGATCCGCGGCGCGTCCGGCTGGAGGATGTCCACCGCGCCGTGGTCCACGAGCGCGCCGTGCTCCGCGGCGCTGACCAGCATCTCCCCGCTCGCCACGGGCGTGTCCAGCGCGGCGGTCAGCGCCGCGTGCCCGTCCGTGTCGTACGCGTCGAGCGGCTCCTCGATCCACTCCAACCGGAAGTCGGCCAGCGCCCGCCCCATCCGGCGCGCCGTCGCCCGGTCCCACTGCTGGTTCGCGTCGACCATCAGCGGTACGTCCGGGCCGAGGTGCTCGCGGACCGCGGCGACGCGGCGCAGGTCGGCGGCCGTGTCCGGCTGGCCGACCTTGATCTTGACGCCGCCGATCCCCCGGGCGAGCGCCGCCGATGCGTTGTCGCACACCGTCCCGATCGGCTCGTGCAGGAACCCCCCGGACGTGTTGTAGCAGCGGACCGACTCCCGGTACGCCCCCAGCAGCTTCGCCAGCGGCAGGTCCGCGCGCCGCGCCTTCAGGTCCCACAGCGCGATGTCCAGCGGCGCGATCGCCTGCGTCGCAAGGCCCGAACGCCCCACCGACGCGCCCGCCCACACCAGCTCCGTCCACAACCGCCCGGTGTCGCTCGGGTCCGCGCCCAGCAACACCGGCGCGATCTCCCGGGCGTGCGCGAACTGCCCCTCCCCACCGGCCCGCTTCGCGTACCCGAAACCGAGGCCGGCGTGCCCCTGCGCCGTGTCCACCTCCGCGAGCAGCACGGACACCTCGGTCATCGGCCGCTGCCGCCCGGTCAGTACCTTCGCGTCGCTGACCGGACCGGCGAGCGGTACCCGGACCAGGCTGAGCCGGACGCGGTCGATCCTGTCGGCCATGGCGCCTCCTCGACGGGCGTGCGGGGGTACGCGCTCGCCGGGGGCGGGCGGTGCTCGCACAATGGGTGACGGGGTGCCGGCGACGGTACCGAAGCGCGGAAGGGAGCGCCATGGGTGACGAGCCCGCGTCCGGGGTGAAGTCGGCGCGGCGGGCGATCGCGCTGCTGGAGGCGTTCGCGGCCGACGACGCGTGGCTGTCGCTGGCCGAGATGCGGGCGCGGACCGGCTTCCCCCGCTCCAGCCTGCACGGCCTGCTGCGCACCCTGGTCGACACCGGCTGGGTCGCCGCCGACGAGTCGGGGCTGCGGTTCCGGCTCGGGGTGCGCGCCCTGATCTGCGGCACCGCGTACCTCGACCGCGACCCCGCCGTGCCGTACGCGACGGAGGCGCTGGAACACGTCCGCGACACCACCGGCTACACCGCGCACTACGCCCGGCTCGACGGCACCCAGGTCGTCTACCTGGAGACCCGGGAGTCGCGGCACTCCGCGCACCTCGTCTCCCGCGTCGGGCGTACGTTGCCGGCGCACGCCACGGCGCTGGGCAAGGCGCTGCTCGCGGAGCTCACCGACGACGAGGTGGCGGCGGTGCTGCCGGACCGGCTGCCGGCGCGTACCGGCCGGACCGTGATCGACCCGGGGGCGCTGCGGACCGAGCTCGCCGCGATCCGCGAACGCGGGTACGCGGTGGAACGCGAGGAGGGTACGGCGGGGGTGGCCTGCGCGGCCGCCGCCGTCGGCTACCGGATCCCGGCGACCGACGCGATGAGCTGCTCGATGCCGGCCGGCGCCGTCGACGACGCCGAGACACACCGGGTCGGCGCGCTGCTCGCCCAGGCCGCGACCGACCTGGGCGCCCGCCTGCGCCGCGCCGGCATCCGCTGACCCGCAGTCGCCGCCGTGATGCGTACGGGTGTGCGGAGCCCGGTTCTGCACACCCATAGGCATCAGTCGCAGCCGCCGAAGGCGCGGTCGAGTTGCCGCGCGGACAGCGGCGGCACGGGCAGCGGGTGGGCGCCCTCGGCGCGCAGCCCGTCGAGTACGAGGCCGAGGTGCCGGCGCCAGGCGTCGGGCGCGACGTGCGCGGTGGCGGCGACGGTGCCGGCGTGCCCCCAGCACACGAACGCCAGGTCTGCGAGCGTCACGTCCGCCCGCAGTACGCCGGCGTCCTGGGCGCGCGCGACGATCCGCTCCATCTGCCGGTACCCGTCGCCAAGGGCGCGGCGGGCCTCGGCCGAGCTCGGCACGGCACCGCCGGCGAGGTCCCGGTAGCCGCGGTCGGCGGACTGCATCTCGCAGATCCGTTCCAGGAAGTACGTCAGCCCGGCCCACGGGTCCTCGTACGCCAGGGCGTGTTCGGCGAACCGCGCGGTGGCCGCGATCCGGTCGGCGAGCGCGGCGTCGACGAGCGCCTCCCGCGTCGGGAACCGGTTGTAGAGCGTGCCGATGCTGACGCCGGCGCGGCGGGCGATCTCGTCGAGCGGGGCGTCGAGGCCGCGTTCGGCGTACACGGCGCGGGCGGCCTCGATCAGGCGGTCGCGGTTGCGGCGGGCGTCGGCGCGCAGCGGTCGGTCGCTCATGGCGCCCAGCGTAGACGAAGTTGAGGCTTGTCTCATGTTCCTGCTACGGTGGCGGGCACAACTTGAAGGTGCTCTCAACTTATGAGGAGTGTCCATGGGTGGATCCATCGCGATCGTCGGCGCCGGGCCGGGGCTCGGCCTCGCCACCGCGTACCGGTTCGGACGGGAGGGGTTCCGGGTCGCACTGGTGGCCCGCAACGCCGAGCGGCTCGACCGCTTCGTCGCCGAGCTGGCCGACGCCGGCGTCACCGCCACGGCGTACCCGGCGGATCTGACCGCGCCGGGGGCGGCCCGGGCGGTCGCCGACGCCGTCGAGCGCGACGGTGGCCCGCTCGACGTGCTCTACCTGAACACCCAGCCGGTCGCCGAGGCGATCGCCACCCCGCTCGACGTCACCGACGACAACCTCCGTGCGCAGCTCGACGCCCTGGTGCACACCCCGCTCACGCTGGTACGCCGGTTCCTGCCGGCGATGCTGGACCGGGGCGACGGCGCGGTGCTGGTGAGTCTCGGCGCGTCCGCGGTCACGCCGCTGCCGGTGCTGGCCAACGTGGGTGTCGCGATGGCCGGCATGCGCAACTACGTGCACACCCTGCACGCCGCCGTCGCCGACCGCGGCGTGTACGCCGGTGTCCTGACGATCGGCGCGCTGGTCCGCGACAGCGACGTGGAGCGGATGCTGGCCGCCCGGCGCGGCGACGCGGCGACCGAGTCGCTGGACCCGGCGGAGCTCGCCGACACGCTGTTCGGGATGTACCGCGACCGGGCCCGGACCGAGGAGCGGGCGGGCGCGCTGGCGGCGACCTGACGGAGCTTCCGTTGACACCGCGCCGATCCACGCGGTACCCACACCGCGGAGGACGACGAGGAGTGAAGGGGACGACGTGGGCGTACAGCGGGTGCTGGTGACGGGGTCGGCCGGCGCGATCGGGCGGGCGCTGCGACCGCGGTTGCGGCGCGACGGCCGGGTGCTGCGGCTGATGGACCTGGCCGCACAGGATCCGGTCGGGCAGGATCCGGCCGGGTCGGACGAGGCGGTCGAGCTGGTGACCGGCTCGGTCACCGACCTCGCCGCGACGACGGAGGCGTGCCGCGACGTGGACGCGGTCATCCACCTCGGCGGACACAGCCGCGAGGCGACCTGGCCGGACATCCTCGCCACCAACATCGACGGCACCCGCACGGTGCTGGAGGCGTCGCGGGTGGCCGGCGTACCGCGGGTGGTGCTGGCGTCGAGCAACCACGCCGCGGGCTTCCGCGGCATCGCCGACGCGACCGGCCTGCCGGCGGACTCGCCGGCCCGCCCGGACACGTACTACGGGGTGAGCAAGGCCGCGATGGAGGCGCTGGGCAGCCTCTACCACTCGCGCTTCGGGATGGACGTGATCTGCGTCCGGATCGGGTTCTGCTTCGAGCGGCCGACCTCGGCGCGCACCCTCGCGCTGTGGCTGTCGCAGGACGACTGCGCCCGGCTGATGGAGGCGTGCCTGGCCGTGGAACGCCCCGGGTACCGCGTGGTCTGGGGGATCTCGGCGAACACCCGGCGGTACCTGCCGCTCGCCGAGGCGGAGGCGCTGGGGTACCGGCCGCAGGACGACGCCGAGGCGTACGCCGGGGAGGTGGCGGCGGCGCCGGACGACGACGTGCCGTACGTCGGGGGTGCCTGGGTGGACAACCCGCTGGGCGAGCCGAACTGAACGTTCACACTCGTGAATGATGATCACGTTACTGAATCGTTACCCCTGCACGCCTTGCCCGACAAACCGGCCGGTGTGAGCGTGTCTGACATATCGCTCGCACGACACGGATCCACGTACGCGGGCGGACACGTGCCCGATCCCTCGTGCCCGCCCGTAGGAGACGACACGCGTCCGCGGTCGGAAGGGCCCCCCGGCGGACGGTCATCCAAGTGAGGCGATCGACGTGCAGGAAGACGCGCAGCCCGCGGCGGCCGGCGGCACCGGCCGCCAGATCAACCGGGCCACCCTCTACTTCTTCGGTGCCCTCGGCGGCATCCTGTTCGGGTACGACCTCGGCGTCATCTCCGGCGTCCTGCTGTTCATCAAGAAGAGCTGGCAGCTCGGCTCGGTCGCGCAGGGCATGGTCGGCGGCTGCCTGGCCGTCGGCGCCGTCATCGGCGCGATCTTCGCCGGCCGGCTGACCGACCGGCTCGGCCGGCGCCGCACGATCATGCTGGCCGCCGTGGTCTTCCTGATCGCCACGCTCGGCTGCACGTTCTCACCGAACCTGACCGTGCTGGTGATCTCCCGGTTCGCCGTCGGCCTCGCGATCGGCGCGTCCTCGGCGACCGTCCCGACGTACCTGTCGGAGCTGGCGCCGACCGCCGCCCGCGGCGCCCTGTCCACACTCAACCAGCTCATGATCGTCACCGGCATCCTCGCCGCGTACATCGTCGACTGGGCGCTGACCGACAGCGGCAACTGGCGCGCGATGTTCGCCGCCGCCGTCGTACCGGCGCTGGTGCTGCTCGGCGGGATGACCGTGATGCCGGAGACGCCGCGCTGGCTGCTCAAGGCGGGCCGGGAGGCCGACGCGCGCATCGTGCTCGCCCGGACCAGGCCGGCGGAGGCGATCGACGGCGAGATCGCCGAGATCCGCGAGGTGCTGCGGATCGACGGTGAGCAGCGTGGCCGGCTCCGCGACCTCGCCACGCCGTGGATTCGGCCGGCGCTGATCGTCGCGCTGATCCTGGCGATCGGCCAGCAGTTCTCCGGCGTCAACGCCATCAACCTGTACGCGCCGACCATGTTCACCAACCTCGGGTTCGGCGACTCGACCGCGCTGCTCGCCGCCGTCGTACTCGGCACCGTGAAGGTCGCGTTCACCGCGGCCGTGATCGTGATCGTGGACCGGTGGGGCCGCAAGCCGCTGCTGATGACGGGCAACGTGCTGATGGCCGCGACGCTGTTCCTGCTCGGCCTCGCCGTGCTGGTGCTGTCCGACCACACCGCCGTCGGTATCAGCGCGCTGGTGCTGCTGATCGTCTACCTCGCCGGGTACGAGCTGGGCTGGGGCGCGGTGGTCTGGGTGATGATGGCCGAGGTGTTCCCGCTGAAGGTCCGCGGGATCGGGATGGGCACCGGCAGCGTCGTGCTGTGGGCGGCCACGTTCGCGATCACGTTCGTCTTCCCGATCATGAACGACGGGATCGGGCTGGCGTACTCGGCGTGGATCTTCGCCGCGATCAGCGTGATCCTCTTCTTCCTGGTGCGCCGGCTGGTGCCGGAGACCAAGGGGCGCAGCCTGGAGCAGATCGAGCTGGACCTGCGCGGGCGAACCGGCGCCGCGACACCCGTCGCCGAACCCCACCGCTGAGCAACACCGACCACCGGCCCGCGGGCGTCCGTCGCCCGCGGGCCGTGCCGTCTGCCCGCCGTACCTGCCGCCCGGGGCGTACGTTTTGCGTACGGAGGGTGACGCCCGCACGAGTCGGGCCGTACGGACGGTCCAGAACGGTAGGTAGCACGCATGCGGCCACGGTCGGCCCTGACCTGGCGAATCTCCGCCGGGTACACGGCCTGGATCACCGTGCTCGCGGTCGGCTACTTCTTCCGGCCGGAGGCGCACCTGGTCACCTGGGCGCTGATCGGGCTGACCTGCGTCGGGGCGATCGCCGTCGGCATCGTGCTGCACCGCCCGGCGTACGCGTGGCCGTGGGTGCTGATCGGCGCCGCGAACCTCGCCTACACCGCCGGGGACACCACGTACAACGTGATGACCACGATCCTCGGCGCACACAACCCGTTCCCGTCCGTCGCCGACGTCCAGTACCTGGCGACCTATCCCCTGTTCGCGGCCGGCCTCATCGGTTTCATCCGGTACCGCACCGGCCGCGACCGGGGTGGTCTGCTCGACGCGCTCATCGTCACCACCGGCATCGCCCTGCTCTACTGGATCTTCCTGATCGAGCCGCAGACCGGCATCCACGACGGGCTCACCAAGATCACGTCCATCGCGTACCCGCTGGGCGACGTGCTGATGCTCGCCATGCTGGCGCGGCTGGTGTTCAGCCCCGACGGGGTACGCAACGCCTCGGTCCGGCTGCTCGCGCTCGGCACCGTCGGCATCCTCACCTCCGACGTGCTGTACGGGCTGATCCAGCTGCACGGCGACTGGTACGTGGGTACCCCGGTGGACGTCGGCTGGCTGATCTTCTACTGGGCGTGGGGGCTGGCGGCGCTGCACCCGGCGATGGTCGGGCTGACCGAACCGTTGCGGCGCAGCCGCCGCTCCCCGCTGCCGGTGTCGCGGGTCGTACTGATCGGCGCGGCGTCGCTGATCCCGCCGGCCGTGCTGATCGCCGAGTCGTGGCGCGGCAACACTCCCGACGCGACCGTCATCGGCGTGTTCTCGGTCGTGCTGTTCGGGCTGGTGATCGCCAGGCTCGCCGGGGTCGTCACGACGCACCGACACGCCGTCGACCGGGAACGCGCGCTGCGCCAGTCGGCCGCCGCGCTCGTCTCCGCCGTCAACTCCGACCAGATCGTCGCCGAGCTGCGCGACGCGGCCGGCGCGCTGCTGCCGGCGGGCAGCCCGCGCCGCGCGCTGCTCGCGCTGCGGCACGGTGACCTCGTCGCCGAGGTCACCGAGGGCAGCGGGCCGGCCTGGTCGATGGACGTCGCCGGCCCCGCCCGGGAGGTACTGCTGGGGGAACAGCCCGGCCGGGTGATGCCCGTCGAGGACCTGGGCCTGCCGCTCGCGTCCCGGTTCACCGGTTTCACCAACGTCCTGGTGTACCCGCTCGCGACGCAGCGGACCGTCGGCGACCCGCCCGCCGGACTGCTGCTGGTCGGCGCGGGCAAGGACGCGCTCATCGGCGCGTGGGACGCGCTCGTGACGCTCGCCGCCCAGGTCGCGCTCGCCGTCGAGCGGGTGGCGCTCGCCGAGGAGGTCGACCGGCGCAACAGCGAGGCGTACTTCCGGACGCTGGTGCACAACGCGTTCGACGTGATCCTGATCGTCGACGACCACGACACCGTCCGGTACGCCAGCCCGTCCGCGGCCAGTATGTTCGACCACCGGCCGGTGCTCGGTACCTCGTTCCCGGAGCTGGTGCTGCCCGAGGACCGCGACCGGGTACGCACGTCGCTCGACGAGATGCGCGGGCAGGACGGCGACGGGCACGACGAGTGGCGGTTGCGCTCGCGGGACGAGTCCGCCGCGCACGTCGAGGTCCGGTACTCCGACCTGCGGCGCGACCCGACCGTGCACGGCCTGGTCCTCACCCTGCGGGACGTCACCGCGCAGCGCGAGCTGGAGAAGGAGCTGTCGCACCGGGCGTTCCACGACGCGCTGACGGGACTGCCGAACCGGCTGCTGTTCACCGACCGGGTGGAGCACGCGCTGGCGCGGGCCCGGCGTACCGGGCGGCTGGTGGCGGTGCTGCTGATCGACCTGGACGACTTCAAGATGGTCAACGACACGATGGGGCACCCGGTCGGCGACGAGCTGCTGATCACGGTCGCGGCCCGGCTGACCGGCTCGGTACGCGAGTCGGACACGCCGGCGCGGCTGGGTGGCGACGAGTTCGCGCTGCTCGCCGAGGACGTGGCCACGATGGCCGACGTGGAACGGCTGGCCGAGGAGCTGACCCGGACGCTGGGGATGCCGTTCCGGCTGGGCGCCGGCGTCACCCGGACCTCGGCCAGCATCGGCGTCGCCACGTCCGCCGAGTCGGAGACCGGCGACGACCTGCTCCGGCACGCCGACCTCGCGCTGTACGCGGCGAAGGCGGCGGGCCGCCGCCAGTGGTGCCGCTTCCAGCCGCACCTGCACACCGGCATGATGGAGCGCCGCGCGCTGCAGCTGTCCCTGGAGGAGGCGGTGCAGGGCGCCGAGTTCCGGCTGCGGTACCAGCCGATCGTGGAGCTGTCGACCGGGCGGATCGTCGGGTTCGAGGCGCTGGCACGGTGGCCGACGAGCCGGCACGGCGTCCTGCTGCCGGACCGGTTCATCGCGCTGGCCGAGGAGACCGGGCACATCGTGCAGCTCGGCGCGTGGGTACTCGACCAGGCGACGCGCGACGTGGCCGGCTGGCGGGCCGCCGACCGGACCGGCTCCGGGCTGCGGGTCAGCGTCAACATGTCGGCCCGGCAGTTGCGCGAACCGGGCGTCGTCGACCTGGTACGCGACACGCTCGCGTCGGCCGACCTGCCGGCGGACGCGCTGCTGCTGGAGCTGACCGAGAGCATCCTGATGGGCCGCGACGACACGATCGAGGCGGACCTGCGCGCGCTGAAGCAGCTCGGCGTCGGGCTGGCCATCGACGACTTCGGCACCGGCTACTCGTCGCTGAGCTACCTGCGCCAGCTGCCGATCGACATGATCAAGATCGACAAGTCGTTCGTCGGTGACATCGCGCGTTCGTCGGCGGACCTGCGGCTGACCGACGGGATCGTACGGATCGCCGCGACGCTGGGCCTGTCCGCGGTGGCCGAGGGCATCGAGACGGCCGAGCAGCGTGACCTGCTCGCCGGCATCGGCTGCCGGTACGGCCAGGGCTACCTGTTCTCCCGTCCGCTGCCGCCGGAGGAGATACCGGAGCTGCTGCGTACCACGAACGGGTAGTAGCCCTGGCGTCACGGACCGGCCATCATGACGGGTCCGGGGGTTCCGCGGGGACGCGCGGGCCGACGACACGAGGACGGTGACGATGACCGGGACGTCCACGGCACGCTGGGCCGAGCTGTCCGAGCTGGTTCGGCGGCACCCGATGAGCGACGCGGTCATCGACGAGGTGCGCGGCCGACACATCCGCGTCGGCGACCACTGGCTCGTCGACTTCGCCTCCTGCAACTACCTCGGCTTCGACCTCGACGAGGAGATCCGCGCCGCCATCGACCCGCTCGTACGCGACTGGGGCACCCACCCGAGCTGGTCGCGCCTGCTCGGCAGCCCCCGGCCGTACGTGGAGATCGAGGAACGGCTGACCGAGCTGCTGCGCGCCCCCGACACGCTCGTGCTGCCGACCATCACGCTCATCCACGCCGCGGTCATCCCGGTCCTCGCCGACTCGGGCACCGTGTACGTCGAGGCGCGGGCGCACCGCTCGATCTACGACGGGGCGCTCACCGCCACCGCGTACGGGGCGCGGCTGCGCCGGTTCCACGCCGAGCGGCCGGACGAGCTGGCGGCGATGCTGCGCGAGCCGGCCGACGGGCCGTCGGTGGTGTGTCTGGACGGCGTGAACTCGATGACCGGCAACGTGCCCGACCTGCCGCTGCTGGCCGGTGTCTGCCGGGCCGCCGGCGCCTGGCTGTACGTCGACGACGCGCACGGCTTCGGCCTGGTCGGCGAGCGCGACCCGGCCGAGACGTCGGCATACGGGATGCTCGGCAACAGCGTGGTGCGGCACCTCGGCGAGAGCTACGACGGGGTGATTCTCGTCGCCGGGTTCTCCAAGGCGTACTCGTCGCTGGCGGCGTTCCTGGCGCTGCCGAGCGAGCTGAAGGAACACCTGAAAGTCGCCGCCGCGCCCTACCTCTACTCCGGGCCGTCGCCGACGGCGTCGCTGGCCACGGTGCTCGCCGGGCTGGACGTCAACGCGCGACGAGGCGAGGCGATCCGCGCCGGCCTGGCGCACAAGACCGCCCGGGTGCTCGACCACGTCCGCGCGCTCGGCCTCACCACCCCCAACACCAGCGGGCTGCCGATCGTCGAGCTGCCGCTGGCCGAACGCGGCGACGTCGCCGAGATCGGCCGGTTCCTGTGGGACCGCGGCATCTACGTGACGCTCGCGCCGTACCCGCTGGTGCCGCGCGCCGAGGCCGGCGTACGCATCCAGGTGACGGCCGCCAACACCGACGCCGACATCGACCGGCTCACCGCCACGCTCACCGCGCTCGCCGACGCGTACCCGGCGCGATGACCCGCAACGCCGACGCCGACTGGGACCGCTGGCCGGTCGGCGACTACCTCGCGGAGAACTACCGGGTGGTGCACCCGAGCGACGCGGCCGTGATCGCCGCGCACTCCGCCTACTACCGGCGGATCCCGGCCGGCTCGCTCACCCGCAGCGTCGAGCTGGGCGCCGGGCCGAACCTGTACCCGCTGCTGCTCGCCGCCGCCGCCAGCCGGCGCATCGACGCGGTCGAGCCGAGCGCGGCGAACGTCGCGTACCTGACCGGGCAGCTCACCGACGGACCGGACGCGAGCTGGTCCGCCTTCCACGCCGAGTGCCGCCGGCACAACCCGGACCTGCCGGACCTGCCTGACGCGCTCGCGAAGGTCCGCCTGCGCCGGGCCGACCTGGCGAGCGCCCGCGGCGCCGGGTACGACCTGGCGTCGATGCACTTCGTCGCGGAGAGCGTCACCACCGACGAGGCCGAGTTCGCCGAGCTGTGCGCCGCGTTCGTCGCCGCGGTACGCCCCGGCGGGCACCTGGTCGCCGCGTTCATGGCCGGCATGCCGACCTACTCGCTCGGCGACGGGTCGACCTGGCCCGGCCTGCCCGTCGACGCCGACACCCTCGCCGCGGTCTTCGCCCCCCTCACCCGGGAGTACGCGGTGACAGTGGTGCCGCGGGACGAGACGCTGCCGGCGTACGGCGACGACGGGATGCTGGTGCTGCACGCCCGCGCCCGCTGACCGCTAGCGCGGGTCGATCGGCGTGGGCACCGGCGCTGCGGCCTCGATCACGGCGGCGGCGGACAGGCAGAGCCGTTCGCCGAAGCGCGGCCCGACGACCTGGACGCCCTGCGGCAGGTCGTCCACCAGGCCCACCGGCACCGCGACCGCCGGCAGGCCCAGCAGGTTGACCGCGACGGTGGCACGCAGGTTGGCGATGATCGTCGCCGCGGCGTCCGGTCCCGCCACGTCCGCGCCCGCCCGGAACGGCCGACCCGCGTACACCGGGGCGAGCGTCAACGGCACGTGCCGCTGGTGTTCCGCCCAGTCCCGGGCGAGGCGGTGCCGGGTCGTGAACAGCCCGGCGTACGCGTCCAGGTCGAGCGGCGGGATCAGCTCGAACACCAGCTCCATGAACCGCCGGGCGTCCTTCGCGGCCAGCTGCTCCACCGCCGGCCACGTACGCCGGGCGTCCGTCGCCATCAGCTCGCCCCACGCCCGCGCCGCCGCCGTGAGCCCCGGCGGCGCCTGCTCCACCACCTCGTACCCGTCGGCGGCGAGCGCGACCGCCGCCCGGTCGAGCGCCGCCGAGACCGCCGGGTCGTACGCGACGCCGGGCATCTCGCGGACCACCCCGACCCGGCGCGGCAGCTCCGGCGCGTGGTCGACGGGCACCGGCACGTACCACGGGTCGCGCGGGTCGGGCGCGGCCATCGCGGCGTACGCCGGCCACAGGTCCTCGACCCGCCGCGCCATCGGCCCCTGCACCTCGATGAGTTGCAGGCTCATCGGCGGATCCGGTGTGACGTGCGGGATCCGGCCGAGGGTCGGGCGCAGCGCGGTGGTACCGGCGAAGGTCGACGGCAGGCGCAGCGAGCCACCGAGGTCGTTGCCGACCCCCAGCACGCTCATCCCCGTCGCCAGGCTGACGGCCTCCCCGCCGCTCGACCCGCCGGGGGTCAGGCCCGCGTCCCACGGGTTGACGGTGGCGCCGGCGAGGCCGCTGTCGGTGTGCCAGCGCAACGCGAAGTCCGGCATGACCGTACGGGCGACGGGGATCGCGCCGGCCCGCCGCAGGTTCGCCACGACGGGCGCGTCGGTGTCGGCGAGGGCGCCGACCAGCGCCGCGGCACCGCAGGTGGTCGCCCCGCCCGCCACGTCGACGTTGTCCTTCACCGTCACCGGTACGCCGTCGAGCGGCCCGGCCGGCCGCCCCGCCGCAAGCCGGCGGTCCGCGGCCCGCGCGGCGCGCAGCGCGTCGTCGGCGAGGACCGCGCGGACCGCGTTGACCCGCGGGTTCACCTCGGCGATCCGCGCCAGTACCGCCGTGACCAGCTCGGTGCTGGTGATCTCGCGGTCACGCAGCCGCCGGGCTGCCTCGGCCGCGCCGTACGTGAGGATCTCGGGGACGGTCATCGGAGTGCTCCTTCGTGGGCTCGAATTCGGGTACCCGGGGACGAGGTGCGGCGGCCGGCGAGCGCGGTGGCCGCGGTGACGAGGGCGGTGGCGATCACGACCGCCCAGGCGTACGCGAAGGCGCCGGGGTGCGCGCCGAGCACGGCGACGAGCAGCGCCACGCCGACCGCCGAGCCGAGCTGCCGCGCCGTGGTCAGCACCGCCGAACCGACGGCCAGCTCATCCGGCGGCACCGCGTCGGCGCCGGCGAACAGGGCCGGCTGGAGGAACCCGTTCGCGAGGCCCCACAGCACCATGGCCGGCAGCACCGCCGTGGCGTACCCGGGGTGCGCGGTCAGGCCGACCAGGCCGGCCGCGGCGAACAGCGCCGCGCCCACGACCGTCGCCGTACGCCGGCCGAGCCGCGGCAGCAGCCGGCCCGTCACCGGCGAGACCAGCCCGGCGACGAGCGGCCCGGGCGCGATGCCGGCGGCGGCCTGCAACGCCGTGAGGTGCCCCGGGCCGGTCAGCAGCAGGGTGGTGCCGAGCAGCAGCGTCGCGAAGCCCAGGTAGTACGCGGCGATGCCGAGCGCGGCGGCGGTGAACGGCCGGGCCGCGAACAGCCGCGGCGGGACGAGCGGCGCGGGATGCCGGCGGACGTGGACGACGAACGCCGCGCCCAGCGCCAGGCCCGCGACGGCGAGCGGCCACACCAGCGCCGCCGGCCACGCCGCGGCCTCGGTCAGCGCGGTGCACGTCAGGCCCGCCGCGCCAACCGCCAGCAGTACGCCGCGACCGTCGAACCGCCCGGGGCGCACCGTGTCGGTACGCGGCAGCAGTGCCGCGCCCGCCACCAGCGCGGCGGCCACCAGCGGCACGTTGAGCAGGAAGATCCAGCGCCACGAGGACGCGACGAGCAGGCCGCCGAGGACCGGCCCGCCACCGGCGGCGACCGCACCGACCGCAGCCCAGGCGCCCACCGCGGCGCCGCGCTGCCGGGCCGGGAACACCGCAAGCGCCAGCCCGAGCGACGTGGGCATGAGGACCGCCGCGCCGGCGGCCTGCGCGATCCGGCACGCGACGAGGACCGGGAGGGTCGGCGCCAGCGCGCAGCCCAGCGAGGCGACGCCGAACGCGGCGAGGCCGGCGAGGAACGCCCGCCGCCGGCCGTACCGGTCGGCGAACTGGCCGGCCGGCACCAGCGCCGCCGCGACCACGATCGTGTACCCGTTGAGGATCCAGGACACCTGCGGCAGCGGGGCCGGCGCGAAGTCCCGGCCGAGGACGGGCAGTGCGATCGTGACGACCCACAGGTCGAGGATCGCCAGGAACTGCGCGGCGGAGACGACGGCCAGGACGGCCCAGCGGCGGCGGACGGGATCGGTCACGCCCACCACGATCCCGGCGACGCACCGCCGGCACGAGTGGCAAGAATGCCATTCTGAGCTAAGATCTCGCCATGAGGCCACGACGGGTCGCCCTCGCCGTCACCGACCGGGTGCCGATCTTCGAGGCGGCCATCCCGTGCGAGGTGTTCGGCCGGCCCCGGCCCGAGATCGCCGACCCCTGGCACTACGAGCTGCGGGTCTGCGCCGCCGACCCCGGGCGTACGACGACCGGCGGCGGGTTCGTCGCCGCCACGACGTACGGGCTGGGCGAGCTGGCCGGCGCCGACACCGTGGTCGTGCCCGCCTGCGGCGACCCGCTGCTGCCGCAACCCCCGGAACTCGTCGCCGCGGTACGCGAGGCGTACCGGGCCGGGGCGCGCGTGGTGTCGCTGTGCACCGGCGCGTTCGTGCTCGCCGAGGCCGGGCTCCTCGACGGCCGGCGCGCCACCACCCACTGGATGCACGCCGGCCTTCTCGCCGAGCGGTACCCGGCGGTCACCGTCGAACCCGGCGCGCTGTACGTCGACGAGGGCGACGTGCTGACCAGCGCCGGCACCGCCGCCGGCATGGACCTGTGCCTGCACCTGGTGCGGCTCGACCTCGGCGCCGAGGTCGCCAACCTGCTCGCGCGGCGGCTCGTCACCCCGCCGCACCGCAGCGGCGGCCAGGCCCAGTACCTGGAGACGCCGGTGCCGCGCCGCGACGACGAGAGCCTCGCGCCGCTGCTCGACTGGGCGCTCGCGCACCTGCACCAGCCGCTCACCATCGCCGAGCTGGCCCGGCACGCGCACCTCACCCCGCGTACGCTCATCCGCCGGTTCCAGGCCGCCACCGGGACGGCGCCGCTGCGCTGGCTGCTCGCCCAGCGGGTGGCGCGGGCGCGCACCCTCCTGGAGTCGACGAACGAGCCGCTGCACCGCATCGCCGAGCAGTCCGGCCTCGGCAGCGAGGCCAACCTGCGGCACCACTTCACCCGCGTCGTCGGCGTCGCACCCACGCCGTACCGCCGGACGTTCCGGCGCGCGGCGGCGGGTGCGTCAGCGTGACTCGGCGATGCGCTTCAGCCGGGCGAGGTCGGCGCCCACCAGCTCCGCGTCCCGGTCGAGCTCGGCGTCCGTCATGCCCGGCGCCCGGCGCAGCGTGAACACCACCTCGCAGCCGTCGGGGGCGGCGAGCACCCGCAGCGGGACGTACACGGGCTCGCTGCCGGGCGGGTACACGGTGTGGTCCAGCACGCCGAACCCGTTGCGTGGGGCGAAGTCCAGCCGTGCCCTCCCCCCGGGCGTCTGCACGTACCACCGGCCGTCGACCCGCTCGACGGTGTGGCCGAGCCCCGGCGCCCACTCCGCGAGGCTCGCCGGGTCGGCGGCGTAGTCGTACACCTCGGCCGCCGGCCGGGCGATCCCGATGCTGATGTGTCGCGATGTCGTCACGCCTCGACGATGCCAGCCGACCGCGGGCGACGCTTGACGAAATCGGCCGTGCCGCCGACGCCGGCAGGCCGCTCCGCGAGGACCTGCTAGTACCGGCGCGCGCCGAGCCAGCGGGCCGTGAAGTACGGCGAGTCGATCGACTGGATCGTCACCCGCTCACCGACGTCCGGCGCGACGATCATCCGGCCGCCGCCCAGGTACACGCCCACGTGGGAGGCGTCGCCGGGCGGGCCCTCGGTGTGGAAGAAGACCAGGTCACCGGGGCGCAGCCGGTTCCGCGGCACCGACGTACCCAGGGCGAACTGCGCCTCCGACGAGTGCGGCAGGTCCACGCCCGCGTGCGCCCACGCGTACAGGGCGAGGCCGGAGCAGTCGAAGCCGACGCCGGGTGTGGTGCCGGTCGTCGGACCGCGCACGTCGCCGCCGGCGAACACGTACGGCAGGCCCAGCGCCGACGCCGCCGCCGCGACCACCGCCGCACCGTTCCCCGACGCCAGCCGGCTGTGCGCGCACACCCTGGTGATCCGGTCGACGATCGCGGTCGCCAGCGGCTCCTGCGCCGCGTACGCCAGCGGGAACGCCGAACGCTGCACCGCCTGCGCCGCCGCCGTCACCGACATCGTCGGCCACCCCTGCACCGTCGCCAGATGCGAGTAGAACGCCGCCGCGGCCGCAGCCGGATCCATCACCTGCGCCGGCCCGCCCCAGCCCTGCGACGGCCGCTGCTGGAACAGCCCGAGCGAGTCGCGGTCCCCGTACGGCAGGTTGCGCAGGCCCGACTCCGCCAGCGCCGCCGCCACCGCCACCACGTACGCCCGCCTCGGCTGGCGCATCAGCGTGCCCACCGACACGACCGTCTGTGCGTTCGCCATCATCTCCGGCGTCACACCCGTCAACGGACCCGGCTGCCGCCCCGCCGGGCACGACCCGATCGGCGGCGCCACGTACCCGTGGTACGGGACGGCCGGCCCCGATCCGGTCACCCACGGCCCCGGCTCCCGCGGCGCCGTCCCCGAACCCGACGGCGTACCCGGCGCCCGGTGCGGCGCGGACCCCGACGAGTGCGCCGGCGGCTGCCGCGACGCGGATCCGCCCGGCGACGTCGGCGTACCGGGCCCGGACGCGCGCGGCGGACCGCTGCTCGGGGACCGCGGCGGGCCGGGGCTTTCCGAACCCGGTGCCCCGGCGCTCGGGGACTCCGACGGGCCTCGGCTGCCCGACGGACTCGGCGAACCTGATGGGCTGGGGCTCTGCGAACCCGGCGGGCTCGTACTGGGCGGCTCCGACGGGCTCGGGCCACCCGAACCGGACGGACTCGTACTCGGTGACCCCGACGGGCTCGGGCTGGCCGAACCAGGCGGGCCCGTACTCGGTGGCTCGGACGGGCTCGGGCTGGCCGGCTGGCTCGGCGAACCCGACGGGCGGCCGCTCGGCGACTCCGACGGACTCGGGCCGTCCGCGCCCGACGAGCCCGGGGACGCCGACGCGCTCGGGCTGCCCGGCTCGCTCCGCGACCCAGACGGGTCGGAGCCGCCAGACTGGCTGGGCGAACCCGACGGCCCGGCGCTCGGCGACTCCGACGGGCCGGGGTGGCGCGCGGCGGACGAGCCGGACGGGCCGGGTGTGGCGGACCGGCGGGAATCCGGCCGAGGTGCGGTGCCCGCGCTCCGGCCGCCGGGCGACGGGTCCGACGCGGCCGGTGCGGAGTCCGCAGGCGCGTGCCCACGTGGTGCGGTGTCGGACGCCTTCGGCGCCGGAGCGTGACCCGACTTCCCGGCCCTGCCCGGCTCCGACTCACTCGGATGGGCCTTGTCCGGATGGGCCTTGTCCGGATGGGCCTTGTCCGGATGCGCAGCGTCCGCATCCGCCTTGCCCGGATGCGGACTGCTCGGATGCGGGGTGGCACGGTGCTTCTTGTCCGGATCCGACTTGTCCGGACGGTCCTTGTCCGGATGGGCGGCGGCCCGGTGGTCCTTGGCCGGGTGGGTCGTTTTCGGGCCGGGCGCGGCCGGATGGGCGGCGGACGGGGACGGGGTGGGCTTGGGCGTACCCGGCCGGCGGTGGTCCGGGCGGGCGGGGCGGCGGCGGTGGCCGACCGGCTCGGCGGCCCGCACCGACGTACCGACACCCGCCGCGTCCGGCCGAGCCGCGTCCGGCCGAGCCGGGTCCGGGCGGGGCGTGGCCGAGCCGGTGTCGCCCGATGGGGGTACCGCACGCGCCGGGGCCGCGGAGCGGCCAGGGGACGGCGGGGCCGCGGAGTGGACGGCGGTGGGGGTGACGGCGAGCGGCGTGAGCGCCGGGGTCGACGGGGCGAGCAGGCCGGCGGTGATCGACACGCCGACCGCGGTTGCGGCGGCGAGACCGGGGCGCAGGGTACGGCGCATCGGTACCTCGATCGTCGGTCGTGGCGCGAGCGGGCCGACGACGCGGGGCCGGTCGGCCTGTCCCCCAGCGTCCGCCGGGGCGCCGGGCCGCACACTCGGGTGTCCGGCCGCCGGGCACCGACGAGCGGGCCGCCCAGCACAACGATCGCACGACCCCGGCCGGGTCGGGGACGATACGTCGGCTCAGTCGGCGTGGGCGATCTCGACGGCGGTGGTCCAGCGGGCGAGCAGGCGGGTACCGCGGCGGGTGCCGTGGTTCTCGAACCACTCGACGGTCCAGTCGGTCTCGTCCCAGATGGCACGCAGGGCGAGCACGTCGCGGCCGAGTCCGTCGGTGAGGTCGCGCAGGTCGAGGGTGGTGCCGAGGCCCGGGTAGTAGACGTCGCAGGCGGCCTGTTTGGCGGCGGTGGCGGTGTCGGGCAGCGGTACGGCGAAGGGGAAGCCGCCGCCGGCGACGAGCCCGATCCGTTCGCGTCCCAGCCCGGCCTCCGCGAGCGCCAGCTCGGCGAGCAGCACCTGCCGTACGGGGAGGCAGGCGGCGAGGATGACCGGGAACCCGCAGGCGGCGACGGCGGCGTGGACCGCGATGTGGTCGGGATGGTGGGTGATGCCCTCGTCGCCGGTGGTGAGCACGATGTCGGGGTCGATCGCGGCGGCGACGAGGCGGATCGCCTCGGCGAGGTCGGCCCGGGGGGCGCGGGCGGGGCTGTCCGGTCCCGGTACGGGGCCGGAGTCGCGCCACCGGCCGGCGCCGAGCAGGATGGTACGGCGGACGCCGAGCAGCGCGCACGCCTCGCGCCACTGCGTGCCGCGCCGGTCGGCGGCGATGGCCCAGCCCGATTCGCCGTGCTCGGGACGCCACAGTGCGCCCTCGCCGAGGGTTGCCGACGCGACGGTCACGTCGGCGCCGGAGGCAGCAAGACCCGCGAGGACACCACCGAGGAACAGCGTCTCGTCGTCCGGGTGCGCGACGACCGCAAGTACACGCATGACACGAAGCCTACGGACCCGACTCACCCGCGGTGCCCCGGAGTGTCCGGTACGAGGATCCACGGGCTCACCACGCTGGGCGATATGTCCATCCTTCGGGCCTTTTCGGGTCGATCGTACGGCGCCGCGTGTCGCTCATCCGGGTAGGGACGACGATTCGCGCCATCTGGACGAGCCGGGTCACCCCGTGGTCATCCGATCGCGGCCGGCGGTACGTCCGGCGGCAAGCCGGCGTGCCACCGGCCTCGGCAGGCTGGTGTCCGATCCGTCCAGGTCGACGCGAAAGGTACGCCGCGATGCGAGGCAACGGGCATGTGGTGGTCGTGTCGGCCAGCGTCGGCGCCGGACACGACGGTGCGGCGCGCGAGCTGGTCCGCCGGCTGGCCGCGGCCGGCTACGACACCGACACGTACGACTTCTGCCAGCTGCTGCCGGCGCGGTCCGGCGGCCTGCTGCGCGACGGGTACCGGTGGCAGTTGCGCCGGGCGCCGCGCAGCTACCAGTGGCTGCTCGGCGCGCTGGAGTACCGCTGGCTGTCGGCGGGGACGGCGGCGCTGACGGCGGCGGCCGACCGGCGGCTGCTCGCGACCGTACGGGCCGACACGGTGGCCGTGCTGTCGACGTACCCGCTGGCCAGCCTGGCGCTGGGGCGGCTGCGGCGGCGCGGGCTGCTGGGTGTGCCGGCGGTGACGTACCTGACGGACCTGTCGGTGCATCCGCAGTGGATCGGCTGCGGCGTCGACGCGCACCTGGCGCTGCACGCGACGACCGCCGAGGCGGCACGGGAGCTGGGCGCGACCGGCGTACGGGTGGTGCGGCCGGCGCTGTCCCCCGTGTTCCGACCGGCGACCGGGCCGGCCGAGGTGGCCGCGGCCCGCCGGCGGTTCGGGCTGCCGGACGGCCCGCTCGCGCTCGTCGTCACCGGCTCGCTCGGGCTGGGCGAGCCGGCCGAGACCGCCGCCGACGTGGCCGCGACGGGCCTCGCCACCCCGGTCGTGGCCTGCGGCCGGCACGCCACGCTGCGCCGGCGGCTCGCCGGCCGGTCCGACGTCGTACCGCTCGGCTGGGTCGACGACATGCCGACCCTGCTACGCGCCTGCGACCTCGTCATCCAGAACGCCGGCGGGCTCAGCTCGCTGGAGGCGCTCGCCTCGGGCGTACCGGCGATCACGTACCGGTGCATTCCCGGGCACGGCCGCGCCAACGCCCGCGCGCTGCACCGCTCCGGCCTGATCCCCTGGGTCACCGAGCCGGACGGCCTGGCCCCGGCCCTCGCGTACCACCTGGGGCGGCCGGCGGCGGCCGACCCGTTCGGCACCGCCCCCGAGCCGGTCGCGCTGCTGACCGAGCTGGCCACCCGTACTCCGGCCGCCGCCTGAACCCTCCGGGGCACATCACTCGTCGGCGGCACGCCGCCGACCGGCCCGGTCATGTCGCCGAGGCGGGCAGGGAGCGCTCACCGCCGGGCGGACCGCATCCGCCGCGCCTGCGCGGCCAGGCGCCGCCCGGCGTCCGCGAGGGACACGGTGCGCAGGACGCCGCCGGAGACGACCGCTCGTCCACCGACCAGCAGCGTGTCCACGGGCGGCGGTGGACCGAACACCAGGGCGGCCACCGGGTCGGCGATGTCGGCGTGGTCCGGCCCGTCCAGCCGCCAGACCGCGATGTCGGCGAGCTTCCCGGGCTCCAACGAACCCAGCTCGCCGTCCCGGCCGAGGCAGCGGGCACCGCCCAGCGTCGCCATCCGCAGCGCGTCGCGGACACCGAGCGCGGCGGCACCGTCCCGGGCGCGCGCCGTCAACACCGCCTGCCGTGCCTCGGTGACGAGGCCGCCGTCCTCGTTGGACGCCGGCCCGTCCACGCCGAGCCCCACGGGTACGCCGGCGGACAGCAGGTCGCGGACCGGGCTGACGCCCGAGCCGAGCCGGCCGTTCGAGCTGGGGCAGTGCGCGCAGGCGGTACCGGTGGCCGCCAGCCGCCCGACGTCCCGCCCGGACAGGTGGACGGCGTGCGCGACCCACACGTCGGATCCCAGCCACCCCAACCGGTCCAGGTACTCGACCGGCGTGCAGCCGTGCTCGGCCCGGCACTGCCGTAGCTCATCGGCCGTTTCGGCCAGGTGGGTGTGCAACCGCACCCCGTACCGGCGGGCCAGCTCCGCCGTGCCGCGCATCAGATCGGTACTCACCACGAACGGTGCGCACGGGGCGACGCCGACCCGGATCATCGAGTCCGGCGCCGGATCGTGGTACTTCTCGACCGCCGCGGCGGTGGCGGCAAGTGCCGCGTCGGTGTCCTCGACGATCTCGTCCGGGGGCAGCCCGCCCGCCGACGCACCGCGGTCCATCGAGCCACGGGTCGGCTGGAAACGCAGACCCACCTCGCCCGCGGCGGCGACGGTGGCGGCGAACACGTCGCCGGCGCCGGCCGGGAACAGGTAGTGGTGGTCGCCGGACAGGGTGCATCCGGTCGACGCCAACCGGGACAGGCCGGCGGTGGCCGCGGCGTGCGCCACGTCGGCGTCGATCCGGGCCCAGGCCGGGTACATGTCGGCCAACCAGTCGAACAGCGACGCGTCGACGGCACGGCCGCGGAACGCCCACTGGTAGAGGTGATGGTGCGCGTTGACCAGGCCGGGCGTGACGAGGCAGCCGGTGGCATCGATCCGCCGGCCGGGCTCGCCGGCGGGCGCCGGACCCGGCCGTACGGCGCGGATCCGGCCGTCCGCGACCAGCACGTGCCCCACCGGGTACTCCTCGCCGGTGACCGACACGACGTACCCACCCGTGACGACGGTCCGTCCGTCCGCTGTCGACCCGCTCATGCGTGACCTCTACCCGGCGGGACGGCAAACACTCCTCGCCCGCCGAATCGGCGCGGGGACGGTCAGGCGGCGTCGGCGTGGTCGGCGGGCAGGGCGCGGACCCGGCGCAGCGGCGAGCACGCGGCGATCCCGGCGCCGACGAGCATCACCGCGCCGCTGACGACGAGCGTGGCGCGCAGCCCGCCGGCCGCGCCGAGTACGCCGCCGGCGAGCGCACCGACCGGCTGGGTACCCGAGACCAGGAAGCGCCAGGTCGCGTTGACCCGGGACAGCAGGTCGGGCGCGGTCAGGGTCTGCCGGAGGGTCTGCTGGTTCACGCCGTAGAGGGCGGGCCCGGCGCCGCGGAGCGCCTGAGCCAGCACCGGTACGCAGACGAGCAGCCAGGGCGGCCCGAGTGCCGCGGCGAGGACCGGGCAGCACCATCCCGGCGATGAACGCCCGGCCGGGGCCGAGCCGTCGGGTCAACGGGGTGGCGGCCAGCGCGCCGCCGATGCCGGCGAAGCTGCCACATCGCGAGCAGGCCGGTCAACGCGAGCACCGGGACCGCGCCGAGCAGCACCGCCTGCGCGACGTCGGCCAGCACCAGCACCCGGTGGTACGGCAGGCGGCCGATCCACACGCCGGCGGGCAGGCCAAGGACCAGGTGCGGCAGCAGCGCGGCGGCGCCGAGCAGCCCCATCGACAGCGGCGACGCGTGCAGCACCACGACCGCGGTGAGTGGCAGCGCCACCCGGGTGACGCTGGATCCCAGCAGCGACACGGCATTCCCGACGAACAGCCGGCGGAAGTCCGGGTACCGACCGAGGACCGACGCCGCATCGCTGAACCGTACCCGGCGCGGGCGGCGTCACCCACGCATCGCCGTCAGCGGGAACGGACGAGGCGCAGCACGCCCGTACCGCCGCGCACCGCGACGGCCTCGAACCGTACGTCGTTGAGCGTCGCGAACCGCCCCTGGTACGGGCCGGAGCTGATCGTCCCTGACACCCCCGCGACCAGCGTGAGCGTCAGGCCGGCCGCACCCACCGAGTCGACCCGCACGGTGCCGCCACCGTTCGCGTCGGCGTAGCGGAACTCGGTACCCGCGGAGACGAGCACCTCGCAGCTCCCGTCGCCGCAGGCCGCGGTGTTCCGGCCGTCTCCGGCCCGCAACGGCGCCGAGGTGAGGCGCGGACCGGTCGTCGGGGAGGGCGACGGCGACGGGCTCCGTGACGGCGACGGGCTCGGCGACCGCGAGTGGGTGGGCACGGGCCGCGCACCCCCGTTGTGCGCTGTGCAGCCCGCGCCCGCGAGCACCCCCAGAACGGCCATCGTGACGGCAGCGGTACGACGCATGGCGCCCTCCCTTCCGCCGTGTTCTACCGGCGGCGCCCCGGGACCGGTCCCGCCCACTTCCCGTACGCCCACGGCGTTTGCGTCAGGCCCGCCGCTCGCCGGCGCGCGGCCGTACGACATCGCCGAGGGGCGGCGTGGCACGGCCGGCCGGCGCCGCCCCGATCCGGCGCCGGTGAACTGGCCCGGCCTGCCCGCGCGTCGCCGGGCACAGGACCGCCGCACGGCCGATCGCCCGGCGGGACGCGATCAGCCGGCGGCGCGGCGGGCCCGGGTACGCCGGGCGCGGGCGGCGAGGATCCCGGCGACGGCCAGCACCGACACGCTGGTGACGAGCCAGTGCCGTTGCGCGGTACCGAGGGCGGGGCCGCCCGCCGCTTCCTGCTCCGGTACGTGCCCGCGCCGGACCGACGGCGGTACGGGCGGCGCCGGGTGCGGCGGCGGTACGGGGTGCGCTCGCGCGGCGACCGGTGGTTGGGGCCGGTCCGGCGGGACCACCACGGCCGGGCTCTCGATCGGATCCGGCCCGGCCGGCACCGGGCGTACGGGCGCCTGCGGCACGGGATCCGCCGGCACCGGTGCACCGGACCGCGACGCCGGCGGGCTCGATGTCGGCCGCGCCGACGATGGCCCGCCGACCGACGGGGACGGGGAGGGCGGCGGAGTGAACGACGGGGACGGAGACGGAGAGAGGGACGGCGACGCGCTGACCGACGCCGACGGGCTGAAGGAGTGCGACGGGCTGACCGACGGCGAGGGCGACGGGCTGACGGTCGGCGACGGGCTTGGCGACGGGGACGGCGAGGGCGAGGTCGGCGGGCTGGGGGCGGGGCGACACCAGGCGGCGTCGCTGCCGGCGAGCGGCGGCGCGATGCCGAGTCGGCGTACGGGTCCGTTGCCCCGCAAGGGAATCCGCAGCAGTACGCCGAGCGAGCGCGGGTCGTGCCGCCAGGCGTACAGGTGGCCGGTGGGGTCGAGGGCGACGGCGCCGAACGCGCCGGTGCCGGGCAGCCGCCGGGCGGGGCCGACGCGTACCGCGCCCGTGCGCGGGTCGACGCGGACCACGGCGACGCCGTGGCGGACCCGGCCCAGGCCGTAGAGCATGTGGTCGGCGGAGTCGGCGGCCCAGTCGCCGAGCCACGGTAGGCGCCCCAGCCGTACGGTGCGGACCAGCCGTGGCGTGGGGTCGACGGCGATCACGTCGAGCCGGTCGCGGTCGAGCAGCAGCAGGTGCCCGTCGAGCACGTCGCCCGCGTACCCGGCGGCGACCCGCACCCCGGGCACCGGCCCGAGGTCGCGTACCCGTCCGCGGGTGTCGAGGGCGACGAGGTGCCCGCCGTCGCCGATCGGGCGGCCGTGGTGCCGGGTGGCCACGCCGATCGTGCGTCCGCGTGGCGCGTCGTACCCGATGGCGTTGACGGTGTAGCCGAGCGGGCGCACGACGCGCGGTGCGTGGTCGCCGGGGGCGTACCGGACGAGGATGCTGGGGCCGCGGTGGCTGGGGTTCCAGACGGTGACGAGCGCGCCGCGGGGACAGTCGGGAGCGGGTGGCGGTGTGGGGTGTCGGCCGGTGGTGGGCGCGACGGTGAGCAGGCCGCCGAGCACCGCCGCGGCGAGTCCGGGGAGCAGGCGCATCGCGGGTCCCAACGGTCGACGTCCGATCCTGAAGCTACTCTAGGTGCCGATCATCTATACGAAGGGTAGTCATGTCGGTCTACGTCTACGGCGCCCTCATCATCGGCGGGGCGAGCCTGGCCGCCGCGCTGGTCCTGCTGATCGTCTTCCGGGTCGGCCAGAACGAGCGCCGTGAGGCCAACAACGACGTCAACGGCCTGGTCTTCGCGATCGTCGGCGTGCTGTACGCGATCGTCGTCGGCTTCGTGGTGACCGCACAGTGGGAGGCGGTCGGCAACGCGCGGTCCGCCGCCGCCCAGGAGGCCAACGGCCTGGTCCGGCTGTACTGGGCGGCCGACGCGCTGCCCGCCGACCGGCGCACCGAGGTACGCGCGCTCGCCCGGCGGTACGGCGCCGTCGTGCGCGACGAGGAGTGGCCGGCGATGGCCGCGGCCCGGCCGGTCGGGCCCGACGGGCAGCGGCTGCTGAACCAGCTCGCCGGCGCGGCCCAGCCGCCGGCCGAGCTCGGCGACACGCAGGCGGGAGACCTGTCGGCCGGACTCGGCGACGTACTGGAGGGGCGGCAGGAGCGGCTGACGCTGGCGACCCAGGACCTGTCCGGGATGATGTGGTTCGTCCTGATCGCCGGGGGCGTGCTGACGATCGCGCTGGCGTACCTGTTCGGGGTGCCGAACCGGGCCGCGCACATGGTCATGGTGGTGTCCCTGGTCGGCACCGTCGCCCTGCTGCTGTACGCCAGCTACCAGCTCCAGTACCCGTTCGGCCCGGCGACCCACCTGCGCCCGACGGACATGACGGCCGCGCTCCGGCTGCTCGGCGGCAGTCCTTGAGTCCTCGAACATTGATGACTATCTGTATCGAGCAAACTACTATTCGTGACTGTCGGGGAGTGCGGGCTCCCCGGCTCCTTCGACAGAGGAGGTCACATGCGACGCATCGTCGCGATCGCCGCCACGGCCGCCGCCGCGGCGGCACTCACGATCGGCGTCAGCGCGCCGGCGTCCGCCGCGCAGGGCCGGGTCACCGTGTTCGGCACCGAGCTGACGCCGCTCACCACGTACGACAACCCGGCCGGCTGCTACAAGCTGCCGTTCGACGCGCACGTGCTGACCAACCAGACCGACAGCCCGGTCCACGTGTACGCCGACCCGTTCTGCGCGACGCCGTCGTTGACCGTGAACCCCGGGTACGGGTCGCACGTGGCGCCCGGATCCGGAAGCTTCTCGGCGTGACCTCCCGCCGCGGGCGGCCCCCGGCGGGCCGCCCGCGGCACCACCCCACATCGAGGAGAGGTACCACGTGGCATCGTCGCTGGCCGTCGTCGGCCTGGGGTACGTCGGCCTGCCGCTCGCGCGACGCGCCTGCGAGGTCGGTCTGTCGGTGGCGGGGCTGGACGTCGACCCGGCGGTCGTCGCCGGGCTCACGGCCGGGCGCTCGCACGTCGGGGACGTCGCCGACGCCGACGTACGGGCGATGCGGGCGGCGGGGTTCGCCGCCACCGGCGACGCGGCCGTGATCGGGGGCGTCGACACCGTCGCGGTGTGCGTACCGACCGGGCTCGACGGTGCCGGGGCGCCGGACCTCGCCGACCTGGTCGCCGCCGCCGGCACCGTCGCCGACCACCTGCGTCCCGGCACGCTCGTGGTCGTCGAGTCGACCAGCTTCCCCGGTACGACCGACGAACTGGTCCGGCCGATCCTGGAACGCGGCGGGCTGCGGGCCGGCGTCGACTTCGCCCTGGCGTACTCGCCGGAGCGGATCGACCCCGGCAACGACCGGTACGGCCTGGCGACGACGCCGAAGATCGTCGCCGGGTACACGCCGGTGTGCGCCAAGCGTTGCCAGGTGTTCTACGAGGCGCTCGCCGCCGAGGTGGTCGTGGCCGTCGGCACGCGCGAGGCGGAGATGGCGAAGCTGCTGGAGAACGCGTACCGCAGCGTCAACATCGCGCTGGTCAACGAGGTCGCGACGGTGTGCGACGCGCTGGGTGTCGACGTGTGGGACGTGGTGCGCTGCGCGGCGACGAAACCGTTCGGGTTCGCGTCGTTCCGGCCGGGGCCGGGCGTGGGCGGGCACTGCATCCCCGTCGACCCGGTGTACCTGGCGCACCGGGCGGCCGGTGCGGGCCTCGACACCCCGCTGCTCGCCGCGGCCGGCGCCGTCAACGCCGCGATGCCCGACTACGTGGTACGCCGCGCGCGCCGGCTGCTGGCCCGCGCCGGCCGGCCGCTGTCCGGCGCGGACGTGCTGCTGCTGGGCGTCACGTACAAGCCGGACGTGGCGGACGTGCGGGAGTCGCCGGCCGTGCCGGTGGTACGCGGGTTGCGGGCGGCCGGCGCCGCCGTGCGCTACCACGATCCGTACGTGCCGCGGCTGGTCGTGGACGGCGCCGAGGTGACGCGCGCGGCGGACCTGTCGGCGGTGGCGGACGCGGACCTGACGGTCGTGCTCGCCGACCACTCGGCGTACGACCTGGACGCGCTCGCGGCCGCCGCGCCGGCCCTGCTCGACACCCGTGGCCGCATCCACGACACCGGCCAGGCCGAACGCCTCTGACCGCCCCGGCCCCGAGCCGGAACACACGGATCCGTTGCGGTGCAGTCGTTTCCGGGTACGGGTCAGGTCCAGCGGCCGGTGCCGTGGCCGCGGGTGGCGGCGCGGAGGCGTTCGCGGAGGGTGGCGCGGCGTACCTTGCCGGTGGCGGTGCGGGGCAACTCGTCCCAGGTGAGGACGACCGGCTCGGCGAGCGGCGGCAGATCGGTCGTCGCGGCGAGCCAGGCCGTCCGGTCGAGCCGGCCGTCGCCGGTCACCAGCACCGGCAGCGCCGGCCCGCGCGGCATGGCGAGCACGGTCGCCTCGACCACGCCGGCGAGGCGGTCCTCCAGCACGTCCTCGACCTCCAGGCAGCTCACGCCGGGTACCCGGTCGACCTCGCGGTCGAGCAGCCGCAGCGTGCCGCCCGACAGCACGCCCACGTCGCCGGTGTTCCACCAGGGGCCGTCGACCTTGTCGTCCCAGCGGTCCTGCTCGGCCACGTAGCCCAGGCAGCGCGCCTCGGTACGCGCCAGCACGAGGCCGGGCCGCCCGTCGGGTACCGGCGCGAACGTGTGCTCGTCGACGATCCGCAGCCGGGTCCGGCCGGGTACGGGGCGGCCGAGGTCGCGGGTGGTGGGGTGGCGCCGACCGCGCGCCGTGAGCGAACGCCGCGTCAGGAACCGGAACGTCAGCGGCCCGGTCTCGGTCTGCCCCCAGCCCTGCATCCAGATCGGCATCCGCCGCCGGCTCGCGGCGAGGTAGCTCCGGACGGTCGGCGGGTGCGTCGCGTCGAACGTGCTGACGTACAGCCGGACGTCGCGGAACGGGCCGTCGGCGCCGGCGGTCAGCGGGGTCCAGCGGACGTACGTGGCGGGGTCGGTCTCCAGCACGGTCGGCGGGCAGGCGCGCAGGACCGGGCCGGCGACCGCCGGATCCCGGTCGGCGACGAGCAGCATCCGGCGCGGCCCCAGCCAGCAGGTACTCACCGACCACGGAACGGCCCGGCCGTGGTTGAACGCGATCGCCGAGGCGACCGTGTCGGTACGCCGGGCGGCCAGCACCGGCCAGCGCACCGCCTCGAACCCGGCGAGCCGGCGGATGATCGTCCGGGTCGAGTGCACCACGAGCTTCGGGCAGCCGGTGGTGCCGGACGTGTGGTGCACGATCAGCGGCTCGTCGTCGCGCCGCCGGTACGGCGGGGGCGGCCGGTGCCCGCGCAGCTCGTCCATCGACACCGTGCCGGCCGGCGCCCCGGACAGCGCGACGGTACGCCGGGCCAGCCCGGTGACGTCCACAGTGGACAGTACGGCGGCGTCGGTCACCAGCACGGCCGGATCGAGCCGCTTCAGCAGGACCGGCAGCACGTCGGCGGGCAGCGCGGCGGACAGCAGCGCCGGCACCGCGCCGATCCGGGCCGCCGCGCACGCCAGCAGGACGTGGTCCCAGTGGTTGGCCTTGACGATCGCGACGGTCTCGCCGGGGCCGGCGCCCGCGGCGCGCAGCGCGCCCGCCGTGTCGCGTACCAGTTCGGCGAGGCCCGGCATCCGCCAGTCCACCCCGCCGTCCGGGGCCAGGTCGAACGGCCGGCTCAGCCGTACCTCCGTCGGTACGCCCCGGTCGGCGGCGACGTCGAACAGCGTGCCCAGATCCAGCGGCTTCGGTGTCATCGGCGCACCCTTCCCGTCACGGTCACCATCACCTGGGACAGCCACGTGTTGCCCGGGTCGGCCAGCTCGGCCAGCGCGCGGTCGACGTCGGCGCCGGACACCCGGCCGCGGGCGAGCATCGCCGGCCGCAGCCGGGCCAGCCACAACGCGTACCACCGGGCCTCGGTGCTGCCGCCGCGGACCAGCACCGCGCGGCCCGCGGCGCGGACGTCGGCGAGGCCAGCGCCGGCGGCGAGCCGGGCGTCGAGCGTGCCGCACCGCGGGTGGTATCCGGCGTCGGTCATCGCCTCGTACGCGGCGGCCTTGACCGCGGCGCAGAAGTCGTCGCGGTCCGGGTGCCGGAACAGCGCCGCCCCGTCGGCGTCCTCCAGCATGAGCAGCCCGCCGGGTCGCAGCGCGCGGCACATCCGCGCCACCGCGGCGGGCCGGTCCGCCACGTGCGGCAGCACCAGCCGCGCGTGCACCAGGTCGTACCCGACGGGCGGCTCGTCGGCGTCGATGTCGTGCGCCAGGACCTCGACCCGGTGCCGGCGCAGCCAGTCGAGCCGGTCGGTACGCAGGTCGGTGGCGGTCACCCGGCCCGTCGAACCGACGAGCCCGGCCAGCCAGTACGCCAGCCCGCCGCGCCCCGCGCCGATCTCCAGGCAGGCCGCGCCGGGGCCGATCCCCAACGCGCGCAGGCGATCCCGGGTACCGGGGTCCCACAGTGCCTCGCCGCAGCCGAGCCGTTCGGTCTCGGTCGCGTCGGCGGTGTCGAACAGGTAGCCGGTGTCAGGCACCGACCACCACCGGACCGTCCACCAGGGACAGCACGCGCGGCACGGCCAGCTCGGCGGACCGGACGGCGCCCTCCGCGCACGGGCGGGCGAGCACCCAGTCGCCGGCGTACTCGACCGGGCGCGGCGGCCGGGCCAGGAACGCCGCCCGGCAGGCCAGCGCGGCCGGCGTGCACTCCGGCAGGCCGTACGCGAAGCGGTGCACGACGCTGGCGCGGACGGCGGTGCGCAGCTCCGGCACGTACCGCTCGGCGGACTCGGCGAACAGCGCCGCCACCGGCTCGTCCGGCGCCGTGGCCAACAGCCGGCTCGCGGCCGGCGACGCGACGACCGTGACGAGGCCGCGGCCGAGCGGCGCGCGGTCGACGGCCTTGTGGTGGTCGACGGTCAGCACCGCCAGGTGCGGGTCGTCCGCGGGCCGTACCAGCACGGCGGTGGCGCGGGCCCCGGTCGACCGCAGCGGCCGGTCCAGCAGGTACGCCACGCGCAGCATCGGCGCGTACGTGCTCGCCGCGAGGTACGCCGCCTCGTCGTCCGGCGCGTCCGGGTACAGCGCGGCGGCCACCGGCGCCGGTACGGCCAGCACGGCGGTCCGGGCCCGGACCTCGGCACCGGCCACCGACAGCAGCACGCCGCCACCGTCGGTGCGCACCGAGTCGACCCGGGCACCGGTGACGACGTCGACCCGGTCGGCGAGCCGGCGCGCCGGCAGGTCCATGCCGTCGGCGTACGTGCGCCACCGGGTCGGGTCGCCGACCGCGGCCAGGTGCGCCAGCAGCGGCGCCGCGCCGAACGTGTCCGGCAGCGCGCCGAAGAACCCGCCGAGCAGCGGGCGCAGCATCCCGGCCGCCAGCTCCGGGTCGTACCGTGCGGCGAGGTCGGCGACGGTCAGCCCGGCGAGCGGCGAGCGTTCCGGGTGCTCCGGGTCGGGCGCGGCGGCGTACTCCCGGGCGAGCCGGGCCATCGCCAGCCGCCCCCGCACCGACATGCCGGCGCCGGTCAGCAGGCCGAGCGGACGGCCCGCGTTCGGCCGGGCCCTTCCGTTGCGCCACAAGGCGATCCCGTCCGGGATCCGCGGTACGTCCGTCGGTGTCATCCCGAGCCGGCGGATCAGCCGCCACGTCGCCGGGTACCCCCGGCTCGACAGCATCTCCGCCCCCGTGTCGATCCGGTACCCGTCGCGGCGCTCGGTGCGCATCCGACCGCCGACCGCGCCGGCCGCCTCGTACACGCGGACCCGGCGACCCGCGCGCCGCAGCGCGTACGCCGCGGCAAGTCCGGCGATCCCCGCGCCCACCACGACGACGTCCAGTTCCTCGGTCATCTGTCCACCCTTCTCAGGCCGCGAACGCCGCCGCGACGAGGTTCACTCCGACCAGCAGCACGACGGTGAGCCGGTGCGCACGGATGCCGAGCCGGCGGGCGGTGAGGATGTCGCCGCGCGCGAGGCCGGTCACCAGCTGCCCGACCCGCGCGGCCACCAGCGGCAGCAGCGCCAGCGGGAACCACCACGGGGCGCCGGCCCACGGCGCCACGAACACCAGCACGATCTCGGCGACGGTCAGCGCGCCGATGAAGGTCCGGTTGCCGCGGGCCGACACCCGCGTCGCGACGGTGATGCGGCCGACGGCGGCGTCACCGGGAATGTCGTTGGTGTTCGACCACACCCCGAACAGCAGCGGCCCCAACCCGAAGAGCACGGCCTGCACCACCACGAACGGCCCCGGGTCACCGGCCAGCAGCCCGTACGGGGCGAGCACCCACCCGACGCCGAGCCCGGCGAGGAACACCTCCTGCCCGCCCCGGTACGACAGCTTCAGGCCCCACGAGTACTGCACGGCGCTCGCCACGCACAGCGCCGCGAGCAGGATCGTCCACAGTGGACGGTGCGGGGCCAGCGCCACGGCCAGCACCCACAATGCGGTACCCGCCGCCGCCGTCACCCAGCCGAACCGGATCGCCTCCCGCTCGGTGAGCGTGCCGGCCAGCAGCGGCTTGCGCGCCAGCCGCCGCGCCGGGGCGTCCGGCCCGTAGTTCGCCGCGTCACTGCCGTCCCGGTACCCGGTCACGTCGTCGAAGCAGACCATCGCCGCCGCCACGCACACCTGCCCGGCCAGCAGCACCACCAGCACCGCGACCGTACGCAGCTGCCACCACAGCGCCGGCCCCACGAGCGACCACACCACCACCAGGCTCAGGTAGTAGTCGAACACGTCCAGCTTCGCCAGCCGGGCGTACGCGCGGATCCGGTGCACCACCGGCCGCGCCGCGACGGTACTCACCGCAGCTCCGGGTGTCGGCGGTCCGCACGCCGCTCCGCGGCCCGGACGGCGGTTCTCATGCGACCGGGATTCTGGCGGCGAAGGAACACACGGTGTCGGCGACGTGTTCGACGTCCGCGTCGCTCAGGTACGGGTGGACGGGGATGGACAGCATCCGCCCGGCGGCGGACTCGGCGTTCGGCCAGCGCGCGCCGGGCGGCGCGGCGTGCGCGAACGCCGGCTGGTGCGGCAGCGCGCGCGGGTAGTACACGTGGCTCGCGACGCCGTGCGCCGCCAGGTACGCGGAGAGGTCGTCGCGGCGGTCGGCGAGCAGCGTGTAGACGTAGTAACAGCGGCCGTCGGAGCCGGGCGGCGGGGCGAGTACCCCGGGCAGGTCGGCGAACCGTTCGGCGTAGTGGTCGGCGATCGCGGCGCGCCGGGCCAGCCGCGCCGCGAACCCCGGGAGCCGGTACGAGCCGAACGCGGCCAGCACCTCGTCGAACCTGCTGTTGTAACCGACCTGGTCGTAGCGGAAGCGTGCCCGCTGCCCGTGGTTGCGCAGGGCGCGGACCGAGCGGGCCAGTTCGGCGTCGTCGGTGACGACCACGCCGCCCTCCCCGGCCAGCCCGAACGTCTTCACCTGGACGAACGAGTACACCCCGGCGTCGCCCCACCGGCCGGCCGGCACGCCGGCGAGCACCCCGCCCTGCGCCACCGCCGAGTCCTCCACCAGCCGCAGCCGGTACGCGGTGGCGAGCTCGCGGAACCGCGGCATGTCGGCCATCACGGAGAACATGTGCGCCGGCATCAGCGCCGCGGTGCGCGGCGTGACCGCCTCGGCCGCGCGGTCCGGGTCGATCACCAAGGTGTGCGCGTCGACGTCGGCGAACACCGGCGTGGCGCCGAGGTTGAGCACGGTCGCCGCGAGCGGCGCGCAGCCCAGCGCCGGTACGACGACCTCGTCGCCGGGCTTCACGCCCATCGCCCGCAGTACCAGCGTCAGCGCGGAGGTACCGCTGCCGCAGGCGATCGCCTCGTCCGCACCGACCGACGCGGCCAGCTCGGTCTCGAAGCGGGCGGTACGCGGCCCGAGCAGGAACGTCTGCGCCGGGTCGGTGCCGATCTCGCGAACCAGGTCGATCAGCACGCGCCGGTCGGCCTCGAACAGGTCGGGCGGGAAGAACGGGATCCTCATGCCGGCGTCCCGTCGTAGAAGGCGCGGATCGTGTCGCACACCCGGTCGACGGACTCGTCCGCGAGGTCCGGGTACAGCGGCAGCGCGAGCGCGCGCCGGCACGCCGCCTCCGCGTTCGGGAACTGCCCCGCCCGGTACCCCAGGTCGGCGAACGCGGGTTGCAGGTGCAGCGGCGCCGGATAGTACGTCTCCGTCCCGATCCCTTGCGCCGCAAGGTGTGCGGCCAGGTCGTCCCGGCGGTCCACCTCGACCAGGTAGACGTAGAACACCGCGCGGGTCGCGACGTCGCGCGCCACCACGGTCGGCAGCCGCAGCACGCCGGTGCACGGCCGCAACCGCTCCGTGTACCGGGCGGCCAGCTCGGCGCGCCGGGCGATCTGCGCCTCCAGCCCGGCGAGCTTCGCCAGCAGCACGGCGGCCTGGATGTCGTCCATCTTGCTGTTGACCCCGGCCACCACCGTCGCGTTGCTGATGCCGGGGAAGTTGTCGACGGTACGGCCGGCGCGGCCGTGGTGCCGCAGCGCCGCGACGGTGTCGGCGATCCGGTCGTCGTTGGTCAGCACCGCGCCCGCGTCGCCGATCGCGCCGAGCGTCTTCGTCGGGAAGAACGACAGCACGCCGCCCGCGCCGAGCAGCCCGGCGTGTACGCCGTCCCACCGCATCCCGATCGCCTCGGCGCTGTCCTCGACGACCGTGAGGCGGTGCCGCGCGGCGAGCGCGCGTACCCCGGCCATGTCGGCGAGCTGGCAGAACAGGTGCACGGGCGCGACGATCCGGGTCCGGTCGGTGACCGCGGCGGCGGCCGAGCCGAGGTCCATCGCGTACGTGACCGGGTCGATGTCGGTGAAGACGGGCCGGCCGCGGGCCAGGCTCACCGCCGACGCGGACGCGACGAACGTGAACGCCGGTACGAGCACCTCGTCGCCGGGCGCGAGGCCGCACGCGCGAAGCAGCAGTACCAGCGCGTCGGTGCCGGAGTTGACGCCGACCACGTGCGCGGCGCCGGTCCACGCGGCGAGCGCCGCCTCCAGCTCCGCGACGGTACGGCCGTGTGAGTACTTGCCGTGGCTGACCACGTCGGACAGCCGGGACTCGAGCACCGGCCACAGTGCGTCGAAGGTCCTGGCCTGGCTGAAGAACGGTACCGGTGGCGCCTGGACCGCCGGGGTCTGGACCTCACTGAGCACGCTGCCCCTTTCCCACGTCCGGCACCACCCGGCCTGCCGCACCGAAACGCGGACGGTATGCGTCAGTCACGCGAGGTTGCCGAAGTCGCCCGTTTCTCCCTCGATTCTTGCACAGACAGTAGCGAGGTGAATACGAATGGTAGTGTCTGGCTCGCGAGGCCTCGCACGGCCGGCAGGACACCCCGGCCCTGACCACACCAACCTCTCGCGAGCATCGGGTGCTGGCGATCCACGAGGCGAAGGAGCACGACGTCATGGCTACTGTCGTTCAGGAGCAGCGCCTGCAGGAGCGTTTCGACCTGTGGGACGTCAACGGCGACGGCACGATCGACAAGTCCGACTGGCAGGCCGAGGCACGGCGCATCCTGCGCGGCTTCGGCGAGCCGGAGGACTCGCCGAAGGCGACCAAGCTGATGAACTCGTACCTCGGCATGTGGGACTACCTGGCCAACAAGGCCGGCGTGGGCAACACCGGTTCGATGACGCCCGAGCAGTTCCGCCAGGTCGCCGACCAGCACGTACTGGCCGACGACGGCGCCGGGTTCTCCCGGGTGCTCCAGCCGACCATCAACGCGATCCTGAAGCTCGCCGACACCGACGGCGACGGCTCGATCAACCCGCAGGAGTTCCGCCGCTGGATCCAGGCGGTCGGCGCCGACCCGTCCGTGGCCGACGAGGCGTTCCGCCGCATCGACGCGGACGGCAACGGCGAGCTGTCGGTGCAGGAGCTGGTCCAGGCGGTCAAGGACTACCACCTCGGCAAGCTGGAGTTCTCCCTGCTCGGCCGCTGACCCGAACCACGACGGCCGGTGGTCCCCCGCGGACCACCGGCCGTCGTCGTGTGTCGTGGCGCGCTGTCACCGGGCCGCGGCGAACGTGACCGGCAGCTCCGGCGCGAGCGCCAGGTCCGCGCCGGTACGCGGGACGTCCGTGCGGATCAGGATGTTGTAGTGGTTCGGAAAGTGGCACGCGTCGAAACCGAGCACCCGGCCGACCATACGGCCGCCGAGGCGCACCTCGTCGCCGCGGTCGATGACGCCGGCCACGCCGATCTCGACGAAACCGAGGAAGCCGACCCGGTCGATCCGGGTACCCGGCGCGGTGCCGGTGTGGTCGGTGGTGACCAGCTCGTGCAGTTCACCGGCGCGTACGCACCGGCTGGCGTGCTCGGTCAGCCGCATCCCGCGGTCGTCCCGCCGGTGCACCAGCACCTTCACCAGCGCGCCGGTCACCGCGCGCTTCGCACCGTCCTCGATCACCGTCGCCCGTCCTCGGTCGTCACCCGCCGCCTCTCCCCCCGCACGCCTCCGTGCCGGTCCTGCGCCTCACCGCCCGGCGCACCGTCCGCGCGCGGGTCGACGTCCAGGTGCGGGTCGACGTCCAGGTGCGGGTGGCCGCCCGGGCGCGGGTCGACGTCCGGGTGCGGGTCGACGTCCGGGCGCGGTTCGGTGTCCGGCGGGCGGTTCGCCGGCTGGCCCAGCCGGTACGTGTCGGTGACCAGGGCGAGCGCCGGCAGGCCGCCGTCGTGCCGGTCGCCGGCGTGCCCGGTCGCGATCGCCGCGAACGCGCGCACGACCGCCTCGTACTCGTGCCACAGGGACGCCTTGAAGCCGTCGTGCCCGGCGAGCATGTCGGCGCGGCGTACGGTGCCGTCGGCGAGGCGTACCTCGACGTCCTTGCGTTCGCCGTCCGGGTACGACCAGTCGAGGTCGATGCGGCAGCTGGCCCCGGAGTCGGCGCGCAGGTCGACGAGCGCCCGCCGGTCGACGCCGGCGGCGTCGGTGGTGATGCGGGCGGCGGTGACGGTCAGCTCGCCGAGCAGCAGCCGGGCCAGGTCGTACGCGTTGGGTCCGTTGTCGGCGACGCAGCCGCCGCCGGCCCGCACCGGATCCAGGTACCAGCGGTCGGCGCCGATGTGGTCCTCGATCCGCTCGTGGTAGCGGATGGTCACGGCGACCGGGTCGGGCGCGGCGCGTACGAGGTCGAGGACGGCGGCGTTGTAGCGGCGGTGGAACGCGGTGAACAACGGTACGCCGCGCTCCCGCGCCAGCCGGTCCACGGCGATGCCGGCGTCGAGCGTGGTGGCCAGCGGCTTCTCCACGCACACCGGCAGCCCCGCCTCGATCGCGTCGGCGCAGATCGGGGCGTGCGCGTCGTTGGGGACGGTGACGACGACGGCGTCGACGACGCCGGCCGCGAGCAGCGCCCGGTGTCCCGGGTACGCCGGCACCTCGGTGCGGACGGCCCGCCGGTGCGGGTCGGTGTCGCAGACCGCGCCGAGCCGTACGCCGGGCACGGTGTCCAGCGCAGCCAGGTAGTAGCGGCTGATCGCGCCGAGCCCGATCACACCGACGCGTACCGTCACCGGGCACCCGCCTGGGACGGGAACGCGACGCCGGTGTCGGCGGCGAGCCGGCGGAGTTCGGCGGCGAGCGCCGCGCCGAGCGGTACGCCGTCGACCCGGTGCGCGGCGGCGCGCTCGCCCTCCCGCCAGCCCGGGTGGCGTACCGGGTCGGGGCCGGTGGGCGGGCAGCCGGCCAGCGCGGTGAACATCCGGCGGGCGTCGTCGGCGACGCGTGCCGGGTCGCGCAGCGTACCGGGGGCCACGGCGAGGGCGGTGTAGCCGATGTCGTCGTCGCGGCCGGTCGGTCCGCCGTCTCCGGCGAGCGCCTCGGGCGCCGGTCCCGTACTCGAGCCGGACACCAGCGCGGCCAGCACCTCCACCGCCAGCCCGAGCCCGAACCCCTTGTACGAGCCGGTTTCCGGGCTGCCGCCGAGCCACAGCAGGTGCGCCTCGCCGCGGTCGAACGCGGCCGGGTCGGTGACGGGCGCACCGGACTCGTCGGCCAGCCAGCCCGGCGGGATCGGCTCACCGGCACGGGCGGCTGCCCGGATCCGCCCGGTCGGCACGACCGTGGTGCTCATGTCCAGCACGTACGGGTGGCGGGTGCCGGTCGGCGCGGCCACCGCGAGCGGGTTGGTGCCGAGCATCGCGACGGCGCCGCCCGGCGGGCGGGCGATGCGCTGCCGGCCGCAGTTGCTCACCAACACGCCGATCATCCCGCGGTCCACCGCGCGCAGCGCGTGGTGCCCGGCGCAGCCGACGTGCGTACCGCCGCGGACGGTGACGAGCCCGACCCCGTACGCGTCGGCCCGGTCGGCGGCGAGCCGCATCGCCTCGCCCGCGTGCCAGAGGCCGAGCGCGCGGCGCGCGTCGAGAAGGACCGCCGCACCGCGGTCGGCGAGTACCGCCGGTTCGGCGCGCGGATCGCCGCGGCCGGTGTCCAGCAGCGGCAGGTACAGCCGGGTCAGGTTGACCAGGCCGTGCGACGACAGTCCGGTCAGGTCGCCGTAGCAGAGCGCCTCCGCCGCCCGCACCGCGCGCTGTTCCGGTACGCCGTGCGCGGCGAACACGTCCGCGGCGAACCGGACCAGCCCGGCGTGGGCGTACCGCTCCGTGACGGTGACCGTGGCGGTCATCCGCGCCCCTCGCGCTGCCTGCGGGCGAACGTGGTGAGCAGCCGGGCGACGCCGGCGGCGTGGTCGGACAGCTCGGCGAGCGTGGCGTACTCGCCGGCGGCGTGCGCGTGGTTGGTGTCGAGCCGACCCGGGCCGTACACGACGGTGGCGGTGTCGGGGATGCCGGCGAGCCAGATCGCGTCGCAGGTGAACGGCGGCTCGTCGGCCGGCCACGGCGGGATCCCGGCGTCGCCGAGGATCTCCTCCGCCCACGCGGGCGCCCCGTCGATCGTCGGCAGGTCGCGCTTCAGCCAGTCCAGCCGGGTGATGGTCGCGGCGTCGCTGGCGGTGCGGTCGAACGCGGCCGTCCCCGCGTACGCGCTGCGAAACTCGGCGAGCGCCGTGCCCAGCGCCGTCTCCAGCGCGTCGACGGCCCGCCGCCCCTCCCCCGCCGTCCGGTACGGCAGGTTCAGCGCCAGCTCGCCGCTGCCGTACACCCGGTTGTGCCGGGTGCCGGTGGTCAGGCCGCCGACGCAGACCCGGCCGGGCAGCGTACGGGCCAGGTGCGCGGCGACGTGACCGAGCAGCACTGTCGCGTTGTGCCCGTGGCCGGGGCGGTCGTCGACGGCGTCGTGGCCGGTGACCCGGATCCGGGCGGTCGCGGCGGCCGTCACCCGCGACAGGTACGTGCCGCCGGTCGGCTCGCAGAACACGTTGAGCCGGCCGACGTACCCGGCGTCGACCAGCGGACGGGTGCCGATCGTGCCCATCGCGCCACCCTCCTCGCCCGCCACCGCGCAGACCAGCACGGCGACGTCCCGGCCGATCGCGGGGTCGGCGGCGAGCGCCGCGCGGATGCCGGCAAGCAGCGACACCGCCGGGCCCTTCGCGTCGATCGCGCCGCGGCCGGTCACCCGTACCCCGTCGTCGGACACCGGCACGGGCCCGGCGACCGTGTCCAGGTGCACGTTGAACAGCACCGTCGCCGAGCGCGGCAGCTCGGGTCCCAGCCGCAGCACCAGGCTCGGCTGCTCGGCAAGGAACGCCTCCTCGCCGAGCCGTTCGCGTACCGCCAGCGGCAGGTCGGCGCCGAGCTGGTCGGCGCTCGGCGCCGCGTGGTGCACCGGTACGAGGCCGATCGGTGCCGCGGCCTCCGCGTACCGGCGCTGCGCGTCGGCGAGCCGGCCGCCGGTGCCGCCGGTCTCCAGCGGCCCGGCGGTCGGCAGCGCGAGCAGGTCGGTGAGCAGCCGCCGGTCGTCGGCGGTGAACCCGTCAGGCATGCGCCACGGCCGCCCGGGGCCCGGCCGCGAGGCGCTTGCCGACGCCGAGCAGGCGTACCACCTCGGCGTTGAGGTCCACGTCGGCGAGCACCCGCCGGCCCGCGAAGTGCTCGTACGCGTGCACGGTGAACGTGGTCAGCGACGGGTCGCGGAACACGACCCGCTCGGTGCGGCCGGACACCGTGGTGAACAGCTGCGCGTACTCGTCGGTCTCGCTGACCGGGTAGTGCCCGGTGACCGTCGCCTGCTCGAACGCCGCGGTGATGCTGCGTTCCCGGATCGGCGCGGCCAGGTCGGAGCACAGCTCGGTCGTGGTGCCCGAGTCGTGCCGCAGCGACAGCCAGGCCCGGCCCATCCGCGGTACGCACACGTCGGCGAACCGCAGGTCGTCGCCGTCCGCGCCGGCGACCTCGGCCGGACCGGCAAGCCGTAGCGCGACGCCCAGCCCGTGCGGCATCTCCACGTCGAACGCGGTCGGATGCCCGTCGCCACCGGCCGAGCGCGCGAAGCGCGGTTTGTTCTGCGTGAGGGACAGGCCGCGCAGCGCGCCGTACCGCTCGTCGGCGACGAGCGCGGCGAGGCGCGCGGTCAGCTCGCTCGCCAGCCACTGCGACACGACGACCAGGTCCAGCCCGTGCTCGTCGCGTACCCGCAGCACGTCGGCCACCTCGGCGTCGTCGGTCGCCAGCGGCTTCTCCACCAGCACCATCCGGTACCCGAGGCCGGCCAGCTCGGCGAGCGCGTCCGCCCGTACGGTCGGCGGCGTGCACAGGTGCACGACGGTACGGGCCGGGTCGGCGGTGTCGGCCGCCTCGGCCAGCGAGCGCACGAGCGCGGCGCCGGCCGGGGCGGTGCCGCCGACCGGGTCGTACCCGAGCACGGGTGCCGTGTCGAACAGCGGCGAGAGCCGCCGCGCCGTGCCTACCACCGGGACGTGCAGGCCGGCGCCCGCGCGGCCGAGGCCCACCACCAGAGTCCGGAACGCCACCGTTTCCCCTTGCTGTCACGCCGATCCCGCCGCCGCTCACTATGGCCGACGAACCGGCCCCGATGATCACAACACGCCGTCACGTGATCACTGATAGCAATATCTGTTCGACGGCTGGGCGGTTTACGTCGTTCTCGCGAGCCGGACACACCGCTACGATTCAGGCGCGGTGAGGCGGGAGGTCCCATGGACAGACGCTCCCTGCGGCTCGCGGCGCTCGGGATTCCGGCCGCCGGGCTGCCGACCGCGACGCCCGCGCGCGAAGTTCCTTGCGTGAACGGCGGAGTCGCTGACAGAAGGTGTCAGCGGGCCGCGGATAGCGTCCCCCCGACCGGACAACGGAGGCGGGGATGACCGAACTGATCGAGCGGACACCGGCGGTACGCACCGGTGGCCGGCTGACCGTGGTGCAGGGCGCCGCGCTGTACGTCGGCGCGGTGCTCGGCACCGGCGTCATCGCGCTGCCGGCGCTGGCCGCCGCCGTGGCCGGCCCGGCGTCGCTGGTGGCGTGGGCGGCGCTGGTGCTGCTGTCGATCCCGGTGGCCGCGACGTTCGCCGCGCTCGGCGCCCGGTACCCGGACGCCGGCGGCGTCGCGACCTACGTGCGGCACGCGTTCGGGTCCCGCGCCGGCACCGTCGTCGGTTGGTGCTTCTTCCTCGCCGTACCGCCGGGCGCGTCGGCCGCCGCGACGTTCGCCGGGACGTACGTCGCGGCGGCGTTCGGCGGCGGCCGCGCCACCGTCGTCGGTACCGCCGTGGCGCTGATGGTCGTGGTCACCGTGACGAACGCGTCCGGGGTGCGGCTGACCGGCCGGGTACAGGTGCTGCTGGCCGGGCTGCTCGTCGCGCTGCTGCTCGCCGCCGTGGTGGCGGCCGTGCCGCGGGCGCGGGTGGCGAACCTGCACCCGTTCGCGCCGCACGGATGGCTCGCCGTCGGCTCCGCCGCGGCGCTGCTGGTGTGGAGCTTCGCCGGCTGGGAGGCCATCACGCACCTCGCCGCCGACTTCCGGCGCCCGGCCCGCGACCTGCCCCGCGCCACCGGCGTCGCCGTCGCCGTCGTCGGCCTGCTCTACCTGGCGGTCGCCGCGGCCAGTGTGCTGGTGCTGGGGCCGGCCGCCGGCCGTACCGGTGCGCCGCTGGCCGAGCTGCTCGCCCGCGGCGCCGGCGGACGCGCCGCCGTGGTCGCCGCCGTCGCCGCCGTCCTGCTCACCCTCGGCACGATGAACGCGTACTACGCCGGCGCCGCGAAACTCGCCGCCGCGCTCGGCCGCGACGGCGGCCTGCCCGAGTGGTTCGCCCGGGGCAGCGCGGCCGGCGAGACGCCGCGCCGCGGCCTCGCCGTCGTCGCCGGCCTCGGTGTCGTCGGTTTCGCCGCCACCACCGGCGCCGGTATCGGCGCCGCGCCCCTCGTCCTGCTCACCACCGGCTGCTTCGTCACCGTGTACGCCCTGGGCGTCGCGGCGGCGCTGCGCCTGCTGCCGCGCCGGACCGGTGCGTACCGGCTGGCCTGGGTGGCGATGGTCGCCGTGACCGGACTCGCCGTGGCGACCGGCCCGTACCTCGTCTGGCCGGTCCTCGTCGCCGCCGCCGCCCTGACGTACCACCGGATCCGCCGGCGACGGCGCCACGGCGGCGCCACGGGGTGAGCCACCCGGCGCCGAGGGCGGCGTCGGCCGGCAGCGTTCGCGCGGGCGACGCGATCCACGGCCGCGTGCGCGGTGAGTTACCCGGTGCGCAGGGCGGTGTCGCGGGCGGCGCGGGCCGGGGGCGACAGCAGGTGGTCGCACCGGTCGAGCAGGTCGCGCACCGCCGGGCCGTACCGCGCGGCGAGGTCGGGGTTGTGCGCCAGCACGTCCAGCTCGTTGGCGGCGGTGATCTCGGCGAACGCGCGCAGCTCGGGATCCGTCACGGCCCGCTCGGCGCCGGTGAACCGGTCGTGCCACCGCACCGCCGGGTCGGCGAGGTGCGGGTAGACGCGGTCGCGGTCGCAGCTGCCGTACAGGTGGACGAGGGATTCGGCGGCGGGGCCGACGACGTCGACGAGGACCTGGCGGTCGGCGACGTCGAGGAGCGGATGGTCGAAGCCCGCCGTGCCGTACGCGGCGTGGCAGAGCCCGGCGAGCCGGACGTCCGTATCCGCGCCCCAGTCGCCCAGCGTGCGGGCGACGCGGACCAGGTGCGCGAGCAGGGTGCCGCCGGGGTGCGGCAGGTCCGCGGCACCCCGGGTACGCAGGAACGCCTGTGCTTCGGTCGTGTCGTCGATCGTGGCCACGCGGCGAGTGTCGGCCGGCTCGGCCCGCCCGGTCAACGCCCTGTGACATTCCGGGTCCGGCGTGGCCGCACGCGCATCCGCGACGTCACGCCCGACGGGCGTCCCGCCCGGCCGAGTGCCGTACCGCCACGCTGTTCGCCGTGCCGTCCCGCGACGGCCGGCCACTGTCCACATCGGACACTCATGGAACGGATGACGCCTTGACGACGTCTCTATGATGTCGCCATGACGAACCTTACGCGGACGCTGGCGCGCTTCCCGACCCGGGAGCTGCCGGGACGGGCCGAGATCGACCTCGACACCGCGATGCGGTGGTGCCACACGCCGGGGCTGAGCGTGGCACTGATCGACGGCGGCGAGCTGCGCGAGACGTGGACCGCCGGCACCCGTACGGTCGGGCGGGCCGAGCCGGTCACGCCGCACACCCGGTTCCAGGCCGGTTCGATCAGCAAGTCGGTGGCGGCTGCGGTCGCGCTGCGTCTCGTCGCCGCCGGCGTACTCGACCTGGACGAGGACGTCGACGGGCGGCTGCGCTCCTGGCGGATCCCCGCCAACGACGGCTGGCGGCCCCGGATCACGCTCCGGCAGCTGTTGTCGCACACCGCCGGGCTGACGGTGCACGGGTTCCCCGGTTACCCCGCGGACGCTTCCGTACCCACCGTGCCGGAGCTGCTCGACGGCCGCGGCAACACCCCGCCGGTCCGCGTCACCACCCTGCCCGGCGTGCAGTTCAGCTACTCCGGCGGCGGGTACGTCGTGCTCCAGCAACTGCTCGCCGACGTGACCGCCACCGACTTCCCCACGCTGGCCGCGGAGTTGGTGCTCGGCCCGGCCCGCATGGGCGACAGCACATACGCGCAGCCGTTGCCCGCCGCGCTCGCCGACGAGGCCGCCGTGGGGCACCGGGTGGGGCCCGTGCCGGTCGCCGGCCGGTGGCACACGTACCCGGAGATGACGGCGGCCGGGCTGTGGAGCACGCCGGCCGACCTCGCGCGTTTCTTCCTCGCCGTCCGGGACAGTCTCGCCGGCGTACCGGGATCGCTGCTGCCGCGGGCGCTCGCCGAGGAGATGGCCACCCCGCACGCCCGCAACACACCGTACGGGCTGGGCCTGCAACTCGCGGGGACCGACGCACCGCGGACGATCGGGCACGGCGGCACCGACGAGGGCTACCGCAACGACGCCCTCCTGTACCTCGACGCTGGGCAGGGCATGGTCGCAATGGCCAACAGCGACGGCGGCGGCGACCTGATCGCCGAGTTCGTCCGGCCCGCGCTGGCCGACGAGTACGGCTGGCCGGGCCGCGACACGACGCCGGCATCGCCGGACGGCGCGGATCGCACCGGGGTGTACCGCGACGGGGACACGACGCTGCGCGTCGCGCACACCGGCGACGACGTGACGCTGACCGTCGACGACCAGCCGCCGGTACGCCTGCGCCGGGACCCCGACGGCGCCTGGCGCGGCCCGGCGCTCACCGTCGAGCTGCGCTTCCCCGACCCCGAAACCCTTGTCCTGCACCAGGATGCCGAGTACACCACCGACATCCGCGCGGTACGCGACTGACGCAGCGTCCACATCGGACAGTCAGCCCGGCCCGGCCAGCCAGGCGTCGATGCCGGTGCGGGCGGCGGCCACCAGGTCGGCGGGCGCGTCGGCCGTCTCGACCGACGTACGGGCGACGTCGGCGAGCTGCCGGTCCGTCAGGCCGAGCCGGTCCCGCGCGATCCGGTACTCGTCGGCCACGCCGACACCGAACATGAGCGGGTCGTCGGCGCCGAGCGAGCACCGTACGCCGGCGGCCAGCAGCCGCGGCAGCGGATGCCGGGCCAGATCCGGTACCACGCCGAGGATCCGGTTGGAGGTCGGGCAGACGTCGAGGCTGACGCCGCGGTCGACGAGCAGGTCGACCACGGCGGGGTCCTCGATCGCACGGATGCCGTGCGCGATCCGCGTCGCGCCGAGCGTCTCGACCGCGGCGCGTACGCCGGCCGCGCCCACAGCTCCCCGGCGTGCGGCGCGGCGGTCAGACCGGCGTCCCGCGCGATCGCGAACGCCTCGGCGTACGGGTCGACGGGGCCGAGCCGCTCGTCGCCGGTGAGGCCGAGCGCGTGGACGCCGTGGCTCGCGTACCGGGCGGCGAGGCGGGCCAGCTCGACGACGTCCGCCGGGTCGGCGTGCCGTGACGCGCCGAACGTCAGCCCGAACCCGACGCCGTACCGGCGGCCCGCGTCGCGGCCGGTGTCCAGCAGCAGTTCCAGCACCTGCTCGGGCGGGCCGAACGCGGCGAAGATGCGCGGGTCGACGTGCGGCTGGAGCCAGACCACGCCGTCGTCGGCGGCGTCCGCGACCATCTCGCGGACCAGCCGGCGCAGGTTGTCGGGGCGGGTCTGGGTGACCGCGAAGCAGGCCGCGAACACCTGCTGGAACTCGACGAACGAGGTGAACCCGCGCGGGTCGGGTGCGGCCAGCCCGGACTCGGCGGCCAGTTCGGCGAGGGTGTCGGGGCGCATCGCCGCGGGCAGGTGGACGTGCAGCTCCGCCTTGGGCAGCGCCCGTACGTCGCGACCGGTGTCCATCGTCGTCCTCCCCGTGCCCGACCGGTCGCCATCATGCCGGTGGTGCGAGGGCCGGCGCCAGGGCGCCGCGGCAGGAAATACCACAGCCGGTCGGGTCGCGACGCGGGAGATGTGATCACGATCCGCCATTCGTCGGCGACTCCTTGCATCTTTCCGTCGGCTACGCCATGCTGGGCCGCGTCCGCTTGATCCCTCGTTGTTACCGCACGACGTGTTGATCACGTCTGGGCGATACGTACGGAGGAACGCATGCCCGAGCTGACGTCCGACGATCCGATCCTCGCCCTGGCCGAGCCGGCGGTGCGCGCCGACCCCTACCCGGCGTACCGGCGGATGCGCGAGACGACCCCGGTGTTCTTCTACGAGCGGCTGGACTCGTGGATGTTCACCCGGTACGCCGACTGCGTCGAGGTGCTGCGGGACAGCACCCGCTTCGCCGCCGACTGGCGGCGGGTCGGCGAGCCGGTGCCGCCGCGCGCGATCAACATGCTCACGCTCGACCCGCCCGAGCACACCGTCGTACGGCGGCTGTTCATCGAGGTACTGCGGGCGCAGGAGCAGTCGGCGCTGGCGGCGATGATCGCCGAGCACACCGCCGAGCTGTTGGACCGGCTGGCGCGGCGGCCGTCGTTCGACTTCCTGACCGAGCTGGCCGAGCCGCTCGCGCTGTCCACGACCGCGGCGTACCTGGGGGTGCCGGCGCCGGACGTGGCGTGGACGAGCCGGATCGGGCGCGCGGTCGGCGCGGCGATGGACGCGGGCCTGTGGCCGGACCGGGTCGGGCCGGTACGCGCGGCGCAGGAGGAGCTGGCCGTCCTCGTCGACGGGTGGCTTGCGGATCCGCCCGACACCGGCATCATCGGCACGCTGGCCCGGCGTACCGCGGACTGCGGGGTGGACCCGGCGGTCCTCGCGAACACCGTGCGCGGCCTGCTGTTCAGCGGGTACAGCTCGGGCAGCAAGCTGCTGGCGCAGATCGCGGTCGCGCTGCTGTCGGAGCGGTCGGTCACCCTGGCCGGCTGGCGGGCCGCCGAGCCGGGCCCGGCCCTCGAGGAGCTGGTGCGCTACTGCTCGCCGATCCACGCGGTGGCGCGGGCGTGCCTGACCGACACCACGGTCGGCGGTACGCCGGTGCGCGCCGGGCAGGCCGTGACGCTGCTGCTCGTCGCGGCGAACCGGGACCCCGAGCGGTTCGACGACCCCGACACGATCCGGCTCGACCGGTACCCGAACCCGCACCTGGGCCTCGGCCGGGGACCGAAGTCCTGCCTCGGCTCGCCGTACTCCGCGGCGCTGGTGCGGGCGTTCCTGACCACCCTCGCCGAGCGGTACCCGGCGGTGCGGGCCCTGGCCGCCCCGAGCTGGCAGCCGAACCTGACGCTGCGCAGCATCGACCGCTTCCCGATCGCGCTGAGCTGAGACGGGAGGACGCGATGCTGTCGATCGTGGGCGCGGCCTTCGGCCGCACCGGGACCTCGTCGGCCCGGGAAGCGTTGGTACGACTGGGACTCGGGCCGTGCCACGGGATGCGGCAGCTGTTCACCGACGACGCGCACGCCGCCGCCTGGCTGCGCGCCGCGGAGGGCGGGCCGGTCGACTGGCGGCGGCTGCTCGACGGGTACGGCGCCACGGTGGCCTGGCCGGCGTCCGCGTTCTGGCGCGAGCTGGCCGACGCGTACCCGAAGGCCAAGGTGCTGCTGCTGGTCCGCGACCCGGACGCCTGGTACGACAGCGTGGCCCGGACGCTGTTCCGGACCCGGCCGGCCGGCGCGACGACCGACCACCGCACCCCGGTGCGGGACCGGGCGATCGAGCGGATCGTGTGGCGGGGCACGTTCGGCGGCCGGTTCGCCGACCGGGCGTACGCACTGGGCGTGTACGCCGCGCACCGCGACCGGGTACGGCGGGAGGTGCCGGCCGAGCGGCTGGTCGAGGTCGACGTCGCGGACGGCTGGGGGCCACTGTGCGCGGCACTCGGCGTCGGCGTACCGGACGAGCCGTTCCCGGTGGCGAACACGACCGAGGAGTACCTGACGCGAGCGCGGCGCGCGGGCGCGCTCACCGACTGAGCAGGGCTGGCCAACGGAGCTGGGAGGACGCATGTCGAGCGCGGTGGACCTGAGCGTCACGGCGGACACCGACCCGTACGGCCGGGTCGCCGGCCTGTACGACCTGCTGCACATCGGGCCGGGATCCCCGGAGCTGGTGCGGTTCTTCGCCGACCAAGCGCCGCGCGGCGGCCGGGCGCTGGAGATCGGCCCGGGTACCGGCCGGATGACGCTCGCCGTCGCCGAACACGTCGACCGGCTGTACTGCCTGGAGCGCTCCACCGCGATGCGCGCCGTGCTCTACACGAAACTCGCCGCCCGGCCGGAGCTGCGGGAGCGGGTCACCGTGCTCGACGCGGCGGGCCCGGACGTGGTGTTCGACCGGCCGTTCGACTGCGTGTACCTGGCGGCGGTGCTGGAGCACGTGCCGCACGACGCGCGGCGCGCGTTCTTCGGCGGGCTGGCCGCGCACCTGACGCGCGACGGGGTGCTGCTGACCGACATGGTCCACGACGAGCCGGTACCCGACCAGCCGGAGCGCGAGGTACGCGACGCGTGGCAGGGCGACTGCCGGTACACGCTGTCGTCGGCGGCGCACCCGCTCGGCCCGGGCCTCGCGCTGGTCCGGCACGTCTACCGCACCTGGTACCGCGGCGAGGTCGTGGCCACCGACACGGTGGAGCGTCGGCACTTCCTGCACCGCCCCGACGACGTGCTCGCCGACCTGGCCGCCGTCGGGCTCACCGGGGTCGCCGGGTCCGCCGTCACCGGCCCCGACTCGCCGCTGGCCGACAAGGGCACGCTCGTCGCCCGCCGTACCGACGCGGGCTGACCACGGACCACCGACCTCAGACCGGTCGGCCGTCGTGAAGGGAGGTGTGCCATGCGCTACTGGTACTGATGCGACGAGAGACCGCCGTGGGCCGGCCGG
>DASXWQ010000020.1:0-158532 GCA_036503555.1 Actinocatenispora sp.
CGGGCCGCACGACCGCCGGAGCACCGGGCCGGTCGGCGTACGCGACGCGTCAGTGCCTGACCGCGCCGGTCTTCGGGTCGAGGATCAGCCGGGACCGATCCGGCCGGTGGAAGTCGAACAGGCCACCCAACGAGCCCGCCCGGCTGTCGAACGAGTGGTCACCGATCCGCCCCGTCCGCCAGTTGTCCTCGATGAACGACAGCACCGAGGTCTGGTCGGTCACGGCGTGGTCGACGTGGTTGCGCCTGGCGTACGGGGAGACGACGAGCAGCGGCAGCCGCGGCCCGTACCCGCACCGGTCGGCGTAGCCGCCCGACGCCTTGTCGCCCGTGCAGTACGCGGTGTCGAGGCTGCTGTCCTGGGATCCGTTGATCGTCGGCGGGGCGACGTGGTCGTACCAGCCGTCCGAGTCGTCGTACGCCAGGACGACCGCGGTGGACGACCACTCGGGCGACTTCTGCAGCTCGTTGATCGTCTTCACCACGAACTGCTGCTCGTCCAGCGGGTCCGAGTTCGCCGCGTGCCCGTCCTGGTACGACGGGGCCTTGACGAAGCTGACCGCGGGGATGTTGTCCGCGCGCACCGCCGCGTCGAAGTCGGCCGTGTCGTACTGGTGGTTGGCCTGGTCGGTGTGGCCGATGCTGCGGACCGACGACGGCGGCAGGTGCTTCGGGTTCGCCGTCGACTCGTAGTACTGGAACGGCTCGTGGTGCGGGCTGTAGTCGACGACGGCGTTGCCGCCGACGTTGGCGTGCGTCGCACCGCACACCGCGTACCCGTTGGCGGTGCCGGTCGGGCGGAAGCCGCCCTGGAACCAGCCCCACGTCACGCCCTTGTCGTTGAGCAGGTCACCGACGTTGCGCCCGGTGGCCGCCCCCAGGTTGTACGTGCTCGTGTGGTTGGTGTCCGAGCAGTCGTCGAACGCCGGGTCCGGGTCGTTGACGACGGTGCCGACGCCGTTCGCGTCCGGCGACTGGGTCACGTAGTCGTCGCTGACCTTCTTGTGCGTCACCGGGTCCACGGCGTACATGCCGTGGGTCTGGCCGGAGATCAGGTTGATCGCGCCGGGCGTCGACGGGCCGTACACCGTGTTGTAGGAGTTGTCGCTCATCGCGTAGCGCTGCGCGTAGTTCCACATCGCGGTGACGGTGTTGCCGTCGTAGTAGTCCATCACCAGGCCGGGTTCGCCGAACAGGATCGGCTGGCCGGTGCAGGTGTCCTTCTCCGTGTACTCCACGAACTTGTCGGACTTCCCGCCGTTGTACGCCTTCTGCTCGGCGCCGTACCCGTGGTTCTGGTCGCAGGTCAGTGCCTGCGACGGGGACAGCCGCTTCGGGTCGTACTGGTTCGGGTTGTCGGTCAGCAGCGTCGGGCTCAGCCCGTTGACCTTCGGGGTGTGCTTCGCGGCGTGGAACGGGGTGCCGTCGGTGTTCGCCGCGTTCGGGTACGTGCCGAAGTAGTGGTCGAACGAGATGTTCTCACCGAAGATCACCACGACGTGCTTGATCGGGGTCGCGGTGTGCACCGGCCGGCTCGGCCGGTGCTGACCGTTCGAGCCCCAGCTCTGCGTCGTGCCGGCGACCACCGCGGTCGCCACCACCACGGCCGCGCCGGCAACCGCCAGCGACCGGGTCCTGCTCCATCTGCGGGCAGACACGCCCACATCGCCTCCTCGTACGGCTGAGGGAGCCGACCGGCGGGGACCCGGACACCGATGCGGCCGGGTCTCGTCGGACGGCGGCCGCCCGGCGTACTCCGGGCCGCCGCACGCACTCTGGCGTACCGCCGCGACACGGGTGCGGCACCGTCGCGACCGCCGTCCGAACGATGGATGGACGGCAGGTTAAGCCAGCAGCGTGCGACCGTACGAGTCGTCGCCGTCGCGTACGCCGGGCAGGACGAAGAAGTAGCCCCCGCCGAACGGCGTGATGTAGTCGACGAGCGGCTCGTCGACCAGCCGGGTCTGCACCGCCTCGAACTGCCGGCCGATGTCCCGCTGGTAGCAGACGAACACCAGACCCATGTCGAGGTCGCCGACCTCGTCCACGCCCTGGTCATAGTTGTACGGCCGGCGCAGGATCTGCGAGGCGTCGGTGTTCGCGGCACGCGGGTTGGCGCGGCGGATGTGCGCGGTGAGCGGGATCGCCGAACCGACCGGATCGTTCGCGTACTTCGGCGTGTCGTGCTCGTCGCTGCCGTCCAACGGCGCGCCCGTGTCGCGGCGGCGGCCGATCAGCTTCTCCTGCTCGGAGATCGAGATCCGGTCCCAGAACTCCAGCCGCATCCGGATCAGCCGGATCACCTGGTACGTGCCGCCCGCCGTCCACGCCGGCTCGCCCGCCGCGCCGTCGGGCAGCCACACCCGGCGCTTCATCTCCCGCGCGCTCGTCCGGTCCGGGTTGGCCGTGCCGTCCTTGAAGCCCATCAGGTTGCGCGGAGTACCCGAGGGGCGCGGCGGCGAGACGAAACCGTCCATCCGCCAGCGGATCTGCATCAGCCCGCGGGTCTGCCGGGTGACGTCGCGCAGCGCGTGGATGACGGTGTCCTGGTTCGGGGAGCAGAACTGCACGCTCAGGTCGCCGTGACACCAGGCCGGATCGAGGTCGTCGTTCGGGAACATCCGCATCGCGGTCAACCGTGCGGGTCTCCGCGTGGCCAGGCCGTACCGGTGGTCGAACAGCGACGCGCCCACGCCCACCGTCACCGTCAACCGGTCCGCCGGTACGTCCGGCCCCAGCACACCGGAGTCGTCGGGCGGCGCGGTGATCCCCGGGTCGGGCGGGGTACCGCCGGCGGTGAGGAAACGGGCCCGCGCGGTCAGCGTCGCGAACAGGTCCTGCAAGGCCCTGCGGTCCTTGGCGAGGACGTCGAACGACACGGTCGTCGAGTGCTTCGGCGCCACGTCCACGACACCCGCCTGGTACGCGCCGTGGAACGGTACGGCGGTCGGCTCGGGCTCGGCGGCGTCCGCCGGCCGGGTCGCTGCGTACGCGGCGCCCCCGCCGGCCACCGCGCCGGCACCCACGCCGAGCGCGCCGGTCAGTACCTGACGGCGGGGCAGCTTCACCGTGTCCTCCGTACCTCGGCGAGGGCGGCGACCGGGGCGAGCCGCTCCAGGGCGTCGCCCGCCGCGCCGTTGACTCGTTCCCGGTCGGCGGCCGACAGGCTGTCGACCGGCGTCCACCCGCCGCCGGTGTGCCGCGCGTCGAGCAGCTTCGCCAGCGTGTCGAGCGCGTCGTCGGCGCCGGACAGCCCGCGGTACCGCCCGGTCAGCACCGGCCGCAGCGCGCTCAGCACCGCGCGGGTGCCGTCGACGTTGGCGCGGGCCGTGGCGAGCGTGGTACCGCTGCCCTGGTCGGCCTCGCCGGTCAGCTCGAACTGGAACGTCATCTCCAAGATCTCGTGCGCGCGCAGGGGCAGGTCGTTCGGGTCGGTCTGCTCGTCGGCGAAGCCGCCGACGAGCTCGCCGACGTCGCTGCGCAACGTGCCGGCCGGGCCGCGCAACGACGTCATCGACTCGCCGTGCCACAGCCCGTACTCGATGCGGTGGAAGCCGGTGAAGTCCTTGTCGTGCACGCCGTCCGGCAGCCCGGCGGGCAGCCGGTCGATCGCGTCGGCCAGGTCGCCGAACGTGTCGTACGCCGCGCCCAGCCGCTCGTAGTCCAGGTGCGCCGGCAGCCACGCGCGGCGCGCGCCGGCCCGGTCACCCGAACGCACCGCCTTGTCCAGCGCCGCCACGTCGGCGACCAGCGGCCGGAACGAGCGCGTCACGTACGCCCGGTAGGTGGTGACCGCGCCGCGCAGGTCCTGCTCCCCCACCGGTACGACGGCGGGTGCGCCGCGCGCCGGCCCGTCCGAGACGGTCACGGTCGAGCCGGTCCGCGCGTCGGTGTCCTCCGGCAGGCAGCGGAACGCGTACCGCCCGCGGCCCAGCCGGACCCGCATCGGCCGGGTGGTGCCCGGGGCGACGCCATCGACCTCCGCGTACACCGCGTGGGTGTGCGGGTCGACCAGCTCCACCTCGGCGGTGACCGTGTCCACGTTGTGCACGCGGAACACCTGGTCGCCGCCGTGCGGGTCTTTCCAGCCCGTCCCGCACGCGCCCCTGGACACCTCGACGGTGGTGTCCGCCCGTGTCGGCGTACCCCCGTCGCACCCGGCCAGGGCCATCACCGCAAGCACCGCCACGAGGTGCCGAACCCGCACGTCACACCGCCCTTTCGCGCCGACAGGAACGGTAGGCGCGCACTGTACCCGTCGTCATCTCGGCTGTCCGGTTCGCCGCGGACGTTCACCCGGCGGCCACGTCCCCGTCGGGTGCCGTCGCTCAGGCCGCCGACGTCCAGACCACCGCCTGCGGGTCCGCCTGGGTGAGCGTCACGCCGGAGATCGCGTGGTCGGCGATGAAGTACGGCTCCGGGGCGTACGACGTGTCGAGGAACATCGCCCGCTCGATCGACTCGACCCGGATCTGCCCACCGGTCTCCCCGGTCCCCGGTACGCGCAGCACGCTGATCGAGGCGATGTCGTCGGCGGTGGTACCGGGCGGCAGCTCGACCGTGGTGGCCGCCGGGTCGTCGCGCTGCAACGACCAGCCGGGCTGCGCGTGGTCCGAGCGGTACAGGGTGTCGTCGCCCTTGAGCGTGACGCCCACCGCGGCACCGATCCACGGGTCGGAGTTCTGGTCGGCCAACGTGGTCTTCTTCAACACCAGGTAGAGGTAGTCGCGCGCGTCGGACAGCTCGGGCGTGGCCGGGTCGCCGGTCGCCTCCGTCTTGCCCTCCCGCGCCATCTCCTGCGCCGACATCCAGTACGTCCACGGGTTGCGGTCCATCATGACCTCGCGGGCCTCGCCCGCCGGCAGCTCCTGCGCCACCGAGGGCGTGAACCGCATCGGGTGCGCGAGCGCCCCCGCGTCCAGCGTGTCGCACACGTTGTTGTTGTCGGTGCAGGTCTGCAACACCGGGTGGTGCCCCTCGTACCTGCCGGCGAACGGGACCTCGCCGTGCTGCGGCGCCTGGTAGTACTCGCTGCCCGGCACCGTGTTGCCGGCCGGGTCGACCGTCAGCTGGTACACGCCGGCGTGGTAGATCCACTCGATGTCGGTGGTCCGGCCCCAGCGGGCCATCAGCGACGCGGGCGCGAGGCCCGTCCCGCCGTCCTCGTTCGACCAGACGATCGTGTACCGCAGCTGGTGGTACCCGCCCGGCTCGTCGGTCACCTCGTGCCACGCGATCAGCGGCACGTCGGTGTACGCGTTCTGGAAGTCGCCGCCCCACTGCGCGAGGGTCCGGCCGTACAGCACGGGCGCGTGCGCGGCCACCGCGTACGCCTCGCTGCCGGGGGTGACCTCGCTGAACCGGAGGCCGCGCACGGTGGCCGACGTACCACCGCGGCTGCGGTCGGTGGCGAGCGTCAGCCGGAGCAGGTGCGGGCCGCCGCGGAGCCGGCCGAGGAAGAACTGCCGGGCGGTCGGCGTCGGCGAGCCGATCACGACGTCGGTCACGTACCGGCCGTCGACGTACGCGGACAGCACCGCGGACTCGTGGCCGGCCGTACCCCAGGACACGCCCGGCGCGGCGACGGTCAGCGCCAGCTCCGCCTCACCGGTACGCCGCAGGTCGAACCGCCGCCACAGGTCGTGCCCGGCGCGGATGGTCGTACCGGGCGACGGGGCCGTGTGGCCCGGCCGGGCGAGCCCGACGACCGCGAACGCGGTGAGGACGAGGACGATGAGAGCACCGCGCACCGTGCGCCCCATGGACACCTCCAAGTCAGACATGTACCGATCCGAGCGGATCAGAGTGTCCCGGAGATGGTCCCCGTCTGGCGACCCCGTGACTTCTCGGCGGGCGGAATGCCGCGTCAGTCGTCGGGGTCGTCGGGCTCGACGGAGTTCTCGTCGGAGTGGCAGCGCCGCACGATCTCGGCGAGCAACGCCTGCCCGGCAGGTCCGGCGAGACCGAGATGGTAGAGGTGCAGCTCGGTCGCGCCCGCGCCGAGCAACGCGCCGGCGTGGTCGACGACCGCGGCCGGGTCCGCCGGTGGCAGCACCGTCAGGTACGCGCCGAGCGCGACCCGGCCGGGCAGCAGCGCCCGCGTCGCGGCGAGCGCCTCCACCGTGCCCGGTACGGTCGGCCAGCTCGACATGAGCACGGCGTCGACGCCGTCGACCGAGTCGGCGTCGACCGCGACGTCCGGTGTGGTCGCCCACCGCTCGCCGCGGCCGTGCAGGGTGACGTGGGCGCCGGGCCGGGCGGCGCGTACCGCGGCGAGGACGTCGGCGCGCACGGCGTCGGCGGCCGAGCGCCGGGTGGCGAGCACGATGTCCGCGATGCGCGTACCGACCAGCTCGGCCATGCCGGCGTCGGCCGGTGCCGTGCCGTCGAGTACCGCGCGGGTCGCGTCGGCGAGCCGGTGGGCGACCTGGTCCGGGTCCTGCCCGGCCTCGGCCCAGCCGGCCGCGCAGGCCGTGCAGCAGCACACCGACATCGCCCGCTCGGCGGCCGGCGGGAACACCCCGGCGGTCTTCTCGTGCCGCCCGTTGTGCGACAGCCCGAGCTGCCCGCACGCCTCCAGCGACACCCCGTCGACCGGTACGCCGCGCAGCGCCTCCGCGGTCAGCGTCGCCGCGTACCGCCGGACCTCGGGGTGGCTGGGGCACAGCGCGTACGGGTAGGTGTCGCCGACGCAGTTGCGTACCGCCACGTCGGGGTGCGCGGTGCCGAGGTGCGTGGCGTGGCACAGCACGATCCAGGCGGTGACGGCGATGCCGGCGGCGCGCAGCTGCGTCGCCGCCTTGCCGAACGAGTCGTCGCCCGGCACCCAGTCGGCGGCCCGCGGTACGAGCCGGCTGCCGGCCCAGGCGCGGTCGCGCACCGGCCGGTACAGCGCGGCCTCGCGGGCCTCCACCACCAGGTGTTCCGGGTGCAGCGGGGTGGCCGCCCGGGTCGAGTGGTAGCTCGCCGCGAGCGCCACCTCGGTCACGCCCAGCGTGCGCACACGCGCCGGGAACGCCGGGTCGCCCAGCACGTCCCACGGGTACGCGTAGCCGACCACGCGGGCTGTCACCATGCGGCGACCCGCCGGGTGAAGCTCGGGTCGACGGTGCGCAGGTACGTCTCGTCGTCGCGGTGGTCGATCCCGCAGGCGAGGTACTGCCGGTGCATGCGGTCCAGGGCGACCTCGTCGAGCGTCACGCCCAGGCCCGGCGCGTCCGGCACCCGTACCGCTCCGTCCACAATGGACAGTGGTGCGGTGACGACGTCCTCGCCCGCCCACGGCAGATGCGTGTCGCACGCGTACGACAGGGTCGGGGTGGCGGCGGCGAGGTGCACCATGGCGGCCAGACTAATGCCCAGATGCGAGTTGGAGTGCATGGACAGGCCGAGCCCGAATGTGGCGCAGATCGCGGCCAGCTCGGCAGACGCGCGCAGACCACCCCAGTAGTGGTGGTCGGCGAGCACCACGCCGACCGAGCCCAGCCGTACCGCCTCGGGCAGGTGGTCGAACGCCACCACGCACATGTTGGTCGCCAGCGGCATCGACGCGTCCGCCGCCACCTCCGCCATGCCCGCCCGGCCCGGCGTCGGGTCCTCCAGGTACTGCAGCTCGCCGGCCAGCTCGGCGGCGACCCGCTTCGCCGTGGCGACGGTCCACGCCGCGTTCGGATCGAGGCGTACCGGCAGGTCGGGGAACGCCCGCCGGAGCGCGCGTACCGCGGCGATCTCGGCGTCCGGCTCGAACACGCCGCCCTTGAGCTTCAGCGAACCGAAGCCGTACCTGTCGACCAGGGCGCGGGCCTGCGCGACGATGCCGTCCGGGTCCAGCGCGGCGCCCCAGGCGTCCGGCTCGCCGCCGGGATGCCGGTCCCACTTGTAGAACAGGTACGCCGCGAACGGCACCGCGTCGCGGACCTTCCCGCCGAGCAGCGCGTACACCGGGCGGTCGGTGACCTGCCCGGCCAGGTCCAGCAGCGCCACCTCGAACGGCGAGACGACGCGGGCCAACGACTTCTGCGGGCTGGTCGGCCCGGTCAGGCCGTGCGCGTCCGGCGCGTCCGCGCCGCGCAGTACGTCGGCGACCCGCGCGGTGAGCCCGTTCGTGTCGAACACGTCCAGCCCGCGCAGCGCGGGCGCCGCGCGCCGCAGCAGCGCCAGGTGGTCGGCGTCGCCGTACGTCTCGCCGAGGCCGGTCAGCCCCGAGCGGGTGCGTACCTGGACGATCGCGCGCAGTGCCCACGGCTGATGTACGCCGGCCGCGTTGAGCAGCGGCGGGTCCGCGAACGCGATCGGCGTGACCACGACCTCCTCGACGGGCTCACGCATCGCCGACCACCCCGGCCACGGCGCGGCGACCCGCCTCGACGATCGCGGCAAGGCGTTCCTCGTGCTCGGGCGGCGGGTCCGTCAGCGGCGGGCGTACCCCGCCGAGCGGTTGGCCGACCAGCCGGGCACCGGCCTTGACCAGCGACACCGCGTACCCGGGGGTGGTGGCGCGCAACGCCGCGAACGGCAGGTAGAACGCCGACAGCAGGGCGCCCGCCGTGGCGTCGTCCGATGTGGACACCGCACGGTGGAACGCGGTCGCCACCTCCGGCACGAACGTCAGCACCGCCGAGGAGTAGGCGGGCACGCCGATCGCGCGGTACGCCGCGGCCGACAGCTCGGCGGTCGGCAGCCCGTTCAGGAACAGGAAGTCGGCCGCGCGCGGATGTCCGCTGTGCCGTACGGCGGTGACGATCCGCAGCATCGCGTCGACGTCGCCGCGCCCGTCCTTGATACCCAGCACCGACGGCAGGTCCAGCAACGCGACCGCGGCAGCGGGGTCGAGCACGGCGTTGGCCCGCTGGTACACGACCAGCGGCAGGTCGCCGGCCGCCGCCACCCAGCGCACGTGCTCGACCAGCCCGGCCGGCGTCGAGTCCACCAGGTACGGCGGGAGCAGCAGCGCACCGTCCGCCCCGGCCCGCGCGGCCGCCGCCGCGCCCGCCCGCGCCACCTGCGGCCCGCCGCCGACCCCGGCGTACACCGGGACCCGGCCGGCCGCCGCCTCGACCGCGGTGGCCACGACCCGCTCGTACTCCTCGGGCGAGAGCGCGGTGAACTCGCCGGTACCGCAGGCGACGAACAGCGCGGCGGGGTCGGTGGCGAGCTGCCGGTCGAGGTGGTCGCGCAGCGCGGGCCACGCCACGTCGGCGAGGTCCGGGGTGAACGGGGTGAGCGGGAACGAGAGCAGCCCGTCGAGTCGCATCGCACCTCCCGCGTTCACGTTCGTGAACGCCGTCCGTCATTCAGACCATCTTGTCGCCGACGCTAGGACGCGCCGCCGAGCCGGGTCAAGGCGACAGCACTGTGACCCTGGCCGACCGCTCGGCCAGGGTCACGGGCGGTCTCGACGAGACGGTACGCGGAGGCGTCAGCGGCCGGGCCGCACCGGCACCGCCGACCGCGACTCGGTTCGGTCCCGGGACACCGCCGGCACACTCGCGGGAGCACGGTCGACCGACGGTGCGGGATCGGCGACCACCGTCGGGCCCGGCCGCGTCCGGGCCGGCCGACGCGCCGGGGTCGGCGCGAGCGACATCCCGTGCACGACACCGAACGGCACCTCGGCGGGACGCCGGTCGCCGGCACCAAGCCGCGGTACGAACGGGTCGTCGTCCGGCTCCTCGGCCGCGGCCGACCGGCGCGCCCGGAGCAGCACGTGCAGCGCCGCCGCGCCCAGGCCGGCGGCCAGCAGGACACCCGCACGGAGCAGGTCCGCCGGGCCGGTCGCGTGCAACGTACCGTCGGTGTTGACCACGAAGCCGGTCAGGCACAGCCAGCCCAGCAGCGCGACCAGCCCGCCGCCGACCGGCGTGGTGAACCAGCCGAGGACCGCCACCAGCACCGCGAACGCCACCAACCCGCCGGTACGCTGCCCCGGCGCGACCGCCGCGCACGCCACGCCGAGTACGAGCGCACCGACCAGACCGGCGATCCCGGCGAACTCCCACGGCACCCGACTGTCCCGGCGTTCCGTCATGACCAGATCCCCCCTCGTCCTCGCAGGTACCAGTGCACTCCGCCGGGGCGGAACGGGCACCGGTCCCTAACGACACGCTGATGTGGCCGCGGGGGATCCGTACGGCGTGCTAACTCACGTCGGCCACTCCGCCCGGCGCTCGGGCAGCAGCAACGTGAACACCGGCGGCGACGGGCGGCTCAGCCGCAGCCGGCCGCCCTCCGCCTCGGCCAGGCTGCGGGCCAGCGGCAGGCCGATGCCGTGCCCCGTCGCGTGCCCGCCACGCCGGGAGAACAGCGCCGACTCCGGGCTCGTCGTACCGGGGCCCTCGTCGGCGACGTCGATGGCGAGCGCGCCGCCGGCGTTGCGCGCGGTCACCGTGATCTGGCCGGCGCCGTGCACGGTGGCGTTGTCGAGCAGGACGGACAGGATCTGGCGTACCGCGCTGGGCGAGGCGGCGCTGCGCGGGATGTCCCCCTCGACCACGACGAGCAGCGAACGGCCGTCGGCGGTCAGCGCCGGCAGCCGGTCCGCGCGCAGGTCGGCGAGCAGCCCGGCGACGTCCAGCGGCTCCCCCGGCCGGGGCAGGTCGCGGGCCAGGTCGAGCAGGTCGTCGACGATGCGTTCCAGCCGGTCGGCGTGCTCGATCGCGGCGGTCACCGCGGGCCGCAGGTCCTGGTCCGGCCTGTCCAGCGCCATCTCCAGGCCGAGCCGCAGTCCGGTCAGCGGCGTACGCAGCTGGTGGGAGGCGTCGGCGGAGAACGCCCGTTCCCGCGCGACCAACCCGCCGAGCCGGTCCGCGGTCGAGTTGAGCGAGGCGGCCACCGAGTCGATCTCCCGGATCCCGCTGGTACGAGCCCGCACGCTGAAGTCGCCGTCGCCCAACTGGTGCGCCGTACCGGCGAGCTTCTCCAGCGGCCGGGCCAGCCGCCCCGCCTGGATCCGCGCGTACGCGCCCGCGGCGGCCAGGCCGACCAGCGCCAGCGCCGCCATGGTCAGCCACGTCGGCACCGTCCGCCAGTACGCCTGGCTGCGGCTCGTCGACACCCGCACCGCGCCGGCGACCCGCTCCCCCCTGTCGACGGGTACGGCCACGACCAGGTCGCCGTTGTCGTCGCCGTTGGTCACCTGGCCGGCGCCCATCGCCCCGCGTACGGAGGTGTCGGCGTGCGCCGGGCCGACGCCGTCGGTGAGCCGGCCGTGCTCGTCGTACAGGCCGATCTGGGTGCCGCGGGGCGGTCTCGGCAGCGACACCGGGTCCTTCCGCGTCGCGTACGCCGCGGTGATGCCGACCGCGGTGCGGTCGGCGAGCCGTTCCATCTGGCTGCGCGTGTCGGCGATGCGCAACTGCCCCACGACGATCGCGAAGGGGATGCCGAACAGCCCGGTCGCCAGGACCGCGGCCAACAGGCCGACCGCCAGGATCCGCTGCCGCATCCCACCTCCTCGCGGGTGCCGGCGGTCAGCCGGCCTCCATCCGGTAGCCCCGGCCGCGCAGCGTGGTGATCCGGGGTGCGGCCGTCCCGTCGCCCAGGTCGCGTTCGGCGTCGGACAGGCGTCGGCGTACCGCGGCCATGTGGACGTCGAGGGTCTTCGTGGAGCCGAACCAGTTCTCGTCCCAGACGTCGGACATCAGCCGCTCCCGGCTGACGGCCACGCCGGGCTCCTCGGCGAGCCGGGCCAGCAGGTCGAACTCCTTCGCCCGCAGCCCCACCTCGGTCCCGGCGAGGGTGACCCGGCGCGCCGCGATGTCGACGACCAGGTCCCCGATCCGCAGCGCCGGCTCCTGGCTGGGCGCCGGCGCACCGCGCCGCAGGTGGGCGCGGATCCGGGCGAGCAGCTCGGCGAACCGGAACGGCTTGGTCAGGTAGTCGTCGGCGCCGGCCTCCAGCCCGACCACCACGTCCATCTCCTCGCGCCGCGCGGTGAGGATCACCAGTACGCAGCCGGGCTGGGCGGCGCGCAGCCGCCGGCACACCTCGACCCCGTCGAGGTCGGGCAGGCCCAGGTCGAGCAGGACGAGGTCGAACTCGGCCGAGGCCGCGGCGGTCAGCGCGTCCCGACCGGACCGTACCCACCGGACGTCGTGCCCGTGCGCGCGAAGTCCCGGCTCCAGCAGCCCACCGATGGTGGCGTCGTCCTCCACCACGAGCAGCCGCGCCATGGGCGCAACAGTACCGGCACGCCCCGTGCCGTACGCCGCGATCACCCCGCCGTTCGCGTCCGTACCACCGCTCACCGTCTACCGCCGCCCCCGGTCCGCCGCCATGGCTCCAACCTAGGTACCGCAAGGCAAGGAGGCGGTAAGCCGGCGCGAAAAGCTCGGCGGGTTGACACGCGGGATACGTCCGCTCTAAGGTCCCGGAAGCGTTTACGTCGGGTATGTCCGACACCGGGAGCTTGCGGATGGACATCAACGAGGTGGCACGGCTCGGCGGGGTCTCCGTCGCGACCGTGTCCCGGGCACTCAACGGCCGGCCCGAGGTCAGTCCGGCGACCCGGGAGCGGATCCGCTCCCTCGCCGCCGAGCTGGGATACACGCCGAACGCCTCGGCCCGGGCGCTCGCGAGCCGGCGCTCCGGCATGGTCGGCCTGCTCTGGGACACCGACTACCGCAGCGGCGGCCGGCAGCACCCGTTCCTCCAGGAGGTGCTGGTCGGGCTCAAGGAGGCGCTCAACGAGCACGGCCAGGGGCTGATCCTGCTGCCGATCGTGCCGGAGGACGACGCGGGCGGATACGTGCGGCTCGCCCGGCAGTACACGCTCGACGGCGTCGTACTGATGGGCGTCGACGAGCACACCCCGTCGGTCGCGGCGCTGCTCGCCACCGACCTGCCGTGCGTGGCGCTCGACCTGGCGGTCGACGGTCCGCGCTCGGCGTCGGTGACCTCCGACAACCGCGGCGGCGCCCGCGCCGCCGTACGGCACCTGGTCGAGCTGGGCCACCGGCGCATCGCCACCGTCACCGGGCCGACCGACCTGAAGCCCGCCGCGGAACGGCTCGCCGGGTACTGCCGCGAGGTGGCCCGCCATCGCCTGCCCTGCCCGGAGGCGTACGTGGTGGCCGGCGACTTCTTCGCCGACTCGGGTGCGGCCGCGATGCGCCGGCTGCTGGCCCTGCCCGAGCCGCCGACCGCGGTCTTCGTCGCCGGTGACGCGATGGCGATCGCCGCGGTCCAGGCCGCGCAGGAGGACGGCCGGTCCGTGCCGGCCGACGTGGCGGTCGTCGGGTTCGACGACATCGACGCCGCCGGACTGCTCCGGCCGGGCCTGACCACCGTCGCCCAGGACTACCGCCGGTTCGGCAGCACGGCGGTCGCCCTGCTCGCCGAGCTCGCCGCCGCACCACCCGACGCGGCGCCCCGCACCGTGACCCTGCCGACCGCGCTCGTGGTCCGCGCGTCGTCCGGTGCGTCCACTGTGGACACCCACGAGGAGGTACCACGATGAGAAGACATCGGATCCTCGGCGCGGCGGCCCTCGCCACCGCGCTGGCGCTCGGCATGCTGGCGCCGAGCGGCGCCGCCGCCGAACGGGCGCCGGACGCGCCGACCGCGGCACCGTCCGCCGTACCGCCGCCGCCGAGCGGCTGGGACACCGTCTTCGCCGACGACTTCACCGGCTCCGCCGGCTCGAAGCTCGACGGCGCGAACTGGCTGTACGACATCGGTACGAGCTATCCCGGCGGCGCCGACCACTGGGGTACCGGCGAGGTCGAGACGATGACCGACAGCACCGACAACGTCTTCCAGGACGGCGACGGGCACCTGGTCATCAGGCCCACCAACAACAACGGCGCCTGGTCGTCCGGCCGGGTCGAGACGCAGCGCACCGACCTGGGCGCCCCGGCGGGCGGCCAGGTGCAGGTCACCGCGTCGATCAAGCAGCCGGCCCCGGCGAACGGGCTCGGCTACTGGCCGGCGTTCTGGATGCTCGGCGCGGACGCCCGGCCGGCCGGCGGTACCAACTGGCCCGGCATCGGCGAGGTCGACATCCTGGAGGACGTCAACGCGCTCAGCAAGACCGACGGCACCCTGCACTGCGGCGTGAACCCGGGCGGCCCGTGCAACGAGACGAACGGCCTCGGCAGCGGCCTGCTCGACTGCGGCGGCTGCCAGTCCGACTACCACACGTACTCGGTGGTCATCGACCGCACCAACACCGGCAACGAGCAGATCCGCTGGTACCTCGACGGGCAGCAGACGTTCGCCGTCAGCGAGAGCCAGATGGACGCGACGACCTGGCAGAACGCGGTCGACCACGGGTTCTTCGTGATCCTCAACGTGGCGATGGGCGGCGGCTTCCCGAACGGGGTCTGCGGCTGCACCTCGCCCGGCGCGGACACCACGTCCGGGGCGGGCATGTCCGTCGACTACGTCGCCGCGTACCGGACCCAGTGAGGAGACCACGATGCTGACCCGCAGATCCCTGCTCGGCGGTCTCGCCGCCGCACCGCTGCTCGCCGCCGCCGGCACCCTGGCCGCACCGGGACGGGCGAGCGCCACCCCGGCCACGCTGCCGGTGACGATCGTCAACCACACCAACCGGTACGCCAACGGCGCCGTCCGGCTGTACGTCGTCGGCGTCGACCTCGCCACCGGCGCCCAGTCGCACGCCACCGCCGACGGTGCGCTGCATCCGGTTTCCCTGTCCGACAACGGGTCCGACGGTTTCACCGACTACTCGATCCCGCTCGCCGCCGACGGCGACACGACGATCGCGCTGCCCCGCATGTCCGGCCGCATCTACGTCGCGATCGACGCACCCCTCAAGTTCAAGGCGGTACCCGACGGCAACGGCAACCCGGCCCTCGCGTACCCGGCGGGCTGGGTGACGAGCGACCCGAACTACCCGGTGCTGCACGACTTCTGCGAGTTCACGTTCAACGACAGCGGCATGTACTGCAACACCACCGCGGTCGACATGTTCGGCGTACCGCTGGCGTTGCGGCTGCGCGGATCCGCCGACCAGACGACCGGGACGATCGCCGACGGCGGCCGGCAGGCCATCTTCGCCGACATCGCCGCCCAGCCGTCGTACGGCGGGCTCGTGGTGAACGACCTGCGGGTGATCGCGCCCGGCCACGGCATGGAGACCGGCGCGTTCCCGGCGGGGTACTTCGACGGCTACATCGGCTCCGTGTGGTCGAAGTACGCGGGCGAGTCGCTGACGGTGCACACCGGCTCCGCCACGTACACGGGCCGGGTGTCGGGTGACACGCTGACGTTCGACGGCGGGGTGGCCGGGTTCCGCCGGCCGTCCACACTGGACGTCTTCTACTGTGCCGGCGCGCTCGCCGCGCCCAACGACGGGAAGACCGGGCCGGTGGCGGCGGTGCTCGGCGCCGGCTTCAACCGGTCGACGCTGCTCGCCTCCGCCGACCAGCCGACCACCGACCCCGGCGGGTTCTACGGCGGCGACGTCACGAACCACTACGCGCGGATCATCCACGCGCACAGTGTCGACGGCAGGGCGTACGGGTTCCCGTTCGACGACGTGGCCGGCTTCGCGTCGTACGTCCAGGACACGGCACCGACCGGCCTGACCGTCACGCTCACCCCGTTCTGAGCACGGAGAATCCGGTGGCCGCAGGTGCGGGACGGCCGTAGCGTTCCCGCTCGTGCGCGACCTGACCGGCCTGCCGAAGGCCCACCTGCACGTCCATCTGGAAAGCACGATCCGGCGGGCCACCCTCGCCGAACTCGCCGCCTCGCACGGCCTGCCGGTACCGGCGGACACCGCGGGGCGGCGGTTCGCCGGGTTCCGCGAGTTCGGCGACCACGGCACGCTGGTCCGGGCGTGCCTGGTCACCGCGGCCGACTTCCGCCGGGTCGCCGTCGAGTTCTGCGCCGACGAGGCCGCGAACGGCGTCTCGTACGCCGAGGTGACGGTCACCGCCGCGGCGCACGAGGCGCGACTCGGCGCGACCGGGATGCCGCTGGCCGCGGTGCTCGACGGGCTCGCCGAGGGCCTCGACCGGTACGGCGTGGCCACCCGCGTGATCCTCGACCACTCCCGGCGGCGCGACCACGACCGGCTCCGCCGCACCCTGGACCTCGCCCGGCGCCACCCGGAGGTGGCGGCGATCGGCGTCGCCGGCGACGAGTCGTACCCGCTGGCGCCGTTCGCGCCGCTGTTCGCCGAGGCACACGACGCCGGCGTACGGCTGGTGCACCACGCCGGGGAGACCGCCGGGGCCGACAGCGTACGGGAGGCGTTGACGCTCGGGCACGCCGACCGGATCGGCCACGGAATCACGATCCTGGCCGACACCGACCTCGTCGCCGAGGTACGCGGGCGGGGTGTGGCGCTGGAGGTGTGCCCGTCGTCGAACGTCGCGCTCGGCGTCGCCGACACGCTCGCCGACCATCCCCTGCCGCGGCTGCGCGCCGCCGGGCTCACCGTCACCCTCAACACCGACATCCCCGCCACGGTCGGCACCACGCTGGCCGGCGAGTACGTCCGGGTGCGCGACACGTTCGGCGCCACCGACGCGGACCTGGCCGGGATGGCCCGCGCCGCGGTCGACGCCTCGTACGCGCCGGAGGACCGGAAAGCCTTGCTGCGCAAGGGAATCGTTGGCTGGCTGGCCGACTGACGCCGGCGCCCGACGTCAGCGGGCGAACGGGCCGCGGGGCGGTACCGGGGCCGGGACCGGGGTGTCGTCGGTGACCACGGCGGCACCGGCGGTGAAGCGGTCCAACGCCTCGCCGTCCACCACCCGGGCGGGGAACGCGTCGCCGGCCGCGAGCCGGGTCAGCTCCGCCACCGGCAGCGGCCGGTGCGCGGCCACCAGGACCAGGTTGCCGAACCGCCGGCCGCGCAGCACCGCGGCGTCCGCGACGAGCAGCACCTCGCCGAACACCGCGCCGAGCGTCGCCACCTGCGAGCGGGCGAACGCGCACCCCGCGCCGTCGGCCACGTTCGCCACGTAGCACCCGCCGGGCCGCAGCACCCGGTCGACGTGCCGGACGTACTCGACGGTGGTGAGCGCGGACGGGATCGTGGCGGCGGCGTACACGTCGGAGACGACCACGTCGAACGCGTCGGCGCGCAGCGACTCCAGCACCTCGCGGGCGTCGCCGACCCGGATCCGCGGCCGGCAGTCCCGGGCCAACGGCAGCTCCGCCCGGACCAGCTCGACCAGCGCCGCGTCGCGCTCCACCACCCGCTGCGCCGACCGCGGCCGGGTCGCCGCCACGTACCGCGGGAGCGTCAACCCGCCGCCACCCAGGTGCAGCACCGACAGCGGTACGCCCGGCTCGGCGGCGAGGTCGAGCACGTGGCCGATGCGCCGCACGTACTCGAAGCCGAGGCTGGTCGGGTCGGCCAGGTCCACGTGCGACTGCGGCGCCGAGTCCAGCAGCAGCGTGTACCCGTCGCGTCCGTCGCCGTCGGCGATCAGCTCCACGACCCCGGAGTCGACGGTGAAGCGCCGTATCGTCTCCCGCCGCCGTCCCGCCACCGCACCAGTATCACCGCGTCGCCACCCGGTGCGCCCGGCGCCCCCGACCGGCCGGTACGTTCTCCTGACCATGGTGATCAGGACGCGGGACGCGCGTTTCCAGCAGTGGCAGGCGTTGCTGACGAACCGGACCAAGCGCACCCGCAGCGGCCTGTTCCTCGTGCACGGGGTACGCCCGATCAGCCTCGCCGTCCGGTACCGCTGGGAGATCGAGACGCTGCTGCGGCCGGCGGGTCGGCGGCTGTCGAGCTGGGCCGCGGACACCGTCGCCGCCGCCGGCGCCGAGGTGGTCGAGGTCGACCCGGAGCTGCTGGCGGAGCTGGGCGAGAAGACCGACGGCGCGCCGGAACTGGTGGCGGTGGCGCGGCTCGGCGCCGACGACCTGGCCCGCGTACCGGCCGGGCCGGACCTGCTCGCCGTGGTCTTCGACCGGCCGGCCAGCCCCGGCAACATCGGCACCCTGATCCGGTCCGCGGACGCGTTCGGCGCGGCCGGCGTCGTGGTCACCGGGCACGCCGCCGACCCGTACGACCCGCGTGCCGTCCGGGCCTCGACCGGCTCGCTGTTCGCGGTGCCGGTGGTCCGCAGCGAGCAGCGCGACGTGGTGGCGTGGGTGGACCGGCTGCGCGCCGGCGGCCTGCCGGTACGGCTGCTCGGCACGGACGAGACCGGCGCCGCGGACGTCGACGCCACGGACCTGACCGGGCCGACCGTCCTGGTGGTCGGGAACGAGACCGCGGGGCTGTCGGCCGCCTGGCGCGAGTCGTGCGACGCGATGCTCCGGATCCCGATCGGGGGCGCCGCGAGCTCCCTCAACGCCGCCGCCGCCGGCACCCTCGTCCTGTACGAGGCGGCCCGGCAGCGCCGCGCCACCTGACGCGACGTTTGCGTACCCGGAAGGCTGACTGTCCGATCCGGCGACGAAGCGCCACCGCCCGGCGCACTATCATTCGACCCGGTACGTCCGACGCGCACCAGGCGGGGGGCATTCAGGGTGGAACGGCCGAGCTGGGCACCCGACGAGATCGACCTCGACCGGCCGAGCGCCGCCCGGATGTACGACAGCTTCCTCGGGGGTTCGCACAACTTCGCGCCGGACCGGGCGGCGGCCCGGGCCGCGATCGGGATCATCCCCGAGCTGCCGGCGGTGATGCGGGCCAACCGCGCCTTCCTGCGCCGCGCCGTGCGCTACGCGGCGAGCCTGGGGATTCGACAGTTCCTCGACCTGGGCTCCGGCATCCCGACCGTCGGCAACGTGCACGAGGTGGCCCGTGCGGCCGACCCCGACGCCCGCGTCGTGTACGTCGACGTCGACCCGGTCGCCGTCGCGCACAGCCGGGCGCTGCTCGCCGGGGACGACCAGACCGCCGTGGTCGAGGCCGACGTACGCGACCCGGGCACGCTGCTCGCCGACGACACGCTGCACGCGACGCTGGACCTCGGCCGGCCGGTGGCGCTGCTCATGGTGGCGCTGCTGCACTTCGTACCCGACGGGGACGACCCGGCCGGCCTCGTCCGGCGGTACGCCGACGCGCTCGCGCCCGGCAGCGTCCTGGCGGTCTCGCACGGCACCGGCGACGGCCGCACCGAGCAGTCCGACCGGATGGTCCGGCTCTACGCCGGCACCGCGAACCCGCTGACCGCGCGGACCCGGGCCGGTGTGGCCGCCCTGTTCGACGGGTTCGAGCTGGTCGACCCGGGCGTGGTCTTCCTGCCGCTGTGGCGGCCGGACTCGCCGGCCGACGTACCCGACCGTCCCGAGCGGTTCTGCAGCTATGCCGGGGTGGGGCGAAAGCCGTGAGCGCGAGCGCGCGGCGCCACCAGTCCCCCCGTACCCGCCGGAGCGTGGCCAGCGAGGCCGGCCGCCGGGACCCGGCCCGGCTGGCCGACGCGTGGGCGGCGGCGATCGCCGACACCAGCTTCGTGTCACTGACCCGGACCGGGCTCACGACCCACCTGCGCCCCCTGGCGGTACGCCTGCTCGCCGCGCTGAGCCCGACCGACCCCGCCGGACCGGCCCGTACGGTCGGCGTCGAGGTCGGCCGGGCCCTGGTCGCCGCGCACTTCACGGACACCGAGACGCTGTGCCGCACGCTGGTCGCGCTCGGCGGGGCGCTGCCGGCCCGCGACCCGGCCGCGCGTACGGCGCTGTTGTCGGGCCTGGCGGCCGGGTTCGCGGCGGCGTTGCGCGACCGTACGTTGACCGAGCAGGAGGCGATCCGGCAGGCGGCGATGGCCGCGCAGACCCGGGCCGAGCGGGCGCTGCGGTCCACCGAGGCGCGGTTCCGGGCGGTGTTCACCAGCGCCGCGGCGGGCATCGCGCTCGGCGACCTGACCGGGCACATCCTGGAGGCGAACCCGGCGCTCGCGACGATGCTCGCCAGCCCGCCGGAGCGACTGCGCGGCCGGGACGTGTTCGAGCTGGTACACCCGGACGACGTGGCCGCGCTGCGGGAGCTGATCTACGAGCGGGTCGCGTCCGGCCGCGCCGACCGGATCCGTACCGAGAAGCGGTTCGTCACCGACGACGGCCGGGTGCTGTGGGGCCTGCTCGCCGTGTCGGTGGTACGGGACGCGGAGGGCCGGCCGAGCTACCTGGTGGCGATGGGTGAGGACAACACCCGGCGGCACGAGCTGGCCGCCACGCTCGCGCACCAGGCCACCCACGACGCGCTGACCGGGCTGGCCAACCGGGCGCTGTTCACGGAGCGGCTGCACGACGCGTTCGACCAGGCTGCGCCGGCGGCCCGGCTCGGGGTGTGCTTCCTGGACCTGGACGGGTTCAAGATCATCAACGACAGCCTGGGGCACCCGGTCGGCGACGAGCTGCTGCGGGTCGTCGCGGGCCGGCTGGCCGAGGCGGTCGGGCCGGACAGCCTGCTCGCCCGGCTCGGCGGCGACGAGTTCGTCGTGCTGCGCGCCGGGTCGACCGGCGAGGCCGAGGTCGTCGCGCTGGCCGAGCGGATCCTCGCCGCGCTGGACGCGCCGGTCGAGGTCGCCGGGCACGAGCTGGCCGTCTCCGCCAGCATCGGCATCGTCGAACGCGCCACCTTCGGCACCGACCCGGCCGAGGTGATGCGCGCCGCCGACATCACGCTCTACTGGGCGAAGGCCGCCGGCAAGGGCCGCTGGGCCACGTTCGACTCGGAGCGCGACGCGGCGCAGGCCGCCCGGCACCAGCTCACCGAGGCACTTCCCGCGGCGCTGCGCGACGAGGAGTTCGCCCTGGCGTACCAGCCGGTGGTGGATCTGACCGACCAGCGGCTGACCGGGGTGGAGGCGCTGGTGCGGTGGCGCCATCCGCGGCTCGGACTGCTCGGGCCGGACGCGTTCCTCGGGCTCGCCGAGGAGACCGGCCTCGTCGTACCGCTGGGTCGGTGGGTGCTCGCCGCCGCGTGCCGGCAGGCCCGGTCCTGGCTCGACCGGTACGGCTGGGCCCCGCCGGTCAGCGTCAACCTCGCGGTCCGGCACGTGTGCGCGACGAGCCTCGTCGACGACGTACGGCGGGCGCTGGCCGACAGCGGGCTGCCCGCCGGCCTGCTCCAGCTGGAGATCACCGAGCGGGCGCTGATGGGCGCCGAGCCGACCACGGCCCTGCGCACCCTGCACGACGACGGGGTACGCATCGTCATCGACGACTTCGGCACCGGGTACTCGAACCTGGCGCACCTGCGGCACGCGCCGGTGCACGGGATCAAGCTGGCGCGCTCGTTCACGCACAGCTTCGACGCGCCGGCCCACCCGGACCGGGCCGACCTCGCGATCGTCCAGGCGCTGGTGTCCCTGGCGCACACGCTGGACCTCACGGTCACCGCGGGTGGGGTCGAGACGCGCCGGCAGGCGTACCGGCTGCGCGAGCTGGGCGCCGAGCGCGGCCAGGGCTGGCTGTACGGCCGGCCCGCCGACCCGGTGCACATCGACAGCCTGCTCACCGAGCCGGCCGCACCGCTGCGCGCCTGACACCCGACCGGGCCGGGTACGTAGGATCGGCAGCCATGGGTGAGCACGCACTGGTCCCGTGGGATCTTCGGGCGGCAATGGGCGGCTGGCCGGCCGACCTGCGGGTGGACGTCTGGGACGGGCAGGGCGACCCGCCTGCCGACGTCGCGGACGTGACGTTCTACGTCGCGCCGTACGGGGTGGCCGCCGGCCGCGACGTGGTGCCGGCGATGCCGGCGCTGCGGGTGGTGCAGGTGCTGACCGCCGGGTACGAGCACATGCTGCCGGTGCTGGCACCCGGCGTGACGCTCTGCAACGGACGGGGCCTGCACGACGCGAGTACGGCCGAGCACGCGCTCGGCCTGATGCTCGCGGCGCAGCGGGACCTGCCGACCTGGGTGGACGACCAGCGCGGGGCGGTCTGGGACCCGCACTACACGCGGTCCCTCGCGGACAGCCGGGTGGTGCTGGTCGGGTACGGCTCGATCGGCAAGGCGCTGGAACGCCGGCTGCTCGCCTGCGAGGCGAGCGTGGTCCGGGTCGCGAGCCGGGCCCGGCCGGACGAGCGGGTGCACGGCGTCGACGAGCTGCCCGAGCTGCTGCCGGACGCCGACATCGTCGTCCTCGTCCTGCCGGACACCCCGGACACGGTACGACTGTTCGACGCGCCGCTGATGGCGGCGCTGCCGGACGGCGCGCTCGTGGTGAACGTGGGCCGCGGCCGGACGCTGGACATGGACGCGCTCGCGGCCGAGACCGGCGCCAGCCGGCTGCGCGCCGCGCTGGACGTGACCGACCCGGAGCCGCTGCCGGCCGACCATCCACTGTGGACACATGCGGGCGTGCTGATCACCCCGCACGTGGCCGGCGGGTCGGCCACGTTCTACCCGCGGGCACGCAAGCTGGTCGCCGACCAGCTGCACCGGTTCGCCACCGGACAGGAACTGCGCAACGTGGTACGGCGGTCATGAGGGCCGCGCGTTGGTACGCCCGCGGCGACGTGCGCGTCGTCGACGTACCGGATCCGGGTGCGCCGCCGCCCGGCTGGCTGCGGCTGAAGGTCCTGGCCTGCGGGATCTGCGGCACCGACGTCGAGGAGTACACGGCGGGTCCGGTGCTGACGCCGGTGACGCCGCACCCGCTGACCGGGCGGTGCGCGCCGCTGACGCTCGGGCACGAGTTCGTCGGCGTGGTCGACGCCGCCGGCCCGGACACGCCGTACGCGGCGGGCGACACGGTCGCCGTCGACGGCACCATGTCCTGCGGCACCTGCGACTGGTGCCGGGCCGGCCGGTACAACATGTGCGCGGTGTCGGGGCAGCTGGGCCAGCAGGGCGACGGCGGCCTCGCCGAGTACGCGCTGGCGCCGGCGTCGTGCTGCGTCGCGTACGCGGGGATTCCGGCGACGACGGCGGCGTTCGCGGAGCCGCTGTCGGTGGCGGTACGCGCGGTGTCGCGCGGCGAGGTGGCGCCCGGCGCGACGGTGGCCGTCGTCGGCGGCGGTACGGTCGGACTGCTCACCGCCCGTGTCGCCGTGCTGGCCGGCGCCTCCCGGGTGGTGGTCGTCGAGCCGCACCCGCACCGGCGTCGGCTGGCCGCGCACTTCGGCGCCGAGGGCGTCGCGCCGGACGACGCGCCGTCCGGGATGGACGTGGTGTTCGAGGCGGCGGGCGTACCGGCGGTGGCGTCCGCGGCGGTGCGGATGACCGGCCGCACCGGTACGACCGTGCTGCTCAGCGTCTTCGACGACGACGTGGCGGTGCCGATGCTGGACCTGCTGCTCGGCGAGAAACGCCTCGTCGCCTCGCTGTCGCACCTGCGGGACACGGACTTCCCGCGCGCGGTCGAGCTGCTGTGTTCCGGCGACGTCGACCCGACGCCGCTGATCTCCGACCGAATACCCCTGTCGGAGGTGGTGCCGCGGGGCCTCGACGCGCTGGTGGCCGACCCGGCTCGGCATCTGAAGATCCTCGTGGAACCCTGGGAATGAGCGGCCCAGCCCGGCCGTTACTACCCCCGAGGGGTATCAACACGAGGAGGGGGCGGCAGTGGCGACCGTCGAACTGACCAAGGACAACTTCAACGACACGCTCGGGAGCAACGACACCGTACTGGTCGACTTCTGGGCGAGCTGGTGCGGTCCGTGCAAGATGTTCGCACCGGTGTACGAGAAGGCGTCCGAGGCCAACCCGGACATGGTGTTCGGCAAGGTGGACACGGAGGCGCAGCAGGAACTGGCCGCCGCGTTCGACATCCGGTCGATCCCGACCCTGATGATCGTGCGGGACAACATCGTCGTGTTCTCCCAGCCCGGCGCGCTGCCCGAGTCGGCGCTGACCGACCTGATCGAGCAGGCCCGCAAGCTGGACATGGACGAGGTACGCGCCTCGGTCGCGGCCGAGCAGTCCTGACCGCGGGCGGCGCCGAGAAGGTACGGCGCCGCTTGCGATACTGCCCCGCATGACCACCACCTACGTGTTCGTGCCCGGGTCGTTCAGCAGTTCCTTCATGTTCGCCCCGCTGATCCGGGAGATGACGCTGCGCGGCCACCGCGCGCTCGCCGTCGACCTCCCGGGCCACGGGTACGCGGCCCGGTTCGCCCCGGCGTACCAGGCGCCGCAGGACCTGGTCGCGCTGGCCGCGGCGCCGTCGGCGCAGGCCGGCGTGACGCTCGCGGACTGCGCCGACACCGTCGTCGACGTGGTACGCCGGGCCGCGGCGCACGGACCAGTCGTCCTCGTCGCGCACAGCCGCGGCGGGCTGACCGCGACGGTCGTCGCCAACCGGGTGCCCGAGCTGCTGCACCACCTGGTGTACGTCTCGGCCTGGTGCTGCGTCGACGCCACCGCCGCCGAGTACCACGTGTCGCCGGAGAACGCGGACAGCGCGCTGGCGAAGACCGGCGGCGCCTTGGTCGGCAACCCGGCCGAGCTGGGCGCGATCCGCTTCAACTACCGCACCGCGGACCCCGAGCTGCTGGCGGGGCTGCGCGAGGCGTTGTTCGCCGACGGCGACGAGGCGGAGTTCCTGGCGTTCCTGAACACGCTGGAGCCCGACGAGAACCTGGACGTCGGCGGGGCCGACGACCGCGCCGACCCGGCGACGTGGGGCACCGTGGCCCGCACGTACGTGCGGCTGACCGCGGACCGGTCGATGCCGCTGCCGCTCCAGGACCGGTTCGTCGCCGATGGCGACCGGGCCGTGCCGGACCGGCCGTTCGCCGTCCGCTCGCTGGACACCAGCCACGTCGGCCCGCTGGTACGGCCGGCCGCGCTCGCCGAGATCCTCGACGAGGTGAATGCCTGACTTGTTACCGTTCGCGCTGGCGGAGCGGGGGCGGAATGTGCCCGTTCGCGGTTGTTCGCTGACGGTGAAACCAACCGGGGAATGAGTCGGGTCGGCTCAAGGTTGACCGGGGCGAGTACGAGGAATGGAGCCCCATCTCATGGCTGATTACGAGCTGCCCGTCCTTCCCCTCTCCGACACCGTGGTCCTGCCCGGCATGGTCGTTCCGGTGACGCTGGACTCGGAGCGGCAGGCCGCGGTGGACGCCGCCCGTACGGCGACGCACGCGCCCGCCACCCCCGGCCTGCTGCTGGTCCCCCGCATCGACGGGCACTACGCCGCCGTCGGCGTGGTCGCCCAGATCGTCAAGGTCGGCCGGCTGCCCGGCGGCGAGCCCGCCGTCGTGGTCCGGGCGGTCTCCCGAGCGCGCATCGGTGTCGGGGTGAACGGTCCCGGCGCCGCGCTCTGGGTGCAGGCCGACAAGATCAACGACCCGGCGGCGACCGGACGGACCACCGAGCTGGCGACCGAGTACAAGTCGGTGCTCACGTCGATCCTGCAACAGCGGGGCGCGTGGGAGGTCATCGACCGGATCGGCGAGATCAGCGACCCCGGTGAGCTGGCCGACACCGCCGGGTACACGTCGTGGCTGGACACCGAGCAGAAGCTGACGCTGCTCGACACCATCGACCCGGCCGACCGGCTGGAGCTGCTGCTCGGCTGGGCGAAGCAGCACCTGGCCGAGTCCGAGGTGGCGGAGAAGATCCGCGACGACGTCCAGCAGAACATGGACAAGACGCAGCGCGAGTTCCTGCTGCGCCAGCAGCTCGCCGCGATCCGCAAGGAGCTCGGCGAGAGCGAGCCGGACGGCGCGGACGACTACCGGTCCCGGGTCGAGGGAGCCGACCTGCCGGAGAAGGTGAAGGACGCCGCACTGCGCGAGGTCGGCAAGCTCGAACGCGCCTCCGACCAGTCCCCCGAGGCCGGCTGGATCCGTACCTGGCTGGACACGGTGCTGGAGCTGCCGTGGACCACGCGTACGACCGACTCGACGGACGTGTCCGCCGCGCGGGACGTGCTCGACACCGACCACGCCGGGCTCGACGACGTGAAGGACCGGATCGTGGAGTACCTGGCGGTACGGGCGCGGCGGGCCGAGCGCGGCCTGTCCGTCGTCGGCGGCCGGGGCTCGGGCGCGGTGCTGGCGCTCGTCGGCCCGCCCGGTGTCGGCAAGACGTCGCTGGGCGAGTCCGTGGCGCGTGCGCTCGGCCGCAAGTTCGTCCGCGTCGCCCTCGGCGGCGTCCGGGACGAGGCCGAGATCCGCGGCCACCGCCGCACGTACGTCGGGGCGCTGCCCGGGCGGATCGTGCGCGCCATCGGCGAGGCCGGCTCGATGAACCCGGTCGTGCTGCTCGACGAGGTCGACAAGGTCGGCGCCGACTACCGCGGCGACCCGGCGGCGGCGCTGCTGGAGGTGCTGGACCCGGCGCAGAACCACACGTTCACCGACCACTACCTGGAGGTCGAGCTCGACCTGTCCGACGTGCTGTTCCTCGCCACCGCGAACGTGGCCGAGCAGATCCCCGACGCCCTGCTGGACCGGATGGAGCTGATCCGGCTCGACGGGTACACCGAGGACGAGAAGGTCACGATCGCCCGCGACCACCTGCTGCCCCGGCAGCTCGAACGGGCCGCGCTGACCACCGACGAGGTGACCGTCACCGACGACGCGCTGCGCCGGATCGCCGGCGAGTACACCCGGGAGCCGGGCGTACGACAGCTCGACCGGATGCTGGCCCGCGCGCTGCGCAAGGTGACCACGAAGCTTGCCACCGCAGGCGGCGACGACGCCGTCACGATCGGGCTGGACGAGCTGCGGGACTACCTGGGCCGGCCGCGGTTCACGCCGGAGGCCGCCGACCGTACGGCGGTGCCGGGCGTAGCGACCGGGCTCGCGGTGACCGGAGCGGGCGGCGAGGTGCTGTTCGTCGAGGCCGCGCTGCTCGACGGCGAGCCGGGGCTGACCCTGACCGGCCAGCTCGGCGACGTGATGAAGGAGTCGACGCAGATCGCTCTGTCGTACCTGCGGGCCAACGCGGCCGCCCTCGGCGTACCCACCGAGCCGCTCGCCGACCACCGGGTGCACGTGCACGTACCGGCGGGCGCGGTGCCGAAGGACGGACCGTCCGCCGGGGTCACCATGACCACGGCCCTGGCCTCGCTGCTGACCGGTCGTCCGGTCCGCGCCGAGGTCGGCATGACGGGCGAGATCTCGCTGACCGGCCGGGTGTTGCCGATCGGCGGCGTCAAGCAGAAGTTGCTGGCCGCGCACCGGGCCGGCCTGACCGAGGTCATCCTGCCGCGCCGCAACGAGCCGGACCTCGACGAGGTCCCGGACGCGGTACGCGACGAGCTGACCATCCATCTCGCCGACACGGTCGACGAGGTCGTGGCGCTGGCCCTGACCGAGCCGGCCGTGGCGGTCACCCAGGCCGCCTGATCCCAACGGTGAGGCCGGTACGTCCATGGGCGTGCCGGCCTCACGCGTCCCTGGTCACCGGCGGTTTCTCGGTGGCCCCGGGGGCGGCGGCGGCTCCGGGTCTGACGTTGCGCCGAACAGTGGCGTGATCACGGACCGTGGCGGTGGGTGGTCCGTACGATCTCACGCCTCCGGCAATCGCCGCCGCGACCGCCGTCAGGACGGCGAAGATGATCATCAGCGCCAGGGCGATGCCGTTGCTCTTGTCGAAGCCGAACACCCACGTGACCTGAGCACTCAGGGCCGTGCCGCGCAGTAACGGCGCCACGAAGATCGCCACCGGGTACAGCACGCACAGCGCGCACAGTGACCACGCGCCAAGAAGCCTGCGGGTGAACGTCAGCCCCGCCGCGACCAACAGCAACCCGGCGCCGACGGCGCCGCCGAGCACGTTCTCCAACACCAGGCCGAGCCCGCCGCCGGTCGGCCCGGCAGCGTGAACGACGTCGTAGAGCGCGAACCAGACGAGCATAACGGCGGTGAGCAGTGCCAGAGCGCTTGCGATCACCGCCGCCACGGGGTGTGCCCTCGGGATGGGCGGCGCCGCCAACGGGCTCGGCCCGGGTCCGCCCGGCAGCGGCGCCCGACCATACTGAGGAAGTTCGGGCTGCGGTGGGCTCGGCTGCATCCGGGCTCCTCGCGCGCTGTGACGACACGGACATGCCGCCCATCTGGTCCGCGGTCATCGTAGTGAGAGGTCGCGACGGCGGCCGGTTGGTGACAGCGAGGCGACCCGCCGGCGAGCAGTCGAGACAGCCCGGGACGGGCCGCCGTTCTCGTGTTCAGACGGCCAGCAGGACGGCGCCGGTGGTCGCTCGGGACTCGACCTCGGCGTGCGCGGCGGGTGCGTCCGCCAGCGGGTACGTGGCGTGGATGTGCGGGGTGAGCCGGCCCGCGGCGGCCTCGGCCAGGGCGCGTTCGGCGTCGGCGCGCTGTTCGCCGTCCGGCTTGCGGAAGACGATGCCGAGCGGGCCGACCACGGTCAGGCCGCGCCGGCCGATGGTCATCGCGTCGAGGGACAGCCAGGTACCGGACGCGAAGCCGTACACGCCGACGCGGCCGGCGCCGTCGGCGGCGGCGTCCACGGCCCGGGCACCGATCTCGCCGCCGACCGCGTCGAGTACCACGTCGGCGCCGCGGCCACCGGTGACGGCGCGGGCCCGCTCGGCCCAGCCGTCGGCGCGGTGGTCGATCGCGTGGTCGGCGCCGAACCCGGCGACGGCGGCCACCTTGGCACCACCGGCCGTACCGATCACGGTCGCCCCGGCGGCCTTCGCGGCCTGCACCAGCAGCGAGCCGATCCGGCCGGCCGCCGCGGTGACCAGCACGGTCTCGCCCGGCGCCACCCGCATCGCGGCGAGCAGCCCGTACGCCAGCCCGCCCGCCTGGAACACCGTCAGCGCTCTCGACAGCGGCAGCCCGTCCGGCACCGGGAACGTGTACGCGGCGGGGGCGAGCGTCCGTTCGGCGTACCCGCCCCGGTTGCCGACTGTGGTGGCGACGACCGTGCGGCCGACCAGGTCCGGGTCGACGTCGGGGCCGACGGCCACGACCTCGCCGCCGACCTCGACCCCCGGCACGTACGGCAGCGGCACCGGGAAGCGGCCGGACCGGACGATCACGTCGCCGTACCCGACGCCGGCGACACGGGTCGCGACCAGCACCTGGCCGGCCTGCGGGGCCGGTTCGTCGACGCGCGCCACCTCAAGCACCTCCGGGCCGCCGACCGCACGCATCCGTACGACGTTCATGTCCGTGCTCCTCGTTGACAGTGGGATCCGACCGGGACACGATGTCTCGGTCCGGTCAGATCGTCCGCGCGGAGTAGGCGCGTCGGCAAGGGCCTCATCGGGGCTGATGGCCCGGATGGGACAGGAGGCGGAAAGTGTCTCGGAGCGGCGGGGACCTGCGGGTCCGGCGCACCCGGAAGCTGCTGCGGGACGCGCTGATCGAGCTGATCGAGGAGCGCGGGTTCGACAAGGTCACGGTCGGCGCGGTGACCGAGCGGGCGATGGTGAGCCGGGCCGCGTTCTACCGCGGCTACCGCGACAAGTACCAGCTCGTCGAGCAGGTGTTCGACGAGGCGATGGCGGAGCTGCTCGGCTCGATCCGCGGTGACGACGAGCGGTCCCCGCGCGACCGGTGGACCGGGTTCTTCGAGCACATCGACGCCTACCACCGGTTCTACCGGGCGATGCTGGGGCGGCGCGGCAGCCCGTGGTTCGCCGAGCGGATGCGGGCCGCGCTGTCGGCGATGGTCGCCGAACACCTGGCGGTACCCGACGCGACGGCGCTCGTACCGACGATGCTCGGGGCGATGCTGGTGCAGGCGATCACGTGGTGGCTGGAGCACGACCGGCCGGAGTCGCCGGCGGTGCTGGCTGCGCGTACCGCCGAGCTGGCCGGCGCGATCATGACCACGGCGAACGCGTGGACCGACTGACGTCGCCCGGCGGCGCGGACCGACGGACGACGCTCAGCGGCGCCGGCGGCGTTCGCCGAGCGCGTCGAGCAGCAGGCTCGCGCCGATGCCGACCAGCCAGAAGTCCTTCGCCAGCGCGATGCCCTGCTGGGTGGGGCGCAGGCTGCCCGGCTCGTGCATGCCGGGGGTACGGGCGTACATGCCGACGAGGCCGCCGCCGAGGCCGAGCAGCGCCAGCCCGGCCACCGCGGTCGGTACGACGGGCAGCAGCACCGCCGCGCCGACGGTGATCTCCGCGACCGACAGCAGCCGGGTGAACTTCGGCGGCTCGACCTCCTTGAGGAACGGGTACGCCCCGGACGCCATGCCGTGCAGCCCGGTCGCCGTCTCCTCGTCGGCCTTCCGCTTGCCCAGCCCCGAGTTCAGGATGTACGCCCCGGTCGCCAACCGGGCCGGCCAGTGCGCCAGCTTCCATCCAAGTCGCATGGTCCTGTCGTACCACCGGGCCGGGCGCGGCGGCCGGGAAACGCGGCGATCAGGGGAAGTGCGCGGTCAGCTCCGCCGCTCGACCGGGCACGACGTCGTCACCGAGGCCGGCCGTACGCTCGGCACCGTGCTCGCCCGGCTCTCCGCCGAGATCGACTCCGGAGCGGATCGTGGTGGGTGGTCCGCTGAGCGCGCTCGGCGCGATCGCGAGCCTCATCGCCGCCACCGACACCGTCTGACCGGCCCGCGGCGGCGTGACGGCCGGGTACCCGCCGTGGGAGGAGACGGCGGGCACCCGGGTCGGTCAGAAGGCGCCGGTTCCGTTCGGTGTGCCGAGGCCGGTCGGCCCGTCCCAGCCGCTCCGGGCGGTGCACCACTGGCTCGTCGGGCACGACCCGTTCGAACCGCCGGTCACGTCGAACAGCGCCGACGCGTGCGCGTACGGGTAGTTGTTGTCGATGCTGTTGGCGTTGCCCGCGAGGCCGAACACGGCACCGATCACCGGCGCCGCGACACTCGTCCCGCCGAACACCATCCAGCCCTGGTACCCCTGGTACGCGGTGCTGTCGTACACGGCGACACCGGTGTTGGGGTCGGCCACCGCGGACACGTCCGCGACCGCCCGCTTCGCGCACCCGGTACCGGCGGACGCCTGGCCGGACAGCGCAGTGTTGAGCGTCGAGCAGCCCGAACCGGCGCCGCTCCATGCCGTCTCCGACCAGCCGCGCGAGCTGGAGTCCTTCTTCAGCGACGTACCGCCGACCGCGGTGACGTAGTGCGAGGACGCCGGGTACTCGACGCCGTAGCCGGCGTCACCGGAGCTGACGGTGACCGCGACGCCCGGGTGGTTGTAGTACTGCCCGTAGGTCGAGTCAGAGGCGTCCGAGCCGCCGTAGCTGTTGCTGATGACGTCGGCGCCCATCGTCGCGGCACGGTTCACCGCGGCACCCAGGTTGGCGAAGGAGTTGGTCTTCGCCTCGACGAGCAGGATGTGGCAGCTGGGGCAGACCGCCGACACCATGTCCAGATCGAGCGAGATCTCCTGCGCCCAGCCACCGTCCTTGCGCGGGTAGCTCGTTCCGCCGTTCTGGTCGACCTTGCGGAAGCAGCCGTTCGCGGTCGTGCACGCCGGCAGCCCGTACTGGCTGCGGTACACGGCCAGGTCCTGCTCGGCCGTCGGCGCGTCGTACGCGTCGACGATCGCGACGGTCTGCCCACTGCCGCCGCTCGACGGCAGCTTGTAGGCCGACTGCACATCGGCCGGCCCGTACCCGGACGGGGTCGCGGCAGCCTTGCGCAGCGCGGCGTTGCTGGCGTGCACGTCGGTACGCATGACGGCCAGGCAGTGTGCCGTGCCGGCGGTCGACGAGGCACACGAGTGGAGCGTCCTGCCGGTGCCCGTGTCCTGTGCCGGGGCGGCCACGGCGGTGCCGGCGACGCTTGCCAGGCCGGCCGCGGCGGCGACGGCCGCCGCGGCCACACGTAGGCGTGAACCCATGGGGAACCTCCTTGAGGGGTAAGGGATCCCATGACGGATCAAGCGGAGCGTAGCGACCCGATATGCCCTCCGAAACCCCCAAATTCCGGATGTAACGACCGAAGATCAACAAGCGATCTCTACGTCGCATCTGGCCCCCGGCGGCGATTCCGCGCGGCGACGCGGCCGCGAACCCGGGTGCTACACCCGTGCGCGTGGCGTCCGGAGCAGGGCCGCGGACAGCAGGACGGAGCCGACGACCAGCGTGGCGATGACCGCGGCCATCGGCACCGCCGTACTCGTGCCGGCGATGCCCACCAGCGGGGCGATCGCGGCGCCGACGACGTACTGGAGGACGCCGAGGACGGCGGAGGCGGTGCCGGCGATGCGGCCGTGGCTGGCGAGGGCGAGCGCCATCGCGTTGGGCGTGACCAGGCCGACACTGCCGACCACGAGAAACAGCGCCGGGAGTACGCCGGGCAGGCCGGCGCCGAGCAGCACCACCGCGAGCAGCGCGAGACCGCCGACGAGCGCGGTCAGCTGACCGGTACGCAGCAGCGCGGCCGGCCCGAACCGGTCGACGAGGCGGGCGGACACCTGGCTCGCCGCGACGATCCCGACCGCGTTGACCCCGAACACGATGCCGAAGGTCTGCGCCGACAGCCCGTACACCTCCTGGAGCACGAACGACGAGCCAGAGATGTACGCGAACATCGCGGCGAACACGAGCCCGCCGGTCAGCGCGTACCCGACGAAGCGGCGGTCGACGACCAGGGCGCGGAACGACCGGCCGGTGTCGGCGAGCCCGCCGGTGTGCCGGCGTTCCGGCGGCAGCGACTCGGGCAGCCCGGCGAGTACGGCGACGAGCAGGCCGGCGCCGATGACGGTCAGCACCACGAACACCCCGCGCCAGGTGGTGAACCGCAACAGCTGTGCGCCGATTGTCGGGGCGAGCACCGGCGCGACGCCGTTGACGAGCATCAGCGCGGCGAACAGCTTCGCGGCGGCGGTACCGGAGCGCAGGTCGCGGACCACGGCGCGGGAGACGACGATGCCGGCGGCGCCGGCCAACCCCTGTACGAGGCGCAGCGCGACGAGCACCCACACCGACGGGGCGAAGACGCACAGCACCGACGCGACGGTGTAGCCGACGAGGCCGACGACGAGCGGCCGGCGCCGCCCGAGTACGTCAGAGACGGGGCCGGCGAGCAGTTGCCCGGCGGCGAGCCCGACCAGGCACGCGGTGAGGCTGAGCTGCGCGGCGGACGCGGTGGTGGTCAGGTCGCCGGTGAGCGCCGGCAGGGCCGGCAGGTACATGTCGATGGAGAGCGGGGCGAACGCCGAGAGACCGCCCAGGATGAGGATGACGCGCACGGGTACCCGGGCGGCGGTGTCGGTCTGGGCGGGCGCGGTCGGCGCTGCGCGCACGGGCGGTACTCCTGTCCGGCGGGCGGCCCTGTCAGGGCGAGGGGCGGCAGAGGGTCCTTACCACTCTGCCGCCTGGGATCCGCACCGGCGCTGTGATCCTCGGCTCAGCGCCGGGGCGTCAGACCGCCCGGAACCGTACCTCGAAGGTGGTGGGCTCGGCGCGCAGCTCGTGCTGCGGGAGGACGGCCGGGCCGCACGAACCGCTGCCCAGCCCGTGCTGCGCGTGGTCGACGTTGACGTGCAACGCGTCGCCGGGGACGAGGTCGGTTGTGTGCCGGGCCGCGTCCAGGTCCTCGCTGGTCCAGCGCCGCACGGTCAGCTCGTACGTCGGCGCGCCCTCGATCCGCAGCCCGTGCCCGGCGGCATCGAGCAGCGTGGCCCAGCGGACCGCGGTGCGGTTGCCGTTCTCCTGCGGGAAGACGTACGGCGTCTGCAACGCGTCGACGCTCGCCGTGTACCTGCCGACCAGCGCGGCGCGCCGGCTGTCGGCGTACGCCTCGCCGGGGCCGCCGCCGAACCACGTCACGGTGTCCACAGTGGACGGTACGGCGAGCCGGAGGCCCAGGCGTGGCAACGGAACTGTCCACTCTCCCTCGGGCATCACCGACACGACCAGCCGGACCGTGTCGCCGTGCCCGCTCCACCGGTACGTCACGCCGAGGCCGAGGTCGGTGGCGGCCGGCGCGACCCGGGTGCGTACGACGAGGTCGCCGTCGGTCTCCACGTCGACCAGCCGGTGGTGCACCCGGTGCAGGCCGAGCTGCCGCCAGGCCGCCTCGTACGGCTTGTCGTTGTCGATCGGCGCGCGCCACACGTCGAGCCGCGGCCCGGTCAGCGCCAGCCCGCCGAGCGCGCGCAGCACACCCTCGCGGTCGAACTCGGCCGGCCCCACCGTGATCCCGCCGGTCCCGGCGGTCGGGGCGGTCGGGGCGGGCAGCGTGGCCGGGGCCGGCTCGGCGAGCCGCGCCTGGCCGACGCCGAGCACGTGCCCGGCCGGCGCCCAGCCGAGGTCCACAGTGGACACCACCGTGGCGGTCAGCCACCGCTCGCCACCCGGCGGCGACGACGGCGGCTCCAGCGTGACCTCACTCGTACCGCCGGCCGGGATCGCCTGCGGTACAACGGTTCCCGACGCGACCGGCAGGCCGTCGTCGGTCACCTCGAAGCGCAGTTCCACGTCGGTGAGCACGGCGAAGTCGTACGTGTTGCGCAGCCGTACGGTGGCCCCGTCGACGCTCACCCGTACCGGCGCGATGACCGCGGCGAACTCGGTCAGCCCCGGCGACGGCGTACGGTCCGGGAAGACCAGCCCGTCGACGACGAAGTTGCCGTCGTGCAGTTCCTCGCCGAAGTCTCCGCCGTAGCGGAAGTACTCGCGGCCGTCGTCGGTGTGCGACCGGATGCCGTGGTCCAGCCACTCCCAGATGAAGCCGCCCTGGCAGCGTTCGTACCGCTCGAACAGCTCCTGGTACTCGGACAACCCGCCCGGGCCGTTGCCCATCGCGTGGCCGTACTCGCACTGGATGAACGGCATCGCGCGGCGGCGCGCGTCCAGCTCGTCGTCCGCGTCCGGGTGGCGATCTTCGGCGCGGCGGCCGATCGCGTCGACCTCCTCGTGCGAGGCGTACATGCGGGAGTAGACGTCGACGTAGCGGCAGGCGTGGTCGCCCTCGTAGTGGATCGGCCGGGAGCCGTCACGCTTGCGGGCCCAGTCGGCCATCAGGCCGTGGTTGACCCCGATGCCCGCCTCGTTGCCGAGCGACCAGAGGATGATGCTCGGGTGGTTCTTGTCGCGTTCCACCATGCGGCGCATCCGGTCGAGGTACGCGTCCGTCCACTGTGGATCGTCGCTGGGGTTGCGGCGCCAGCCGTTCGGCTCGAAGCCGTGCGTCTCCAGGTCGCACTCGTCGATCACCCAGAAGCCCAGCTCGTCGGCGAGCGCCAGCATCTCCGGGTGCGGCGGGTAGTGGCTGGTGCGGATCGCGTTGACGTGGTGCCGCTTCATCAGTTCCAGCTCCGCGCGCACCACCTCGGTGGGTACGACGCGGCCGAGGTCGGGGTGGAACTCGTGCCGGTTGACGCCGCGCAGCAGGATCCGCCGGCCGTTCACCTTCAGCACGCCGTCGTCGATGGTGACCGTACGGAAGCCGATCCGGACCCCGACGCGTTCGGTGGCGGTGGCGACGACGCCGTCGTACAGGCGGGGGGTTTCGGCGGTCCAGCCGACGACCTGGCCGACGGTCACCGGCTCGCCCGTCGGGTGATCGGTGATGCCCAGCTCCGGCACGGTGACCGTCGCCGGCTCGTCGGTCTCCACGCGGAGTGTGCCGGCGCCCGTGACGTGGTCGAAGTCGGCGCGGACGAACACGTCGCCGATCCCGCCTGCCGGCCGGTGCAGCAGCGTGACGTCCCGGAAGATGCCGGGCAGCCACCACATGTCCTGGTCCTCCAGGTAGCTGCCGGACGACCACTGGTGCACCCGCACCGCGAGCGTGTTGCGGCCCGGCCGCAGCACCCCGCCCACCTCGTACTCGACGGGCAGGCGGCTGCCGGCCGACACACCGAGTTCGGTGCCGTTGAGCCAGACCCGGCCGCACGAGTCGATCCCGTCGAACCGCAGCACGGCCGTACCCGACGGCCAGTCGGCGGGCAGGTCGAACACCACGCGGTGGTCGCCGGTCGGGTTCTCGGTCGGCACGGACGGCGGGTCGACCGGGAACGGGTAGACCACGTTCGTGTACGCCGGGCGGCCGTGCCCGTGCATCGGCCAGCTCGACGGTACGGGCAGCTCGGCCCAGCCGGAGTCGTCGAAGTCGGGCGCGGCGAACGCCGTGTCGCCGCCGGCCCGGTCGGCCAGCCGGAACCGCCACGTCCCGTTCAGCGACAGCGCCGCCGCGTCGGACCGGTACGCCGCCCGCGGCGGCAGCGAACCGACCCCGGGCTGGAACTCCTCGACGTACGTCACCGCGCACCCTCCAACACAACCGACCATGTTCCGACACCGGTCACCGTAGTCGATCCGGCGCCCGGGGAGCCCGGCGTACCAGTCCGCGGGAGCGTCCCGCCTCAGCGGAACTCGGCGGCGTGCGCCACCGCCCACTCCGCGTACGTGCGGCCCGGCCGGCCCGTGATCCGCTCCACGTCCGGCGACACCCACGCGTTGCCGTCCGGGTTGCGGCCCATCTCCAGGAACCAGTCGATCACCACCGACGGGTACGTGCCGGCCCAGCGCTCCCGGGCCTGCTCCGGTGTCAGCTCGACGAAACGCACCGGCCGCCCGAGCGCCGCCCCGAGCGCCGCGACCGCGTCCCGCCGGGCGATCGCCACCGGCCCCGTCGGCCGGTACGTCGCGCCCTCGTGCCCGTCGTCGAGCAGCGCCGCCGCCAGCACCGCGGCGATGTCGGCCTCGTGTACCAGCGCGCTGCGCCACCCGCCGAACGGCGCGCGCACCACGCCCTCCCCGCGTACCGACGGCGCCCACTCCCGGGTGTTCGCCATGAACTCGCCGGGAAACACGTGCGTGTAGTCCACGCCGGAATTCTCGATCGCGCGGTGCAGCGCGCGATGCCCGCGCTCGATCGGGTCGTCGTCGGCGCGGCCCGGATCGTGATGGCCCAGATGCGTGATCCGGCGTACGCCGGCGCCAACGGCAGCCTCGACCACGTCGGCCCCGTGGGTCACCGCGCCGCCCATCGCGACCAGATGCATCCGGCTCACCCCGCGCAGCGCCGCGCGCAGCGAGTCGGGCCGGTCGAAGTCCCCCTCGACCACCTCCACCGAGGCCGGAAGCGCCTGCGCCGCAACCGATCCCGGCGTACGCGTGAGGACGCGGACCGGGTGCCCGGCGGCGACGAGGGACCGGACCAGGCTGCCGCCGACCAGGCCGGTGGCGCCGGTGACGAGAACGGGCATGGGACTGCTCCTCCGTTGCGTCGGATGCGTTCTCCGGGCACGCCGAACAAACCCCGTCACACGGGCGGCGGCCGGTTTTGCCGAATCATTTCCGATGGACCCGGGGAAAAGCAAACGCGAACAACGTGTTCACGTTTTCCGGAAATGGCGCCGCCACGTTTTCCGCGCCGGTGTTTCTCGGAGCACTTTCCAACTGCGATCTGCCTGCTCACCGCCGCAGCCGATGACCTGGCTGCGGCCATGACCCGGATCCGTCGGCCGGCCTACGCGATCCGCGCTCGTGCAGGCCGTCCTGGCCCTGCATCAACCCGGTCCACGGCAGTTGACAGCGCTCACGAGACCGGGACGAAGGTGGCGGCCAACACCCGCCAGTTGCCGTCCGCACGCACCCACAGTCGGGTGTAGAGCAACCGCGCGGACACGACGGCACCGCCCTGAACGGCATCCACCGAAGCGACCGTGCGGGTCACCCCGGTATGGGCGTCTTCCTGGACGTCGAGCGACTCCTCCACCAGGCTGGTGATTCGCAGTGCACCGGAGCGGTAGCTCTCCAGGTCGTCCTCCTTGGTGAAGACCGTGCCGTCCGGTCCAGCACCCACGACCCGCGGGTGCAGTAACGCGTCGAGGGACTCGACATCGGCGGCGCGCTGGGCGGCCTGGAGTTGCCGTTCCGCGGTGAGGAGATCCATCCACCGATCCTCTACAGCGCGCCGCAACAAGACAAGCGGGTTCGCCCGCGGCAGAACGGCGACGTCAGCCCGGTAGGGCGTGGCACGGCACAACCAGACCTCGGCACGACCCTGTTCGGCCCAGCTGCGAGGGTCTTCGACCTTGCTCCGCCGCGCGGAATCATCGGTCCTGTCGAAACCTGGACCTCTGCCGACGCCACGCGCGGCGGCTCGGACGCGAGCGAAGCCCGCGCGCGTCGTCCGCGGCAGTTAAAAACCGCGAAGGTCCTACCGGAGCCCCTCCTCCTGTCGACCTCTGATGGGCAAGGCTCTCAGGACGGCACGGGCGGCCGGAACGTGCGCCGGTACGTCGCCGGCGAGACGCCGAGCGCCGAACGCAGGTGCTGCCGCAGCGACACCGTGGTACCGAAGCCGCAGCGGTGCGCGATCCGCTCGACCGACAGGTCCGTCGACTCCAGCAGGTGCCGGGCCGCCTCGACCCGCTGCCGGGTCAGCCACCGGTTCGGCGACATGCCCGTCTCCTCCCGGAACCGGCGGGTGAACGTCCGTACGCTCATCCGGCTGTGCGCGGCCAGCTCGTCCAGCCCGAGCGGCCGGTCCAGGTGCGCCTGCGCCCAGTGCCGGGTCGCCGCCGTGCTCGCCTCCACCCGCTCCGGCATCGGGCGTTCGATGAACTGCGACTGCCCGCCCGGCCGCCACGCCGGTACGACGGCGCGCCGTGCCATGTGGTTCGCCAGCTCCGTGCCGTGGTCGGCGCGCAGCACGTGCAGGCAGAGGTCCAGCCCGGCCGCCACCCCGGCCGAGCTGAGCACGTCGCCGTCGTCGACGAACAGCACGTCCGGGTCGAGCCGTACCTTCGGGTACAGCGCGCGGAACCGGTCCGCCGAACGCCAGTGCGTCGCCGCCGGCCGGCCGTCCAGCAGCCCCGTCGCGGCCAGCGCGAACGCCCCGGTACAGATCGACATGAGCCGCGCCCCCCGCTCGTACGCGGCGAGCAGCGCTCCGCGCGCCGGCTCCGCGAGCGTGCCGTCCTCGTACGCGTCGCGCTGGTGCATGCCGGGGACGATCACAGTGTCGGCGGCGGCCACCGCGGCCAGGTCGTGGTCGGGCAGCAGGGTGAAGCGGGCGGCGGAGCGGACCGGGCCGCCGTCCACGGTGCAGATGCGGACGTCGTACAGGTGGGTGCCGTCGGGGGCGCGGGCCGGGCCGAAGATCTGCGACGGGATCGTCATGTCCATGCCGACGACGCGGTCGAGGGCGAGGACGGCGACGACGTGCGGGACGGCGGCCATGGCCCGATTCTTTCACAGGATGGCTTTCCGGCCACTGGCCGCGCGGTCCGGCACGATCAAGACTCGTCGTCGTGAGCTCCGCACCCACCCCGCCCCGGCGGTTCCGCGTGCACCGGGCGTGGCCCGTCGCCGCCGTCGCGTTCGTCGCCCTCGTCGGCGCCGCCGGCTTCCGCGCCACCCCCGGCGTCCTGATCGACCCGCTGCACCAGGCGTTCGGCTGGTCCCGCGGCACGATCTCCACCGCCGTCTCCGTCAACCTCCTCCTGTACGGCCTGACCGCGCCGTTCGCCGCCGCCCTGATGGAACGCTTCGGCGTACGCCGGACCGTGACCGTCGCGCTGGTACTCGTCGCCACCGGCAGCGGGCTCACCGTGTTCATGACCGAGAGCTGGCAGCTCGTCGCGTGCTGGGGCGTACTGGTCGGGATCGGCACCGGGTCGATGGCGCTGGCGTTCGTGGCGACCGTGACCGGGCGATGGTTCGTCCGGCACCGCGGCGCGGTCACCGGCGTACTGACCGCCGGCGGCGCGACCGGCCAGCTCGTCTTCCTGCCCGTGCTGTCCCGCCTCGCCGTCGGGTACGGCTGGCGGGCCGTCGCCCTGGTCGTCGCCGGCGCCGCGCTGCTCGTCGCCCCGCTGGTGCTGACGCTCATGCGCGAGTACCCGCGCGACGTGGGCCTGCCGCCGTACGGCGAGACGACACTCGCGCCGCCGGTACCGCGGGTCGGCGGCACCGCCACCCGGGCACTGCGGGAACTGCGCGCCGCGTCGCGTACCGGGACGTTCTGGCTGCTGGCGGGCAGCTTCGCGATCTGCGGGGCGACCACGAACGGGCTCGTCGGCACCCACTTCATCCCGGCCGCGCACGACCACGGGATGCCCGAACAGACCGCTGCCGGGCTGCTCGCCCTGGTCGGAATCTTCGACGTGGCCGGCACCGTGTTCTCCGGCTGGCTCACCGACCGGGTCGACTCCCGCGTCCTGCTCACCGTGTACTACGGCCTGCGCGGGCTGTCGCTGCTGGTGCTGCCGCAGCTGTTCGCGGCGAGCGCGCACCCGAGCATGCTGCTGTTCATCCTGTTCTACGGGCTGGACTGGGTGGCGACCGTACCGCCGACGGTTGCCTTGTGCCGCAAGGCGTTCGGCGCCTCGGCGCCGATCGTGTTCGGCTGGGTGTTCGCCAGCCACCAGGTCGGCGCGGCCATCGCCGCCACCGGCGCCGGCCTGCTCCGCGACAGCCTCGGCACGTACGACCTGGCCTGGTACATCGCCGGCGCGCTCTGCCTCCAGGCCGCCGTGTTCTCGGCGATCCTCGGCCGCCGCGCCCGGACCGGCGCGCCCGCCGAGCCGGCCCTGCCCGAGCCGGTGCCCAGCTGACGGCGATATTGGTGTACCGGTCGGGCGTCGGGCCTGGTAGGCATTGACCGTGACTGATCTTCGTACCGACCGGCTGGTGCTGCACCCGCTCGACCTCGCCGAGGCCGGGCGCGTCGCGGCAGGCACGCCGGGACCCGGCGACCGGTGGGCCGACGGGTACCCGATCGACGGCGACCAGCGGGCCGCCCGGAACTATCTCGCGCGGCACGCCGAGGCCGGCGATCCCGCACCGTTCGGCACGTACGAGATCCGGCTCACCGACGGGACCACGATCGGCGGCGTGGGCTTCCACCGGCCGCCCGACGAGGACGGCGCCGTCGAGATCGGGTACGGGCTGGTCGAGTCGGCGCGCGGGCACGGGTACGCGGCGGAGGCGCTGCGGGCGCTGCTGGAGCTCGCCCGCTCCCTCGGCGTACGGACCGTACGCGGCGACGCCGACCACGACAACATCCCGTCCCAGCGGGTGATGCGTGCCGCCGGCATGCACTACGTCCGTTCCGACGAGCAGGTCCGTTACTACGAGCTGACCATGCCCTAGCCGGTCAGGCGGGCCGGCGGGGCGGTGAAGTCCTCGGCGGGCAGGCCGTCCAACGCGGTACGCATCGTGCGGGCGACGGCCTGGTCCACGGCGTCGGACACGCCGGCGCCGACGTAGTCCGACGGGTCGGCCGGGTTCGCGGCGATGCCGGCGGCGGCGACCTGCGGTGTGAAACCGACGAACGTCTCCGTCGCGTTGTTCTCCGCGCTGCCCGTCTTGCCGGCGACGTCGCGCCCGGACAGGATCCGGCCGACCGACGGCGCGGTCCCGCCGTCACACGTACCCGCGGACGACTGCTGGCCGACCGGGCAGCGTGCCGCGTCGGTCGCCGCCCGCGCCACCCCCTTGTCCAGCACCTGCGTACAGTCCGGCTGGCCGGTGGACACCTTCCCGCCGTCCGCGTCGGTGATCGACAACACCGGCGTCGGCGTGCAGTACTTCCCCTCCGCGGCCACCGTCGCGTACGCGTTGGCGAGGTCCAGCGGCGTCGTGTCGGCGACGCCCAGCGTGAACGAGCCCCACGACGACGCGTCGTGCTCGGCCCGCCGGGCGTCGCTGTCCGCGCGGAACGTGATGCCCAGCTTCTTCGCCATCGCGACCGCCTTCTCGGCGCCCACCTGCTCCTCCAGCCAGACGAAGTACGTGTTGACGGAGCGGCCGAAGCCGGTCCACATGCTGCGCTGGCCGTCCATCCAGGACGGGTTGTCGTTGCCCGGGCAGTAGTAGCCGCCGCAGCTCGCCTCCCCGGACGCGGGCCAGCGTGTCTGGAGCCGGGAGGGTGCGTCGAAGCTCGTGGACAGCGGCCTGCCCGCGTCCAGCGCTGCCAGCATCGTGAACATCTTGAACGTCGACCCGGCCTGGTACCCGTCCACGCCACCGCCGCCGGACACGAGCTGCGCGGTGGTGTTCGGATAGCCGTTCTGGCCGGACGGGTTGGCGGACAGGCTGTAGTGCCGGTTGACGGCGAGGCTCAGCACCCGGCCGGTACCGGGCTGCACCACCGCGATCGGCAGCGCCCGTGGGTTGTCGTAGCCGTACACGGACACCGACTGGGCCAGCGCGCTCGCCTGCACGTCCGGGTCGAGCGACGTGACGATCCGGTACCCGCCCTCGCGGAGCGCGTTCTCCCGCTCCGCGACCGTCGAGCCGAACGCCGGCTGCGCGTCCCACCACTGTTTGACGTAGTCGCAGAAGAAGCCCCAGTCGTCGTGCGCGGCCGGTACGGAGACGCAGTCGTTCGGCGGCGCGCCGCCGGGCTTCAGGGCGATCGGCGTCTTCTTCGTGGTCGCGGCGGTGGCGGTGCCGATGTCACCGGCCTTGGCCATCGCGTCCAGCACGTACGACCGGCGCTCCAGCGCCGCCTTGCGGTCGCCGGAGACCGGGTTGTCCGCGTCCGGCGACTGGACGAGCCCGGCGAGCAGCGCGGCCTGGCCGAGCGTCAGCCGGTCCGGCGGGACCGAGAAGTACGCCTGGCTCGCCGCGTAGATCCCGTACGCGCCGTTGCCGAAGTACGCGATGTTCAGGTAGCGGCGGAGGATCTCGTCCTTGGACAGCTTCTGTTCCAGCGCCGTCGCGTACCGCATCTCGGTGATCTTGCGGCCGGCCGTCTCCTGCGTCGCCTCGGCGCGCTCCTGCGGGGTCAGGTCCGGATCGCTCTTCAGCACGTTCCGCACGTACTGCATGGTGAGCGTGGAGGCGCCCTGGCTGATGCCGCCGCCGCTGCCGTTGGCGACCAGCGCCCGGATCACGCCGCGCGGGTCGACGCCGCCGTGGTGGTAGAACCGGGTGTCCTCGGCCGCGACGATCGCCTTGCGCATGACGGGCGCGATCTCGTCGAACGCGACGTCCTTGCGGTTCTGGTCGTAGAACGTGGTGAGGAGGGTCTTGCCGTCGTTGGCGTACAGGTAGGTGGCCTGTTGGCTGGCCGGGATGCGCAGCGCGGCGGGCAGGTCGTCGAACGAGTCGCCGGCGAGCTTGGCCGCGAGCCCGGTCACCGCGGTGATCGGGAACGCCGCGGCGGCCAGCACGACCCCGGCCAGCACCCCGCACAGCACCAACGCGGACAGTCCGCCGAACCTCGTCGGTCGCGCCACCTGCTCGCCTCCCGTCCGGGTGCCCGCCGGCACCGCCGTCGCCCTCACGATCCTCGGCGGACATCGACGACGACCACTGTCCGGCCGGATCGGGAGCTGATTCACTGCCCGGACCCGGCCGACACTCAGGGACGGCGGCTGGTTCGTCCGGTCTGTTCCGATGCGCGACACGCCTGTGCGCGTGGACCGTTGCGTTCGACGTACGACAGGGGTGAAACTTCCCTACCGGTACGTCGCTACCCGTGAAGGGATCTCACGAATGTCGCAGGCAGGGACGCCGATCAGCCGCCGCCGGTTCGGGGCGCTCGCCGCCGGCACCGCCGTCGCCGGCACGGCCGCGGTACTCCCCGGCGGCGCGGCCGCCGCCATGCCGGCCGGCACCGCCGCCGCCGGCACCAGCTCCCCCGGCACACCCGACCCGAACGCGCCGCTCGAACAGTTCCGGGCCATGTGGATCTCCAGCGTGGTGAACATCGACTGGCCCTCGGCCACCGGGCTGCCCGTCCAGCAGCAGAAGGACCAGCTCGTCGCCTGGTTCGACCTGGCGAGGAGGCTCAACCTCAACGCCGTCATGCTCCAGGTACGACCCACCGCCGACGCGTTCTGGCCGTCCCGCTACGAGCCCTGGTCGCAGTACCTCACCGGCACGCAGGGCGTCGACCCCGGCTACGACCCGCTGGAGTTCGCCGTCACCGAGGCGCACAAGCGCAACCTCCAACTGCACGCCTGGTTCAACCCGTACCGGGTCAGCATGCAGACCGACCCGACGAAGCTCGTGGACTGGCACCCCGCGCGCAAGCACCCCGACTGGGTCTTCGCGTACGGCCCGAAGCTCTACTACAACCCCGGCATCCCCGAGGTACGCCGGTTCGTCGAGGACGCGATCCTCGACGCCACCCGGTACGACATCGACGGTGTCCACTTCGACGACTACTTCTACCCGTACCCGGTGGCCGGCGCGACGCTGCCGGACGCCGACACGTACGCCCGCTACGGCGCGGGGTTCGACCGCATCGAGGACTGGCGGCGGCACAACATCGACCTGCTCGTCTCCGAGATGCGCCACCGCGTGCACGCGGCGAAGCCGTGGCTGGCGTTCGGGGTCAGCCCGTTCGGCATCTGGCGCAACAACACCAGCGACCCGAACGGCTCCGAGACCGCCGGCACCGAGTCGTACGACGCGAACTTCGCCGACACCCGCGGCTGGGTACGCAACGGCTGGCTCGACTACATCAACCCGCAGGTCTACTGGAACATCGGGTTCACCGTCGCCGACTACGCCAAGCTCACCCCGTGGTGGGCCGAGCAGGTCCGCGGCACCGACACCAAGCTGTACGTCGGCGAGGCCACCTACAAGGTCGGCACCACCGGCGCCTGGCTCGACCCGACCGAGCTGACCCGCCACCTCACCTTCGACCAGCAGTACCCCGAGGTCGCCGGCAACGTGTACTTCTCGGCCGTCAGCGTCCGCACCGACACGCTCGGTGCCACCAGCCGGCTCGTCGCCGACCACTACGCGCACCCGGCGCTCACGCCGGCCATGCCGCACCTGGATCCCCGCGCACCGCAGCGGCCGGAACTGGTGCGGGCGCACCGCACCGACGCGGGCGTACGGCTGGACTGGGTGGCCACCGGGCCGCTCGCGCCCACCGGGTACGCGGTGTTCCGGTTCGACGGCGACCGGCCCGGCGCGATCGTCGACGCCAGCAACCTCGTCGCGACGGTACGCGGCGACGGGCGGCACGGCTCCTGGACCGACACGACCGCCGGCCCGGGACGCCACTCGTACGTGGTGGTCGGCGTCAGCCGCACCGGGGTACGCGGCGCGCCCAGCAGCCACCGCACGGCCTGACCGCGGCACGTACGGCGCCGCGGGCCGCTGCGCCGCAGGTGGCGTGGCGGTCCGGCGGATCAGCAGGACGATGCCGACGACGGCGGTGAGCAGCGTCGCCAGCAGGACGAGCGGCACCGCCGCGAAGAACACCCAGCGCCAGGCGAGGAGCCGCCCGAGCACGATCGCGTCGACCACCCCGAGGGCCATCGACACCACCGCGACGCCGACCGCGATCCCGGCGAGGGGGCCGCGGCGGACGCCCAGGCGGGCGGCGAGCGCCACCGCGGTGCCGATGACGGCGCCCGCGCCGAGCCCGCCGAGGATGCGACCGACGACGAGCATCAGACCGCCGCTGGTCAGCCCGCACAGCGACGTACCGATGAGCATCAGGACCAGGCCCGGGATCGCGACGGCCATCGGCGCGCGCCGCCCGACGAACCCGCCGACGACGCCGGTGACCAACGCGGGCAGCACGTACACCACGGTCAGGAACAGCAGCACGAACGTGCTGAGCCCCAGCGCCCGCTGCGCCTCCATACCGCCGGGGCCGAGCAGGACCGGCGCCAGCACCAGCCCGAGCACGGCACCCAGGATGGGTCCGATCAGCGCCCACGGCGGCGGGGGGCCGGGATCGCGCTGCGCCGCGGCACCCGGGTACCCGCCCGGCGGGACCATGCCGGGCTGCGGAACCGCCCACGGCCCACCGGGCGGCGGCGGCCCACCAGGCGGCGCGAACCCGGGACCGCCACCAGGCGGCGCCACACCGGGTCCGGTGGCAGGCGGCGCGGCACCGGGCGGGCCGGCAGGTGCCGGGGCGGGTGCGGGCGCACCCGCGGGAACGGACTGGTCGGGCGCCGGCGGGGCGGAGTGCGGCTGGCCTTGAGGCGCGGCGGAGGCGGAGTGCGGAGTCGGGGCGGGGTCGCCGGACGCGGTGGGCGTCGGATCGGCGCCATCCTGTTGCGGTGAGCCTGGGGGGAGCATTCCCGCATGCTATGCGGCGCTTCCCACGTCGCGCACCACCGCAGCTGCCGGCACGCTGACGACGCGGTACGTCGGTCACCGGTGCGCCGCTGGCCGAGGTGGCCGCCCCGCGTTCGCGGTCAGGCCGTAGCGTCCCGGTCGTGGACGACGACATGCTGATCGCGGCGATCGACCGGGAGCTGCGCGCCGACTCCCGCGTACTGGCCGCCTGGCTCGCCGGCAGCCGCGGCCGGGGCGAGCACGACGCGTACTCCGACGTGGACGTCTGGTTGGTGACCGCGGACGCCGACCGGGACGGCTTCGTGGCCGACTGGCCCGCGACGTGCGACCGGATCACGCCGACGGTGCTGCGCGAACGGGTCTTCGGCGGGCCGGTGTTCACGCACGTCACGCCGGAGTGGCTGCGTTTCGATGTGGCGGTCGGCGTGCCGGGCGACGTACCGGGGCGCAGCCGGCGCGGTCTCGCGCCACTGTTCGACCGGGCCGGGCTGGCGGAGCGGCTGCGTACCGCGGGCGAGCCGCTGGCGCCGGATCCCGCCCGGGTCGCCGCCCTCGGTACGGAGTTCCTTCGGGTGCTCGGGCTGCTGCCGGTCGTGGTCGGCCGCGGCGAGTACGTGGTGGGCGTGTCGGGCGCGGGTCTGCTGCACGGCCTGCTGGTCCGGCTGATGCGGGAGGACGTGGCGGTGGAGGACCGCGGCGGCGCGCTGCGCCTGGCCGGCCTGCTGCCGCCGGACCGGCTGGCGCGGCTGGCCGACCTGCCGCCGCTGGCCGCGACGAGGGAGTCGGTCGTCGCCGCGCACCTGGCGTACGCGCGGCTGTTCCTGCCGTTGGGCCGGGAGCTGGCGGACCGGACGGGCGCGGCCTGGCCGGGCGAGATGGAGGCGGCGTGCCGGCGCCGGCTGGCCGACACGCTCGGCGTCGACCCGCAGTCGTTGCGGTGACGGCGGAAACCGGCGGCGGGTCTCGCGCGTGATGTAGCCGGCCCCGGTGCCGCACCGACCCCTCGGTACGGCATGCTGAGGCACCCGGATTGGGAGGCTGAGATGGCTCGACGACGACGCCGCAGTCCGTTGTGGGCGCGGGTGTGCCTGGTGGCCGGGATCGTGCTGGCGGTCGCGAGCGGCGGCACGTACGCCGGGACCGTGGCGCTGGCCAACCACGTGAACAACTCGGTCTCCCAGGGCGACCTGCTCGGCGACGGCGGCGGGTCGAAGCACGGCAGCACGGTGACCGGGCCGCTCGACATCCTGCTCGCGGGCTCGGACCTGCGGAAGGACTGGAAGAACACGGGCGAGAAGCCGCGCACCGACACCATCATGTGGCTGCACATCCCGGCGACGCTCGACCAGGCGTACCTGCTGTCGATCCCGCGCGACCTCGAGGTCGACATCCCGCTCAACCAGAAGACCGGCCAGGGCGGGTACGCGACGAAGATCAACGCGGCGTTCACGTTCGGCATGAAGGACATCAACGACGTCACCGGTGGCATGCAGAACCTGCACGCCACGGTGAAGCAGCTGACCGGCGAGAACTTCTCGATGGCCGCGATGGTCAACTGGGACGGCTTCAAGGCGATCACCGCCGAGCTGGGCGGGGTGACGTTGTGCGTCGACCAGACGTTCACGTCGACCCAGCCGAGCCTGGGCGGTCACACCTTCCAGAAGGGCTGCCGGCACTACGACGCCGACATGGCGCTGGCGCTGGTCCGCGAGCGGTATGCGTACGGCGACTCGGACTACAGCCGGCAGCGGATGCAGCAGCAGTTCATCAAGCAGATCCTCAAGCAGGCCACCAGCAGCGGCACGCTGAAGGACCCGGCCAAGATGGACCGGGTCCTCAAGGCCGCCGGCAAGGCACTGACGATGGACCTCAACGGCTACACCGTGGTCGACCTGGCGCTCGCCCTACGCAAGATCACCTCGGACAAGCTGACCACGTTGCAGATCGCGCACCAGTCGGCCGGTGACGGCAACGAGGCGCTCGTCCAGCCCGTCGACGACCAGTTGTTCAAGGCGATGCGCGACGACGACATGGACAACTTCCTGCTCGCCCACCCCGAGCTGGTGTCCAAGGGCACCGGGCTCGGCGGCGGGCAGTGACCCGGGCGCCGGCGCGCCCGGGGTCACCCGGTCAGCTCGCGGCGTCCACGAACCGCGTCGTGTACGTCTTCGACAGGTCCACTGTGGACTCCTTGCCCTTGACGTTCGGGGAGAACGCGCCGAGCACGTGCAGCGCGTTCGTGGCGCCCTCCGCCTTCATCTTCCCGTCCGCGTTGAACATGCCGATCGAGTCGTGGACCGACTTGACGTACAGGTCCTTGCCGCCCTTGGCGTAGTCGGCCGGCATCTTCGCCGCGATCTGCTCCGCGTCGTGCGCCTTGATCCACTTCAGCGTCCGCACGAACGCGTTCGCGAGCTTCTGCACCGTCTTCTTGTGCGCCGCCACGTACGAGCAGTCCATGTACAGCGAGCTCGACGGGTACAGGCCGCCGAGCGCGGCGCGGGTGCCCGCCTCGGTACGCATGTCGAGCATGACCTTGCCCTGACCGGAGCTGGTGAGCTGGGCGACGGTCGGGTCGGTGGTCATGCCGGCGTCGATGCCGCCGTTGGCCAGCGCCGCGATGAACGTCTGCCCCGCGCCGGCCTTGACGGTCGTGTAGTCCGCGCCGGACAGCCCGTTCTTGCTGGCCAGGTACTGGGTGAGGAAGTCCGTGGAGGAGCCGGGGCTGGTCACGCCGAGCTTGCGGCCCTTGAAGTCCTTCGGCGAGGTGATCTGGGTGGCCTTCTTCGCCGACACCATCTCCACCTCACCCGGTACGTCGGCGAGCTGCACGACGCTCTGCACGCACTTGTGCTTGGTCTGCAGGTCGATCGTGTGGTCGTAGAAGCCGACGACACCCTGCACGTCGCCCGAGATCAGCACGTTCTCGGCCTGGGCGCCGGCCGGCTCGGTGAGCATCTTGACGTCGAGCCCCTCGGCCTTGAAGTACCCGAGCTGCTCGGTGAGCTTGGCCGGCAGGTAGATGACCTTGTCGATGCCGCCGACCATGATGGACACGTGCTCGCTGTCGCCCGAACCGGAACCGCCGGCGGCGGTACGCGAGTCGCGGCAGCCGGCCACGGCGGCCAGCAGGACGACCGCCAGACCGGCGGCCGCGATGGACCGTACTCTCATGCGAAACTCCTTGCGGGGTAAGGGAATCAGATCTGTGCGTCGGCGCCGGCGGCGGGTGGGCGCCAGCGCAGCAGGCGCTTCTCGGCGGTGGAGATGAGCCATTCGGCGCCGAGCGCGAGGACCGTGGTGATGATCATTCCGGCGTAGATGCCGGCCGCGTCGAACGTGCCCTGCGCGTTGTTGATGAGCAGGCCGAGGCCCTTGTCCGCGCCGGTGAACTCGCCGACGACCGCACCGATCAGCGCGAAGCCGAACGCCGAGTGCAGCGACGCGAAGATCCAGGAGGTGGCGCTCGGTACGACGATCGTGCGCAGCAGCGAGAGCCGGCTCGCGCCGAGGATGCGCGCGTTGTCGATCAGGTTGCGGTCGACCTCGCGGGCACCCTGGAACGCGTTGAAGAAGACCGCGAAGAACACCAACACCATCGCGGTGGCGACCTTCGACGACATGCCCAGGCCGAACCAGATGATGAACAGCGATGCCAGCACGATCCGCGGCACCGCGTTCGCCGCCTTGATGAACGGTGCGGCGACGTCGGCGAGGAACCGGCTGCGCCCCAACACGATGCCGAGCACCACTCCGGCGATCGCGCCGATCACGAAGCCGAGTACCGCCTCCTCCAGCGTCACCGCGATCTGCGTCCAGATCGACCCGAACGCGGTGCCCTTCGTGAACCAGTCGACCAGCCGGCCGGCGATCTTCGACGGCATCGAGTAGTAGAACGGGTCGATCCAGTACCGGGCGGACAGTTCCCAGCTCACCAGCCAGACGACCACGGCGGCGACCCGTACCAGCCACACCAGGCCGCGGCGCGTCCGGCGCCGGCGTACCACGGTGTCGCCGGAGGGCTGGGTGTCCACTGTGGACTGTGTGTCAACCGACACGGCTCGCCTCCTCACGTGCCTTGGCCACCTCGGTACGCAGGCTTTCCCAGACCTCCCGGTAGATCTCCAGGAACGCGGGCGTCAGCCGCACCTCCTCGACGTCGCGCGGGCGGTCCAGCGGTACCCGGAACGTGTCCTTGACGGTGGCCGGGCTCGCGGTCATCACGACGACCGTGTCGGCCAGCGCGATCGCCTCCTCCAGGTCGTGGGTGACGAACACGACCGCGGCGCCGGTACCGGCCCACAGCCGCAGCAGCTCGTCCTGCATCAGCGCCCGGGTCTGTACGTCGAGCGCGCTGAACGGCTCGTCCATGAGCAGGATCTCCGGCTCGTTGACGAGCGTCTGGGCCAGCGCGACGCGCTTGCGCATGCCGCCGGAGAGCTGGTGCGGGTAGTAGCGGGCGAAGCCGGCGAGCCCGACGCGTTCGACCCAGGCGTGCGCCTGCTGCCGCGCCTCGCGCTTGGTCACACCGCGGTACCGGGGGCCGGCGGCGACGTTGTCGAGGACCGACCGCCACGGCAGGATCGCGTCGCTCTGGAACATGTACCCGACGCCGGTGGGGATCTGCCGCACCGGCGTGCCGCGTACCAGGACCTCGCCGGACGAGGCCGGTTCGAGCCCGGACACGAGCGACAGCGTCGTCGACTTGCCGCAGCCGGTGGGGCCTACCACGGCGACGAACTCGCCGGGTTCGACGGTGAGCGTCAGCTCCCGTACGGCGGTGTGCGTGCCGCCGCCCGCGGCGGGAAACCGTTTCGTGGCACCCCGGAGTTCGATCACTGGGGTGGTCATGGGGACCTCCGAACGTCGCTGCCGGCGGCGGGGAGTGTCCCTCGTCGGCGGACTTGTCTTCGGAGCGGGACGTTAGGTGAACTGGCTCACGTGGGAAACCTTCTCGAAATTGTTCGTCCAAGTCGCGTTTACCGCGTTCTGCGCCTTTCGCTCGCGGGCCGCGGCCGGGACGGGACGACCCACCGGCGACGGCCGCCGCGGATCCGCTTCGCCGGGCAGATCCTGGCCCTGCAGATCGGCGTCGTGCTGCTCGTCGTCGGCGTGGGCTTCGCGCTGGTCGGCTGGCTGCTCGACCGCCAGCTCACCACCCAGTACGGCCAGCGCGCCCTGGCCGTCGCTCGGACCGTCGCCGCCGACCCCGACATCGCCGCGGCGATCGCCACCGGCGACCCGCACCACGTCGTCCAGCGCCGTGCCGCGCGGGTACGCGACGCGACGGACGCCCTGTTCGTCGTCGTCACCGACCGGCGCGGGATCCGCCTCGCGCACCCGAACCCGGCGGAGGTCGGCCGGCATGTCAGCACCGACCCGTCGGCCGCGCTGGCCGGGCACGACGTGGTGAACGTGCAGCGCGGCACGCTCGGCGTCTCCGCCCGCGGCAAGGTACCCGTCTGGGACGCGCACCACCGCGTCGTCGGCGAGGTCAGTGTCGGCTTCGCGGCACAGGACATCCGCTCCAACGTGCTGCGGGTGCTGGCCGACGCGTCGCTGTTCGCGGCCGGCGCGCTGCTGCTCGGGGTGGCCGGATCGGCCCTGCTCGCCCGCCGGCTGAAGTCGCAGACCCTCGGCCTCGAACCGCACGAGCTGGCCGAACTGGTCCAGGAGCACGAGGCGGTACTGCACGGCATCGGCGAGGGCGTCCTCGCGACCGACGCCGACGGCCGCATCACCGTCTGCAACGACGAGGCGGCGCGGCTGCTCGCGACCCGGCCCGAACCCGGCGTACCCGCGGCCGAGCTGGACCTGCCGATCCGGATCCGGGCCGCGCTCACCGGCACCAGCGAGGCGGAACGGATGATGGCGGTGGCCGGCGACCGGGTCCTGGTCGTCACCCGCCGCCAGGTACGCCGGGACGCGCACGACCTGGGCACGGTGTTGACGTTGCGGGACCGTACCGACGTGGAGACGCTGACCCGGGAGCTGGACGCGGTGCGCTCGCTGTCCGGGGCGCTGCGCGCGCAGCGGCACGAGTTCGCCAACCGGCTGCACACCCTCGCCGGCCTGCTCCAGACCGACCATCACGCCGAGGCCGTGGAGTACCTGCACGCGCTGCACGACGCGCCGGCCGCGGTCGGCCCCGCCCCCGACGCGGTACGCGACCCGTACCTCCAGGCGTTCCTGGCCGCGAAGACCGCCGAGGCGGCGGAGTCCGACGTACGGCTGGAGATCGCGGACACCAGCTGGGTGCCCGGCCGCGTCGCCGCCCCGGTCGAGGTCACCACCGTCGTCGGCAACCTCGTCGACAACGCCGTGCGCGCGTCCCGCCTCGGCACCCGCGGGCCGGCGTACGTGGAGGTGACGCTGCTGGCCGACGGGGACACGCTGCACGTGTCGGTGGCCGACTCCGGCGACGGGGTGCCGCCGGAGCTGCGCGAGCGGATCTTCACCGACGGGTTCACGACGCGGCTGACCGTCGGCCACGGCCTCGGCCTGGCCCTGACCCGGCAGGCCGCTCGGAGCCGCGGCGGGGACGCCACCCTCGCCGATCCGGGTGGCGCCGACCACGGCGCCGTGTTCGTCGCCCAGATGCCTGGTGTACTGGCGGAGCGGGCGGACGCGGTAGGGAGGTTCTGACGCAATGGCTTGTCGGCACGCGCCGGATCCAGGACGACGCCGGCGGCGTTGTCGACACCAGCGCGGACGAGACCGGTGTGCACTCGCACCTACGCCGCGCCAGCCCCGCCCGGGACCTCGCCACGCATCCGACGACCGGTGCGTCAGGACCTCCGGGGGACGGGCGTGATCCGGGTACTGGTGGTGGAGGACGACTTCTGGGTCGCCGAGGTGCACGTGGCGTTCACGGAGCGGGTCGCCGGCTTCGCCGTGGTCGGTACCGCGCGGACCGTCGCCGACGCCCGGCGGCTCGTCGCCGAGACGCGGCCCGACCTGGTCCTGCTCGACCGGTACCTGCCGGACGCGTCCGGGCTCGACCTGCTCGCCGAGCTGTCCGTCGACACGATCATGCTGACCGCCGCCGCCGACCCGGCCACGGTACGCACCGCGCTGGCCCGCGGCGCCCTCAACTACCTGGTCAAGCCGTTCACCGCGGAGCAGCTCGCCGACCGGCTCCGGGCGTACGCCCGGTTCCGGGCCGTGTTCGACGCCGGCGCGCTGGGCCAGGCGGACGTCGACCGGGCGGTCCGGCTGCTGCACGACGGCGACCGTACGGCCGGGCCGAAGGGCCACTCCCCCGTCACCGCGCGGCTCGTCGCCGAGACGCTGCGCACCGCGACGGAACCGCGGTCCGCCGCGGCGATCGCCGCGGAGCTGGGCATCGCCCGCGCCACCGCCCAGCGGTACCTGTCGGCGCTCGCCGACAACGGGCAGGCCACGATGAGCCTGCGGTACGGGTCGACGGGCCGTCCCGAGCACCTGTACGCGTGGACCGGCCCCACCGCCTGACCCGGACGCGCTCGGCCCGGGATCGGCGCAACGCAGCCGGACCGGGTCAGTGCAGGCCGATCAGCGCGGCCATGCTGCGCGCCTGGTAGTCGAACCACTCGTCGCGCCGGTCGATCAGGTTGTCGAGCTGGCCGAACAGCTCGAAGCTGATCGCCCCGTACGTCTGGGTCCAGGCGAGGATCACCCGCGCCAGCATCGGCTCGGGCAGGGTGAGGGCGATCCGTTCGGCGGTGGCGGCGAGCTCCGCGCGCAGCTTCGCGGGCACCGGCGGCGCCGGTACGTCGGCGAGCGCGCCCGCCGCCGCGGCGTCGGCGACGATCCCGGCAAGTACCAGCGGGGTGCGGCTCGCGGGCCCGGTGGTGTCGGCCGGCGCCCGGTAGCCGGGTACGGGGCTGCCGAGGATCAGCGCGTACTCGCTGGGGTACGCCAGCGCCCAGGTACGCAGTGCCCGGGTGACGGCCAACCACCGGCCGACGTGGTCGCCGCGCCGCCGGTGTCGCGCGTCGGCGGTCTCGGCGGCCGCGCCGAGCGCGTCGTACGCGTCGATGATCAGTGCGGTGAGCAGTTCGTCCCGGTTCGCGAAGTAGCGGTAGAGCGCGGATGAGGCCATGCCCAGCTCGCGGGCGATGGCCCGCAGGGACAGGTTGGCACCCTCGGCGGCGAGCTGCCGGCGCGCGGCGCTCTTGATCTCCTCGGTGAGCTCGGCGCGCAGCCGGGCCCGGATCGACGTTCCCGTTCGTTCCACCATGCCGCGAGTATCGCACACAAACGAGAGCACTGCTCTTGACAGCGAGCAGGTGCGTGGTGAACAGTGGAACCAACAGAGAGCACTGATCTCGTTTGCGAGAGGGAGACACATCATGAGCCTGCACGTGATCGTCGGAGGCGGCCCGGTCGGCAGCGCCACCGCACGCGTCCTGCTCGACCGCGGCGAGCGGGTCCGCGTCGTGACCCGCAGCGGGTCCGGTCCGGAGGGCACCGAGCGGATCGCCGCCGACGCCGCCGACGCCGACCGCCTGACCGAGCTGACCGACGGCGCCGTCGCCCTCTACAACTGCGCCAACCCGCAGTACCACCGCTGGCTGACCGACTGGCCGCCGCTCGCCGCGTCCCTGCTCACCGCCGCCGAGCGCACCGGCGCCGTGCACGCCACCGCGAGCTGCCTGTACGGCTACGGTCCGGTCGACGCGCCCATCACGCCGGAGACGCCGCTCGCCGCGACCCACCCGAAGCTGCGGATGCGCGCCGACATGTGGCGCGCCGCGCTCGCCGCGCACCGCGACGGCCGGATCCGCGCCACCGAGGTACGTGCCAGCGACTACATCGAGGCCAACTCGGTGTTCAGCTTCGCGATCGGCGGTCCGGTCCGCGCCGGGAAGCGGGCGTACACACCGACGCCGCTCGACGTGCCGCACACGTTCACGGCGATCACCGACGTCGCCCGTACTCTCGTCGAGGCCGCCGCGACCGAGTCGGCGTGGGGCCGCGCCTGGCTGGTGCCGAGCCACGACCCGCTGACCGTACGCCAGATCGCGGACCGCTTCGCGGGTGTCGTCGGCGCGCCGGAACCGCGGCTCACCGCCTGGCCGTACCCGATGCTGTGGGCGTCCGGGCTCGCCAACTCGTTCCTGCGGGAGATGCGGACGACGTACTACCAGTGGGCGCGGCCGTTCACGATGGACTCCAGCGACACCCGGCGTGCGTTCGGCATCGAGCCCACCCCGCTGGACACCGCGCTCGCCGCCGTCACGGCGTGAGCCGTAGGGTGCCGGGCATGGAGGCAACACGGGGCGACCAGCGTCCGCCGGTCATCGAGTCGGACGAGAAGGCAACGCTGGTCGCGTTCCTCGGCTACGTACGCGAGGCGGTGATCGCGAAGGCCGCCGGCCTGCCGGCGGAGCTGGCCGGCGCGTCCGGCGTACCGTCCGGCACCAGCGTCCTCGGCCTCGTCCGGCACCTCGCCGCGGCCGAGACCCACTGGTTCACCTGGGCGTACGCCGGGGAGAACATCCCGTTTCCCGACCTCGGCATGGCGCTGGGCCCGGACGAGACCGCGGCGAGCGTGATCGCCGACTACCGGGCGGCGATCGCGCGGTCCGACGCGGTCATCGCCGCCTGCGACGACCTGTCCGCGCGCAGCGCCCGCGCCGCCAGCCGGCCGCCCCGGATCCGGACGATGCGCTGGATCCTCGTGCACATGATCGAGGAGACCGCGCGGCACGCCGGACATGCCGACATCCTCCGCGAGCAGGCGGACGGAAGTACCGGCCGGTGAGCGCGGGCCTGCTCGGCCTGCCACCGGACCGGGTGGCGCTGCTGCTGGTCGACTTCCAGCACGACTTCTGCGACGACAACGTCGGCAACGCCGCGACGGCCCGCCGCGCGCACGACGTCGCCACCGAGGCCGCCCGGTACGGCGTGCGCACGATCTACTCCCGGCAGGTGTACGACCCGGCCCGGCTGACCGGCCGGCAGCGCCGCCGGGAGGGGCCGAACAGCCTGTGCCACCAGGGTTCCCGCGGCGCGGAGCTGTTCGTACCGCCGGTCGGCGGGGCGCGCGTGGTCCGCAAGTACTCGTACGACGTGTGGCGCAGCGACGAGTTCACGGCGCTGCTCGCCGAGTGGGACGTCGACGGGCTGGTGATCGGCGGCGTCGAGCTGCAGTGCTGCGTGCTCTACGCGGTGCTCGGCGCCGACGAGCGCGGCTACCACTACGCCGTACCGCCGGACCTCGTCTCCGGCATCGACAGGTGCGAGACGACCTCCAACCGGGCCGTCCGCGACTACCTCGGCCACGTGCACCCCTCCCCCGTCTCGGCCGAGCTGCTGGCGGCGTGGGCAAACCGGGTGTGACGCCGCTCAGGTGGCGAGCGGACGGGCGTGGTCGGTGGCGAGCTTGACGGCGAGCGCGCCGAGCACGGTGCCCATCACGTACCGCTGGGCACGGAGCCACGTCGGGCGGCGGGACAGGAACTGCGCGATGGTGCCGGCGGCGAGCACGATGGCCAGGTTCACGGTGACCGCGACGGACATCTGCACCGCGCCGAGCGCGAAGCCCTGGGCGAGCACGTGGCCGGCCGACGGCCGGACGAACTGCGGGATCAGCGACAGGTACATGACGGCGATCTTCGGGTTGAGCAGGTTGGTGACCAGTCCCATCGTGAACAGCCGGCGCGGCCGGTCAGGTGCCAGCTCGCCGGGCGCGAACGCCGAGCGGCCGCCGGGGCGCAGCGCCTGCCAGGCGAGCCAGGCCAGGTAGCCGGCGCCGGCGAGCTTGACCGCGAGGTACAGCGGCGGGACTGCCACGAAGATCACCGACAGGCCGAGGTTCGTCGCGGCCATGTAGACGAGGAAGCCGACGGCGACGCCGCACAGCGACACGACCCCCGCGCGGCGGCCCTGGGTGATGCTGCGGGAGACCAGGTACATCATGTTCGGGCCGGGCGTGAGGACCATGCCGAGCGCGACGGCGGCGACACCGAGGACGGACGCGGTTGTGAGCACGCCCCGAACGCTGCCACTCCGGTACGCCGGCCATCGAGAGCCAATCCGACACCGGTGGCATTCCCACCCGGTCGTACGCCCGACGGCGGGAGGCGTCGCCGGGAGCCTGGACATCCGCGTACGATCGTGCGATTCTGTCCGGGTGGCGAAGGGTACGCAGACGCGGGAGGCGATCGTCGACACCGCGGTCGAGGTCGCGTTCCGGGTCGGGCTGGGCGGCCTGACGATCGGCGAGCTGGCCCGGCAGCGGCAGATGTCGAAGAGCGGCCTGTTCGCCCACTTCCGGTCGAAGGAGGCGCTGCAGCTCGCCGCGCTGGCACGGGCCCGGGAGACGTTCGTCGACCTGGTGATCCGGCCGGCGCTGTCCGCGCCGCGGGGCGAGCCGCGGATCCGCGAGCTGTTCGAGCGCTGGCTCGCCTGCGGGCGTGACGGCGTGGCTGGCGGGTGCCTGTTCGTGAAGGCGGCGACGGAGTTCGACGGCCAGCCGGGCGCGCTGCGCGAGCAGCTGGCCCAGGACCACCAGGACCTGTTCGACACGATCACGCAGGTCTGTCGCAGCGGCGTCTCCGTCGGCCACGTGCGGCCGGACGCCGACGCCGAGCAGTTCGCCCACGACCTGTACGGCGTGCTGCTCGGCTTCTACCTGACGCACCGGCTGCTCGCCGATCCGGCGGCGGAGGACCGGGCCCGGTTCTCGTTCGAGGCGCTGCTCGCCGCCGCGCGTACCTGACACACACCCACCGAGGAGGATGCATGGTCACCGCAGAACGCACTCAAAAAAGCACGATCGTTCGTACGTCGAAGTCTTGGCGGATGCGGCTCGTCAGGCTCGGGTTCGGCACGCTGGAGCGGGTCGCGCCCGGGCTCGGCGGCCACCGCGCCGCCCTCCTGTGGTGCACGCCGCCGGCCGGCCGCGGCCGACGCCGCGACGACCGGCCGTCGTTACCGAGCGAGCGCCGGACGCTGACCACGCCGCACGGCGCCCGGATCGCGGCCGAGGCGTGGGGTGCGCCGGACGCCGCCCCGGTGTACCTGGTGCACGGCTGGGGTGGCTGGCGCGGCCAGCTCGGCCCGTACGTCGCGCCGCTGGTCGCCGCGGGCCGTCGGGTGATCGCGTACGACGCGCCGAGCCACGGCGAGTCCGGCCCGGGGATCCTCGGCCCGCGCCGCGCCACGGCGACCGAGTTCGCCGACGCACTCGGCACCGCGGTCGCCGCGTACGGACCGCCGGCGGGGATCGTGGCGCACTCGCTGGGCTGCGCGACGACGATGCTCGCGCTCGGCGACGGGCTGCCGGCGGCACGGCTGGCGCTGGTCGCCCCGGTCACCGACCCGCTCGACCGGATCGCCGAGTTCACCCTGGCGCTCGGCGCGGGCGACCGTACGAGGGCGGCACTGCTAGGCGAGCTGGAGCGCTACGGGGGCCGGCCGGTGGCCGACTTCGCCGTCGCCGGCCTGCCGGCCCGACTGCCGTTCCCGCCGTGCCTGGTGGTGCACGACCGCGACGACAAGGAGGCCCCATACGACGAGGGGCGGGAGCTGGCCGAGGGGTGGCCGAGCGGCGGGCTGATCACCACGGCCGGCCTGGGCCACCAGCGGATCCTGCGCGACGCGGACGTGGTCGCCGCGGTCTGCACGTTCGTCACGCGCTGAGGCGGTGGGCGCGCCGGTCCGGCGCGCCCACCGCATCGGGTCAGTGGTGGTACTGGTGCACCACCGCGTGGCCACGACCCCGGGAGATCATCCAGCGGTTCACCGGGGTGGTGACCAGGAACGCCAGCACCAGCGAACCGGCCAGCGACAGCCAGAACAGCGCGCTGGTCAGGCCGGCGTCCATGGCGCCGGGGATCGCGACGACGGTCGTGTTGTCGATGATCTCCATGACGACGATCGACACGGTGTCGGCGGCCAGCGCGACGGACAGCGCGCGGCGGAAGCCGAGGCCGGCCCGCAGCACGCCGCGCATGGTCAGCGCGTACCCGAAGACGAACGCGAGCGCGATGGACAGCACCACGGTCGCCGCGTTGTGCAGGCCGAACGCCGTGCCGAGCACCATGCCGAGCACCTCGCCGATGGCGCAGCCGGTCAGGCAGTGCAGCGTGGCCTGGGTGGCCATCCGCCAGCTCACGGTGCGCCAGCCGGTCTGCCCCGTCTGCGCCTGGTGCGCCTCGTGCCCGCCATGGTGCGCGTGTCCGGTGTGCTGCGCGTGGTCGGTCGTCGCGTGGGAATGCTCGCTCATCGCGCCCCCTCTCCTCGCCTCCGAGCATACCCCTGGGGGGTATCAGTGCCAAGGGTGCCGCCGACCACATCTCCGCCCGGACACCGGCAGCACCGACGGGCCCAGACGCCGGTGTCGGGCGCGGCGGGCGCGCGCCGGGCGGATACGGCTGAGATCCTCGACGTCATGAACCGCCTGCCGTTCCCGCTCGCCGATCAGCTCCCGGCCGCGCTGCACGGGGTGCTACTGGACTTCTGGTGGGACGTCGAGAAGCTGTGGGCGCTGGAGCTGCCCGACACCCGACTCGCGGTCGCCGAGCTGCGGTGGCTGCTCGACCTGCCGATGTGGGCGTACGGCGGGGCGCCGTTCCGGGTGACCCCGCACCAGGTCGCCGCCGACCCGCTGCGGTACGCCGGGCAGTACGCCCGGACCATGGCGGCCGACCCGCGCCACCCGCTGCACGTGACCGACCGGGGCGGGCGACTCGTGGTGCTGGACGGGATGCACCGACTGCTGCGCGCCGAGCTGGCGGGGCGCCGGGACGTGGCCGTACGGGTCGTTCCGGGCGCCGCGCTCGACGCCATCGCACACCACGCCGAGACGGCGGATTCCCTATCGAAGTGATAGAGATTGCAGAACGCCGCCGCCGCTGCGCGCGTCCCTGCGGGATGTCGAATAATGTCCGATGATCACCAGCGCCGCGGGGCGCCGGTACAGCGGAGGTGTGGAACCGATGGTGAAGCCGAGCGGGTACGCAAGGCGCTCCGTGCTGCGGGGCGCGGCCGGGATCGCGGTCGCCGGGGCGCTCGCCACGGCGTGCGGTTCCAACACCGGCCGCGGTTCGTCCGGCGGCGACGGCCCCACCATCAAGCAGTGGTACCACCAGTACGGCGAGGCCGGCGTCGAGCAGGCCGTCAAGCGGTACGCCAAGGCGTACCCGAAGGCGGACGTGCAGGTGCAGTGGACCGCCGGTGACTACGACACGAAGCTCGCCACGTCGCTGCTCGGCAAGGACGGGCCGGACGTGTTCGAGCAGTCCGTGGCGCGGGTGGACCAGCTCAAGGCGAAGCAGCTCGTCGACCTGACCGACGTGTTCGGCGACGCGAAGGACGACTTCACCCCGGCGGTGCTGGACGCACAGACCGTCGACGGGAAGATCTACGGCGTACCGCAGGCCATCGACATGCAGATGCTCTTCTACCGCAAGAGCTGGCTGGAGAAGGCCGGCGTGGCGGTGCCGACCACGCTCGACGAGCTGGTGGCGGCGGCGAAGAAGCTGACGAACAAGAAGGTCAAGGGCCTGTTCCTCGGCAACGACGGCGGCGCGGGCGTGCTCGGCGCCGTACCGCTGTGGTCGATCGGGCAGAACTACCTGACCGACGACCAGAAGAAGGTCGGCTTCGACGCGGCCGGCGCGGCGCCGGTGTTCGCCACGCTGCGCAAGCTCTACACGTCGGGCAGCCTGCTGCTCGGCGCGCCCGCCGACTGGTCCGACCCGTCGGCGTTCACCCAGGGGCTGACCGCGATGCAGTGGTCCGGGCTGTGGGCGGTGCCGGTGGTACAGAAGGCACTCGGCTCCGACTTCGGCGTCGTCGCCTGGCCGAAGGGCGACGCGAAGGGCGCGCCGTCCGTGCCGATCGGCGCGTACGGCTCCACCGTCAACGCCAAGAGCGGCAACGTCGACGCCGCCAAGGCGTACGTGAAGTGGCTGTGGATCGACAAGACCGATTACCAGCAGGACTTCGACCTGTCGTACGGGTTCCACATCCCGGCGCGGAAGTCGATCGCGGCGAAGGCCGACAAGCTCAAGTCCGGCGCCGGGGCGGACGCCGTCAAGCTCGTCCAGCAGTACGGCAAGGTGCAGGCCACGCCGGGCTGGACCGCGACGATGAACACCGCGTACACCGACGCGTTGAACAACATCATCCGCAAGGGTTCGAACCCGTCGGCGGAGCTGAAAACCGCCATCACGAAGATCAACAAAGAGCTGACCACGCTGTACAAGTGAGCACTCGCGAAGCGGCCGACAGGCGGGCGCCGGTGAACGGCCGGCGCCTGCCGAAGCGGCACGGAAAGCAACGGACCTGGCCGGCGTTCTGGGTGTTCGTCGGGCCGTTCGCGATCGGCCTGGTGCTCTTCACGTTCGTGCCGATCGTGTGGAGCGCGGTACTCAGCTTCTTCGACGCGCACAACACGGTCACCCCGTCGACGTTCGTCGGCCTCGACAACTACGTCGACATGCTGACCAACCCCGACTTCCTGCACAGCCTGCTCACGTTCACCGTGTTCGCGGCGTTCATCGTGCCCACGACGGTGGCGATCGCGCTGGGGCTGGCGCTGCTGGTACACCGGCTGCGCTTCGCGAAGGCGTTCTTCCGCTCGGTCTTCTTCCTGCCCGCCGCCTGCTCGTACGTGGTGGCCGCGCTGATCTGGAAGCTGTCCGTCTTCAACGGCGTCCGGTTCGGCCTGGCCAACACGGTGCTCGGGCTGTTCGGCGTCGACCAGGTGCCGTGGCTGTCGTCGGCCAGCCCACCCTGGTACTGGGTGGCCCTGGTGACGCTGCGGCTGTGGTTGCAGGTCGGGTTCTACATGATCCTGTTCCTCGCCGGCCTGCAACGCATCCCCACCGACCTGTACGAGGCGGCGTACGTCGACGGCGCGAAGCCCGGCTGGCAGGTCTTCCGGCACATCACGTTCCCGCAGCTACGAGCGACGACGGTGGCGGTGGTGCTGCTCAACCTGATCGCCGCGTACCAGGCGTTCGACGAGTTCTACAACCTGATGGCGTCGGCGCGCGGGTACCCGCCGTTCGCCCGGCCGCCGCTGGTCTACCTGTACTTCACGGCGCTCGGCTCCGGCCAGGACTTCGGGCACGGCAGCGCGGGCGCGGTGATCCTCGCACTGCTGATCGCGATCGTGACGGTGTTGCAGGCCAAGCTGTTCGGCTTCGGCCGGAGGGAGGACTGATGGACGGTCCGCACGCCGTCGGGTACACGCGCACGGCCCGCGGCCGGGTCGGCGCGGTCGCCCGCTACACCGCGCTGGGCGTCGCGGCCCTGCTGTTCCTGCTGCCGTTCTACCTGATCGTGCGCAACGGGCTGGCGTCGGAGGCGGACATCACCGCGCCGTCCTGGACGTTCTTCCCGACGTCGATCCACTGGTCCAACGTCACCGAGCTGTTCCGCGACCCGTCCGTACCGATGGCGCGGGCGCTCGGCAACTCGGCGGTGGTCAGCGTCGTGCAGACCGTCGGCCAGGTCGCGCTGTCCTCGATGGCCGGGTACGGCCTCGCCCGCATCCCCTTCCGGTACGCCAACGTCGTGCTCGGCGCGATCGTCGCGACGCTGATGATCCCGGCGGCGGTGACGTTCGTACCGACGTTCGTGGTGGTGTCGTCGCTGGGCTGGGTGTCGACGCTGCGCGGCCTGATCATCCCGGGGCTGTTCAGCGGGTTCACCGCGTTCCTGTTCCGGCAGTACTTCCTGTCGTTCCCGAAGGAGCTGGAGGAGGCGGCGCGGGTCGACGGCCTCGGCTACTGGGGCGCGTACTGGCGGATCGTGGTGCCGAACTCGCTCGGCTTCTTCGCCGCGATCGGCGTCATCACGTTCCTCGGCGCGTGGAACGCGTTCCTGTGGCCGCTGGTGATCGGGCAGGACGAGTCGTCGTGGACGGTGCAGGTGGCGCTGTCGTCGTTCCTGACCGGGCAGACGATCAACCTGCACGAGCTGTTCGTCGCCGCCGCTGTCGCGATCCTGCCGCTGCTGCTGGTGTTCGTGTTCCTCCAGCGCTACCTGGTGCAGGGCGTCGCGGAGTCCGGCATCAAGGGCTGATCCGCTTGGTGAACCAGTGGTGGGTGTGCGCCGTGTCGCCGTACGGCTTCGTCGCGCGGTAACCCGCCGACCGGTACAGCGCGACGGCCTCGCCCAGCGCCTCGTGCGTACCGAGGCGCAGCCGGGTCAGGCCCTTGTCCGCGGCGTGCCGCTCGGTCTCTGCGAGCAGCCGCCGGCCCAGGCCGATGCCCCGCGCGTCGGCGTGCACCCACAGGTGCCGCAGCTCGCCGGTGCGCGCGTCGAGCGGGCGGACCGCCGCACAGCCGACGGGCGTACCCGACTCGTGGGCGACGAGGAACACCGCGGCCTGCGCCGGGTCGACGAGGTCGTCGTCGGCGAAGCCCTCGGGAAACCTGTCGCGCAGCTCGTTCGCGTACGCGGTGAGGCAGCGGCGGGCGGCCGGCGCGGCCGGGTCGGCCTGCTCGACGCGGACCGCGCCGAGCCGCAGCAGCCGCTCCGCCCGGCCGAGCGCCGCGACCAGCTCGCCGCGCTGCGCCTCGGCCAGGCCGGACAGCAGGTCGTCGGCGACGCCGGTGGCGCGCCGGTTCATCTCCGCCACCTCGCGTCGCCCGGCGGCGGTCAGCGTTGCGCGGCGCGCCCGCGCGTCCGCCGGATCGGGCGTGACCTCGACCAGCCGGTCGTCGCCGAGGCCGCGCAACAGCCGGGTCAGGTAGCCGGAGTCGAGGTCGAGCCGGCCGCGCAGCTCGCGCAGATCCGTTGTGCCGGAACCGATCTCGTACAGCAGGCGGGCCTCGCCGAGGGGCCGGGACTGGCCCAGGTATCGATCGGTGAGCACGCCGATGTGCCGCGTGTAGAAGCGGTTGAACCGTCGCACCGCTGCCGCCTGCTCCGTCACAATCTCTGACCTTAGTCAGAGATCATCGGACACGCCAGCCGCCGGCTCGCCGCCGGCGCCGGGCGATACGCTGTGCCGATCATGAGCGCAGCCGACCGACCACCGCCGTACCCGAACCGGCGTCGCCATGGCTGACGGCGGAGACCTGTCGCGACTGCGGCAGCTCAACGAGCGCACCGTCCTCGCCGCCGTACGCACCGCCGGCGAGATGCGCGTCGCGCAGATCGTCGCGTCCACCGGGCTCGGGCGTACCGCGGTCGAGGACGTGCTGTCCAGCCTCGTCGCCCGTCGCTGGCTGGTCGAGGAGCAGCCAGCGGTACGCGGGCGCGGCCGGCCCGCACGCAGCTACCGGTTCCGCGCCGAGGCCGGGTACGTCGTCGGCCTCGACATCGGCGCGTACTCGGTGCGCGGGGTGCTCGCCGACCTCGCCGGCCGGGTGCTGGCGAGCACCCGGCGCGCGGTGACGCCGCGGACCCGGCGCACCGACCGGCTGGCCGCGGCCGACCGGGTCGTCGCCGACTGCGCCCGCGACGCCGGCGTACCCGCGTCCCGGGTCTGGGCCGTCGGCGCCGGTACGACCGGCCTGGTCGACGCGGACGGCACGGTCGCCCAGGCCAACGCGATCCCGGACTGGGCCGGCGCCCGACTCGCCGCGCATCTCGGCCGGTCGCCGGCCCGGCTGGTCGCCGTGGACAACGACAGCCAGCTCGCCGCGCTGGCCGAGCAGCGCCGCGGGGCCGCGACCGACTCCGCCGACCTGGTGTTGCTGCACGCCGGCCGGCGTACCGGGCTGGCGCTGGTGCTGGACGGGCGGCTGCGGCGCGGCGCGCACGGCGCCGCCGCGGACCTGTCGGCACTGCCGGGTATGTCGTGGGAGGCGGCGATCGAACACCTGCACGCAGCGGTGCCGGCGGACGTACCGGTCGCGGACCGGGCGGAGCGGGCGTTCGCCGCGGCGCGGCAGGGGCAACGGGCGGCACGCACCGCGGTGCGACGGTACGCGCGGGCGATGGCGGTCGCCGCGGCCACCGCGATCGCCGTCGTCGACCCGCGTCTGCTGGTGCTCGGCGGCGCGTTCTCGCAGGCGGCCGACGTGCTGGTGGAGCCGCTGGGCGCGGAGCTGGCGCGACTCTGTCCGCGGGTACCGGAGCTGCGGGCGTCGGTGCTGGGCGCCGAGTGCGTCGCGCTCGGCGCGCTGTGTCTGGCGCTCGACGCGGTCGACGACCGGCTGCTCGCGCCGGCCCGCGGCCCGCTGCCCGTGCTCGCCGCCCGCAGCATCCACGCCTGACCAGGCCCGGCACCGATGTGCCGGCGATTGACGTCTGACCGGCCTGCCGCTATTAATGTCGGAGACAGGCGAAAAGATGAGGCCTGTTCACCGACCGTTTCCAGCGCCGCGCGGTGTCCCGTCATGCCCCGCGGCTCTACTGCCCGGCAGCACCCCCATCCCCAAGGGAGCAGGTCAAGACGTGGACAGACGGATCCGCCGCCGGACGTTCCTCACCGCCACCGGTGCGCTCGCCACCGCCGCCGCCGTCGGCGACATCGCGTACGCCACACCGGCCGCCGCCGAGAGCGCCGACGAGTACGTGGACGTGCAGCTGCTCAACATCACCGACCTGCACGGGTACCTCCAGCCGACGACACCCGGCCAGGGCAGCGTCATCACCGGCGCGGGCGGGGTACAGGTGACCGTCGGTGGCGTCGGGTACATGGCGACGCACCTCAAGCGGCTGCGTGAGGGGCGGCAGAACTCGATCTTCTTCTCGTCCGGGGACAACTTCTCCGGCTGGCCGTTCGAGGTGGACGCGCACGCCAACGAGCCCACCGTCGAGGCGCTCAACGCGATGGGACTCCAGTTCAGCACCGTCGGCAACCACGAGCTGGACCAGTCGCTGAGCTTCCTGATCGAGCACATGGAGCACGGCCAGCCGTACCCGGTGAACGGGCGCGACGACAACTTCGTCGACTCGACCGGGCACCGGTTCCGCGGCGCCGACTTCCGCTTCTACACGGCGAACATCGTGCACGCCGACTCCGGCCGCACGATCCTGCCGCCGTACAACATCGAGTGGGTCGACGCCGGGCACGGCCACAGGCTGCCGATCGCGTTCATCCACCTGACGCTCGTCGGCACCGAGGTCGGCTCCACGTCGTACCAGCCGGACCTGCGGTCGCTGTCCGACCTGGCGCAGGCGAACACACTGGCCGCGAAGCTCAAGCGACAGGGCGTCAACGCGATCGTCATCAACATCCACGACGGCGGCGTCGCCGGCAACGACTACGACGCCGGGACCAACCCGTCCGGGCCGGTGTTCCAGCTCGCCGCGAACGCGTCGCCGGACATCGCCGCGATCATCACCGGCCACTGGCACTGCCGCTTCAACATGATGGTTCCCGACCCCAACGGCGTACCCCGGCCCGTCGTCGAGGCCGGCAACCACGGGTCGCTGATCAACGAGATCACGCTCAAGCTCGACCGGCGCACCGGCGCGGTCATCCGCGAGCTGACCACGTCCACCAACCACGCCAACACCCGCGACGTACCCGTGGACGCCGAGCTGCAGGACGTCGCCGACTACTGGACCGCGCGCGGCAAGCAGCGGTACGCCACGAAGCTGGCCCGAATCACGGGCGACTTCACCCGCACCGCGAACCCGTCCGGCGAGAGCACCATGGGCAACCTCGCCGCGGACTTCGCGTACTGGGACGCCAACCAGCACCGCGACGGGCGGGCCGACCTCGCCCTCATCTCCGTCAAGCCGGTCGCCGGCTCCAACGCGCTGACCGGCGACCTGCTGTACGCCAAGGGCAGCGACCCCGCCGACACCGACGGCACCGTGCTGTTCGGCGAGGCGTGGAACGCCTTCGGGTACGGCAACCCCGTGCTGACGGTGACGCTGCCCGGCACGCAGCTGCATGCCGCGTTCGAGGCGCAGTGGGTGGCGCAGGCCGACGGCAGCGAGAAGTTCGCGCCGTTCGCGGTGTCGGCCAACGTGACCTACACGTACGACACGGGCAAACCGATCGGGCAGCGGGTCGACCCCGCCGGCATCCTCATCGACGGCCGGCCGCTCGACGTGACGCGGGACTACCGGGTCGCGGCGCTCGCGTACACGCTGATCGGCGGGGACGGGACGACGGTGTTCGCCGGGTTCACCGACCCGGTGCGCAACGACCGCGACCACGAGGGTTTCATCGCCTACCTGCGGACACATCCGGTGCTGAGCCCGGCGCCGCTCGGCCGCGCCCGGCCGGCCACCTGAGCACCGGCCGGTCCGGTCCCGCCCGGCCCGGCGGGACCGGACCGGGCGGGATGTGACGTCAGGCGATCTCCGCGACCGCCTGGCTGAACTGCGCCGAGTACAGCCGGGCGTACGCGCCGTCGGCGGCGAGCAGCTCGGCGTGGTTGCCCTGCTCGACGATCGCGCCGTCCTCCATCACCAGGATCACGTCCGCGTCCCGGATCGTGGACAGCCGGTGGGCGATGACGAAACTCGTCCGCCCCGAGCGCAGCTCGGTCATCGCGTGCTGGATCAACACCTCGGTACGCGTGTCGACCGAGCTGGTCGCCTCGTCCAGCACCAGGATCGCCGGCTCCGTGAGGAACGCCCGGGCGATCGTCACGAGCTGCTTCTCCCCCGCCGACAGCGTGGAGCTCTCCTCGTCCAGCACCGTGTCGTACCCGTCCGGCAGGGTGCGCACGAACCGGTCGACGTGCGTGGTCTTCGCCGCCGCCACGACCTGCTCGCGGGTCGCGCCGTCCACGCCGTACGCGATGTTGTCGGCGATGGTGCCGCCGAACAGCCACGTGTCCTGCAGGACCATGCCGATCCTGGCGCGCAGCTCGTCCCGGGACATCGCCGCGATGTCCACGCCGTCGAGGGTGATCCGGCCGTCGGACACCTCGTAGAACCGCATCAGCAGGTTGACCAGCGTGGTCTTGCCCGCCCCGGTGGGGCCGACGATCGCGACCGTGTGCCCCGGCTCGACCGCCAGCGACAGGTCGGTGATCAGCGGCTTCGCCGGATCGTACGAGAAGGAGACGTGCTCGAAGGCGACCCGGCCGGTCACCCGCTCCGGCCGCTGCGGCTGCGCCGGGTCGGGCGCCTGCTCGTCGGCGTCCAGCAGGTCGAACACCCGCTCCGCGGACGCCACACCCGACTGCAGCAGGTTCGCCATGGAGGCCACCTGCGTGATCGGCTGCGAGAACTGCCGCGAGTACTGGATGAACGCCTGCACGTCGCCGAGCGACATCGTGCCCGTCGCCACGCGCAGGCCGCCGATGACCGCGACGAGCACGTAGTTCAGGTTGCCGATGAACATCATCGCCGGCTGCATGATGCCGGAGATGAACTGCGCCTTGAAGGCCGAACCGTACAGCGCGTCGTTGTGCTCGGCGAACGTCGCGGCGGCCTCCTTCTGCCGGCCGAACACCTTCACCAGCGCGTGCCCGGTGAACATCTCCTCGATGTGCGCGTTCAGCTTGCCGGTGGTGGCCCACTGCTTCAGGAACTGCGGCTGCGCGCGCTTGCCGATCAACACCGCCACCAGGATCGACACCGGTACGGTGACGACCGCGACCAGCGCCAGCAGCGGCGAGATGTAGATCATCATCGCCAGCACGCCGACGATCATCAGCAGCGACGTGACCATCTGGCTCAGCGCCTGCTGCAACGTCTGCGAGACGTTGTCGATGTCGTTGGTGGTACGCGACAGCACCTCACCGCGCGGCTGCCCGTCGAAGTAGCTCAGGGGCAGCCGCGACAGCTTCCGCTCCGTCTCCTCCCGCAGCCGGTACGCCAGGCCCTGCACGACCGACGCCGTCAGCCGCCCCTGGAACAGGCCCAGCACCCCGGCGACCGCGAACAGCAGCGCGGCGATCAACAGCACCCGGCCCACCGCGCCGAAGTCGATCGACTGGCCGGGCACCACGTGCATCGCCGACAGCATGTCGGCCTGCCTGTTGTCGCCCCGGGCGCGCAGCCCCGCCACGATCTCCGCCTTGCTCTGGCCGGCCGGGAGCCGACTGCCGATCACCCCGGCGAAGATCAGGTCCGTGGCGTGCCCGAGCACCTTGGGCCCCACGACCTGCAAAGCGACGCTCGCCACGCCGAACGCGAGCACGACGAACGCGCGCGCCCGGTCGGGTTTCATCATCCGCAGCAGCCGAGCGCTCGACCCGCGGAAGTTCATCGACTTCTCGACCGGCATGCCGCCGAACATCCGGCCCGGCCCGCCGCCCGCGCCCGCACCGGGACCGGGACCGCGCTTCGGCGGCCCGGACGGCTTCGGATCGCTGGTCTCCGGCGTACCGCCGCCCCGCCGGGCCATCACGCCGCCTCCTGCTCGGTGAGCTGGGAGAGCACGATCTCCCGGTACGTCTGGTCGGTGCGCATCAGCTCGTCGTGCGTACCCGAGCCGACGACGCGGCCCTCGTCGAGGACGATGATCCGGTCGGCGTTGCGGATCGTGGCGACCCGCTGCGCCACGATGATCACCGTGGCGTCGCCGGTCTCCTCGCTCAGCGCGGCACGCAGCGCCGCGTCCGTCGCGTAGTCCAGCGCGGAGAACGAGTCATCGAACAGGAACACCTCCGGCCGCGCGACGAGGGCGCGGGCGATCGCCAGGCGCTGCCGCTGGCCGCCGGACACGTTGCTGCCGCCCTGGCCGATCGGCGCGTCCAGCCCCTCCGGCATCGCCTCGACGAAGTCGCGCGCCTGCGCGATCGACAGCGCCCGCCACAGGTCGTCGTCGGTGGCGTCGGGGTTGCCGTACCGCAGGTTGGTCGCGACCGTCCCGGCGAACAGGTACGGCTTCTGCGGCACCATGGCGACGACGCCGGACAGCGCCGCCGGGTCGAGGTCGCGCACGTTCACCCCGTCCACCAGCACGTCGCCGCGGGTGGCGTCGAACAGCCGCGGGATCAGGTTCAGCAGGGTCGTCTTGCCGCTGCCCGTCGACCCGATGATCGCGGTCGTCTCGCCCGGGTGGGCCACCAGGTCGATGCCGCGCAGCACCGGCTCCTCGGCTCCCGGGTACCCGAAGTCGACGTCGCGCAGCTCCACCTCGCCGTGCCCGCGCAGCTCGGTGACCGGCGCGTCCGACACGACGACGCTGCTGTCGGTGTCGAGCACCTCCACGATCCGCTCGGCGCAGACCTCGGCGCGCGGCACCATCACGAACATGAACGTGGCCATCATGACCGACATCAGGATCTGCATCAGGTAACTCAGGAACGCGGTGAGCGCGCCGATCTGCATGTGGTGCGCGTCGATCCGGTGGCCGCCGAACCACATCACCGCGACGCTGGACAGGTTCATCACCAGCATCACGGCCGGGAACATGATCGCCATCAGCCGGCCGACGCCCAGCGACACCTCCATCACCGCGCCGTTCGCGCCGGCGAAGCGGTCCTGCTCGTGCTTGTCCCGTACGAACGCGCGCACCACGCGGATGCCGGTGATCTGCTCGCGCATCACCCGGTTGACCGTGTCAATGCGCTTCTGCAGCGACCGGAACAGCGGCCGCATCTGCCGCACGATCATCGTCACCACGACGATCAGCACCGGCACGATGATCAGCAGCAGCGCCGACAGCGGTACGTCCTGGTTGAGCGCCATGAGGATGCCGCCGACGCACATGATCGGCGCCGAGACCATCAACGTCATCGTCAGCAGCGCCAGCATCTGCACCTGCTGGACGTCGTTCGTGGTCCGGGTGATGAGCGACGGCGCGCCGAACTGGCCGACCTCGCGTACCGAGAAGGTCTGCACGCGGCCGAAGATCGCCGAACGGATGTCGCGGCCGAGGGCCATCGCGGTACGGGCGCCGAAGTAGACGGCGGCCCCGGCGCACACGACCTGCACCAGCGTGATCGCGAGCATCACGCCGCCGGAGCGCAGGATGTATCCCGTGTCGCCCTTGACCACGCCGCCGTCGATGATGTTCGCGTTCAGCGTCGGCAGGTAGAGCGTGGCGAGCGTCTGGATGAACTGGAACAGCACCACGAGCCCGAGGGCCCCGGCGTACGGGCGCAGATGCGCGCGCAAGAGTCGGATGAGCACGCAGACCTTCCTGTCGTTGTCCATGGGGGGTGTCCGGTCGGCAAGCCTACGACCCGAACCCCACCGGGCGGGCGGGATTTCCCCGGCCACCGTGACCACGATAGGAACGGCCCCTGACAGATCGCTGTCATCGGGCTGAGACGACGGCGACGGGGCCGGACCGGCGTCCCCACACGCCTGTTCCGACCCCGTCGCGGATGCTTCCTGCGACCGCCGCGGCCCCGTACCGCCGGCGCTCGCCGGGTGCTACTGCTGGCCGTTCGCCTTGCGCACCTGGCCGGGCAGGGTGAACAGATCGATCAGCAGCCCGATGCCAAGCCAGCCCAGCGTGAAGATGTAGCTCACGCCGCGACCGGTCTTGCCCAGGTAGAACTGGTGCACCCCGAGGAACCCGAAGAACAGCCACAGCACGTACGCGACGCCGACCGACTTCTGGCCGGCGGGGGTCTCCGCGGTGGCTTCGGGTGCGCTCTGAGTTGCCTGGCTCATCGAGTGAGTCCTTCCGGGGTTTTTGAGGATCTCCGACTTTCTGCCGGACCGCGGCAGCATACAAAGGGCGTGCAAGACCCCAGTCAGCACGACCGGGCGGTTAGTTCAGCGGCCTGCGACGGCGGCGCCCATCGCGGTGACGGCACGGGTCAGGATCGGCCGGGACGTGGCGAAGTTCAGCCGGACGAACCCGCGGCCGACCGCGCCGAACGCGGCGCCGTCGTTGACCGCGACGCGCGCCTCGGCCAGGAAGAACCCGGCCGGATCGGCCAGGCCCAGCCGCCGGCAGTCGAGCCACGACAGGTACGTCCCCGCCGGCGCGACGTACCCCGCGTCGGGCAGGTGTTCGGCCAGCAGCTCGCCCAGCAGCGTCCGGTTCCCGTCCAGGTACGCCACGGTGTCGGCGAGCCACGCCGCCCCCTCGGTGTACGCGGCGAGGTTGGCGACGATACCGAGCGTGCTGGCGCCCAGTACCCGCAGGACGGGCAGGGCGTCCCAGCTCTCGACGTCGGCGGGGCTGGTCAGCGCGATCTGGGCGCACTTGAGGCCGGGCAGGTTCCAGCCCTTCGACGCCGAGGTGAGGGTCACCGAATGCGCGGCGGCGGCCGGCGACACCGTCGCGTACGGCACGTACGTCGCGCCCGGGTAGACCAGCGGAGCGTGCACCTCGTCGGCGACGACCCGGGCGCCGTGCGCGGCGACCACGTCGGCGACGGCCGCCAGCTCGGGCGCGCCGAACACCTGGCCGAGCGGGTTGTGCGGGTTGCAGACGATCACCGTGCCGGCGCCGGCGCCCAGCGCCGCGTCGATCGCGGCCAGGTCGAACTCCCGGCCCGCGTCGGTCCGGACCATCGGCACCTCGACGACCTCCCGCCCGCACACCCGCACCACCTCGAAGAACGGCGGGTACGCCGGTGTCGGTACGACGACCGGGCTGCCGGCCGGGGAGTACAGCTCGATCGCCAGCTCCACGCCCTTGAGCACGTCGGGCAGCAGTCGGACCCGCCCGGCCGGTACGGACAGGCCGGCGGCGGCGAGCCGGTCGGCGGTGACGGCGGGCAGCCCGGTCGCGTCGTCGTACGGCGGGTAGCCGGTGTAGCCGCGCGCGACGGCGGCGCGCAACGCCGCGGCGATCGGCTCCGCGGTCGGGAAGTCCATCTCCGCGATCCACGCCGCGACCACGTCGGGGCCGTGCAGGGTCCACTTCATGCTGCCGCGCCGGACGAGGTCCTCGACGCGGATCCGGTCGTACGGGTGCACGGGGTCTCCTTCCGCCTACGCCGCCGACGATGCCACGCCTGGTACCCGCGCGGGGCGTTGCGATACTCCTCGGCATGCCGACCGACGAGCTGCCGACCCGCCGGTTCGCCGGCACCTGGCGGCGGTACCAGCGGCTCGCGCTGGACGCGTTCGACGCCGACCGGGCCGCCGGCGACCACCGGTTCTTCGCCGTCCTGCCGCCCGGGTCGGGCAAGACGCTGATCGGGCTGGAGGCGGCCCGCCGGATCGGACGCCGCACGCTGGTCCTCACGCCCAACACCGCGGTCCAGGGGCAGTGGGCCACGACCTGGGACGAGCGGTTCGTCCCCGCCGGCCGACCCTGCGGTACCGGGCGCGAGCTGGCCGGCGCGGTCAACGTGCTGACGTACCAGTCGCTCGCGGTGCTGGACCGGGGCGAGGCGAGCGCGCGGCGCGCGGTGGTCCGCGACGGCGGCCACCGGGACCTGCTGGAGCTGCTGCACCCCAACGGCCGCGCGGTCATCGACACGGCGCGCCGGCTCGGCCCGTGGACGCTGGTCCTCGACGAGTGCCACCACCTGCTCGCCACCTGGGGCGCGCTGGTCCGCGCCGTCGTCGACGCGCTCGGCGAGACGACCGCGCTGATCGGGTTGACCGCCACCCCGCAGCGCCAGCTCACCACCTGGCAGCAGAGCCTGCACGACGATCTGTTCGGGCACACGGACGTGGAGATTCCGGCCCCGGCGCTGGTCCGGGCCGGCACGCTCGCCCCGTACCAGGAGCTGGTCTACCTGACGTCGCCGACGGCCGGCGAGGACACCTGGCTCGCGACGGAGGCGTCGCGCTTCGCCGACCTGCGGTTCGAGCTGGTCGAGCGCCGGCCGGGCACCATGCCGCTGCTGACCTGGCTGCACCGCCGGGCGGTCGAGCGTACGACGGGCGAGGCGGACGGTCCGCGCGGCGACTGGGCCGGGTTCGAGCACGCCGAGCCGGCGCTGGCGCGCGCCGTGCTGCGCTTCGCGTACGCGGGGATGCTGCCGCTGCCGACGGGGGCGCGGCTGCGGGAGCCGCACCGTACCGAGCCGGACGCGGACGACTGGGTGGCGGTGCTGGCCGACTTCTGCGCCGGGCACCTCGCGGCGAGCGACCATCCGGACGACGCGGCGGCGCTGGCCGCGATCCGGCGGGTGCTGCCCGGGCTGGGGTACCGGCTCACGGTCCGGGGGCTGCGGGCCGGCATGTCGCCGGTGGACCGGCTGTGCGGGCTGTCCGAGGCGAAGGTCGCCGCCGCGGTGCACATCCTGGAGGCGGAGGACGCGGCGCTCGGCGACCGGCTCCGCGCGCTCGTCCTGACCGACCACGAGCAGTTGTCCGGCCGGCTGCCGGCAAGCCTCGCCGAGAGCCCCATGGACGCGCGGTCGGGCTCGGCGCGGCTGGCGTTCGCGACGCTGGCCGCGGCTCCGGTGGGCACCGGGCTGCGGCCGCTGCTCGTCACCGGGCAGACGTTCGCCTGCCCGGCGAAGCTGGCCGACGAGCTCGTCGCGTACTGCCGGGGCGAGGGGTACGAGGTGACCACGGAGCCGCTGGAGCCGGGGACGGTGCGGATCACCGGCCTGTCGCCGCGCCGCGCGGTACGCCTCGCGACCGGGTTCCTCGCCGCCGGCCGGGCCCGCGTCCTCGTCGGTACCCGGGCGTTGCTCGGCGAGGGCTGGGACTGCCCGCGGCTCAACGTGTCGATCGACCTCACGACCGCGACGACCCCCACCGCGGTCACCCAGATGCGCGGCCGGGCGCTGCGGCTGTCCCCGGACGACCCGGACAAGGTCGCCGACAACTGGACGGTCTGCTGCACGACCGACGCGCATCCCCGCGGCGACGCCGACTACCTGCGGCTGGTGCGCAAGCACGACGCGTACGTGGCGCCCGACGCCGACGGCACGATCATCTCCGGCATCGCGCACTGCGACCCGGCGCTGTCCCCGCACACGGTACCGACGGCCGACGACGCGCTCGCCGTGACCGCCCGGGCGCTGGCGCGGCCGGCGGCCCGCGCCGAGGCTCGGGCGAGCTGGCGGATCGGCGCCGACTTCGCCGGTACGGAGGTGTCGACGCTGCGGGTCCGCGCCGACCGGCCCCTCGGTACCGGGGCGCGGGCGCTGCCGGACGCGGTCCTCGACCCGGCCCGGCCGGCGCGCCGGCCGGGCGCCGCGACGGCCCTCACGCTCGGCCTGGCGTTCGTCGCCGCGGTACTCGCGCTCGCCGGGCAGCCGCTCGCCGCGGTCGCCGTACCGGTGGTCGCGCTGGCCGCGTTCGCGCTGGCGACCGGGCGGCGGCGGGCGCGGCTGGCCGCAGCACCGACGGCGCTCGACCAGCTCGCCGCCACCGTCGCCGACGCGCTGCACGACGCCGGCGGCGCGGACCGCGGCGCCGACGCCGTGCGGGTCGTACCGGGGGCGGACGGGTGGCTGCGGTGCGAGCTGTCCGGCGTACCGGTGGCGCAGTCGCGGCGGTACGCCACCGCGGTGGACGAGCTGCTCGCCCCGCTCGCCGACCCCCGGCACCTGGTCGGCCGGCGGGTCGTCACGGTACCGGCGGGTCGGTTCGGGCAGCTCGTGTGGGCGGGCGGCACGCTGCTGCGCCTGCCGGTACCGGGGGCCGTGGCGTGGCACGCGATGCCGGCGTGGTGCGCCGCGAACGCCGCCCGCCGCGCCGCGTTCCTCGCCGCGTGGCAGCGGCACGTGGGCCCGGCCGTGTCGCTGGCGGCGGCGTCGGCGGAGGGTCAGGGGGTGCTGGCGGTGTTCCGGGGCGAGGACCCGTTCGCGCTCACCGCGCAGATGCGTACCGTCTGGCGCTGACCCGGCCGGCGCGGTCTATGCTCGGCGGACACGTGACTGGCGCGGGCAAGGTGGAGCAACCACCGGGGAGCGGACGCTGGTCGCACCGCGCGCCTGGGTGCGACCCTCGCCGAGGAGCCCGCATGTCCGCACTGAACAGCACCGATCCGCGCATCGCCGAGCTGGTCGACGCCGAACGCCGCCGGCAGTACGAGAAGCTGCGTCTCATCCCGTCGGAGAACTACGTCTCCCCCGCCGTGCTGGAAGCCACCGGCTCGGTGCTGACCAACAAGTACTCCGAGGGCTACCCCGGCCGGCGCTACTACGAGGGCCAGCAGATCGTCGACCCGGTGGAGACGCTGGCGCGGGAGCGGGCCGAGGCGCTGTTCGGCGTCGAGCACGCGAACGTCCAGCCGTATTCGGGTTCGCCCGCGAACCTCGCCGCGTACCTGGCGTTCCTGTCGCCGGGTGACACGGTGCTGGGGATGGCGCTGCCGATGGGCGGGCACCTCACGCACGGTGCCGGAGTCTCCGCGACCGGCAAGTGGTTCCGCGCCGTCCACTACGGCGTACGCCGGGACACGGGCCGGATCGATCTCGACGAGGTACGCGATCTGGCCCGCGCCGAACGACCCAAGATGATCATCTGCGGCGGTACGGCGATCCCGCGCACCATCGACTTCGCCGGCTTCGCCGAGATCGCCCGCGAGGTCGACGCGGTCCTGTTCGCCGACATCGCCCACATCGCCGGGCTCGTCGTCGGCGGCGCGCACCCCACCCCCGTCGGGTACGCCGACGTCATCTCGACGACCACCCACAAGACGCTGCGCGGGCCGCGCGGCGCGATGCTGCTGTCGACCGCCGCGCACGCGACGGCGATCGACAAGGCGGTGTTCCCCGGGTTGCAGGGCGGACCGCACAACCACACCACGGCCGCGATCGCGGTCGCCCTGCACGAGGCGGCGCAGCCGTCGTTCGCCGAGTACGCCGCCCGTGTCGTGGCCAACGCCCGCGCCCTCGCCACCGCGCTCACCGACCGCGGGTACGACCTGGTGTCCGGTGGGACCGACAACCACCTGCTGCTGGTCGACCTGACGAACAAGGGCGTCACCGGCAAGGTGGCGGCGAAGGCGCTGGACGCGGCGGGCATCGAGCTGAACTTCAACACGGTGCCGTACGACCCGCGCCGCCCGTTCGACCCGTCCGGCATCCGGCTCGGCACCCCGGCGATCACCACCCGCGGCCTGGCGCCCGAGAACATGCCGGCGGTGGCCGACTGGATCGACCGTACGGTCGCGGTGGCCGCGGCCGGCGACGAGTCCGGCCTGGCTGGCACCGCCGCCGAGATCCGCGCGTTCCTGGCCGACTTCCCGGTCTTCGGCGGCTGAGCGGTAAACGCCTTGCGGTGCGGGGCGGCCGGGACCACTGTCGGCGCATGGCGAAGCCGGTGCTCGACGGGATCGACCTGACCGCCCTCACCCGTACCCTGCTGCCCGACGCGGCATCGCCGTACCCGCTCGGCGAGGGCGTACGGTCCCGGGCCTTCGGCCTCGACGCCGGCACCGACCGGTACGTGCTGCGGATCGGCGCCGACGCGCGCGGCTTCGCCAAGGACGCGTACGCGGCGCGCACGTTCCGGGACCTGCCGGTCCCCGAGGTGGTGGAGATCGGCGAGCTGGGGCCGCACGTGTACTGCCTGAGCCGGCGGCTACCCGGACGTACCGTGCACGCGCTGCCGGTGGGTGAGCTGGCGCCGGTGGTGGCGGCGGTCGGCGCGACGCTGGCCGAGGTGTGGACGGCCGACGTCGCGGGCAGCTCCGGGTACGGGCTGTTCGACGGGTCCGGGGCGGGGTCGGCGCCGACGTGGCGGGCGTACCTGCTGGACCAGGGGCCGGTGCGGGACGCGGACCGGCGCGGCATCCCGGCCCGGCTGGTGGACGGGCTGTGCCGGATCGTCGCCGACCGGGTCGACGACTGCCCGGAGGACCGCCGGCTGCTGCACGGCGACTTCGGTTCGGACAACGCGCTGACCGACGGGCGGCGGATCACCGGCGTCCTCGACTGGGAGCTGGCCGCCTACGGCGACCCGTTGCACGACGTGGCCGAGATGTTCCAGTGGGACGGGGTCGACCCGTGCATGACCGCGCAGGCGGCGTGGTTCCGCCGGACGCTGCCCGCCGCGGACCTCGACTCGCGCCGGCTCGGCTGCTACCGGGCCCGGCTCTGCCTGATGGAACTGGCCTGGGGCGACGCCAGCACCCACGCGTGGACGCTCGGCGTCGCCGACCGGCTCCTCGCCGACATCTGAGGCGACGTCATCGGCCCCTCGACACCGGCGGCCGGGTCCTGATCCGTGCGCCGTGCCGGTCGAACAGGTGCAGCTGCGTCAGGTCCGGCAGCACGCTGACCGACTGGCCGACCGGCGCCGTCCCGTACGGCGCGAGGCGCAGCGCGAACTCCGCGAGCCGCTGCTCGTGCCGGCCGGCCACGTCCACGCCGTCGGCCGTCGGTACCGGCTCCGGCTCCCGGCGCCGGCGCCACCAGCGGCGCCCGCCGTCCACCGGCGGCGGCTGGTGCCGGGTCCCGGCCGGCTCGTCGAGCCCGGCGGCGCGCGCCCCGATGTCGAGGTACGCGATGGTCTCGTGGCCGAGGTGCTCGACGTACCGGATGACGCCGCGCAGCGAGCCCGGTGTGTCCGGCGCGGCCGGGCTGACTGCCTCGGCGCGCAGCCCGACGACGATCTCCTCACCGTGGTACCGCGCGAGGTCGCGGACCCGCGGGTCGGACCACGGCAGCGACAGGTGCTGGTCACCGAGGTCGAGCAGCACCCGCTCGTCGAGGTACGCGTAGACGCCGGCCCAGAGCAGGTTCATCCGCGGCGTACCGAGGAAGCCGGCGACGAACAGGGTCGCGGGCGCGCGGTACACCTCGTTGGGCGGGCCGATCTGCTGGATCCGGCCGTCGCGCAGGATGGTCACGCGGTCGGCCATGGTGAGCGCCTCGGTCTGGTCGTGCGTGACGTACACGGTGGTGACGCCGACGCCGCGGACCAGGGTGGAGATCTCGGCGCGTAGCCCGGCGCGCAGCGCACTGTCCAGATTGGACAGTGGCTCGTCGAGCAGGAAGACGCGCGGTTCGCGGATGATCGCGCGGCCCATCGCGACGCGCTGCTTCTGGCCGCCGGACAGCTGCCCGGGCCGGCGGTCGAGCGTGTCGCCGACGCCGAGCGCGGTGGCGAGGTCGGCCACGCGTTCGGTGATGGCATCCGGTGTCTGCTTGGACAGCTTGAGCGGGAAGCTCAGGTTGCCGCGCACCGACATGTGCGGGTAGAGCGCGAAGTCCTGGAACGCCATGGCGACCCGGCGTTGCCGGGGCGACCAGTGGTTCGCGACCTCGTCGTCGAACCGGATCAGTCCGCCGGTCGGCTCCTCCAGGCCGGCGACCATCCGCAGGATGGTCGCCTTCCCGCAGCCGGACGGCCCGAGCAGCACCATGACCTCGCCGTCCGCCACGTCGAGGTCGACTCCGTCGACGGCAACGGTGCCGTTCGGAAACGTCTTGGTCAGCGACTCCAGCCGAAGAGCTGTCATCGGGCCTCCGTACCTGTCAGGTCTGCGCAGGATTCTGTGGTGGCACTCACAGCACATACAATCAGCCGAACGTTTATATGGGAACTCGCGGGTTGCGGCGAGCAACCTGCGCGGCACGCCTGGTGGCGGCGGGCCGACCCGCCGCCGGTACTGTTCACCCGTGCTCGTGCTGCTGCCACCGTCCGAAACGAAGGCATCCGGTGGACGGCGCGCGCCGCTCGACCCGGCCGCGTTGTCGTTCCCGGAGCTCGGTCCCGTCCGCGCCCGGGTCCTCGCGGCACTCCAGACCGTGTCGAGCACCCCGGGCCTCGCCCGCAAGGTACTCAAGCTCTCGCCCCGGCAGGACGACGAGCTGACCGCGAACCTCGCCCTGCGTACCGCGCCGACCCTGCCGGCGCTGCGCCGCTACACCGGCGTGCTGTACGACGCGTTCGACTATCCGACGTTGCCGCCGGCCGCCCGCCGCCGCGCCGACCGTACGGTGATCGTGGTGTCGGCCCTGTTCGGGGCGCTGCGCCCGCGCGACGCGATCCCCGCGTACCGGCTGTCGGGCGGGACGACGCTGCCGGGGCTCGGCCCGCTGCGCGGCGTGTGGCGCGAGGCCCTTCCGCCGGTGCTGCGCGACGACCGGCTGGTGCTGGACCTGCGGTCCGGGGCGTACCAGGCGCTCGGGCCGGTGTCCGGGGCCGTCACCGTCCGCGTCGTGTCGGAGCGGCCGGACGGCTCGCGCACGATCGTGAGCCACTTCAACAAGGCGTACAAGGGCCGGCTGGCCCGGGCCGTGGTCACCGCCACCCGGGTACGCGGGGTCGAGGACGTCGTCCTCGCCGCGAAGGCCGCCGGCCTCGCCGTGGTGCGTACCGGCGAGGCCGAGCTGGAGCTCACCGCCGACCCGGTCTGACCTCCGACGCCGGCCCGCACGCGGCCGGGTGACGGCCAGATAACGGCCGGACGCGGGGCGGCGGTCAGGGCACCAGGACGATGCGGCCGTTGGTGGCGCGGGCGTCGACGGCGCGGTGCGCGGCGGCCGCGTCGGCCAGCGGCCGGACGCTGTCGACCAGCGGCCGGATCCGGCCGGCGGCGAGCCGGGCCAGGATCTCCGGCCGGGCCACGTGCAACACCTCGTGGTACCAGTCGGGCCCGCCGGCGCCGAGCAGCGTGACGCCGCGGTAGAAGAGCGTCTGCCCGTCGTACCGGACGGGTTGGGCGTTTCCGTTGCCGTACTGGATGATCCGGCCGGTGCCGGGGGTGAGCGCGTCGAGCACGGACTCGGTCGCCGGGCCGCCGAGGCAGCAGTACGCGACGTCGATCGTGTCGTCGTCGCGCGCGGCTGCCGGATCCAGGTCCTCGGTGGGTTGGCGGGTGCTGGCCGCGCCGAGCCGGTCGTCGTGGCCGATCACGGTGTCGGCGCCGAGCGCGAGTACCCGGTCCCGCCGGGCGGGTGAGCCGACGGTGGCGACGATCCGGCCGACGCCCCGTTGGCGCAGCAGTTGGAGCAGGTAGCCGCCGACGGCGCCGGCGGCGTTCTGCACGAGCACGGTGTCGCCCGGTCCCGGCTCGGTGCGGCCGATCAGTGCGAGCGCGGTGGCGCCGCTGGCGGCGACGGCGGCGACGTCGGTGGCGGCCGGCCCGTCGGGTACGACGGTGAGCGCGGCGGCGGCGACGGCCACGTACTCGGCGTAGCTGCCGAAGCCGCCGGTGACCGCGGTGACCCGGGTGCCGACGAGGGCGGGGTCGGCGCGGGTGCCGGCGGCGGTCACGGTGCCGACGACCTCGGCGCCGAGCACCGCGGGCAGCGGCGGCAGCGGGTGGAGGCCGGCCCGGATCTGCGTCTCGCCGAGCGAGATCGGCGCGGCCTCGACCCGGACGAGCACCTGGCCCTCGGCCGGCTCCGGCATCGGTACCTCGGACAGGGTGAGCACGTCCGGGCCGCCGGTCTCGGGCAGCAGGACAGCGCGCATGGGTACTCCTCGGTTAAGTGGACCGTCGGTCAAGTTCGACCTCGCTACACTAACTTGACCGACGGTCCAGTTGTCAACCCGAGGGCGGTACCCATGACCGAGCGGCGCGAACGCGTCGACGCCGCGCGCAACCGGGCGGCGATCCTGCGCGCCACCGAGGAACTGCTGCGCGACGACACCGCCGACCGGGTACCGATCGAGGCCATCGCGGCGCGCGCCGGCGTCGGCAAGGGCACCGTCTTCCACCGCTTCGGCAACCGCGCCGGGCTGCTCCGCGCGCTCATCGACCAGCGCGTCGACGAACTGCGTACCCGGGTCGAGGACGGGCCGCCACCGCTCGGCCCCGGCGCGCCACCCCGCGAACGGCTCGCCGCCTTCCTCGCCGCGACGGTCGAGCTGGCCGTCCGCAACATCGCCGTCATCACCGCGTACGAGCAGGCCGCGCCGGACCGGCACGCCCAGCCGGCGTACCAGTTCTGGCACGAGCACGTACGCGGGCTGATCGCGGCGGCGCGCCCCGATCTCGACGCCGAGCTCGTCGCGCACATCCTGCTCGGCTCGCTGCACGCCGACCTGGTCACGCATCTGATCCGGCGCGGCGAGTCCGACCGGCTCGTCGCCACCCTCCGCCAGGTCACCGACGCTCTGCTGCCCGATGACGGTGGTGCGCCGGGCGGGTCGTGAGCCGGGAGGTCAGGAGGGCATCATGCCGAGTTGGGCCATCATGCCGGCGGCGTCCGGATGCGAGTGGAACTCGACGATCTTGCCGTCCTCGGCCCGCGCGAAGTACGTGGCGTGTCCGGTCACGGCCCGTCCGGTCGCCGGCATCTGCCGGCCGCCCATCATGATCGGCCCGGTGTTCGTCCCGGTGAACTCCACCTCGGCGGCGACCGAGTCCTCCCCGATCACCCGGTTCGTCTCCCGGGTACGCAGGTCCGGGAACGCCGTGAACCACGCGTCGACGTACGCCCGGATCTCGTCGGTGCTGCGCATCGGCGCCGGCGTGCCGTCGTCGATCCACTCGAAACGGTCCGCGAACAGTCCGACGAAGTCGCCCGACTTGTGCGCATCCCATGCCGCCATGCCCTTGTCGTCGAGCTGAGCCAGCTCGTCGCGGTTCATCTCGTGCCACCACCCCTCCGCTGCGACCACCGCGCGGGCCCGCCGGCGACACGGGTCGGTGACGGGGAGGGTGACGCCCCGCGGCACGACACCATCGTCCCGCCGGCGCCCGGCCGTCGGTATCGACCGGGCGTGGGAGACGGCGCCGACCGGTCGGTCAGCCGGCGTCGAGGGCGGCGGGGTTGACGGCGAGCAGGCCACCGTCGACGCGGTACTCCGCGCCGGTCACGAACGACGCCCGGTCGCTCGCGAGGAAGCAGACGACCTCCGCGACCTCCTCGGGCCGCGCCACCCGGCCGAGCGGATGGGTACGACCCCAGGCGGCGAGCGTGTCGTCGACCGTACGGTCGCCCGCGAACTGCCCGGCCGCCCAGCGCAGCATCGGCGTGTCCACCGAGCCGGGGCACACGGCGTTGACCCGGATGTGGTCGGCGGCGTGGTCCAGGGCCATCGACCGGGTCAGCGCGTTGATCCCGGCCTTGCTCACCGAGTACGCCAGCACCTGCTGCTGCGCCGCGTACGCCTGCACCGAGGAGACGTTGACGATCGCGCCGCCGCCGCGGGCGCGCATCGCCGGCACGGCGTACTTCGCGGCGAGGAACATGCCCTTGAGGTTGACGTCGAGCACCTCGTCCCACGCGTCGGGTGTGGTGTCCTCGACGGTGCCGTACCGCTGGATGCCGGCGGAGTTGACGAGCACGTCGAGCCCGCCGTACGTGTCGACCGCGGTGGCCACGAGCTCAGCCATCGCGTCGGCGGAGCGTACGTCGGCGACGCGGCCGGTGACCGCGTGTCCGGCGGTGCGCTCCGCGGTCTCGGTCCCGCCGACCCCGTCCGGCTCGTGGCCGCAGAACACGACCGACGCGCCGGCTGACGCGAGCCGCGCCACGACCGCCCGCCCGATCCCGGCGGACCCGCCGACCACCAGCGCCACCCGGCCGTCGAACTCACCCATCGACCAGCCCCACCGACCACTCGTACGACCGGCAGTCGCCGGGCGCGAACTCGATCGCGCTGCCGTTGTCGACGGCCTCGGCCAGCCCGTTCGTCGGATAGCTGGAGAACGGTTCCAACCCCACCACGTACACCCGGCCCCACCACGGATGCCCGGTGGTGCCGCCCAGCTCCTGCCAGAGCCACAGGTACGGCAGGACGTCCGCGTCCCACTCAACGCGGACGGCGCCGGCGTCGGTGGCCAGCTCGTACCAGCCGTCGGTGAAGCCGGTCAGGTAGCAGACGTCGGAGGTGCCGACCGCGTCCGGTACGACGGACAGGTCGCTGGTGCCGCCGTCGGGCGCGGGTACGACCGGCCAGTCGTATTCGCCGCCGGGGGCGACGCGGCCCGGCCCGATCGGCTCGGCGTGCGCGATGACCCGGGTACCGGCGGGCACCGTGATCCGCGCGCCGGGCGACAGGAACGGCCGGCCGAACGCGAGGTGCTGACCCCACATCGCGTGCACCGGTACGGGCGCGGTGTTCGTCGCGTGCTCCGTCGCCGTCAACCGGACCGCGCCCGCGGCGAGCCGCAGCATGCGGGTCACCAGGTAGGGAAGGCGCCGGGTACGCACCGCGAACTCGACGGCCACCTCCTCCGGCGTGTCCGTGACGATCCGGTGGTCCCAGGCCAGCCCGGACACCTCACCGTGCTGTTCGAGCGCCGCACCCCGGTACGTCGACGGCGCGCCGCCGGACGGGAACACGTCCTGCCAGCCGCCCTCGTACACGTCGTGGAACAGGGCGGCGTCGTCGGCGGCGCCGCCGGCCGCCGACGCCGGTGACCGCAGCCCGAGCGGCGACCACCAGATCAGGTCGGTGTCGGTGCGCTTGTCCAGGAACTCGACGATGTCGCAGCCCTTGCCGGGCAGCACGGTCACCCGCAGCCGCTCGTTCTCCAGCGTGACGGCGGCGAGGCCGTCGATGCTCGACTCGTGGACCCGGGCGCCCCAGTTGCGGCGGGGCCGCCACCGATGCGCGGTCACAGCGCCCCCGGCTGCGGCGCGGCCGGGTCCGCCCACCGGTCGTTCGGCACGAGCGGGTACCAGCCGGGGCGTCCCGGATCCCGGTCGTACGGGTAGTTGCCCAGCTCCCGGTACAGCTCGGCGTACTCGGCCAGCTTGTCCCGGTCGAGGCGTACGCCCAGGCCAGGGCCGTCGGGGACGGCGATCGTTCCGTTCACGTACGACATCTTGCCGCCCACGATGATGTCGTCGCGCAGGTGGTGGTAGTGCGCGTCGGCGGCGTGGTCCAGGTTGGGCAGCACCGCGCCCAGGTGCAGCATCGTCGCGAGCTGGATGCCCAGCTCGCCGGACGAGTGCACCGCCACCCCGAGCTGGAACGTCTCGCACACCCCGGCCGCCTTCACGCACGGCCGGATCCCGCCCCAGAACGTGGTGTCCAGCAGGACCACGTCGACGGCGGGATCGCGGACGTTCGCCGCCAGCTGCTCGAAGTTGACCACGACCGTGTTGGTGGCGAGCGGCAGCCCCAGATCGCGGAGCTGCCGAAGCCCGTTCATCCCCCAGGTCGGGTCCTCGAAGTACTCGTTCGGCAGCTCGGCGATGGCCCGGCCGAACCGCCGCGCCTGGCTGACCGACAGCGCGCCGTTCGGGTCGTACCGGAGCAGGTCGCCGCCGGTGGCGTCGGCGAGCGCCCGGTAGCAGTCCAGCTCGTGGTCCGGGTGGAACACGCCCGCCTTCAGCTTGTGCGTGGTGAACCCGTACCGGTCCTTCAGATCCGTCGCGTGCGCGGCCACCTGCTCCGGCGTACGCACCTCGCCGAGGCCGGTCGCCGGGTCGGCGTACCGGAAGAACAGGTACGAGGCGAACGGGACACGGTCGCGCAGCTTGCCGCCCAGCAGGTCGTACACGGGGAGGTTCTGCTGCTGGCCGATCAGGTCCAGGCAGGCGAACTCGATCGCGGCGAGCAGCTGGGTGCGGTTGTTGTACAGGCTGGCGGTGGGGTTGGCGATGGCGAACCGCAACGCCTCCAACGCGTACACGTCGTGGCCGATCAGGTAGTCGCGCAGGCCGCGGATCGCGTCCTCGGCGCTCTGCCCGCCGCCGCCCATCTCGCCGAGCCCGACGAGGCCGTTGTCCGCCTCGACCTCGACCACGGTACGCACGAACCGGCCCCAGTGCGCGCCGTTGGAGTGCAGCAGCGGCGCTTCCAGGGGCACCGTCACCGTGGTCGGTCGGATGTCGACGATCTTCAAGCGACGTGCCTCTCAGTACTGGCCCAGGGTCAGTCCCCGGGCGAAGAAACGTTGCGTGGCAAGGAAGAGCACCACCGTCGGCAGCGAGACGATCAGCCCGGCCGCGAGCACCGTCGGCACCGACGTCCCCGCGTACGCGCTGTTCAGCGCGGACAGCGCGGTCTGGATCGGGCGTACCGACTGGTCCTGGGACAGCGTCAGGCCGAACATCAGGTCGTTCCAGACGAACGTGAAGTCCAGGATGAACACCGCCGCGAGGGCCGGCACCGACAGCGGCAGGTAGATCCGCCAGAACGCGGCGAACGCGCTCGCCCCGTCGATCCGTGCCGCCTCGAACACCTCGTACGCCACGCCGGTGAAGAAGTTGCGCATGACGAACGCGGCCAGCGGCACCGAGATCGTGGTGTAGATGAGGACCATGCCGAACCGGTTGTCGTACAGGTTGGCGTCGGAGTAGCCGAGGAACAGCGGGATCAACAGCATCTGCGTCGGGAAGATGGTCCCGCCGTACACGGCGAGAAACCAGGCGAAGCCGTGCCGCAGCCGCAGCACCACGATCGCGTACGCGGCGAGCGCGCCGACCACCACACCGACCGCCGGCGAGACGATCGAGTAGAGCACGGTGCTGCCGATGCTCGGGCCGAGATCGGCGCTGTCCCATGCCTTCGCGAAGTTCGCGAACAGGCCGAACGTGCCGGACGGCGACCACACGTGGTCGCCCGTGTAGTCCTCCCCCGGCCGGATCGCGTTCACGACCAGCAGGTACACCGGCGCGAGCCAGACCAGGCCGAGCACGATCAGCACCGCGCGGCGGACGATGCCTCCGATACGCATGTCAGGTCACCGTCCTCAGTTGCCGCTTGAGGTACACGAACGACACCAGGCCGGTGACGATGGTCAGCGCCACGGCGACCGCCGCGCCCTGCCCGTAGTCGCCGGTGACGAACGCGTCGCGGTACATGGTCACGGCGAGCGTCTCCGACGAGCGGCCCGGCCCGCCCTGCGTGGTGACCCACACGATGTCGAACGTCTTCAGGCTCGCCACCAGCGACAGGCCGACGACGACCGTGGTCAGCGGGCGCAGCAGCGGCCAGGTGATCCGGCGGAACAGCTGCCACGCGTTCGCGCCGTCCAGCCGCGCCGCCTCCAGCGGCGAGGTCGGGATCGACTGGAGCCCCACCATGAACAGCAACGCGTTGACGCCCAACTGCTGCCAGGTGATCGCGATGATCATCGAGATCGTGTTCGCCGGTCCGTGCTGGAGAAACGAGCTGTCCCCGCCCGGTACGTGCAGCGCCGTCAGCACCTGGTTCGCCGCGCCGCCGTGCTGCAGGATGAACCCCCAGATCACGGCCAGCCCCGCCCCGGACAGCGCGTACGGCAGCAGGAACGGGATCCGGTACCACGTGCCGTGCTTCAGCCCGTGCGACAGCACCGCGACGAGAAGTCCCAGCACCACCGGGATCACCGTCGCGCCGACCACCCACATGAGCGTGTTGCGTACCGAGGTGAGCAGCGCCGGGTCGTTCGCGAACCGCACGAAGTTGTCCAGGCCGACGAACTCGCTCGGGTGCAGCCCGTCGTAGTTCGTGAAGCCGATGTAGAGCGTGTACAGGAACGGCACGTACAGCAGGACGGCGGTGAGCAGCACGCCCGGCGCGACGAACCCGTACCCGGCGAACCGGTCGGCGAGGCGGCGCCCCGCGCCGCCGGGCACACGCGTGCCCGGCGGCGCGGAACGGTCGGTCACGGCGGTCACTTGTGCTGGCTCCAGTACTGGTCCGCAGCCTGCTGGATCGTCTGCAACTGCTTCTGGTAGCTCGCCGGGTCGGCCAGGAACGCGCCGAACGCGTCCAGCGCGGCGGTCAGCACCGGCGGCGGCGCCGCCTCGAAGTACCGCAGGTACAGCTTGGTGTCGCTGCTGTTGGCCTGCTTGGTGACCGCGGTCAGGTTCGGGTCGGACGAGGTGACCTTCGGGTTCGCCGACACGTCGCCCCGCGACGACGCCCACGGCTGCTGCGCGTCCTTGCCGACCCACCACTTCAGGTACTTCTGGCTGGCGTCCGGGTCGGGCGCCTTCGTCAGCGAGCACAGCGGACCGGACTCGAACGCCATCGACGTGGTGGACAGGGCCGGGTTGACGTTCGGGATGACGAACGTGCCGTAGTCGCTGCCCGGCTTCATCTTCAGCTGCGACATGGTGGTGTTGAACCAGGTGCCGTCCGGCACCATCGCCACCTTGCCGGACTTGAGCAGCGCGCCCGGGTCGGTCTTGTCACCGGCGTCGGACATGTAGCCCTTGTCGATCATGCCCTTCCACTGCTTCATGACCGCAACGACGCCCGGGTCGGTGTACTTCGCCTTCCCCGTCGACAGGTCCTCGTACAGCTGCGGGTCGGTGCCGAGCAGCAACTGCTGGAACCACACGAAGCTGAACAGGATGTTCGTCTGGTAGAACGGCGTGACCCCGTGCGCCTTCAGCTTCTGCGCGTCGGCCATCAGGTCCGCCCACGACGCCGGCGGCTTCGCGCCGGCCTCCGCGAAGACCTTCTTGTTGTAGAACATCACCCAGTACGACACGTTCAGCGGCACGCAGTACTGCTTGCCGTCGACCGTGTAGTACTTCTTGACGTCCTGGGTGAGGTCGCCGGACTTGATCGCCTGGTTCCAGATGTCGCTGGTGTCGGCGACCTGGCCGGTGGTGGCGATGTCGGACAGCTGCGAGCCGACCTGCCAGGTGAACAGGTCCGGCTTGTTCTTCGTCCGGAACGACGCCTTGATGAACGACTGGTACGTCGGCTCGTCGGTGTAGCCGACCGGGTTGGTCGTCAGGCCGATCTGCTTCTTCGACGTGGCGTTCAACTGCTGGAAGTACGGCTTCCAGGCGCCCTTGTCGTTGTACAGCTTCAGCGTGGTCTTGTGCTCGGTGCTGCCGCCGCCACAGGCGGTCAATCCGAGGACGGCGGCGGCCAGGACCGCAACCACGACGCGAAATCGCCGCACGGGTCTGTCACCTTTCCTTCGTGAGGGGATGGGTCACTGCTCTGCCGCCACCCGCCGCGCGACCACCGACCGTACGTCGGCCAGGTGCGCGCGCATCTTCTCGGCGGCGTCGGTCGCCCGCCGTTCGACGATGGCGGTCATGATCTCCTGGTGCTCGCGGTAGTCCCGGACCCGGTCGTCGAACAGGGCGAGGATCTCGCGCTGTTCGGGGCCGTAGACGGCCAGCAGGGACTCCAGCACCTCGCTCAGTACGGTGTTGCCGGCGACCGCGGCGACGGCCGTGTGGAAGCCCATGTTGGCCTCGTGCAGCCGCGTGTCGTTGCCGTTCAGGTTGTCCGACGCGCCGCCGAGCAGGGCTTCGAGCTCGGCCGCTTCCTTGTCGCCGCACCGGATCGCCGCACGTTCGGCGAGGTACGGCTCGATCAGCAGGCGGGCGTCGAGCAGGTGCAGCAGGCGTTCGCCGGGCAGCACCGACAGGTTCGGGTTGGGCAGCAGGACGCGGTCGAGGGTGGCCGAGACGTACACGCCGGAGCCGTGGCGCAGCTCGACGGCGCCCGTCGCCTGCAACCGCCGCAGTGCCTCCCGGATCGTCGGGGTCGCCACGGAGAACCGTTCGGCCAGCGCCCGCGCCGACGGCAGCCGCTGCCCCGGGCGCAGTCCCTCCTCGCGGATCAGGGCGAGGACCCGGTCGGTCAGCGCGTCCGACAGGCTCGGCCGGGCCAGGTTCTCACCGGTCACCGGCCCAGCCTCACCCGCACGAACCGCGGTCGGTAGATGCTCACGTCCGCGTACAGGTCCTGGTTGTCGAAGCTGTTCACGTTGTACGTCACCAGCAGCGAGCCGTCGCGCGACAGCTCCGGGTGCACGTGCGGGTTGTACGTGTACACGTTGCCGTTGTGGTAGCTGCCGTCCGCGCCCGTCTCCGGCGTCGTGTACACGGCGGTCCTGTTGGTGAACGGCCCGGTCGGCGAGCTCGCCGCGTACGCCACGACGTGCGGGCTCAGCAGTTCCGTCGTGTCCTGCGTGACGAGCAGGTAGCCCGATCCCACCCGGGTCACGCTGTACTCGTTGGACACGCCGGCCATCACCCGCGCCGACGCCGTCTCGTCCGCCGACCAGCCCGACCCGGTCCAGAACCGCCACGGCGCGCGCAGGTCGTCGCCGGCCACCCGCGCCACGTGCAGGTACTTGTCCGGGCCGAGGTCCTCGACGCGGTAGACGTAGGTGTGGCCGCGGTCGGCCAGCAGCCACGACGCGCTCTCCAGGTTCGGCACGGCGGACGGTAGCGGGGTGATGTCGATGAGCCGCAACGTGTCCAGCCGGAACCGGGCGACCACGCTGCGCAGCCAGGCGAAGTCCCAGATCCCCGTCCCCGTGCGGTGGAACTGGTGGTACGTGACGTTCAGCGTGCCGGCGCCGACCATGCCGGCGCCCGCCCAGTACCACCCGTCGGCGTCCGGCGGTACGAGCGCCTCGGAGGCGTCGGCGGTCCCGCCGTGCACGGTGGTCAGCCGGGAGCCGCGCTGCACCACGAACGAGTTGTTGAGGAACGGCGTGTCCTGCGGGCGGGAGCCGTCTGCGTTGACCGGGCCGAGGAACGTGTCGGAGAAGATCCACACGATCCGGCCGTCGGGCAGCCGTACCGAGTAGGTCGAGTCGGCGCCGGTCCAGCCCACGCCGCTGTCGCTGTAGCCGTTGAACAGCGCGGTCAGCGCCCGGTCGGGCGCCACGCCGAGCACCCTCGGCGCGGCCGTCCGCGACTCGGCCGCGACGGCGGGGGAGCCGCCGCGCCCGAGGCCGAGTGCCGCGCCGAGCGGCACCGCCATGGCTCCGGTCAGGAGTGCCCGCCGGCCCAGGGGGTACGCCGTCGAACCGTTCATCCGTACCTCCAACGCGGAGACCAAATGGCTAAGTGATTAGATCAGTTGGTCATCTGTTCGTAAAGAGCCGGCCGCGAGTTCGTCGCAGAAGCCAGCCGATCGGCCGACACGAATCCGGACATTGCCCGACTAACCCCCGCCGGTCGTGGGTACGGTGAGGGGGTGATGCCACAACCCCCGCACGTCCCGAGCATCGACGCCGACGCGGTCGCCGAGGACTCGGTCGTCCTCGACGTCCGGGAGCCCGACGAGTACACGGCCGGCCACATCGCCAAGGCGGTGCACATCCCGATGGGTGCCGTACCGGAACGTCTGCCCGAGTTACCCGACGACGTCCGCATCGTGGTGGTATGCCGCTCCGGCGGCCGGTCCGCCCGCGTCACCTCGTACCTGCGGCAGGAGGGCATCGACGCGGTCAACCTCGACGGCGGCATGAAGTCCTGGATTGCCGCCGGCCGCCCGATGGTCACCGACTCCGGCGCCGAACCCGCGCTGCTCTGACACCGGGCCCCGCCGCCACCGGTCCGTCAGCGGCGGCGGGTACGGATGCGCAGGGTGCCGCCGATGTGGCGGCCGGTGATGCGGAAGTGCACGCCGTCCGCCGCCGGCCCGGTCGGTACGCGGGAGCGCAGGGTGCCCCAGCGGATCTCCAGGTCGCTGGTGTCCGCCGTGGCGCCGTGCGGCAGGACCAGGATCGTCGTGCCGTACCGCGTGTTCAGCTCGACGTCGACCCGGGCGGTGCGGATCTCGGCGGCAGAGAAGTCCAGCACGGTCGGCCCGGCCAGGTTGTCGACGACGAGCGCGCGCGGCACCCGCCACCGGCCGGCCCGGTGCAGCCGGGTACCGCGGGCGCGCAGCTCGACCGGGTCGCTCCCGTCGGGCAGGTCGGCCACCAGGGCACGCAGCTCGCCGTACGTGCGGGAGCGGTACAACCGGTCGAGCCGCTGCTCGAACTCCTCGAACTCCAGCCGGCCCTCGGCCACCGCCACGTTCAGCACGTCGGCGATCCGTTCGCGGTCGGCGTCGGAGGCCCGGAGCGCGTCGCCCGGTTCACCCCTCATCCCGTCACCCTACGGCGGGGACCCGTGCCGGCCCCGGAGGATGACGGCCGTCGATCCGCCGGTACGCCGCCGGCAGGTACGGGTTGACTGGACGGATGATCTGCCAGGCGTGCCGGGACCGGCGGCACGAGGACTGCAAGGGCCGGGCGTGGTGCGACTGCCAGCACCGGACCGGGCCGCCGCCGCAGGAACCCGCCACCGGCCGGCCGGGCGAGTAGTATCGCCCCCGATGATCTCCGGTCGGCAGACGAAACCGGGCCGGGCCCGCGCCTGACGGCGGCCCGGCGACCGGCTCTGCCCGCGTTCGCCTCTCCTGCGGGTCCGGGGTACGTGCCGCCCTCCCCCCTTCTCCTGTGGCGTACTCCTGTGAGGTCATCGATGTCACCGTCCCCTGCCCCCGACCCCGCCGACTGGGTCGCCCGCACCGCCGACGAGGCCCTCGCCGAGCACACCGCACGCGGCGCCACCGGCACCCTGGTGTGCGCGTCCGGCATCAGCCCGTCCGGCCCCGTACACGTCGGCAACCTGCGCGAACTGCTCACCCAGCACCTGGTCGCCGCGGAGCTCACGACCCGCGGCGTACCCGTGGAGCACGTACTGTTCTGGGACGACCACGACCGGCTGCGCCGGCTGCCGGCGGGCGTACCGGCGCGGATGGGCGAACACCTGGGCCGGCCGCTGGCGGAGGTGCCGGACCCGGACGGCGCGTACCCGAGCTGGGCCGAGCGGTACGCGGCGCCGCTGCGCACCGCGCTCGACCGGCTCGGCGTACGGGTACGTGAGGTCGGCCAGTCCGCCCGGTACGGCGCCGGCCACTACACCGGCCGGGTGCTCGCCGCGATGGCCCGGCGCGACGAGATCGCGGCGGTCCTCGGACGCACCGATCCGGACTGGTGGCCGTACCGGGTGTACTGCCGGCGCTGCGGCCGCGACGACACCCGGATCACCGCCTACGACGTGGACACGACCGCGCTGCGGTACGCCTGCGGCACGTGCGGGCCGGACGGCTTCCGGCTCGCCGACGTCAACGCCGGCAAGCTCGTCTGGAAGGTCGACTGGCCGATGCGCTGGGCGGCCGAGCCGGTCTGCTTCGAGGCGGCGGGCGGCGACCACGCGGCCCCGACCTCGTCGGTCGGCGTCGGCCGGCGGATCTGCCGGGTGGTGTTCGGGGCGCGGCCGCCGGCGTTCCTGTCGTACGGGTTCGTGGGGACGCGCGGCGTCGCGAAGCTGTCGTCGTCGTCCGGCGACGCGCCCATCCCGGCCGACGCGCTCGCCATCCTCGAACCGGCCATCCTGCGCTGGCTCTACGCCCGGCGCCGCCCGCAGCAGTCCATCACCGTCGACTTCGGCACCGAGGTGACCCGCCTGTACGACGAGTGGGACAGGCTGGGGTCCCGGGTCGCCGACGGTACGGCCGGGCCGGCGGAGACGCAGGCGTACCGGCGGGCGGCGGTGCCGGGGCTCGTCGCGCCTCGCCGGCCCGTGTCGTGGCGGCTGCTGACGTCCGTGCTGGACGTGACGGCCGGCGACCCGGCGCAGACGGCGCGGATCCTGGGCCTCGCCGAAGGCGCCGGCGTACGGCTCGCGGACGTCGAGCCGCGGCGCACGCTCGCCGCGACGTGGCTGGCCCGGCACGTACCGCCGGAGCGGCGGACCCGGGTACGGGCCACCCCCGACGCGGCCCGGCTCGCCGCCCTGACGCCGGACGAGCGGGCCGCGCTGGACCTGCTCGTCGCCGAGCTGCCGGGCTGCGCCGACCTCACCGCACTGACCACCCTCGTGTACGGGATTCCCAAGCGCCGCAACGGACTCGCCGTCGACGCACCCGCCGACGACACGGTACGCACGGCGCAGCGGTCGTTCTTCGCGCTGGTGTACCGGCTGCTGGTCGGCGCCGACACCGGGCCGCGGCTGCCCACCCTGCTGCTCGCGCTCGGCCCCGACCGGGTACGCACCCTGCTCACCGCGTAGCGGTCTGCCGGGTCGGGCGCCGGCTGTGTGCCGGGCGCTAGCCTCTGCGACATGTCGGAACGGTTCGAGCGGATCTCGCGGATCGGCGCGGGCGGCACCGGCACCGTCTGGCGGGCGTACGACCGGCGGCTGGGCCGGCCGTGCGCGGTGAAGCTGGTGCGCGGCCCGGACCCGCGCACGCTGGTGCGGGTGGTGCTGGAGCAGACCGTACGGCTCGACCACCCGCACCTCCTCTGCCCGTACGCGTGGCAGGCCGACGACGACGGCACGCTGCTCGCCACCGACCTGATGGCCGGCGGCTCACTCGACACGCTGCTGCGCGACAACGGTGCCCTGCCCTGGCGGTACGCGGCGGAGATTCTCGCCCAGGTGGTGTCGGGGTTGGCCGCGGTGCACGCGGCGGGGTTGGTGCACCGCGACGTCAAACCGGCCAACGTGCTGCTCGCCGCGACCGGCACCGGCCCGCCGCACGCGCGGCTCGGCGACTTCGGCATCGCGTACCCGGCGGGTGGGCCGCGGCTGACGGAGACCGGGTTCGTCGTCGGCACACCGGGATACGTGGCGCCGGAGGTGCTGGCCGGCGCGCCGCCCGCGCCGCCGCAGGACCTGTACGCGGTCGGCCTGGTCGGCCGGCAGCTGCTGACCGGCGCCGACCTGCCCGAGCACGCGACCGGCCCCTCGGCGGCCTCCCCGGAGGGTGGTGCGTCGGCCGGCGGTCCCGACACGCCGCTGGCGCCGCTGCTCGACGCGCTCACCGCGACCAACCCGGCCGACCGCCCCGACGCGGGGCACGCCGCCGCCACGCTCGCCGCGCTGTGCGCCGCGACGCCGCTGGCGACGCCCGCGCACACCGCGGACGGCGACCCGATCGAGGTCTTCGACCAGGTCACGAGCGACGAGCTGCCGACCCCGCGTGACCCCGCCGGCCAGCATCCGGAGGACGCGGGAAGCGGGTCGCGCGGTGCCGGTCCCCCGTCGGTACCGGCACCGCCCAGGTCCCGGCGGGTGGTGCTGCTGGTCGCGCTCGGCGCCGTCGCCGCGGCGGCGGGCGGGGTGGCGGTCGCGCTCGCCGCGTCGTCCGGCGGTACGCCTGGGCCGGGCGGCTCACCGTCGGCGCCGGCCGGCGCACCGTCCGGGCCGGCCGCGAGCGGTGTGCGTGCCGGCGCGGCCTGCGACTGGCAGGACGTCGGGATCGCGACGCCCGGCCCGGACGGCGGCACGCTGCGCTGCACGTACCGGGACGGCCGCTACTCCTGGCGCTGACCCGGCCGGTCAGGTGCGTCGGCGGAGGACCGCCACGACGACGCCGGCCAGGGCCGCGACCGCGACCAGCCCCGCCGCGCCACCCACCACCGGTACGACCGGGAAGCCCGCCGCCCGGGTCGCCGTACGCTTCGGCGCGGTTGCCGGCGACGCCGTGGCGCTCGCGTACGTCGGGCCGGGCTCGGCGTGCCCGACGACGGACAGCTCGATCCGCACCGGTACCGCGTGCTCGGCGGCCGGGTGCGCCCGCTGCCGGCCGAGCTTGACCGAGACGTAGTACCAACCGGCGACGCTCTGCCGGCGCTGCCGGTCGTCGCCCAGCTCCCGGTTGCGGTAGCGGACCGGCAACGTCCGCACGGCGCCGGCGTCGGCGGGCAGGTCGCGGGCGGTGCCCCGGTAGCTGGACGTCGCGGCGGCCACGTCGGCCCGGAACGGCGAGTACGCGGCGGTGCCGACGTTCGCGTCGTCGCCGGCCTCCCAACCGGCCGCCGCACCGATCCGCACCCGGTACGCGAGGCCCTGGCCCCAGGCGAGTCGGACCCGGTAGTAGACGTACTCGGTGTTCTGCAGGACGTCGGTGTAGACGCCGGTGCCGGGCAGCACGGCCGCCGACGAGAACGAGCCGCCGCCGGTCACGGCCGCGGGCGTACCGGTCGGCGCGGCGAACGCGACGGGCGCGGTGGCCGCCGCCGGGCCGCTCGACCCGGCGAGGGCGGGCTCGACGCCGACCTGCATCTCCAGCGGCAGCTCGGCGGGCTGTCCGGTCGAGCGGCCGTACGTGACGCGAAAGCCGTACCGGCCGCCGGCCCGGCAACTGTCCACAGTGGACTTCGAGGGCGTGAACGCGACGGTGGCGGTGACCGCGCCGCCGTCCATTCCGGCCGTGGTGTGGCCGCGCTCGTGCACCTGGCAGTTGCGCCCGTCCGGCGCGTACATCCGCACGTCCAGCGCCACGTCGCCGTCACCCGCGGAATGGCTGCGCTGCAAGGGAACCGAGGCGGTGAAGTACAGCGTGTCCCGGCCCGCCGCGGCCACCCGGTAGTAACGCTCGCGGCCCAGGACCGCGACGTCCAGGTAACGCCCCGGCGCCAGCACCGGCGCGTCGTCCTGGCCGTCGGTACCCGTCACCCGCGTACCGGCCGGCTCGTAGTTGCGCAACGCGCCGGCCGTCACCCGGGGCAGCACCTGGCGCAGCGCCGCGGCGTCCGGCGCGTCCGCGTACGTGCCGCCGGTGGCCTGCGCCAGGCACGCGAGCTGCTTGCGCGCCGCGCCGTCCACGCCGTACCCGACGGTGTGCACCCGCAGGTCAGGGTCCGCCTTGTGCAGCTCGGCCGCGACCGCGCACGGATCCGGCGGGGCGCACGTGTCGATGCCGTCCGACACCAGCACCACCGAACGCGGACCGTCCGACGGCAGCGCCGCCACCGCCGTCCGCAGCGACCGACCGATCGGCGTGTACCCGCGCGGCGTGAGCGAGTCGACCGCGCCGGTCAACGCGCCCCGGTCCAACGGGCCGACCTTGCGCAGCACGGTCACGTCCCGGCAGCCCCGCGCCTTCTCCGCGTCCGACGAGCCGGTGCGCGTCCCGTATGTGGTGAGACCGACCCGCGCGTCGTCCGGCAACTGCCGGACCAGCTCGTGCACCGCCGTACGCGCCGCCGCGATCCGGGTACCGCCGGACGGGTCGCGGTCGGCCATCGAGCCGGACGCGTCGACCACCAGCATCATCGGCGCGAGGTCGGTGCCGGCCGGCGCCGCGGACGCCGCGACGGGCGCCAGCGCCGCGCCGAGCGCGGTCGCCGCGGCCACCGCGACCAGCCGTCTGAGAGTACGCATCCCACTCCCCTTCATTGCATATGCAAATCATGCCGCGCCGCTTGGTGGGCGAGTTCTGCGCTAGTGTCACAGGCGAGTGCAAATCTCGGGCGTCGCATCTGCAAACAGGGAGTCGGGATGGATCCGGTCAGCCGGAACCGGGCACACCAGGCCGAGTGGTACGGCCGGCCGCTCGGCGAACTCATCGGCGTGCTGCTGGCCCGGCTCGGCCTGACGCAGGCCGGGCTGGCCGGGATCCTCGGGCTGTCCGCGCCGATGCTGTCCCAGCTCATGTCCGGGCAGCGCGCCAAGATCAGCAACCCGGCGGTGCTGGGCCGGCTGCTCGCCGTGCAGGAGCTCGTCGACGATCCGGACTTCGTCGCGATGCCGCCCGAGCAGGTCCGTGCCCGCCTCACCGCGATCCGGGCCGAGGCGCCGACCACCGCCCGCAACCTGCGGCTGCCCGACCCGCCACCCGGCGGCGGCGACGCGGTCGGCACCGTACAGGCGCTGCTGCGGGCGGTGGCCTCGGCGGCCGAGATCGAGACGGCCGCGGGCCGGCTGGAACGGGACCTGCCGGAGCTCGCCGAGCTGCTTCGCGCGTACGGCACCGGCCGGACCGACGAGGCGCGCGCCCACTACCGCCGGGTCATGCGACCCGACTGACCCGAAACCGCGCCCGGTACGCGCTGGGCGTGCCGCCCACCTCCCGCGCCAGGTGCGCCCGCAGCGAGTCGGCCGTACCCAGGCCGGCCCGGCGCGCGACCGCCTCGACCGGCAGGTCCGTCGTCTCCAGCAGCCGCCGGGCCGCGTCGATCCGCCGGGCGAGCAGCCACCGCTGCGGGCTCAGGCCCGTCTCGGCCCGGAACCGCCGGGTCAGCGTCCGCACGCTCGTGTTCGCGTGCCGCGCCAGGTCACTCAGCTGGAGCGGGTCGGCCAGCCGCGCCAGCGCCCACTCCCGGGTGGCCGCCAGCGAGGCGACCGGCTCGGCCGGTACCGGCTCGGCCGGCGGCGTCGCCTCCGCCGGCCGCGGCGGCGCCACCGCCAGCGCCCGCGCCAGCGCACCGGCGACCGCGGCGCCGTGGTCCGCGGCGACCAGATGCACACACAGGTCGATCGCCGCGGCGTGCCCGGCGCACGTGTACACCCCGCCGTCCGCGACGAACAGCCCGTCGGTGAGCGTCACCTCCGGGTACCGCCGGCGGAACTCGGTCGCCAGGCCGGACCCGATCGCCGCGGTCCGCCCCGCCAGCAGGCCGGCCGCGCCCAACAGGAACGCCCCCGCGCAGGACGGCGCGACCAGCCGGGCGCCCGCCGCGCGCGCCGCGACCAGCGCCGCGCCGACCCGCGGATCCGGCGCCGCCAGGTCCGCCCCGCCGATCACCAGCACGGTGCCCGCCCCGGCCACCGCGTCCAACCCCCGCGTCACGGCGATCCCGACGCCGCCGACGCCCGGCACCGGCCCCGGCTCGACCGCGCAGAACACCACCTCGTACGCCGGGGCCGGGCCGACGCGCGCCTGCCCCAGCACGAGGTCCGGTACGGACAGCTCGAAGCTCGTGACCGGTGGTGCGGCAAGGACGGCGACGCGGTGCATGGCCCGATCCTCCGGGTGTCTGGCCGGCCGGCCCGTGGTTGCCACGGCATCCGGACCGGAGGCTGAAGAGGCGTTCGTGGCAAGCGAACCACGGTCCTACGACATTCATTCCGGAGGAGAAATGTCCCTGCACATCGTCGTCGGCGGTGGCGGCACCGCACTGACCACCGCGCGGCTGCTCGCGGCCGACGGAGAGAAGGTACGGGTCGTCAACCGGCGCGGCGGCCCCGACGAGCCGGGCGTCGAGCGGATCGCGCTCGACGCCACCGACGTCGACGCCCTGACCGGGCTGACCGAGGGCGCCGACACCGTGTTCAACTGCGCCGCCGCGGCGTACCACACGTGGCCGGAGACGATCCCGCCACTGTTCGGCGCGATCCGCACCGCCGCCGAGCGCACCGGCGCCGGCTACGTCATGCTCACCAACCTCTACGGATACGGGCCGGTCGACGGCCCCGTCACCGCGGACACCCCGCAGCGGGCGACCGGCCCGAAGGGCGGCACCCGGGCGGCGATGTGGCGGGAGGCGAAGGCCGCGCACGACGCCGGCCGGGTCCGCGCCACCGAGGTACGGGCCGGCCAGTTCCTCGGTGCCGGCGCCGTCTCGCTGTTCTCGGTGTTCGTGGCCCCGCAGGTGCTGGCGGGCCGGCCGGCACTCGTACCGGCCGAGCTGGACCACCCGCACTCGTTCGCCGCGATCGGCGACGTGGCGCGGACCCTGGCCGCGGTGGCCCGGGACGAGCGGTCGTGGGGCCGCCCGTGGATGGCGCCGACGATCACGGCGACGATGCGTGAGTTGGCCACCCGGCTCGCGGCGCGGGCCGGTGCGCCGGAGCCGGACCTGGCCACGATGACCGACCGGGAGATCAGCCTGCTCGGCCTCACCGACCCGTTCTGGCCGGAGCTGTTCGAGACCCGTTTCATGGACACCGGCCGCTTCCTCGTCGACTCCGGCGAGACGGAGCGCACCTTCGGGCTGGCCGCCAGCCCGGTCGAGGAGGTGTTGGCCGAGATGCGGTGAGCCGGTGCCCGCGGCTCAGGCGGGGCCGACCGCGGCGAAGGCGTGCGGGGTGGCGCGCCGGGTCATGTCCATGATCCAGTTCGTCTCCCAGCTCGCCCCGTCGTCGACGGAGAACGCCTGCTCCCAGCGGGCGGTCGTCGCGCTCATCCCCGACCACCGGTAGCGGACGCGCACCGGCCGGCCCTCGTGCTCGTCGTCGCCGACGAACTCGCCGATCCCGTCCGCGAACCGGCCGGTGACCGGTGGCTGTAGCAGCCCGTCCCGGCTGGCCGCCCAGTAGAGCGACCACTCGCCGCGCGCCGGGTCGTACAGCCGGAGGGTCAGGCCACGCCGGCCGAGCGTGGGGAAGACGATCTCGTCGAAGTGGGCGCCGCCGCCGAACAGGCTGATACCGGTCGTGACGCCGGGAAACTCGTCCCAGCTGTCGCTGCCGCACAGCCACTTGTCGAGGCGACGGTTGGCCACGTCCCAGGTACCGGTGAAAAAGTCGAAGTCGGTCATGCGCCCACAGCTCCTTCGGTCAGCGTGTCAGTGAGGTAGGTGTCGAGGTCGGGGGTGTCCGGCGCCAGCACGTGGCGTACCCAGGCGGTGCGTTCGTGGGCGAGTGCCGGCAGCTCCCAGACGCAGCCGATGACCGGCCGCGTCACCGGCACCAGGTGCGTCGGGTCGGTGTCCGGGCAGCCCAGGTACGGCTGGCCGGCGGCGGCCACGTGGCACTCGATCACGTTGCCCCACACCCAGGCGTACGCGTTGACGTAGAGGCTGTCGCCGCCGCGGTGCACGACGGCGAACCCGGCGGGCGGGGTTTCGTCGTCGGGGGCGGGCAGCAGCCCGGGCAGCGCGTCGTACGCGGCGGCCAGCATCGCCGGCGACAGCGGTATGTCCGGCGTGTCCACGTGGTACGGCTTGATCATGCGTCCGGCCAGCTCGACCGGCCGCGGCGTCCGGAGACGCTTCGGGTTGAACGGCATGGCAGGGAGTCTGGCCGCCGATCACTGACGTCCAGTGTCAGTGGGTTGAGGGATGCTGTCGGCATGCGTGCCAGCCGACTGCTCTCCCTGCTCCTGCTGCTCCAGACCAGAGGGCGGATGACGGCACGGGATCTCGCCGACGAGTTGGAGGTCTCGGTACGCACGATCTACCGGGACGCCGAGTCGCTGTCCGCCGCCGGCATCCCGCTGTACGCCGACGCCGGCCCCGGCGGCGGCTACCAGCTGCTCGACGGCTACCGGACGCGGTTGACCGGGCTCACCGGGGACGAGGCGGAGGCGTTGTTCCTCGCCGGACTGCCCGGACCGGCCGCCGAGCTGGGCCTCGGCACCGTCGTCACGGCCGCGGCGCTGAAACTGCGCGCCGCGCTGCCGCCGGAGCTGCGCGACCGCGCCGACCTGATCCGGCAGCGGTTCCACCTCGACGCGCCCGGCTGGTACCGGGACGCCGACAGCGTGCCGTACCTCGCGGCCGTGGCCTCGGCGGTGTGGGAGCAGCGGCAGGTGCGCATCACGTACCGGCGGTGGCGGGAGCCGACCGACGTGAGCCGCGTGCTCTGCCCGTACGGCGTGGTGCTCAAGGCCGGCACGTGGTATCTCGTGGCCGGGTCGGCGGACCGGCCCGACGCCCGGACGTACCGGGTGAACCAGATCCTCGACCTGGCGACCCTCGACGACGGGTTCGCCCGGCCGGACGGTTTCGACCTCGCCGAGTACTGGCGGGAGCACATCACCGACTTCCGGACCCGGCTGTACACCGGCGAGGCGGTGATCCGGCTGTCGCCGGCCGGTCGCCGCCGGCTGACCGAGCTGATGGCGGGGCCGGTCGTCGCGGCGGCCGAGCGTACGGCCGGGCCGCCGGACGACGAGGGCTGGGTCACCGCGACGGTCCCGATCGAGTCGTTGCAGCACGCCGAGTCGGACATGCTGCGCCTCGGGCCCCAGGTCGAGGTGTGCTCCCCCGCCGAGCTCCGCGACCGTCTCGTCGCCGCGGCCCGCGGCCTCGCCGCCCGCTACCGCTGACCGCACTGACCGGGCGACGTCGCTGGATCGCGACCTGGACCCGATCGGCGTCGGTGTGGCCGGATCGGACGGGAATGTCGGTGGGGCGGGCTAGGGTGCCGCGCATGGTGATCGAGCTGGCCGCGTTCCGGGTCCACGACGGGGCCGAGGACAGGCTGGTCGCGGAGCGTCCGGCGATGCTCGCGGCGCTGCGGGCACGCTTCCCGGCCTGTCTCGCGGCGTACCTGACGCGGGAGGACGACGGAAGCTGGCTGGACGTGGTCGTGTGGCGGGACCGGGCCTCGGCCGAGGAGGCGGCCCGGCTGGCCGACACCGTGCCGGAGTGCCGGGAGTGGTTCCGGCACATCGCGTCGTCCGGTGGGCCGCGGCACGTGACGGTCCGCGACGCCTGGCCCGGCGAGCCGGCGCCGACGGGCGATGCGCGATCATGACCGGCATGTACCGACTGTGGCCGGAGCCCGGCGCGACCGCGCTGTCCGACGACGAGCTGCTCGCCTGCTACCTGCCCGACCGGGCACGACCCAGCGTCCGGGTCAACTTCGTGACCAGCGCGGACGGCGCGGTCAGCGTCGCCGGCTACTCGGCGGGCCTGTCCGGGTCGGCCGACAAGCAGGTGTTCGGCCTGCTGCGGATGGTGTGCGACGCGGTGATGGTGGGTGCCGGCACGCTGCGCCACGAGGGGTACGGGGCGATGCGGCTCGACCAGCGCCGCCGGGCGTGGCGCCGCGCCGCCGGCCTCGCCGAGTACCCGCCGCTGGTGCTGGTGTCGAGCCGGCTGGAGCTGGATCCGGCGAGCGAGATGTTCACCGACGCGCCGACCCGGCCGATCATCGTCACGCACGGCGGGTCGCCGATCGACCGGCGCGGGGAGCTGGAGCAGGTCGCGGACGTGCTTGTGCACGGCGACGCCGAGGTCGACCTGCCGGCGGCCCTGGCCGAGTTGGCCGCCCGCGGGCTGACCCAGGTGCTGTGCGAGGGCGGCCCGCACCTGCTCGGCAGCCTCACCGCCGCCGACGTGGTCGACGAGCTGTGCCTGACGGTGTCGCCGCTGCTGGCCGGACCGGGCGCCGGCCGGATCACCGCGGGTCCGCCGACCGCGGGCCGGGACATGCGCCTCGCGCACGTGCTGACCGGCGACGACAACCTCCTCCTGCGGTACGTGCGGGGATGAGCGGGCGCGCCGCCTCGGGTGACCGCCGGCCGCCGCCCGGGCGGTTCTGCGCGGTGCCCGGCGCGCGGTGCGGCACGATGGGGCGGTACCGCCGGACGAGCAGGGAGTGTCGAAGGCCATGACCCAGGTCCAGCCGAGAGCCGAGGCGGACGACGCGGTGGCGTGGGAGGAGCTGTCGGTCGACGAGCCGCCGGTCGAGCCGGGCGCCGTCGTCGGACGGGTCCTCGGTACCGCCGACGCGACGCCGCTGAGCTTCTGGGTGGCCGTGCGTCCGGGCGCGTACCTGCAGCTCGACGACGTGGTGGTGACCGAGCGGGACGTACCGGGGCGCGATCCGGTGATGATCGCCGGGGTGGTGACGCAGGTGCGGGCGCGGCACGAGGGCGCCCAGTTCGACTCGGACGTGTTCCTGATCTCGGAGGGGACGCTGCCGGCGCAGGTGCAGGAGGCCGCGGAGATCACGACGACGCGGGTGGAGCCGGAGACGTACGTGCCGCCCATGCCGGGCGCGGAGGTACGCCGGGCCGCCGCCGAGGAGCGCGCCACCGCGCTGTACTTCGACCGGATGGAGCGGCGGGTCGCGGTCGGCACCGGCCGGGACGGCGAGGCGATCTACCTCAACGCCGACTTCCTGGACGGCACCCGCGGCGCGCACGTGTCGATCTCCGGCATCTCGGGTGTGGCCACGAAGACGTCGTTCGCGACGTGGCTGCTCTACTCGGTGTTCGGGTCGGGCGTGCTCGGCGCGGAGTCCACGAACACCAAGGCGCTGATCTTCAACGTCAAGGGCGAGGACCTGCTGCTGCTCGACCACCCGAACACGAAGCTGGACGACAAGCAGCGCGCGGCGTACGGGAAGCTGGGGCTGCCGGCGGACGCGTTCGGCTCCGTCTCGGTGTACGCGCCGCCCCGCGCGGGTGATCCCGAGGGCACGCCGGACGTGGTGGCCCGGACGACCGGCGTGGACTCGTTCTACTGGACGGTGCACGAGTTCTGCGCCGACCGTCTCCTGCCGTACGTGTTCGCCGACGCCGACGACGATCGCCAGCAGTACACGATGGTGGTGCACCAGGTCGCGGCGAAGCTGGCGCGGGACGCGATCGAGGCGGAGGGCGGTTCGGCGGTGGTCGCCGGCACCGTGCTGCGGACGTACGAGGCGCTGGTGGACCTGTTGGTCGACCAGCTCACCGACGACGACACCCGGGCGGAGTGGGCGGGCAGCGCGATCGGCCTGGGTACGGTCAACGCGTTCATCCGGCGGATGGTGGCGAGCAAGCGCGACCTGGGCCGGTTGGTCCGCGGCGACCTGCCGGCGCGCCGCCCGCACGCGATCTCCACCGCCGACTCCGGTCAGGTCACCGTGGTCGACCTGCACAACCTGCCGGACCGGGCGCAGCGGTTCGTGGTGGGTGTGACGCTGCGGACCGAGTTCGAGCGCAAGGAGAAGGCCGGTACGGCCCGGCCGTTGCTGTTCGTCGTGCTCGACGAGCTCAACAAGTACGCGCCGCGCGAGGGCGCGAGCCCGATCAAGGACGTGCTGCTGGACATCGCGGAGCGGGGCCGTTCGCTGGGCGTGATCCTGATCGGCGCGCAGCAGACGGCGAGCGAGATCGAGCGCCGGATCGTGGCGAACTCGGCGATCCGGGTCGTGGGCCGGCTCGACGCGGCGGAGGCCGGCCGCCCGGAGTACGGCTACCTGCCGACGGCGCAGCGGCAGCGCGCGGTGCTGGCGAAGCCGGGCACGATGTTCGTGGCCCAGCCGGACATCCCGGTGCCGTTGGTGGTCGAGTTCCCGTTCCCGGCGTGGGCGACGCGCCCGTCGGAGGCCGGTGCGGCGCCCGCTTCGGCGGCCCGTTCCGCGGTGCAGCGCGCCGACCCGTTCGCGGTGGTCGGCGCCGCGCAGGACGACTACGACGACATCCCCTTCTAGAGCAGAGCGGCCGAACGACGCTGCCGACCCGGCTGTCAGGCGGGCAGGCCCCAGCCGGGCGTGGGGTCGGTGGTGACCGGCGCGATGGTCAGGTCCTCGTCGTCGCCGCCGGTGGTGACGAGGACGTCGGCACCGCGCGGCAGGTCGATGTCGAGGATCCCGTCCCGGTCGCGGAACGGTACGGGGTCGCCCGCCACCGGCCGCACGCGGTACGGCGCGGCCAGCCCCGGCGCGACGCGGCACGGCTCGCCCGCGGTGCTGCGGATCCGGACGAAGCGGGTCCGGCCGCCGGCGCGTACGGCGCTGATCCGGAAGCCGCCCTCGGCGCGCAGGTCGTGCACGGTCACGTCGGCCCAGCCGGTGGGTACGGCCGGGAAGATCCGCAGCACGCCGCCCCCGCTCTGCACCAGCATGTCGGTCAGCGCCTGTGCGGCGGCGAGGGGTGCGGCGAGCGTCGGGTCGCGGCCGGCGTCGGTGGTGGTGGGCGTGAGGAACCGGTCGAACACCTCGGTCAGGTGGCCGTACGCCGCGTCGCCGTCGCCGAGCAGGGCGCACATCGACGCGGCCGCCGCGTACGAGTGGCCGCGGAGCGCGCCGGGCCGCCCGAGCCACGCCGCCAGCGAGCGCCGCAGCAGGTCCCGGCCGGCCGGCTCGGTGGGGTCGACCAGGTGCAGCGGGTGGAACCACAGCAGGTGCGAGAAGTGCGGGTGCGAGGACGTGAGCCGCCTGGTGGCGCCGATCCACAGCCCGTCGTCGCCGCGCGGCGGGGCGACGAGCCGGTCCAGCACGTCCCGCCACCGCGGCTCGTGCTCGTCGCGTACGCCGAGGCGACCGGCGGCGTCGAGCAGCGCGCGGCAACCCCACGTCAGCAGCGCCAGGTCGTAGTTGCAGTCCGGCGTCGTCGCGTACGCCGGCGAGTACGTGGGCGGCAGGTGCAGCCGCCCGTCCTCCCCCTCGACCAGGAAGTGCAGGTAGAAGCAGACGGCCCGGCGCAGCAGCGGGTACAGCACGTCGCGCAGCGTCCCGGTGTCCATCCGGTGCCGGTACGCCCGCCACGCGGTGGCGAGCGCCCAGGTGAGGTCACCGACCTCGGGCGTGCCGGTCGGCGAGCCCGGCGCCACCACCTGGCCGGTGCGCAGGTCGTCCTGGCTGGCGCGGCCGATCCCCGCCGAGTCCGCCCGGTACGCCGCCGGCACGTTCGACGTCAGCGCGGCGCGGTGCCGGCCAAGCGTCGCGGTCAGCGAGTCCAGCTCGTCGTACCCGCCGGCCCCGACCAGCCCGTACGAGAGCTGCACGTCGAGGTCCCAGCCGACCCGGGGCCGGGACGTCGCCTGTTGCCACTGCGCGGTGGTGGACACCACGGGCCGGTCGGCGCGGGTGGCGCAGGCCAGCGTGTAGACCTGGAGCCAGTAGAAGCTCTGCGTCCGGTGGTCCGGCACCGACACGAAGCTCCGCGGGTAGAGCCGGTGCCACCACGCGCGATGTTCGGCGGCCAGGTCCCCGGCGTCGCGTACGGCGGCGGCGCGCAGGGTGCGCTCGGCCGTGGCGTACGCGGTGCGGGCCGGGTAGCTGGCGGCGACGCTCGCCACGATCCGGGTACCGGTCGCGGTGCGGTCGACGCGCCACACGGTGGCGTGCCCGCCGCCGGCGGCGAGGTCCTGCACGCAGCGTCCACCGCCGGCGTCGACGACCGTGGACGGTGCGGGGTTGCCGGCCGGTCCCGGGAACGCGGTGAACGACCAGGACGCGGCCGCCTCGCCGGGGTCCGGCGTCAGCTCGGCGACGAGCAGGTCGCGGGTGGCGTGCACGAGGCAGCGCAGCGCGAACGACCCGGCCGTGGTGGTGACGGTGCCGGCGAGTTCCGCGTCCCACAGCGACAGGCGCAGGTCGACGGCGGTGATCTCGCCGACCGTCGCGAGCCCCAGGTACCCGATGCGCAGCCGGCCGCCGCCGGTGCGGTGGTCGCGTACCCGGGTGTCGCCGAGCTCGACGAGCAGGGCGCGCCGGTCCGGGTGCCGGTACATGGCGGCGCCGAGCCCGCCGTTGCCGAGGAACACGGCCTCGCCCGACGTCTCCGGCAGGCGGGACCAGGTGGGGTCGCAGCCGGCGAGGAAGCCGGCCCAGGCGTCGTCGTGGTCCATCGTGTTCCGCAGCCGGAGCGGGCCGACACCGAAGCTCAGGGACGGGCCGGACGCGCTGGTGGTGGCGGCCGCGGCGGTGGGCGCGACGACCGCGGCGACGGTACCGGCGGCGACGCCGAACAGGCCACGGCGCGAGATCCCGCTCATGATCGCCTCCAGCCGTGCCCCTGTCTCGGGTCACCCGCACCGGTCGGGCCGGGGTACGGCGGCCGGAAACAGATACATGGGACGAGTGGCCGGAGACTATCCCAGACGATCTCGGACGGGCAAGGACGAGACGGTGTCAGACCGTCGCGGCGAGCGTACGTTCCGTGCCGAGGATGCCGGCCGCGGCGCCCGCCATCTGGTCCAACCGGTCCACCTCGGTCCGGTGGAACGCCGGCCCGTCGGCCCGCGCGACCACCAGCACGGCGCCGGGCCCGAGCGGCGCCATCGCCGCGTGCGTCCCGTCCGCCAGCGCGTACGCCCGCGGCCGGACCGGTTCCAGCGCGCCCACGGCCAGCGCGCGCGGCGCCCGGAAACTCGCCCGTACCGGGGTGGGCTCGGAACCGTCGCCGAGCAGCACCGCCCACTCCGCGGCGAACAGGTCCGGCGCGGCGTCGACCAGCGTGGTGAGCCCGCGGTCCGGGTCGCGCGCGAGCTGGCCGAGCACCGCCGCGTCCGCGGCGTGTGACAGCGCCCGGGGCCGCCACACCGCGACCACGCGTACGCCCGGGATGATCTGGATCCGGTCGCGCAGCTCGTCGACGGTGAGCGAACCGAGCCGCAGGGTCAGCTCGTCCACGGCCCGGCCCGACCCGGTCTCCAGCACCGAGACCTGGAGAATGTCCGCCCCGAGTACGCCGAGGGTCCAGGCCAGCCGGCCGAGCGAGCCCGGCGCGTCGGGCAGGGCGATGCGAGCGCGTACCAGCATGGTGGTCCTCCTGTCGGCGAACGGGAACTGCCTCGACAGTGGCTCGCGGGTGTTGCCGGCCCGTTGCGCCACCGTGTCGTACGCCGACGTGAGCCGGTCCACATGCCACGGCGTGGTCGTACAGGGTTGCGGACGGTTAGTGTCGGCTGCGTGTTCCGCCCCGTCGACAGCCGCCCGCCGCTGCCCGCGCTCGTGATGCGCCGGCACGTGGACTTCTGCCGGCTCGACTCGGCGCTGTGTCGGCGCTGACACCACCCGCGTCGACACTGACGCCACCCGCACCGCCCCGCGGGCCGTAACGGCCTGCCGGCCTCTTGCGGGCCATGGTCGCCCGCCGACCTTCGCCACCGGTGCCCCGGCCCGGCGGCGCCCGAATCCCCCGTACCGTCCCGCGATCGGCGTGCGCGCCGACATGTGGAGGAGTTCCGCTGTGCTGTCCACCCTCAGGAAGATCCCGTTCTGGGCGCAGATCGTCGCCGGTCTGGTGCTCGGCCTCGGCTTCGGGCTGGTCGCCCGCACGTACGAGGTGTCCTGGCTGACCTCGACCCTCACCGAGGTCGGCACGCTGTTCGTGCAGTTGCTGATGGTGGCGGTGCCGCCGCTGGTGTTCACCGCCGTGGTCGTCAGCATCGCCAACCTGCGCGCCGTGTCGAACGCGGCTCGGCTGGCCGTGCGTACCCTGCTGTGGTTCTGCGTGACGGCACTGATCGCGGTGAGCATCGGCATCGGGCTGGGACTGGTCACCAGGCCGGGGCGCGGCGTACACCTGTCGGCGGGCGGGCCGAAGCCGCAGCACGTCGGGTCGTGGACGGACTTCCTCACCGGGATCGTCCCGACGAACATCGTGGCCGCGTTCACCGAGGTGAACGTGCTGCAGATCGTGTTCCTCGGCGCGGTCGTGGGCGCGGCGATCCTGGCCGTCGGCAAGAAGGCCGACCCGGTGCTGAACCTGTCGCGCAGCGTGCTGGAGCTGGTGCAGAAGGCGCTGTGGTGGGTGATCCGCCTCGCCCCCCTCGGTACGCTCGGGCTCGTCGGCAAGGCCGTCGCCACCTACGGCTGGAACCTGCTGGCGCCGCTCGCCACCTTCGCCGCCGACGTGTACGTGGGCTGCCTGATCGTCCTGCTGGTGGTGTACCCGCTGCTCGCGGCGCTCGCCGCGCGGGTGAACCCGCTGCGTTTCTTCGCCAACGCGTGGGAGGCGATCCAGCTCGGCTTCGTGTCCCGGTCGTCGGTCGGCACCATGCCGGTCACGCAGCGCGTCGTGGTGGAACGGATGGGCGTGCCGCGGGAGTACGCGTCGTTCGCGGTGCCGTTCGCGGCGACGACCAAGATGGACGGCTGCGCGGCGGTCTACCCGGCGCTGGCGTCGATCTTCGTCGCGCAGGTGTTCGGCGTGCACCTCAACATCTGGGACTACCTGCTGATCGCGTTCGTCTCGGTGGTGGGTTCGGCCGCGACCGCCGGGCTGACCGGCGCGGTCGTCATGTTGACGCTCACGCTGTCGACGCTGGGGCTGCCGCTGTCCGGTGTGGCGCTGCTGCTCGCGATCGACCCGATCCTGGACATGATGCGGACCGCGACGAACGTGGCGGGGCAGGCGCTCGTACCGACGATCGTGGCAGCCCGCGAGGGCATCCTCGACCGCGCGGTCTTCGCCGGCCGGCGCCGCGTCGTCGAGGAGCCGGAGCCGGCGGCCGTGCCGGAGCCTGTCGCCGCGTAGCCGCCGCGACGCTCCGGGTACCCGGCGTCCGCCGGGCTGTCGGACCCCTCGCCTAGAGTCGGAGCCGGTGTTCCGACTCGGGTGGGGGGCGTGAGGCGTGAAGATCCTGCACACGTCGGACTGGCACGTCGGCAAGGTCCTGAAGGGCCGGCCGCGGGTCGACGAGCACATCCGGGTGCTGGCCGAGGTGGTGCGGATCGCCGAGGCAGAGCGACCCGACCTGGTCGTCGTCTCCGGCGACCTGTACGAGACGGCCGCGCCCGGCCCGGAGACGACCCGGATCGTGGTGCGTGCGCTGACCGCGCTGCGGCGTACCGGGGCGGAAGTCGTCGCGATCGCCGGCAACCACGACAACGGCGCCGCGCTCGACGCGCTGCGCGGCTGGGCGGACGCGGCGGGCATCGCGCTGCGCGGCACCGTCCGGTCGGCGGCCGACCCGGTGGTCACCGGCCGCACCGCCGCCGGGGAGGACTGGACGCTGATCGCCCTCCCCTTCGTCTCCCAGCGGTACGCGGTGCGTGCCACCGAGATGTTCGACCTGACCGGCGCCGAGGCCAACCAGACGTACGCGGACCATCTGGGCCGGCTGCTCGACGCTCTGACCGCGTCGTTCCGGCCCGACTCGGTCAACCTGATCGCCGGGCACCTGACCGTCGTCGGCGCGAAGACCGGCGGCGGCGAGCGCGAGGCGCACACCATCCAGGCGTACGCGGTGCCCGCCACCCTGTTCCCCTCCTCCGCGCACTACGTGGCGCTCGGCCACCTGCACCGCCGGCAGGCGGTGCCCGGCCCGTGCCCGATCCACTACTCGGGCAGCCCGCTCGCGGTCGACTTCGGCGAGCAGGACAACACCCCCGGCGTCGTGGTCGTCGAGGCCACCCCGACCACCCCGGCCCGGGTACGCGAGGTCCCGATCACGTCCGCCCGCGCTCTGCGTACGGTGCGCGGCACGCTCGACGAGCTGAAGGCCCTGGACCCGGGCGACGCCTGGCTCCGGGTGTTCGTACGGGAGAGGCCGCGGGCCGGTCTGCGCGAGGAGGTGCAGGAGCTGCTGCCCGGCGCGTTGGAGGTGCGGATCGACCCGGACATGACCGCCGACACCGGCGCGCCGCGGCGGATCAGCCGGGCCGGGCAGAGTCCGCGCCAGCTGTTCACCGACTACCTGGCCGAGGCCGGGCACGAGGATCCGGCGGTGGCCGGGCTGTTCGACCGGCTCCACGAGGAGGTGTCCTGATGCGCCCGGTCCGGCTCGACCTCGCCGGCTTCACCGTGTTCCGGGACGAGACGACGATCGACTTCGCCGGCGCGGAGTTCTTCGCCCTGCTCGGCCCGACCGGGTCCGGCAAGTCGACCGTGCTGGACGCGATCTGCTTCGCGCTCTACGGCACGGTCCCCCGCTGGGACCACCTGCGCTCGGTGGAGAACGCGCTGTCCCCGTCGGCCTCCGAGGCCCGGGTACGGCTCGTCTTCGAGTCCTCCGGCGCGCGCTACGTGGCGACCCGGGTGCTGCGCCGCAGCGCCCGCGGCAAGGTGACGACGACGCGGGCGGGTCTGGAGCGGCTGCCCGCCGACTTCGATCTGTCCACGTTGGACAGTGACCGGCCGGGCGGCGGTGAGCTGGGCGAGGTTCTCGCCGGTACGCCGTCGGAGATGACCGACGCGGTCGCCGCCACCGTCGGCATGCCGTACGAGCAGTTCGTCACGTGCGTGGTGCTGCCGCAGGGCGAGTTCGCCGAGTTCCTGCACGCCAAGCCGGCCAAGCGCCAGGAGATCCTGGTCAACCTGCTCGGCCTGCGCGTCTACCAGCGGATCGCCGAGCGCGCGCGGCAGGCGGCGAAGGACGCGGACTCGGACGTACGGGCGGTCGACGCACTGCTCGCCGGGATGGCCGACGCGACCGAGCAGTCCGTCGCCGAGGCGACGGAGCGGGTCGGTCAGTTGCGCGGGCTGGCCGAGGCGGTCGGCGCCGCCGTACCGGAGCTGACCGCGGCGCAGGGGCTGGCTGCGGAGGCGCGGGAGGCGCTGGCCGAGCTGGACGCCGAGGGCCGCCTGCTGGCGGGAATCACCACCCCGGACGGGGTGGCGGAACTGGCCGAGACCGCCGCCCGCGCCCGGGAGGCGGCGGAGGCGTCGCTCGCCGCGGTGACCGACGCCGAGCAGGCCGAGGAACGGGCCGCCACCGCGCTCGACGCCGCCGGCGACCCGGGCGCGCTGCGCCGCACGCTCGACCGGTACCGGGAGCGCGACGCGCTCGCCGCCGAGGAGGCCGGCCTCGCCGACGCCGCTGCTGCGGCCGAGCGGCGCGCCACCGCAGCGCGCGGCGACGCCGAGTCGGCCGAGACCACGCTGACCGACGCGGAGGCGGCGCTGGCGGCGGCGCGTACCGCGCAGACCGCGGCGGCGCTGCGCCCGGAGCTGGCCGTCGGCCACGACTGCCCGGTGTGCGCGCGGACGGTGACCGAGCTGCCTCCGCCGCTCGACGCGCCGCACCTCGCGGAGGCCAGGAGTGCGGTGGCCGCCGCCCGCGACCATCGGGACCGTGCCGACCGCGCGGCGCGGGAGCTGGCCGCCGCCGCCACCGCGGCGGCGCGGCAACGGGCGCAGGCCGCCGAGCGGCTTGCGGCACTCGCGGCGGAGTTGGCGGACGCGCCGGAGCCGGACGCGCTGACCGCGCGGCTGGCCGGCATCGAGGAGCTGCGCGTGGCGCAGTCCGCGGCGCGTACCGGGGTGACCGCGGCGCGGCGCGAGGCGCAGCGGGCCCGGTCCGCCGCCGACGACACCGACCGCCGGCTGCGTACCGGCTGGCAGCGGTACGACGGGGCCCGGGACGCGGTGTCCCGGTTCGGCCCGCCGGCCACCGACCGGGACGACCTCGCCGCATCCTGGCAGGAGTTGGCCGGGTGGGCGGCGACCGAGGCGGACGCCCGCCGGAAGGCCCGCGCCGACCGGCTCGCCGCCGCGAAGCAGGCCGCGACCGCCGCCGACGCGGTACGCGACAAGGTGGGCGCGCTGCTCGATGAGTGCGGCGTCGCCCGGCCCGGGGACGCCGCGGCCGACGCCGGGGCGTACGAGCTGGCGGTGGCGCTGGCGGTGGAGCGGGCCGAGGCGGGGCACCGGCGGGCCGCCGAGCGGTACGAGCAGGCCGCCGGGCTGCGGGAGCGGCGGGCCGGGCACGCCCGGGACAACCAGGTGGCGAAGGCGCTCGCCGGGCACCTGGCCGCCGACCGGTTCCAGCGCTGGCTGCTGACCGAGGCGATGGACCTGCTGGTCGACGGCGCGTCGGCGATCCTGCGGGAGCTGTCCGGCGGGCAGTACGAGCTGGCGTACGACGTGGGCGAGTTCTTCGTCGTCGACCATCACGACGCCGACCTGCGCCGTGCCGTGCGTACGCTGTCGGGTGGCGAGACGTTCCAGGCGTCGCTGGCGCTGGCCCTGGCCCTGTCCGAGCAGCTGGCGGGGCTGTCGACGACGGCGACGAGCCTGGAGTCGATCATGCTGGACGAGGGGTTCGGGACGCTCGACCCGGGCACTCTGGACACCGTGGCCGCCACGTTGGAAAACCTCGCCGCCCGCGGCGACCGGATGGTGGGCATCGTGACGCACGTCGCCGAGCTGGCCGAGCGCATCCCGGTCCGCTTCACCGTCAGCAAGGACGCGCGCGGCGCGCACGTGACCCGAGAGCAGGTGTGATCGTGCGGGTGCACGTCGACGCGTGGGACCCCTCCTACGGCAGGTCCGTCGAGACGGACGGCAGCCCCACCGGTGCACCGGCGGCGGCGAGCAGCGCGCCGGTGGAGACCGGGGTGGAGCGGCCCGCCGCGGCGTGGTCGCCGCTCACCCCGGCACCGGACGCCCGGCCGCCCCGCACGGTGCTGCTCGTCGACGGCGTACGCCGGATCGACGCCCGGGTGTGGGTGGAGGACGACGAGGGGGTGGCCCGCCCCGGCGTCTGCGCGTCGTACGCGGCGGGTGTGGTGCGGTGCGACCTGGCCGCCGGGGTGGCCGAGCTGGGCCTGTCCGGGGTGGCGCACGGGCTGTTCGCGCCGGGTCCGGCGGTGGCACCGCTGCGCGCCCACACGACCGCCGTGTACCAGCCGCACCGGGTGGTCGGCGACGACCCGGCGCAGGTCGACGCGGAACTCCAGCGCCGGCTCACCGAGCTGGAGGTCCAGGTGTCCCAGCGGGCGCGCCGGGACACGACCGACGACGAGCCGGACCTGCTGGTGGTCGACGGGCCGCTGCGCGGGCGTACCGGGCTGCCCCGCACCCTGGGGTACGCGAAGACGCACCACAAGCAGTACCTGGACGCCGACCTGACCCGGGTCGTGACGGGCCTGGCCGCCGGCCAGCGCACGCCGCTGTTCCTGCTCGGCGGCCAGTGGCACCGCTACTCGTGGTACCTGCGGCTGCCGACGGCCGCCGGTTCGTCCGGCTCGCCGTGGTCGGGCATCGTGCGGCTGGAGTGCCCGGCGGACTGGCCCCGCCCCGACGCCGTGCGCTACGCGGACATCTCGGCGGTGACCCTGCCGCGCTTCGCGTCGTCGGCGTACAAGGATCCGCGCGCCCCGCAGAACCTCGTGCCGATCGCCGGGCTGGAGCGGCGGCTGCGGGCGCTGCTGGGCGATCCGCGCCTGCTGCTGCGCGGCCTGCGCACCGCGGCGGCCCGGACCGCGGCATGAGCACCGGCGACGCGCGTCGTTCCGCGGAGCCGGCGGACGGCGTGCGGAGCCTGCCGACGCCGGACCGGTACGACTTCCGCCGTACGGTCGGGGTGTTGCGCTGCGGACGGTCGGACCCGACGACCCGGTTCGACGATGCGGGGCTGTGGAAGGCGACGCGTACCCCGGACGGCGCCGGCACCGTCCACATCGGACACACACCGGGCACGGTCACGGTGACCGCCTGGGGTGCCGGCGCGGACTGGCTGCTCGCCCGCGCCGACGCGCTGACCGGCCTCGCCGACGACCCGTCCGGGTTCCTGCCGCTGGCGCGGCAGCATCCGGTCGTCGCCGTGCTGGCCGACGCGATGCCCGGCATCCGGCTCGCCCGCACCGAGCGCGTGTACGAGGAGCTGCTGCGCGTCGTGCTGGCGCAGAAGGTGACGACGGTCGAGGCGACCCGGTCGTACGCGGCGCTGGTGCGGCGGTTCGGCGAGGCGGCGCCCGGGCCGGTCGGGCTGTTGCTGCCGCCGGCCGCGGCGACGGTCGCGGCCACGCCCTACTGGGCGTTCCATCCGATGGGCATCGAGCGCAAGCGGGCCGACATCCTGCGCCGCGTCGCGACGGTCGCCGACCGGCTGGAGCGTACGGTCGACGGCCCGCCGGCGGAGGGCTGCCGGCTGCTGATGACGCTGCCGGGCATCGGCCCGTGGTCGGCGGCGGAGGTCGCGGCCGTGGCGTACGGCGATCCGGACGCGGTCAGCGTCGGCGACTACCACGTTCCGCACCAGGTGACGTACGCGCTGGCCGGCGAGCCGCGCGGCACCGACGCCCGGATGCTGGAGTTGCTCGCGCCGTTCCGCGGTCACCGCGCCCGGGTCGTACGCCTGATCACGCACGGCGCGATCCGCGAGCCGCGGCGCGCGCCGCGCGCCGCGATCCGGTCCTTCGCCCGGTTCTGACGTCCGCGGACGCCGGTCGTCAAAGGCGTTCCTCGTGCAGGTCGGTGACCTCGACCCGGGGTACCCAGGACTGGTAGACGCCGCGGTCGAAGCGGTCCAGGCCGAGGCGTTCGCCGCTCGGCAGCCGACCCCCGGTGTACTCGACGCGCAGCCACTGCTCGTGCTCGGCGAGGACCTTCACCGGCTCGCCGTGCAGCGCGCCCGCGGTGATCACGTACCCGAACTCGTCCAGCTCGGAGAACGACACGATCCGCCGGAACCGGCCGGGCGCGACCTGGTCGAACCCGGTCAGGTCCGGCGCCTCGCTGTACAGGTGGGCGCCAGCGCTGCTCGGCGCCGCCTCGTACTCGGCGCCGTGCCAGCGTGCGTAGAAACCGTCGCGCATCAGACCCCCCGGACCAGGTCGCGGTTGACCAGCCAACGCTGCTCGTCCGCGTCGTACACGGCCATGAACCGGTGGCTGCCGTTGGCCGCGATCCGCCACATCTCCGCCTGGTGCGGCAGCCGGATGCTGTCGATCCGGTACTCGGGGATCCGTGGCGGCTCCCCCGCGTACGGCGGGCGCTCCGGGTCGTCCGACGGCTCGGGCTCCCCGGCCTCGGCGGCGGGCACCTGGTAGAGCTCCGACCGGTACGCGGTCCACCGCAGCACGTGCACCGCGTCGTCGGTCACCGAGAACGGCGACCCCTCGTACGTGAGGCCGAGGTTGCGCACGATGTCCGGCACGGTCTCCAGCTCCGCGGCGTCCTGCCAGCGATGCACGTAGCCGGCCACCCAGTCGTACCCCTTGTCGAGGTAGAAGCCGACCTGCTCGGGCGGGATCACCTTCTGCATGACGGTCGGCACCGGATCGGTCTCCGGGTCCTCGGCGGGCACCTGGCCGGACACCGGCTCGTCGGCCGGCGGCGGCCACTCGCCGGGCCGGTCGTCGATGCCGTACGCGGGATCGGCGCCGTCTCCCACCGCCGGCCCCACGCCGTCCCCCGGCTCCGCGCCGTACCCCTCCCCCGGGTCGGTGGTGGCCGCGGGGTACGGGTCGTCGTCGTACCCGTCGTCGGGCTCCGCGTCGGCGGGGGGCAGCGGCGACGTGTCCCGTACGCCGAACTCGCCGCCGGCCATCTGCCGGACGAGGCTCGCCGGCAGGTGCGCGGCGAGTGGCAGGCCGGGGTCGACGACCAGCGACCAGGCCGGGTCGGGCCAGCGCGCGACCATCTCGCGGAACGGTACGGACCGGCCGCGCTCGAACTGGCCGGTGGTCGACACCGCCATCGCCGCCGGCGACGTGTACGCCGCGACGAACGTCACCTCGCCGCTGACCACCGTGGGCCAGGCGTCGCCGGCCGGCCCCCCGACCGGCATGACGAGATCGGCCGCGGCGAGCAGCCGCAGGTATGTCTCCTGGTCGCCGGCGGCGAGCGCGGCGCGCATCCGGAACTCCAGCTCGTTGACCGGCTCGAACTCGGCCACCTTCGGCCCCTCCCCATCGTTGCGTGACTCCGACTCGGACAACGAACCGCCGCGCTACGAGGTTGCTCCACGACGCGTAGTGACGCCCATTCGGGTCGATACCCGGCGAACCGCCAAGCGCACCGGACGGCGGGCACAGGCGTGGAGAATGGCGGGATGCGACTGCCCGTGATGCCACCGGTGAAACCGATGCTGGCGAAGGCCGTGAAGGAGATCCCGGACGGCGAGCTGAGCTACGAGCCGAAGTGGGACGGCTTCCGCTCGATCATCTTCCGCGACGGCGACGAGGTCGAGATCGGCAGCCGGAACGAGAAACCGATGACGCGGTACTTCCCGGAGCTGGTCGCCGCGTTCCGGGCGAACCTGCCGGAGCGGTGCGTCGTCGACGGCGAGATCATCCTCGTCGGTGAGACCGGGGACCGGCTCGACTTCGACCAGCTCCAGCAGCGGATCCATCCGGCGGCGAGCCGGGTCAAGATGCTGTCCGAAACGACCCCGGCGCGGTTCGTCGCGTTCGACCTGCTGGCGCTGGGCGACACCGACCTCACCGGCCGGCCGTTCGAACAGCGGCGCGCGGCGCTGGTCGAGGCGCTGGCGCCGGCGAAGGCCCCGGTGCACGTCACCGCCACCACGCACGAGAAGGACCTGGCGGCGCGCTGGTTCCAGCAGTTCGAGGGCGCGGGGCTGGACGGCATCGTGGCGAAGCCGCTCGCCGGCACGTACCAGCCGGACAAGCGCACCATGTTCAAGATCAAACACGAGCGGACCGCGGACTGCGTCGTCGCCGGGTACCGGCTGCACAAGAGCGGCCCGGACCGCATCGGCTCGCTGCTCCTCGGCCTGTACGACGACACCGGCGACCTGCTCAGCGTCGGCGTGATCGGCGCGTTCCCGATGGCCCGCCGGCAGGAGCTGTTCGCCGAGCTGCAACCGCTCGTCACCACGTTCGACGACCATCCGTGGGCGTGGGCGAAGCAGGAGGAGGGCACCCGCACTCCCCGCAACGCCGAGGGCAGCCGCTGGTCCGCCGGCAAGGACCTGTCGTTCGTGCCGCTGCGGCCGGAGCGCGTCGTCGAGGTCCGGTACGAGCACATGGAGGGTGTCCGGTTCCGGCACACGGCGCAGTTCGCCCGGTGGCGGCCGGACCGCGAGCCGCGCAGCTGCACGTACGAGCAGCTGGAGGAGCCGGTGAAGTACGACCTGACGGACGTGCTGTCGGCCCGGTGACCGGCCGGGCGCCGGCGCGGCCGGTCCGACACCGGCGAGTAGCATCCGCGCTGGAGTACGGACTGTTCATGCGATCGGAGTGAGAGCACATGGCCCAGGCGCCTGTCAACGTGACCGTCACGGGAGCGGCCGGTCAGATCGGTTACGCCCTGCTGTTCCGGATCGCCTCGGGCCAGCTCCTCGGCGCGGACACGCCGGTGCGGCTGCGGCTGCTGGAGATCCCGCAGGCCGTCAAGGCGGCCGAGGGTACGGCGATGGAGCTGTCCGACTGCGCCTTCCCGCTGCTCGCCGGCGTCGACATCACCGACAACGCCAAGCAGGCGTTCGACGGTGCGAACGTGGCGCTGCTGGTCGGCGCCCGCCCGCGTACCAAGGGCATGGAGCGCGGTGACCTGCTGGAGGCCAACGGCGGCATCTTCAAGCCGCAGGGTGAGGCGATCAACGCCGGCGCCGCCGACGACATCAAGGTCCTGGTGGTCGGCAACCCGGCCAACACGAACGCGCTGATCGCGCAGCGGCACGCGCCGGACGTACCGGCGGAGCGGTTCACCGCGATGACCCGGCTGGACCAGAACCGGGCGCTGGCGCAGCTCGCCGCGAAGCTGTCCGTGCCGGTGACCGAGATCCGCACGATGACGATCTGGGGCAACCACTCCGCGACGCAGTACCCGGACCTGTTCCACGCCCAGGTCAACGGCCGCACCGCCGCCGAGCAGGTGGAGCGGGAGTGGCTGGCCGACACGTTCATCCCGACGGTCGCGAAGCGCGGCGCGGCGATCATCGAGGCGCGCGGCGCCTCGTCTGCGGCGTCCGCCGCCTCCGCCGCCGTCGACCACGTGTACGACTGGGTCAACGGCACCGCCGAGGGTGACTGGACCTCCGCCGGCGTCGTCTCCGACGGGTCGTACGGCGTGCCCGAGGGCCTGATCTCCTCGTTCCCGGTCGTGTCGAAGAACGGCGCGTGGGAGATCGTGCAGGGCCTGGAGATCGACGAGTTCTCCCGCGGGCGCATCGACGCGTCGGTGCGGGAGCTGGCCGAGGAGCGCGACGCGGTCGCCAAGCTCGGCCTCATCTGATCCACCACGTCGACGGCGCCGGTGCCCCTCGCGGGGTCTCGGCGCCGTCGCGGGTCAGACCGTGGACAGGCCGTCCACGGCGGCCATCTCGTCGTCGGTGAGGGCGAAGCCGAAGACGTCCGCGTTGGCCGCGATCCGTTCCGGCGTCACCGACTTGGGGATCACGACGATCCCGTGCTGGAGGTGCCAGCGGAGTACCACCTGGGCCGGCGTCACGCCGTGCGCCTCGGCGGCGGCGACCAGCGGCCCGGCGGACAGGTCCGTGGCACGGAACGGGCTGTACCCCTCCAGCACGACGCCGCGGTCCCGGGTCTCCGCGAGCCGGTCCGCGTCGTACAGCGCCGGCGCCCACTTGATCTGGTTGACCGCCGGGGCCACGCCGGTCGCCCCCATCAGCTCGTCGAGCTGCGCCGTCGAGTAGTTGCTGACCCCCACGGCGCGGGCCAGCCCGGCATCCCGGGCGGCGAGCAGCTCCCGCCACACGTCCGGCCGCGCCTCACCGCCCGGCGGCCAGTGGATCAGCCACAGGTCCACATACTCCGTGTCGAGCGCGGCGAGGCTCCGGCGCAGCGTCTCCGTCGCCCGGCCGGCGTGGTCCGGCGGCAGCTTCGTCGTCACGAAGACCTCGCCGCGGTCCACCTCGCTGTCCGCGAGCGCCCGCCCCACCTGCTTCTCGTTCCCGTACGCCGTGGCCGTGTCGACGTGCCGGTATCCGACGTCCAGCGCCGTACGCACCGACCGGTAGGCGTCGTCGCCGCCGGCCTGCCACGTACCGAAGCCGAGCAGCGGCATGGCCGCGCCGCCGGCCAGTGTCACGGTCCAGCCGTTCGCCGGTACCCCCATCGGAATCCGCTCCCTTCCGCGCGGCCGGTCGCCACCACCCACGTCACCGCACCGGCCGGGGTCACTGTGCTGCCGGGTCACTGTGCTGCCGGGGTCACTGCCCATGGTCGCCGGTACCCGGTCGCGGCCGCCGGGAAACGGTCGTTCGTCCCCGCTGCCGGGATCGGCGTCATCCGTCCACGTGCATCGTGACGTCCGCGCCGAGCTGCACGGTGCGGCTCACGGTGCAGAGCCGGTCGTGCGACATGCGTACCGCGTCGGGCAGCAGGGCACGCGCCCGGTCGCCGGCCTCCCCCGCCGGGAACGTCACCTGGAACGTGACCTCCAGGTTCGTCATGTGGTTGCCGTTCTCGTCGCGGACCTTGTCGCCCTCGGAGGCCACCGTGAACGTCTCCGGCTCGGCCCGCCGCGAGGTCAGGAGGTCCACGTCGATCGCCGTGCAGCCGGCGATCGCGGCGAGCAGCAGCTCGACCGGGGTGAAGTCCGCGTCCTGCCCCGAGCCGATGCTGATCCGGCCGCCGCGTACGTTGCCGACCTCGTACTTCTCGCTCCCGGTGCGGTTCAGGGACACCGAGCGTCGCGTCTCTTCTGCCATCCCGCCAGCCTGTCACGCCGGCCCCGGCGCCGTCCGCGATCTTCGCCACCGCGGCGCCTCCTACGATGGCGCGATGGTACGGGTGGAGCGGGACGGTCCGGTGTGGACGGTGGTGCTGGACCGCCCGGAGGTACGCAACGCCGTGGACGGGCCGACCGCGGTGGCGCTGACGGCGGCGTTCGAGGAGTTCGATGCGGCGGAGGACGCCGCCGTGGCGGTGCTGACCGGGGCGGGCGGCGTGTTCTGCGCGGGCGCCGACCTGCACGCGTACGGGACCGGGCGGGCCAACCGGGTCGCGGCCGACGGCGCCGGGCCGATGGGTCCGACCCGGCTGCGGCTCGGCAAGCCGGTGATCGCCGCGGTCGAGGGCCCGGCGGTGGCCGGCGGGCTGGAGCTGGCGCTGTGGGCGGACCTCCGGGTGGCGGCCGAGACCGCGGTGTTCGGCGTGTACTGCCGCCGCTGGGGTGTGCCGCTCGTTGACGGCGGTACGGTCCGGCTGCCGCGGCTGATCGGTGAGAGCCGCGCACTGGACCTGATCCTCACCGGCCGTCCGGTTCCTGCCGCCGAGGCCGAACGCATCGGCCTGGTCAACCGGCTCGTACCGGCCGGGGAGGCGCTGGCCGCCGCGCGGGCGCTGGCCGTCGAGCTGGCCGCGCTGCCGCAGACCTGCCTGCGGCAGGACCGCCTGTCCACGCTCGACGGGTACGGCCGGCCGGAGACCGAGGCGCTGCGCGTCGAGTACCAGCACGGCCTGGTGTCCCTGGCCGACGCGGCGCCCGGGGTGGCGCGTTTCGTCGCCGGCGCCGGCCGCCACGGCACCCCCGGCGCAGGGGAGCCCGGCGTGCCGGAGGCGTAGGAGTCGCGGGGCCGACGGTCCGGGACCGCGGGGCCGAGCCTCCGGACCGTACCCGCGGACCGGGCCGGCTGTGCTTTTCTGGGCACGACAGCGGCCGCGGATGTCCGGTCCGGGCGGGCGGCTCCGACGTCCCGGGTGACGGCACCACCCGGGTGCCGGTCACGGAGGGACAGCCATGAAGTACATGATCCTTTTGTACGGTGCGCAGCGGGACTACGACGCGATGGCCGGCCGGCCCGGCTCGGCGAACCCGTGGACGGGCGAGGACGTCCAGAAGCTGACGGAGTTCATGGGGTCGTGGTGGGCGGACGTCGTCGCCTCCGGCGAGGCCGTGGACGCGCAGGGCCTCACCGCGCCGGTACACGCCCGGCGGGTGCAGCTGAAGGACGGCGTCCCGGTCGTCACCGACGGCCCGTACGCCGAGACGCAGGAGGTGCTGGCCGGGTACAACATCGTCGACTGCGAGAGCTTCGACCGGGCCTGCGAGATCGCCGCGGGCCTGGCCGACACGCCGCACCCGGCGGGCATGGAGCTCACGCACGAGTGGCACGTGGACGTCCGGCCGGTGGCCGGCGGCGCCGAGGAGTCGCTGGCCTGACCGGGATGACCGCGGCCACCGAGGATCTGCTGCGCGCGCTGGCGCCGCGGGTCCTCGGTGCCGTCGTCCGGCGGTACGGGCACTTCGACCTCGCCGAGGACGCTGTGCAGGAGGCGCTGCTCGCGGCGGCGACCACGTGGCCGGACGGCGGCCTGCCGGACAACCCGCGCGGCTGGCTGGTCACCGTGGCCTCGCGGCGGCTCACCGACCTGCTGCGGGCCGAGCAGGCGCGGCGCCGCCGGGAGGAGACCGTGGCCCGCCGGGTACTGCCGGACGAGTGGCTGGCGCCCGCCGCGGACCGCCCGCCCGCCACCGACGACACGCTGGTGCTGCTGTTCCTGTGCTGCCATCCGGCGCTCACCCCGGCCGGCCAGATCGCGTTGACGCTGCGCGCCGTCGGCGGCCTGTCCACGGCGGAGATCGCCCGCGCCTTCCTGGTACCCGAGGCGACGATGACGCGGCGGATCACGCGGGCCAAGCAGCGCATCGCGGCCGGTGGCGCGGTTTTCGCGGCACCGTCGCCGGCCGACTACGCCGAGCGGCTCGGCGCCGTCCTGCACGTGCTCTACCTGGTCTTCAACGAGGGGTACGCGAGCACGTCCGGACCGCGGCTGGCGCGGGTGGAGCTGTGCGCCGAGGCGATCCGGCTGACCCGGCTCGTACACCGGCTGCTGCCCGAGGACGCCGAGGTCGCGGGGCTGCTGGCGCTGATGCTGCTCACCGACGCCCGGCGGCCGGCGCGGACCGGCGAGGACGGCGCGCTGGTGCCGATGGACGAGCAGGACCGGGGCCGGTGGGACGCGGCGAGGATCGCCGAGGGCGTCGCGCTGGTCACCGACGCCCTGCCGCGCGGCCCGACCGGGCCGTACCAGGTGCAGGCGGCGATCGCGGCCCTGCACGACGAGGCGCCGAGCGCGGCGGACACCGACTGGCCGCAGATCCTCGCCCTGTACGAGGTGCTGTTGCGGATCACCGACACGCCGGTGGTCCGGCTCAACCACGCCGTGGCCGTGGCGATGGTACGCGGGCCGCGGGCCGGCCTGGACCTGCTCGACACGCTGCCCGGCCGGCTCACCGACCACCGGCCCGACGCGGTACGCGCGCACCTGCTGGAGATGGCCGGCGACACCGCCGCGGCGCGTACCTGCTTCCTGGCGGCGGCGCGGCGGGCCACGAACCTCGCCCAGCAGCGGTACCTGAACGACCGCGCCGCGCGGCTGGCGCCGGGTCAGTAGACGGTGTAGCCGCCGTCGACGACCAGTACCGAGCCGGTCACGAACGACGCGGCGTCGCTGGCCAGGTACACCACGCTGGGGGCGATCTCGGCGGGCGTGGCGTACCGGCGCATGGGTGCGTCCTCGATCCAGTGCTGGCGGAACTCCGGCCGGTCCACCGGCGCCATGTCCGTCTTCACGTATCCCGGGGCCAGCGCGTTGACCCGGATCCCGTACGGCGCCCACTCGGCCGCGAGCGACTTCGTGAGCTGGTGCACCGCCGCCTTCGACGCGTTGTACGCCGGCTGCCACTGCGGCCGGTTGACGATCTGCGCCGAGATCGACCCGACGTTGACGATCACGCCGCCGTGCTCGCGCATCCGTCGCGCGGCGGCGGTGGCGCACAACCAGACACCGTGCACGTTCACGTCGAAGACCTGGTGCCACTCGTCGTCCGGCACCGACAGCGCGGGCCGGTGGATGGCGAGCCCGGCGTTGTTGACGAGGATGTCGATGCCGCCGAGGGTGTCGACCGTCGCCGCCACGAGCGCGTCGACGTCCTGCCGGGACGTCACGTCGGCCGTGACCCCGACGGTACGGCGGCCGGTCGCGGCGGCGATTCTGGCCGCGGCGGCACGTACCGCGACGGCGTCGCGGGCGGCGAGCGCCACGTCCGCCCCGGCCTCGGCCAGGGCCTGCGCGAACGCCCGGCCGAGCCCCCGGCTGCCGCCGGTCACCAGCGCCCGCCGGCCGTGCAACGCGAAGCTGTCGAGTACCCCGGTCACGCGTACCACCGACCCTTCGTCCGTACCCCGTCGACGTGGACGGTAGCCGGCGTAGCGCCGGGCCGCGCGGGTCGTACGGTGGGGTCGGACCGGGTGACGGATCTCGCCGGGAGAAGGCGCCCGATGCGAAGGGTTTCGACGTGAGGCTAAATTGGCCGAAGATCACACCGGGCGTACCCCGGCGGCCGAGTAGCGTCAATGTTACTGGCACGTAACTGCTTTTCGGGGAGCCTGCCCCTGACAGACCTGCCGTCACAAACGGCAGGAGGACCGATCGGCGGACCGACACTCCCCGCCTGAGGACGAAAGGCGTTCCATGACAGACCAGAGCAGCACCGTCCTTCGGTACCCGGACGGCGAGCTCGACATGCCGATCATTCGGGCGACGGAGGGCAACTCGGGGATCGACTCCTCGAAACTCCTGGCAAAAACCGGCCTGGTGACGCTGGATAGCGGCTTCGTCAACACCGCGTCGTGCACGTCCGAGATCACGTACATCGACGGCGACGCCGGCATCCTGCGTTACCGGGGCTACCCGATCGAGCAGTTGGCCCAGCAGTCCACGTTCCTCGAAGTCAGCTACCTGCTGCTGAACGGCGAGCTGCCGACCGCCGACCAGCTCGCCGAGTTCGACGCCGCGATCCGGCACCACACGCTGCTGGACGAGGACCTGAAGCGGTTCTTCGACGGCTTCCCCCGCGACGCGCACCCGATGGCCGTGCTCGCGTCCGCGGTCAACGCGCTCTCGACGTTCTACCCGCACGACCTGAACCCGGCCGACCCGGCGAGCAACGAGCTGTCCACGGTCCGGCTGATGGCCAAGCTGCCCACGATCGCCGCGTACGCGTACAAGAAGTCGGTCGGCCAGCCGCTGCTCTACCCGGACAACTCGCTCGACTTCGTCTCCAACTTCCTGCGCCTGACGTTCGGCGTGCCGGCCGAGGCGTACGAGGTGAACGAGACGGCGCGGGCCGCCCTCGACCTGCTGCTGATCCTGCACGCCGACCACGAGCAGAACTGCTCGACCTCCGCCGTGCGTACCGTCGGGTCGGCGCAGGCGAACCTGTTCGCGTCGATCGCCGCCGGCATCAACGCGCTGTCCGGCCCGTCGCACGGCGGTGCGAACCAGGCCGTCCTGGAGATGCTGCGGGGCATCCACGCCAGCGGCGACGACGTGGCCGCGTTCGTCCGCAAGGTGAAGAACAAGGAGGCCGGCGTCCGCCTGATGGGCTTCGGTCACCGCGTGTACAAGAACTACGACCCGCGCGCCGCGCTCGTCAAGACGATGACCGACGACGTGCTCAACAAGCTCGGCGTCGCCGACCCGCTGCTCGACATCGCGATCCAGCTGGAGCAGGTCGCGCTGAACGACGACTACTTCGTCGAGCGCAAGCTCTACCCGAACGTCGACTTCTACACGGGCCTGATCTACAAGGCGCTGGGCTTCCCGGAGCGGATGTTCACGGTGCTGTTCGCGATCGGCCGGCTGCCGGGCTGGATCGCCCAGTGGCGCGAGATGATGAGCGACCCGAAGCTCAAGATCACCCGGCCGCGGCAGATCTACACCGGCCCGACCGCCCGCGACTACGTCGGCATCGAGAAGCGCTGACCGACCGCGTCACGACGCCCCGCCGACCCGTGGTCGGCGGGGCGTTTCGCGTGTCGGCTCAGTGGAAGACGACGCGGGTCGGCTCGGCGCGCCACGCGAACGCGTCCGGCACCCGCTGCCGGGTACCCGCCGTCAGCTCCCGCGCCAGCGCCCGATCCTCGGTGTCCCAGGCGAAGTCGGTCACCTCGTGGTTCGTGGTGAGCGCGCCGCCGTCGCACCGGCACGCGAACACCACCGTGTACCCGTGCCACGCGGGCGCCGGCCCCGGCTGGCGCAGACTGTCGTACAGGCCGACCAGGTGGGTGGCGGTCACCCGCAGTCCGGTCTCCTCCCAGACCTCGCGTACCACCGCGGCGGACGGCGACTCCCCCACGTCGGCGGCGCCGCCCGGCAGGCACCACCGGCCGTTGTCGGCGCGGCGGGTCAGCAGCAACCGGCCCGCGCCGTCGAACACGACCGCGGCGGCGCCGATCGCGGGTGTCAGCAACCCCAACCCACCGCGGAACGCCCGCTCGATCTCGGCCGCCGACCGGGTGTCGGCCAGCGACAGCAGCTCGGCGGCGATCGTCACGAGCCGGTCGTAGCGCGCCCGGTCGTACGGGTCGTGGGCGTAGTGCAGGCCGTTCGCGGCCATGCCACGGATCTCGTCGGCGATCGCGGCGACCCGGTCGGCGGTGTCCACTGTGGACTCACGCGACCCGGACGCGGACGCCGGTCGGCTCGCCGAGTGCGGCGTCGGCCAGCATCGTCTGGGTACGGCGGATCTCGGCCAACAGCAACGGATCCAGGTCCGCGACCACCAGCGCCTCACCGGAGCCGGGGGCACGCACCAGCGGCCTGCCCTCCGGGTCGTACACGGTGCTGGTGCCGGTGAACGTCCACGGCGCCGGCCCGTCGACCGCGTTCGCCAGCACCACGTACATCGTGTTGTCCAGGGCGCGGGCCGGGTAGTAGAGGTCGCGCCGGTGGTCACCGCCCGGCACGTACGCCGCCGGGCACAGGTACGCGTGCGCCCCGGCCCGCGCCGCCGCCCGCGCGTGCTCCGGGAAGCACCCGTCGTAGCAGATGCCCAGCCCCAGCAGCCATCCGTCCACCGCCAGCGCCGCACCCTCGGTACCCGGGACGAACAGCTCGGTCTCCTCGGGCCCGCACAGGTGCCGCTTGTGGTACACGTCGCGGACGGTCCCGTCGGCGCTGGCGAGCAGCGCCGCGAGGTACCGCGCGCCGTCGGCCGCCCGTACGCTCGCGCCGACCACGACCGCCACCCGGTGCGCCGCCGCGGCGGTACGCAGCGCGTCGAGCCGGGGGTCGGTCACCAGCCCCTCCGCGTCCGCCGCCACGTCGCAGCGCGTCGGCTCGGCCGCCAGCACCGGCGGGTGGTACGCGGGGAGGAACAGCTCGGGCAGCACCAGCAGCCGCGCGCCCTGTTCCGCCGCGCGCGCCACCAGCCGCGCCGCGGTCGCCGCGTTGCCCGCCAGGTCCCCCGGCTCGGCCGCCGCCTGCCCGGCCGCGACGCGCAGCGGCGCCGTCGGCATCTCCGCTTCGGTCACCGTTCCATCCTGCCAGGGGGTCGGCCGCGCGGGGGTCCGGCGAGGGCGTCGGCGACCGTGTCGGCGGTGACCGCACGCGGGACCGCCACGAGCGGGGTGACCGGCGGGCGCCCCCGTACCGGGTCGCGGCGGGCGGGCAGTATGGCAACGACGTACCGAGGCGAAGGAGCGCGCGATGGCTGGTCCGCTCGACGGGATCCGGGTGGTGGAGCTGGCGGGGATCGGCCCGGCGCCGTTCGCCACGATGCTGCTGGCCGACCTGGGCGCCGAGGTGATCCGGGTGGACCGGCCGGGCGGGCGGGCCACACCGGTCGACGCGGGACACCGGATCCTCGGCCGCGGCCGGCGCTCGGTCGCCGTCGACCTGAAGAATCCGGACGGCGTCGCGGTCGTGCTCCGGCTCGCCGGGACGGCGGACGCGCTGATCGAGGGGTACCGGCCGGGGGTGGCGGAACGGCTCGGCATCGGGCCCGAGCCGTGTCTCGCCGCCAACCCCCGCCTGGTGTACGGCCGGATGACGGGCTGGGGCCAGGACGGCCCGCTGGCACAGCGGGCCGGGCACGACATCGACTACATCGCGCTGGCCGGCGCGCTCAGCATGGTCGGGCGGCGCGGCGAGGCGCCGACCGTACCGCTGAACCTGATCGGCGACTTCGGCGGCGGCGGGATGCTGATGGCGGTGGGTGTGCTGGCCGGGCTGCTCGGTGCCCGGATCTCCGGCCGCGGCCAGGTGGTGGACGCGGCCATGGTGGACGGCACGGCGACGTTGCTGTCGATGCTGCTGGGGCTGCGGGCAGCCGGGATGTGGGGCGAGCGCGGCGGCAACCTGCTCGACGGCGGCGCCCCGTTCTACGACGCGTACCGGTGCGCGGACGGCGGATACGTCGCGGTCGGCGCGCTGGAGGACCCGTTCTACGCCGAGCTGCTCGCCGGGCTCGGCCTGTCCGGCGACGACACGTTGCCGCCGCGGGACGAGCCGGCCCGCTGGCCGGAGTTGCGGGAGCGGCTGGCCGCGGTGTTCGCGACGCGTACCCGGGACGAGTGGGCGGACCGGTTCGCCGACACGGACGCCTGCGTCGCCCCGGTGCTCGATCCGGACGAGGCGGCGGATCATCCGCACCTGGCTGCCCGCGGCACGTACCGTCGGGAGTCGGGGCTGCTCCAACCGGCACCGGCGCCGCGCTTCTCCGCGACGCCGCCGGGTGTCCCGGCACCGGCGCCGGCGGTCGGCGCGCACACCACGGAGATCCTCGCCGAGCTGGGGTACGACGGCGACGCCCGCGCCGCGCTGGTCACCTCGGGCGCGGTCGCCTGACGAGCCGGTCGGGACACGCTCTAGCAATCCGTACGTACGGATTGCAATCGTCCGGTTCGGCTGTCAGGATCGACACGTGCCCCGGGTCAGCCAGGAACATCTCGACGCGCGCCGCAACCAGATCCTGACCGGCGCGCGAGCCTGCTTCGCCCGGCACGGGTACGAGGGGGCGACGGTCCGGCGGCTGGAGGACGCGATCGGCCTGTCCCGTGGTGCGATCTTCCACCATTTCCGGGACAAGGAGTCGCTGTTTCTCGCGGTCGCCGAGGACGACGCCGCGACGATGGTCGCCACCGTCGCCGACAACGGCCTGGTCCAGGTGATGCGGGACATGGCCGCGCGGGCGCACGAGCCGGAGATCACCGGCTGGCTGGGCACGCAGCTGGAGGTGTCGCGCCGGCTGCGTACCGATCCGCTGTTCGCGAAGCGGTGGGCGCAGCGCAGCGACGCGATCGCCCAGGCCACCCGGGAGCGGTTGGAACGCCAGCGGGAGGCGGGCGTGCTGCGCGCCGACGTACCGATCGGCACGTTGCAACGCTTCCTGGAGCTGGCGCACGACGGGCTGGTGCTCTACCTCGCGATGGGCCGCTCGGTCGACGACATCGAACCGGTCCTCGACCTGGTCGAGGAGACCGTCCGCCGTCGCTGAAAGTTTCCAACAGGACACCATGTGCTGGGTGCACATTTCCGTGCTGTTTCGCTAGGGTTCGGTCAACTCGCACGGAGGTGATCGATGAACGACCGACCCCGGTGGTCCCGTCGGAACGTGCTCGTCGGCGGTGCCCTGGCCACCGCCGCCGCGGCCGGAATGGCCGCGTTCGGCGCGCCGACGGCCGCACTGGCGGAGACGTACCCCGAGCCGGTGACGCTCGACGCGGACGCGTTCCGGCTCACGGCCGGCCCGTCCAACGACGCGCTGCTGCACCGCCTCGACCGGCTGCTGCCGGTCACCCGGGTACGCGACGTGCTGGCCGGCGCGGACCGCGTCGGTGCCGCCGCCACCCCGCACGCCACCGGGCTCGCCCACGCGTTCACCTGGAACGACGAGGACGGCGCCACCGAGGACTGGTACCCGCAGGGCGTCAGCACGAGCGCCGACGCCTACCCGAGCGGCCGGTACGACGGGCACACCGTCGTGTTCGCAAGCTGGTACTCCAAGCTCACGGCGCCCGACATGGGCTCGCGCGTGTCGTTCATCGACTACGAGAACCCGGCGGCGCCGCGCTACCGGCACGTGCTGCTGGTCGAGCCGTACGTCGACGAGACCGGCCAGGCGAACTTCCGTGCCGTACCGGTGCACGCCGGCGGCATCATCGTGTACGGCCACCTGCTGTACGTCGTCGACACCTGGAACGGCTTCCGGGTCTTCGACCTGCGGCATATCTGGCGGGTCGAGACCACCGACCCGACCGCGGTCGGCCGCGCCGACGACGGCAGCTACCACGGGTACGGCCACGCGTACGTGCTGCCGCAGTCCGTCGCGTACCTGTCGTCGACCGTCGACGACGTCGCCCCGCTGCGCTACTCCTGCTGCGGGCTGGACCGCAGCGGCCGGACGCCGAGCATCGTCGTCGCCGAGTACAACGTCGAGGGTGAGGACCAGACCGGCGCCGGCGCCCGGGTCGTCCGGTTCCCGCTCGACTGCGACGGCCCGATGTTCGCCGTCTCGCGCGACGGGCAGGTGCACGGCACCGAGGCGTACCAGGTGTTCGTGCGGAGCGTGCAGGGCGGCGTCGCGCACGGCGGGCGGTTCTTCCTGTCCCGCAGCAACGGCACGGCCAACTACAGCGGGCTCGTCACGTTCACCGCGGACACCGCGCCAGCACTGGCCGCCGAGTCGATGCCGGTCGGCACCGAGGACCTGGCGTACTGGCCGGGGCGCGACGAGGTGTGGACGCTCTGCGAGCACCCCGGCAAGCGGTACGTCCTGGCGGTGCGGGCGTCCGCGTTCTGATCACGTCCGGCCCGGCCGGGCGCGTACCCGGCCGGGCCGCGTGTCATCGTGCACGGGTGCGCCCCACCCCCGACCAGCTGGCCGCCGCGGCCGGCGGCACCGTACCGGACGTCGTCGCTCCCGGCCTCACGGTGCTCTTCTGCGGCATCAACCCCAGCCTGTACACCGCGGCCACCGGCCACCACTTCGCCCGCCCCGGCAACCGGTTCTGGCCCGCGCTGCACCGCGCCGGGTTCACCGACCGGCTGCTGACGCCGGCCGAACAGGACCTGCTGCCCGGGTACGGGCTGGGCATCACCAACGTGGTCGCGCGGGCCACCGCCCGCGCCGCCGAACTGTCCACGGCCGAATACCGGGCCGGCGGGACGGCACTCGCCGCGAAGCTGGCCCGGCTGCGCCCGACGTGGCTCGCGGTCCTCGGCATCACCGCGTACCGCGCCGCGTTCGGCGCGCCGGACGCCGGTGTCGGGCCGGCGCCCGAGCCGATCGGTACCACCCGGGTGTGGGTCCTGCCGAGCCCGTCCGGGCTCAACGCGCACTGGACACTGCCGGCGCTGGCCTCCGTGTACGGCGAGCTGCGCGCGGCGGCGGCATGATCCTGCGCTCCGACACCGACCTGCGGCCCCGCACCGAGACCGAGCCGACGTACCTGCGCCGGGTCGGCGACACACTGCGGGTCCGGCACGGCCGCGCCGTCCGTACCCTGCCGCTGACCGGCCCGGGCGCCGTCGACGAGCTCGTCACCTACGAGTACGAGCAGCGCGGCTCGCGCGGCGCGCCCTACCAGAAGTACGGGCTGCTGGTCCGCTCGCTCGGCCGGACCGTGGCGCACCTCGGCCGGCCGCTGTCGCCGATGTGGGACACCGCCGAGGTGGCGCGGTTCGCGGAGCGGTGGGGGCTGCGGCACACGCACGCCGACCTGCCCGACGCGGCGGCCTTCACGAAGAGGTATCCGAAGGCCGACCGCGCCGACGTACGCAGCCGGGCCGGCAGCGTCGGCGGCTGGCTGTTCGTGCTGCTGATCGTCGCCGTACCGGTCGCCGGTGCGGGCGCCGGGCTCGCCGGACTCGGCTACCTCAGCCGCGTGACCGGCCTGGCCGACCGCCCCGGCGTGTCGAACGCGCTGATCGTGCCGGGCATCGCGATCGGCGGCGTCGGCTGCCTGTTCCTGCTGTTCGCCGCCGGCGACCTGGCCCGCCGCGCCGTCGCCGCGGTACGCGCCCGCGTCGCGCACGACGGCGCGCTGCGCCCCACCCCACGCCGCGGCGTCACCCGCCTCGCCGCCGAGCACGACGACCTCGCCCTGTACGCCCCCGACGGCGTACGCCTGGTGCTGCCACGACGCGCCGTCCTCCGCCGCTACCGCGTGGCCGGCACGCCCGACGCCGGCCTGTACGTCGACGTCGACGGCCGCACCGTCCTCGTGGTCCGCTGCGCGTTCGCGGCGGCCGACCTCGCGGCGTTCGCCGCCGCCACCGGCGTACGCGCCGGGGACGACGTCACCGCGTCGCCCGGCGCGCACGAGATGCGGCTCGGCACCCTGACCCGCGACGCGATCGTCACGCCCCGGGAGTCCCCCGGATTCTTCACCGTCGCGGTCGGGGCCACCGTGCTCGGCGCGCTGGCGTACACGCCGCTGGTGGTGGGACTGGTCCTGCTGCTCGGGCTGGTCCTGCCGGACGTGGTGATGGCACCGGTCGGCTTCCTCACCGGCCTGGCGCCCGCGCCGGTCATCGGCCCGGTCACGTACCGGCTGCTCGGCCGGCGCCGCCGCAACACCCGCTGAGCGCCGGCACCTCGGGCACCCGCGTCGTCCTCGACACCCGCGGACGTACCCGGGACCGGCCGCACGCGGGCGGCTCGGCGCGTCGGCGGCACCCGGGCGGTCGGCGTACCGCCTAGGCTTCGCGGCATGGATCTCGGACTCTCCGACACGGTGTACGTCGTCACCGGCGGCACCGACGGCCTCGGCTTCAGTACCGCGCAGGCGCTCGTCGCCGACGGCGCGCGGGTGGTGGTCGCGTCCCGCACGGACGCGAAGGTGACCCAGGCGGTCGAGCAACTGGGCGGCGCCGGCCATGCCGTGGGCGTGGTGGCCGACCTCGCCGCCGACGACACCCCGGCCCGGCTCGTCGCGGCGGCCACCGAGCACTTCGGTCGGCTCGACGGCGCGCTGGTCTCGGTCGGCGGCCCGCCCGGGACGACCGCGGCGCGCGCCACGGACGAGCAGTGGCGTACCGCGTTCGACACGGTGTTCCTCGGTGCGGTGCGGTGCGCGCGGGTGGTGGCCGACGCGCTGACCGCGGGCGGCGCGATCGGTTTCGTGCTGTCCTCGTCGGTCAAGGTGCCGATCCCCGGCCTCGGCATCTCCAACGGGCTGCGTCCCGGCCTCGCCATGGTCGCCAAGGACATGGCCGCCGAGTTCGGCCCGCGCGGCGTCCGTACGTTCGGCCTGATGCCCGGCCGCATCGCCACCAACCGGATGGTGGAGCTGGATGCGGGCGGCACCCCCAAGGTCGCCGGCATTCCGCTCGGGCGGTACGGCGAGCCCGCCGAGTTCGGCCGGGTCGCCGCGTTCCTGCTCTCCCCCGCCGCCAGCTACGTCACCGGCAGCATGATCCAGGTCGACGGCGGCGCGCTCCCCGGTCTCTGAGCGGCACCATGGGCGTGGCCGCCCCGAGGGTACGGTTCGGGGCGGCCACTCGTGCCCGGCCACAGCCGGACAGGCGGCCGGACACGGCGAAACCTAACGGGGCGAGGGTTGCAACAACGTTGCGTACCCCGGGGCGCCCAGCTCCGCGTCCAGCCGCGCCAGCCGGGCCGCGACCTGCGTCCGGTGCGGCGACGCCAGCGGCAGCACCGCCAGGCAGGTGTGCAGCGCGTCCGCGTCGTCGGCGCCCAGCTCGCTCCGGGCGTACCGGAGGAGCAGGGCCGGGTCGCCGCTCCGCAGCACCCCGGTACGCAGCGACACCGCGAACTCGTCGCGCAGCTCCACCACCGCGGGTGCCTCCGACCGCGGCAGTACCGGCCCCGCCGCCATGGCGAGCGCCCGCGCCGGCGCGCCCCGGGCCAGCAGCGCCCGCGCCTCCGCCAGGTCGGTCGTCACCGGCCGCCCCAACCGGTACGGCCGGGACCGCAGCGCCAGCTCCGGCACCAGGGCGCGCAGCCGGGACAGCTCCGCGCGTACCGTCACCGGCGCCGCCTCACCCGGGTACAGCGCCAGTGCCAACTGCTCCGCGGTACGCCCCGTCGGGTGTTCGGTGAGCAGCAGCAACAACTCGGCGTGCCGCGGGCTCAGCTCCACGCTCCGGCGGCCGAGCGTCAGCCGGCCCGTACCGCCCAGCACGGCGAGCCGGGCCGGCGGCGTCGGACGCACCCGATCCCCGGTGAGCCGGTGTACCCGCAGCTCGCTCTCCACCGCCGCGACCGTGGCCCGGACCAGCGCCAACGTGTGCGGCGCGGCCACCTCGTCGCCACCGGTCACGTCGATCGCGCCGAGCAGCGCGCCGGTGTCCGGGTCGTGCACCGGCGCGGCGGAGCAGCTCCACGACGCGACGGGGCTGGCGAAGTGCTCGGCGGCGAAGATCTGTACGCAGTGGTTGACGGCGAGCGCGGTCCCGGGCGCGTTGGTCCCGGCGCACCGTTCGTCCCAGTTCGTACCGGGGACGAAGTGGATGCTCTCCGCGAGCGACCGTACGCGGCGGTCGCCCTCCACCCACAGCAGCCGGCCGGCCTCGTCGGACACCGCCACGACCAGCCCGTCGGCCCCGGCCGCGTCGACCAACAGCCGCCGAACGACCGGCATCGCGGCGGCCAGCGGATGGTCCGCCCGGTGCTCCCGGAGATCGTCGCACGGCAGTTCCAGCGGCGGCGGCGCGCCGTCCGGGTCGACGCCGCTGGCCGCAGACCGGCACCAGGACTCGGCGACGACCCGCCGTACCCCGTCGGGCGGCGTCCCGGTCGACACGAATGTCTCCCGCGCCACGATCAGCTCACGGGACAGGTCGGCCGGATCGCACCCGGTCGGCCATGCCACCCACACATCGCTCATTACGCCTCGTCCACCCCGACGACCGACAAGCAGACGATGCGACCGCGCAAGGCCCATCGCTGACGACGACGCCCGATTCGCCCCGTCGGCATCGCCGGAGAGGAAAGTTTCCCGTACCGCCGCGCTTCGGGTCAACGCACCGTTAACCCGGCCGAGACCTGACGATTTATCGCTATTCGCCACGTCCGGTCAGGTCGGCGATCCGGCGCGCCTGCGCCTCCCGCTCCGCCGCCTCCTGCTCGGCGAAGCTGTGCCCGGTCGCGGCCAGCAGCAGGGCCTTCGTCTCGACGACGGCGCCGCGCGGGGCAGCGAGTACGGCGGCCACCAGGTCCCGCGTCGCGGTCTCCAGCTCGTCGCGCGGCACGGCCAGCGTGGCGAGCCCCAGACTGTCCGCCTCCGCCGCGCCGACCCGGCGGCCGGTCACGCAGATCTCCAGCGCGTGCCCGTAGCCGACCAGCTCCACCAGCCGCTTCGTACCGCCCAGATCGGGCACCAGCCCCAGCGTCGTCTCCGCCATCGCGAACTGCGCGTCGTCGGACAGAATCCGCATGTCGCACGCGAGCGCGAGCTGGAAGCCCGCGCCGACGGCGTGCCCGTGCACCGCCGCGACCGTGATCAGGTCCGGCCGGCGCAGCCAGCCGAACGCCTCCTGGTATCCGGCGATCACCGTCGTCAGTTCGTCGGCGGGCAGCGCGCCCAGCTCGGCGAAGCTGACCTCGCCCGGCACCGCCGAACCGGTCAGTACGGACGTGTCCAGACCGGCGGAGAACCCGCGGCCCGCCCCGCGTACGACGACGACACGGACGTCGCCGGTCAGCGCACGGCCGATGTCGCGCAGGCGCGCCCACATCGCCGGTGTCTGCGCGTTGTACGCCGCCGGGCGGTTGAGCGTGACGGTCGCGACGCCGGCCTCGACCGACACCAGTACGTCGTCGTCGGGCACCGGAGCTCCTCCTCGCCGTGGGTCGGAGCTGTCACGGTACCGGCGGGGCGGTCAGCCGGCAGGACGAGACGCTCGGGCATGGCAACGCCGGCCGGACGCGTCCCAGCGACACCGGTCGGTCGTGCCGGGGCCGGCTGGCCGGTGCGACCCGCCCGGCCAACCGACGACGGTCTTCAGGACTTCTTGCGGCGACGCGCTCCTCCGCGCTGGCGGAGCTGTACGCCCGACTCGGTCAAGACCCTGTGGATGAATCCGTACGAACGGCCGGTGGAGGCCGCGAGGGAACGGATGCTCTCCCCGCCGTTGTACCGTTTGACCAGGTCCTTCGCCAGCGTCTGACGTTCGGCGCCGACGATCCGCCGCCCCTTCTCCGTGCTCGTGGTGGTGCCGGTGGCAGCCATATCGATCCCTCACGTTTCACGGTGAGTGGTCCAACGGCCCCCGTTGGACCGTCATGAACGATCATGCGGCACGAGCACCCCTCCCGCCAACCGAACACGCACTTGCTGTCGCCTACCCGATACCGTGGTCGGCCGTGACGGACAGCGAGCGGCGGACATCGCGCGGCCCCGAGGTACGCGACCTCGGGGTCTGGTCGGCCCTGAGCGCGATCGGCCTGGCCGCGGTCCTTCTCGGCGCCCGGCACGCGTCCCTCGGTACCCACGCGGCGCCGTTCCTCGGCCGGTACCGCTTCGCGCCGAGCCCGTGGCTCGTGGCCGCCGCGCTGGTGGCCGCCGCGGTGCTGGTCCTGGCGTGGCGTACCCGGGCCGCGACGCCGCCGTTCGGCCTGGTCCAGGCCGTCTCGTACGCGGCGGCACTGGCCTGGGCGCTCACCCTCACCGCCGGCACCGGGCTGGCCGCCCGTACGCCGGCGGCGACCGGCCCGCCGCTGGCGTACCTGCGGGAGTTCGTGGGCCGGCACGCGGCCGAGACGCACGGGCATCCGCCCGGCGCCGCGCTGGTGGTGTGGGCGCTGCGGGAGGCGGGCCTGCCGGTGGCGCTGACGGTCACCGTGCTCGGTGCGCTCGCCGTACCGCTGACCCTGGCCGCGGTACGCAACGTGTGCGGCGACGCGCCCGCGCGGCGGTACGCGCCGGTGCTCGCGCTCGCGCCGTACCTGCTGTTCCTGGGCGGCGGGGTGGACGGGATCGCCGCGGCGCTGGGCGCGGGCATGGTGGCCGCGGGCGCGCGGGCCAGTGACCGCCGGCGTACCGGCTGGCCGGCGACGGGCTGGGCGCTGGTGTCCGGGCTGCTGCTCGGGGTGGCCGCGCTGACCAGCTACGCCGTTGTCTGGCTGGGCGTGTCCGTGGTCCTGCTGTACTTCGCCCGGCGCCGCGCCTTCCTCAACCTGGCGACCGGGCTCGGCGCGCTGGCCGTACCGGTGGTCGCGGCGACGCTGGGCTTCAGCTGGCCCGCGGGGCTGCTCGCCGCGCACGCCGGGTTCACCAGCCGACCGGTGTCGGCGTTCTGGTGGGGTCCGGTGAGCCTGGTCACGCTGCTGCTCGCGGCGGGACCGCCGCTCGTGGCGAGCATGCGCAAGCTGCGCAACACGCCCGGCTGGCCGTGCCTGGTCGGCGCCGGGCTCGCCGTCGCGTTCTCGATCCTCGTCGGCTTCGCGAGCGGCGGCACGGAGGACGCGTGGCTGCCGTTCTTCGGCTGGCTCACCATCGCCGCGACCGCGCCGGAACGCCAGGCCGGCCCGCCGGTACCGGCGCCGCTGCTGCTCACCGCGGTCGGCGCGGCCACGGCGCTGGTACTCGCCGCCGTCCTCGGCCCGCCGTGAGCCGGGCGGTCAGCGCCGCTCGGGCACGATCGGCGCGGCGAGGCGGTCGCCGAGCGGGCTGCGCGCGTACAGCACGGCGCGGCCGCTGCGGGCCCGCGTCAGCAGGCCGGCGGCGTACAGGACGGCGAGCTGCTGGCTGACCGCCGCCGCCGTGATCCCCAGCCGGTACGCCAGTTCCGTGGTGCTGGCCGGATGCTCCAACAGCGCCAGCAGGCGGGCCCGCGGGGCGCCGATCAGCCTGGCGAGGGCCGCCTCGGTGGGCGGCTCCGCGGCCTCCCACAGCGTCGAACGGCCGCGCGCCGGGTACGAGATGACCGGCGGGCCGGCGGGGTCGATGACGGTCATCGCGCCGCGCGCGAACGCGCTGGGTACCAGGGCGAGACCGCGGCCGTCGACGGCGGACGTGTGCTGTTCCGAGCGGCTCGCCTGGCGGACGGTGAGGACGCCGTCGGCCCAGGAGACGCGTTCGTTCAGGTCGGCGAACAGCGCCCGGGCGCCGCCGCCCGCGAGGCGCCGGCTGCGGTAGACGATGTCGGCGTCGAGCACCGCGTGCAACCGTGGCCACCACGGCCGTACGCAGCGCCGCCAGTACCGGTCGAGCACGGTCGCGATGCGCTCCACCAGCGCGTCCGGGTGTTCGCCGCCGCCGGCGAGCGACGGCGGCAGCCGGGCCGGCCCGTACGCGGCGAGGATGTCGTGCCAGGCGAGCGCGCCCGGGGTGGCGCGTACGGTGGCCAGTTCGTCGGCGAAGCGGGGGCCCGGCGCCCGCGGCCGCGGGGTGAGGAAGTCGGGCAGCCAGCGGCGCGGCGGCATCATCGCGTGCAGCAGCTCGACGTCCTCCGGGTTGAGGTGCTCGGCGACGTCGTCGTGCCAGGGCAGGCGCGGGCCGTAGACGCCGGGCAGGGCGAGCGCGCGGATGCTGAACACGGTCTCCTGCACCGGCGAGTACGCGAACCACATCGCGGCGAGATCGGTCACACTCAGTCGAAGCTGCAACATTAGGCACCACACTAAATGCATTGCCCGCACGCGCGTATCTGGGTGGGCTGGAGGCATGACCTCCGCACCTCCCGAGGCCCCTGCCGCCGTCACTCTGCGTACGAGACTGGCCGGTCTCGTCCCCGAGGACCGGGTCACGCGGCGGCTGGCCGTGCAGACCCTGGTGAACACGCTCGGCAACGGGCTGTTCATGACCACGAGCGCGGTGTTCTTCACCCGGTCGGTGGGGCTGTCCGCGGTACAGGTCGGGTTGGGGCTGACGATCGCCGGGGCGTGCGGCGTGGCGGCGGGTCTGCCGATGGGACAGCTCGCGGACCGGTTCGGGGCGCGCCGGATGCTCGCCACCCTGTACGTCGTGCAGGCGGTCGGCCTGCTCTGCTTCGGGCTGGTCGGCTCGTTCGGCGCGTTCCTGGTCGTGGCGTGCCTGGTGACGATGATCGACTCGGGTGGCCGAGCGGTGAAGAACGCGCTGCTCGCGACGGCGCTGCCGGCCGAGGGCCGGGTCCGCGGCCGGGCGTACCTGCGGGCAGTGACGAACGTGGGGATCGGCGCGGGCTCGGCGCTCGCCGCGTTCGCGCTGCAGATCGACACGCGCACCGGCTACCTGACGCTGATCGCGGTGGACGCGGCGACGTTCGTGGTGACGGCGATCCTGCTCCGCGGCATCCCCGCCGGCCAGCCCGTACGCGGCGCCGACCGGCCGCGTCCCGCCCGCCGGTTCGGCGCGCTGTCCGACCCGGCGTTCCTCGCGATCACCGCGCTCAACGGGGTACTCGCGATCCAGTTCAGCCTGATCGACGTGACCGTGCCGCTGTGGGTGGTCAAGCACACGCAGGCGCCGGCGGCGATCGTGTCGGCGATCATGATCACCAACACGGTGTTGATCGTCCTGTTCCAGGTACGCGCCACCCGCGGCATCGAGAAGCCGGCGCCCGCGGCCCGGGTCGCCCGCCGCTCGGGGGTGCTGCTCGCCGCGGCGTGCGTGGTGTTCGGCCTCGCGCACGGGCTCGGCCCGGTGTGGGCGATGGTCGTACTGCTGGCTGCGGCGGTGATCCAGGCCGTCGCCGAGATGCTGTCGTCGGCGGCCGGCTGGGCGCTCAGCTACGAGCTGGCCGATCCGGCCGCACCCGGCGCGTACCAGGGGCTGTACAACTCGGGGTTCGCCGCGGCGACGATGATCGCACCGGCGTTGACCACCGGTACCGCGATCCAGTTCGGTCTGCCCGGCTGGATCGTGCTGGGCGCGATGTTCGCCGTGGCCGGCGCCGCCCTGGTGCCGGTGACCCGCTGGGCCATCCGTACCCGACCGTCCACAGTGGAGGAACCCGCATGACCGCACTGACCGTACGCCGGGCGCGCCGGGGCGACGTCGCGGCGATCGTGGCGCTGATCGCCGCCGACCAGCTCGGCGCGAGCCGCGAGGCGCCGAACGACCCGGCACCGTACCTGGCCGCGTTCGAGGCGATCGACACCGACCCGAACCAGTACCTGGCGGTCGCCGAACTCGACGGCGAGCTGGTCGGCACGCTGCAGCTGACGTTCCTGCCCGGCCTGTCCCACCGCGGCGCCTGGCGCGCCCAGATCGAGGCGGTACGCATCGCCGAGTCGCGCCGCGGCGCCGGCCTGGGCTCCGCGCTCATCGCCTGGGCGCTCGACAGCGCCCGCGAGCGTGGCTGCCGGATGGTGCAGTTGACCTCGAACGCGAGCCGCGCCGACGCGCACCGCTTCTACACTCGGCTCGGCTTCACCCCGAGCCACGTCGGCTTCAAGCTGGTGCTCGACGCCGCGACCGGCTGACCCGGCTCCCCGTGCCGCGCCAGCCTCGGCGCGCCGCCGGGCCCGTCTGCGCCGCTGCCCGACCCGTGGCCAGGCTGGGCCGGGCGCTCCGTGGCCCGGCCGGGGTCAGGCGAGCTCGACCAGTTCGAGCAGGTCGTCGCTCCAGGCGTCCTCGTCGCCGTCCGGCAGCAGGATCGCCCGGTCCGGACGCAGTGCCTGCACCGCGCCCGGATCGTGGGTGACGAGCACGATCGCGCCGGGGAACCGGGAGATCGCGTCGAGCACCTGCTCCCGGCTGACCGGGTCGAGGTTGTTCGTCGGCTCGTCGAGGAGCAGCACGTTTGCCCCGGAGGTGACGAGCTGCGCCAGCGCCAGCCGCGTCTTCTCGCCACCCGACAGCACGCCCGCCGGCTTGTCCACGTCCTCACCGGAGAACAGGAACGCGCCGAGGATCTTCCGCAGCTCGGTCGCGGTCTGCTTCCCGCCGTTGGCCGAATCGGCGGTACGCATGTGGTCGAGGACCGAGCGGTCGACGTCGAGCGTCTCGTGCTCCTGCGCGTAGTAGCCGATGCGCAGGCCGTGCCCCGGCACCAGCTCGCCGGTGTCGGGCTGCTCGTACCCGCCGATGAGGCGCAGCAGCGTCGTCTTGCCGGCGCCGTTGAGGCCGAGGATGACGACCCGGGAGCCGCGGTCGACGTTCACGTCGACGTCGACGAACACCTCCAGCGACCCGTACGACTTGGACAGGCCCCGGGCGGTCAGCGGTACCTTCCCGCACGGTGCCGGCTCGGGGAACCGCACCTTCGCGACCTTGTCCGCGACCCGCACGTCCTCAAGGCCGGCGATCAGCTTCTCGGCGCGGCGGGCCATGTTCTGCGCGGCGGTCGCCTTCGTGGCCTTCGCGCCGAGCTTCGCCGCCTGGGCCTGGAGCGCACCGGCCTTGCGTTCGGCGTTCGCCCGCTCGCGGCGCCGGCGCCGCTCGTCGGTCTCCCGCTGCTCCTGGTACTTCTTCCACCCCATGTTGTACGCGTCGACCACGGCACGGTTCGCGTCCAGATACCACACCTTGTTGACGACGTCTGCGAGCAGCTCGACGTCGTGGCTGATCACGATCAGGCCGCCCTTGTGCCCGGACAGGAAGCCGCGCAGCCAGCTGACCGAGTCGGCGTCGAGGTGGTTGGTCGGCTCGTCGAGCAGCAGTACGCCGTTGTCGGCGCCGTCGGAGAACAGGATGCGGGCCAGCTCGATCCGCCGCCGCTGACCGCCGGACAGCGTACGCAGCGGTTGGGCCAGGGCGCGGTCGGGCAGCGACAGGTTCGCACAGATGCGGGCCGCGTCGGCCTCCGCGGCGTATCCGCCCAGCGCGGCGAACCGGTCCTCGAGGTTGCCGTAGCGCCGGACGAGCCTGTCCCGCTCGGCGTCGTCGGCCGTCTCGGCCAGTGCCGTCTGCAGCTTGTCCATCTCGGACAGCAGCGTGTCCAGGCCGCGGGCGGACAGCACCCGGTCGCGGCCGGTGACGTCGAGGTCCCCGGTACGCGGGTCCTGCGGCAGGTAGCCGACGGGGCCGCGGGCGTCGACGGCCCCCGCGTACGGCTGGCCCTCGCCGGCGAGGACCTTCAGGGTGGTGGTCTTGCCGGCGCCGTTGCGCCCGACCAGGCCGATCCGGTCGCCGGGCTGCACCCGCAGCGTCGTGTCGGACAGCAGGATGCGGGAGCCGGCGCGCAGTTCCAGGCCGCTGACGGTGATCATCTCAGGAAGCTCGCTCTCGGGAGGAAGGGGACTGACCAGGGCACGGAAAACGCACCGGCCGGGCGGATCACGGTCGGTGCGGTGCGGGTCAGTCTTCGCAGAGGAGCACGCGGCAAGTGTACCGGAGCGTCCCCGCGAGGCTGCCAGTGATTTACGGCAACCCCGGGTGCGCGGTGCCAGTAGGGTTCTGAGGCCATGGGGATCAACGACGACGCCGACCTCGACACCAGCCAGGTGCAGGATCTGCGCGGATCGGGCGGCGGTGGCGGCGGGTTCGGCCGGCTGCCCGGCGGCGGCTTCACCGCGGGCGGCGGCATCATCGGGCTGATCGTGGTCGTCGTGCTGGGCATCCTCGGCGGTACCGGACATCTGGGCATCGGCGGCGGCGACACCCAGTCCGGTACGGATCTGCGACAGACCTGCTCGACCGCGAACCCGGACCGGTTCGAGCGCACCGACTGCCGCAACGTGCTCTACGTCAACTCGGTGCAGGCGTACTGGCGGCAGGCGCTGCCGCGGACGTTCGGCGCCACGTACCGGACGGCGCCGACGCGGTTCTTCTCGCAGGTGGTGCAGACCGGCTGCGGCCAGGCCGACTCGGGCGTCGGACCGTTCTACTGCCCGCCCGACGGCGCCGTGTACATCGACCTGACGTTCTACGACCAGCTGGCGGGGCAGCAGTTCGGGGCGCCGGGGCAGTTCGCCCAGGCGTACGTGCTGGCGCACGAGTACGGGCACCACGTGCAGTCGCTGCTCGGCACCGAGCGGAAGGTACGCGAGGCGCAGCAGCGCGACCCCGGCAACGCCAACCGGTACTCGATCGCGTTGGAGCTGCAGGCCGACTGCTTCGCCGGGGTGTGGGCGAAGCACGCCGCGCAGACCACCGACGAGAAGGGCAACCAGCTGTTCACGGGCGTGTCCGCGACCGACATCGACCAGGCGTTGACCGCGGCGCAGTCCGTCGGTGACGACACGATCCAGCGCAAGGCGACCGGCGACATCGACCAGGAGACGTGGACGCACGGCTCCGGCGAGCAGCGCCGGCACTGGTTCACCACCGGCTACCAGACCGGCGACGCGAAGTCCTGCCGTACGTTCTCGTCCTGACGCGGCGGTCAGTCCGGCTCGACCAGACGGATCCGCACCTCGCGGTAGCGGCGGGCCACGTCGACCAGCGTGGCGTGCCGCGGCTCCGGTACGTCCGGCAGCTCGGTGCGGGGCAACGCGGCCAGTGGCGCCAGCCGGCGGTCGTCGAGCACCGCGGCGACCAGCGCCCGGTCGCCGCCGGTGACCAGGCCGGCCGGTGGCGGCGAGGCGGAGAGCAGGACGCGCGCGGCGTGGTCGGCGGCGGCGTCGGTCGACTCCCGGGTCTGCTTGTCGCGCCGGCGCGCGAAACGCTGCTGCGACCATCCGCCCGCGGCGGTACGTCCCTGCACGTACCGGGTGTCCACCTTGTGGGCGACCAGCTCCGCGCCGTCCGCGACGCCCACCGCGTGCGCGCCGCGCCGGACCAACAGCAGCCCGACCCGCCACCGGTACGCCGCGGCGGCGGTCACCGCGTCCGCGTCGGCGCCCGGCTCCCCCGGCCAACCGAACGGCAGGTGGCACTCGGCGCTCGCACCGTCCGCGGCCTCCGCGACCACACCGTCCGTGCTACCGGTCGTGATGACCGCGCCGTGCCGCTCGGCGAACCCGGCCAGCCACCGGGCGATCCGCTCCGGCGGCACCGTCACCCACCGGCCGCCCCCGGCCGCCGGCCGCGTCCCCGCCATCGCACTCCCCCGGCCGATCCGGCGATCCTCCGCCCCCGCCTGGGCAGCGTACGCAATGCTAGGGACGTGGCCGACACCGCAGCCGAGCCGGACATGGCACGACTCGTCCTGGACCGGCTCGCGGGTGCGTACGAGCCGGCGCGCAATGCCACGCGGGCCCGGGCGATGGCCAGCTACATGCGCGACGCGTTCCCGTTCCTGGGGATACCGGCGCCGCGGCAGCGGCTGCTGGCCCGGCAGGCCGTCGCCACCCTGCCCCGGCCCACCGAGTCCGACCTGCGCGCCGTGGCGCTCGCCTGCTGGGCCATGCCCGAGCGCGAGTACCAGTACTTCGCGTGCGGATACCTGCGGCGGTACGTGCGGATCTGCTCGGCGCCGTTCCTGGCCACCGTGGCCGACCTGATCACCGTCAAGTCGTGGTGGGACACCGTCGACCCGCTCGCCGCGCACGTCGTCGGCGGGCTCGTGGCGCGGCATCCGGCGCTCGTCGCCGACATGGACGACTGGGCGCTGGACAGCAACGTGTGGCTGGTCCGGTCCGCGGTCCTGCACCAGCTGCACTACCGGGAGAGCACCGACCACGAGCGGCTGTTCCGCTACTGCACCGAGCAGTCCGGCCACCCCGACTTCTTCGTACGCAAGGCGATCGGCTGGGCACTCCGCGAGTACGCGAAGACCGACCCGGGCGCCGTCCGCCGGTACATCGCCGCCCACCGCGGCCGGATGTCACCCTTGTCCGTACGCGAGGCGCTGAAGAACCTCAAGCAGTGAACACGCCGAAGGGGCCCGGAAGACCGGACCCCTTCGGTGAAAACGGTGGCTCAGACGTTGAAGCCGAGGGAGCGGAGCTGCTCCCGACCGTCGTCGGTGATCTTGTCCGGACCCCACGGCGGGATCCACACCCAGTTGATCCGTACCTCGTTGACGAGGCCACCGCCCGGGCCGGCGCACAGCGCCTGCTGCGCCTGGTCCTCGATGACGTCGGTCAGCGGGCACGCCGCCGACGTCAGCGTCATGTCGACGGTCGCGACGTTCTCGTCGTCGACGTGCAGGCCGTAGATCAGGCCCAGGTCGACGACGTTGATCCCCAGCTCGGGGTCGACGACGTCCTTCAGGGCCTCCTCGACGTCCTCCACCTTGGCCTTCGTCCCGGGCGCCGCCGGCGGGTCGGCCGGCACGGCGGCCTCCGGTGCCGGTGCCTCGGCGGACGGCTCCGCCACGCCGGACAGGCCGGCGGGATCCGCGGTCCGCGTGTACTGCTCGGTCATGCGGTGCCTCCTGCGCTCGTCGCGGTCGCCCGGGCCGCGGCGTCCTTGAACGCCATCCAGGACAGTAGTGCGCACTTCACCCGGGCCGGGTAGCGCGCGACGCCGGCGAACGCGACGGCGTCCTCCAGCAGCTCCTCGTCCGGCTCGACCTGCCCCCGGCTGGTCAGCAGCTCGTTGAACGCCTCGTGCTTGGCGAACGCGTCCGCCAGCGTGTGCCCGGCGACCAGGTCGTGCAGCACGCTCGCCGACGCCTGGCTGATCGAGCAGCCCATCCCGTCGTACGACACGTCCTCGACCCGGGCATCGTCCCCGGAACCGGACAGGTGCACCCGGACGGTCATCTCGTCACCGCAGGTCGGGTTGACGTGATGCGCCTCCGCCTCGAACGGGTCACGAAGACCGCGCCCATGCGGGTGCTTGTAATGATCCAGGATGATCTCCTGGTAGAGCGAGTCAAGCTGCATCTGCGGTCATGATCCTCGAGTCGGTTCTCGTACTCATCCGAACAGCTTCTTGACGCTGCCAATTCCGCGGACCAGGGCGTCGATCTCCTCGGTCGTCGTGTACAGGTAGAACGAGGCACGGGTGACGGCGGGCACGCCGAACCGGGCGCAGGTGGGCCGGGCACAGCCGTGTCCGACCCGGACCGCGACACCCTCCGCGTCCAGCACCTGGCCCACGTCGTGCGGGTGCACCCCGTCCACCGCGAACGAGATCGTCCCACCCCGCCCCACCGGTACGGTCGGGCCGAAGATCTGCACCTCGGGGATCTCGGCGAGCGCGTCCAGCGCGTACGCGGTGATCTCCTTCTCGTGCCAGCGGACCGCGTCCATGCCCAGCGACGTCAGGTAGTCGACGGCCGCGCCGAGGCCGACGGCCTGCGCGATCGGCGGCGTACCCGCCTCGAAGCGGGCCGGCGGCGGGGCGAACGTCGAGCCCTCCATGCGTACCGTCTCGATCATCTCGCCGCCGCCCAGGAACGGCGGCATCACGTCGAGCAGCTCCGCCCGACCCCACAGCACGCCGATGCCGGTCGGACCGCACATCTTGTGCCCGGTGAACGCGACGAAGTCGACGTCCAGCTCGGCCACGTCGACCGGTGCGTGCGGTACGGCCTGCGAGGCGTCCAGCATCACCAGCGCACCGACCTGGTGCGCCCGCGCCACGATCGCCGACGTCGGGTTGACCGTGCCGAGCAGGTTCGACTGCAACACGTACGACACGATCTTGGTGCGCTCGTTGACCAGCTCGTCGAGCCGCGACGTGTCCAGCCGGCCCTCGTCGGTGATGCCGAACCAGCGCAGCGTCGCGCCCGTACGCTGGCACAGCAGCTGCCAGGGCACGATGTTCGAATGGTGCTCCATCTCGGAGATCACCACCTCGTCGCCCGGCCCCAGCCGGAACCGCGGGTCGACGTCCGGCCCGGCGTGGCCGAACGCGTACGCCACCAGGTTCATCGCCTCGGACGAGTTCTTCGTGAACACCACCTCGCCCGGGGCGCCGGCGCCGATGAAGCGCGCCACCTTGGCCCGCGCCCCCTCGTACGCCTCGGTCGCCTCGGTGCCGAGCGTGTGCACGGCGCGGGCCACGTTCGCGTTGTGCCGCTCGTAGAACTCGGCCAGCGTGTCGAGCACCTGGCGGGGTTTCTGCGACGTGTTCGCCGAGTCGAGGTAGACCAGCGGGTGCCCGTCGATCTCCCGGGTCAGGATCGGGAAGTCGGCCCGTACCTTCGCCACGTCGAACCGCGGCCGGTCCGCGTACTGCGGCATGCCGGTCGGCGGGTGCCACCCCACCGTGCGCGGGCCGCTGGTCACCTCAGTCATGGCGTTACGCCCCCACCTTGCCGCTGACGAACCGCTCGTACCCCGACGCCTCGAGGTCCTCGGCCAGTTCCTTGCCGCCCTCCTCGACGATGCGCCCGCCGACGAACACGTGCACGAAGTCGGGCTGCACGTACCGCAGGATGCGGGTGTAGTGCGTGATCACGACCAGGCCGGTGGAGCCGGCGTCCTTGACCCGGTTGATGCCCTGGCTGACCTCGCGCAGCGCGTCGATGTCCAGGCCGGAGTCGGTCTCGTCGAGGATCGCCATCTTCGGCTTCAGCAGCTCCAGCTGCACGATCTCGTGCCGCTTCTTCTCGCCGCCGGAGAAGCCCTCGTTGACGTTGCGCTCGGCGAACGCCGGGTCCATGCCCAGCTTCTCCATCGACGTACGCAGTTCCTTGACCCACGTGCGCAGCTTCGGCGCCTCGCCGTCGATCGCGGTCTTCGCGGTGCGCAGGAAGTTCGCCACGGACACGCCCGGCACCTCCACCGGGTACTGCATGGCGAGGAACAGGCCCGCACGGGCGCGCTCGTCGACACTCATCGACAGCACGTCCTCGCCGTCGAGCGTCACGCTACCGCTGGTGATCTTGTACTTGGGGTGGCCGGCGATCGCGTACGCGGTCGTCGACTTGCCCGAGCCGTTCGGGCCCATGATGGCGTGCGTCTCGCCGGACCGGATGGTCAGGTCGACGCCGTGCAGGATCGGCTTCAACTCGTCGTCCGACACCTGCACCGATGCGTGCAGGTCGCGGATCTCCAGAACGCTCACGTCACAGTCCTCGTCAGTTCTTCTTCTCGGGGCACACGTAGATGTCGTTGTCGCGGATCTCGACCGGGTACACCGGCACGGGCTCGGTCGCCGGCAGCCCGGTCGGGTTGCCGGTACGCAGGTCGAAGCGCGAGCCGTGCAGCCAGCACTCCAACGTGCAGCCCTCGATCTCCCCCTCCGACAGCGGTACCTCGGCGTGCGAGCACACGTCGTGGATGGCGAACACCTCGCCGTCGTCGGTGTGTACGACCGCGAGCGGCAGGTCGTCGATGTCGACGTGCACCGCGGTGCCCTTGTCGATCTCATCGACCGAGCAGATGCGCAGGAAGTCGGGCATCAGGCGCCCACCTTCGACAGCCGGTCGTCGATCGCCGCCTCCAGCCGCTCCCGCAGCTCCGGCGCCGGGATCTTCTCCAGCAGCTCGACGAAGAAGCCGCGCACCACCAGCCGGCGCGCCTGCAACTCCGGGATGCCGCGCGACATCAGGTAGAACAGGTGCTCGTCCTCGAACCGGCCGGTCGCGCTCGCGTGCCCGGCGCCGACGATCTCGCCGGTCTCGATCTCCAGGTTCGGCACCGAGTCGGCGCGGGCGCCGTCGGTGAGCAGCAGGTTTCGGTTCACCTCGTACGTGTCGGTGCCGGTGGCCTCGGCCCGGATCAGCACGTCGCCGACCCACACCGTGTGCGCGTCCGCACCCTGCAACGCACCCCGGTACGTGACCCGGCTGCGGCAGTCGGGCTGTCCGTGGTCCACGAACTGCCGGTGCTCCAGGTGCTGCCCACCGTCGGCGAAGTAGACGCCGTACGCGGTGAGCTCCCCGCCCGGCCCGGCGTACTCCACGGAGATGTAGTCGCGGACCAGGTCACCGCCCAGGTTCACGGCGATGTGGGTGGCGCGGGCGTCCCGGCCGAGCCGTACCTTCTGGTGCTGGACCTGGACGGCGTCCGGCGCCCAGTCGGCCACGGTGACCAGCGTCAGCTTCGCGCCGTCGCGGACGATCACCTCGACGTTGTCCGCCAGGGTGGTGCTGCCGACGTGGTCGAGGACCACGACCGCCTCGGCCAGCTCGCCGACGTCGATCACGGTGTGGCCGAAGTTCGCGCCCTCGGCGCCCTGGCCCACCACGCGGATCGTCACCGGCTCGGCCACGACCGCCTCGCGCGCCACCTCGACGGCGAGCGTGCGCGCCGACCGGCCGTACGCCAGGGCGCTGATCCGGTCGAACGGCACCAGCACCGAGCCCTTCCGGGCGTCGTCGTCGCTTTCGCGGACCGTCACCCCGGCGGGCAGCTCGGCGTACTCGTGGCGGGGTGGCGTGCTCTCGGCGGTGAAGTTGTCGTCGTGCAGCCCACGCAGCCGCTTCAGCGGCGTGAACCGCCACTCCTCCTCCCGGCCGGTCAGCGCCGGGAAGTCGGCCACGTCGTACGAGCGCAGCGCCTGCGCCTTGGTCTCCGCCGGCTTCGTGGCGGCCGCCGCGTCGCCCCCATGGCTGTGGGGCTTCGACACGACAGGTGCGTCAGTCGTCATCGTGCGAGCAATCTCCTTGTACTCCAACGTTTCCGCGCGTGGTCGTGGCACACGGCCGCCCGGCCGGGGTCGCGCGGACCCCGGTGGGCGGCCGGCAGGCGTCAGCCGACCGCGCCCTCCATCTGCAGCTCGATCAGGCGGTTCAGCTCCAGCGCGTACTCCATCGGCAGTTCCTTGGCGATCGGCTCGATGAAGCCGCGGACGATCATGGCCATCGCCTCGTCCTCGGTCATGCCCCGGCTCATCAGGTAGAAGAGCTGGTCCTCCGAGATCTTCGAGACGGTCGCCTCGTGGCCCATCTGCACGTCGTCCTCGCGCACGTCGACGTACGGGTACGTGTCGGAGCGGGAGATCGTGTCGACCAGCAGCGCGTCGCACTTGACGGTGCTCTTCGAGTGCTCGGCACCCTCCAGCACCTGCACCAGCCCGCGGTACGAGGTGCGGCCGCCGCCGCGCGCGATCGACTTCGAGATGATCGTCGACGACGTGTTCGGCGCCTGGTGGACCATCTTCGCGCCGGCGTCCTGGTGCTGGCCCTCACCGGCCATCGCCACGCTCAGCACCTCGCCGTGCGAGTGCTCGCCCAGCATGTACACCGACGGGTACTTCATGGTCACCTTCGACCCGAGGTTGCCGTCGATCCACTCCATGGTCGCGCCGGCCTCGCAGGTCGCGCGCTTCGTGACCAGGTTGTAGACGTTGACCGACCAGTTCTGGATGGTCGTGTAGCGGCAGCGGGCGCCCTTCTTCACGACGATCTCCACGACCGCCGAGTGCAGCGAGTCCGACTGGTAGATCGGCGCCGTGCAGCCCTCGACGTAGTGCACGTAGGCGTCCTCGTCGACGATGATCAGCGTCCGCTCGAACTGGCCCATGTTCTCGGTGTTGATCCGGAAGTACGCCTGCAGCGGGATCTCCACGTGCACGCCCTTCGGCACGTAGATGAACGAGCCGCCGGACCACACCGAGGTGTTCAACGCGGCGAACTTGTTGTCGCCCGTCGGGATCACCGTGCCGAAGTACTCCTCGAACAGCTCGGGGTGCTCCTTGAGCCCGGTGTCGGTGTCCAGGAAGATGACGCCCTGCTCCTCCAGGTCCTCCCGGATCTTGTGGTACACGACCTCCGACTCGTACTGCGCGGCGACGCCGGCGATCAGGCGCTGCTTCTCCGCCTCCGGGATGCCGAGCTTGTCGTACGTGTTCTTGATGTCGGCGGGCAGCTCGTCCCAGCTCGTCGCCTGCTTCTCGGTCGAGCGGACGAAGTACTTGATGTTGTCGAAGTCGATGTCCGACAGGTCGGCGCCCCAGTTGGGCATGGGCTTGCGGTCGAACAGCTTCAGCCCCTTGAGCCGGCGCTTGAGCATCCACTCCGGCTCGTTCTTCTTCGCCGAGATGTCCCGGACGACCGCCTCGGACAGGCCGCGCTTCGCCGCCGCGCCGGCCACGTCGGAGTCGGCCCAGCCGTACTGGTAGCGACCGATCCGCTCCAGCTCCTCCGCCTGCGCGGCGATCGGGTCGAGCACCTCGACCGGTGTCTGGTTGGTCGTCTCTGCCGTCATCGCATCCTCACCGGATTCGCATCATCCTGTTTACGGTCCGCCGACCCGTGCTCCGCACGGTCCAACGGGGTACCACCCGGAACGGGCTCGGCCGCCCCGGTCTCACCGGGTCGACCCGCGACGGTGCGCACGCGCCGTGGGTCGGGTATGTGGCTCGGGTTGGGTATGTAGGTGGTGCAGACGCCGTCGCCGTTGGCGATCGTCGCCAGCCGCTGCACGTGCGTGCCGACCAGCCGGCTGATCACCTGCGTCTCGGCCTCGCACAGCTGCGGGAACTCGGCGGCCACGTGCGCCACCGGGCAGTGGTGCTGGCACAGTTGGCCACCCGCGGCCAGCGCCGACGCGCTCGCCGCGTATCCCTCCGCGGACAGCGCGCTGGCCAGCGCCTCGGCCCGGGCCAGGGCGTCGTCACCGGCGTCCTGGATGGCCGCCCGGCAGCGCTGCTCCAGCGCCTCGACCTGCGCGGACACGAACGCCGAGACCGCGTCGGGGCCGCCCGAGGCGGAGATCCACCGCAGCGCGGCGGCGGCCAGGTCGTCGTACGTGTGCCGGCCGCAGGTGCCGCGACCGGAGTCGGTCAGGACGAACTCGCGGGCCGGCCGGCCACGGCCGCGCCGGCCGCGGACGACCCGGTCGCGGTCGGCGACCAGCCCGTCGGAGAGCATGGCATCCAGGTGGCGGCGGATGGCGGCCGGGCTGAGGCCCAGCTCCTCACCCAGCTCGGCCGCGGTGAGCGCACCGCGCTCCAGCAGCAGCTGGGTGACCGCGTCACGGGTCCGGCCGTCACGCACAGGCGTGTCCGGGCCGGTCCCACCGGGGCCGGCCACGTACGCCCCGACGTGCGGGGTCGCCCTGGCCGCGTTTTTCACAACATCAGTGTGACGTATTTCCACCGACCAGTGCAAACGCCACACGCAGTGAAACCAGACACTGAGCCTAGGCTTACCTACAGCGCCCCCTCTACGGGACGTAGAACGTGCTCGTTTACCCTGACCTCGTGAATCTGGAGCGGCTGCGCGTGTCCGGCGCGACGGTACGCCGGCTGGCGCTGGCATCGGTGGCGGTCAACGTGCTGCTCGTCGTCACCGGCGGTGCGGTCCGACTGACCGGTTCCGGGCTCGGCTGCCCCACCTGGCCGAAGTGCACCGACTCCTCCTACCACAACACCCCGGCGTACGGGTTCCACGGATACGTCGAGTTCGGTAACCGACTGTTGACGTTCGCGGTGGCCGCCGCGGTGGTGCTGACGTTCCTCGCCGCGGTCCTCGCCCGGCGCCGACGCCGGGCGGTCATCTGGCTGGCGTTCGTCAACGGGCTGACCATCCCGATCCAGGCCGTCCTCGGCGGACTGACCGTGCTGACCGACCTCAACCCGTACGTGGTGGCGGCGCACTTCCTGTTCACCGTGCTGATCATCGCCGCGTCGTACGTGCTGTGGAAGCGGACCCGGGAGGGCGACGAGCCGGCGCGTGCCCTGGTCCGGCCGCCGCTGCGGGTGCTCGCCGCGGGGCTGGTCGCGCTCAGCGTCGCGGTGCTGACCATCGGCACCGTGGTCACCGGCTCCGGGCCGCACGCCGGCGACCAGGACGCCAAGCGCACCGGGCTCGACCCGGGCATGATCGCGCAGCTGCACGCCGACCTGGTGATGCTGCTGGTCGGCGCGTCGGTCGCCGCCTGGTTCGCCTTCCGCGCCACCGACGCCCCCCGCCCGGTACGCCGTGCCGCACTCGTGCTGATCGGCGTCGAGCTGGCACAGGGCGTCATCGGTTTCGTCCAGTACTTCACGCACCTGCCGGTGCTGCTGGTCGGCCTGCACATGGCGGGGTCGGCGGCGGTCTGGCTGGCGGTGCTGTCGTTGCTGTGCGCCACGCGTACCCGGGGACCGGTGCCGGCCGAGCCGCCGGACGCGGTGGACGCCACCCCCCGGTCGCCGGCACGCACCTGACCTGGTCGGCCGCGTGACGTACGCCATCGGCGAGGTTGGATAATTTCGTACCGGGACCTGCTGGTTGACCTGCGCGACGGCCATGATCCGGGACGTCGACGAAGGGTCGCGAAACGGTCGCGCTGTGCCGCCGACGCGGGTAACCCGAGGTTCGGCGGGTATCCGGCGAACGTATACCGTGTCGTGGCCACGGGACGGCGACCGCCGGTCCCGGAGCAGGAGACGGCCGGGGAGGGCGCAGGTGGCGGACGACCACAACAGTGGTGCGGTGAGCCGGTCCGGGAAGAGCGGCGGAGGCGACCGGCTGGCCGGGGCGCACGTGCTGCTCACCGGCGCGACCGGGTTCCTCGGCCAGGCCACGCTGGAGAAGCTGCTGTCCGACTATCCGGACACCCGGGTGTCGGTGCTCATCCGGCGCAAGGGCAGCACGCCCGCCCAGCAGCGGCTGACCAGCATGCTGCGCAAGCCGGTGTTCAGCTCCTGGCGCGAGCGGGTCGGCGAGGACGAGGCCGCCCGGATCGCGGCCGAGCGGGTCACCGTGGTCGAGGGCGACCTCGGCGGCAACCCGCCCGTACTGCCGGACGACCTGGACGTCGTGATCCACGGCGCGTCCACGGTGTCGTTCGACCCGCCGATCGACGACGCGTTCCGGACGAACGTGTCCGGCGTCGTCAACCTGTACCAGGCGATCGAGGCGACCGGCACCAGCCCGCACGTCGTGCACATCTCCACCGCGTACGTCGCGGGTGCGCGTAAGGGTGTGGTGCCCGAGGCGTCGCTGGACCACACCGTGGACTGGCAGACCGAGCTCGCCTCCGCGTTGCAGGCGCGCGACGAGGTCGAGCGCGACTCGCGCCGGCCGGAGGCGCTGCGCCGCGCGCTCGCCGACGCCCGGGAGGACCACGGGAAGGCCGGGCCGCAGTCCGCGGCGCTGGCCGCCGAGGACGCCCGCAAGGAGTGGGTCGCGAAACGCCTGGTCGACTACGGGCGGCTGCGCGCGCAGAGCCTCGGCTGGCCGGACGTGTACACGTTCACCAAGGCGCTGGGCGAGCGCGCCGCCGAGCAGATGTGGGCCGGCACCGGCCACCGGCTGTCGATCGTCCGGCCGGCGATCGTCGAGTCTGCCCTGAAATACCCGTACCCGGGCTGGATCGACGGGTTCAAGATGGCCGACCCGATCATCCTGGCGTACGGGCGGGGCATCCTCCAGGAGTTCCCGGGCCTGCCGGACGGGGTGCTCGACATCATCCCGGTCGACCTGGTGGTCAACGCGACGCTGGCGGTGGCGGCGGCGCCGCCCGAGCCGGCCGACACGCGGTACTTCCACGTCGGCTCCGGCCACTCCAACCCGCTGCACTTCCGCGACATGTACAAGACGGTCCGGGAGTACTTCGAGGCGCACCCGATGCCCGACGGCGGGCGCGGCGAGATCAAGGTGCCGACCTGGAACTTCCCGGGACAGCGGGCGGTCGAGCGGCTGCTGCGTACCGGTGAGCGGGCGACCGGGTTCGCCGAGCAGGCGCTGCTGAAGCTGCCGGCCAACGAGCGCACCCGAGACTGGATGACCAAGGTCCACCGCAAGCAGCGCGAGCTGGAGTTCCTGCGGAAGTACTCCGACCTCTACGGCGTGTACACCGAGGCCGAGGTCATCTACACCGACGACCGGCTGCTCGCGCTGCACGAGACGCTGCCGGACGAGCTGAAGGACCGGGACGGCTTCGACCCGCGCGTCATCGACTGGCCGTACTACCTCAAGGACGTGCACTACCCCGCCGTCACGGCGGCGATGCGCGCGGTCGCGTCCCGCCCGCGGTCGAAGGCCGTGGCCCGCAAGGTCGAGCTGCCCGAGGGCAGCGACGTGCTGGCCGCGTTCGACCTCGAAGGCACGGTCATCGCGTCCAACATGATCGAGGCGTACCTGTGGGCGAAGCTCGCCGGCAAGCCGCGGTCGTCGTGGGCGGGCGAGCTGGCCGAGCTGGCCGCCGCGATGCCGAGGTACCTGCAGGCGGAGCGGCGCGACCGCGGCGACTTCGTCCGCACCTTCCTCCGGCGGTACGAGGGCGCCGACGCGGCCGAGCTGCGCCGCCTGGTCACCGACCGGCTCGGCGACACGCTGCTGCTGCGCGCGCTGCCCGAGGCGGTCCGGCAGGTACGCAAGCACAAGACCGCCGGTCACCGCACGGTACTCATCACCGGCGCCATCGACGTCCTGGTCGCGCCGCTCGCCGCGCTGTTCGACGAGGTGGTGGCGAGCAAGCTGCACGTGGTCGACGGCGTGTTCACCGGCTACCTCGACGCGCCGCCGCTGACCGGTGAGGCGCGCGCCGCGTACCTCCGGCGGTACGCGGACAAGGGCGGCTTCGACCTGACGAAGTCGTACGCGTACGGCGACAGCTTCTCCGACCGGCCGATGCTGGAGGTCGTCGGGCACGCCAACGCGGTCAACCCCGACCCGAAGCTGTACCGGCACGCCAAGCGCAAGAAGTGGACGATCCAGCAGTGGGGCCGGCACACGCTGGGTCCGGTGGAGGCGTTGATGGAGTCGAGCGAGGACACCCAGCTCGCGGGCGGCTGGGGCATCGCCGCCCCGGCGGCCCTGCCGGCGTCGGCGGAGCGTACGCCGGAGGTGACCCGGTGATCCTGGCGCTGGAGTACCACCGCTCCCCCGCGCGCTACCTGGCCACCCGGACCGCGACCGGCACGAAGCTGGGCGGCCGGATGGCCGGGCTGATCGCCGGCAACGTGGCGCCGCTGCGCCTGACGAACAGGTCCGAGCCGCGTCGCCCCGGCGACGACTGGACCCGGCTGAAGCCGCTGCTGTCCGGCATCTGCGGCTCCGACCTGGGGCTGCTCAACGGCCGCAACTCGCCGTACCTGACGCCGATGATCTCAATGCCGTTCACCCCCGGCCACGAGATCGTCGCGGAGACCATGGACGAGCTGCCCGACCTGCCGAAGGGCAGTCGGGTCGTGATGGATCCGGTGCTGTCCTGCGCGCCGCGCGGCGTCGAGCCGTGCGTGTGGTGCGCGACGGGCCGGCAGTCCCGCTGCGACCACGTCACCGGCGGCGTGGTCTCCGCCGGGCTGCAGACCGGCTTCTGCTCCGACACCGGCGGCGGCTGGAGCCGCCAGCTCGTCGCGCACGCCAGCCAGCTGCACCGGGTGCCGGACGAGCTCAGCAACGAGCGCGCCGTGCTGGTCGAGCCGATCGCCTGCGCCGTCCACTCGGTACGCCGGATGCACGTACCGGCCGGCGCGTCGGTGCTGCTGATCGGCGCCGGCACGGTCGGGCTGTTCACGCTGCTGGCGCTGCGGGAGTTCACCCAGGCCGGGCCGATCTACGTGGTGGCCAAGCACGGTCACCAGCGGGCCCGCGCGAAGGAACTGGGCGCCACCGAGGTGTTCGAGCCGCGGCGGGCGCCGCGCGCGCTGCGCCGCGCCACCGGCGGTTCGTTGCAGCACCCGGAGATCGGCGACGAGTTCCTGCTCGGCGGCGCGGACATCGCGTTCGAGTGCACCGGCGGGGCGGCCGGGCTGTCCACCGCGCTGCGGCTGGTCCGCGCCGGCGGCACCGTCGTCGTCTCCGGCATGCCGAACTCGGGCGTCGACCTGACCCCGCTGTGGTACCGGGAGCTGAACCTCGTCGGCGCGTACGCGTCGGACCACGGCGGGCCCGGCACGATCACCGACGACGTACCGAACGGTGCGGAGGAGAAGACCCGGGCGGACGGTCGGGCCGGCGACTTCACCGAGGCGATCGCGCTGGCCGGCGGCGCACCACTGGACGGGTACGTCGACGCGGTCTACCCGCTGAGCCGGTGGCGCGACGCGATCGGGCACGCGTTCGCCGCGGGCCGGCTCGGTACGGTCAAGGTCGCCTTCGACCCGGGACAGCAGTAATGGACGACGGATTCGTTGGGACGCAACGGGAGGCTGCGGCGTGAGCAGGCCAGGGTTCGTACTTGAGGTCGACGAGCGGACCCCACCGCTGCTGATCCACCAGGGCGAGGGGTTCCGGCTCGAGGGGCTGCCGCTCGGCAGCAAGGTGATCTACCCGCCGGACTCGCTGCCCGGCATCCGCGACGTGAACGCGGCGATCCGGCACGCGCTGCTCCATCCGGAGGGCATGGAGCCGCTGCCGGAGCTGCTGAAGCCCGGGATGAAGCTGACGATCGCGTTCGACGACATCTCCATCCCGCTGCCGCAGATGCAGACGCCGGACGTCCGGCAGCGCATCCTGGAGCACGTCCTGGAGCTGGCCGCGCGCAAGGGCGTCGACGACGTCGAGCTGGTCGCGGCGAACGCGCTGCACCGCCGGATGACCCCGAGCGAGCTGAAGCGGGCGGTCGGCGAACGGGTGTTCCGCGCGTTCTTCCCGGAGCACCTGCGCAACCACGACGCCGAGGACAAGGCGAACCTGGTCAACCTCGGCCAGACCGACCACGGCGAGGACGTCGAGCTGAACAAGCGGGCCATGGAGTCCGACCTGCTCATCTACGTCAACATCAACCTGACCCCGATGTCCGGCGGTCCCAAGTCGGTGGCGGTCGGCCTGGCCAGCTACAACAGCCTGCGCCACCACCACAACTCGCACGTGCTGAAGCAGTCCCGGTCGTTCAACGACCCGCCGAACTCCGCGATGCACCACTCGTACAACCGGATGGCGGACCTGCTCGGCGGGCACGTCAAGGTCTTCACGATCGAGACGACCGTCAACAACGAGTCGTTCCCCTCCGCGATGGGCTTCCTGAACAAGCGCGAGTGGGAGTGGAACCTCAAGGACCAGGCGTCGTACCTGGCGGTCAAGCGTGCCAACGACGTGCTGCCGCCGAAGATGCGCCGCAAGGTCTGGCAGTCGTCGTACGCGCCCTACGGGGTGACCGGGGTCAACGCCGGGGCGCCGAGCCTGGTGCACCCGCTGACCGTGCAGAAGGTGCACCAGCAGCAGCGGGTCGAGGTCAACGGCCAGGCCGACGTCGGCATCTTCGGCGTGCCGTTCATCTGCCCGTACAACGTCAACTCGATCATGAACCCGATCCTGGTGACGTCCATGGGCCTCGGCTACCAGTTCAACATGTACCTGAACCAGCCGATCGTCCGGCAGGGCGGCGTGGGCATCTTCTACCACCCGATGCCGAACGAGTTCCACCCGGTGCACCACCCCAGCTACATCGACTTCTTCGAGGAAGTGCTCGCCGAGACGACCGACCCGGCGCAGCTCGAAGCCAAGTACGAGAAGCAGTTCGCGACCGACGACTGGTACATCCACCTGTACCGCAACTCGTACGCGTACCACGGCGTGCACCCGTTCTACATGTGGTACTGGGCGTCGCACGCCATGGACCACCTGGGCGACGTGATCTTCGTCGGCGCGGACCGCAAGACCGCCGCACGGCTCGGTTTCCGTACCGCGACGACGCTGGGCGACGCGCTGGAGATGGCCAAGCACACGGTCGGGTCCAGCCCGGAGATCAGCTACCTGCACATGCCGCCGCTGACCCTCGCGGATGTGAGGTAGTGCCATGGGTCTGATCAGCGAGGCGAAGCTGCTGTCGCGGGGACGGGACTGGCGTGGCCGGTCCCGCACCCCCCGCTCGGCCGAGCCGTGGGCGCCCAAGCACGAGCCGAAGGAGTTCCCGACCGCGTGGGCGCGCACCCCGGTCACCGGCATCGTGCGTACCGCGATCCAGCGTGGCGTGCTCAAGCCGGTGGCGTGGAGCCAGACCCGGGTCACCGTCGAGGGTCGGGAGTACCTGGACGGGCTGCGCGGCCCGGCGATCTTCATCGCCAACCACTCCAGTCACCTCGACACGCCGATGATCCTCGGCTCGCTACCGCGCCGGTTCACCGACCGGCTGGCGGTGGGCGCCGCGGCCGACTACTTCGTCGACGCCCGCTGGCGGGCGTTCACCACCGCGCTGGTGTTCAACACCTTCCCGGTGGAGCGGTACGGGTCGCGCCGGCTGCGCGGGCTCGCCGGCCGGCTGGTCGACGACGCCTGGTCGCTGCTGCTGTTCCCGGAGGGCACCCGGTCGCAGGACGGCTGGATGAACCCGTTCAAGGTGGGTGCCGCGGCGCTGTGCATCTCCAAGGGCATCCCGTGCGTGCCGATCTCGCTGCGCGGCACGTACGGCGCGATGCCGCGCGGCCGCAACTGGCCGCGGCCGGGCCGACCGAAGGTCGTCATCCGGTACGGCCGGCCGATGCGTGCCGAGGCCGGCGAGGGCGTGCGGGACTTCAGCTTCCGGATGATGTCCGAGGTCACCCGGCTGTGGAACGAGGAGGAGCTCGGCTGGTACGAGGCGCTGCGCGCGTCCGCGGCCGGCCAGCTGTCCGCCCCGACCGGGCCGAAGGCCATCGGCGCCGAGGCGACGCCGGCGATCGAGGCGGCACCGGCCACCGGTACCGACATCGAGGCGGCGGCCGCCGGTACCGACGTGGTGCCGGCCGAGCCGGAGGACGCGTCCCGGTGGCGCCGGATCTGGGAGTCCACCCGGCCACTGGACGACGAGCGTCCCCGCCCGGTCTGGCCCGGCCGCTGAGTCACCGGCGGCCCGCCGCTGAGCCACCGGCGGCCCGCCGCCGAGCCACCGGCGGCCCGCCGCCGAGCGGCCCGGCCGCTGAGCCACGGCGGGTACCTGCCTCCCGGCAGGTACCCGCGCCCGCCAGGCCTGCCGTCCCCGGTACCGACCGGTTAGATTCTCGTTGCGGCGCCGGCTCGGCCACCAACCCCCCGCCGGTCCGGCGCCGCGGAGGCCACATGGGCACCGACGCGCTGCCGGTGCACCGCCTGGCGGTGCCGGATCCGGAGCTGCTGCCGTTCGCGATCGGCTCCTTCGACGAGATCGGCCCGCTGTCGCGGGCCCGCTTCGCCCATCGGCATCGCTTCCACGAGATCGTGTTCGTCACCGGCGGCCACGGCGAGCACCTGGTCGACTTCGTCCCCCACCCGGTGCGACCGCCGCAGCTGTGCGTGCTGGTACCGGGGCAGGTGCACGCCTGGGCGGCGACCGGGCTGACCGGCCAGGTGGTGCTGTTCGGCGACGAGTTCCTGCGCGACGCGCCCGGCGACCGGGCAGCGCTGCAGTGGCTGGGCCACCGGCCCGGGCCGACCCCGACCGGCGCCGACGCCGACCGGCTGGCCACCGTCCTCGCCGAGCTGACCGGCGAGTACCGGCAGCGCGCCGCCGGCCACGTCGACAT
>DASXWQ010000021.1:0-81779 GCA_036503555.1 Actinocatenispora sp.
GGCCCAAGTGAGACCGCCGCCTCCGGCGGCGGCGAGGAGTGAGTCGTGTTCGAACCCATCAAGGGTTTCGGGGTCTCCCTCGCGAACATGTTCAAGCCGCATGTGACCGAGAAGTACCCGGAGAAGATGCGGCCGACGGCACCCCGGTACCACGGCCGGCACATCCTGAACCGGCACCCCGACGGGCTGGAGAAGTGCGTCGGCTGCGAGCTGTGCGCGTGGGCCTGCCCGGCGGACGCGATCTACGTCGAGGGCGCCGACAACACCGACGAGGAGCGCTTCTCGCCCGGTGAGCGGTACGCCGGGACGTACCAGATCAACTACCTGCGCTGCATCTTCTGCGGCCTGTGCATCGAGGCGTGCCCGACCCGTTCGCTGACCATGAGCAACGAGTACGAGCTGGCCAACGACAGCCGGCAGGACCTGATCTTCACGAAGGAGCAGCTGCTCGCGCCGCTGCTGGAAGGCATGGAGCAGCCGCCACACCCGATGCGGCTCGGCGAGCGCGAGCAGGACTACTACGTCGACGCCCTGGACAACCCGGGCATGTCGGCCGGCGCCGAGTTCTCCATCCAGCAGGCGACCGCGGCGAAGCAGGGGGGTGCGGCATGACCGCGCACGTCCTCGCGCACCCGCTGGCCACCCAGGTGCTCGCGCTGGCCAGCCCGGGCGCCATGGGTACCGGCGAGAAGGTCGCGTTCTGGGTCCTCGGCATCATCGCGCTGGGCTGCGCGATCGCCATGGTCGCCGCGCGCAACGCCATGCACTCGGCGCTGTTCCTCGTGGTGACCATGTTCTGCCTGGGGATCTTCTACATCATCCAGGCCGGGCCGTTCATCGGCATGGCCCAGATCATCGTGTACACCGGCGCGATCATGATGCTGTTCCTGTTCGTGCTGATGCTCGTCGGGCGGGACGTGTCGGACTCGCTGATCGAGACGCTGCGCGGGCAGCGTACGGCCGGCATCCTGGTCGGCCTGGGCCTCGCCGGGCTGCTCGGCGGCGGCATCGCCCGGGCGCTCGGCTCGGTCGACGCCGCGGGCCTGGAGCGGGCGAACGCGGCGCACGGCGGCAACGTGCCGGGCCTCGCCGCGCTGGTCTTCACCCGGTACGTGTTCGCCTTCGAGGTGACCAGCGCGCTGCTGATCACCGCGGCGGTCGGCGCGATGATCCTGGCGCACGTCCAGCGCAACGGCGAGAAGCGTACGCAGAAGGAACAGTCCCGCGCGCGGTTCGCCGAGGGCAACAACCCGGCGCCGAAGGCGGGTCCGGGCGTGTTCGCGCACAGCAACTCGATCGCGACCCCGGCGATCCTCCCGGACGGTACGAAGTCGGCGCGGAGCATCTCGCCGCTGGTACCGGCGCGTGAGCTGACCGCCGACGAGACCCGTCCGAAGGACACCCTGACGGGAGGCGGAAACCAGTGACTCCGATGCCCGGCGACCTCCCCCGCTCCGCTCCTCGGTCGCTAGCGCTCCCTGCAGACCGGGATCCCGAGTCGCGTGCTCGGGTCACGGTTGGCGACTCGGGACCCCGTCTCACTTCGGAGGCCGCCTCATGACGCCGACCTACTACCTGGTGCTGTCCGCGGCGCTGTTCTGTGTCGGCGCGGTCGGCGTGCTGATCCGGCGCAACGCGATCGTCGTGTTCATGTGCGTCGAGCTGATGCTGAACGCGGGAAACCTCGCGCTGGTCACGTTCGCGCGCATCAACGGTTCCCTGGACGGCCAGATCATGGCGTTCTTCGTGATGGTGGTGGCCGCGGCGGAGGTCGTGGTCGGCCTTGCGATCATCATGTCGATCTTCCGAACGCGCCGCTCGGCCTCCGTCGACGACTCCAACCTGCTGAAGTACTGAGGACATATCGATGACACTGGCCGAACAGGTGCAGTACCAGAGCGCCACCGGTGCCCTGTCGAGCGTCTGGCTGCTCATCGCGATCCCGCTGGCGAGCGCGGCGGTGTTGCTGCTGCTGGGCCGCAAGGCGGACCGGTGGGGCCACATCCTCGGCTGCGCGAGCATCGGCGCGTCGTTCGTACTCGGGTTGTGGTACTTCTTCACGCTGCGCGGGCTCGGCCACAAGGCCGTGTCGCTGACCCTGGGCAACTTCATCGAGGTCGGCAGGCTCAAGGTCGACTGGGGCATCCTGTACGACCCGCTGTCCGCCACCTTCGTCCTGCTGATCACCGGCGTGGGTTTCCTCATCCACGTGTACGCGGTCGGCTACATGAAGGAGGACCCGGGCCGGCGCCGCTTCTTCGGGTACTTCAACCTGTTCGCCTCGGCGATGCTGCTGCTGGTGCTGGGCAACAGCTTCCTGATGACGTTCATCGGCTGGGAGGGTGTCGGCCTCGCGTCGTACCTGCTGATCTCCTGGTACCAGGACCGGCCGGCCGCGGCGACCGCGGGCAAGAAGGCGTTCCTGATGAACCGGGTCGGTGACGCCGCCTTCCTGGTCGCGATGTTCCTGATGTTCGCGAACCTCGGCAGCACCGACTTCACCACGGTGTTCAACGGCGTCGGCGCGTTGCCGCACGGCGTGACGCTGGCGATGGCGCTGCTGCTGCTCGGCGGCGCGTGCGGCAAGTCCGGCCAGTTCCCGCTCCAGGCGTGGCTGCCGGACGCGATGGAGGGCCCGACCCCGGTGTCGGCGCTGATCCACGCCGCGACGATGGTGACGGCCGGGGTGTACCTCATCGCCCGGTCGAACCCGATCTTCGACGCCACCTCGCTCGGCCAGACCATCGTGGTCGCGGTCGGCGCGTTCACGCTGCTGCTCGGGTGCATCATCGGCTGCGCGAAGGACGACATCAAGCGCGTCCTGGCGTACTCGACGGTCAGCCAGATCGGGTACATGTTCCTCGCCGTCGGTCTCGGCGGCGGCGCGTACGCGCTGGGCATCCTGCACCTGCTGGCGCACGGCTTCTTCAAGGCCGGGTTGTTCCTCGGCGCCGGCTCGGTCATGCACGGGATGAAGGACCAGACCGACCTGCGCCGGTTCGGTGGCCTGTGGCGCTACATGCCGGTCACCTGGGCGACGGTCGGCCTGGGATACCTGGCGATCATCGGGATTCCGCCGCTGTCCGGGTTCTTCTCGAAGGACCCGATCATCGACGCGGCGTTCGCCCGCGGCGGCTGGCAGGGCTGGGTGTTCGGGTTGGCGGCGCTGCTCGGCGCCGGGCTGACCGCGTTCTACATGACCCGGTTGTTCGTCCTGACGTTCCACGGCAAGAAGCGGTGGACGGACGACATCGAGCACCCGCACGAGTCGCCGACGGTGATGAAGGTGCCGATGATCCTGCTCGCGGTCGGTTCGGTCGCGGCCGGTGGCCTGCTCGTGTACGGCGGCTTCACCACCTGGCTGGAGCCCGTGTTCGGCACCAAGGAGGTGCCGGGCCACGAGCCGAACAGGGCGATGATGATCGGCATCAGCCTCGCCGTGGTCCTGGTCGGCGTGGCGGTCGCCTGGCTGCTGTTCCGCCGCGGTACGGCGCTTTCGGAGCAGCCGGCCCGCAGCCCGATCGTCCGCGCGGCCCGGGAGAACCTGTACGGGGACGTCTTCAACGAGACGGTCTTCGAACTTCCCGGCAAGCTGCTGACCCGCGCGGCGGTCTTCTTTGACGGCAAGGGAGTCGACGGCATCGTGACCGGGGTGGCCGCCATCGTCGGCGGCAGCTCCAGCCGGCTGCGTCGACTTCAGACCGGCTTCGTCCGGTCCTACGCGTTGACGATCCTCGGAGGTGCGCTCGTCGTGGTAGCGGCGCTCATGGCGGTGAAGCTCGGATGAGCAACTTTCCCTTTCTGCCGGTGCTGACGGTTGCGCCGGCGGTGGGTGCGCTGGTCGTGGCGCTGCTGCCGCGGAGCAACGCGCAGCTGACCAAGGTGGTGGCGCTGGTCTGGTCACTGGCCGTGCTGGTCGTGACCGCGATCATGTGCGTGGTCTTCAAGGCGCACGGCCCGCGGTTCCAGTTCCACGACTCGTACTCGTGGATCAAGACGTGGGGCATCAACTTCACGTTCCAGGCGGACGGCATCGCCCTGGTGATGCTGGCGCTGACCGCGGTACTCGTGCCGATCGTGATCGTGGCGAGCTGGCACGACGCCGAGCGGTCGAAGCGTTCGGTCAGCACGTACTTCGCGCTGCTGCTGGCGCTGGAAGCGACGATGATCGGCGTGTTCGCCGCGTCGGACATCTTCCTGTTCTACGTGTTCTTCGAGGTCATGCTCGTCCCGATGTACTTCCTGATCGGGTCGTACGGCGGGCCGCGCCGGCAGTACGCGGCGGTCAAGTTCTTCCTGTACTCGCTGTTCGGCGGGCTGCTGATGCTGGCGGCCGTGATCGGGCTGTGGGTCGTCGGCGGGCACACCCTCGACTGGAACGCGCTGCAGCACGCGAACCTCGACACCGGGGTGGCGCGCTGGATCTTCCTCGGGTTCTTCCTGGCGTTCGCGATCAAGGCGCCGTTCTTCCCGTTCCACACCTGGCTGCCGGACGCCGGTGGCGCCGCGCCGGCGGGTGCGGCGGCGCTGCTCGTCGGCGTGCTGGACAAGGTCGGCACGTACGGGATCCTGCGGTTCTGCCTGCCGCTGTTCCCGGAGGCGTCGCGGTTCTTCGCGCCGCTGGCGTTGGCCCTGTCGATCATCGGGATCATCTACGGCGCGTTGCTCGCGGTGGGGCAGAACGACCTGAAGCGGCTCGTGGCGTACACGTCGATCGCGCACTTCGGCTTCATCGGCATCGGCATCTTCGCGTTCACCAGCCAGGCCGGTACGGGCGCCGTGCTCTACATGCTCAACCACGGCCTGTCGACCGGCGCGCTGTTCCTGATCGTCGGGATGCTGGTGCAGCGCCGCGGCTCGGCGAACGTACGGGACTTCGGCGGTGCGTCGAAGCTGGTGCCGCTGCTGGCGGGCTGCTTCCTGATCGCCGGCCTGTCGTCGCTGTCGCTGCCCGGCACGTCGCCGTTCGTCAGCGAGTTCCTGGTCCTGATCGGCACGTTCACCACGCACAAGGCGCTGGCGATCGTGGCGACCTCGGGCGTCATCCTGGCCGCCGGGTACATCCTCTGGATGTACCAGCGTTCGATGCAGGGCACGCTCAACCCGGAGCTGGCCAAGGTGGACGGCTTCAAGCAGGACCTGACCGGTCGGGAGAAGTGGGTCGTCGCGCCGCTGATCCTGCTGATTCTGGTGCTCGGGGTCTACCCGAAGCCGGTGATCAACGTGATCAGCCCCGCCGTGACCGCGACCATGCACGACATCGGCAAGTCCGATCCGGTCCCTAGCGCGGTAGGGGAGAACAAGTGAGCCCGCAACTGGCAGCCGACATCACGCTGCCGCACATCGACTACGTCGCGATCCTGCCGATGCTGATCCTGCTCGGCATGGCGTGCGTCGGGGTCCTGGCCGAGGCGCTCCTGCCGCGGCCGGCGCGGTACGGTGCGCAGCTCGTCCTGACGCTGGCCGGTCAGGTGGCCGGCCTGGTCACGGTGATCGTGCTCGCCACCAAGCACTACGCGAAGAACCCACGGCTGACCGCGGGTGAGGCGCTGGCGGTCGACGGCCCGGCGCTGTTCCTGCAGGGTTCGCTGCTGGTGCTGGGCATCGTGGCGACGCTGCTGATCGCCGAGCGTACGGTCGAGCGGGGCGGCGCGTTCGTGGCGCAGGCCGCGGTCACCGCCGGTACGGAGGCCGACGTCGAGCAGGCCCGGCACCAGCCGAGCCAGACGGAGATCTTCCCGCTGTCGCTGTTCGCGCTCGGCGGCATGATGCTCTTCGTCTCGGCGAACGACCTGCTCACGATGTTCGTGGCGCTGGAGGTCTTCTCCCTCCCGCTGTACCTGATGTGCGCGCTGGCCCGCCGGCGCCGCCTGCTGTCGCAGGAGGCCGCGGTCAAGTACTTCCTGCTCGGCGCGTTCTCCTCGGCGTTCTTCGTCTACGGCATCGCCATGCTCTACGGGTTCGCCGGCTCGGTGCGGTTCCACGACATCGCCGTCGCCACGATCTCGTCGGGCCGCAGCGACCTGCTGATGTTCATCGGCCTGGCGATGGTGGCGATCGGCCTGCTGTTCAAGGCCGCCGCGGTGCCGTTCCACGTGTGGACCCCGGACGTGTACCAGGGCGCGCCGACCCCGGTGACCGCGCTGATGGCGTCCTGCACGAAGGTCGCCGCGTTCGGTGGCATCCTGCGGGTGTTCTACGTGGCGTTCCTGGACAGCCGCTGGGACTGGCGTCCGGTCATCGGCGTCATCGCGGTCGTCACGATGGTCATCGGCGCGGTGCTGGCGGTGACGCAGACCGACATCAAGCGCCTGCTGGCGTACTCGTCGATCGCGAACGCCGGGTACGTGCTGACCGGTGTGCTGGCGATGCAGAAGGACGGCATCACGTCGTCGCTGTTCTACCTGGTGACGTACGGCTTCACGGTGCTGGCCGCGTTCGGCCTGGTGACACTGGTACGCGACCCGGACGGCGAGGCGACGCACCTGTCCCGGTGGGCCGGTCTCGGCCGGAAGGCACCGCTGCTGGCCGGTGTGTTCACGTTCCTCATGCTCTCCTTCGCCGGTATCCCGCTGACCAGCGGTTTCACCGGGAAGTTCGCGGTGTTCTCGGCCGCTCTGGGCGGTGGGCAGACCACCCTGGTGATCTTCGGTGTGTTGTCCAGCGTGCTGCTGGCCTTCCCGTACCTGCGGGTCGTCGTCCTGATGTACCTGCAGGAGCCGGCCGCCGACGCGCCGACCGTGGCCGTGCCGGGGGCGTTCACCTCGGCCGCGCTGGCGATCGGGGCCTTCGCCACCCTGCTGCTCGGCGTCTGGCCCAGCGTCCTGCTGGACGTGGCCAAGAACGCCGCGCAGTTCGTGGGTTGACGCAGGGTTGTGTCGTCGGCTCCAGGGCGTCCCGCACGTCGCGTACCGCGGCGCGGGGACGCCCTGAGTCGTGTCAAGGCGCTGTCTCGTGGATCGTCGGGCCGCCGCAGTCGGCCTGACGATTCACGAGACAGCCCCTGGGCTGGTGGGCTCCACCGTTCGGGCAGAGAGGCGGTGTGGCATCGTGGGTGACGTGGCGAGGACGCAGGCGGATCTGACGGCGACGATGGCCGTACCCGGGCTCGACTTCGACGACGCGGAGCTTGTCGCGTCGTTGTCGGCGGGGCTGGCCGAGGTCGAGCGGGAGCTGATGGACGCCGTGGCCGGCGCCGACCCGTTCGTCACCGAGGTCGCCCGGCACCTGATCCCGGCCGGCGGCAAGCGCACCCGGCCGCTGCTGGTGCTGCTCGGCTCGCACTTCGGCAAGCCGGTCACTCCCGAGGTGGTCCGGGCGGCCGTGGTGGTGGAGCTGACCCACCTGGCCACGCTCTACCACGACGACGTGATGGACGAGGCGAACGTCCGGCGCAGCACCGAGAGCGCGAACTCCCGGTTCGGCAACTCCGTCGCCATCCTCACCGGTGACTACCTGTTCGCCCGCGCCTCGGACATCGTGGCCGACCTGGGCCCCGCCGCCGTACGGATCCAGGCGCGGACGTTCGCCCGGCTGGTACACGGCCAGATCCGGGAGACCAGCGGCCCGCGCGACGCCGACCCGATCGTCCACTACCTCGACGTACTCGCGGAGAAGACCGGCTCGCTGATCGCCACGTCGGCCCGGTTCGGCGGGATGTTCGGCGGCGCGGAGCCGGAGACGGTGGAGGCGCTGGCCGAGTTCGCGGAGACGTTCGGCGTGGCGTTCCAGCTCTCCGACGACCTGCTGGACATCGCGTCCGAGTCCGACCAGTCGGGCAAGACCCCGGGTACGGACCTGCGCGAGGGTGTCCTCACCCTCCCCGTGCTGTACGCGCTGGGTGCCGGTGACCGCGCCGGTCGTCGCCTCGCCGAGATCGTGCGGGGCCCGGTCACCGACGACGAGCTCCACGCCGAGGCGCTGACGCTGCTGCGCGCCTCGGACGGTCTGCTCCGCGCCCGCACCACCGTCCGGGAGTACGCGGACCGCGCCCGCGCGCAGCTCGCCCCGCTGCCGGACGTACCGGCGCGGGCGGCGCTGGAGACACTCTGCGACTTCGTCGTCGACCGTACGGGCTGACGCCCGGTCAGGCGGGCCGGGCGAGACCGGCCAGGTGCGTGAGGGCGGCGGCGAGGGCGTCGTCGGCGGGTACCGCGATGTCGGGGGAGACGCCGACACCTTCCCAGTTGGTACCGGTGACGGGGTGGAGGGAGCGGGCGACCGGGATGCTCGCCTCCAGGTGCGGATGCACCGGTACGCCGATGCGCGGGTGCGCGCCGCCGCGGGTGGTCTCGCCGACGAGCGTGGCGCGGCCGGCCTGCTGCAGGTCGTACGCGAGCTCCTCGCCGCCGGAGAAGGTACGCCCGCTGGTCAGCACGGCGACCGGGCGTTCGGTGCCGTAGCGCGGGCCGGGCACGTACGGCAGGGTCCAGAACTGGATCGTCTGCTCGCCGCCGCCGGGGATCCGGTTGACGATGTCGTTGAGGTGCGTCTCGGGCGGCAGCAGGTACGAGCAGACGAGGGCGACGGTGCCGGGGTCGCCACCGACGCAGCCGCGCAGGTCGAGGACGAGCGCCCGCGTACGGGCGAGGATGGTCATGGCGGCGGCGATCGCGTCGCCGACGAGCGTCGTCTGCCACAGGGTGGGCTCGATGGCGAGCAGGCCGACGCCGTCGTCGAGGCGTTCGACGCGGGCGATGCCGCCCATGGTGCGTTCGGCGCGGGCGGCGAACGCGGCTTCGATCGCCGCCTCGCCGGCCTCGGTGGTCGTGTCGGTGGGCTCGGGCAGTGGCTCGTCGTGGGCGATGAGCCGCAGGTGCAGGTCGCCGTTGAGCTCCTGGGCGTCGGCGGTGACTCGGGCGGCGAGGTCGGCGGGGTCCGCGGCGTCGGCGTACCGCCCGGCGGCGGCGCGGGTGCCGATCAGCTCGCCGATGCGTACGCCGTCCTCGGGGTGGACGTAGCGGGTGGTGATGAGGGTCCGCATGTCGTCGACGACGCGTGCGATCTCGCTCTGGTCCATGTACCTGCCTCTCGTGGTTCGACGCAGGGAGTACAGCACCCGGGTTGACAAAGTGTCAAGAAGTGCAGACGCTTAACCGGTGGAACCCGACGAGGTCATGCAGGTATCGACCGCGGCGCAGTTCAAGGCGCTGGGGCACCCGTTCCGGCAGCGGCTGATGTTCCGGCTCGGCCTCCAGCCGGCCACCATCAGCCAGCTCGCCGTGGCCCTCGACGCGCAGAAGGGCAACGTCGCGCACCACGTCAAGGTGCTGCGCGAGGCCGGCATGGTCCGCGTCGTCGAGACCCGACGGGTACGCGGCGGCACCGAGCAGTACTACCAGCGCAGCGCCCGCCGCCTCGACATCGCCGGCTGGCACACCGGGCCGGCCACCGCGATGCTGGGCGCCGTTGCCGAGGAGCTGGCCACCGCCGCCGACGACCCGCTGCTCTCCGTACGTCACCTGCGGCTCGGTCCCGCCCAGGCCGCCCGGCTCGCCGAGGCGCTGGACGAGATCGTCGACGGCGCCGAGGACGAAGGCCCCGACCACCCCCGGTACGGCCTGCTCGTGACCCTCTACCGCGGCACCGACGCCCAGCCGGACGCCTAGGGCTTCAGCCAGATCCGCAGCGGGCCGAGGCGGGTGAACCCGGCGTCCAGCGCGGCGGTCAGCGCCGGCCCGTGCTCGTACCCGACGACCGGGTGCGGCCCGAACACGTCGTACGCGGCGGCCACCGCGCCGTTCCAGGCGTCGTCGCCGAACAGGTTCGTCACGCCGACCGCGCCGGCCGCCCGGTTGACCGTGGCGCCGGCGGTGATCTCGCCGCCGGCGTACCGGGCGAGGACGGCGACGTCGTCGTCGGCCAGCAGCGCCGGTACGAGGATGCCGTCGCCGCCGCCCCACGCCGCCGTCCACGCGGCGAGCCCCGCCGGATCGCCGACCCGCCGCCACCCGTCGTACGCCGGGGCCGCGGTGCTCTCCGCCCGGTGCAGCCAGGTGGCCTCGATGATCACCGTGAAGCCGTGGCCGGTGAGATCCAGCGTGCCGAAGCTGTCCTTGACCGAGCAGCCCGGCCCGGCGTCGACCCGGGCGAGTACGTCGGCGGCGCAGTCCGGGCGCAGCGTCACCGCGTCCGGGTAGTACGGCGGGGTGCGGCGCGGGCTCGTCCAGGCGTCCGCGTCGGCGGTGGTGGCCAGGCCGTGGGCGCGGCAGACGGCGGCGCACCAGGCGGCGTTGTTGCGTACCGCGCGGTCGATCATGCGGCGGCCGGTGCGAGGACGTCCCAGGCGGCGAGGGCGGCGTCGGCGGTGGCGGTCAGCTCGGCGGTCGGTCGGCCGTCCCGGGCCTGGAGCGACAGCCCGTTGAGCACGGTGACGTAGAAGGCGGCGAGCGCCCGGGTGTCCGTGCCGGCGGGTACGTCGCCGTCGGCGACGCCGCGGTCGAGGCGGTCACGGACGGCGGCGCGTACGTCGTCGCGCAGGGTCCGCACGAACGTCCGCACGTCGGCGTGGTCGGGCGCGCCGACCGGCGCCGACAGGACGACGAGGCAGCCGTGCGGTTGGCCGGGCCGGGTGTACTCCTCGATGTTGTCGGCGAGCATCGCGGCGACGGCGGCGCGTGCGGTCGGCTGGTCGGTGAGCGCGCGTCGGGTGCGCGAGCCGGCGTGCTGGCCGTACAGCTCGACGGACTCGCGGAAGAGCCGTTCCTTGCTGCCGAAGGTGGCGTAGAGGCTGGGCGAGTTGATGCCCATGGCGGTGGTGAGCATGGCCATCGAGCTGCCCTCGTACCCGTGCTCCCAGAAGACGGCCATGGCTCGGGCGAGCACGTCGTCGCGGTCGAAGCCGCGGTGTCGGCCACGTGGCACGGGGTGCCTCCTTTCTGTGCTGATCGTTACACAAGCCTTGTCCGGGCGTCCAGTCGGGGGCTTAATTTGTGCCGACCGATACAAAAATGGAGGCGGGACATGACGGACCTGACTGGCAAGGTGGCGCTGGTGACCGGCGGCAGCCGCGGGATCGGCGCGGCGGTCGCGCGCCGGCTCGCCGCCGACGGCGCCGACGTCGCCCTCACGTACGTGACGGCGGAGGACCGGGCCGCGAAGGTCGTCGCCGAGATCGAGGAGCACGGGCGGCGCGGGCTCGCGATCGCCGCCGACGCGGCCGACCCCGACGCAGTACGCGGCGCCGTCGAGCGCGCCGTCGCCGAGCTGGGCCGCCTCGACATCCTCGTCAACAACGCCGGGATCTACCTGACCGGGCCGCTGGCCGACCTGACCGACGCCGACTTCGACCGTACGTTCGCGATCCACGTCCGCGCGCCGTTCGTCGCCGCCCAGGCCGCGGCACCGCACCTGCCCGACGGCGAGGGCCGCATCGTCACGATCGGCAGCGACCTCGCCGAGCGCGCCGCGTTCCCCGGCCTCACGCTGTACTCGGCGAGCAAGTCCGCGCTCGTCGGCCTCACCAAGGGACTCGCCCGCGACCTCGGCGCGCGCGGCATCACGGCCAACCTGGTCCACCCCGGCTCCACCGACACCGAGATGAACCCCGCCGACGGCCCGCACGCCGAACACCAGCGCGCGCTGATCCCGCTCGGCCACTTCGGTACCGGGGCCGACGTCGCCGCGATGGTCGCCCACCTCGCCGGCCCCGACGGCCGGTACGTCACCGGCGCCACGATCCTCGTCGACGGCGGCTTCACCATCTGACCGCGTGGGTTCGGCGGGCGGGACCAGCCCCCGAACCCACGCGGCGGCGGGCGCGCCGCGTCCCGGTGGGCTCAGCTCCCGGCGGGGGCACCGTCCGGGCGCCACACGCAGACGACGGCGGGGCGCGGCAGGTCGCCGTCCGGCCAGTGGCTGGCCGGCTCGTCGACCGAGGCCCCGTCGACCTCACCCGGATGCTGTACCGCGGCCAGCACCGTACGGCCGTCCGCGGTGACGAACGGGCCGCAGGTCTCCGCCCCCGTCGGTACGGACAGGAACTGCCGGACGTACCCGCGGTCCGGGCCGGCCAGCGGCACGGCGAACAGGCCGTCGTGCGCGCCGAGCGCGTTGCCGTCGGTGGAGATCCACAGGTTTCCGGCCGGGTCGAACGCCAGGTTGTCCGGGCAGGAGATCGGCGAGACCAACGCCTTGTCGAAGCCGGCGAAGTACGTCGACGGGTCCTTCGGGTCGCCGCACACGATCGGCAGCGACCAGGTGAACGTCTCCGCGCCGTGGTCGCCGCGGTCCTCGACGAGTTCCAGGATGTGGCCGTGCTTGTTGGCGTTGCGTGGGTTCACCTCGTCGGCGGGTGCCGCGCCGGCGCCGCCCCGGGCGGTGTTGTTGGTGAGCGCGGCGTACACGGTGCCGCGGACCGGGCCGGGCTGCACGTCCTCGGGCCGGTCCATCTTCGTCGCGCCGACCCTGTCGCCGGCCACCCGCGTGTACACGAGGACCTCGTCGACGCTCATCCCCGGTACGAGCGAGCGACCGTGCCGGACCAGCGGGATCCACCGCCCCGTCCCGTCGAACGCGCCGTCGTCGGGCAGCGTGCCGGTGCCGTCGATCTCGTCGGCGCTGGTGTAGCCGAACTTCGCGACGTAGAGGGTGCCGGAGGTGAGGACGTCGCGGTTGAGTCGGCGGGCGAGCGCCGAGTCGCCCGGTACGACGCGGCGGTCCGAGACGAACTTGTACAGGTAGTCGAACCTCTCGTCGTCGCCGAGGTACACGACGGCGCGGTGGTCGGCGGCCAGCGCCACGTTCGCCGCCTCGTGCTTGAAGCGGCCGAGCGCGGTGTGCTTGCGCGGCACCGAGTCCACGTCGTACGGGTCGATCTCGACGACATAGCCGAAGCGGTTCGCCTCGTTCGGGTGCTTGGCCAGGTCGAACCGCTCGTCGGCGCGCTCCCAGCGGCGGCTCGCCTCCGGGTAGCGGGTGCCCGTCTCGATCCCGTACCGCTTCAGGTAGGGCTTCGCCGCCTCGGGTGCGGCGTCCCCGCCGACGAAGTACTGGTTGACGTTCTCCTCACACGTGAGCACCGTGCCCCACGGCGTGACGCCGCCCGAGCAGTTGTTGAGCGTGCCGTGCACGCTGCGGCCCGTCGGATCGCCGGCCGTACGCAGCAGCGGGCTGCCGGCGGCCGGCCCGTCCACGGCGAACCGGGTGCCGACGTGCAGCCGCCGGTTGTGCCGGCGCGCGCCGTGCCGTACCGGCCGCCACTGTCCGGTGCTCCGTACCCGCTCCACCTCCACGACGGAGAAGCCGTGCGCGGCCATCGCGATCCGCATCTGCTCGGCGGTCGCCGTCTCGCCCCCGGCGTACCCGCGGAACATCAGCTCCTCGTTCGTGTACTCGTGGTTGACCACGAGCAGCGCCCGGTCGCCCGCCAGCGGCAGCACCGCCACGAAGTCGTTGTTGTACCCGAACTGCCGGGCCTGTGCCCACGCGCTCTGCCGGTCGATGTGGAACGCCGGCGCGCCCGGCACCACCTCGTCACCCCACCCGATCAGCACCGCCGAGTCGTACCCGGCGGGTACGGACAGGTCGTCGACGGTGTTCGGCGGTACCGGCGTGAACGTCAGGCCGTGCGTGGGCCGGACCGAGGCGGTGGCCGGGGACGCCGCGGCGGGCATCGCGGCACCGGTGAGCGCGGCGCCGGCGCCGACCACGAGCGCGCCGACCGCGCCGGCGCGCAGTACGCCGCGCCGCGACGCGCGGGTGGCCAGGTCGCCGAAGTACTCGTTGCCGGACTCGTTCGGCACCGGGTGGGAGCAGGCGTTCCCGCACCGGTACTGGCAGGTCATGGCGCTGCGGCCGGTGGGATGTGCCAGCGGCAGCAGGCGGCGGGCTGTGGTCACGGTGCGCCTCCTCCTCGGTTCGTGGACGTGGTGCGGGCAGGTTCGCAGCACCCGGTGAGCCGCCGCCGTCGCGAAGGTAAGCGGAAGGTAAAACACCTGGTACGGGCGGATCGATGTCCGGCGTGGCGGGCGAAACGTACGCTCGCGTTCGTGGACTGGAACAGGCGATCCTGCGCCCGCCGTGGGCACGTGACGTACGCACCGGACGAGCCCGGCCTGCGCGCCCGGCTGTCCGCCGACACCCCGCAGGGCGAGGCGTGGCGGTGCCTGCGCTGCGGCGACTACGCGATCGGCCCGGTCGGCGGGTCCGGCCCCGCCGACCACGCCCCGCTCGTACCGCGCGGCGCCGCGATCCGCGACCGCCTCGTCATCCGCGTCCTCGCCGTCGAACGGTTCGTCCGCGGGCTGCTCATCGCCGCCGCGGCCATCGCCGTCTGGTGGTTCAAGGACTCGCAGGCCAACCTGCACCGCGTGTTCGAGTCCGACCTGCCGTTGTTCCGCCCGCTCGCCGACAGGTTCGGGTACGACCTGACCGACTCACCGATCGTCGACGAGATCCGCAAGAGCTTCGCGCTCAGCCACACGCTGCTGCTCGTCATCGCCGGCGCCCTGCTGGCGTACGCGGCGATCGAGCTGGTCGAGGGCGTCGGGCTGTGGTTCCTCAAGCGCTGGGCGGAGTACTTCACGGTCGTGGCCACCGCGGCGTTCCTGCCGCTGGAAATCTACGAGCTGTCCGAGAAGGTCACCTGGCTGCGCATCGGCGCCCTCGTCTTCAACATCGCCGCCGTCGTGTACCTGCTGTTCTCGAAGCGGCTGTTCGGCATCCGCGGCGGCGCGAAGGCCGCCCACGCCGCCCTCCTCGGCGAATCCCTACTCGAAGTCGAGCACGCCGCCTCCTAGCTTTCCCCGGGACCGGGTTGGGCGGCGTCTGTGGGGATCAGACCTTTGCGGCGTCGGGGATCGGGCGGGCGGCGAGGAGGCGGGCGTTGCGGCGGGCCTGGCGTACGAGGTCGGCGGTGAAGATGGCGAGCGCGACCCAGACGAGGGCGAAGCCGATCAGCTCGGCGGGCGGCATCGGCTCGTGGAACAGCAGCAGGCCGCAGCCGAGCTGCAGGATCGGCGCCACGTACTGCAGGACGCCGATGGCGGACAGCGGCAGCCGGTTCGCGGCGGAGGCGAAGCACAGCAACGGGATCGCGGTCACCACGCCGGCGCCGACGAGCAGCAGCGTGTGCCCGGCGGAGACCGTACCGAGGGTGCCGGTGCCGGTGAACGCCAGGTACGCGAGGTAGCCTGCGGCCGGCAGCGCCAGCACCGCCGACTCGGCGAACAGTCCGCGGGCGGCGGGCAGGCCGAGCGTCTTCTTCGTCAGCCCGTAGCAGCCGAACGTGCACGCCAGCGTCAGCGCGATCCACGGCAGCCGGCCGTAGTCGATCGTGATGACGGCGACGGCGGCGACACCGACGGCGATCGCGATCCACTGCGGCCGGCGCAGCCGTTCCCGCAGGACGACGACGCCGAGCAGGATCGACACCAGCGGGTTGATGAAGTATCCGAGCGACGTCTCGACGACGTGCCCGGAGTTCACGCCGTAGATGTACGTGCCCCAGTTGCCGGCGACGAGCACGGCCGCCGCGACGAGCTTCGCCACGGTACGCGGGGACCGTACGACGGCGCCGATCCAGCGCCACTGCCGCAGCACGGCGAGCAGCAGTACGCAGCACACCGCCGACCAGAGGATCCGGTTGGCCAGGATCTCCACCGCGCCGGACGGCTTCAGCAGCTTCCAGTAGATCGGGAACAGACCCCAGATCCCGTACGCAGCCAGCCCGTACAGGTATCCGCGTCGTGTCTCGTCCACACCGCACACCGTAAGGGGCGCACCCGGGTGCGCCCCTAACGGTTGTGGCCGGCTTCACGCGTGAGCCGGCCGGCGGTCAGTCCTTGTTCGGCTCGGGGATCACCAGGCTCAGTACGAAGCTGACGATCGCGACGATGATCGCGCCCCAGAACCCGGCCCAGAAGCCGTTGACGTGGAAGCTCAGGTTGAGCTGGTCTGACAACCAGCCGGTGAGCAGGAACAGCAGGGCGTTCACGACGAGGGCGATCAGGCCCAGGGTGAGGATGTAGAGCCCGCAGCCGATCACCTTGATGATCGGCTTCAGCACGGCGTTGATGACCCCGAAGATCACCGCGACCGCGAGCAGCGAACCGACCTTCTGCCAGGTGGACCCGGTGAGGTAGATGCCGGGGAGCAGGGTCGACGCCCACAGCGCCAACGCGTTGATGATGATCCTGATCAGAATCCGCACGTCAATGATCGTCGCACGGTCGTGCCCGCCCCGCTGACGAGATGCTGTGGTCACGGTCATACCGGTCAGCGGAATCGCTGCGGCCGGCGGTGGCGTTGTGCGGGGGGCGAGGGATGGACGGTGACCGGGAACGGCCGCCGGCGCGGTGGGTCCCCGGGCCTCACCTATTGCCTTCGCGGAATACCGCGGCCGGCGTCAGCCGGCCGGCAGGAGCCGCGTCGCGCCACTCGCCGAGAGGCGACCGCCGCACCGTTCCTCGTCAGCGACGCCCCCCGACCCGTCCAGGGCCGGGGGGCGTTTCGCCGTCTCAGCGGCTGACGACCCAGCCGTCGTTGCGGTAGGTGAATGTCAGCCCGGAGCAGTGGAAGTCCTTCTTGGCGTCCGGGGACGCGCTCGGGGCGATGTTCATGTCCGCCTTGGTGACGTGCTTCCAGCCGCCGTTGACGTAGAACTGGACGTCGGTCGTCTCGAACCGGTGCCCCTTGATCGCCGCGCAGTAGTACGCGTTGCCGGTCTTGGCGTCCACGTGGTTGTACGTCTCGAACATGTCCCACCCGTGGCCCGGCTTCTTGCCGGTGCCCTTGCTGGTGAAGAACGTGTCCCACTTGCTGGTCTTGCGGTTGTAGAGCCAGGCGGTCCAGGTGTTGCTCGCCTTGTCCGTACGGTTGATCTTGGCGCCGTAATAGCTGTGGCCGCCGACCTTCTTCGTGTACGTCGACATGAATGTCGACGTGAATCCCGTCGTCTTGTCGAAGCCCGGGTTCTTGCCGCACCAATTCCACGCGCCGAGCGTCGCGGCACCGTGGTAATAGATCGTGCTGAGCTCGATGCAGCTCTCGCCGCCGGCCACCATCGTCGGCGCGTACACCGTCTCGTCGTCCGTCGACGGGATCTTGATCGTCGGGTCGACGCTCTGCGTGGCGATCACGCCGTACGCGTTGGCCTTCGTCGTCCACTGGTAGTTCTCGTGGTGCTCGGTCGCCGCCGCACGCAGGCCGGTGCCCTGCTGGCGTACCGCGCCGAAGTGGGTGCCGGCCGCGCCGACGGCGGCGCGGGCGTCCGCCCCGGTCGCGCCCGGTACGGTGCCGCCCGCCGGCGCGTCGGGGTCGACCGCGGTGCCGGACGCGGCCGCCGGCGCCGCGTCCGGCGCGCCGAGCTTCTCCCCGGCGGACGTCAGTGCCGGGGCCGCACCCGCCGGCTCACCCGCCAGTACGCACGCGACGGCGGTCGCCGCCAACGCCACCGCGTATCTTTTCCGGACGGTCTTCATGGATCTCCTCAGGGGGTGGAAAGTCGCCGAAGAGTAGCAGTGCGGCACCAATTCGCCGCATTGCGTTCGGGGTGCTACGGAATGGTTGATCGCGTTCCATTCGGCATCGCGGTGCGTGGCGGATGAATCACGAGGAATGGCGCGGATCTCGGTTGCCGGGAGGCGGTCCGGCGGGCACGATCCGGGCATGATCTCGGTGCAGGTGATCACGCCGGACGACTGGCTGGCGTGGCGTGAGGTACGGCTGGCCGCCCTGAAGGAGGCGCCGTACGCGTACGGCTCGACGTACGAGGACTGGGTCGACGCGCCCGAGGACCGCTGGCGGCAGCGGCTCGGCGGCGAGTTCCACAACCTGCTCGTACGGATCGACGGGCGACCGGGCGGCATCGCCAGCGGCGTACCGGCCGAGGCGGACGACGGGGTCGTCGAGATCGTCTCGATGTACGTGCTGCCGTCGGCGCGCGGCCACGGCGTCGGTGACCGGCTGATCGGCGAGATCGCCGACTGGGCGCGTACGCGTGGCGCGTCGGCGCTGCGCCTCGACGTGACCGAGGGGAACGAGCACGCGACGGCGCTCTACCGCCGCCACGGCTTCCGGGACACCGCCACCCGCACCGAGCCCGGCCCGCACGACACCCGGTACGAGCGCACGATGCTGCTGCCGCTCGCCTGACGCCGCGGGGCGCGTGCGTCCCCGCGGCGTGTGGGTCAGACGATGGCCCAGGTGTCGCCGGAGTAGAGGAGCCGGTCCAGCTCGTCCGTCGGGGCCGCGCCGGTCGCCGCCTGGCGGACCTGGGCCCGCACCAGCTCGTCGTACGACGGGCGGGGCACGTCGCGCAGCACGCCCATCGGCGTGTGCATCAGCGCGTCGCTGCCGGCGGGCAGCCGGGACAGGGCGAACGCGTACGACGGGTCGGCGGCGTGCGCGTCGTGTACGACGATGTCGGCCGGGTCGACCGACGCGGTGTCGGCGACGGCGAGGCCGAAGCCGGACCGTACGACGCAGCGGGCGCCGTCCGCGCCGAACGTGATCGGCTGGCCGTGCTCGACGCGGACGACGGCCTCGTCGCGCGACGCCGGGTCCTTCAGCACCTCGAACGCGTCGTCGTTGAAGATCGGGCAGTTCTGGTAGATCTCGATGAACGCGCTGCCCTCGTGCTCGGCCGCCGCGGCCAGCACCGAGGTGAGGTGCTTGCGGTCGGAGTCGAGCGTGCGGGCGACGAACGACGCCTCGGCGCCGAGCGCCAGCGACACCGGGTTGAACGGCGCGTCGGCCGAGCCGAACGGGGTCGACTTGGTGACCTTCCCCAGCTCCGAGGTGGGCGAGTACTGCCCCTTGGTGAGGCCGTAGATCCGGTTGTTGAACAGCAGGATCTTCAGGTTCACGTTGCGGCGCAGGGCGTGGATCAGGTGGTTGCCGCCGATCGACAGCGCGTCCCCGTCGCCGGTGATCATCCACACCGACAGGTCCGGCCGGGACACCGACAGGCCGGACGCGATCGCCGGCGCGCGGCCGTGGATCGAGTGCATGCCGTACGTGTTCATGTAGTACGGGAAGCGGGACGAGCAGCCGATGCCGGAGACGACGACGGTGTTCTCCCGCTTGATGCCGAGCGACGGCAGGAAGCTCTGGAACGCGGCGAGGATCGCGTAGTCACCGCAGCCCGGGCACCACCGGACCTCCTGGTCGCTCTTGAACTCCTTGGCGGTCTGCTTGCCCTCGGCCTTCGGCACCAGCGACAGCGCGTGCCGGCCGTTCGGGGTCACCACGGGATCAGACATTCTTGACGATCTCCTCAAGCGCCGTCTCCAGCTCGCCAGCGGTGAACGGAAGGCCGCGTACCTTGTTGTAGCCGATCACGTCGATCAGGAACCTGCCGCGCAGCAGCTGGGACAGCTGCCCGAGGTTCATCTCCGGCACGACGACCTTGTCGTACCGCCGGAGCAGCTCCTCGGTGTTGCGGGGCAACGGGTTCAGGTGCCGGAGGTGGGCCTGGGCGATGTGGTGACCGCTGCCGCGCAGCCGGCGCACCGCCGCGCCGATCGGCCCGTACGTCGAGCCCCAGCCGAGGACGAGCACCTTCGCCTCGCCGGACGGGTCGTCGGCGACGAGGTCGGGGATGTCGCGCGCGATCGCGTCGACCTTCGCCTGCCGCAGCCGGACCATCGTGTCGTGGTTGGCCGGGTCGTACGAGATCTCGCCGGAGCCCTCGGCCTTCTCGATGCCGCCGATCCTGTGCTCCAGCCCGGGCGTGCCGGGGATCGCCCACGGGCGGGCCAGCGTCTCCGGATCCCGCAGGTACGGCCAGAAGTCGCGGGTGCCGTCCGCGTTCTCGTGGTTGGGTTCGGTGGCGAAGTCGACGGTGATCGTGGGCAGCTCGTCGACCTTCGGCAGCTTCCACGGCTCGGACCCGTTGGCCAGGTAGCCGTCGGACAGCAGCAGCACCGGCACCCGGTACGTCAGGGCGATCCGGCACGCCTCGATCGCGGCGTAGAAGCAGTCGGACGGCGAGCTGGCGGCGACGACCGCGGCGGGCGACTCGCCGTGCCGGCCGTACAGGGCCATGTTGAGGTCGGCCTGCTCGGTCTTCGTCGGCATGCCCGTCGACGGGCCGGCGCGCTGGATGTCGCAGATGACCAGCGGCAGCTCCTGCATGACGGCCAGGCCGATCGTCTCGCCCTTCAGCGCCACGCCGGGGCCGGACGTCGACGTCACGCCGAGCGCCCCACCGTACGACGCGCCGAGCGCCGCGCCGACCGCCGCGATCTCGTCCTCCGCCTGGAACGTCAGCACGCCGAACTTCTTGTGCTTGCTCAGCTCGTGCAGCACGTCGGAGGCCGGCGTGATCGGGTACGCGCCGAGGAACAGCGGCCGGCCCGACCGCACGCTCGCCGCGATCAGCCCGTACGCCAGCGCGACGTTGCCGGTGATGTTCCGGTAGGTGCCCGGGGGCAGCTTCGCCGGCTTCACCTCATATCGGACGGCGAACTCCTCGGTGGTCTCGCCGTAGTTCCAGCCGGCCTTGAGCGCGGTGACGTTCGCCTCGACCAACTCCGGCCGGTTCGCGAACTTCTTCCGCAGGAACGCCTCGGTGCCCTCGACCGACCGGTTGTACATCCAGGACAGCAGGCCGAGCGCGAACATGTTCTTCGAGCGCTCGGCGTCCTTCTTGGAGATGTCGAAGCTCTCCAGCGCCCGGACCGTCAGCGAGGTCAACGGCACCCGGTGCACCGCGTACGCGTCGAGGGAGCCGTCGTCGAGCGGGCTCTGCACGTAACCGACCTTGGTCAGGTTGCGCTTGGTGAACTCGTCGGTGTTGACGATGATCTCGGCGGCCCGCGGTACGTCGCGCAGGTTGGCCTTGAGCGCGGCAGGGTTCATCGCGACCAGCACGTTCGGCGCGTCGCCGGGCGTCAGGATGTCGTAGTCGGCGAAGTGCAGCTGGAAGCTGGACACACCCGGCAGGGTCCCGGCAGGGGCCCGGATCTCGGCCGGGAAGTTGGGCAGCGTCGACAGGTCGTTGCCGAGCTGCGCGGACTCGGCGGTGAACCGGTCGCCGGTGAGCTGCATGCCGTCACCGGAGTCCCCGGCGAACCGGATGACCACCCGATCCAGTTGTCGGACCTGCTTGGCCACGGGCGCGCTACCTCCTGTCGGCCGGGCCGGGGATCGCCGCTTGATCGGTGGAGGACGGCCCGATCCTCACAACCGCGATGCTACGTCGGCGCGGTAAGGGTGTCCTATCGCGGGCGTCACGTCCCGGTGGTCGACACGCCAACCGCACGGTACGCGCGATTCGTCGGACGTCAGCGAATCGTCACCGTTGCCGGGCGGTCACGGTGCCCTGGACGCGGAATGCTTGAGGGCATGGGTTCCGGAAGACGGGTCACGGCGGCGGTGGCCGGCCTGCTCGCGGGCGCGGTCGCGCTCGGTGTCGCCGAGCTGGCCGCCGCGTTCGTACGACCGGAGGCGGCCCCCGTGGTCGCCGTCGGCTCCGGCGTCATCCGCATGACGCCGAACGCGGTCAAGGACTTCGCGATCAGCACCTTCGGCGCGTACGACAAGACCGCCCTGGTCGTCGGGATCTACGTGCTGCTGGTACCGATCGCCGCGGTGCTCGGGCTGCTCGCCGCGCGCCGCCGGTGGGTCGGGGTGGCCGGTTTCGCCGTGTTCGGCGCGCTCGGCGTCGCGGGGGCGCTCACCCAGGCCGACGCCGGCGTACTCGACCCGGTGCCGTCGCTGCTCGGCGCCGCCGCCGGCCTCGGCACCCTCACGCTGCTGCTGCGCGTACCCGACCCGGCGGTGACCCCGACCGGGTACGAGCGGCGCCGGTTCCTGTGGCTCGCGGGCGGCTCGGTCGCCGCCGCCGCGGTCGCCGGGTACGGCGGGCGGATGCTGCAACACGACAGGTTCGCCGCCGCCCGGTCGCGCGCCGCGGTCCGCATCCCGCGGCCGGCGAGCCCGGCGCCGGCCGTACCGGCCGGAACGGACCTGGCGGTGCCCGGGCTGGGGCCGTGGCGTACCGAGAGCGCGGCGTTCTACCGGGTGGACACCGCGCTGACGCTGCCACAGGTGTCTGCGGGCGACTGGCAGCTGTGCATCCACGGCCGCGTCGACCGTTCGATCACCCTGTCGTACGAGCAGCTGCTGGCCCGGCCGCTGATCGAGCGGGACATCACGCTGTGCTGCGTGTCGAACCCGGTGGGCGGGCCGTACATCGGCAACGCGCGCTGGATCGGCGTACGCCTCGCCGACCTGCTTCGCGAGGCCGGCGTCCAGGACGGCGCCGACCAGATCGTCAGCCGCTCCGCCGACGGCATGACGATCGGTACGCCGACCTCCGTCGCCCTCGACGGCCGGGACGCGATGCTCGCCGTCGCGATGAACGACGCGCCGCTGCCGATCCGGCACGGCTTCCCCGTCCGGATGCTCGTCCCCGGGCTCTACGGGTACGTGTCGGCGTGCAAGTGGCTGGTGGACATCGAGCTGACCACGTTCGGCGACTACGACGCGTACTGGGTGCCGCGCGGCTGGTCGGCGAAGGGGCCGATCAAGACCGAGTCCCGGATCGACACGCCGCGCGGCGGCGCGAAGCTCGGTGCCGGCCGGATCCCGGTGGCGGGGGTCGCCTGGGCCCAGCACAAGGGCATCACCCGCGTCGAGGTACGCGTCGACGACGGCGACTGGCAGCCGGCCCGGCTCGCCGCCGTACCGTCGGCGGACACCTGGCGGCAGTGGGTGTACGAGTGGGACGCCACGCCCGGCGACCACACGCTGCGGGTCCGCGCCACCGACCGCACCGGGTACACGCAGACCGGTGACGAGGCCGACGTCCTGCCGAACGGGGCGACCGGCTGGCACCAGGTCTCCGTCACGATCCGCTGAGCCGCGGCCCCGGCCGGGTCAGTGCGTGCCGGGGATCTTCGCGGGCGCGCCCAGAAAGCCCTGGATCAGGGCGAACGCGACGATCGCCACGATCGCGAGGATCGCGGCGATCATCTGCCGCCGCCGGGTACGCCGGTGCTGCTCCGGGTCCGGCGCGTCCGCGGCGTCCGGCGTGCGTGCGTTGTCGGTGTCCGGCCGGCTTCGCTCGGCCCGGGATCCCTGCGGCCGGGCCTGCTCCGCCGAACGGCCCTGCTCGGGTGGCCGGCCCTGCTCCGGTGGGCGGTTCTGCTCCGGGCGGGTCTGGTCCTGTCGTGCTCGCTCCGACCGGGTCTGGTCGCCGCGCTTCTGGTCGGCCCGCTTCTGCTCGGTGCGTCCACGCTCGGTCCGGGACTGGTCCGGTCGGGAGCGTTTGGGCCGGTCGGCTGGCGGACCATGTGCCGGCACCCGTGGAGTGTTCGTCATGATCTGCTCCGGTACGCGACGGGATGGTGCTGATGCGTCGGTGCGGGCGCGATCGACGACGTTGCTGCTGGTCGGACACCCTGGCGAGCCCACCGGCCGAGGCTGGCCGCCGGGCGCGTCCGGGCGGGGAACCGGACCATCAGCACCGGACCATGGTGCCACTCGGCCGCGACCGACCCGGGCGAGGAGTCGCCCGATCCGGTGATCGGCCCGTACGCTCTGTGGCGTGTCTGGCTATCTCGGCTCGTACGCGACGCTCGGCATCCTGCTGGTCGTGGGCGTCGTGTTGTTCGGCGCGGCGTTCGCCGGGAACCGGCTGCTCCGGCCGTACCGTCCCGATCCGGGCAAACTCACGACGTACGAGTCGGGCGTCGACCCGGTCGGTGGTGACTGGGCGCAGGCCGAGATCCACTACTACGTCTTCGCGTACCTCTACGTGCTGTTCGCCGTGGAGAGCGTTTTCCTGTTCCCCTGGGCGCTGGTGTTCGCCCGGCCCGGCTTCGGTACGGCGACGCTCGTCGAGATGGCCGTCTTCGTCGCCGTCCTGCTCCTCGGCCTGCTGTACGCCTGGCGCAAGGGCGTCCTTCGCTGGACCTGACCGCGGCCGGTGTCACGGGTCAGGACTCCAGCCGGAACGCGTCGCCCGACTTCCCCGGCAACGCCCGATCCCGGTAGATGCCGGTCCCCGAGACGCTCCAGCCGTCCGGCGCGGGCGGGTCGTCACCCGGAACGTCCAGGGTGAACCGGTAGGTGGCGGTCACACCGGCCGCCGGCTGCCGCACGAAGCACCCGCCGTCCGTCGTGGGATCCATGCAGTCGACGCTCGCGTCACCCGGTGTCACCGTCGTACCCTTCGGCACCTGGAAGCTGATCCCGATCTCGTCCAGGCGCAGGCTGCCGTCGCTGCGCACGGTCACCGTCACCTCGCCGGACCAGCCGTCGTCGGTACGGGTCAGGTGCGGGTCGCCGGCTTCGAGCTGGTAGCTGTCCGTCCGCTCCACCGGAAACGTGGCCGGGCCGCCGGACTGCCCGAAGCCCTGACCGGTCCAGGAGTACCGGCGCCACTGCGTCGCCTCGGGGCCGGGCGGCTCGACCACCGGCAGGTAGTTCGCGCGGAACGCCTCGAACGCCCCGCGGAGCGGGCCCCGCGCGATCTCGTCGGCGTCAGGCATGGCGTACCTCCCGTCCGGTCGTACGTCTCGATCCGGTCCCAGCGGGCCAGCGCCCGGCAGAACGCCTCCTGCGCGATGACCTGTGCCTCGGTCAGGTCCCCGAACGAGGCGAAGACCTGGAGGGTGATCGAGCGGAAGTGCGCCGCGTACACCTCGTCGAAGCTGCGGGGCGGCGGCTCGGCGCCGTCGGGCGGTATCGCCGACAGGTGGCCACGTCTGCCCGATGTTGGCATCGTCTACCGGCCCTTCCTGGTCCCCGCCCGGTGGGTGCCGGTGGACATGCCCCGGCCGGCGGGACGGTTGCGTGTCGTTCGCCGTTCCGGGCGGCGGTAGGTTTGGGGCGTACGACGACGCGAGGAGGCGGGGATGTCCGGACCGGTGCCGCTGCCCGTACCCGCGCCGCGCCGCGCCGGGCTGGCCGGGGTGCTCGGCGAGCCGATCCGCTTCGTCCTGAACTGGGGCCGGCGCTACTCGTTGTGGGTCTTCAACTTCGGCCTGGCCTGCTGCGCGATCGAGTTCATCGCCGCGTCGATGGGCCGGCACGACTTCATCCGGCTCGGCGTCATCCCGTTCGCGCACGGCCCGCGGCAGGCCGACCTGATGGTCGTCTCCGGCACGGTCACCGACAAGATGGCCCCCGCCATCAAGCGGCTGTACGACCAGATGGCCGAGCCGAAGTACGTCATCTCGTTCGGCGCCTGCTCGAACTCCGGCGGTCCCTACTGGGACTCGTACTCGGTGACCAAGGGCGTCGACCAGCTCATTCCCGTCGACGTGTACGTGCCGGGCTGCCCGCCGCGGCCGGAGGCGCTGCTGCACGGCATCCTGCGGCTCCAGGACAAGATCGCCCGCGAGCAGGTGGGTCTCGGCGGCGCGCGCCGCGACGACCCGCTCGCCCCCGGCGCGGTACGGGCCGGCGCCACCGACGCCGCCACTCTCACCGCGCCGCCCGTCCGCCCGTAGCGCCGGCCGTTCCGCCGTCCGTCGGGCCGCGGTCAGTCCGCCGGGAGGAGCAGCTCGACCCGGCCGTCCGCGGCGCGGTGCCGGGCCACCCAGTGGTCGACCGCGGTACGGCAGGCGTGGTCGAGGTGCCGCAGCCCACGCAGGTCCAGCCGCACCGGATGCGCCGCCGGTACCCGGTCCAGCACGGCGACGATGCGCGGCAGCCGCAGGAACGTGGCCGTGCCGGTGAGCCGCAGGTGCAGCACGCCGTCGGCGGTGGTCTCCTCCGTCGACACCGCGGACACCTGCCACGCGCACTTGCACACCGCCGCGCCGATGCCGACGAGCAGACCGACCAGCAGGTCGGTGGTGACGATCGCGGTGCAGGTCACGGCCGCCACCACCGCCTCACCACGGTCCTGCCGCCACAACCCGACGAGTACGGCCGGCCGGGCCAGCCTGGCGCCGCTGTGCAGGAGTACGGCGGCGAGTGCGGCCACCGGGATCAGTTCGAGCAGCGCCGGTACGGCGAGCACGAACAGCAGCAGCCACACCCCGTGCAGGACGCGGGACAGCTTCGTCCGGGCGCCGGCCTGCACGTTGGCCGCGCTGCGCACGATCACGGCGGTGACGGGCAGCGTGCCGAGCAGGCCGCACACCGCGTTGCCCGCGCCCTGCGCCACCAGCTCCCGGTCGTACGCGGTGGGCCGGCCGTGGTGCATCCGGTCCACGGCCGCGGCGCTGAACAGCGTCGTCGCGGAGGCGACGAACGCGAACGCGAGCACCAGGCCGATCACCTCGGGGCCGAGCAACCCGCGCCACACCGCGAGGTCGGGCGGCCGGATCGCGGCGGCGACCGTACCGACCCGCAGCCGCGCGGTGGCCGGCAGCAGCAGCCCGACACCGACCGCGGCGACGACGGCGACGAGCGCGCCCGGGACGTACCGGGGGAGGGTCGGCACCTTCGGCCACAGCAGCAGGACGGCCAGGGCGGTCGCGCCGATGCCGAGCCCCGCGAGCTCGGCCGGTTCGCCGACACCGGTGACGAGCCTCGGCAGGCCGAGCAGGTCCTTCGCGGTGTGGCCCTCGGCGCGCCCGCCGAGCATCGGGTACAGCTGGCCGACCGCCAGGATCACGCCGATGCCGGCGAGCATGCCCTGGACCACGGACAGCGAGATCACCCGGAACCACCGGCCGAGCCGCAGCACGCCGAACCCGACCTGGCACAGCCCGGCGCCGAGCGCGAGCGGTCCGAGCACCGCGACACCGTGGTCGGTGACCGCGCCGTACACGATCGCGGTGAGGCCGGCCGCCGGTCCCGTGACGTGCAGGCCGGATCCCGGCAGCAGACCGGTGACCAGCCCGCCGACGATGCCGGACACGATGCCCAGTTCCGGCGGTACGCCGGAGGCCAGCGCCACGCCGATGCACAGCGGCAGCGCAACGAGGAACACCACCAGCGAGGCGAGCACGTCGTGGACGACGGTACCGGCGGGCAGTGGTCGGATCAGGTTCATGGCGGGGTCCTCGGGGTCGTCGCGGCCTCGGGGGCTTCGTCACTCCCGATCATGGTGACCGATCGCCCGGCGTACCGGGTGGGAACGGGGCAAAGTGGCTGGACGTGAGACGGTGCGGCCGCCCGGTCGGCAATAGGATCTGGGCATGAGCGAACCGTCGGATCCGGCCGGGCTCGGTACGCGGCTGGCCGAGCTGCTCGGCCCGGGCTGCGTCGCCGGGGTGTCCGGCGGGGGCGACTGGGCCCGGGACACCGTCGACGTACCGCCGGAGCGGTGGGTGGCCGCGCTGACCGCCGCGCGCGACGAGCTGGGCTGCGACTTCTTCGACTGGCTGTCCGCCGTCGACGAGCAGCCCGACGGGTTCCGCGTCGTCGCGCACGTCTGGTCCGTCGCCGGCCGGTACGGCCTGCTCGTGCGCAGCCTGCTCGGCCCGGATGTGTCCACTGTGGACAGCGCGGTGCCGGTGTACCCGGGGGCGGCGTGGCACGAGCGCGAGACATACGAGATGTTCGGGATCGGGTTCGCCGGGCACGAGGACCTGAAGCCGTTGCTGCTGCCGGACGGCTTCGAGGGCCATCCGCTGCGGAAGGACTTCGTCCTCGCGAGCCGCGTCGCGAAGGCGTGGCCGGGCGCGAAGGAACCGGGCGAGGGCCACGCCGGTTCCACCGGCGCCGGCAAGCGGGCGCCGATGCGGCCGCCGGGCGTACCCGCGCCGGGCGAGTGGGGTGACGGCTGATGCCGCTCTGGGCCGAGCTGGTGGTGCGGCTGGTGGCCGTGATCGCCGCGTTCCTGGTGCTGCCGCTGGTGGTCGGGCAGGTCGAGCACAAGGTGATGGCGCACATGCAGGGCCGCCTCGGCCCCATGTACGCGGGCGGCTTCCACGGCTGGGCGCAGCTCGTCGCCGACGGCGTCAAGTTCGTCCAGAAGGAGGAGGTGGTGCCGGCCGCCGCGGACAAGCACGTGTTCCGCGCCGCCCCGATCCTCGCCCTCCTGCCGTACCTGGTGGTCATGCTGGTGTTGCCGCTCGGCCCCGGCCTCGCCGGGCAGGCGCTCGACATCGGGCTGTTCCTGGTGCTCGCCGTCGTCGGGGTCGGCGTCGTCGCGGTGCTGATGGCCGCGTGGTCCAGCGCCAACAAGTACAGCCTGCTCGGCGGGCTGCGGGCCGCCGCGCAACTGCTCGGGTACGAGCTGCCGTTCGTGTTGTCGGCGGCGAGCGTGGCGATGGCCGCGGGGACGCTCTCGCTGTCCGGGATCGTCGAGGCGTGGCGGCCGTGGTGGCTGGCGTGGCAGCTGCCGGCGTTGCTGGTGTTCTTCACGGCGGGGCTGGCGGAGATCCGGCGCCCGCCGTTCGACATGCCGGTGGCGGACTCGGAGCTGGTGTTCGGTTACCTGACCGAGTACACCGGGCTGCGGTTCGCACTGTTCCTGCTCGCCGAGTACGTGGGGATCGTGGTGATCTCCGCGCTCACCACGGTGCTGTTCCTGGGCGGCTGGCGCGGGCCGTTCGCGGACGGCGCGCTCGGCTGGCTGTGGACGCTGATCAAGGTGTTCCTGGTCGCGTTCGTGATCATCTGGGTACGGGTCAGTTTCCCGCGCCTGCGCGCCGACCAGTTGCAGCGGTTCTGCTGGCTGGTCCTCGTACCGGTGTCGCTGGCGCAGCTCGTGCTGACCGCCGTGGTACGCGTCGCGATGTCCTGACGCCCCGGCCGCGACCCGGGGAAAAGGGCGCGACCACACGACCGGTCGCGACCCTTCCCTGCACCCCCCGCAGCGTGTGCGCACCGTCGCCCGAACGGGTACGTCGGAGGCTCCCAGACCCTAACACCCACGTTCAGAATTTGATCTCTGCAATTTGCACAAACACCCCGGAACGGGGGAAGCGTGCTGTTCGTCAAGCGGAGAACCGGCAACGCGGGCAGCGGGCGTACGCCCGGCGAAAGCAGGCACGCGGGGCTGCCGCAACCGTGACCGTTCGACCGGATCGGCGGCGCTCACACCGGATTGTCCTCGGCCGTACGGCCGGTTCCGACCCCGTCGTCCCGGGTCTAACCTCCGCTTCCGGCGGACATCCGCCAGAACACGAGGAGATCCCCCCGTTGAGCGAATCCGTACCCGACGGCGGCGAATCGCGCCCCGCGACCGCCCCCACCGACCCCCACCCCGACGGCACCCCACCGCCGCTCGCCCCACCCGCCCCCACCGACGGAATTCCGCCCGCGCCGACCGCCGAAGCTCCACCCGCGCCGAGTGGCGGGGTGCCGGCCACGGCGCCGGACGGGGCTCCGGCCACGCCGTCGGCGGCGGGGTCGCCGTGGGCACGGCCGGCCGACGGAGCGCCCGAAACACCCGTCATGGTCGCGGCACCGGCGGTTGCGCCGGGCGAGATCCGGATCGGCCTCGACGACCCCGGGTACGTGCCCGCACCGCCGCCACCCCGCCCGCGGCGTACCGGTCGGTGGGTGGGCGGCGGCGTGGCGCTCGTCGTGGTGCTCGCGCTGGTCGTCGGCCTGATCGGCATCCCGCTGTACCAGAAGCTCTTCGCCCCCTCGCCGACCGAACGCGTCCTCGCCGCCGTCTCGGCCCTTGCCGCCGCCGACGCCGTACGACTGACCGGCGGCCTGTCCGTCGACGAGAACGGCACGCAGCAGCGGGTCGACCTGACGATCGACGTGCACGGCGCCGCGTACGGAACGCTGCGGCGGGCCGGTGGTCGCGCCCAGCTCGTCGCGACCGACGGCAACACGTACCTGAAGGGCGACGAGCGCTGGATGCTCGCCACCGACCCGCAGCGCGCCGGATACCAGGCGGGCCACTGGATCACGGCGGGCGTGGGACTGAACATCCTGCCGTCGAAGGTGACTCCGACCGAGCTCGCCGCGTACCTGAAGACCGGCCTGCGCGCGGACGACCCGCGGCACGCCGCTGTTGACGCCGGCCTGGCGTACCCGCGGACGGTGCGGGGTACGGCGGTCACGCCGTACCGGCTGCCCGGTGGGGCGGTCGCGTACGTGTCGGCCGACGAGCCGTACCGGTTGGCCGGTCTCGACGGGACGGTCGGCACCTCCGACACCGCGCACCTGTCCCTGGACGTGACCGGCGTGTCGAAGGCGGCGTTCGACAAGGCGATGGCCGGCCGGCACACCGACGGCGCGGACGACCTCGCCGAGCCCGCGCGCTACGACGTCAGCAAGCCGCGCAACGGTTCCTGTGACACGTCTTCCTGCTCGGAATCCGCCGATGTGAAGGCTGACGGCGGTGACACCGGTCGAGGCGGTCACCTGGTCGGCGTCTTCAGCTCGGACAAGGCCGGCAAGCACGTCATCGGTACCTGCGTGACGAAGCTGCCCAAGATGCGGCCACGCCACTCGGCCAGGGTCAGCTGCACGAACACGTCCCAGGCCTGGCGGAACTGGACGGCGACCACCACCGACGCCCACTACTGGGTGCTGCTGGTGCCGCTCACCGCCGGGTACAACGACGACCCTGACCTGATCCTGGACCTGATCACCTCCGGCCGGGTCAGCTCGACCGCCTACATGTACGCCAGGGACGCGAGTGACTCGCTGGCTGCGCTGGACGTGGTGAACCGGCTCGCCCAGCGTCACGGCTGGACCGGTGACACGGCGATGGAGGCGGCGGCGGCGTTCGCGGAGAACGGCGCGCTGGGCGTGGTGCGGCCGCTGCTCGACGGCGACCACCTGACCCTCGACGGTGACACGTTCTCCGCGCGGTTCGGCCCCAGCGACCTGCCGCTGTACGACGAGGCGGCGCGACGGGTCGCCGGTGGCGCCGGTCGGATCGCGATCGGCCGCTGGACCGACGGCGACGGCACGACGTACGAGATGGACATGTTCGACCTGACCGGCAAGCGCGCGGTCACCGTCGCCGACCTCGGCGCCACCAGTCGCTCGGCGGTCCGTACGGCAGTGACGAAGGCGGCCCGCTCGGCGCGCACGGTGGACGTGCCGGACGGGTTCGGGCGGGAGCTGCGGATCGTCGTGAACCCGCGGAGCCCGCTGTACCGACTGCGCACTGCCGATGTCCGGGCCGCGCTGCGCGACGCCGGCGTACGGCGGAAGGACGTGGCGGGACTGGCCGCGATCGTGGTCAGCACCGGGGCCGGCACGGTGACGCTGCACCCGGCGGACTTCGAGTGAGACGGCGGTGCGGGTCCCCGGCGGGGACCCGCACCCGGGTCAGGAGTGCCCGGAGACCGGCTTCGGCCGGTACGCCTCGCCGAGCAGCGCCAGCTCCTCGGCCGACAGCCGCAGCTCGGTGGCGGCGAGCGCGTCGTCCAGGTGGTGCGGCTTCGTCGCGCCGATGATCGGCGCGGTGACCACCGGCTGGTGCAGCAGCCAGGCCAGCGCCACCTGCGCCGGGGGTACGCCGTGCGCCTCGGCGACGTCACCGACCCGGTCGACGATCGTGAAGTCGGACTCGTCGTACGCGTAGAAGCCGAGGTTGCCAGGGTCGGTGCGGGACCGGACGGTGTGCTGCTGGCCGTCCCGGCCGCGGTTCCCGGCGAGGAAGCCGCGGGCCAGCGGCGACCACGGCACGACGCCGACGCCCTGGTCGGCGCAGAGCGGAAGCATCTCCCGCTCCTCCTCGCGGTACACCAGGTTGTAGTGGTTCTGCATGGAGACGAACCGGGTCCAGCCGTGCGACTCGGCGACGTGCTGCGCCTTCGCGAACTGCCACGCCCACATCGACGAGGCGCCGATGTAGCGGGCCTTGCCGGCGCGTACGACGTCGTGCAGGGCGGCCATCGTCTCCTCGATCGGCGTCTCGGTGTCGAACCGGTGGATCTGGTACAGGTCCACGTAGTCGGTGCCGAGCCGGCGCAGCGAGGCGTCGATCGAGTCCATGATGTGCTTGCGGGACAGGCCGCGGTCGTTCGGCCCGTCGCTCATCGGCTGGTACACCTTGGTCGCGAGCACGTAGTCCTCGCGCCGGGTGAAGAACCGGCGCAGCAGCCGGCCGGTGATCTCCTCGCTGACACCCAGCGAGTAGATGTCGGCGGTGTCGTAGAACGTGATGCCGCCCTCGGCGGCGCGCCGCACGAACGGGGCCGCGTCGGCCTCCGGCAGCACCCACTCCCGCCAGTTCACCGGGTCGCCGTAGCTCATCATGCCCAGGCACAGCCGGGACACCCTGAGCCCGCTCGCGCCGAGTCGTACGTAGTCCACTGTGCTTCCCTCCGCTGCTCGTCGCGGCCCAGCGTACGGGTGGCGTGGGGCCGCGGCGCCGGGGTGTGTACGGGGCCGGCCGGTGGCAGGATGGGCGGCATGGGCGGATCGGTACCGGGCGGCGGGCTGGCGAAGGGGCTGGCCACGACGCTCAAGACGATGGTGCGGCCGGCGCACACCGAGCAGTACCCGGACGTACGGCCGGAGCTGCCGCCCCGTTCCCGTGGCGTGATCGCGCTGCTCGCGGAGAACTGCACGGTCTGCATGCTCTGTGCCCGGGAATGTCCGGACTGGTGCATCTACATCGACTCGCACAAGGAGACGGTGCAGGTGCCGGGCGCCGCCCGGCCCCGGCAGAAGAACATGCTGGACCGCTTCGCGATCGACTTCTCGCTCTGCATGTACTGCGGGATCTGCATCGAGGCGTGCCCGTTCGACGCGCTGTACTGGTCGCCCGAGTTCGAGTACGCCGAGTACGACATCCGTGACCTGTTGCACGAGGAGGACCGGCTCGGCGAGTGGATGGCGACCGTACCGGCGCCGCCCGCGCACGACCCGAACGGCGAGCCGGCCAAGGAGGTCACCGCCGCCGAACGCAAGGCGTCCGGCCCGGCGGCCCGGGTACGGGTCAGCCGCCCCGGCGACACCCCCTCCTGACCGGCCCGGCCGTCAGGCGAGCAGCAGGCGGGTGAGCTCGTCGGGGGCGGTGACCATGGCGTCGTGGCCGGTGGCGATCGGGGTGACCGGCCAGCCGAAGTCGGCGGCCCACCGGCCGAACGGCATCCCGTTGTCCGGCGTGCAGACGATCGCGCGGCAGTCGATCCCGTCGACGGCACCGGTGAGCCGGGTCGGCTCGGCGAACGTCCGGCGCGGCTGCGGTACGAGACGGGCTTCGAGCCAGGCGACCTGCGCCGGGTCGGTGACACCGACCATGCGCGCCGGCGGCACGGCGATCAGGCCGTCGCCGGTGTTGCGCTCGACCCAGCCGGCGAACGGCGGCGGCGCCAGGTCGTCCAGGGACACACCGTCGCGACCCGCCCACGCGTCGAGCAGGACGAGCCGCGCGACCCGCTCGGGTACCCGGTCGGCGGCCTCGCGGACGACGAGACCCGCGTAGCTGTGCCCGACGAGGACGACGTCGCCGAGGTCCTCGTCGCACAGCAGGCGTACCAGGTCGTCGGCGTGGGTGTGGAGCCCGACGGCCGGGTCGGGGGTGCCGGACATCCCGCTGAGGGTGGGTGTCCGCACGGTGTGGCCGGCGGCGCGCAGGCGTACCGTCACGTGCTCCCAACACCAGCCGCCGTGCCACGCCCCTGCCACCAGAACGAACGTCGTCACTGGACCTCCCTTGGTCGACGTGTGTCGAACATAGTCAGGCGGTGACGGACATGGGCGGCGGGGTTGTCGCGTCGGACAGCGGGACACGGCAGGATGGACCCCCATGGGCGGGTTGGTGGCGTGACTGTCGCGGACGTACTGCTGGTGGCGCTGGGCGCGGTGACGCTCGGCGCCGGCGTGTTGGTGGTGACGAGCCGGCACGTCGTCCGCGCCGGCCTGTGGCTGGTGGTGGCGCTCGGCGGGCTCGCCGGCTGTTACCTGGTGCTGACCGCGGAGCTGGTCGCCTGGGTCCAGGTCCTGCTGTACGTCGGGGCCGTCGTGGTGCTGCTGCTGTTCGCGGTGATGCTGACCCGCGCGCCGATCGGCCCGTCGACCGACCTGGACCGCCCCCGGATCGCCGGCCTGCTCGTCGGCGGCGGCGCCGGGCTGGGGCTCGCCGCGCTGCTCGTCGACGCGTACCGGTGGAGCCGGGTCGAGCAGCCGCCGCCGGGTACCGCGGCGCGGATCGGTGCCGAGCTGTTCCGGCAGTGGGTGCTGCCGTTCGAGGTGGTGTCGGTGCTGCTGCTCGCCGCACTGGTCGGCGCGATCGTGCTGTCCCGGCGAGGTGAGCGCTGATGCACCCGGTGATCCCGTACCTGATCGCCGCGCTGCTGTTCGGCGTCGGCGGGTACGGCGTGCTCGTGCGGCGCAACGCCGTCCTGCTGCTCATGTCGATCGAGCTGATGCTCAACGCGGTGAACCTGACGCTGGTCACCGCGGACACCACGATCGTCGGGGTACCGCGGTCCGGGCAGGTGTTCACGCTGTTCGTGATCGTGCTGGCGGCGGCCGAGGTCGGCGTCGGCCTCGCCGTGATCCTGCGGTTCTTCCGCCTGCGCGCCTCCGTCGACACCGACGCGGTCGGCGCCGCCGACGACCCCGGCCCGCTCGGCTCCGCCGCTGACGCGGCCGCCGCCGGTGCCGCCGGGGACGACGACGGCCCGGCAGGCGCGGCCGGCGACGCGGTCGGCTCGCCGAACCGCCCGACGCCGTACGAGAACGGGGAGGCGCGGTGAGCCTGCCCACGGTGCTCGCGGTACTGCTGCCGGCGGTACCCGGTGCGGCCGGCCTGGCCGGGCTGCTGGTCCGGCCGCCCGCCCGGCGGGCCGCGGCCGCGCTCGGCGTCACGGCGACGGCGGTGGCGTTGGCCGCGGCCGCCGCGCTCGTCACGGTCCGGCAGGACGTCGTCGCGTCGACGACGCTGGCCGATCTCGGCGACGTCTCCGTGCACGTCGGCGTACGCGTGGATCCGGTCGCGGCGGTCGTCGCGGTCGCGGTCGGCGTCGTCGCGCTGCTGGTGCAGGTCTACTCGGTGGCGTACCTGCGGGGCGACGACCGGTATGCACCGTACGCCGCGCAGGTGAGCCTGTTCTGCGCCGCGATGCTGACCGTCGTGGTGGCCTCCGACCTGGTGCAGCTGCTGGTCGGCTGGGAGGTCATGGGCATCTGCTCGTACCTGCTGATCGGGCACGACCGGACGCTGCCGGAGGCGCCGGCCGCCGCGGTCAAGGCGTTCCTGGTGACCCGGGTCGGCGACGTGGGCTTCTGGCTGGGCGTCGTGCTGCTGGGTACGGGTGCGGGCAGTTTCCGGATCGACGACGTGATCCGGGCCGCCGCGTCCGGTGAGCTGTCGCACGCCCGGGTCACCGCGGCCTGCCTGCTGCTGCTCGCCGGGGTGGCGGGCAAGAGCGCACAGTTCCCGCTGCACACCTGGCTGCCGGACGCGATGGCCGGCCCCACCCCGATCAGTGCGCTGATCCACGCGGCGACGATGGTCGCCGCCGGCATCTACGTCGTCGCCCGGCTCTATCCGCTGTTCCTCTCGTCGCCAGCGGCGCTGACCGTACTCGGGCTCATGGCCGCGGTGACGATGCTGCTCGGCGCGCTGGCTGCGACCGCGCAGGACGACATCAAGCGGGTGCTCGCGTGGTCGACGGTGAGCCAGCTCGCGTACATGGCGGGGGCGCTCGCGGTCGGCTCCGACCAGGCGGCGATCTTCCACCTGCTGACGCACGCCGCGTTCAAGGCGCTGCTGTTCCTGGCCGCCGGCTCCGTGATCCACGCCGCCGGTACGAACCTGATGAGCCGCATGGGTGGGCTGCGCCGCGGCATGCCGGTCACGTTCTGGACGATGACGATCGGCCTCGCCGCGCTGGCCGGCGTACCACCGTTCGCCGGGTTCTGGAGCAAGGAGTCGGTGCTGGACGCGGCCGCGCGCGGCACACCGTCGAGCCCGGCGCCGGTACACGTGCTGGTCCTGGTCGCCGGCCTGGCCACCGTCGCCGTCACCGCCTGGTACGTGACGCGGCTGTGGCTGCGCACGTTCTTCGGCGCGCGCCGGGGTGCGGCCGGCCACGAGCCGGCCCGCGCGATGTGGGTGCCGCTGGTGCTGCTGGCCGTACCGGCGGTCGGGCTGGGCGTGCTGTCGCTGCTGCGCAACCCGGCGCGCACCGAGTTCGGCTGGTTCGCGTACACGCCGCGGCACTACGCCGAATACCTGCCGGACAACACGATCCTGGCGACGGCGACCCGGCACGGCGGCGCGTCGTTCGGCGGGCCCGACCTGGACCCGCTGATCGTGGCGATCAGCCTGGTGCTCACCGCGGCCGGCGTCCTCGGCGCGTACCTGGTCTGGCGCCGGGACACCGCCGCCGAGCCGGCCCGCGTACTCGGGCGGGCCGGTGGGCTGTTCGCGGCCGGGTTCCGGCTGGACGACGTGCAGCGCGCCCTCGTGGTACGGCCGGTGCAGGCGCTCGCCACCGCCGTCTGGCTGGGCGACGCGCGCGTCGTCGACGGCGCGGTCACCGACACCGCCCGCGGTACGCGCCGCCTCGGCCGCGGCCTGGCCCGCCTGCACACCGGCCTGCCCGGCTACCTCACCGCGGTACTCGCCGGCGCGGTACTCCTCGGCCTCGTCGCCGTACTCGTCGGAGGTGTGCGGTGACCGTCCTGCTGGTCGCAACCCTGGCCGTACCGGCCGTCGGTGCGCTGGCCGCTGCGCTGCTGCCGGACCGTACCGGCCGGGTCGTCGGGACCGTCGCGGCGGCGCTCGCGTTCCTCGCGTCGGTGGCGTTGGCGTTCGGCCGGGCGTCGGGCGGGCACGGCGCGATCCGGCCGTGGCACCAGCTCGACCTGCCCTGGGTACCGTCGCTCGACCTGCGGTTCCACCTCGGTGTGGACGGCATCTCCTGGCCGCTGGTCGTCCTGACGACGCTGCTGACACTCCTGTGCTGTGGGTACACGATGTGGCGGGTGCCGGTCCCGGGCGTGGACCGGCCGGGGGTCGACCCGGGTGCGCCGGCCGAGGAGGCGGTGTCGGGGGCGCGCGGGCGCTACCTGGTGGCGCTGCTGCTGGTGATCGAGGTCGGCATCCTCGGCGTGTTCGAGTCGCTGGACCTGGTGCTGTTCTTCGTGTTCTTCGAGGTCGTCCTGCTCCCCATGTACGCGGTGATCGCGGTGTGGGGCGGCGCCCGGCGCCGGGCCGCGGCGACGAAGTTCGTGCTGTACACGCTGTTCGGGTCGGTGCTGCTGCTGGCCGGCGTGTTCGTGGTGGTGGCGCAGGCGGGCACCGCCGACCTGGTGACGTTGACGCAGCGCGGCGGCGCCGGCCTCGGCCACGGTACGCAGGTGCTCGCGTTCGCGCTGCTGGCGCTGGCGTTCGCGGTCAAGTCGCCGCTGTGGCCGCTGCACACCTGGCTGCCGGACGCGCACACCGAGGCGCCGACGGTCGGATCCGTGGTGCTGGCCGGCGTGCTGCTCAAGATGGGCACGTACGGACTGCTCCGCGTCGCCGTCGGTGCCGCCCCCGCCGGCGCCCGTACGCTCGCGCCGGTGCTCGGCATCCTCGCCACCGCGGCCATCCTCGTCGGTGCGCTGGTCTGCCTGCGGCAGACGGAGCTGAAGCGGCTCATCGCGTACTCGTCGGTCGGGCACATGGGTTTCGTGCTGCTCGGCATCGCCACGCTGACCGCAACCGGCTTCCAGGCCGCGCTGGTCGGCAACGTCGCGCACGGCCTGCTGACCGGGCTGCTGTTCTTCCTGGCCGGCGCGCTCAAGGACCGTACGCACACCGGCGAGCTGTCCGCGCTCGGTGGCCTCCGCGAGATCGCCCCCGGCCTCGCCGGCCTGCTCGGCTTCGCCGCGATCGGCTCGCTCGGCCTGCCCGGCCTCGCCGGCTTCTGGGGCGAGTTCTTCACCGTGTACGCCGCCGTCCGGCACGGCGGTCCACTGTGGATGGTGCTGGCCGTGCTGGCCGCGGTCGGCGGCGCGCTCGCCGCGGCGTACTTCCTGCGGTTGCTGCGCCGGGTGACGCACGGGCCGGCGGCGCGCGCCGTGGCCGACCTGCGTCCGCCCGGCCTGGCCGGCGTCGAGGTGGCGGCCTGGTCGCCGCTGGTCCTGCTGGCGCTCGCGGTCGGGCTCGTCCCGTCGCTCGTGCTCGCGCTGACCGCCGCCCCGGTACACGCCCTGGTCACGGTGGTGACCCGATGAGCGTGCGTGAGCGAGTGAATCGTCAGTGCTGTGCGTTCGTGCCTCGTGCCGGCTCGGAGCGGAGCGAGGAGGCGGCATGAGCGAGCGTGAGCGAGTGAATCGTCAGTGCTGTGCGTTCGTGTCTCGTGCCGGCTCGGAGCGGAGCGAGGAGGCGGCATGAGCGTTCAGTCGATCGACCATGTCGCGCTGCTCCCCGCGTACCTGGCGGCGTTGACGGCGGTCGCCGCGTTCGTCACCGACCTGGTCGTACCGGGGCGGCGCGGGCCGGTGCTGACGGTCGCCGCCGCCGGTACGGTCGCGACGGCCGTGGCCGCGATCCTCGTCGGGGCCGGGCCGCGCCGCGCCACGTTCTGCACCGCGGGCGGTGTGCTGCCCGGCGGCGTTCGCGTCGGCCCCTCCTGCTCGTACGTCGCGGACCACACCGGCGCGCTCGTCGCCGTCGCGTTCTGCGTCGTCACCCTGGCCGTGCTGGGGCTGTCCACCCCGGCGCTGCGGTCCCGCGTCGCGCCGAGCGGGGAGTACACGTTCCTGCTGGCGGCGTCGCTCGTCGGCGGCGTCGTCCTCGGCTACTCGCGGGACCTGATCACGCTGGTGATCGCGCTGGAGACGCTGACCCTCCCGCTGTACGCGCTGGTCGGCCTGCGCCGCCGCGCCTCGGTGTCCGAGGATCCGCGTGGCCCGCTCGACGCGGCCGCGGGCGCCGTGACGTTCTTCGCCGTGTCGGTGGTGTCGACGGCGGTGACCCTGCTCGGCGCCGCCCTGCTGTACGGCCTGACCGGCGCGGTGCACCTGGACCGGCTGGCGACCGCGCTCGCGCACCGCGACGACCTGCGCCACGTACCGCTGACCGCGGCCGCGGTGCTGCTGGTGCTGGTGGGCCTGGCGTTCAAGGTCGCGGCGGTCCCGTTCCACGGCTGGGCGCCCGCCACGTACGACGGGGCGCCGCTGCCGGTCGCGGCGTACCTGTCGACCGCGTCGAAGCTCGGCGGCGTCGTCGCCCTGCTGTACGTCGCCGTCGACGCGCTGCGCCCCTGGCTCGACGTCGCGGGCCCGCTGCTCGCCGTACTCGCCGTCGCCAGCATGACCGTCGGCAACCTCGTCGCGCTGCGCCAGTCGGCGATGGTGCGGCTGCTCGCGTTCTCCTCCGTCGCCCAGGCCGGGTACCTGCTGGCCCCGCTCGGCGCGCTCGGCTCCGGCGCCGGCCGCGACGCGCTGGCCGCCGTCGTCGCCGGCACCCTCGGGTACACGCTGTTCTACCTGCTGCTGGAGTTGGGTGCGTTCGCCGGGGTGGTGGCGCTGCGCGGCCCCGGGCCGGGCGGCGACCTCGACGAGTACCGCGGTGCCGGGCGGGCGCGGCCGTGGGTCGGCGCGGCGCTGGCATTCGCCCTGATCGGCCTCGCCGGGCTGCCGCCGGGCCTCGCCGGCCTCTTCGCCAAGGTCACCGTCGTACGCGCCGCGCTGGCCGGCGACGCCGCCTGGCTCGCCGTGGTGATCGGCCTCAACGCCGTCGTCGGTCTGGCGTACTACCTGCGCGTCGTGGTCCAGCTCTACCGTCCCGGGACGGCGGTGACGCCCGCGCGGGTACCGGTGCCGGTGGCGCTCGTGCTGGCCGTGGTCACCGCGGGCGCGGTCGTCGTCGGCTTCGCGCCGCAGCTCGTCCTGGACGCCGCCGCGCTCTTCTGACCGCCAGCGTTTTCCCAGCTCCGTACCAGCGAACGGGGGGATGCTGGTGGTGGGCCCCGCTGCCCGCCGCCGGGATGAAAGCACCAGCCCGCGGCGTTGTACGGGATCCACGGGACATTCGGGGAGTGATGAGGGTGACCGTGCACCGGCACCACAACGGTCTGCGTACGGCCCTGCTGCTGGGCGCGCTGACCGCACTGATCATCGGCATCGGATACCTGATCGGTGGCGGCACCGGTCTGATCATCGCGGTGCTGATCTCGCTCGCGATGAACGCCGCCACCTACTTCTGGTCCGACAAGATCGCGCTGCGCTCGATGGGTGCGCAACCGGTCACCGAGGCACAGGCCCCCGCGTTGTACGCGATGGTCCGCGAGCTGTCGAGCGCCGCCCGGCAGCCCATGCCCCGGCTCTACGTCAGCCCCACCGCGCAGCCCAACGCGTTCGCCACCGGCCGCAACCCGCAGAACGCGGCGGTCTGCGTCACCGACGGCATCACGCGGATCCTGACCGCCCGCGAGCTGCGCGCCGTCATCGGACACGAGCTGTCCCACGTGTACAACCGGGACATCCTGATCTCCAGCGTCGCCGCCGCGCTCGGCGGCATCATCACCGCCCTGGCGTACCTGGCCTGGTTCATCCCGTTCGGCCGGTCGGACGACGACGACGGTCCCGGCATCCTGGGCCTGCTGGCGATGCTGATCCTCGGCCCGATCGCCGCGTCGCTGATCCAGCTCGGCATCAGCCGCAGCCGGGAGTACGAGGCGGACGCCGACGGCGCGCGCCTGTCCGGCGACCCGCTCTCGCTGGCCAGCGCGCTCCGCAAGATCGACGCGGGCGCCCGGTCGATGCCGCTGCAACCGACGAGTCAGCTCCAGTCCAGCGCGCACCTCATGATCGCGAACCCGCTGCGGGCCGCGGGCGTCGCGAAGCTGTTCTCCACCCACCCGCCGATGGCGGACCGGGTGGAGCGCCTGGAGCAGATGGCCATCACCGGCGGGCAGTACGCCCCGCGCTGACCACACCCCGACACGTCCCGGCCCGTCCCCGCACGGGCCGGGACGTTTCCTGCCACCGGGGTACGTGGGTTAGCGTCCGGGCATGATCCACGCGGCCCGGCCCGCCGGGCACGCCACCCGTGAGGACGGTCATGACACCTGTCGAGCTCAGCCACCACGCCGGTACCCGCGGTGACGTGGTCGTGCACCGCTGGCGGCACCCCGACCCGACGCACCTGGTCCTGCTCGCCCACGGGTACGGCGAGCACCTCGGGCGGTACGGGCACGTCGCCGACGCGTTCCGCGCCAACGGCGCCGAGGTCGTCGGCCCGGACCACCTGGGCCACGGCCGGTCCGCGGGGGAGCGGGTCCTCGTCGAGTCGTACGACGACGTCCTGGCCGACTTCCACGCCGTCGCCGAGGCCGCCCGCACCGACCTGCCGGTGGTACTCGTGGGCCACTCGATGGGCGGCATGATCGCCGCCCGGTACGCCCAGCTGCACGGCACCGACCTGACCGCCGTCGTCCTGTCCGGGCCGGTCCTCGGCAGCTGGTACCCGGTGGAGTTCGCCGACGGCGACATCCCCGACGAGCCGCTGGACGTCAGCACCCTGTCCCGCGACCCGGCCGTCGGCGAACGCTACGACGCCGACCCGCTCATCTGGCACGGCCCGTTCAAGCGGTCCACGCTGCGGGCCGTCGGCCGCTGCCTCGACGAGATCAACGCCGGCCCCCGGCTCGCGCCGCCGACGCTGTGGGCGCACGGTGGCGACGACCGTCTCGTACCGATCGGGCCGACCCGCGCGGGCATCGCGCGGATCCGCAACGACAACCTGACCGCCGTGGAGTACCCGGGCGCCCGCCACGAGATCTTCAACGAGACCAACGCCGCGGCCGTCCTCGCCGACGTCACGCGCTTCGTGACCTCCGCGCTCCGCGGTACCCCCGGCGGCCTGCCCCGCTGATCAGCGGTAGTTGGTGAACTGCAGCGGGATCTCGATGTCCGACTGCTTCAGCAGCGCGATCACGGCCTGCAGGTCGTCCTTCTTCTTGCCGGTCACCCGCAGCTGATCGGCCTGGATCTGGGCCTGCACACCCTTCGGGCCCTCGTCCCGGATCAGCTTGCTGATCTTCTTCGCCTGGTCCTGCTCGATCCCGGACACCAGCCCACAACTGATCTTGTACGTCTTGCCCGACGCCTGCGCCTCCCCGGCGTCCAGCGCCTTGAGCGAGACGTTCCGCTTCACCAGCTTCTCCTTGAAGACCTCCAGCACGGCCTTCACGCGCTCCTCGGTCTCGGCGGTCAACGCCACCGTCTCCTCACCCGCCCAGGAGATGTCGGCCCCGGTACCCCGGAAGTCGAAGCGCTGGCTGATCTCCTTGGCCGCCTGGTTCAGCGCGTTGTCGACCTCCTGCCGGTCAAGCTTGCTGACGATGTCGAAGCTCGGATTCGCCACGGATCGTGCTCCCGTACTGCGTCGATGACCTGATCTGCCCGTACCGCGGGCGCACCCGTCGGAGCCCACCCGCTCCGCCGACGCTACCCGTTTGCGTTGCCCCCCGGGCGTACGGCTATCCTTCTCAGGCACCCCGCGCTCACGCGTGTGGCGCACCCTGGCGGGTTGCCCGAGTGGCCAAAGGGAGCGGACTGTAAATCCGTCGGCTATGCCTACACAGGTTCAAATCCTGTACCCGCCACACCAGCACGAAAAGGCCCCTGGCTAGCGGAAACGCTGGCCAGGGGCCTTCTTCGTCGGTCCGGCCGCGTCCGACGCCGACCGGCGGTCTACGGCCAGCCGCGCCGAATACGCGCCGAAGTTTCGAGGGCACAGTCTCGCGCTGAGGGCACAAAAAAGCGGCGCCCCCCGGGCCTTGCCGGCCGGGGCGCCGCTGAGTGACGTTCAGGTGGCTAGACGGTTTCGTTCTTTTCTGTCAGGTCTGGGTTCAGCGCCGACTCGATGCGGAGACGGGCGGCATCGTCCTGGCCATAGATGCACGTGGCGTAGACCTTGAGCAGCACGGCAACGCTGTGCCCAGCCCGTTCGGCAACCTGGGTCGCCGGTACCCCAGCATTGAGCCACAGCGACACAGCGGCGTGCCGCAGATCGTAGGGGCGCCAGGCGAGCGGTGACAGCGACGAGTCGGCCGCCCACGCGTCGTTGCCCGTGGCGGAGTGAGTCCCGCATCGCAGGGTCTCACTCGCCGGCGAGCTACGGCCGGTCGCCCGTTCCGGACAGTGTCACGGAGAGGACGTCGCGGCGGCGCTGTCCGAGGTACCAGTCGGCGGTCTCGGCCAGGTCGAGGGTGTGCCGGAGCAGGTCGGTACGCCCGGCGGGCAGCTCGCCGAGTACCTCGCCGCGTGGCGACACGACCATGGTCGGGCAGTGCTGGTCGGGGTGCGCGACGTTGGCGGAGGCGAGGAACCGCTGGTTCTCGGCGGCCCGGCTGATCAGGTGGCTGCGCCAGACGCCGGGGGTTTCTCGGGTGTTGGCGGCGTGGGTGAGGTAGACGAATAGCTGGGCTCCCGATTCCGCGAGGTATTGCCACTGTTCGGGAAAGCGGATCTCGCGACAGATCTGTACGCCGGCGGTGACGTTCCCGTCGGCGTGGGGAATGTCGACGGTGGGCAGGTGGTCGCCGGGACGGAGCCGCCCACGTTCGTTCATCGCGAGGTTGATCTTCCGGTAGACCCGGTGACCGCCCCGGGCGGGGAGGAACAGCCCGGCGTTGCACCAGCCGTCGTCCGTCGGCAGCAGCGACCCGCAGAAGACGTGCACCTGCTTCTGTTCGGCCGACCGGGCAACGCGCCCCACGGCGTCGGCGACCTCGGCCGGGTCGATCTCCGCCGGCGACAGGTCCTCGCCGTAGCCGGAGAGCATGCCTTCCGGCAGTACGACCACGTCACCGCGCCGTGCCTCGGCCAGCACGTCCCGTACGGTCGCGAGGTTGGCGGCGACGTCCCACACGACGGGTACCTGGGCGATCAGGATGGGCATCTGCACCGGACCATCCTGACCGACGCCCGCGTACGGGAGGCATGTCGTCGACCGGCCGGATCGCCGATGTGCGGCCGGATTCCGGTGAGTGGTCGTACCGGAGTGGTGTAGGGCGGGCATTCGGAGCCCGAACGGTGAATTGGATGAATCGACTATGTCCGGATCATTCGGCAAGGTAATTTTTCCGGCAAAACGTCATCTAAGACGCGACCCACTCGAACCTTCGGGTGGAGACGCGCGGTGATCCCTTCTGTTGGCCTCAGGCTTGCGACTAGCATCAGCACCTAGCCGCACGACGGCTGCGACCAGGTTCCGACAGCGAGTGGTTCAGGAGAGTCTCATGCGTAAGCTCAAGACGTCCCGTTGGGCGGTACGCGTGGCCGCACTGGCCGCCGCAGCGACCACCGGCGCACTGGTATTCGCTTCCGCCGCGGCCGCGGCGGACTTCGGCTGGGGTCTCGCCGGCCGCTGACGGCTCCACCCGAGCCGAGCCGCGCCGCTCCATCGGAGCGGGGCCGCGGCCTCGGCACCAAGCGGTGCACACCCAAAACTCTCCGTGTGAGAGGCAGCGGCAGCCTTGATGTCACCCGCGAAGTCCGTCTCGGGCCGGGCAGCCCTGTACTCGTGGTTGCTCACGCTCGGGATGGTTCTCGCGACCGTCGGGCTGGGCCTGCCCACCGCGTGGGCGACCGGATTCGCCCTCGGACCGTGGTGGCTGTTCCTCGCTCTCCTCGCCTGTTTCCTCGTGGGCCAGGCCATCACCCTGCACCTTGAGGTCGGCCGCCAGAGCATCATCGTCTCGCTGGTCGAGATCCCGCTCGTACTGTCGCTGTTCCTGCTGCCGCCGATGGGCACCCTCACGGCGCGGGTCGCCGCGGCGGCGGTCGTCTACCTGTGGCGCACCCGCGACGTCACGAAGTACTTCTTCAACATCGCCCTGTTCGCCCTGTCGACCGCGGTCGCCAACCTCGTCGTGGTGCGGTTCGCGCCGATGTCCGTACGGGATCCGGTCGACTGGATCGTCGCGCTGTCCGCGATCCTCGTGGTCGGACTGGTCACGTACCTCGGCGTGGCCGTGGTGATCAGCCTCGTGCAGGGCGGCCTCGCGGTACGCGAGATGCTCCGCAACGCGCAACCGCTCGGCGCCGGGCTGGTCTGGGCGATCATCGGGCTGATCATGTTGCTGGCCATCCAGGTCACGATGTGGTCGCTGCTCCTGTTGCTCGGGCTCACGGTCGCCGTGGCGCTGGCCTACCGGGCGTACGCGCGGTTCCTGAGCGAACACCAGAAGCTGGACCAGATGTACGAGCTGACCCGCGCGGTGCGCCGGGCGAGCTCGGAGGGCGAGCTGGCCGACATCCTGCTGGCGCGGGTACGCGAGATGCTCCGCGCGGAGTACGCGACGCTCTGGTTGCCCGCGTCCGGCCGCCATCCCGAGGTGCTGCTGACGGCGAAGGAGGGCGGGCACGGGCTGCTGGACTCGGCACCCGGGCCGCAGAGCCTGCGCGCCGAGGTGATCGCCGAGGGCGCGACGGTGGCGGTCGGGCCGAAGCTCGGTGACGACCGGGAGCGCGAGCTGCTCGCGACCGGGCGTACCAAGGACGTGATCATGGTGCCGCTGCGGTCCGGGAACGCGACCGTCGGCAGCCTGGAGTGCGCGAACCGGCTGGGTGACCTGCACCTGTTCGACCACGCGGACGTGGCGCTGCTGGAGGCGATCGCGTCGCAGACCGCGGTGGCGGTGGAGAACTCGCGGCTGGTGGAGCGGCTCCGCTTCGACGCGTACCACGACGCCCTGACCGCCCTGCCGAACCGGCACCGGATGATCACCGCGCTGGAGGAGGCGGTGAAGGTACGCGCGCCCGGCGAGGTGGTGGCGCTGCTGATCTTCGACGTCGACGGCCTGCGCGACGTGAACGACTCGCTCGGCCACAGTGCCGGTGACCGGCTGTTGGCCGAGGTCGGCAAGCGGCTGGCGGACCGGGCGCCGGCCGGGTCGCTGGTGGCGCGGATCGGCGGCGACGAGTTCGCCCTGCTGCTGCGGATGGGCAACACCGAGGCGGCGGTCGAGCTGGCCGGAGAGCTGCGTGCCGCGCTGCAGGACCCGATGCCGTTCGGCACGCTGCGGCTCGACGTGGACACCGCCGTCGGCATCGCGATCCACCCCGACCACGGCAGCGAGCCGGAGATGCTCCTGCAACGCGCCGACCTCGCCACCCTCGCCGCGAAGGGCACCCAGGCGTCGGTGCAGGTGTTCAACCTCGGCCTGGAGTCGCGCAGCGTACGACGGCTCGGCCTCGCCGGTGACCTGCGCCGCGCCATCGACGCCGGCGACCTCGAGGTGTACTTCCAGCCCAAGATCGCGATCGGCCGCCGGGAGCTGGTCGGCGTCGAGTGCCTGGCCCGCTGGAAGCATCCGACGCACGGCTGGGTCGCCCCCGAGGACTTCGTCGCGGTCGCCGAGCACACCGGTCAGCTCGGCCGGCTGACCGATCTCGTACTCCGGGAGGGTCTGCGCCGCTGTCGGGAGTGGGCCGACGAGGGACACGCGCTGACCGTCGCGGTCAACCTGTCCCCGCGTACGCTCGTCGATCCGGTGTTCGCCGGCTACCTGGAGAAGCTCGTCGCCGAGTACGCGGTGCCCCCGGAGCGGTTGACGCTGGAGATCACCGAGGACGGGATGATCGACGAGAGCGACCGGCCGCTGCCGACCCTGCGCCGCCTGCGCGAGATCGGCGTACGGCTGTCGGTCGACGACTTCGGCACCGGCTACTCGTCGCTGTCGTACCTGCGCCGGCTGCCGGTGCAGGAGGTCAAGATCGACCGTACGTTCGTGCAGGGCATGGCGACCGACGAGGGCGACTACGCGATCGTCCGCGCGGTCGTCGACCTGGCCGGGCATTTCGGGCTCCAGGTCGTCGCCGAGGGCGTGGAGAGCGAGCTGGCGCTGAGCCAACTCGAGGAGATCGGCTGCGACGTCGGCCAGGGCTTCTACTTCTCCCGACCGCTGTCGTACGAGCGGCTCACGGCCTGGTTGGCGGCCCGTACCGAGGCGTCTCCGGCGGAGGCGGGAGACGATCGGACGCTGCGCGTCGTGCCCTGACGACGGGGCGGGGATCCGATTTTGGCCGTGCCACCGCACCGTGTACCCTTACCCAGGCACCTCCCCGCAAGGGGAGGTCGCGCCCCTTTAGCTCAGTCGGCAGAGCGTCTCCATGGTAAGGAGAAGGTCTACGGTTCGATTCCGTAAAGGGGCTCGCGATGGGAGAAGTGTACTCACGGAAAACGTGAGTCATGATCGCTCGCAATGCTGGCCGGGGGGACGACCCCCCGAGCCCCCCGAATGTCAGGGGGCTACGCCCCCCGAACCCCTCACCTCGGGTTGCGGTGGGACGGGTGGGTTGCTGGTGGTTCTGGCGGTGTAGCTCAGTTGGCAGAGCAAGCGGCTCATAATCGCTGTGTCGCCGGTTCGAGTCCGGCCACCGCTACGAGACATCGCCGGTTGGCGATGTACCCTGGTCCGGGCGCGTCCCGCGCCGTACCGATGGCCCCGTCCGGGCCGTCGAGGACACACCGTTAGACGAGAAAGGCACTCCGCCGTGGCCAAGGCGACCGATGTACGTCCGAAGATCACGATGGCGTGCGTGGAGTGCAAGGAGCGCAACTACATCACGCGCAAGAACCGTCGCAACGACCCGGATCGCATGGAGCTGAAGAAGTTCTGCCCGCGTTGCGGCAAGCACACCGCGCACCGCGAGACCCGCTGACCTGACGGGTTCGCGTCTCGCTCAAGCAGCACGATCGACGACCGGCAACCCACGGGTGGCCGGTCGTTTCGTGTCCGCGCACGATGGCCGGGAGGGGCACCATGCCGCTGGACAGCTCGTTCGTGGGTCGCAGCTACCCGCCCACCGAGCCGTACGAGGTGGGGCGCGAGAAGATCCGCGAGTTCGCCGCCGCGCTCGGCGACGACAACCCGGCGTACCGCGATCCGGCGGCGGCGCGTGCCCTCGGACACCCGGACGTGATCGCCCCGCCGACGTTCCCGATCGTGCTGACCCTGCCGGCCAGCGAACAGCTGATCAACGACCCGGAGCTCGGTCTCGACTTCAGCCGCGTCGTGCACGGCGACCAGCGTTTCTCCCACCACCGCCCGGTACGCGCCGGTGACCGGCTGAGCTGCGCCGTCACCGTCGAGAAGATCCGCTCGATGGCCGGCAACGACATGATCACGACCCGCACCGAGCTGACCGACGAGGCCGGCGAGCCGGTCGCCACGGCGTGGTCCACCCTGGTGGTACGCGGATCGGAGGAGCCGGCGTGATCTCGTACGACGACGTGACCGTCGGCACCGAGCTGCCGACCCGCAGCTTCCCGGTCACCCGCGCCGACCTCGTCCGGTACGCCGGGGCGTCCGGCGACTTCAACCCCATCCACTGGAACCAGCGCGTCGCCACCTCGGTCGGGCTGCCCGACGTCATCGCGCACGGCATGCTCACCATGGGCCTCGCCGCCCGCGCGGTGACCGACTGGGCCGGCGACCCCGCCGCGGTACGCGACTTCACGGTCCGGTTCGCCCGCCCGGTCGTCGTACCGGACACCGACGAGGGCACCGCGGTCGCGGTGTCCGGCGTGGTCAGGCGCACCCTCGACGACCGCCAGGTGGTGGTCGACCTGACCGTCTCCGCGGCCGGTACGAAGGTGCTCGGCCAGGCGCGCGCGACGGTCCGGCTGGGCTGACCGGAGCGCCGGTGGGTACCGGTTGGGAGATTGAGGCGACAACCCGTACACTGGTCCGCCGGGGGTGCTGACCGCTGCACGGTTGACGCTGACCGCGCATGTTTCGCCCCCGCAGACGTGATGCCGTCGCCGGTTTCGTACGGCGTGGGTGTCGCGAAGGGGCGTGGCGCAATTGGCAGCGCAGCGGTCTCCAAAACCGCAGGTTGCAGGTTCGAGTCCTGTCGCCCCTGCGCCGAGGACGTCCCGGCCGGTCCGGTCGGGTGGGCGAGTCGTGGCAGTGCGTTGGTTCCACCGTCGCGTTGGCCCGACACCGGCGCTGGCCCCTCGCCAGGGGGTTGGCCCGGACGCACGAATGGGCCAGGATCGAGCGTGGCTCGACCGGCCCGGATGTGGCTGGGACCTTGTTGGCATAGGACCTGGAGAGGGCTGAAGTGGCCGAGAGGAAGCGACGCGGGGGCGGCGCCGACGGCGGATCCGCCGACGGCGAAGTCCGCGACAGCCTCGATGAGGCCGAGGTCGAGGACGCTCTCACCGACTCCGACGAGGACCCGACCGTCGAGAAGGACTCCAGCTCTCGGGACGATTCCGACTCGGATGCCGGGACGGGGTCGACCCGACGGTCGAAGCGCGCCAAGAGTCGCTCCGGAGACGATTCGGAGTCCAAGGCGACCGCCGTGCGGTCCAAGCGTTCCGGCGGCAGTGCCAACGACGAGAGCGCCAACGTCGAGAGCGCCAACGACGAGAGCTCCGACGACGAGGACGCCGCCGACGACGAGCAGGACTCCGGCAGCGCGAAGCGCCCCAGCAAGAAGGCCGCCGCCAAGAAAGACGCCACGGGCAAGAAGGACGGTGCCGGGAAGAAGGACGGCAAGTCCGCCAAGAAGGGCAAGACCGACACCCGTGCGCGCGGGCTTGCCCGGATCCCGCTGTTCGTCCGGGAAGTGGTCGCCGAGCTGCGCAAGGTGATCTGGCCCACCCGCAAGGAGCTCGTGACGTACGCGGTCGTCGTGATCGTGTTCGTCGCGGTCATCCTGACGATCGTGGGACTTCTCGACGTCGCCTTCTCCAAGGGGGCACTGTGGGTCTTCGGCGCTGGTAACAATAAGTAGACGTAGCCTGCGGGGCCTTCGAGCCGCGTCCCCCGCCCGGGTGTCCGGCTTCGGTTTCCGGGCCCGTGATCCACATTGGAAGTGAGCAAGCGTGTCTGAGTTCGACGAGACCGGCCGACCGACCGACGAGAACGAGTCCTCGCCGGCGGTCCAGGCTGCCGCCACGACGGGTGGCGCGGCCGAGGGCGGCACCGCCGAGCCGGCCGGATCGGCCGTGGCCACCGTCGTCGACGAGACGGACAGCGTTGGCGAGACGGACAGCGTTGGCGAGACGAGCAGCGTTGGCGAGACGAGCAGCGCTGGCGAGACGAGCAGCGCTGGCGAGACGGACAGTGTTGACGCCGGCAGCGTGGACGACGCCGACAAGGTGGCCGACCCCACCGACGAGGCCGGCGCGGCGGAAGCCGACGCGGGCGAGGGTGAGGCCGAAGCCGAGGTCGAGGTCGACCCCGTGCAGGAGCTGCGCGACGCGCTCAAGCACGCCCCCGGCTACTGGTACGTCGTCCACTCGTACGCCGGGTACGAGAACAAGGTGAAGACCAACCTGGAGAGCCGGATCCAGAGCCTCGACATGGAGGACTACATCTTCCAGGTCGAGGTGCCGACCCGCGAAGAGGTCGAGGTCAAGAACGGCAAGAAGCAGAACGTGCAGAGCAAGGTCTTCCCCGGGTACATCCTGGTGCGGATGGACCTGATCCCGGAGTCGTACTCGTGCGTGCGCAACACGCCGGGTGTGACCGGGTTCGTCGGCGCCACCGACCGGGCTGACAACCCGTCGCCGCTGACCCTCGACGAGGTGCTCAAGTGGCTGGCTCCGGCGGTCAAGGAAGAGAAGGCCGCGACCGCCGGCGGCGGCGCCCGGGCCGAGATCAAGGTCGACTTCGAGGTCGGCGACTCGGTCACGGTTACCGACGGGGCGTTTGCCTCGCTGCCGGCCACGATCTCGGAGATCAACGCCGACCAGCAGAAGCTCAAGGTGCTGGTGTCGATCTTCGGCCGGGAGACCCCGGTTGAGCTGAACTTCAACCAGGTCTCCAAGATTTGAGGCGGCACGCCCGCCGTACAAGGACGACCGACGCCCGGGGACAGGCCCGGGTGCCGGTGTGTGAAGAGGAAGCCGCCGCCGAGGTACGCGAGTAACGGCCGAGACGGCAAAGTGCCGCACCGGCGGGAGGTAGAGCCGGCGCGGGACGTGTAGAGAAAGCCCAGGTCATGCCTCCGAAGAAGAAGCTCGTCACCACGTTCAAGCTTGAGCTGCCCGGCGGCCAGGCCACGCCGGCTCCGCCGGTCGGTCCGGCGCTCGGTCAGCACGGCGTGAACATCATGGAGTTCTGCAAGGCGTACAACGCCCAGACCGAGTCGCAGCGCGGCGAGATCGTGCCGGCCGAGATCAGCGTGTACGAGGACCGTTCGTTCTCGTTCGTGCTGAAGACGCCGCCGGCCGCGAAGCTGCTGCTCAAGGCCGCGAGTGTGGCCAAGGGTTCCGGTGAGCCGCACAAGGAGAAGGTCGGCACGGTCACCAAGGCCCAGGTACGGGAGATCGCCGAGAAGAAGATGCCCGACCTGAACGCGAACGATCTCGACCAGGCGTCGAAGATCATCGCCGGCACCGCCCGCAGCATGGGCATCACGGTCACCGACTGACCACCGCACCCTTCGTACGACGTGGGAGGGGCAGGCGCTCGCCTCGCACCACGAACCACAGGCACAACGTGGAGGACCACATGGCGCAGCACGGCAAGGAATACCGCAAGGCGTTCGACGCGATCGACAAGGACACGCTGTACAGCCCGCTCGAAGCGGTGGCGCTGGCGAAGCAGTCGACGAAGACGAAGTTCGACGCGACGGTCGAGGTCGCGATGCGCCTCGGCGTCGACCCGCGCAAGGCGGACCAGATGGTGCGCGGCACCGTCAACCTGCCGCACGGTACGGGCAAGACCGCCCGCGTGATCGTCTTCGCCACCGGCGACAAGGCCAGTGAGGCCATCGCCGCCGGCGCCGACGAGGTCGGCGCGGACGAGCTGATCGCCCGCATCCAGGGCGGCTGGCTCGACTTCGACGCCGCGATCGCCACTCCGGACCAGATGGCCAAGGTCGGCCGGGTCGCGCGGATCCTGGGCCCGCGCGGCCTCATGCCGAACCCGAAGACCGGCACCGTCACGATGGACGTGACCAAGGCCGTGGCCGACATCAAGGGCGGCAAGATCACCTTCCGGGTGGACAAGCACTCGAACCTGCACCTGATCATCGGCAAGGTCAGCTTCGACGAGCGTCAGCTCGTCGAGAACTACGCCGCCGTACTGGACGAGGTGCTGCGTGCGAAGCCGGCCTCGTCGAAGGGCAAGTTCCTGAAGAAGATCAGCATGTCCACGACGATGGGTCCCGGCATCCAGGTCGACCCGAACCGCACCCGGAACCTCACCGAGGACGAGGTGCCGGTCGCCTGACGCTCAGCGAGCGAGCGGAGCTGACGCTCCGACGACCCGGACGGGGCATGCCGAATCGTCGGCGTGCCCCGTTTCGTCGTACGGGGTGTGTGGCGTCGCCTACTCCGGTTGGGCCGCGCGGCAGCGGGTCCTGTAGGCTCAAATGGCTTCACCAAAGACCGCTGGTCACCACGCCGGTTCACCGGTGTGGTCGAAGGTTCCGCCGGAGCGGACGACCCGCGTAGGGAAGACGGACGATGACCATGGCCGCCCAGGCTCCCGGGCGGCGACGGTTGCCGGCGCCGGCGATCCCGACCAGACACCACGCTCCACGTGGTCGAGGCCGGTGGTCCGCCGAAGGCCGCCACCGAAGGTCCCGCCCCGTGCGCCCTGCGCCGGGGCGTTTCTCATTCCTACCGGGCCTTGCACCGACCGGCCCGAGTACGCATGAGAGGAGGGACATGGCGGACACACATGGCCGGACCAAGCCGGTACGCGAGGACAAGGCCGACGCTGTCGCCGAGATCGTCGACCGGTTCCGCGCCGCGTCGGCGACCGTGCTCACCGAGTACCGCGGGCTGACCGTTTCGCAGATCACGGAGCTGCGCCGGGCGCTCGGCCCGGACACGCACTACCGGGTCGCGAAGAACACTCTGGTCAAGATCGCGGCGAAGGATGCCGGGGTCGAAGGCCTGGACGAGTTCTTCTCGGGTCCGACCGCCGTCACGTTCGTCAACGGCGACGTGGTCGACGCGGCCAAGGGGCTGCGCAACTTCGCCAAGGACAACCCGGCTCTGGTCATCAAGGGTGGCGTCTTCGAGGGCAAGAAGCTCTCCGCGGACGACGTCACCAAGCTGGCCGACCTGGAGTCCCGTGAGGTACTTCTCGCCAAGCTGGCGGGCGCCATGAAGGGCAACCTGTCGAAGGCCGCGAGCCTGTTCCAGGCTCCGCTGTCGAAGACGGCGCGCCTGGCTCAGGCGCTGGCCGACAAGCAGGGCGGCGAAGCAGCCTGAGCGGAGCGGGTCGCCCGATGTGGCCCGCACCGCCGAGCGGCCTGCCCCGGCCGTTCCCATGTTGTCGAATCACCGCGGTACGGATCGCGGTTGCAGGAAAGGAATACCGCCACCATGGCGAAGCTCAGCACCGAGGAGCTGCTCGACGCGTTCAAGGAAATGACGCTGATCGAGCTGTCCGACTTCGTGAAGCAGTTCGAGGAGACCTTCGAGGTCACCGCGGCTGCTCCGGTCGCCGTCGCCGCTGTCGGCAGCGGCGCCGCCCCGGCCGAGGCCGCTGTCGAGCAGGACGAGTTCGACGTCATCCTCGAGTCGGCCGGCGAGAAGAAGATCCAGGTCATCAAGGAGGTGCGCGCGCTCACCAGCCTGGGCCTGAAGGAGGCCAAGGACCTGGTCGAGGGCGCCCCGAAGGCCGTCCTGGAGAAGGTCAACAAGGAGGCCGCGGAGAAGGCCAAGGCGCAGCTTGAGGGCTCCGGCGCCAGCGTGACCCTGAAGTAAGGGTCTCTCCCGTACCACCGCGAAGGGCGGTCACCCCGATGGGGTGGCCGCCCTTTTCGCTGCCCGTACGCCCGGTTGCGCACCGTCTGTAGATTTCAGCGTACGGAGGTGCCCGATGGTCGACGAGGTGCAGATCGAGCCGGAGCTGCTGCGGCGGATGGCGGCCCAGATCACCGACTCCCCGTTGGCGTTGGAGAGCACCGCGACAACGCTGGTGGGGGACGCGGCCGGGGCGACCGCGTCGAACCTGGGGTTCGCCACCTCGCAGGCGTTGGACAGCTTCGTCGGCGAGGTCGAGAAGGCCGTGCAGCGCGTCATCCGCACGTTCGCGAACCACGGCGAGGGCCTCAACTCCAACGCCGACAAGTACGCCAGGACCGAGCAGGACAACAGGGACTCGTTCACCGTCGGCTCCTGACGACAGATCGCGCACGGGGGTGCCATGCCGCAGTACATGCAGCTCATGATGTCCGCCCCGGCGGAGTACAGCGGGGTCGCCACGGCGCTGCAGTCGCTGGCCGCGGAGATCCGCGGGGCGGGTCGCGAGTTCGGCGGGGCCACCCAGCAGTTGCAGACCGAGTGGCAGGGCCAGGACGCCAGGTCGCAGGAGTCGCGGGCCAAGAAGGTGAACAACGGGGTCGACCTGATGTCGGCGGCGATCGGCAACGCGGTCACCGCCCTGGAGGCGGGCGCGGGGCAGCTCGGTGCGGCGGTGACCGAGCTTCGTTCGGTGGTGGAGAGCGCGTTCGACTTCGGCACGCTCGTACTGCCCAACGGGGTGGCGATCGTCGGGCCGGAGCAGTGGGGGCAGATCGTCGCGGCGGGTCCGGCGGCGGGTGCGGTCGAGGCGGCGTACCAGGCGATCGCGGAGGCGTACACGGGGATCATCGAGGCGTCGGTGGTCGCGGCCACCGGGATGGACGAGGAGGTGTCGATCGAGCTGCGCGGCATCCAGCTCCGGCTGGAGAGCGCGCTGCCGTTCGACTCCACCTCGGAGCACGGTGCGTACTTCAACTACCAGGGTCAGACCGACCAGGCGAACGCGCGGGGCGAGATCGGCAACCACCTGAACGAGGCGTGGTGCGAGCTGCACGGCGAGACGCCGCTGGCGACCGAGCTGCGGGTGAACCCGTCCGCCACGAACTCCGAGGAGTACATGAAGGTCGACCGGATCACGGTCGACGCGGACGGCAACCTCATTCCGTACGAGGTGAAGACCGGTGGGGCGCGGCCCACCCCGGCCCAGCAGAACCTGCTGCCGCGGCTCGGCGGCGACGGCACCGTCCATCCGTACGTGCCGGACACGCCGGCCGCACGGGCCGCCGGCCTGCCCAACACCACCCTCGACGGCACCCAGCAGATCGGTCCGGTCCGCGTGCAGCGCTGGGACGTCGACTCGATGCCGGACAGCGCCCGCGTCGCGCTGCGGCAGCACAGCGTCGCCGACGTACTGGGCGGGAGTGCCGGGTCGGGGCCGGGGCAGGCGTTGAGAGACTGGATGCACGGCCCGGGCGCCTACCAGCTCACCACCGTCTAGGGAGTACAGGATGACCGTGCGGGACAGCGAGACGGTGGACAGCATCACGCGCTCGGCGGATGGCGCCTCGATCACGCTGTTGATGATCGAGGACCGGCCGTTCGACGGCTCGCGGCAGCAGATGGAGCAGGTCGTCGCCAAGGTCAACACGTACCTGCGGTTCATCCAGACCGGCCAGATCTACCGGGAGCTGCCGGACACCCTCGGCCGCGCGCTGCGGGTACGGCTGCTGTGTCAGCGGGCGCCCGAGGACGACCGGATGCTGAACGCGCTGCGCATGGCCGGCGGGATGTTCGCCCGGCACTCCGTCGACTTCGGCGTCGAGGTCATCCCGCCGGAGCTGGTCAACGCGGGTCGCTGAGCAGCTGTCGCGCGCCCGCGACGAACGCCTCGTGCCGCGCCTGCACGTCCGCCGCCTTGCTCCCCGGGTACTCCGCCAGGTACGTGTCGAGCGCGGCGCGCGCGCCGGCGTCGTCGCCGCGCAGGTGGTCGAGCACGACCAGCCGCCGCAGGTTCCCGTACCGCAGGAGCCCGAGGTACGGCTTGGCGGCGAGGTAGTCACGGACGGCGTCGGGCTCGGTGTACCGGTGCTGCCAGGGCAGAAACCGGTCGCGTACCAGCTCGACCGTGCGGTCGACGGCGGCCGGGACGTCGGCCTCCTGCCGTACCGTGATCCGGCTGTACCGGAGGCTGTCGGGCGGCGGTACGACGTGGGTGAGCAGGGCACCGACCGTCTTGGGCGGCGGTGCGGTGCCCGGCTCGTACCCCTCCAGGCGCGCCAGCAGGTCCTCGGTCGGCCGGTGGATGACGCCGGGCCCGGGCTGCTCCTGGTTGACGACGCCGCCGCGGGTGTTCTTCGGCAGGTACGCCTCGCCGGTCCAGTCACCGTCGTCGGACAGTGCCACGGCGTACACGTCGGGGATGGCGGGGGTCAGGCCGATCGCGCCGAGCGCCTCGGCCTCGGCGGTACGCCAGGCCGCGAGCAGGTCGTCCGCGGTGGTTGTCACGTCGGTCCTTCCGGTCCGGGGAACACGGTGACGGCACGGGACTCAGGCTACGTTGCGGGGCGATTCGGGCGCCGATCGTCACCGAGCGGAGCGAGTCAAAACACGCCAAGCCACGAAAGATCGCGACTCACCGGCGATGCCAAGAGAATCATGACGTACGTCTCGACTTCCACGTTACTCAGAAGTTAACTTATCGGCGTCACCACCGGCTCCGTGGTCTCGTTGGCCCGGAGAAACGCGAACCGCGATGGTCCGGAGCCGACCGTGGGCCCCACCGGCCGCCTCTGCGCGGCCCGAGGCGCGTGGGCCCGGTCGGGAGGGATGTTCACGTGGGCGTCGAGGTGCAGATCGAGGGACTGACGAAGTCCTTCGGCCGCCAGAACATCTGGGCGGACGTGAGCTTCACGCTGCCCGCGGGCGAGATCTCGGTGCTGCTCGGCCCGTCCGGTACGGGCAAGTCGGTGTTCCTGAAGACGCTGGTGGGCCTGCTGAAGCCGGACCGCGGCCACATCATGATCCAGGGCCGGGACCTGCCCCGGCTGTCCGAGCGCGACCTGTACGAGGTGCGCAAGCTGTTCGGGGTGCTGTTCCAGGACGGCGCCCTGTTCGGCTCGATGAACCTGTACGACAACGTCGCGTTCCCGCTGCGCGAGCACACCCGCAAGAGCGAGTCCGAGGTACGCCGGACCGTCATGGAGAAGCTGGACCTGGTGGGCCTGACGGGCGACGAGGGCAAGCTGCCGGGGCAGATCTCCGGTGGGATGCGCAAGCGTGCCGGCCTGGCCCGGGCGCTGGTGCTGGAGCCGGAGATCATCCTGTTCGACGAGCCGGACTCGGGCCTCGACCCGGTGCGTACGACGCTGCTGAACCATCTGATCGTCGACCTGAACCAGCAGACCGGCGCGACGTTCCTGATCGTCACGCACGACATCAACACGGCGCGCACGGTGCCGGACAACATCGGCCTGATCTACCTGCGGCACCTGGCGATGTTCGGGCCGCGGGAGATGCTGCTGTCCAGCCAGGAGCCGGTGGTACGCCAGTTCCTGAACGCGCAGCGCCAGGGGCCGATCGGGATGGCCGAGGAGAAGGACGCGGGTGAGGTGGAGGCGGAGTCGTGGGACGACCTGCCGCCGCTGCCGCCGATCCCGATGCAGATGCAGCCGCTGAACGGCCTGCCGCGGCCGGCGGAGCGCCCCGCGGGTGAGTGGTGTCGCCGCAACGGGGTCGTCCCGCCGCCGGGCTCGTTCGAGCCGCCGGCGGCCGTGACACCCGAACCCCTGCCGCGCCGCGAGCACGGCACGGCGGCCGACACGGTCGTCCTGGACCGGGACGAGCGCGGTACGGAGTGGCGGCGGGATGGCTAACCCGGTCGCCGGCGCGCTCCGGCACTCCGGTTCCTTCTTCGCGTACTGCCTGGACGCGCTGCGCGCGGTGCCGCGCCGCCCGTTCCAGGTACGGGAGATGATCCAGCAGGCGTGGTTCGTGTCGAGCGTGTCGATCCTGCCGACGGCGCTGGTGGCGATCCCGTTCGGCGCGGTGATCGCCCTGCAGCTCGGTACGTTGACCAGTCAGCTCGGCGCGCAGTCGTACACCGGGGCGGCGAGCGTGCTGGCCGTCGTACGCGAGGCGGGGCCGATCGTGACGGCGCTGCTGATCGCGGGTGCCGGCGGCTCGGCGATCTGCGCGGATCTGGGCGCGCGGAAGATCCGCGAGGAGCTGGACGCGATGGAGGTGCTGGGCATCGACCCGATCCAGCGCCTCGTGATCCCGCGGGTCGTGGCCTGCATGATCGTCGCCGTACTGCTGAACGGGTTGGTCAACGTTGTCGGCGTGGCCGGCGGGTACTTCTTCAACGTCGTGCTCCAGGGCGGTACGCCGGGCGCCTACCTGGCGAGTTTCCAGGCGCTGGGCCAGATCCAGGACCTGATCGTCGGTGAGATCAAGGCGCTGGTGTTCGGGGCGATGGCGGCGCTGGTGGCGTCGTACAAGGGGATGACGGCGAAGGGCGGGCCGAAGGGCGTGGGTGACGCCGTGAACCAGAGCGTGGTGATCAGCTTCATGCTGCTGTTCGCGCTGAACTTCGTGATCACCTCGATCTACTTCCAGATCGTTCCGCAGAAGGGCACCTGATGGCGGGTCTGGCCGAGAGCCGTGCCGGAGGCGCGACAGCCGCCGCCCGTGCCGGCGGCGCGATAGCCGGCGCCGTACGCAAGCCGCTGGGGTTCCTCGACGACCTCGGCGGCCAGTTGTCGTTCTACCTGCGCGCGTTCGCGTGGGCGCCGCGTACGGTCCGGCGGTACAAGAAGGAAGTGCTGCGGCTGCTGGCCGAGGTGAGCTTCGGCTCGGGCGCGCTGGCGGTCATCGGCGGCACGGTCGGCGTGATCGTGGCGATGACGTTCTTCACCGGCACCGAGGTCGGCCTCCAGGGGTACGAGGCGCTCAACCAGATCGGGTCGAGCGCGTTCACCGGTTTCATCTCGGCGTACTTCAACACGCGGGAGATCTCGCCGCTGGTCGCGGGGATCGCGCTGTCGGCGACGGTCGGCTGCGGCTTCACCGCGCAGCTCGGTGCGATGCGGATCAACGAGGAGGTGGACGCGTTGGAGGTGATGGGCCTGCCGTCGCTGCCGTTCCTCGTGACGACCCGGATGATCGCCGGCCTGATCGCGGTCGTCCCGCTGTACGTGATCGGCCTGCTGGCGAGTTACCTGTCGACCCGCGAGATGGTGACCCTCTACTTCGGACAGTCGTCCGGCACGTACGACTACTACTTCCACCTGTTCCTGCCGCCGGAGGACGTGCTCTGGTCGTTCGGCAAGGTGCTGGTGTTCAGCGTGATCGTGGTGCTGATCCACTGCTACCACGGGTACAACGCGTCCGGCGGGCCGGCGGGGGTCGGGATCGCCGTGGGGCGCGCGGTACGTACCGCACTGGTCGCGATCAACGTGGTCGACTTCTTCCTGAGCCTCGCGATCTGGGGCGCCACCACGACAGTACGGATCAGCGGATGAGTGGCCTGGTACGCCGGCGCCTGCTCGGCGTCGGTTTCATCGTGTTGGTGGTGGCGTTGCTCGCGGCGTCGGTGGGTGCGTACGAGAAGGTGTTCACCCCGTCGGTGGGCGTGACGGTGACCGCCGACCACACGGGCCTGCAACTGGACAAGGGCGCCGACGTGAAACTCCGCGGCGTGGTCGTCGGCCAGGTCCGGGACGTGTCGTCCGACGGGTCGACGGCCCGGCTGAGCGTCGCCCTGGACCCGGATTCGGTACGACGGATCCCGGCGAACGTGACCGCGGTGATGCTGCCGAAGACCCTGTTCGGGGAGAAGTACGTCGACCTTTCCGTACCGGAGCGGCCGGCGCCGCGGCCGATCGCGGCGGGGGCGACGATCCGGCAGGACACGTCGGCCTCGACGGTCGAGCTGGAACGCGTGCTCGACGACGTCCTGCCGCTGCTGCGGGCGCTGCCCCCGCAGAAGCTGTCGATCACGCTGTCCGCGCTGGCGGACGCGCTGCGCGGCCGCGGCGAACAACTCGGCGACACCCTGGTCACCCTCGACAAATACCTCACCACCATCAACGGGCAGATGCCGACGATCCGCGCCGACATCCGCAAGCTCGCGGACGTGCTGGACACCTACACCGGGGCGTTGCCGGACCTGATGACGATCCTGTCGAACGTCACGGTCACCGCGTCGACGGTGACCGAGCAGCGGGCGGACCTGGCGGCCTTCACGGCGGACACGACGGGGTTGGCGGACACCGCGACACCGTTCCTCCAGAAGCACGAGGGCAGGCTGATCCAGCTCGGTCAGGTGTCCCGGCCGCTGCTGTCGGTGTTGGCGGAGTACTCGCCGGAGTACCCGTGCCTGACCGCGGGCATGCTCGCCCTGCAAAAGAACATCGAAGGCGCCTTCGACACCGGCCGCCTCCACATCACCCTCGAAATCACCAAGGACTCCGGCAAGTACGCCGCCGGCGACGAGCCCGTCAACGGCGCGGACACCGGCCCCAACTGCCGTGGCCTGCCGAACCCGGCCGTCCCGTTCTCCGCACCGGCGATCAACGACGGATACCGGTACGATGCGGCTCACTCCGGCGGTGTGCTCAACAACGACACGCTCGGCGGCCTCGGTGGCGGCACCGGCACCGTCGACATGGGGTACGCCGGGACGTCGGAGGAGCAGACCGTCGTGAACCCGCTGGTGGCGGCGGCGACCGGGCGGAACGTGACCGAGGTCGGCGGCATCGACGACCTGCTGTGGGGACCGCTGATGCGTGGATCGGTGGTGAGTGCCAGATGAGACGGAACTCCAGCCGCAGCGTCGTACCGGCGCTGGTGAAGCTGGCGGTGTTCGCGGTCGTGACGATCGCGGCGACGGCGGTACTGGCGCAGACGCTCGGCTCGCTCGGCTGGCTGGGCGGCACGCGGTACAAGGCGCAGTTCTCCGACGTGACAGGGCTGCTGCAGGGCGACGACATCCGCATCGCCGGCGTCAAGGTGGGCCAGGTCAAGGACGTCGAGCTGGTGCACGGGAAGACGGCGCAGGTGTCGTTCACCGTGGACGACACCATTACCGTGCCCAAGTCGGTACGCGCGAAGATCCGCTACCGCAACCTGATCGGCCAGCGGTACGTCGAGCTGACGGAGGGCTCGGGCGACGGCGGCGCCATGCACCCCGGCGACGTCGTACCGCTGTCGCACACCGAGCCGGCGCTGGATCTGACGGTGCTGTTCAACGGGTTCCAGCCGCTGTTCGCGGGGTTGTCGCCGAAGGACGTCAACAAGTTCGCGTACGAGATCATCCAGGTGTTGCAGGGTGAGGGCGGCACGGTCAACGACCTGCTGGCGCGTACCGCGTCGTTGACGAACACGCTGGCCGACCGGGACAAGGTGATCGGCCGCGTCATCGACAACCTCAACGACGTGCTCGCCACGCTGAACGCGCGCGGCCAGAAGCTGTCCGACACGATCGGCTCGTTGCAGGACTTCGTGTCCGGGCTGGCCGCGGACCGCAGGACGATCGGCGACTCGATCCAGAGCCTCGGCGACCTGGCCGGTTCCACCGCCGACCTGGTGCAGCAGGGCCGGCCGGCGTTGAAGGAGGACATCCGCCAGCTCCGTACGCTGTCCAGCACGCTCAACGCGAACTCGTCCGTCATCGAGGGCACCCTGGCCCGGCTGCCGGTACGGCTGGACGCGTTGGCCCGCACCTCGTCGTACGGGTCGTGGCTGAACTTCTACATGTGCGACTTCGACGGCACGGTCGACCTGCCCGGCGTCGGTACGGTCAACCCGGCCACGTTCTCGGCCGCGGCGGCCCGCTGCGACAAGGCCGGCGAGCCCGGTACGTCCGGCGGTGGGACGAAGAAGTCCGGCGGCTCCGGCGGGGGAGGTGGCCGGTGAAACCGTTCCGGGAGCGCAACCCGCTGGTCATCGGTGCGGCCGGGCTGGCCGTGATCCTCGTCGGCGTGCTCGCCGCGTTCAACACCGACAGCCTGCCGCTGATCGGCGGCGGCGACACCTACTCAGCGGCGTTCTCCGACGCGAGCGGCCTCGCCCCCGACAACGAGGTACGCATCGCCGGGGTCAAGGTCGGCAAGGTCACCGCCGTGGATCTGGCTCAACAGCACGGAAAGCCCGAGGTACGCGTCAGGTTCGAGGTGGACCGCGGGGTGTCGTTCGGGTCGCGTACCGAGGCGACGATCCGGATCAAGACGGTGCTCGGGCAGAAGTTCCTCGGCCTCGACCCGGCCGGGCCGGGCCACATGAGCCCGGGCGACGAGATCCCGCGCTCGCGTACGTCGTCGCCGTTCGACGTGGTGCAGGCCGTCAACGGGCTCGCCGACACCGTCGACAAGATCGACACGAAGCAGTTGGCGAAGGCGTTCGACGTGCTGGCCGACGTGCTGAAGGACACCGCGCCGAACGTACGCGGGTCGATCACCGGCCTGTCCCGCCTGTCCCGTACGGTCGCGAGCCGGGACGCCGCGCTGCGCGAGCTGCTGCGCCGGGCGCGCAGCGTCACGAAGGTGCTGGCCGACCGGGACAAGGAGTTCCAGCAGCTCATCTCCGACGGCAACAAGCTGCTCGACGAGGTCAAGAACCGCCGCGACGCGATCCACCAGCTGCTCGTCAACACCGACAAGCTGGCCGACCAGCTGTCCGGCCTGGTCACCGACAACCAGAAGCAGCTCGACCCGGCGCTGCGCGAGCTGCGCGCCGTGGTCGGCATCCTGCAACGCAACCGGGACAACCTGACGAAGAGCATCAAGGCCATGTCGCCGTTCCTGGACGCGTTCACGAACGTGCTGGGCAACGGCCGCTGGTTCGACTCGTACATCGACGCGCTGCTCCAGCCGTACCTGCCGGGCGCGCCGCCGGCGAGCGCGGCGGCCGGCGACAAGGCCGGCGCCGCCGCGAACCAGAAGGCGCCGGCGACGAAGGCGAAGCCCAGCCCGTCCACGAGCCCGGGGAGGTGAGCCGGATGTCCAGGCACGACAGCGATTCCCGCCCGCTCGGCGTGTTCCGCAGCCCGCTCGGCATCGTCCTCGCGGCCGCCGTCGTCGTCGTACTCGGCACCGCGATCGGCCTCGCCGCCTGGCGTTCCGGCCCGCCGCAGCGGACGCTCACCGCGCACTTCGCGCAGGCCGTCGGCATCTACCCGAACTCCGACGTACGCATCATGGGCGTGAAGGTCGGCACGATCACCCGGGTACACCCGGAGGGCGCGACCGTCGCGGTCACCATGACGTACGACGCGAAGTACAAGGTGCCGGCGGCGGCGAAGGCGGTCATCGTCCCGCCGAGCGTCGTCAGCGACAGGTACGTGCAGCTCACCCCCGGATACTCCGGCAGCGGGCCGCTGCTCGCGGACCGCGCCCAGCTGCGCGGCGCCCGGGCGGTCGTGCCGCTGGAGCTGGACGACGTGTACAAGGCGCTGGACAACCTGAACACCGCGCTCGGCCCCGAGGGCGCCAACAAGAACGGCTCGCTGTCGAACCTCGTCGGCAACGCCCGGAAGAACCTGCAGGGCAACGGCAAGGACCTGAACCAGACGCTGAACGACCTCGCCGACGCGCTCGACACGCTGTCCGACGGCCGGCAGGACCTGTTCGGTACGGTCGTCAACCTGCAGAAGTTCACGACCGCCCTGGCCGAGAGCGACGGCGCGGTACGCCAGTTCAACCGGCAGCTCGCCGACGTGTCCGAGCAGCTCGCCGGCGAGCGTGACGACCTGGCGGCGGCGCTGAAGGACCTGGCCGTGGCGCTGCGCCAGGTCACTCGGTTCGTGAAGGACAACCGGCAGGAGCTGTCCGACAACGTGACGGCGCTGACCGACATCACCGGTGTCCTGGTACAGCAACAGAAGTCGATCATCGACGTGCTGGACGTGGCGCCGACGGCGCTGTCCAACCTGAACCTGGCGTACAACGCGCGGTCCGGGACGCTCGACACCCGCGACGACGTGCTCGGCCCGTACGACGCCGCGTCGTACGTCTGCTCGCTGATGTCGCATCTCGTCCCGGTGAAGCAGGTGCCGCTGGAGTGCTTCAAGCTGGCGGCGTTGCTGGCGAAGGCCGGCCAGCCGCTCACCAAGGAGCTGAAGAACCTGCTCAGCCTGCTCCCGGTACCCGGCCTGGACCTCGGCGCGATCGTCGACCCCGACCCACCGGGTACGACCGGCGGCACCGGCCGCACCGGTGGTACGCCGGAGGACGGCACCCAGGACCCGTCCGGCGGTACGACGTCGGATCCGACGCTCGGCGGCATCCTCGGAGGCGGTGCGTCATGAGGCTACGGCGCGCGGGGCTGGTGCTCGCGACGTTGCTGCTCCTCGCCGGGTGCAGCTCGGAGGGCCTGTCCGGGGTGTCCCTGCCGGGCGGCTCGGGCGGCGGCGGGTACCAGGTGACGATCCAGTTCGGTGACGTGCTCGACCTGGTACCGCAGTCCGCGGTGAAGGTGAACGACGTGACCGTCGGCAGCGTACGCAGCGTCAAGCTGTCCGGCTGGCACGCGTCGGTCGTCGTCCAGGTCGACCGGGACGTGAAGCTGCCGGCGAACGCGGTGGCCTCGATCCGCCAGACGAGCCTGCTGGGCGAGAAGTTCGTCGACCTGAGCGCGCCGAAGGACACGCCGGCGTCGGGCCGGCTCGCCGACGGCGCGACGATCCCGCTCTCGCGTACCAGTCGCAACGTCGAGGCCGAGGAGGTGCTCGGCGCGATGTCGCTGCTGCTCAACGGCGGCAGCCTGGAGAAGCTGCGGACGATAAACGACGAGGTCGGCAAGATCTTCGACGGCAAGGAGACCGACGTCCGCGACACGCTGCACCAGCTGGACACGTTCATCGGCGGACTGGACGACCAGAAGAAGGACATCGTCCGGGCGATCGACGCCCTGGACAAGTTCTCCGCCGAGGTGTCCCGGCAGCGCGTCACCGTGGCGAAGGCGGTCGACGCCCTCGACCCGGGCCTCAAGGTGCTGAACGGCCAGCGGCAGCAGCTCGTCGACATGCTCGCCGCGCTCGGCAAGCTCGGCCGCGTCGGCGTACGCGTGGTGCAGGAGAGCCGCGACGACCTCCTCGCGAACCTCAAGTCCCTGCAACCGATCCTGACCCAGCTCGTACGCTCCGGCGACAACCTGCCGAAGTCGATCGACCAGCTCCTCACCTACCCCTTCCCGCCGAACGTGACCGGCGCGATCGTCGGCGACTACGTCAACCTGCGCATCACCGTCGACCTGAACGCCGGCGACCTGCTGTCGAACCTGCTGACCAGCACCCCCGTCGGCGACCAGAACGGCAAGGTCGACAACCAGAACGGCCCGGTACGCGACCCGAACAAGCCCGCGACCGGCCCGACCGACTCGAAGGGCCGATCGCTGCCCCCGGGTGAGGCCAATCCGCGGCAGGGCGACCTGCTCAGCATGCTGTTGGGAGGGCTGACCGGATGACTCCGCGCTCGGTGAAACTCAAGGTGCTGGCGTTCGTCCTGGTCAGCCTCCTCGGCGTCGTCTACGTCGCGGTGAAGTACATCGGCGTCGGCTCCTCGCTGCTCGGCACGACCTACCCGCTGTCCGCCGAGTTCGCCAACGCCGGCGGCATCTTCACCAACGCCTCCGTCACGTACCGCGGCAGCCCGGTCGGCAAGGTCACCGGCGTCGACCTCACCGACCACAAGGTACGGGTGAGCATGCGCATCGACCGCGGCGTGCAGATCCCGCGCGACCTGCGCGCCGTCGTCGCCGACAGGTCCGCCGTCGGCGAGCAGTACCTGGACCTGCGGCCCAACACCGGCTCCGGCCCGTACCTCGCGGCCGGCGACACCATCCCCGCCAGCCGCACCGGTACGCCGCTGCCGACCGAGACGCTGCTGGTCAACCTGGACAAGCTGATCGGCTCGGTGGACACCCAGGACCTCCAGGTCGTCATCGACGAGCTGGGTCGGGCGTTCGAGGGCAGCGAGGACTCGCTGCAACGGATCATCGACTCCAGCGACAAGCTGCTGCTCTCGGCGAACGCCAACCTCCCGCAGACCGTACGGCTGCTCCAGGACGGCCAGACCGTCCTCACCACGCAGCAGGCGTCGGCCGCGGAGATCCGGCGCTGGGCGCGCGGCCTCGCCGAGCTCACCACCACCCTGCGTACCTCCGACGCCGACCTGCGCAAGGTCCTCGCCAACGCGCCGCCCGCGGCCCGCCAGGTGTCCAGCCTGCTGCGCGACCTCGACCCGAGCGTCGGCACCCTGCTCGGCAACCTGATCACCGTCGGCGGCGTCGCGACCCGCCGGCTCCCCGGCATCCGCCAGATCCTCGTCGTGTACCCCCTGGTCACCGCCGGCGGCTTCACCGTGACGCCCGGGGACGGCTCCGCGCACTTCGGTCTCGTCCTCGACGTCGACGACCCGCCGCCGTGCCAGTACATCCGCACCGGTATGACCCGCGCCTGCACCAACGGCGAGCAGCAGCAGGGCTCCAGCGTCCGCGGCAACAACAACACCCCGCGGCCCTCCGGCCCCGAGATCACGCCGGTACCCGAGGGCGGCGGCTCGCTGCCGTCCGGCTCGTCCGCCGACCCCGGCACCAGCCCGCAGGCCGGCGCCAACCTCGCCGGGTACGACCCGACGACCGGCCTGGTCCTCGGCCCGGACGGCAAGCCGCTGCAGTTCGGCGGCACCGGCGGCCAGTACCAGCTCGCCGGCGACGAGTCCTGGAAGCAGCTGCTCCTGGCCGGCCTCGAACCCTGAGGCACCGCCCGGACGCCGGGCACCACCGTACGAACAGGAGAACCACCACATGAGCGCAGACCGGAGGCGCCGGTCGCCCGCACCATCCGGCGACCGGACCAGCTCCTCGTCCTCCGGCACCGACCGGAAGCGACGTTCCGACCCGCCCGCCGACCCGTCCACGCCGAGGCCCGGCGTGCTCCGCCGGTACTGGTCGTCCACGGCCGCGATGCTGGTCACCACCGGGGCCCTGGCCGTGCTGCTGGTGGCGGGCCTGGTGCTGGGCGCCGCGTTCGGCTGGGACGCGTACCGCAAGCGGCAGGAGGACACGGCGCGCAAGGCGGCGATGTCCGCCGCAAAGACGACGGTCAGCAACTTCATGAGCGTCAGCGCCGGGACGGTCGACCGCGACCTGAAACGTACGTTGGCCGGCGCGACCGGTGACTTCAAGCGCGAGTACCAGAACGGCATGGACCAGACGAAGTCCGCCGTCGTGGAGAACAAGGTCGACGCGAAGGCCCGCGTACTCTGGGCCGGCATCGTGACCAGCAAGGACAAGTCGGCGACGGTACTCGTGGCCATGGACGCGACGGTCCGGAACACGAACGCCCCGGACGGCCGCCGCGCCCACTACCGGGTACAGGTGACCATGGCCGAGCAGAACGGCCACTGGCTGGTCTCGAAGCTCGACTTCGTCTGACCGGCCACCCGCCAGGTACGGAGGAAAATCCCGCGATGGCCCGTTTCAAGCCCCGGGCGCTGCGCACCCAGGCATCGCCGAAGTCCGGTCCGGCCCGCCGACCCGGTGCCACCAAGCGTCCGACGTCCCGTCCGGTCCCGCCGCCCCCGCCCGAAGCGGACGACAGTGCCCCCGATGCCCCCACGGCGGACGACACACCCACGTCCCCGCCGCGGCCGGCCCCGGCCCCCGTCGACGACGCGGCCGTCGACGAGCAGCCCACGGACGACACGCCCGCCGACGCTCTGACCAGCGACAACGCCTCCGTCGGCCCGACTCTCGACGACGCGTCGGACGACGAGCCGGAGGACGACGCCCCAGGCCACGACGGTCCTGCCGAGGGCACGCCTGAGGATGACGTCCCTCGAGACGACGCGGCAGTCGGTGGTGCGGACGACGCCGACGAGGCGCCGGCCCGGCGGCCCAGTCCTCGGCCCCGCCGTACCAAGGGCTCGGCCGCGAAGAAGTTGGCCGCGACGAAGCAGGCGTCGGAGCCGGCCCGGAAGCCGTCGCCGCGCCCGCGTACGGGTGACCCGGCGCCGCGCCCGCGCGTGAAGGCGCCCGCCCGCCCGACTGCCGCGAACCGGCGTACGGACGGCAGGTCCTCCAGCCGGGCGAAGAACGAGCGTCCGGTCGGCCGCCGCGCCGCCGCCCGCCGTGCCGCCCGGCGTCGGGTGGCCGCGCTGCACGTGGTCGTGATCGTCCTGGCGGTCCTGGCCGTCCTGTCCCTCCCGCTTGCCGGCCTTGCCCTGTACGCGAGCCATCGCGCCGATTCGACCAAGGAAGCGGAAAGCCAGGCCACGTCGGTCGCCCAGGCCGCGGCGCCCGCGATCCTCTCGTACGACTACCGCACGTTCGACGCGAGCGTCAGCCGGGGCAAGAAGTACACCGGGGGAGCTTTCGCCGGGCAGTACGCGAAGAGCACGGGTGGGCTGAAGGCCAGCGCGAAGAAGGTACGCGCGGTGGTGAAGGCCCGGGTGGCCGCCACGAGCGTGGTGTCGGCCTCGCCGAACCAGGTCGTCCTGTTGATGTACGTCGACCAGTACCGGCAGAACATCAACATCGATGGACAGAAGGTCGATCAGAACCGCGTATTGTTCACGATGACCAGGCAGGATGGGTCGTGGAAGGTCACCAAGGTCACGGCGATCTGAGCGGTGTCCCGGTCGACTTGCCGGTTTTGTGCCGGTTTCCCGGCCGCTGTCTGGTTCTCCGATTCGGCCTTCCGGGCATGTTGACCGCGTGCCAACCCTTGACGACCCAGCGGTAGGCGGGCACGCTGATCTCTAGCTGCCTCCGCTTTGTGCGGAAGCCGGCCGTACGGAAGTTGGTGTCGGGTGCCCAGACTCGCTCTGGAAGCCGTCTCCAGGGTGTCGCGCGGCCTGGCCTGGACAGCGGTGTGCCCTTCGGCTACACTGCTAGTTTGCGCTGCCTTCCAACGTTGAGCTCGCTGAAATTGTCTGATTGTCGCCGGTTTGGCGATCCTATTTGGGCGATTTTTGGCGAGTCGTTCAAGGTGCGCGCGAAACGGCCGTCGCTGACAGGTCCTCGGAAGGACGCATCTTGGCAGCTTCCCGCCCTGCGAAGACCCTGACCACGAGTGCATACGCTCCCCGCCGAGTCTCCTTCGGCAGGATCACCGAACACCTTGAGGTACCCAACCTCCTTGCCATCCAGACCGATTCGTTCGATTGGCTGGTAGGCAACGAGACTTGGCGTGCCCGCAGTGCCGATGACTCCGCCGCTCGGAGTGGACTCGCGGAGATCCTGGAGGAGATCAGTCCCATCGAGGACTTCTCCGGCACCATGTCGCTTTCCTTCTCGAACCCGCGGTTCGACGAGGTGAAGGCGTCGATCGAAGAATGTAAGGAGAAGGACCTCACCTACTGCGCGCCGCTGTTCGTCACTGCGGAGTTCATCAACAACGAGACTGGCGAGATCAAGAGCCAGACCGTGTTCATGGGCGACTTCCCGATGATGACGAGCAAGGGCACGTTCATCATCAACGGCACCGAGCGTGTCGTCGTGTCCCAGTTGGTCCGTTCGCCGGGTGTGTACTTCGACAAGCAGCCCGACAAGACGTCCGACCGCGACGTCTCCAGCGTGAAGGTCATCCCGAGCCGGGGTGCCTGGCTGGAGTTCGACATCGACAAGCGCGACACCGCCGGTGTCCGCATCGATCGCAAGCGTCGCCAGGCCGTCACCGTCCTGCTCAAGGCCATCGGCTGGACGAACGAGCAGATCCGGGAGCGCTTCGCGTGGTCCGAGATCATGCTCGCGACCCTGGAGAAGGACCACATCGGCAGCCAGGACGAAGCGCTGCTGGACATCTACCGCAAGCTGCGGCCGGGCGAGCCGCCGACGCGGGAGAACGCGCAGAACCTGCTCGACAACCTCTTCTTCAACCCGAAGCGGTACGACCTGGCCAAGGTCGGTCGCTACAAGGTGAACAAGAAGCTCGAGCTGGACGTACCGGTCGTCACCGGCACGCTGACCGAGGACGACGTCGTCTCGACGATCGAGTACCTCTGCCGGCTGCACACCGGTGAGGACGGGTACGACGCGGACGACATCGACCACTTCGGCAACCGTCGCCTGCGTACCGTCGGCGAGCTCATCCAGAACCAGATCCGCGTGGGTCTGTCCCGGATGGAGCGCGTCGTACGGGAGCGCATGACGACGCAGGACGTCGAGGCGATCACGCCGCAGACCCTGATCAACATCCGGCCGGTCGTGGCCGCGATCAAGGAGTTCTTCGGCACCAGCCAGCTCTCCCAGTTCATGGACCAGGCCAACCCGCTCACGGGTCTGACCCACCGCCGGCGCCTGTCGGCGCTGGGGCCGGGCGGTCTGTCCCGGGACCGGGCCGGCATGGAGGTCCGGGACGTCCACCCGTCGCACTACGGCCGGATGTGCCCGATCGAGACGCCGGAAGGCCCGAACATCGGGCTGATCGGCGCGCTGTCCGCGTTCGCGCGGGTCAACGCGTTCGGCTTCATCGAGACGCCGTACCGGAAGGTCAGTGACGGCAAGGTCTCCGACGACGTGCAGTACCTGACCGCCGACGAGGAGGACAGGTACGTCATCGCGCAGGCCAACGCGCCGCTGGCGGAGGACGGGTCGTTCACCGAGAGCACCGTGCTGGTCCGTCGTAAGGGCGGCGAGTTCGAGGCCGTCGCGCCGGGGATCGTCGACTACATCGACGTCTCGCCGCGGCAGATGGTGTCGGTCGCGACCGCGATGATCCCGTTCCTGGAGCACGACGACGCGAACCGGGCCCTGATGGGCGCGAACATGCAGCGTCAGGCGGTACCGCTGATCAAGGCGGAGTCGCCGTTCGTCGGCACCGGCATGGAGTACCGCGCCGCGGTCGACGCCGGTGACGTGGTGGTGGCCGAGGAGCCCGGCATCGTCGAGGACCTCTGCGCCGACTACGTGACCGTGCACCAGGACGACGGCCACCGCCGGACGTACCTGCTGCACAAGTTCCGCCGGTCGAACGCGGGTACCTGCATCAACCAGCGTCCGGTCGTGGACGAGGGGCAGCGGGTCGAAGCCGGCCAGGTCATCGCCGACGGGCCGTGCACCGACGAAGGTGAGATGGCGCTCGGCAAGAACCTGCTGGTCGCGTTCATGCCGTGGGAGGGCTACAACTACGAGGACGCGATCATCCTCTCGCAGCGCATCGTGCAGGAGGACGTGCTCTCCTCGATCCACATTGAGGAGCACGAGGTCGACGCCCGCGACACCAAGCTGGGTCCGGAGGAGATCACCCGGGACATCCCGAACGTCTCCGAGGAGATGCTGGCCGATCTCGACGAGCGCGGCATCATCCGGATCGGCGCCGAGGTACGTGACGGCGACATCCTGGTCGGCAAGGTCACGCCCAAGGGCGAGACGGAGCTGACCCCGGAGGAGCGGCTGCTGCGCGCGATCTTCGGCGAGAAGGCCCGGGAGGTCCGGGACACCTCGCTGAAGGTGCCGCACGGCGAGTCCGGCACCGTCATCGGCGTACGCACGTTCAGCCGGGAGGACGGCGACGAGCTGTCCCCGGGCGTGAACGAGCTGGTCCGGGTGTACGTGGCGCAGAAGCGCAAGATCCAGGACGGTGACAAGCTCGCGGGCCGGCACGGCAACAAGGGCGTCATCTCCAAGATCCTGCCGCTGGAGGACATGCCGTTCCTGGAGGACGGCACTCCGGTCGACATCGTGCTGAACCCGCTGGGCGTACCGAGCCGGATGAACATCGGGCAGGTGCTGGAGACACACCTCGGCTGGCTGGCGAAGAACGGCTGGAAGCTGGAGGTCGACGACACGGCCTGGAAGCAGTCGCTCGCGTCGATCGGCGCCGACTCCTCGGAGCCCGACACGAACCTGGCGACGCCGGTGTTCGACGGTGCCCACGAGGAGGAGATCGCCGGCATGCTGGAGGCGTCGCTCCCGAACCGGGACGGCACCCAGCTGGTCGGCTCCAGCGGCAAGGCGAGGCTGTTCGACGGTCGTTCCGGCGAGCCGTTCCCGTCGCCGATCGCGGTCGGCTACATGTACATCATCAAGCTGAACCACCTGGTGGACGACAAGATCCACGCCCGCTCCACCGGTCCGTACTCGATGATCACGCAGCAGCCGCTGGGTGGTAAGGCGCAGTTCGGTGGCCAGCGGTTCGGCGAGATGGAGTGCTGGGCCATGCAGGCCTACGGCGCGGCGTACGCGTTGCAGGAACTGCTGACGATCAAGTCCGACGACGTGGTCGGTCGCGTCAAGGTGTACGAGGCGATCGTCAAGGGCGAGAACATCCCCGAACCGGGCATCCCGGAGTCGTTCAAGGTCCTGCTCAAGGAGCTCCAGTCGCTGTGCCTGAACGTCGAGGTGCTGTCCAGCGACGGGGTGACCCTGGAGATGAAGGACAGCGACGACGAGGTGTTCCGCGCTGCGGAGGAACTGGGTATCGACCTGTCCCGGCACGAGCCGAGCAGCGTCGAAGAGGTCTAAGTGGTTGTACCGGGGCGTCACAGGCGCCCCGGTACCCCGAAGGACAGCGGCCGATACCACCGGCCGGGCGGCGTGCACACCGTCTGGCCACAAACCAAAGGGGACTGACCACAAGTGCTCGACGTGAACTTCTTCGACGAGCTGCGGATCGGCCTGGCCAGCGCCGACGACATTCGGCAGTGGTCGCATGGCGAGGTCAAGAAGCCCGAGACGATCAACTACCGCACCCTGAAGCCGGAAAAGGACGGACTCTTCTGCGAGAAGATCTTCGGCCCGACCCGGGACTGGGAGTGCTACTGCGGCAAGTACAAGCGCGTCCGGTTCAAGGGCATCATCTGTGAGCGCTGCGGCGTCGAGGTGACTCGCGCCAAGGTGCGCCGTGAGCGGATGGGCCACATCGAGCTGGCCGCGTCCGTCACGCACATCTGGTACTTCAAGGGCGTGCCGAGCCGGCTGGGCTACCTGCTGGACATCGCGCCGAAGGACCTCGAGAAGATCATCTACTTCGCCGCGTACGTGGTGACGAAGGTGGACACCGAGTCCCGGCACCGTGACCTGCCGACCATCGAGTCGGAGATCGGTGCCGAGAAGCGCCAGCTGGAGAACCGCCGGGACGCCGACGTCGACGCCCGCGCCAAGAAGCTCGAGGCCGACCTGGCCGAGCTGGAGGCCGAGGGCGCGAAGAGCGACGTACGGCGCAAGGTCAAGGAGTCGGGCGAGCGCGAGATGCGCGGCCTGCGCGACCGTGCGCAGCGCGAGATCGACCGTCTCGACGAGGTCATGGAGACGTTCCGGAAGCTCGAGCCGAAGCAGCTCGTACCGGACGAGCTCCTGTACCGCGAGCTCCGCGACCGGTTCGGGGAGTACTTCGAGGGCGGCATGGGCGCCGAGGCGATCAAGGCGCTCCTGGAGAACCTGAACCTCGACACCGAGTCCGAGAACCTGCGCGAGACGATCCGGTCCGGCAAGGGGCAGCGGAAGATCCGGGCGCTCAAGCGGCTGAAGGTCGTCGCGGCGTTCCAGAACACCCGCAACTCGCCGCTGGGCATGGTGCTGGACTGCGTACCGGTGATCCCGCCGGACCTGCGTCCGATGGTGCAGCTCGACGGTGGCCGGTTCGCCACGTCCGACCTCAACGACCTGTACCGCCGGGTCATCAACCGGAACAACCGCCTCAAGCGACTGATCGACCTCGGCGCGCCCGAGATCATCGTCAACAACGAGAAGCGGATGCTCCAGGAGGCCGTCGACGCGCTGTTCGACAACGGCCGTCGCGGTCGTCCGGTGACCGGTCCGGGCAACCGGCCGCTGAAGTCGCTGTCCGACATGCTCAAGGGCAAGCAGGGCCGGTTCCGTCAGAACCTGCTCGGCAAGCGCGTCGACTACTCGGGCCGTTCGGTCATCGTGGTCGGCCCGCGGCTCAAGCTGCACCAGTGCGGCCTGCCGCGGTACATGGCGCTCGAGCTGTTCAAGCCGTTCGTGATGAAGCGCCTGGTCGACCTGAACCACGCGCAGAACATCAAGTCGGCGAAGCGCATGGTCGAGCGCGGTCGTACGGCGGTGTGGGACGTGCTGGAGGAGGTCATCTCCGAGCACCCCGTGCTGCTGAACCGTGCGCCGACCCTGCACCGGCTGGGCATCCAGGCGTTCGAGCCGCAGCTCATCGAGGGCAAGGCGATCCAGCTGCACCCGCTGGTGTGCGCCGCGTTCAACGCCGACTTCGACGGTGACCAGATGGCGGTGCACGTACCGCTGTCGACCGAGGCGCAGGCCGAGGCCCGCATCCTGATGCTGTCCTCGAACAACATCCTGAAGCCCTCGGACGGCAAGCCGGTCACCATGCCGTCGCACGAGATGATCATCGGCCTGTACCACCTGACCCACCGCAGCGAAGGTGCGTTGGGCGAGGGCCGGGTCTTCGCGTCGCCGGCCGAGGCGCAGATGGCGCTCGACGCCGGTGACCTGGACCTGCAGGCTCCGGTACGGATCCGGCTGACCGGTGTCACCTCGGTGGCAAACGGTGCCGGTGCCGAGCCGTGGCAGGCCCCGGAGGGCTGGGAGCCCGGCGAGCGGGTGGTACTGGAGACCACCCTCGGCCGCGTCCTGTTCAACGAGGCGCTGCCCGAGGACTACCCGTTCATCAACTACGAGATCCGCAAGGGTCAGCTCTCGGCCATCGTCAACGACCTGGCCGAGCGCGCCCCGAAGGTGCTCCTCGCCGCGACCCTGGACGCCCTGAAGGAGGCCGGGTACCACTGGGCCACCTGGTCGGGCCTGACCATCGGCATCGCCGACGTGGTCGACCCGCCGCACAAGAAGGCGATCCTGGAGCGGCACGAGTCGGACGCCGCGCAGGTCGACAAGCAGTACCAGCGTGGTCTGATGACCGCCGAGGAGCGCCGCGGCGAGCTGATCGAGATCTGGACCAAGGCGACCGCCGAGGTCGCCAAGGACATGGAGGACGCGCTCCCGCAGGAGAACGCCCTCTGGAAGATGATCAACTCGGGCGCTCGCGGCAACATGCTGCAGCTCCGCCAGATCGCGGCGATCCGTGGCCTGGTGGCCAACCCGAAGGGCGAGATCATCCCGCGGCCGATCAAGTCGAGCTACCGCGAGGGTCTCTCCGTGCTGGAGTACTTCATCGCCACGCACGGCGCCCGGAAGGGTCTGGCCGACACGGCCCTGCGTACTGCCGACTCGGGTTACCTGACCCGGCGTCTGGTGGACGTCTCGCAGGACGTGATCATCCGCGAGGAGGACTGCGGTACCGAGCGGGCCGTGCCGATGACCGTCGCCGGTGAGGTGGACGGCCGTCTGGTCAAGGACGAGCACGTGGAGACCAGCGTGTTCGCCCGGTCGCTGGCCGAGGACGTACACGACACCGAGGGCAACCTGATCGCCACCCGGAACACCGACATCGGTGGTCCGCTGGTGGACAAGCTGGTCGCCGGCGGCGTCAAGTCCGTGAAGGTACGGTCGGTCCTCACCTGCGAGTCGCGGCTCGGCGTGTGCGCGCACTGCTACGGGCGTTCGCTGCCGACGGGCCAGCTCGTCGACATCGGCGAGGCGGTCGGCATCATCGCCGCCCAGTCCATCGGTGAGCCCGGCACGCAGCTCACGATGCGTACCTTCCACACCGGTGGTGTGGCGGGTGACGACATCACCCAGGGTCTGCCGCGTGTGCAGGAGATCTTCGAGGCCCGGGTACCGAAGGGCAAGGCGCCCATCGCCGAGTCCGCCGGTCGCGTCCGGATCGAGGAGGGCGAGAAGTCGCGCAAGATCGTCGTCGTACCCGACGACGGCAGCGAAGAGATCCTCTACGACAAGATCCCGCGGCGTACCCGGCTCCGCGTGCAGGACGGTGGCCACATCCTGGTCGGCGAGAAGCTGATCGAGGGCACCATCGACCCGCACGAGCTGCTGCGGATCCTGGGCCCGCGTTCGGTCCAGCTGCACCTGGTGGACCAGGTGCAGGAGGTCTACCGGTCGCAGGGTGTGCTGATCCACGACAAGCACATCGAGATCATCGTCCGGCAGATGCTCAAGCGGGTCATCGTGATCGACTCCGGTGCGACCGAGTTCCTGCCCGGTTCGCCGGTCGAGCGGGCGACCTTCGAGGGCGAGAACCGTCGCCTGGTGTCCGAGGGCGGCGAGCCGGCGTCGGCGCGTCCGGTCCTGATGGGCATCACGAAGGCGTCGCTGGCGACCGAGTCCTGGCTGTCGGCGGCCTCCTTCCAGGAGACGACCAGGGTCCTCACCGAGGCGGCGATCGAGGCGCGCAGCGACTCGCTCATCGGCCTCAAGGAGAACGTCATCATCGGTAAGCTCATCCCGGCCGGTACCGGTATCTCCAAGTACCGCAACATCCGGGTCGAGCCGACCGAGGAGGCGAAGGCCCAGGTGTACTCGATGACCGGGTACGGCGACACCGACTACGGGTTCGGCCCGGCCAGTGGCCAGGCCGTACCGCTGGACGACTACGACCTTGGTGGCTTCGGCCGCTGAGCGACGTCGTACGGCACCATCACCGGGCCGCCGGGGACCGCAGGGTCCCCGGCGGCCCGCGCCGTTGACGCGGGCGTGGCGGTCGGCGGGTACGTTTGACGTGATCGGATCGATGTGCGTCGGGCCGTCGACGGCCCCGGCGATACCTGGGGGGTGCGGTTGTCACCGGCAGTGGACCATGCGGGGCCGGCGCCCACGGTGACTGGCCGCCGGCATCCTCTCGACCCGGACCCGGTGCGCTCGACGAAGGCGCTCGCTGTGCTCTGGCTGGGCGCGCTCGGGCTGGTGTTCTCGCCGGTCGTCGCCGGCGTGGTGCCGGCGGTGTTCGCGCTGGTGCTGGGCCGTTCGACGGAGGCCGAGATGCGCGCGTCCGCCGGTTTCCTCACCGGCACCGCCCCGCTCCGCCTCGGCGTACGACTGGCCCGGGCCGCGCTGCTGGTCGCGGTCGCGGTCGTCGTCATCGGCGTGGTGGTCGCGCTGTTCCGTTCGGGTGGCGGTGGCTCGGCCGGTGTTCAGTACGGTCCGGATGTGAACTGAGTGTGCCCGGCCGTCCAGACAGGGCCGCCGGTTGAGGAAGGAAGACCATGAGTGACCAGTCCGGGCCCGGACAGGGCGCCGGCCAGGGCGGCCAGCAGCCGCCCCCCGGCTACCTGATCCCCTCCGACTCGGAACGCGGTGTCGACTCCTCGACGCCCCCACCCCTGCCGCCACCGCCGTCGCCCGAGCCGCCGGCGGCTCCGAGTGGCCCGGCGTTCACGCTGCCGTCCGCGGAGCCGGACTCGCCGGTCAGCGGCCCCTCCGGCCCGCCGCCCGCCACTCAGTACGGTGCGCCCAGCGCGCCGGACACCCAGGCCACCAGCGGGTACGGCCCGGGCGCCTCGGCCGCCCCCGGCCCGTCGTACGGTGCGCCGGTCTCTGGGCCGGCCGACCAGGGCAGCTACGGCACCCCGCAGTACGGCCAGCCCAGCGCCCCGCCGTACGGGCAGCCGTCGGCCCCGTCGTACGGGGCGCAGAGCACGCCGCCCGCGTACAACCAGCAGCCCCAGCAGCAGCAGTACGGCCAGCCCGGGTACGGGCAGCAGGCCCCGGGGTACGGCCAGCCCAGCGCCCCGCCGTACCCGCAGGCCGGTTACGGTGCGCCGGCGGCCCAGCCGCAGTACGGCGTGATGCTGCCGCCGAGCAAGCCGCCGAACTCGGGCCTCGCTGTCGGCGCGATGATCGCCGGGATCGGTGGCGCCGCGCTCGGCCTGTTCGGGTGGTGCACGTTCCTGATCGGTGTACCGGCGTTCCTGGCCGGCGGCGCCGGGGTGATCATGGGCGTCATCGCGCGCAAGCAGATCGCCGCGTCGAACGGGCAGACCGGCGGCGCCGGGATGGCGCTGACCGGGCTGATCTGCGGCGCGATCGGCGCCGGCATCAGCCTCATCGGTGTGATCATCAGCATCGTGCTGCTGGGTGCGGCGATGTCCACGTCGTCGTACTGACCGTCGGGTACGCCACGAACTTCCGGGTCCGTGCGGGGCGATCCGTCCCGCTCGGTATCCTGAAGAAAAACAGGTGGTACGGAGGTGCGGGCCGGGCTCTGGTATGAGGACCGCCACCCCCGTTTTGACCACGGTCCAGATGGTGGGTACTCTTGGTCTCCGTGCCTGGGCACTGCCTGGGCTCGTCGCGTGTGCGTCCAAGGTCGGTGCCTCTCGTGCCGGCCGGCATGGGCTGATCGGCCTGGCCGGGTCAGCCACATGGCGACGTGCGAGACAAAGACTGTGTCGAGTGATCGCGCAGTTCCGGAGGTCTGCGAGCGGGCGACACGCCCGACCGCGGGGGTCGGGAGACCGGCCGGCCGGCCTGCGCCGCGCCGCCACGTGCGAGACCGAAGCGTCGCGCCACGTGGCGGGTCTTCGGGCGCAGCCTCACCCGGCACGACACCCCGCAGTACCCGCAAGACCGTACGACCCCGATCACTTTCAGATTGGCCCGGCCAGCGATGGCCGAAGGGAGCGAAAGACCCGGTGCCCACGATCCAGCAGTTGGTCCGCAAGGGCCGCCAGGCGAAGACCAGCAAGACCAAGACGCCGGCGCTGAAGGGAAGCCCGCAGCGGCGCGGTGTGTGCACGCGTGTGTACACGACCACCCCGAAGAAGCCGAACTCGGCGCTGCGCAAGGTGGCCCGCGTGAAGCTGTCGAGCGGCATCGAGGTCACCGCGTACATCCCGGGCGTCGGCCACAACCTGCAGGAGCACTCGATCGTGCTCGTGCGTGGTGGCCGCGTGAAGGACCTCCCGGGTGTGCGCTACAAGATCATCCGCGGCTCGCTGGACACCCAGGGTGTGCGGAACCGTAAGCAGGCGCGTAGCCGCTACGGAGCGAAGAGGGAGAAGAGCTGACATGCCGCGCAAGGGACCCGCGCCGCGCCGTCCGCTGACCGCGGACCCGGTGTACAGCTCGGTGCTCGTCACCCAGCTGATCAACAAGGTGCTCATCTCCGGCAAGCGGCAGTTGGCCGAGCGGCTGGTGTACGAGGCCATGGAGGGTGCTCGGGAGAAGACCGGTACCGACCCGGTCGTCACCCTGAAGCGTGCTCTGGACAACGTGAAGCCGACCCTGGAGGTCCGCAGCCGCCGTGTCGGTGGCGCGACGTACCAGGTGCCGGTCGAGGTGCGCCCGCAGCGCGCCACCACGCTGGGCCTGCGCTGGCTGATCCAGTACTCCCGCGCCCGGCGCGAGAAGACGATGATGGAGCGGCTGATGAACGAGCTGCTCGACGCCAGCAACGGGTTGGGGGCCGCGGTGAAGCGCCGCGAGGACACCCACAAGATGGCTGAGTCCAACAAGGCCTTCGCGCACTACCGCTGGTAGTGCGACCCGGGTTCGACCCGGCAAACCACAAGACCGTGGCCCCCGCGCAGCGGGGTTCATCCGGAGGTAGCAGTGGCTAAAGCTGACGCCGCCCTGGCCCAGCTTCGCAACATCGGCATCATGGCGCACATCGATGCCGGTAAGACGACGACGACCGAGCGGATCCTGTTCTACACCGGCATCACGTACAAGATCGGTGAGGTTCATGAGGGCGCTGCCGTCATGGACTGGATGGAGCAGGAACAGGAGCGTGGCATCACCATCACTTCGGCTGCGACGAAGTGTGAGTGGAAAGACCACACCATCCAGATCATCGATACGCCCGGCCACGTCGACTTCACCGTCGAGGTGGAGCGGTCGCTGCGCGTGCTGGACGGCGCCATCGCCGTGTACGACGGTGTCGCCGGTGTCGAGCCCCAGACCGAGAACGTCTGGCGCCAGGCGGACAAGTACCACGTCCCGCGGATGTGCTTCGTCAACAAGCTCGACCGCACGGGCGCGGACTTCTACCGCTGCGTCGACATGATGGTCGAGCGGCTGAACTCGACGCCGCTGGTGCTGCAGATCCCGATCGGGAACGAGTCCGACTTCGTCGGCGTCGTCGACCTGATCCGGATGAAGGCGCTGACCTGGCGTGGCGAGACGCAGAAGGGCGAGGACTACGCCGTCGAGGACATCCCCGCGGACCTCGTCGAGAAGGCCGAGGAGTTCCGGGAGAAGCTCCTGGAGACCCTGGCCGACGTCGACGACGACGTGATGGAGAAGTACCTCGAGGGCGAGGAGCTGTCCATCGAGGAGATCAAGGCCGGCATCCGCCGCGCCACGATCGGCAACAAGGCGAACCCGGTGGTCTGCGGTTCGGCGTTCAAGAACAAGGGCGTGCAGCCCATGCTCGACGCCGTGATCGACTACCTGCCGAGCCCGCTGGACGTGCCGGCCATCCAGGGGACCGCCACCGACGGCGAGACCCCGGTCGAGCGGCACTCGGACGCCAGCGAGCCGTTCTCCGGCCTGGCGTTCAAGATCCAGACGGACAAGCACCTGGGCAAGCTGACGTTCGTCCGGATCTACTCGGGCGCGGTCGAGGTCGGTGCCCAGGTGGTGAACTCCACCAAGGACCGCAAGGAGCGCATCGGCAAGATCTACCAGATGCACGCCAACAAGCGGGAGGAGCGCACCTCCGCGCAGGCTGGCGACATCATCGCCGTGCAGGGCCTGAAGCAGACCACCACGGGCGACACGCTCTGCGACCCGGCGAACCCGGTGATCCTGGAGTCGATGACGTTCCCGGAGCCTGTAATCGACGTGGCGATCGAGCCCAAGTCGAAGGCCGACCAGGAGAAGCTGTCGACCGCGATCCAGCGTCTCGCCGAGGAGGACCCGACCTTCCGGGTCCGTACCGACGAGGAGAGCGGCCAGACCGTCATCGGCGGCATGGGCGAGCTTCACCTCGACGTACTCGTCGACCGCATGCGGCGCGAGTTCAACGTCGAGGCGAACATCGGCAAGCCGCAGGTTGCCTACCGCGAGACCATCAAGAAGAAGGCCGAGAACGTCACCTACCTGCACAAGAAGCAGACGGGTGGATCCGGCCAGTTCGCGAAGGTCATCGTGAACCTGGAGCCGCTGCCGCTGAGCCCGGACGCCCCGACGTACGAGTTCGTCAACAAGGTCACCGGTGGCCGGGTGCCGCGGGAGTACATCCCGTCGGTGGACGCCGGTGCGCAGGACGCCATGCAGTACGGCGTGCTCGCCGGGTACCCGCTGGTCGGCGTCCGACTGGTGCTGACCGACGGTCAGTACCACGAGGTCGACTCGTCCGAAATGGCGTTCAAGATCGCCGGTTCGATGGTGCTGAAGGAGGCTGCCCGTAGGGCCAGCCCAGTGCTGCTCGAGCCGATGATGGCGGTCGAGGTCACGACGCCCGAGGAGAACATGGGCGACGTGATCGGCGACCTGAACTCGCGACGCGGTGCGATCCAGGCGATGGAGGAGCGCGGCGGTGCCCGCGTCGTCCGCGCCTCGGTGCCGCTGTCGGAGATGTTCGGCTACGTCAACGACCTCCGGTCGAAGACGCAGGGTCGGGCGAGCTACTCGATGCAGTTCGACTCGTACGCCGAGGTTCCGCAGAACGTGGCCAAGGAGATCATCGCCAAGGCCACCGGCGAGTGACCGTACGCCGCGGTGCCCCGGTCCGGGGTGCCGCGGCGGGCGCGGATCCACGCGCCACCAGAACCGTAAACCACCAGCGTCCGGCGGCTTGGCCTTTCGCGGCAGTACCGGATAGGGCGTAGAAAACAGCAAGTCCACAGGAGGACACCAGTGGCGAAGGCGAAGTTCGAGCGGACCAAGCCGCACGTCAACATCGGCACCATTGGTCACATTGACCACGGCAAGACGACGCTGACCGCGGCCATCACGAAGGTCCTGCACGACAAGTACCCGGACCTGAACCCGTACACGCCGTTCGACGAGATCGACAACGCGCCTGAGGAGAAGCAGCGCGGTATCACGATCTCGATCTCGCACGTCGAGTACCAGACCGAGGCGCGGCACTACGCGCACGTCGACTGCCCCGGGCACGCCGACTACATCAAGAACATGATCACCGGTGCCGCCCAGATGGACGGCGCGATCCTGGTGGTCGCGGCGACCGACGGCCCGATGCCGCAGACCCGCGAGCACGTGCTGCTGGCCCGTCAGGTCGGCGTTCCGTACATCGTGGTCGCCCTGAACAAGGCGGACATGGTCGAGGACGAGGAGCTCATGGAGCTCGTCGAGCTCGAGGTGCGGGAGCTGCTGTCGACCCAGGAGTACCCGGGCGACGACCTGCCGGTCGTGAAGGTCTCCGCGCTGAAGGCGCTGGAGGGCGAGGAGCAGTGGGTGAAGTCGGTCCAGGACCTCATGGAGGCCGTGGACAGCTATATCCCTGAGCCGGAGCGCGACATCGACAAGCCGTTCCTGATGCCGATCGAGGACGTCTTCACGATCACCGGCCGCG
>DASXWQ010000022.1:0-14480 GCA_036503555.1 Actinocatenispora sp.
AAGGCGCACCTCGTCAACCGGGAGGTCGATCGTGCCGACTAGAGGCGTCGTGTACGTCCATTCGAGCCCGCCTGCCGTGTGCCCGCACGTCGAGTGGGCCATCGCGCGTGTGCTGGGCACGCCGGTTCGACTGGAGTGGACTCAGCAACCCGCCGATCCGACCACCGTGCGCGCGGAGTGCTCGTGGACGGGCCGGGCGGGCACCGGGTCGGAGCTTGCTGCTGCGCTCCGTCAGTGGTCGATGCTGCGCTTCGAGGTGACCGAGGAGCCCAGCCCCGGCGTCGACGGCGAGCGCATCATGTACGCGCCGGGTCGCGGTATCTTCCGTGCCTCGGTGAGCGCCAACGGCGACATCGTCGTACCGGAGGACCGGCTGCGGTCGCTGATGGCCACGGCGGCGGGTCCCGAGGCGCTGGCGCACGGGCTGGAGCGGCTGCTGGGCGCGTCGTGGGACGCCGAGCTGGAGCCGTACCGGCACGCCGGTGACGGTGCCCCGGTGACCTGGCTCACGCAGGTCGGGTGAGTACGCGTCGTGCGAGACCGGTCACCACGGTGGCCGGTATCGGCACCCTGAGTGGACGCGGCGGCCGTTCGGCTGGTCTCCTTGCACGCGTGTCCCCCCACACGCGAACCCCCCGTGTCCTGACCGCCCTCCTGGCGGCCGGCTGTCTGCTCGTCGCCGCGGCGTGCGGCAAGTCGCCCAGCCAGGCGCACGAGCCGGCGCACTCGCCGTCCGCATCGCCGTCGCGCGCGCCGGCCGACCCCGCGAAGCGGGCTGCCGCGCTCGTCCGGTCGATGTCGGACGCCGAGCTGGTCGGCCAGGTGCTGATGCCGGTGGCGTACGGCTACGGAGCCGACAAGGTGTCCGCCGAGGCCGCCGCGCACAACCGGAACATCGCCGGCGCCGACACACCCGCGCAGATCGTCCGCAAGTACCACCTCGGCGGGCTGATGCTGGTCAACGAGGGCGACGGCGCCGACCCGACCGCGGAGACCAACCCGACGAGCAACATCGCCACACCCAAGCAGGTACGCGCGCTGACCGGCGGCCTGCAGAAGGCCGGCACGACGGACGGGTTGCCGATGCTGGTCGGCACCGACCAGGAGTTCGGCACGGTGGTACGGCTCGCCGACGGGGTGAGCCCGCTGCCGACCGGGCTGGGTGTCGGCGCCGCGCACGACCCGAAGCTGACCCAGCGGGCCTGGGCGATGGCCGGGACGGAGCTGTCCGCGGTCGGCGTGAACATGGACTTCGCGCCGGACGCCGACGTACTCGGTGGGCCGGGCAACCTGGTGATCGGCTCGCGATCGTTCGGCTCGGACCCGCAGCAGGTGGCGGTGCAGACCGCCGCCGCGGTCACCGGCCTGCAGAGCGTCGGGGTCGCCGCCACGCCGAAGCACTTCCCGGGACACGGCCACACCACGACCGACAGCCACCACGCGATGCCGGTGCTGACGCAGACCCGCGGCACGCTGGACTCGCAGGACCTGCCGCCGTTCTCGGCCGCGATCGGCGCCGACACCTGGGCGATCATGGCCGGTCACCTGGACGTGCAGGCCGTCGACCCGGGCGTACCGGCGACGTTGTCGTCGAAGCTGCTGCACGACGTGCTGCGGACGAAGATGAAGTTCCACGGGGTCGTCGTGTCCGACGCGCTGAACATGGCCCCGATCACCGACCGGTACGACGGCGGGCAGGCCGCGGTGCACGCCCTGCTCGCCGGCAACGACCTGCTGCTCGAACCGCCGAACCTGCCGGCCGCGCAGAAGGGTCTGCTGGCCGCGCTCAAGTCCGGTCAGCTGCCCCGTACCCGGCTCGTCGAGGCGGCGACGCGGGTGGTGACGCTGCGGGCGCGGCTGGCCGGGCGTACCCAGCCGGCGCTGTCGACGCTGCGGTCCGCGGCCCACGAGAAGGTGTCCGGCGAGGTCGCCGCGGCCGCGGTCACGACGCTGCGCGGGCAGTGCGAGGGGCCGCTCGTGTCGGGCTCGGTGCGGCTCACCGGCGGTACCTCGACGAAGCGGCGGTGGCTGGCGGATGCCTTGCACGCCAACGGGATCGCGGTCTCCGGCAGCGGGCGTACGCAGGTCGCGCTGACCGGGTACGGGGACACCACGAAGGACCTGTCGCCGGACGCGGACGTGACCGTCGGGATGGACGAGCCGTACCTGCTGAGCGAGGTGCGGTCGAAGACGGTGCTGGCGACGTTCGGCGCGACGAAGGAGTCGATGACGGCGCTCGCCGCGGTCCTCGCGGGCAAGGCGAAGGCGCCGGGGCGCTCGCCCGTACCGATCCAGGGCCTGCCGCGCACCGCCTGCACCTGACGCGGCGCGCCGGGTCAGGAACCCGGTGCGCGCTCGGCGAACCAGCGGCGGAGGCGGGCGTGTGCGAACACGTACCCGCCGCCGTCGCGGACCAGCAGCGCGCGGCGGCTGGCATGGTCGAGGAAGTCGGCGTACCGGGCGGGGCCGAGGTCGTGGCGTCGCAGGATCCGGCAGGTGACCCGGTGCCGCACGTACGTGCCGCCGCCGGCGACCCAGGCGGTGCCGAGCACGACCAGCGGGACCATCTGTAGGGCGTGCAGCACCGCGTACGCCCAGCCGAACTGCGGGGTCTCCAGCCAGCCGAGCGCGAGCTGGTGCACGAGGACGACGGCGGCGACGACCGCACCGACCAGCAGGCTGCGGGACGGGAGCGCGCGGACCTGGTCGCCGGGGGAGCGGGGCCGCACCACCCAGAAGTCGAACCAGCGGGCGTGCGTCCACATGAGCACGGGCAGCAGCGTCGTCATCAGCATCGCGCACAGCACCCGCAGGTCGACCGGATGCGCGAACACCGTGCTGAACAACGGGATCCGCACCGGGGGTACGCGCCAGCAGGCGACGAGCGCGACGGCGAGCAGGATGGTGACCGGGTTGCGTACCCAGGCGAGCAGGCCGCTGCGGACGGCGCGGAACGTGACGTCGGCGGTGTAGCGACCGACGCGGAACCGGTCCAGCGACCAGCCGAACGCGGCCGGCCACACCACCACCCACAGGGCGATCGCGGCCGTACCGGTGTGGCCGGTCGGTACCATCAGCGCCGCCTTCAGCCAGCAGCAGGCGACGACCAGCACCGCCAGTACGCCGCGCTCCCACCGCACCGCCCGGTCCCGGTCGGCCGCGGACAGCCACGCGGGGGAGAGCTGGTCGAGGTAGAAGACCGGGTGGCGACGGCGGCGCAGCGCCCGCGCCAGCCAGGCGAGCCAGCGCGTCACCTGCTCCGGCCGGTACGCCGGCAGGGTCCGCGGCACCGGCCGGCGGAACATCGCCGCGACGTAGTCGGCGAACACCCGGTCCGCGGCACCGCCCGTACCCGGGGCCGCCGGGGCCGTGCCGCGGGTGTCGGGGTGCGCGGTCGCCGGGGCCGTGCCCTGTGCCGGGTCCGTGCCGTACGCGTCGAGCATGAACGTGACGAACAGCGGTGAGGTGAGCAGCCGGCGCAGCCGCGGATCGGCGTCGAGCATGCGGCGCAGGCCGCCGGCGCCGAGCGCCGCCAGGTACGCCTCGGCCTCGGCCGGCGTCACCGGCTCGATGTGGACCGCGCCGTCCAACGCCAGCCGTACGCCGGCCGCGTCGTACTCGGTGGTCCGGGAGCACAGCACGACCGGTACGTCGCCGTGCCGGTCGCGGAACTCGTCGATCGCGCGGGCGCAGCCGGCCCGGTGCTCGCGGGCCACCTCGTCGAACCCGTCGAGCAGCAGCGTGACCTCGGCCTCGATGACGCGGCGCAGGTCGAACTTCGCCGGTACCCGGAACGTGCGGCCCAGCTCGGCCGCCGCCCAGGCCAGTAGCGACCCGGACGACCGGGTCCACGAACCGAGATGCAGGTACACGGGGATGCGGGCGGCCTCGTCGCGCTCCGCGTCGGCGAGCAGGTCGCCGGCCAGCCGCAGCAGCTGGTACGTCTTGCCCGAGCCCGGCGCGCCGAGCACCAGCGCGCTGGCGCCGACCGCGGCGCGTACGTCGGTCAGCGTGGCGCCGGCGGGGAAGCTCCGCCGGGGCGGGTCCGCGGTCACCAGCACCGTGTCGCGCGGACTGACGACCGCTTCCGGCCGTTCGGTGAACCGGACCGGCAGGCTCGCCGCGGTGTCCTCGCGGCCGATCCAGTGCTGGCGCATCACGTCGGCGAGCATCCGCCGCACCCGCGCCCGTACGCCGGTGTCGCCGCCGCGGTGCCGCAGACCGAACAGCGAGAAGTGCCGGCTGGCGTCCACGTACGTCCGGTAGACGTCCTGGTGGTCGATCCTGACGTCCCGGCCGGCGGCGTTGACCCCGCGGATCGTCACGTCCCCGCCGAACGCCGCGGCGCCCGACACGATCACCGGCGGTACCGGGGACGCCTCGGGCTCCGCCCCGCCGTTGCTGGGGTCGGTGGGGCTCACCGCTGCGACGTCTCGCCGCTGTCCGGGCGGCCGACGACGACGTCGCGGCCGGCCGCGTACGTCCCGTGCACGGTGACGTCGCCGCCGAACGCCGCGGCGCCCTCGACGGTGCCGACGGCGACGCCCGGCCCGTCCAGCCAGCCCGCCTCGCGCAGGATGCCGGTCAGCTCGTCGGCGGCGGACGGGTCGGCGCGCAGCAGCTCCCGTACGGCGCCGGCCAGGTCCTCGCGCGGGGCGTCGGCCGGCGCGTCCTCCGTCGCGTCCAGCGCGGCCTCGTGGTCGGTGCCGCGCCAGGCCCGCCGCAGCATCCGGTGCAGCCGCGCCGCCAGCGGCAGGGCGCCGTCCGCGATCGTGTCGGCGGCGCGGTCCGCGACGAGGCCACCGATCCGCCGCAGGTACGCGAGGAGGAACGACACCGCCGCGTCGGCGACCGTGCTGACGTCCATGGCGGCTCCGTTCGTCCGACGCGCGGGGGCCGTGCCATGGTGCCCCGCCCGGTTCGTCGCCGTCCAGCGGGGTACGGGGTCAGTGTCCGGTGGTGGCGAGGACCGCCGAGAGTTCGGCGGGGCTGGCGTTGCCGCCGGTGACGACGATGCCGACGGTACGGCCGGCGTACCGGGGCGGGTCGGCGAGCAGCGCGGCCAGCGGTGCCGCGCCGGCGGACTCGGCGAGGGTGTGCGCGGCGGTCAGCAGGCGGCCCTGCGCCGCGCGGATCGCGTCGTCCGGCACCAGCACGAAGTCGTGCAGGTACGCCCGCAGCACCGACTGCGTCAGCGCGAACCCGGCGCCGGTGGCGAGGCCCTCGGCGGTCGTCCGGTTGGGCCGGGTGACGAGGGTCCCGGCGCGCCACGAGTCGTGCGCGGCGGGCGACGCGGTGGACTGCACGCCGACGATCCGGCACCGCGGTGCGAGCGCGGCGGCGACCAGGCAGGCCCCGGCCGCGCCGCTGCCGCCGCCGACCGGTACGAGGATCGTGTCGAGATCGGGCCGGGCGGTCAGCATCTCCGCGTAGAGCGTGGCCACGCCGGCGACCAGGGCGGGCTCGTCGCCGGGGCTGACCAGCCGCATGCCGCGTTCGGCGGCGAGCCGTTCGGCGGCGCGCTGCGCGCCTTCGAGTTCGGCGCCGCGGCAGACGACCTCGGCGCCGAGCGCGGCCACCGCCGACAGCTTCGTCGGGTTCGGGTCCTCGGGCATGACGACGACGCACGGCGCGTCGAACAACCGGCAGGCGTACGCGATGGACTGGGCGTGGTTGCCGGTGGACCAGGTGACGACGCCGCGGGCGCGGTCGTCGGGCGGCATCCCGGCGAGCAGGGTGATGCCGCCGCGGACCTTGAACGCGCCGATCGGCTGCACGTGCTCGTGCTTGACGTACACGGTGGCGCCGGTGGCGCGGTCCAGCTCGGGATAGTTCCACATCGGGGTGGGCGGCAGGTGCGCAGCGATCGCCCGGCCGGCCCGCAACACGTCGGTGAACTCCATGCCTGTCACTGTCGCCCGCGCGGTACCGATCGGTCCAATGCCGGTTTCCGAGCACACCCATCGACGGCGTTGATAGGTTCGCCGGATGCTGTCGCTCGCCCGGCTGCGGGTCCTCGCCGCCGTCGCCCGGTACGGCTCGGTCACCGCCGCCGCCGACGCCCTGCACTACGCGCAGGCGTCGGTCAGCCACCACCTGGCCAGGCTGGAGGCGGAGACCGGCGCGGTGCTGCTGCAACGCGTCGGCCGGGGCGTACGGCTGACCGAGGCGGGGCTGCTGCTCGCCGGGCGCGCCGAGGAGATCCTGGGCCGGCTCGACGCGGCGGAGGCCGAGCTGTCCGCGCTGACCGGGCTGCGCGCCGGACGGGTACGCCTGGCGGCGTTCCCGTCCGCGCTCGGCACCGTCGTACCCGACGCGCTGGCCCGGCTCGCCGCCGACCATCCCGGCGTCGTCGTGTCCCTCACCGAGGCCGAACCGCCCGAGGCGGTACGCCTGCTGCGTGCCGGCACCGTCGACGTCGCCCTGCTCTTCGGGTACGCCGACGAGCCGGCACCGGCCGACCTGCGTACGGTCGAGCTGCTGGCCGAGCCGATCCACCTGGTGACGCCGGACGGCGCCGGGACGAGCCTCGTCGCGTACGCCGACGCGCGCTGGATCGCCGGCTGCGAGCGCTGCCGGCAGCACCTGCTGCGGCGCTGCGCCGCGGCCGGCTTCACCCCGGACATCGCGTACACCACCGACGACTACGTGGCCGTGCAGCGCTTGGTGGCCGCCGGCCTCGGCGTCGGTACGCTGCCCGGCCTGGCGCTCGCCGCGAGCCGGGACGCCGGCGTGGTCACCGTGCCGCTGCCCGACGACAGCCGCTCGGTGTACGTCGCGACGTACGGGGCGCCGCCGGATCCGCCGGCCACCGCGGCCCTGCGTACCGCCCTTGCCGCCGCGGCGGCGGAGATCTGAACGCGGGCTACAGCGGGATGTTGCCGTGCGAGCCGCGGGCCTGCGGCGCGTCGGCGAGCGCCTTCGCGAGCCGGCGCCGGGTCTCGCCGGGCCGGATCACCTCGTCGACGACGCCGATCTCCATCGCCCGGCCGACACCGCCGGCGACCCGCTCCTGCTCGGCCACCAGCTCGGTACGCCGCTCCTCGCGCACCTCCGGCGCCGCGGCGGCGAGCTCCTTGCGGTGCAGGATGTTGACCGCCGCGGAGGCACCCATCACGGCCACCTGCGCATCCGGCCAGGCGAACACGGCGGTCGCGCCCAGGGCACGGGAGTTCATCGCGATGTACGCCCCGCCGTACGACTTGCGGGTCACCAGCGTGATCCGGGGTACGACCGACTCGGCGAACGCGTGCAGCAGCTTCGCGCCGCGCCGGACGATGCCGTCCCACTCCTGGCCGACACCGGGCAGGTAGCCGGGTACGTCGACGAGCACGAGCAACGGCAGCCCGAGCGAGTCGCACATCCGTACGAAGCGGGCGGCCTTCTCGGCGCCGGACGAGTCCAGGCAGCCGCCGAGGCGTATCGGGTTGTTGGCGATGACGCCGACCGACCGGCCGCCGAACCGGCCGAGTACGGTCACCACGTTCGGCGCCCACTTCGCGTGCAGCTCCACACCCGGCGCGTCGAGCAGGTTCTTCACCAGCGGCTTCACGTCGTACGCCCGGTTCGGCTGCTCGGGCAGGAACGACCCGAGGTCCGCGCGGCCGTCGTCGCTCGCCTCGTCCGGCGACAGCCGGCCCGGCCGGCCGAGCAGGTTCGCCACGTCGCGGGCCGCGGCGATCGCCGTCTCGTCCGACGACGTCGTAACGTGCACGACCCCGGAGCGCCGGCCGTGCGGCTCCGGCCCGCCGAGCCGGGCCATGTCGACCTGCTCGCCGGTCACCGACCGCACCACGTCCGGACCGGTCACGAAGATCCGGCCGGTGTCCGACATGATCACCACGTCGGTCAGCGCCGGCCCGTACGCCGCGCCGCCGGCCGCCGGGCCGAGCACCACAGAGATCTGCGGTACCCGGCCCGACGCCCGCACCATCGCGGCGAAGATCCGGCCGATGCCGTCCAGCGCCTGGACGCCCTCCTGGAGCCGGGCGCCGCCGGAGTGCCACAACCCCACCACCGGTACCCGGTCGGCGACCGCCAGGTCGATCGCGTCCGCGATCACCTGGCAGCCGTCGATGCCCAGCGCGCCACCCTTGAACCGGCCGTCCGAGCAGAACGCGACGACCGCGTCGCCGTCGACCGCCCCCCGCGCGGCGACCGCGCCCGAGTCGTTCGGCCCGGTCAGGTACGTCCAACTGCCCGCGTCGAACAGCAACCCGAGCCGTACGGCCGGGTCACGCGGGTCGGTCGCGGAGTCACCGGAGTCCCCTGTCACCGTCGGGTGCGGCGCTGTGGTGGTCACCGGGTCCTCCCCGCTGTTGCTCAGACGCGCTGGATGGCCAGCGCGGCGTTGTGCCCACCGAAACCGAACGAGTTGTTCAGCGCGGCGGGAACCTCCATCTTTCGCGCGACGTTCGCCGCGACGTCGAGGGTCAGCTCGTCGTCCGGGTCCTCCAGGTTGATCGTCGGCGGGACGATCCCGTGGTACACGGCGAGGATCGTCGCGATCGACTCGACCGCGCCGGCCGCACCCAGCAGGTGACCGGTCATCGACTTCGTCGAGGTCACCACCGGCCGGTCACCGACCGCCTTGCGGATCGCCGCGATCTCACCCATGTCACCGACCGGGGTGGAGGTGGCGTGCGCGTTCACGTGGGCGATGTCGGCCGGATCCAGCCCCGCGTCCCGCAGCGCCAACGTCATCGCCCGGGCCTGCTGCGTACCCTCCGGGTCGGGTGCGACGATGTCGTACCCGTCGGAGGTGAGCGCCGCGCCGCCGAGCTTCGCGTACACCTTCGCGCCGCGGGCCGCGGCGTGGTCGGCACGCTCCAGTACGACGATGCCGGCACCTTCGCCGAGTACGAAGCCGTCCCTGCCCTTGTCGAACGGCCGGCTCGCACGCTCCGGCTCGTCGTTGCGGGTGGACATCGCGCGCATCGACGCGAAGCCCGCGATCGGCAGCGGGAACACCACCGACTCGGTACCGCCCGCGATGACCACGTCCGCCCGACCCGAGCGGATGATGTCCAGCCCCCAGGCGATCGCCTCGGAACTCGTCGCGCACGCGCTCGCCGGCGAGTGCACGCCGCCGTGCACACCGAACTCCAGCCCCACGTACGCCGCGGCGCCGTTCGGCATGAGCATCGGCACGGTGTGCGGGCTGACCAGCCGCGCGCCCTTGGTCATGAGCCGGTCGTGCTGGTCGACGAGGGTCTTCGCCCCGCCGATACCGGTACCGACGCTGACCGCCACCCGATCCTTGTCGATGTCGTCCGCTATCCCCGCGTCGGCCCAGGCCTGCCGGGCGGCCACCACGGCCGCCTGCTCGGACCTGTCCATCCGCCGGGTCTTGACCCTGTCGATGTGGTTGGCCGGGTCGTCCACCATCAGGCCGGCGATGCGTACCGGGAGCATCTCCGCCCAGTCGGCGTCGAGTTTCCTGATGCCGGACCGACCGTTGACCAGTCCGTCCCAGGTGGACGCGACGTCCCCGCCGAGCGGGGTCGTCGCGCCGAGCCCGGTGACCACCACATCCGGTCTGGTGTGGCTCGTCATCTCGTCGTTCGCCTCCCGCAGATCCTGCTCAGGCCGCGTTCTTCTCGATGTAGCTGACGGCGTCGCCGACGGTCTTCAGGTTCGGCACCTCGTCGTCGGGGATCTTCACGCCGAACTTCTCCTCGGCGGCGACCACGACCTCGACCATCGACAGCGAGTCGACGTCCAGCTCGTCGGTGAACGACTTCTCGTCGGCGACGTCCGCCTTGTCCACGCCGGCCACCTCTTCCAGGATGTCGGCCAGCCCGGTGCGAATCTCGTCGCGGTTTGCCATCGGTGTTCCCTCTCTTGTCTGTCGTACCCCGGCGCCTTTCGCCGTGGCACGGCCGTGCACTCTGCCGTCCCGCGGATGCGGTACGGCGGGTCATGTCAGGGGCAGCGGACGACCTGGCCGGCGTACGTCAGGCCGCCGCCGAAGCCGAACAGCAGCACCGGCGCGCCGGAGGCCACCTCGCCGCGCTCGATCAGCTTGGACAGGGCCAGCGGTACGGACGCCGCCGAGGTGTTGCCGGACTCGACGATGTCGCGGGCGATCACCGCGTTCGTCGCGCCGAGCTTGCGGGCGAGCGGCTCGATGATCCGCAGGTTCGCCTGGTGCGCGACGAACGCGCCCAGCTCCTCCGGCCGTACGCCGGCCTTGTCGCACGCCTCCTTGGCGAACGCCGGCAGCACCGTCGTCGCCCAGCGGAACACCGCCTGGCCGTCCTGCACGATGTACGGCCGCCAGCCCTCGATCGTCAGCACCGGGCCCATCTCCGGCCGGCTGCCCCACAGCACCGGCCCGATCCCGGGCTCCTCGTCGGCGTCGACGCCGGCCACGACGGCCGCGCCGGCCCCGTCGCCGAACAGGATGCACGACGTACGGTCGGTGTAGTCGGTGACGTCGGTCAGCTTCTCCGCGCCGATCACCAGCGCCCGGTTCGACGCGCCGGCCCGGATCGCGTGGTCCGCCGTGGCCAGCGCGTACTCGAAGCCGGAGCAGCCGGTGTTCAGGTCGTACGCGGCGGGGGCGGCGATGCCGAGGTTGTGCGCGACCCGGGTCGCCACGTTCGGGCAGCGGTCGACCGACGAGCAGGTCGCGACGACGACCTGGTCGATGTCGGCGGCGGACAGCCCGGCGTTGGCCAGGGCCTTGCCGGCGGCGGCGGTGGCCATGTCGGCGACCGTCTCGTGCTCCGCGACCCGGCGTTCCTTGATGCCGACCCGGGTGGTGATCCACTCGTCGGTGGTGTCGACGATCTTCGTCAGGTCCTCGTTCGTCAGGACCTTCGCGGGCTGGTAGTGGCCCATCGCGAGGATCTTGCTACCGATCGCGCTCATCGCTCGCTCCGTCGTTCGGCGCTCGTCGTGGTCGTCTGCCCGGGCCGTCGGCTCGTCATGACGCGTCTCCTGTCTCCGCGAAGCGGGCGAGGGGCTGGCCCGGCGCCACCGGGTCGTCGTCGTTCGCCAACCACTCCACCAGTACGCCGGCGGCGTGCGCGGTCACGTCCGTGGTGGCCTGCCGGGCGGCGATCCGCCCGACCACCTGGCCGGACGTGACGGGCGCGCCCTCGGCGAGATCCGCCCGGCGGAACGTACCGGCGGACGGGGCGACGGCGACGCGGAACCCGACGCCGGGCTCCGGGCTGCCGGTCAGCTTCGCCGGCTCCCCGTGCCGGGCGATCAGGTCCCGCGCGGCGGGCAGGTCGTCCGGCGTGTTCAGGGTGACGATCTCCGGCGCGCGGTCGCCCTTCAGCTCCCGCTTCACCAGTCCGGCGAGCACGCCCGCCGGCGGCAGCTCCAGTACGCCGGTGACGCCCAGGTCGGCCAGCGTCGCCATGCACAGGTCCCAGCGCACCGACGTGGTCACCTGCTTCACCAGCCGCTGCACCAGGTCGGCGCCGGTGGCGACGGCGGTGCCGTCGGCGTTGGACAGCAGCAGTCGCGCCGGGTCGCCGGCGGTGACGCCACCGGCGAGCGCCTCCAGCGTCTGCTCGGCCGGCGCCATGTACGGCGAGTGGAACGCGCCGGCCACGGCGAGCGCGCGTACCCGGGCGCCGGTCGGCGGCTCGGCGGCGAACTTCTCCAGCGCGGACAGCGCGCCGGCGGCGACGATCTGGCCGGTGCCGTTGCGGTTGGCCGGGGTCAGCCCGGCGGCCTCGATCGCGGCCACCACCTCGTCGGCGTTGCCGCCGAGCACCGCGCTCATGCCGGTCGGTTCCAGGGCGCAGGCGGCGGCCATCTCCCGCCCGCGTACGCCGGCCAGCATCATCGCCGACTCGCTGGACAGCGCGCCGGCGACCGCGGCGGCGGTCAGCTCGCCGATGCTGTGCCCGGCGACGACCGACACGTCGTACAGGGGGAGCTGCTCGGCCGCGAGCAGGCCGGCCGCCACCAGCAGCGGCTGGGTGCGCGCGGTGTCCTTGATCTCGTCGGCGTCCGCCTCGGTACCGAGGTGTACGAGGTCGACGCCGGCGGCGGTGGACCACCAGCGCAGGCGGGACCCGGCGCCGTCGAGGTCGAGCCACGGCGTGAGGAAGCCGGGTTTCTGGGACCCCTGTCCGGGGGCGAGTATGGCCAGCACGGCTTAAGACTGTGACGGATCGGGAGGGTCTGGCGAGGAGTTCTGATCAACCAAACCCGACCACGGACGTTGTGGAGCGTCAACAAAACGAGCGTTCAAACCGGTCGTTTCTCAGCCGGCGGGGGGTGTGAGTTCGGTCGCCCCCCGCTCCCGTTCGGTACGGTCCGTGTCCCCGATCATGACTTTGGGTGCCTCCGGGTCGTCCGCGACCTCCGTACCGGTGTCGGCCACCGCGGGCGCCGGCAGGGGCGGGCGGGGCGCCGCCTGGTCCAGCCGGCCCACCACCAGCGCCACCCGCAGCGCGAACGAGTCGCGCGGCTGCGTCGCGGTGAACCCGGTCAGGTCGGCGATCCGGCGCAACCGGTACCGCACGGTGTTCGGGTGCACGTACAGGACGCGCGCGGTCGACTCCAGCACCCCGCCGGTGGCGAAGAACGCGTCGAGCGTGTCGACCAGCTCCCCGGTCCGCTGCAACACCGCGTACACGTCGGTACGCAGCACGCGGCGCGCCTCCGGGTCCCCGGCCAGGGACCGCTCGGGCAGCAGGTCCGCCGCGGACACCGGGCGCGGCGCGTCCGGCCAGGTGTGCGCCGCCCGGTAGCCGGCGAGCGCCGCCCGCGCCGACTCCGTCGCCTCGTCCAGCGACGGTACGGGCGGCCCGACGACGACCGGCCCCGGCCCGAAGTCCTCCAGCAGCTTCCCGGTCGCCGCGACCGGATCCGCCGCGCCGCCCAACACCGCCACCAGCCGGTTCCCGTGTACGCCGCCCAGCACCTCGACACCGATCCGCCGCGCCGTACGGTGCAGTCCGTGCAGCACCGAGGTGGTGTCGGCCTCCGGCGAGTTGCCGACCGCGACCGCGACCGGGGTGGCGTCCGACCAGCCGAGCGCGGCGGCCCGGCTCGCCATCGCGTCACCGACCTCGCCGCGCAGCAACGCGTCCACCAGCATCGCCTGGAGCCGCGCGTCCCACGCGCCGCGCGACTCCGCGGCCCGCGCGTACACCCGGGCGGAGGCGAAGGCGACCTCGCGGGAGAACCGCAGCAGCGCCTCCCGCAGCGCCGACTCCTCGCCCGGCGCGGCCAGCTCCGTCACCCGCTCCTCGACGACGTCGATCGTCACCTTGATCAGCGCGACGGTGTGCTGGAGGCTGATCGACCGGGCCAGCTCACGCGGCGCGGCGGCGAACACCTCGTCGCCGAACTCCGGCGGCTTCGCCGGATCCCGGGTCCAGGCGACGAACGAGTTCACGCCCGACTGGCAGACCAGCATCACCCAGGACCGCCGCTCGGCCGGCAGCTCCGAGAACCAGGGCAGCGTCGCGTCCATCCGGGCCACACTCTCCGTGGCCAGCGCGCCCGCGGCCCGCTCGACCCGGCGCAGCGTCGTGGCCAGCGGCCGCGGCTGGTCCTGTGCAGTGCTCACACCGTGCAGCCTGCCATGCCCGGGGTATGACCGCCCGCCTCGGCCGAGGAGCACGTGACGTTGCGGATAGTGATGCCGTTCGTGCCGGGGGTCGCGTACCGCCGGGCGTGCCGCTAGGTTCTCGGCATGAACGAGCGTGATCGAGCGAATCGGAAGCATTGTGCGTTCGTGTCTCGTGGTCGGTCCGACCGGAGAGGGGAGCGGCCATGAGCGTGCGTGACCGACTGGACCGGAAGCACACCGCGGTCGTGCCTCGTGGACGGTCCGGCCGAAGGGAGGCGCGGCCATGAGCGACACGTCCGACTCGACCGACGCGGCCGAACCCGGTACCCCCGACCGGGCCGCGATCCTTATCCCCGGCAACGGCTACACCACCGACTTCCCGCTGCTGCACTTCACCAGCGAGGCGCTCGACGTCCGCGACGCGTACGTCGAGGCGATCCGCTGGGCGCCGCCCGCGTCCGAACAGGCCGAGTTCCGGGCGTGGCTGTCCGGCAGCGAGGCCGAAGCGTGGGCCAGCGGTCAGGTCGCCGACGCGCTCGGCCGGGTCGAGAAGCTCGCACCCGGCGCCCGTACCGTGCTCGTCGGCAAGTCGCTCGGCAGCCGCGCCGCGCCCGTCGCCGCGGACCGCGCCCTGCCCGCCGTCTGGTACACGCCGCTGCTGCACACCCCCGGTACGGTCGCCGCACTGCGCCGCGCCAGCGCGCCGTTCCTGCTGGTCGGCGGGTCCGACGACGAGACGTGGGACGGTGGGCTCGCGCGCGAGCTGACCCCGCACGTGGTGGAGATCCCCGGCGCCGACCACGGCCTGTTCGTACCGGGGCCGCTCGCGGCGACGCTCGCCGCGCACGCGGTGGCGCTCACCGCCGTCGAGACGTTCCTCGACACCGTCGCCTGGGCCTGACCGCCGCGTCGCGCGCGCCGCAGCGCGCGCGAC
>DASXWQ010000023.1:0-33496 GCA_036503555.1 Actinocatenispora sp.
CCAGGGGAGGTCGGGGGTCCGCAAGGTCGTCCCGTCGGTGCGTACCAGGCGCCAGTTGCCGCCACCGAACACCGGCTCGGACGCGAAGAGGTAGGAGATCCTCGGTGCCTCGCCCACCGTCAGGCCGCTGGTCGGGAACGCGGTCGGCGCGTGGCCCGTGGCCGCCGCCGTGCGGACGACGTACTCGCCGCCGGTGGGCGTGCGCAGCGCGCCGTACGACGCGGTGCCGGGGCTGGTGACCAGCAGGGTCGCCAGGGCGGTCAGCGTGAGCAGGCGCAGCGGGTTCGCGGTCATGCCCGGGAGACGGGACGGACCCGCGGAAAGTTGTGGTCCACCGCGGGCCGAGGGTGCTCGCGCCGCGGCCGGGTTCCCTCCTAGGGTGGGCCGTTCGGTCGTTCAGGAGGGGATTCCATGCAGCAGGTCCAGGCAGTCGTCGCCCGCGCCAAGGGCGAGCCGGTGAGCATCGAGACGATCAACGTCCCCGACCCGGGTCCCGGCGAGGCGCTGGTGCGGATCCAGGCCTGCGGGGTGTGCCACACCGACCTGCACTACCGCGACGGCGGGATCGGGGACGAGTTCCCGTACCTGCTGGGGCACGAGGCCGCCGGCACGGTCGAGGCGGTCGGCCCGGACGTCACCGAGGTCGCCCCGGGCGACTTAGTGATCCTCAACTGGCGCGCCGTGTGCGGCGTCTGCCGGGCCTGCCGGCGGGGCAGACCGTGGCTGTGTTTCGACACCCGCAACGCGACGCAGCGGATGACCCGCGCCGACGGTACGCCACTGTCCGCGGCGCTGGGTATCGGCGCGTTCGCCGAGCTCACGCTGGTCGCGGCCGGCCAGTGTACGAAGGTCGACGAGTCCGTGCCGGCGACCGTTGCCGGGCTGCTCGGCTGCGGGGTGATGGCCGGGCTCGGCGCCGCGTTGAACACCGGCGGCGTCGGCCGGGGCGACTCGGTCGCCGTGTTCGGGTGCGGTGGTGTCGGGGACGCGGCCATCGCGGGCGCGCGGCTGGCCGGCGCCACCACCATCGTCGCGGTCGACGTGGACGACCGGAAGCTGGCCTGGGCGCGCGACTTCGGCGCAACCCACGTGGTCAACTCCCGTGGCACCGACCCGGTCGAGGCGATCCGGGCGCTGACCGACGGCAACGGCGTGGACGTGGCGATCGAGGCGGTCGGCCGGCCGGAGACGTACCGGCAGGCGTTCTACGCCCGCGACCTGGCCGGCACGGTGGTCCTCGTCGGGGTACCCACACCGGAGATGACGCTGGAGCTGCCGCTGATCGACGTGTTCAGCCGCGGCGGCGCGCTGCGCTCCTCGTGGTACGGCGACTGCCTGCCGAGCCGCGACTTCCCGACGCTGATCGAGCTGCACCGGCAGGGCCGCCTGCCGCTCGACCGGTTCGTGTCGGAGACCATCGGCATCGAGGGGGTCGAGGCCGCGTTCGACGCGATGGGCCGCGGCGAGGTGCTGCGCAGCGTGGTCGTGCTGTGAGCGTCCGCATCGACCGGATCGTCACGTCCGGTGTGTTCGAGCTGGACGGCGGCCGGTGGGACGTCGACAACAACGTCTGGGTACTCGGCGACGAGCACGAGTGTCTCGTGGTCGACGCGCCGCACGACGCGCGCGCCGTCCACGGTCTCGTCGCCGGCCGTCGGGTGACCGCCATCGCCTGCACCCACGCGCACAACGACCACGTCGACGCCGCGCTGGACCTCGCCGCGCTCGTCGACGCGCCCGTCCTGCTGCACCCCGCGGACCGGGTGCTGTGGGACCAGACGCACCCCGGCCGGCCGCCGCACGGCGAGCTGGCCGACGGCCAGTCGCTGACCGTGGCCGGCGTACCCGTGACGGTGCTGCACACGCCCGGCCACTCCCCCGGCTCCTGCTGCTTGTCCGTACCGTCGCTCGGCGCGGTGTTCACCGGCGACACGCTGTTCGCCGGCGGCCCGGGCGCCACGGGCCGGTCGTACTCGGACTTCGACACGATCGTCGACTCGATCACCCGGCGCCTGCTCACCCTGCCGCCGAACACGGTCGTGTACACCGGCCACGGCGACACCACCACGATCGGCGCCGAGGCCCCGCACCGTCCGGAGTGGACAGCCTGACCCGGGCCGGGCGCGCCAGCCTCGGCTGATGCGCCCGGAAGCCGGCCAGGTCCTGCACTTCTCCGAGGATCCGACGATCCGCCGGTTCGAGCCGCACGTCGCGGCGACGGCCCGGCAGTCCGAGGCGTACGCACACCGCGACGCCGCGTACGGCCGTGGCTGCCCGTCCGGCGACACTCCACAGTGGATGGCATGGTCGCGGAGGTCCCGCTCGGAGTCGAACCGACCGTCATCACCCGCTTTGCAGGCGGGCCGCCCCACCGGGAACGCCCACGGGACCGGAGAAACCGTACGCCCGGCTGGGATCGAACCAGCGACCCTCAGGTTCGGAACCTGACGCTCTGTCCACTGAGCTACGAGCGTGCGTACGTGCGTGCCCGGGGAGGGACTCGAACCCCCGCTCCTCTGCTTGTAGGGCAGCTGCTCTCGCCGCTGAGCTACCCGGGCGTCGTCGCGCGTGACGGAGTCGAACCGTCGTTTCCGGGGTGAAAACCCGGCGGCCTGACCGCTAACCGAACGCGCGTCTTGTAGCGCGGGCCGGATTCGAACCGGCGATCTCAGCCTTATGAGGGCCGCGGGGACGACCGAACTCCCCTACCGCGCAACGGATCCACGGCCCGATCGGGCCGATCCTCGTCGGGTTGGCGGGATTCGAACCCGCGACCCCTGCGTCCCGAACGCAGTGCGCTACCAAGCTGCGCCACAACCCGATGCGTACCCCCGGCGCGACTCGAACGCGCGACCTTCTGGTTCGTAGCCAGACGCTCTGTTCCGCTGAGCTACGGGGGCGTGGTCCTGCCGGCAGGATTCGAACCTGCAACCTTTGCCGTATCAGGGCACTGCTCGTACCGGATCGAGCTGCGGCAGGATGCTTGCGTGCGCCCGGTGGGAGTCGAACCCACACACCCTCGCGGGTACCGGGCCCTGGACCCGGCGCGTCTTCCTTTCCGCCACAAGCGCATGGACCGAAGTCCTCGTGCCCTCGGCGCGATTCGAACGCGCACCAAGCAGGTCCTTGGCCTGCCGCCTCTGCCGGTTGGGCTACGAGGGCTCGGATCGAGCGGTAGGCCGGGTTCGAACCGGCGATCTCCTGCATGGCAAGCAGGTGCGCTTCCGGCTGCGCCACTACCGCATGGCACCAACAGATCTCACGATGCCGCAGCGGGTAGGGGAGTCGAACCCCTGTCTCCGGACTGAGAATCCGGCGGCCTGACCGCTAACCGAACCCGCCATGATGGTCTGGTGCCCGCGAGTCGAACGCGGTGTCTCCTGCTTCCAAGGCAGGTGGGTTTCCGTCTCCCTCGCACCAGACGTCTCGGCCCTCGGGTGGGCCGAGTGGATCCATGCCATCCACTGTGGAGTTGTCAAGCAACGATGCCGTCGGATCTGCTTGTACCGCAACGAAAAAGCCGCCCGTCCCGGATCCGGGTGGGCGGCTCGGCGTGACGCTTCGCGTCCGCTACCCACTCGTCTCGACGATGACGCCGGTACGCTCGATCGGCCCCGGGCAGGGCACGACCACGCCACCGCACAGCGCGGGGCGCCGCGGCTCGGTGGGTGTCTGCCAGAGGTTCATCGCCGTGCTCCCGTCCCGGATCGGTGTCGCGTTCAACGTTGACAGGAGACTACGACCCCGATCCCGCACCGCGCAACGCTTTTACGAGCCGTGTCCCGACCGTCGTGGAGTCGCCGGCATGCCGGCGCCCCGGGCACGGGCGTCGACGGGATGCCGTGGCCCGCCCAGGGCCCGCCGATGACGTACGGGATGTTGCCGACGTTCTTCGACGCGCCGGCCATTCCGGGCGCCGATCGCCGGGGCCGGTGGGCAAGCCGGCGTCCGCGGCCTGCGGTCGGCATCACCCGCTGAGCGGGTACGCCCGCGGCCCGGATCGCGGACCGTGAGACTGGGGGCATGTGGGGTCACACCGCGCTCAGCGTCCTCGAAATCGTCGGCATCTACGTCTTCGCCACGTCCGGTGCCCTGACCGCCGTGCAGAAGGGGTTCGACGCCGTCGGGATCCTCGTGTTGGCGGAGGCGACGGCCCTCGGCGGCGGCGTACTCCGGGATCTCGTGATCGGCGACGTCCCGCCCGCCGCGTTCCGGCATGCCTGGTACCTGCTGGTACCGCTGGCCGCGGCGGCGGTCGCGTTCTTCGCGCATCCGGTCGTGGCGCGGCTGAACTTCACCGTGCTGCTGTTCGACGCGGCGGGGCTGGGGCTGTTCTGTGTCACGGGGACGTTGAAGGCGCTGGACTTCGGGCTCGGCGCGGTGCAGTCGGCGGTGCTGGGCGTGACGACCGGCGTCGGCGGCGGGCTGATCCGCGACATCATCGCCCGGCAGACGCCTGCCCTGGTCCAGGTCGACACCGACCTGTACTCGATCCCGGCGATGGCGGGCGCCGCCGCCGTGTCGCTCGCGTTCCACCTGGGTTGGCCGATGCCGGTGGTCGCGCCGGTCGCCGCGGCACTGGTGTTCGCGTTCCGGGTGCTGGCGATGACGCGGCACTGGACGGCGCCGCAGGCGTGGGCGTACCGCCGCCGGCGGGGTCGCGGCGACGACCCGGCGACGTGACCCACGGCCCGCGTACGTGTCAGGCGCGGGTCGGGGTGAGCGCGTCGTAGCAGGCGGCGAGGCGGTCGATGCGCCACAGCTGGGCCAGTACGACGAGGCTGGCGCCGAACACCGTCGGCCACACGTCGAGCACGACCATCCCCCACAGCAACAGAGCGGCCCCGACCGCCCCCGGGATCCCGATCCAGCGGAACGCGTCGCGCTGTGCCCGGCTCAGCCGGGCCCGTTCGGTGGCCCAGATCCGTTCGCCGAAGATGCCGCGCGAGGCCCACGCGGTCGGCCGGTCGACCGGCCGGAAGACCCGCGGGTTGAGCCAGAGCCAGACGGCGACGACGGCCACCGCGGCCAGCGCCCACCAGCCGATCCAGGTACGGCTCCAGATCGCCAGCAGCAGCGGCGGTATCGCGGCGAACCGGGTGTACACGCTCCACGGGTTGGCGTGCCGCCGCCACGTCTCGTCGGTCATCCGGAACGCGCCGGCGATCGCCCGTACCGCGCTCATCGCGCGCTCCCGGTGGTCAGTCCCGTGGTCACGCTGTCGACGAGCAGGTCGAGCACCGCCGGGTACGCCGGGCCGAACTCGTCGGCGTGCAGCGGCAGCAGCAGCACGGCGCGCAGCACGCCGACGATCACGCCGGGCTCGCCGGCCACGATCTCACCCGCGCGCTGGCCGGCCTCGACCAGCTCGGCGAGCGGCGCCACGAGCTGCGTCTCCGTCTCGGCGAGGTCGGCGGCGGTCAGCCGGTCCCGCACCGTACGCATCTCGTCGGGGTGGGTGAGCAGCCGCCGGTAGAGCGGATCCTCGTCGAGGATCGTGACGGTCTCCCGGAGCAGCCGGCGCAGCCTGCTGCGGCTGCCGCGCCCGCGCCGTACGGCGGCGAGGAGGCGGTCCCGGTTGGCGGTCGCGGACGCCAGCATCACGTGCAGGTACAGCGATTCCTTGCTGTCGTGGAAGGAGTAGAAGCTGCTCTTGGCGATCCCGGCGGGGCCGACGAGGTCGTCGAGCGAGGTGCGGCGCAGGCCCTGCGTGGCGAACAGGCGCCGGGCGGTGGCGACGAGGTGCTCGTCGATCCGGTCCCGTTCCGCGGGGCTGAAGGTCGGTGCCATCGGCTCTCCATCCATATGAACAGATTGGATTTCTGTTCACAAGTGACGGTAGCACGCGGATCGTGGATACTGTCCGCCGGCGAAAGGGGGACCGATGCTCTGGTCGAGGCAGGCAATACGGTCGAAGGACGCGCATCCGCGCTCCGAGGGCGGAACGCAGCGACTCCAGGCGTTGTCCGACGGCGTGTTCGCGATCGCGATGACGCTGCTCGTGCTCGACCTGTCCACCGGCGACGGGCACCAGTCCGTCGCCGCGATCCTGCACGGCCAGCTCACCCACCTCCTGCTGTACGTCGAGAGCATGGTCGTGCTCGGCGTGCTGTGGTTCGGTCACCGCAACGGTTTCGAGTACATCCGGCGCACCGACCACGTGCACACCTGGCTCAACCTCGCCCTGCTCGCCACCGTCGCGCTGCTGCCGTGGACGACCGGGCTCGTCGCCGGGCACCTCTTCGACCCACTCGCGCTGACCGTGTACAACGGCGGCCTGCTGCTGGTGACCGGACTCGACGCCGCGACCTGGTGGTACGCAACGGGACCGACCCGCCTCGCCGGCGACCTGCCCGACCGGGTGGTACGGGTGAGCCGGTGGCTCACGCTGCTCCCGGTGGCGACGTACGCGGTCGCCATGGGGCTCGCGTGGCTCAGTGTGTGGCCGAGCCTCGCCCTCGACGTGCTGCTGCCGCTGCTGCCGATCAGCGGCCTGTCGTACCGCCTCCAGTACCGGTTCAGCCGCTGACCCGGCGTCGGGTGCGCTCGGTCGTCGGCGCCGTGGTCCGCCGGGCTTGGCGGACACGGTGCGGCCCCGACCGCCATGGTCGGGGCCGCGTCGCGGGGAACTAGTTGTCGTACCAGGTGATGCCGTCGGTGCCGTCCCGCGCGATCGTCTGTTCCACGATGCCGTTGTCCCGCGGGTAGGTTGGGTGTTCGGTGAGGTAGCCGGGGAACGACTCGATCGAGGTGGCGTCGCAGACGCCGTCCCGGTGGATGCAGAAACGCTGGACCGGGATCCCGTCGAAGTGCACGGGGCCCGGACCTGGCGAGGTGATGCCGAAGAGACCGACGCCCTTGGGGATCTTCGCCCAGATGCCGGTGCCGGGCTGTAGCGGGTCGGCGTAGAGCATCCCGTCGACCTGCGACCGCGGGATGCCGGTGTCGCCCTTGGCGATGCGTTGCAGGACGAGGTCCGCCACCCACGCGCCCAGCGAGTACCCGACGATCGTGATCCGCGCGCCCGGGTCGGCCTGGTGCGTTGCCTCCGCCTTCGCCAGCATGTTCCGGTATCCCTCGGCGACGCTGGCGTCCATGCTCGGCGCGTTCGGGGCGGGCGCCTCGTTGTGTATGCCGATGAACGGACCGGCGCTCGCCGAGTAGCAGACCGGTTGCGCGATGCCGCCGTCGAGGCTCTGGTTCGCGTAGCCGTACGAGCGGGTGCAGGTCGGCGCGTCGGCCGTGGCGCCGAGCCCGCCGGCCTCGATGTAGTAGTGGGTGTCGCCGGGCGCCGCGACGGCGGCACCGGCGCCGCCCGTGGTCGCCAGGGCCACCGCGGCGGCGAAGGCGAGGGCACCGCGGCGGAGGTGGCGCCGGTTATGCGGAGTCATCGTGCGTGCTCCTCACCGTTGGGACGGAGTCAGGACACCATGTTGATCTTGTACTGCATGAACCGGTAGTTCCACGGGTCGTACCACTGGCTCACGACGATGTGGAAGTTCCCGAACGTCGAGCCCGGCACGACGAACCCACCGTACGGGTAGGCGACAAGGTTGGCGGCCTCCTGGCCCGGGGCACACGGCAGGATCATCGTCTGCTCCAGCGTCCGCGTGAAGTCCGACGTCGGCAGCGGGAACACCATCGCGCGAATCGACCCCGGGTCCATGTTCAGCCAGGTCAACACGTACTTGCCGTCCATGGCGCGGAAGCAGATCTCGCCCCACTTCCGTACCCCGAACACGGTCGTCGGCGGCTTGCCCCAGCCCCAGCCGCCGTCCGCGTAGCCCCACGGCTCGTACGCGTCGGCGTTGCCGAGGCTGTCCTTGCGTACCCGGTGCAGGAGCATGCCCGAGGCCACCGTGCGGTTGAAGACGCTGGACAGCACGTAGCAGTAGTCACCCTCGGCGACCGCGTACGTCTTCTGCTGGAACTGGCCGCCGTGCAGGTCACCCGGCCACTGGCAGAGGTACTCCCAGGTCTCGCCGTTGTCGAAGGACCGCCAGAAGTCGGTGTGGTGGGTGTCGTAGATGACGCCGCGCATCAGGTGCATGTACATGACGCCGTCGACGACGAACACGTCCGACGGGATCGCGGTGGTGTTCTTGTCACCGACCGGGTTGTGCGGTTCGTCGACGAGCGCGTTGGCGTGCCCGCCGCCGACGCTGCCGTCGATGTGCAGGTTGTTCACGTCGGAGCTGCTGGACCGCAGGCCGACCGGGGCACGCCAGTCATCGGCGGGCTCACCGGGCCGCGGTACGTGGTCGCCGTTGAACGTGTCCCCGCCGACGAACAGCATCGTGCCGTCCGGGCAGCGTACGGGGATGCCGAGGTCGGACCACGGCGACGCGAACGGGCCGGTCTCCGCCGGGCCGCTCAGGTTCTTGATCTTGGTCGCGATGGTCGGCGCCGTCGGGTCACCGGGCCCGTTCGCCATGGCGGCCGTACCCGCGCCGACGACACCCGCCCCGACCGCGAGCCCCGCGCCGATCTTGAACAGCGACCGGCGGGAGTACCCGCCCTCGGCGTGCCTGCCGCTCGGCGGAGCGACGTGCCTGCCGTTCGATACACCTGTCATGTCTGGTGACGCCCTCTCACTCGACCCCCGCCTCCGTTAGCACCGAGTCTCGTCAGCGCACTTGCCGGCCGGTTGTGGAATCCTTGCGGCGCAGCGTGCGTACGTGGGCGAAGCGCGTGACAGGGGAGCAGATGGCAGACTTCCGGCTTCTCGGACCGGTCGAGGTCTGGGCGCACGACCGGGCGCTCGACGTCGGCACCACCAAGCAGCAGGCCGTACTGGCCTGCCTGCTGCTCGACGCGGGCCGCCCGGTGACCGCGGAGGCGTTGATCGACCGGGTGTGGGGCGAGGCGCCGCCGGCGTCCGTCCGCGCCACCCTCCAATCCCACCTCAGCCGGATCCGCCGGCTGCTCGCGGCGGCCGACCCGCCGGCCGAGCTGCACCACCGGTCCGGGGCGTACCGGCTGCTGACGGAGCCGGGGCGGATCGACCTGCACCACGCGCGCCGGCTCGCCGCCGCCGCGCGGGCCGCCGACGTCACCGACCAGCGGCGCGTCGAGCTGCTGCGTACCGCCGGCGAGCTGTGGCGCGGGGAACCGCTGTCCGGGCTGCCCGGCCCGTGGCTGGCGCAGATGCGCGACACGCTGCGCCGGACCCGTACGGACATCCTCGTCGACTGGGCCGCAGCCCGGCTGCGGCTCGGCCAGCCGGACGCCGTGATCGACGCGGCGCGCGCCCGGCTGCTGGACGACCCGCTGGTCGAACCGCTCGTCGGCGTCCTGCTGCGCGCGCTGGTCGACGCCGGCCGCGACGCCGAGGCGCTCACCGAGTACGAGGCGACGCGGCGCCGGCTCGCCGACGAGTACGGCGCGGACCCCAGCGCCGACCTCCAGGAGCTGTACCGGTCGATCCTCGCCGGCACCGCGACCCGCGCCGCGCCCCGCGCCGCGCTGCCCGCGAAGCCCGCCCACCTGCCCGCCGACGCCGCCGCCTTCACCGGCCGTACGGCGCACCTGGCCGAGCTGGACCGGATCCTGGCCGGCGGCGGGGACCGGCTGGTCGTCGTGGCCGGCGCGGCCGGCATCGGCAAGACCGCCCTCGTCGTACGGTGGGCGCACCGGGTCGCCGACCGCTTCCCCGACGGCCAGCTCTACGTCAACCTGCACGGGTACGCCGCGGACCCGCCGGCCTCCCCCACCGAGACGCTGCGCGGCTTCCTGGAGGCGCTGGGCGTCGCGCACGACCGGATGCCGACCGGCCTCACCGGCCTGACCGGCAGGTACCGCAGCCTGCTCGCGGACCGCCGGATGCTCGTGGTGCTGGACAACGCGCGCGACGCCGACCAGGTACGCCCGCTGCTGCCCGGCTCGCCGGCCAGCATGGTCGTCACGACCAGCCGCAACCAGCTGCCCGGGCTGATCGCGAGCGACGGGGCGATCGCCGTGCCGCTGGCCGAGCCGAGCCCGGCCGAGGCGCGCGAACTGCTGGCACGCCGGATCGGTACGGACCGGGTCGCGGCCGAACCGAGCGCCGTCGAGGAGATCATCGCCGGCTGCGGGCGGCTTCCGCTGGCGCTGAGCGTCCTCGCCGCCCGGGCCGCGCTGCGCCCCGACTTCCCGCTCGGCGTACTCGCGGCCGAGCTGCGGGACGGCCAGCGGCTCGACGCCCTGGACATCGGCGACGGCGCCACCGACGCGCGCGCCGCGTTCACCGCCTCGTACGCGGCGCTCGGCGACGACGCCCGGCGCGTCTACCGGCTCGCCGGCCTGTACCCGGGGCCGGAGCTGCCCGTCCCCGCAGCCGCGAACCTCGCCGGCTGGCCGGCGGACCGCACCCGTCGTTCGCTGGCCGAGCTGGGCCGCGCCCACCTCGCCACCGAGGTCGCCCCCGGCCGGTACACCCGGCACGACCTGCTGCGCGAGCACGCCGCCGAGCTCGCCGACCGTACCGACACGGCGGCGGAGCGGTCGGTGGCGGTCGAGCGGTACCTCGACGGGTGCCTCGCCACCGCGCACGCGTCGGCCCGGCTCCTCGACCCACACCGCGAACAGCTCCTCGACCCGCCGGACGTACCCGCCGAGGAGGTCGCCGACCGGGACGCCGCGCTCGACTGGCTCACCCGCGAACGCGACAACCTCGTCGCCGCCCTGCACATGTGCGTCCGCCTGCACCTCGACCGGTACGCCTGGCACCTCGCCTGGTGCCTCTACACGCTGTACAGCTACCGCGGTGACTGGGCCGAGCAGGTCGACGCGCAGCGGCTCGCGCTGTCCGCCGCGCAGCGCTGGGAGAACACCCGGTGCGAGGCATTCAGCTGGCACGCGCTCGGCGCCAGCCACCAGCAGCTCGGCCAGGTCACCGACGCGCAGGAGACGTTCCGGCAGGCGATCGCCCGGTACGAACAGCTCGGCGACCCGGCCGCCCGCGCCGACGCACACTCCAGCCTCGCGTGGCTGTGCATCTCCGCGCACGACCACCGGCAGGCGCTCGACCACATGCGTCGGGTACTCGCCCACTACGAGCGGACCACCGACCGGCGCGGTGTGGCCCGGACCGCGCGGGCGCTGGAAACCATCGGCTGGTGCCACGTCGCGCTCGGCGAGCCCACAGCCGCGGTCGAGCCGCTGCGCCGCGCCCTCGACATCGAGGGCGACCTCGGCGACCGCGGCGGGCAGGCGGCGACCCTCGACACGCTCGGCGACGCGTACTCGGCGGCCGGCGAGCACGAGCCGGCGATCGCCTCGTACGAGCGGGCCATCGAGCTGACCGCCGAGCTCGGCGACCGCTACCACGAGGCGGTGACGCGGCGGAACCTCGGCGCCGCGTACCGCCGGGCGGACCGGCCGGACGACGCCCGCACCGCGTGGAAGCAGGCCCTCGCGATCCTCGACGACCTGCACCACGAGGACGCCGAATCCCTCCGTACCGACCTCGACGCGCTCTAGAGTCGTTGTCCCCCAACGGATCCCGCGTCAGCGCGGGATCGGGTGCCAGACCGCGCCGCGGGCGAGGAAGCGGGCCGCCTCAGCGTCGGCCTGCGCGGGCGAGACGCACGTGACGTACTCGTACCGCTCGTACGGGCCGAGGTGGTCGACGCGCCAGCCGCCGGACGTCTCGTGGATGGCGACCTGCTGGCGGGCGTCGCGATCGTGGTGGCCGTTCCACCAGGCACGTACAAGGGTCATGACCTGCGAGTCTATCGAACACATGTTCGAATCTGGGACCGGGTCACCCGATCGGTACCGCCGCCAGCGCGCGCCGCGCCAGGCCGCCCAACACCGCCACATCCGGCTCCGGCCGCGCCAGGTACCAGTGCAACCGGGACACCGCCACCAGCGCGTACGAAACGGCGAAGCCGGCGCGGGTCGCAGCGGCGCGGTCCGGGCCCAGCGCGGCCAGGTGGGCCTCGGCGAGCGGACCGTCGGCGGCCGGATGGTTGCGCGCGTGGATCCGCTCGGGCGCCCCGAGTACGAGGTGGGCGAGGTCGAACCCGGGCAGCGAGACGCCGAGCGTGGCCCAGTCGAGCGCGACGGTGTCGCCGCCGTCGGGCGCCCCGAACAGGTTGCCGGCGGCCGGACCGGTACGCCAGCGCCTCGCGCCGCCAGTAGGTGAAGTGTCGCGGGTCCCGGGCGGCGACGGCCCGCGGGCCCTCCGGCGGCCGGATTCGCTTGAGTACCAGACGGAACGGGCCGTCCGCTCCGACGCCGGTCACCCGGAACACGCCGCCCGTCACGGCGCCGGCGCCCGACACCGGCACGCACTCGTACGAACGGACCGTGCCGACGATCTCGGCCAGCTCACGCATCCGCCGAAGCTAGCCGCGGTTCGGTTGGGGCACAACGGGTTTCAGAGCTTGCGGAGGCGTACCCGGGCGACGGCGTGGTCGGGGCCCTTCTGGAGGACCAGGGTGGCGCGGGGCCGGGTGGGGCGGATGTTCTCGACGAGGTTCGGTTCGTTGATGGCGCCCCAGATGCCGGTCGCGGTGTCGACGGCCTCGGCGTCGGACAGGATGGCGAAGCGGTGGAAGAACGAGGCGGGGTCGGCGAACGCGGTCTCGCGCAGTTGCAGGAACCGTTCCACGTACCAGCGGCGGATGTCGTCGGTGTGCGCGTCGACGTACAGGGAGAAGTCGAAGAGGTCGGAGACGGCGAGGCGGGGCGCGGGTTGCAGCACGTTCAGGCCCTCGACGAGCAGGATGTCGGGCTGCCGGACGATCCGCTTCTCCCCCGGCACGATGTCGTACGTGAGGTGCGAGTAGACGGGCGCCGCGACCTCCGGCCGGCCGGACTTGACGTCGGACACGAAGCGGACGAGGGCGCGCCGGTCGTAGCTTTCCGGGAATCCCTTGCGCTCCATCAGGCCGCGGCGTTTCAGCTCGGCGTTCGGGTGGAGGAAGCCGTCGGTGGTGATCAGGTCGACGCGCGGATGGTCCGGCCACTGGGCGAGCAGCGTACGCAGCAGGCGGGCGATCGTGGACTTGCCGACGGCGACGCTGCCCGCGATGCCGATCACGAACGGCACCCGCAGCGGCGGCTCGCCGAGGAACACGGACGTGGCCTCGTTGAGCCGTTGTCGGGCGGCCACCTGGAGGTTCAGCAGCCGGGAGAGCGGCAGGTACACGTCGGCGACCTCGTCGAGCGACACGACGTCGCCGAGGCCCTGCATCCCGGCGAGCTCGTCCTCGGTCAGCCGCATCGGCGTGGACCTGCGCAGCGTGCGCCACTGCGCGCGGCTCAGCTCCACGTACGGGGTCGGGTTGGACACGCCGACAGTGAACCCGCCACGGCCGGCCGGGCGCGCGGCGGGGTTGCCCGGTGTGCGAAATCGCCCGCTTGTCTCACTGTTCGTGGCGCAACGCCTACCAGGAATAATCCGCGCCGGCGGAGGTTGGTGCGGGCATGCGAGCACTCGTGGTCAACCATTCGGTACCGGCGGGCATCGGCCTGGGCGAGGCGCCCGATCCCGTTCCCACCGCCGGCCAGGCACTCGTCCGGGTCGAGGCGGTGTCGCTCAACCGCGGCGAACTGAGCCGCCTTCGCGACGCGGAGCCCGGCACCGTACCCGGCTGGGACGCGGCCGGCGTCGTCGTCACCCCCGCGGCCGACGGCACCGGTCCCGCCGCCGGCACCCGCGTCCTGACCTTCGGGTACGGCGCCGCGTGGGCGGAGCTGCGCGCCGCCGACACGACCAACCTGGCGGCCGTACCCGACGGGGTGGACCTTGGAGCCGCGTCGGCGCTGCCCGTCGCCGCCGGCACCGCGCTCCGGGCGGTACGCCGGCTCGGCCCACTGCTCGGCCGGCGTGTCCTGGTCACCGGCGCGTCCGGCGGGGTCGGGCGGTTCGCGGTGCAGTTGGCCGCGCGCGGCGGGGCGTACGTGATCGCGCTGGTAGGCAGCGCTGCTCGCGGGGCCGGGCTGGCCGAGCTGGGCGCGAGCGAGATCGTCACCGACCTGGACCAGGTCACCGGTACGCTCGGCGGCGCGCTGGACACGATCGGCGGTCCCGTCCTCGCCCGGGCGTTCGGGCTGCTCGCCGGCGGCGCCTCCGTGCAGTCGATCGGCGCCGCGTCGGGCGAGCCGACCGTCTTCCCGGCCGGCGCGACGGTGGGCGCGCCGGTGGGCCGCCGACTGGAGTCGTTCCAGTTCGGGACGGACGCCGCGGACGACCTGGCCTACCTGGCCGGCCTGCTGGCGGAGGGCGCGATCGACCCGCAGGTCGACTGGCGCGGCAGCTGGGACCGCATCGGCGAGGCGGCCGACGCGCTGCTCGCCCGGCGGGTCCGCGGCAAGGCCGTCCTCGACGTCACCTGACCGCCGGCGGGGCGAGCGGCTCAGGCGCGCTGCTGGTCGAGGAAGCGGTCGACGAGGCCGCGGATCACCGTGGCCATCGCGAAGTCGTGCTGCTCGCACCAGTCGCGCAGCCGGGTGTGCGCGTCGACGGGCAGGCGGACCAGGACACCCTGGTGTCCGCCGCGGAGCGCGCCGCGCTCCTCCATCCGGCGGCGCAGCAGCGGTGTCGGCGGCTCGGCGGTCTCGGCACCGCCGGCCGCCGCCCGGCTGCCCACGGGTACCGGCCAGTGGGCGGGACGGCGGTCGATCAGCCAGGTCAGCGCCTTCTCGCGTTCGTCGTCCGGCAGCGCCTGCACGGCCTTGATCACCAGTTCCACCGGCGACTTCGCGTCCATCCCGAACCTCCGTGTCGACCCCGGCTGCGATATCGCGAACGATAGCGCGCCGCGCCGATCATGGCGGTACGTCCGAATCCGCGCGCGGGAGACGGGTCAGCGGAGCGAGGTGAGCGCCCGGTCGATGAGGCGCTGAAGCCGCAGCCCCCGGTGTACGTCGAGCGCATGCGGGCGTCCCGACCGGACCGCCGCGGCGAACTCCCGGCGTACGTTGGCCCAGCCGGCGTCGGCGTCGGCCTCGTCGTCGGCCAGGTCCCGGAAGTCCAGCCGCAGCTCGCCGGTCGGGCCGAACATGGCCAGCTCCGTGTACCCGCCGTCGGGTACCTCGCCGGTCAGGGCGAGCTGGCTGATCGCGCCGTTGGCGTGCTGGAGGGTCAGGGCAACCCAGCCGCGGACGTCGCCGGTCGCGTGGACGTGCTCGATCGGGCCGACGGCCGCATCGACCAGGTCCAGCGCGTGCGGCCCGATGTCGTGCAGCACGCCGTGCTCCAGCCGCCAGCCGAACGCGAACGGCCCCGCCACGAACGCCCGGGTGATCTGCCGGGCCTGCGCGCCGAGCGTGTCGAAGCGCGCCGCGCGGGCCAGGAACTCGCGGACCCGCGGCCGGTACCGGTTGCTCAGCATGAGCTGGCTGACCACACCCGCCGAGTCGATCGACTCGGCCAGCGACGCCGCCTCGGCGAGGGTCAGCCCGATCGGCTTGTCCAACAGGACGGCCTTGCCGGCGGCGGCGGCCTCCGCGGCCATCCGCGCCTGCACGTCCGGCGGTACCGCGAACGCGACGGCCTCGCACTCGTCGAGCAGCGCGCCGTAGTCGGTGAACGCGGGCACGCCGTACGGCCCGGCCAGCTCGCGGGCCGCCTCCTCGCGGCGGGCCCACACCCCGGCGAGCCGGGTCTCCGGCCCGCCGGTCAGCAGCGGCGCCTGCCGCATCGTCGCCCACGGCCCGGCGCCGACCAGGCCCACTCGTACCGGTTCGTCGACGTGCGCGTTGTCAGCCACGACCGCAGGCTACCGCCCGGGCGGCCCGGTCAGCGGCGGTACGGCGGGAGGGACTTCGTCCACAGCACCGCACCCGAGTTGTCCCGCAGGTGCACGCTCAGCTCGCGCGAGCCGGCGTCGATCGACACCTGCCCGAAGAACTGGAACTCGGTGGCGGGCGAGGAGTTCGCGACCGTCGGGGACTTCACGAAGACCTGCTGGCAGCCGAACGTACCGTCGATGGCGCTGGCCGGGAACGAGCCGGCGTTGAGCGGCCCCGACACGAACTGCCAGAACGGGTTGAAGTCGGTGAACGCGGCCTTCGCCGGGTCGAAGTAGTGCGCGGCGGTGTAGTGCACGTCGGTGGTCAGCCACACCACGTTGCGGATGTCCTCCCGTTTGAGGAAGGACAGGATCTCGGCGATCTGCAGCTCGCGGCCGAGCGGCCTGCCGTTGTCCCCCTGCGACACGGCCTCCAGGTTCGGCTGGCCCTGCGTGGTGTCGGTGACGACGATGCCGAGGGGCATGTCGTTCGAGATGACCTTCCAGGTGGCCTTCGACGCGGCCAGCTCCCGCTTCAGCCACTCGGCCTGCTCCCGGCCGAGGATGCCGCCGTCGTTGAAGTCCTGCCGGTCGGTCGAGTTCGCGTCCCGGTACCAGCGCATGTCGAGCACGAACACGTCGAGCAGCGGCCCGTGGTGCAGCACCCGGTAGATCCGGCCGTCCCGGTCGTAGGACGGGGTGATCGGCGTGTACTCGTGCCACGCCTGCCGCGCCCGGTACTTCAGCACGTCGACGCGCTTCTCCGTGTACTGGTCGTCGTCGAGCAGCTCGCCCGGGTACCAGTTGTTGTGGGTCTCGTGGTCGTCCCACTGCTGCACCTGCGCGACCTGCGCGTAGAAGCGCCGCAGCGGCTCGTCGAGCAGGTTGTACTTGTACTGCCCGCGGTACTCGGCCAGGGTCTCGGCGACCTTCGACTTCTCCGGCGTGACGATGTTCCGCCAGAGGCTGCCGTCCGGCAGCGTCACCTGCGACTCGAACGGGTCGTCGGCGTACACGTTGTCGCCGTTGCACAGGTAGAAGTCCGGGTCGAGGGCGCGCATCGCGTCGAAGATCCGGTACCCGCCGCGCGACGGGTCGATGCCCCAGCCCTGGCCGCCCAGGTCGCCCGACCAGAGGAACGAGACGTCCCGCGGGCGCGCCGGCACGGTACGGAAGCGGCCGGTCAGCGGCTCGGACGCGAGCGTCTCGTCGTGCGGGTCGACCGCCGTGATCCGGTAGTGGATGTCCCGGCCGTCGGGCAGGCCGTGCAGCACGGTCTTGCCGGTGAGGTCGGTGTCCGAGGTGAGCAGCGGTCCGCGTACCCGGCGTACCCGCCGGAATCCGGGGTCGGTCGACACCTCGACGACCATCCGGGCCGGCTTGTCCGCGCGGGTCCACACCGTGCCGGTGCTGTACTCGACGTCGCCGACCTGCGTGCCGTGCGTCAACACCGGCCGACCCGACCGGACCAGCGCCGGTGCGCCCGACGCGCGCCGCCCGCCCAGCACCGGTACCGCGAGGGCGCCGCCGGCCAGCAGCGCGCCGCGTACGAGCGTGCGCCGACTCACCGTCGTCGCCTCCCTGTCCTGCTGAGACACCGCCAACCTCCGTCGCGTGAGGACCGGCCGCTCCGCGGCCACTACCCGGTCCTACCGGAGCCGGGCGAACACGACATGACCTGCCGGTGACGCGTACGGTTTCACCGGGTCGCCGCACCCGTTGCGGGGCACGCGGTCCCGGCCGACGGTGGCCCGGGGGCGTACGTCCGCGGGCCGATGCCGCCGGTCCGACCGCTGGCTACGATCGCGCCATGACCAGCGCGCCCGAAGCCTCGCCGACCCGGCGTGTGACGTCGCGGGCGCGGTCCTGGCGGGTGGTACGGACGGTGCTGGCCTGGTTCGTGATCGCCCTGTCCCTGTTGGTGCTGTTCGAGTCACTCAAGGCCCGGAATCCGCTCGGGCCGCCGCTGGCGCCGCCGGTGATCAGCCTCGCGGTGCCGCTGATCCTGCTCCGCCGCCGGCCGCTCGCCGTCCTGACGGTGCTGATCCTCGGCCTGGTCATGGTGGCGACGCTGGCCGACGGCGCCGACGCGCCCTGGTTCCTCAGCGACATCCGGGACTTCCAGGCGCTCGCCGCCGACGTCGCCGTCGGGTACGTCGCGGCGACCCGACCACGCCGGATCTCCATCACCGCCGGCGTCGTCGCGCTGCTCGCCCAGGTGCTGCTGCTCGCCGGCTTCCCGTACCACGACCTGGCGACGACCGCGGCGATCATGGTGATCGGGACCGCCGGGGCATGGACGATCGGGCACCTGGTCCGGCAGCGGCGGAGATACCTTGCGGCGCAACGGGACCAGGCCGAGGTCCAGGCGGTACAGGCGGAGCGGCTGCGGATCGCCCGCGAGCTGCACGACATGATCGCGCACAGCATCGGCGTCATCGCGATCCAGGCCGGCGTCGGCCGGCGCGTCATCGACACCCAGCCGACCGAGGCGCGCAACGCGCTCGCCGCGATCGAGGACACCAGCCGGGACACGCTCGCCGGGCTGCGGCGGATGCTCGGCACCCTGCGCGGCACGGACGCGGCGCCGCTCGACCCGACCCCCGGCCTCGGCGACCTCGACGCGCTCGTCGCCCGCTCGACCGAGGCGGGGCTGCGGGTCACCGTGCGCCGGTCGGGCGACGCGACACCGCTGCCGGCCGACCTCGACCTGTCCGCGTACCGGATCGTCCAGGAGGCGCTGACCAACGTGATACGACACGCCCGCGCGCGGCACTGCACCGTCGCGATCGACCGGCGGGACGACGAGCTGTCCCTCGACATCAGCGACGACGGGACGGGCAGCGGCACCGCCGGCACCGGGTACGGGATCGTCGGGATGCGCGAGCGGGTCGCCCTGCTGCACGGCACGTTCAGCGCCGGGCCGCAGCCGGGCGGCGGCTTCCGCGTCGCCGCGACCCTGCCGCTGGCGGCGCGATGACGATCCGCGTCGTCCTGGTCGACGACCAGCCGCTGATCCGCGCCGGCCTGCGCGTACTCATCGCCGACGATGCGGAGCTGGCCGTCGTCGGCGAGGCCGGCGACGGCGCCGAGGCGGTACGCCTCGTCCGGGAGCTGAGGCCCGACGTGGTGGTCATGGACATCCGGATGCCCGGTATGGACGGCATCGAGGCGACCACGCTCGTCACCGGCGAGCCGGACCCGCCGCACGTGCTGGTGCTGACCACGTTCGACGACGACGAGTACGTCTACGGCGCGCTGCGCGCCGGTGCCGCCGGCTTCCTCGTCAAGGACATGGCGTTGGAGGAGATCCTGGGCGCGATCCGGGTCGTCGCGTCCGGCGACGCGCTCATCGCGCCGAGCGTCACCCGTCGCCTGATCGCGGACTTCGTCGGGCGGCCGCCCGCCGCCCCGGCGTACCGGTCGGCGGACGGCATCACCGAGCGGGAGCGCGAGGTGCTGACCCTCGTGGGCCGCGGCCTGTCCAACCACGAGATCGCCGCCGAGCTGCACATCAGCGTCGCGACCGCCAAGGCGCACGTGGCCCGGCTGTTCACCAAGCTCGACGCGCGCGACCGCGTGCACCTGTGCATCATCGCGTACGAGACGGGCCTGGTCGCCCCGCCGGCCTGAGCCGGCCCGGCCGTTCGCCCGGCGCCGCCCTGGGCCGGTGCCGCGCCCTGGGCCGGCGTTGCCCTGGGCCGGTGCCGGCGCCGCGCCGGCGGGTCAGCCGGTCGGGCGGATGCGCTCCGGCCGGGGGCGCCGCCGCGCCTCTTCGGCCGGGGTACGCCAGCGGCCGAAGATGCCGGGCAGGGCCTCGAAGGCGCGTTCCAGCTCGGCGTACATGCCGTGCGGGTCGAGGTCGCCGTGCTCGCACCAGGCCATGCTGCCGACGCGCAGCACCGCGTCGAACGTGGCGACGGCGAGCCGGGGCCGCAGATCGGTGTCCGGGTCGACACCCTCGCGTTCGGCGAGGATCGCGGCGAGCTGCTGCTCGCGGTCGGCGGAGCGGCGCATGTTGGCCGCCTGCAACGCCGGCGTACGCCCGACGAGGTCGAGCGTCGCGCCGAGCACCGCCAGCCGGTCGCCGGCCACGCCCTTCTCGTCGAGGTACCCGGCGAAGACGGTGCGGATCGCGTTGCGCAGCGCGGTCATCGGCGTCTCCCGCCGCGGCCGCTCCCGCAGCGCCGCGGCGAAGCTGTCCTGTACCTCGTCGAGCGGCGCGAGCGCGATCTCGTCCTTGTTCGCGAAGTAGCGGAAGAGGGTGCGCTGGGAGACGTCGACGGCGGCCGCGATCTGGTCGGTCGTCGTCTTCTCGTATCCGTGCGCGGCGAAGAGCCGCTGCGCCGCGGTGATGAGCGCGCCCCGGGTCTGCTGCTTCTTCCGCTCGCGCAGGCCGTTCGCCGATGCCGTACCGACCACCTGTCAGCCACCTCCGCAACCGATATTAGCCGTCAGCCACGGTCATCTGTCTCACATTGCCACTTGTCAGCGGCTGACACTAGACTCCGCCGGGGATCACTGACCTGGGGGGACATATGACGACGGCGGTCGCCGGTGCGCCGGCAACGACACGACAGGGGGCCGGTCGCGGCGGGCCGTGGGCCACGCTCGTGGCGGTCGCGTTCGGGGTCATCATGGTCGCGCTCGACGGCACGATCGTCGCCATCGCCAACCCGGCGATCGGCAAGTCGCTCAACGCGACGCTGGCCGACCTGCAGTGGATCACCAACGGATACCTGCTCGCGCTCGCGGTGTTCCTGGTCACGGCCGGCAAGCTCGGCGACCGGTTCGGCCACAAGAGCGTCTACCTGACCGGTGTCGTCGGCTTCGCCGCCAGCTCCGCGATCATCGGCTTCTCGCACAGCATCGGCGTGATCATCGCCTTCCGGGTACTCCAGGGCGTGTTCGGCGCGCTGCTCCAGCCCGCGGCTCTGGGCCTGCTCCGCAACGCGTTCCCGGCCGAGAAGCTGAACATCGCGATCGGCATCTGGGGCGCCGCGATCGGGGTGTCCACCGCGGCCGGCCCGATCGTCGGCGGCCTGCTCGTCGAGCACGCCAAGTGGCAGTCGGTGTTCTTCATCAACGTGCCCGTCGGCGTCGTCGCCTTCGTCCTCGGCATGCTCGTACTCTCGCGCAACCGCGCCGTGGACCGCGACTCGCGCTTCGACGTACCCGGGATCGTGCTGTTGTCCGTCGCGATGTTCGCGCTGGTGTTCGGCGTCATCAAGGCGTCCGACTTCGGCTGGGGCGACTGGCGGACCATCGGGCTGTTCGCCGGCGCGGTGGTGTTCGGCGTCCTGTTCGTCATCCGCGAGCGATACGCCGCGCATCCGCTGCTGCCGCTGGGCCTCTTCCGCTCCGCACCGCTGTCGATCGGCACCGGGCTGATGGTGCTGATGGCGTTCGCGATGTTCGGCGCGCTGTTCTTCGTGACGTTCTACCTGCAGCTCGTGGACGGGCTCACCCCGGTCGAGAGCGGCGTACGCATCCTGCCGATGACCGCCGGCATGGTGGTCGGCTCACCGATCGCCGGCATCCTGATCGGGAAGACGGGGCCGCGCTTCCCGGTCGCCGCCGGCATGGCCTCCGTCGCCGTCGCGCTGTTCGGCCTGTCCCGGCTGCCGCTCGACGCCGGCGCCGGTACGACGTCGATCTGGTTCGCGCTGCTCGGCCTCGGCCTGTCCGTCGTCATGGTCGGCGCCACCGAGGTCATCGTCGGCAACGCCCCGGTCGCGCTGTCCGGCGTGGCGTCCGGGCTCCAGCAGTCCGCGATGCAGGTCGGCGGCGCCCTCGGTACGGCGGTGCTCGGCGCGCTCATGACCGCGAAGGTCGGCAACGTCCTCGACGGCCACTGGACCGCGCAGCACCTGCCGGCGCTCAACCCCGACCAGCTCGACCAGGCGAAGAAGGCGGTGTCCGGCGGCGTCGCCCCGATCCCGCCGCACTCCGACCCGACGGTCGCCGCCGCCATCACGAAGGCGACGAACCTGTCGTTCCTCGACGGGATGCACCTGGCGTTCACCGCCGCCGCGGCGGTCGCCGTGGTCGCCGTGGTCCTGGCGCTGTTCGCCCGTCAGGGCCGCTCGACCGGCCCGGCCGTACCGCACGTCTGAGAGCCAGGGCCTGTTTCGTGGGTCCTGGGTCGAGCGAGGCGAGTCCCGTTCGTTCGCCTCGCAGGGCGGAGGTGCGTTCGCACACCGGTGTCGTATCCGGACGTGCCGACAACGCGGCGAGCGGCGGCGGTCGCGAGGCCGGCCCGCAGGATACGGGCCGGTGGCCCTCGCGACTGCCGAGAACGGGGCCGCCGCAGCCGGCCGGACGATCCACGAAACGGGCCCTAGTCGGCGCAGTCCAGGTTCTTCGTCATGGCGACGGCGAGCGCCGTGCCCTTGTCGAAGGAGAAGCGGTACTGCGCGGCCGCGTTCCCCGGGACCGGCGCCGCCATGCTGCTGTTGGCGGCGGTGGACAGCCCGGGGTACGCGGCCCGCACCTGCGCGAGCGTCGAGCCGGCGCCGACGTGCTCCGGGGTACGCACGGCGCGCGGTGCCTCGATCATCACGACCCCGCGGTCCGGCGACACCAGGGCGAACGCGTCCCGCACGGTGCCGCCGACCAACGGGTACTGGGTGCACCGGTTGTCGTCGGGGCGGCGCGGCGCGGGGTTGGCCAGCAGGCCGGTGGCCATGGCCTGCTCGCCGGTCATGCCGAAGTGCAGCGCCCCCAGCCCGGTCGGGCCGAGCACCAGGCCCGTCGGCAGCGTGGCCGTCGGCGACGGACGCACGGAGGTCGACGGGCTCGCCGAACGTGACGCGGTGCCGTGGCCGGTGCTCGCCGGGCCGGATCCGCAGGCCGTCACGGCCAACAGCGGCAACGCCAGCAGACCGGCCAGGGGTTTCCGACGCATCGCCGCGCCTCCCACGATCGGGCGGGCGATCCCGCCGAGGCGCTCACCCTAACGGGAGTACGCGAGCGCCAGCGACCCTCACGACCACGGGTCGAAGTCGACCTCCAGCGCCTCCTGGGGCGGCCGGTCCCCCTCGGGTACGTTGCTCAGGTTGAGCCGGATCCGGGTCCACGTGCTCGACCGGCCACGCATCGAGTCGACGAGCACGTCGGCCGGCGCCAGCAGCGGCCACACGTCCGGATGCCGCTGCTTCCAGCGGTCCAGGCCGGCCATCGCCTCGTCCTTCGACTTGGCGCGCGCCACCTCGATCAGCGGTACCGTCGTGCGCCGCCGGCCGGTCGGGCCGCTCGACTTGCCCGGCGCGGGCTCCGGTACCGCACCCTCGCGCGGGGCCGACCGGCGTGCCGACGGCCGTACCCGGGGCTCCTCGCCCTCCTGTTTGGTGAAGTGCGGCGGCCACGGCGCGTCGGCCAGGCCGGCCTCGGTGTCCCGCTCCGCCAGCGCCAGCAGCTCGGTCAGCGAACCGGCCGCCGCGTCGATGCCGTCCCACGGGTCGCCCAGCTCCGCCACCCGCGCCGGCACGGTCCCCATCGTGTACGCCGCCGGGTCGCACCCCGCCACCTCGTCCCAGCGCAGCGGCGTCGACACCCGCGCGTCGGCGGTCGGGCGTACCGAGTAGGCGGCGGCGGTCGTGCGGTCCTTCGCGTTCTGGTTGTAGTCGACGAAGACGCCGTGCCGCTCCTCCTTCCACCACTTGCTGGTGGCGAGGTCCGGAGCGCGCCGCTCGACCTCGCGGGCGAGCGCCACCGCGGCCCGGCGTACCTCGGTGAAGGTCCAGCGCGGCTCGATCCGGCAGTACACGTGGAATCCGCGGGAGCCGGACGTCTTCGGCCAGCCGGTGAGGCCGACGTCGGCCAGCACCTCGCGTACGACGAGGGCGACGGCGAGCACGTCGGCCCACGGCACGCCGGGGATCGGGTCCAGGTCGACGCGCAGCTCGTCCGGGTGCGCGAGGTCGGCCGCACGGACCGGATGGGGGTGCAGGTCGACGCAGCCGAGGTTGACGACCCAGGTGAGCTGCGCCGGGTCGGTCAGGACGATCTCGTGTGCGCTGCGCCCCGACGGAAAACGCAGCTCCACGGTGTCGATCCACGGCGGCCGGTTCTGCGGGGCGCGCTTCTGGTAGAAGGCGTCGCCGTCGACACCGTGCACGTATCGCTTGAGGGCCATCGGCCGGCCGCCGACCGCGCGCAGCGCCCCGTCGGCGACGGCGAGGTAGTAGTGCACCAGATCGAGTTTGGTCCGGCCGGAGGCGGGGAAGAAGACCTTGTCCGGGTTGGTGACGGTCACCTCCCGGCCAGCGACGTCCACGATCTCCCGCCGGGCGGCCATGTACCCACGATACGACGCGACCCGCCGGGGCGTACGCCGATCAGTCCGCCTGCACCATCTCCAGCAGCCGCAGCACGGTACGCCAGTTGCGTCCGGTGCCGCCGACCCGGTTCACCGCCACCACCAGCTTCGAGGCGCGTATCCCGTCCGGCAGCCACAGGTAGATCTCGCGCCCGAGCGCCGCGTACCGCTCGGTGCCGGCGACCGCGGCATCGATCGACGCCAGTGCGCGCGGATCCGGCTCGGCGTCGAGGAACTGCACGAGGTACCGGGCCGGGTCGGTGGCCGCCGCGCCGAACGGGTCGGCCGCCACGACCGCGGCGAGCTGCTCCCCGGTACGCGCCAGCACCGGTACGTCGACGCCGAACGCGGCGGCCACCTCGGCCGAGATCCGCTCAGCCGTACGGTCCGCGGGGGTGTCGGAGACCAGCACCACGTTGCCGCTCTGCAGATGTGTGCGGACCGAGTCGTACCCGAGGCCGGTGAGCAGCTCGCGCAGCGGCGCCATGCCAACCCTGTTGTGTGCGCCCAGATTGATGCCGCGCAGCAGGACGATCTGACTCTCCATCGTGGACTCCGAGCCTGTCGGCGGACACGACCCGAACGGCTGAATCCGGCTAACCGTTGGGGTATTCGCGCTGTCCTGTTTGGTCAGTGGGATAGTGGTGTGCATACTTGCCTGCGAAAGCAGCGTATCGAGTGTTGAAATCCGCGAGGAGTCTGTTGTGAACAAGGCAGAGCTGATCGACGCACTGGCCGCACGGCTGGGCGACAAGAAAACCGCCACCACGGCGCTGGAGGCCGTGCTGGAGGAGATCCAGCGCACCGTCGCCAAGGGGGGCAAGATTTCCCTCGCCGGTTTCGGTGTGTTCGAGAAGCGGGCGCGTGCCGCCCGCACCGCGCGCAACCCGCGCACCGGTGAGGCCGTCAAGGTGAAGAAGACCTCGGTGCCGGCGTTCCGTGCGGGCCAGGGCTTCAAGGACGTGGTGACCGGCAAGAAGAAGATCGCCGCCGTCAAGAAGACCGCCGCCAAGAAGGCGACGGCCACCACCGCGCGCCCCGCCGCCAAGACGACGGCCGCGAAGTCGACCGCCGCGAAGACCACGGCCGCCAAGAAGACCACGGCGACCGCGGCGAAGCGGACCACGGCCGCCAAGAAGACCACCGCCGCCAAGACGACCGCCGCGAAGTCGACGGCCGCGAAGCGGACCCCGGCGGCGAAGAAGACGACCGCGGCGAAGACCACGGCCGCCAAGAAGACGACCGCCGCCAAGAAGACCACGGCGCGCAAGACCGCCACGAAGTCCGCCGCCCGTCGGGCGCGCTGACCGCTTTCCGGGGGGTCACGCTTTCCGCGCCGTCGGGCGCGGCGGCACCACGATCGTGCCGGCCATCGCGTACGGGTGGCCGGCACAGTGCTGTCCGCGGCACGGCGTGCCGCAGCGGCGACGGCACTGTCCGCAGTGGACGGTGCCAGCTCGGGACGACTTGCCGCCGGACCTAGACTGCGGCCATGCCTACCCCCGCCCTCGGGATCGACTTCGGTACATCCACGACGATCGCGGTGCTGCGGCGCGCGGACGGTACGACCCGCCCGCTGCTGTTCGACGGCACGCCGCTGCTGCCGTCCGCGGTGTACCTGGAGACCGACGGCCGGCCGCTCACGGGACGGGACGCGGTCCACGCGGCGCGGCGCGAGCCGAGCCGGTACGAGCCGAGCCCGAAGCGCCGGCTCAACGACGGCGCGGTCCTGCTCGGCGACCGGGAGGTGCCGGTCGTCAACCTCGCCGCGGCCGTACTGCGCCGGGTCGCCGTGGAAGCCACCCGGGTCAACGGCGCACCCGTGGGCGAGGTCACGCTCACCCATCCGGCCGAGTGGGGCGCGTCGCGGCGCGAGCTGCTGACGGAGGCCGCACGGCAGGCCGGGCTGCCACGCCCCCGCCTCGTACCGGAGCCGGTGGCGGCGGCGCACTACTTCACCGAGGTCCTCGGGCACCGGATCCCCGTCGGTTCCGCCGTGGTGGTCTACGACTTCGGCGCCGGCACGTTCGACGCGAGCGTCGTCATCCGCGGTACCAAGGGTTTCGAGGCCGCCGTCGTCAGCGGCCGCGAGGTGGGCGGGCTCGACATCGACGCCGCGATCGTCGACTGGCTCGGCTCCCGGTACGGGCAGGCCGATCCCGCCGCGTGGCAGCGGCTCACCGCGCCCACCGACACCGCCGAGCGGCGTGCCCGCGAGCTGCTGTGGGCCGACGTACGCACCTGCAAGGAGCAGCTGTCCCGCTCCTCCTCCGCCACGCTCGCCATTCCGCTGCTTGAGGTCGAGGCGCACCTGACCCGGGACGAGCTGGAGCGGCTGGCCGCGCCGGTCGTCGAGGAGACGGTACGCACGACGGCGGCGGCGATCCGGCACGCTCGCGTCGGCAACGACAAGATCGTCGCACTGTTCCCGGTGGGTGGGTCGAGCCGGCTGCCGCTCGCCGGTTCGACGCTTCACCGCCGGCTGGGCCTCGCGCCGACGACGATCGAGCAGCCGGAGGTCGTCGTCGGCGAGGGCAGCCTCCGCGTACCGACGGCCGAGCAGGGCGGCTCGCACACGCGCATCCTCCCCGTCGTCCCGTCCCCCACCAGCCCGGCGCCCGCCGGTGCCACGCCGGCCCCGGTACCCGTCCCGACGAACCCGCACGCGGCCCCGTGGCCGGCGGCCCCGGACTCGCACGGCCCGGCCTCCGGCTACCCGCACAACGCCGCGCCACACGGCGCCGCCCCGGCACACCCGCAGAACGCGGCGCCCGCGCACCCGCAGAACGCGGCGCCGGCGCACCAACAGAGCGTGGCCGCCGGGTACCCGCAGGGCACGGCGACGGCGCAGCCGCACCGCGCAAGCCAGCACGGTGCGGTGCCGACGGACTCGCGCGCCGCGGTGCCGGCGCACCCACGCGGCGGGACGGCGGCGGACGTGGCGTCGGCGGACCAGCGGCGTACGGTCCCCGCGGAGACGCGGGCCGCGGGTGCGGCGGACCGGCGCGCGACGAACCCGCGCGGCCCGGCAGGTACGCGGAACGCGGGTGGCGGCGCGTCGGCCGTCGAGGGGTCCCGGGGCGCCGACGCGGACCGGGCCACCCCGGTACGCAGCGGCCCGGTCTACGGTGCGTCGTCCGGCGCCCGCCCGCGCAAACCCAGTGGTACCAAGCGGTCCGGCCGGCGTGCCGGTCGCGCCGTGCTGCTGGCCGGCGTGGCGATGGTGCTCGCGGTCGTGCTCGTCGGGGGCGGCTGGTACGGCTACCAGCACCTGCGCGACGCGGACCAGAGCACGTCCGACGGCGGTACGTCCGAGGGTGACACGTCCACCGCCGACCGGCCGTCGTTCGTACCGGCGTCCTGGTCCGTCGCGGTCGCGTCGACCGGCGGCCCGCAGGGCTGGGGCGACAACACGAGCAGCGACCAGACGGGCACGTGCACGCTGACCGACGGCCAGCTGAGCGTCACGAAGACCCGGAGCAGCACGGGCATGTTCTCGTGCGGTGGCGCGCAGACGAAGTACACGAACGTCGCGGTGCAGACGACGGTGTCGGTCGCGGCCGGCTGCGGCGGGATCTGGCTGCGTACCGGCGACGCCGAGGGCTACTTCCTGTCCGTCTGCGGCGGCGCCGCCACGCTGTACGTGCTGGGCCGGACCGGCGATCCGAGCGCCGACAACCAGCGCGAGCAGTTCACGCTGCCGGACACCGGCGCGGACGTCACGATCGGCGTACGCGCGATCGGCGCCGAGATCTCCGTGTACGACGACGACACCAGCATCGGCGCCGTACACGACGACCAGATCTCCGCCGGCCGGGTGGATCTCGGCGTCTTCGCCGACGGCTCCACCGCGACCGCCACCTTCCGCGACACCCGCGTCTGGCGGCCCTGACGCCCTGCGGCGTATCCGGGGTCAGGTGCGCGGGTCCGGCAGCCGGCGTACGGCGAGGGCCACGCCGACGAGCGACACGCACTGCACGGCAAGCACGACCGCGAACGCCGGCCCGACGCCGATCGGCCCGGCCAGCCCGGCGAACACACTGCCGAGTACGGCGGCACCGAGCGCGAGCGCGCTCTGCTGCGTGGTGCTCAGCACGCCGCTGCCGGCCCCGGCGCGGTCGGCGGGTACCTCGGCGAGCACGACGCGGAAGATCGTGGTCATCGCGAGGGCCTGCCCGACGCCGGTGACGACCATCCCGGGCGCCAACGCGAGCACCGCGTACCGGGGCCAGGCGGCGAGGACGGCGGCGAGCATCATGGCGACGCCGACGGCCTGGATCGCGGCGCCGAGCGGCAGCGTACGGCGGCCCCACCGGGACACGGCACGCGCGCTCAGCATCGACGTGACGAGGAACGGTACGGCCAGCGGCGCCAGCGTCAGCCCGGCCGCCGACGGGCTGAGCCGCAGCCCGTCCTGCGCGGCGATCGCGTACGCGAACATGAAGCCGGCGAAGCCCGCGAAGAACGGCACGGCCACCGCGAGCCCGCGCCGCATGCTCGGCGTACGCAGCAGCGACGGCGGCAGCAGCGGCACCCTGCCGGCGCCCTCGATCCGCCGTTCCACGGTCAGGAACGCGGCGCCGAACGCGGGCGCCAGCGCGAGCAGCACCCACGACCACACCGGCCAGCCGAGCCCGCGCCCCTCGGTCAGCGGTACGAGCAGCGCCAGCAGCGTCGCGGCGAGCAGCACCGTCCCGGCGAGGTCGGTACGGGCGGGCCGGTCGGAGCGCGTCTCCGGCACGGTGCGCGCGGACAGCACGAGGCCGGTGATGCCGATCGGCACGTTGATCAGGAAGATCGGCCGCCACTCGGTGCCGCCGATGTTCGCGGCGACGAGCACCCCGCCGAGCAGCTGGCCGACGAGGGTGGCGATGCCGCCCATCGCGCCGTACCGGCCGAGCGCGCGGGATCGCCGCTGCCCGCTCGTGGTGGCCTGGATGGTGGCGAGGACCTGCGGCAGCATGAACGCGGACGCGGCGCCCTGCGCGACGCGGGCGGCGACGAGCGCGCCGGCGTTCGGCGCGAGGCCGCACGCGAGCGAGGTGAGGGTGAACAGCGCCAACCCCACCCGGAACAGCCGCCGCCGCCCGTACGCGTCGCCGAGCCGGCCGCCGAACACCATCAGCACCGCGTACGCGATGCCGTAGCCGGCGACGACGAGTTGCAGGGTGGCGGTGGAGGCGGACAACGTACGGTCGATCGTGGGCAGCGCGACGTTGACCACGAAGAAGTCGATCATCGGTAGGGCGGCGCCGAGCAGCAGGGTCACCAGCCCGGCCGCACCGAGCGCGGGCTCGCCGTTCCGCCCGGTCTCAGCGTTCCGCCCGGTTTCGGCGGTCCGGGTCGCGGCGCGCCGTCGGGCGAGGGTCTCGGAGGTCATGACCACCACGCTGCGACGCCCGCGACCCTGGTACCAGAGCGTGCTCATCCAGGTATCCGCACTACCTGGCACCCGGCTGCGGACCGAGGCAGGGTGGAGGCATGACCGCGACGATGCCCGTGACGGCGCCGGCGAGGACCGAGCGCGACTCCCGCGCGATCCGCCGGCACGAGCTGGCCGAGTTCCTGCGCAGCCGGCGCGAGCGGATCACGCCCGAGCAGGTCGGCCTGCCGCTCGGCCGCCGCCGGCGTACGCCGGGGCTGCGGCGCGAGGAGGTCGCGCAGCTCGCCGGCGTCGGCGTCACCTGGTACACGTGGCTGGAGCAGGGGCGCGACATCCAGGCGTCCGAGCAGGTCCTCGCCGCGATCGCCGGCACGCTCCACCTCGACCCGTACGAGCGGTCCCACCTGTTCACGCTGGCGGGGATACCGGAGCCGGTCGCGGCGAAGGAGTGCCGGGCGGTACCGCCCGAGGTGCACGAGATGCTCCGCCAGCTCAACCCGTTCCCCGCCTGCGTACAGAACGCGCGAAGCGACATCCTGGCCTACAACGCGACGTACGACCGGATGGTGGGCGGGTTGTCCGCGCTGCCGTTCGAGCGGCGCAACAACCTGCTGCTGGCGTTCACCGAGCCGGCGTGGCGGGCGCGGATCGTGGACTGGGACGTGGCCGCGCCGCGGATCGTCGCGCAGTACCGGGCGGCGATGGCGAAGCACGTGGCCGAGCCGGCGTGGAAGGACCTGCTTCGGACGCTGCGTCAGGCGTCGGACGAGTTCGCCGAGCTGTGGGACCGGCACGAGGTGAAGGCACCGGAGAACCTGACGAAGCGGTACCGCACGACGGACGTGGGCCTGCTGAGCCTGCGGTACACGCACCTGTGGTTCGGGCCGCGCGCCGAGACCCGGCTGACGACGTACACCCCGGCCGATCCGGAGTCCGCCGGCCGGCTCACCGAGCTGTACCGGCTGGCCTCGGCCTGATCAGTTCCGGTACGGGGCGAGCAGGAAGCGGATCTCGTCGGCGAGCCGGTCGGGCAGCGTCCCGGCACCGTCCAGCGCCCAGGTGATCAACGTCCCGTTGTACGTGGTGGCCACGGCACGCGCCAGCCGCGCGGTGTCCGGGCACGCCAGCTCGCCGCCGCCGACCGCCGCGTCGAGGTGCCGGCGTACGCCCGCGGTGAACCGGCTGAGGAACGCCGCGGCGTGCCCGCGCAGCTCCGGGTCGGCGAGGTCGAGCTGTAGGTACGCGACGTGGTGGGCCATCTCGCGCGGGGTGATGTCGGCGCCGAGCGCGCGGATGCGCTCGACGAGCTGGTCGAGTGCGGGCCGCGATCCGTCGGGGTCGCCGAGCGCCGCGTCGATCGTGCCGGCGCCGTGCTCGGCGAGCGCGACCAGCAGCCCGCGTTTCGAGCCGAACCGTTTGACCAGCGTGGCGGGCGCGGCGCCGACCCGGCCGGCGACCTCGGCGAGGGTCAGTCGGGCCGGCCCGACGTCGGCGATGGCCTCGGCCGCGGCGGCGAGGAGCTGCCGGTCGGTGAAGGCGAGAGGACGTGGGCTCACCCACATCAGGCTAGCCGATAATAAATGAACAGTGATTTACTAACCCGGAAGCGAGAGGGAGGCACCCCATGACCACACCACTGCGCGGCCGGGTCGCGCTCGTCACCGGAGGTACCCGGGGCGGCGGGCGCGGCGTCGCCGTCGAGCTCGGCGCCGCCGGCGCCACCGTGTACGTCACGGGTCGCAGCACCCGCGACGCCCGGTCACCGCTCGACCGGCCCGAAACGATCGAGGAGACCGCCGAGCGGGTCACCGCCGCCGGCGGCCACGGCATCCCCGTCCGCGTCGACCACGCCGTACCCGGCGAGGTGCGGGCGCTGACCGACCGGATCGAGACCGACCACGGCGGCCTCGACCTGCTCGTCAACGGCGTCTGGGGCGGCGACCCGCTCACCGACTGGGAGCACCCGCTGTGGGAGCAGGACCTCGACACCGGCCTGCGCCTGGTCCGCAACGCCGTCGAGACCCACATCGTGACCAGCCGGTACGCGCTGCCGCTGCTGATCGCCCGCGGCCGGGGTCTCGTCGTCGAGGTGACCGACGGCAACACCGCGCGCTACCGCGGCTCGTTCTTCTACGACCTGGCCAAGTCGTCGGTCATCCGGCTCGCCGTCGCCCAGGCCGCCGAGCTCAGGCCGTACGGCGTCGCCGCGGTCGCGCTCACCCCCGGCTTCCTGCGTTCCGAGGCGGTACTGGAGCACTTCGGCGTCACCGAACAGACCTGGCGCAGCACCAACGATCCGGCGTTCGCACGCTCGGAGTCGCCGGCGTACCTGGGGCGGGCGGTCGTGGCGCTGGCCGCCGATCCGGACATCATGGCCCGGACCGGCCGCGCGCTGTCCACCCCGCAGCTCCAGCGGGCGTACGGCTTCACCGACGCGGACGGGACCCGGCCGGACTTCGGCGCGTACTGGGCGGAGGCGCTGGAAGCGGAGCACGGACCGCTCGGCGAGCCACTGTGAGACCCTGCCCACAGCGGTACTGTTTTTGTTAGCTAAGGAAACCAACCGCGCGCGAGAATGGTGCCACGGCACAGAAGCGGAGGTGGCTGGCGACGGTGGGCGGGTTATCGGTGCGCAGACTGACCGGCGGCACGTTCCGCTCCCTGCGTACCCGTAACTACCGGCTCTTCGCCACCGGCCAGGTCGTCTCCAACACCGGCACCTGGATGCAGCGCATCGCGCAGGACTGGCTGGTGCTCAGCCTGACCAACAGCCCCACCGCTGTCGGCATCACCACCGCGTTGCAGTTCCTGCCGATGCTGCTGTTCGGGCTGTGGGGCGGCGTCCTCGCCGACCGGTACCCGAAGCGGCGCCTGCTCATCGCCACCCAGACCTGCATGGGGCTGCTCGCCGCCGCCCTCGCCGTACTGACGCTCACCGGCACCGTCCGCGTCGGCCACGTGTACCTGATCGCGTTCCTGCTCGGGCTCGCGACCGTGGTCGACAACCCGACGCGGCAGTCGTTCGTGACCGAGATGGTCGGCGAGACCGACCTGCGCAACGCGGTCAGCCTCAACGCCGCGATCTTCCAGGCCGCGCGGATGGTCGGCCCGGCCGTCGCCGGCGTACTCATCAACGCGGTCGGCGCCGGCTGGGCGTTCGGCGTCAACGCGCTCAGCTACGCCGGTGTACTCACCGGCCTGCTGCTCATGCGCCCCGCCGAGCTGTACCCGGCGCCCCGCGCGGCCCGCGCCCGCGGCCAGCTCCGCGACGGCCTGCGGTACATCGCGGGCCGGCGCGAGCTGGTCTGGCCGATCGTGCTCGTCGGCTTCGTCGGCACCTTCGGGTACAACTGGCCGATCATCCTGTCCGCGTTCGCGAAGAACGAGTTCCACCACGGCGCCGGGACGTACGGCGTGTTCAACACGCTGATGGCGATCGGCTCGCTGACCGGGGCGCTGCTCGCCGCCCGCCGCGCCACGACCCGCCTGCGTACCCTGCTGGTCGCCGCCGTCGGCTTCGGCGTCCTGGAGGTCGTCGCCGCGGCCACGCCGTGGTTCTGGGTGTTCGGGCCGCTGCTGCTGGTCATCGGCCTGCTCGGCCTCACGTTCAACACGACGGCGAACGCCACCGTCCAGCTCTCCTGCGATCCGGCGATGCGCGGCCGGGTGATGGGCGTCTACATGCTCGTCTTCACCGGTGGTACCCCGATCGGCGGCCCGCTCATCGGCTGGGTCACCGAGACGTACGGTGCGCGCACCGGGCTCGCCATCGGCGGCGGCGTCGCCGCCCTCGCCGCCGGCGTCGTCGCCGCGATCCTCGCGTATGCGAAAGCTGAGGAGCGGAGCGACGATACGCCAGGCGGGACGGGCCGGCTCCGCGCCGCCCTCGGCACCGTCACCGGCCGCCGCGCCTGACCGTCCCACCCGACCCGGGCCGCCGCGCCCGGCCGTCCCGCCCGACCCCGGGCTGCCACGCGTTGACCGTCGCGCCCGACCCCGGGCCGACCCCGGCGGCGGGCCGACCCCGGCGGCGGGCTGTCCCCGGCGGCGGGCCGACCCCGGAACCGGCGC
>DASXWQ010000024.1:0-3209 GCA_036503555.1 Actinocatenispora sp.
CGCGGTCGCACGGGAACCGGACGTCCCGCCAGCCCTCGACGGTCGCGAGCACCTGGCCGTCGCGCACCAGTTCGGCGTCCATTTCCAGCACGTCCGGCCGGGGCAGCCGCGTTCGCACCAGGCATTCGACCCGGGTGCCCGGTCCGGGTTCCGCGGCGTGCCAGGTGATCCGGCCGATCGAGCGAGGGAAGGCGAGCAGATCGTCGGACCGGGTCGCCATCAGCCAGCAGCCCAGCAGCTGGCCCACGTTGTCGAGCAGCCCGCCGGGAGCGGACGGCACCACCAGCTCGCCCCGGATGTGCTGTTCGCCGAGACCGGTCAGCCGGGCCAAGCCTTGGTACGCCGGGCCGTGGAACATCTCGCGGCGTGCGTAGATTTCGGCCGCGGCCAACGGCGGCGGGGTTTCCGGTGCCGGAATCCGCGTGCGGGGCGGCGATGGCCGGAACGGGCCCAGCTCGACGGTCAGCAGTGCGTACGGTCCGATCTCGACAGTCACCTGGTCGCCCCGGCGGCTGAGCGACAGCGGCACCTGCTGGGCAGGAGCGGCGATCAGCCACCGCGAGAACACCGCGTCGCGCACTGTGGCCGCGGTCGTGCCCGGCCAGGTCCGTTCGACGGCCCGGCAGGCGAGGTCCACCAGCGTGGTCGCGGGCACCACCGGGCGGAAGTCGGTCTCGTCGGGCCAGTCGTCGCGCTGCCGGAAGAACCGGTGGTCGCGCAGGTACGGCATCGCGGCGAGCGATACGTCCACAGTGGACTCCACCGGACGCTGGACCGCAGCCGCGACGACGTCCGCCGCGCTCTGGCGGGTCTGGTCGAGCAGCGCGCGGAACTCCGCGGCGATCGCCTCGGGCGTCCCGGCGGGCAGCTCCGGCAGGCTCCGGTCTTCGAGCAGCCCACGCGCCCGTTCCCCGAGTGTCAACAACGGTCGCCCGGTGTTCAGCCGGATCCGCCGCGGCTCCGCGGCTGCGAAGTCGGGTGCGCCGCCTTCGGTCCACCACGCCGTCGCGACCCGGCGGAGCTGAGCGAGCCCGGAGCGGGTTCCGGATCCGGCTGCGACGACCAGGTGCCGCCGGTCGCCGAGCGTGTCGGCGACGAACGAGCCCAGCTGCCCAGCGCCGACCTGGACGAACACGCAGAATCCATCCTCGTGCAGCGCCTCGGTGAGCTCGCGGAAGCGGACCGGGCGCACGAGGTGCTCCAGGTACAGCCGGCGGATCGCGTCCGGTTCGGCGGGATAGGGCCGCGCGGTCGTGGCCGACCACACCGGCACAGCGGGTTCGCGCAACTCCAGCTCCGCCGCGAGCCGCGTGAACGGCTCCAGGTGCGGCCGCAGCAACGGCGTATGGAACCCGGACCGGAACGGCAGCGTCCGCGCCACGATTCCCTTGCTGCGGCACGACTTGGCGAACGCCGCTATCGCGTCCGGCGGACCGCACACGATCGTCTGCTGCGCCGCGTTTTCGTGGGAGACAACGAGGTCTTCGGTGAGCAGTTCGGCCGCTCGCCCGGCTGGGCAGCCCAGCACCAGGTAGTCCGCGGCGGGCAGTTCGAATCCTTCCGGCCAGTACCGGTCCAGCAGATCCGGCTCCGGCCGGTACATCCCGGCGGCCTGCATCGCGGTCCACTCGCCGGCGCTGTGCCCGGCGAGCGCGTCCGGGCGGATCGCCAGCCGCCGCAACGCCTGGTCGAGCACGAGCCCGGCTGCCGACACGCTCGCCGCCCGCGCGGGCACGCTCGCGGTCGACCAGTGCGGACGGTCGAGTCCGAAGTGCCGGGCGACGTCGGCGAGGCGCGGTTCGGCGTCCGCTTCCAGCCCCGGATACAGGAACACGGTTTTCCCGTGCGGCAACAGCGGATCGGCGGTGCACCAGAGGTCGGCGCTGTGCCATGCCCGGCCGGTGGCCGCGACTTTCCCGATCACCTTGCGAGCCATGGCCAGTTTGCGTTCGTCCGGGCCGACGATCCCGATCCGGCACCGCCCGTCCCCCGGCTCCCCCGGCCGGTCAAGGCGGTCCAGCAGCTCCGCCGGGGAGTTCGCGGCCAGCCGCAGCACGTGTTCCGGCTCGGTGACGCGTGCTTTGCGCTTCGGCGCCGGATCCCCAGCCTCCACCACCAGGTGCGCGTTCACGCCGCCGAACCCGAACGCGCTCACCGCGGCCACGCGCGGCAACGCGCCCCACGGCTCGGCTTCGGCCAGCACGCGGAACCGCGTCTTGTCGAACAACGGGTTCGGGTCGCCGCAGTGCAGCGTCGGCGGAAGCACCTCGTGGTGCAGCGCGAGCGCCACCTTGACCAGCCCGGCGACGCCGGCCGTCGACAGCGTGTGCCCGATCATCGACTTGACCGAGCCGATCACCGCGCGCGGACCGACGGTCGTGCCGAACACCTCGGCGACGGTGGTCAGCTCGGCAGCGTCCCCGGCGGGCGTGGCCGTGCCGTGCGCCTCCAGCAGGCCGATTCCCGCCGGGTCCATTCCGTCCCACGCCCGGCGCAGCGCGAGGGTCTGGCCCGCGACCGACGGGCTGAGCAAGCTCGCGCCCCGCCCGTCGCTCGACGTGCCGCTGCCCCGCAGCACGGCGTACACGCGGTCGCCGTCGCGCCGGGCGTCGGACAGCCGCTTGAGCACCACGACCGCGGTGCCCTCGCCGATCAGCATGCCGTCGGCGGCGCGCGAGAGCGGGCTGATCCGCTGGCTCGGCGACAGCGCGCCGAGCTGGGTGAACAGCGACCAGAGCGTGTCGTCCTGCGTCTGGTGCACGCCCCCGGCCAGTACGACGTCGCAGCGGTTCCGGGTGAGCTCCGAGATCGCCTGGTCGACCGCGACCAGCGAAGACGCGCACGCGGCATCCACTGTGTACGCCGGGCCGCCGAGGTCGAGGCGGTTGGCGACGCGGGCCGCGGCGAGGTTCGGCACCAGCCCGGCGGCGGTCTCCGGCCGGAACTCGCCGAGCGGCTCCAGCAACGCCGTCCGCAGCCGGTCGAGCACCTCCGGCCCGGCCGCGGGCAGCAGCTCGCCGACCGTGCGGGTGATCTGCCGGACCGTGCGGACCCGCTGGTCGAAGCCCCGCAGGCCGGGTGAGAGGTAGCCACCGCGGCCGAGCACGACGCCGATCCGCTCCGGGTCGCCGAGCCTGCCGAGGCCGCCGGCGTCGTCGACCGCCGCCGCGGCGACGGCGAGCGCGGTCAGCTGGTCCGGCTCGGTGCCC
>DASXWQ010000025.1:0-104066 GCA_036503555.1 Actinocatenispora sp.
GACGACCAGGGCAACGTGACGTACGCGGCGGCGGACACCGACGGCGACGGCTCGCTGGACACCGCGGTCGCGGAGGGTTCCGACGGGCAGTACCACGAGGTCAACTACTCCGACGACAGCAACCCGTACCTCAACGCCTGATCCGGGCGCACGGACGCGGGCCGGCCACGGGGCCGGCCCGCTTCGTCGTGTCCGGGCCCGAAGAACCTGACGCCGAACGTCCGGAACGGGCCCTACGATGCGCGGTATGAGGACCGCCGACGTACGTGCCGCCGCGGAGGCGGCATGAAGAGCGACAGCGCCGTTGTGCCGCACGAGGACGTGACGGTCGTGCCGGCGAACGAGGCGTCGTGGGCCGACCTCGTCGCGGTCTTCGGCACCGCCGATTATCCGGGCCGGTGCCGGTGCCAGCGGTTCAAGGTACGCGGCTGGGTGTGGCGGGACACCACGCAGGAGGAACGCAGCGCGATGCTGCGGGAGCAGACCGCGTGCGGTGAGCCGGGTTCGGCGGTGACGAGCGGCCTCGTGGCGTACGTCGACGGCGAGCCGGTGGGGTGGGTCGCGGTCGAGCCGCGCCTGGCGTACCCGAAGCTCGTCGGGCTGCGGGTGCCGTGGAAGGGCCGGCAGGAGGACAAGGACGACCCGGACGTCTGGGCCGTCACCTGCTTCGCGGTACGCAAGGGCTGGCGCGGCCGCGGCCTCACGTACCCGCTGGCCGCGGCCACCGTCCCGTACGCCAGGGAGCACGGCGCGCGCGCCGTCGAGGGGTACCCGATGATCACGTCGCCGGGGCAGGAGATCACCTGGGGCGAGGTGCACGTGGGCGCGCGTCAGGTGTTCGAGGCCGCCGGGTACGCGGAGGTGAGCCACCCGACGCCGCGGCGCGTGGTGATGCGCGTCGACTTCGCCTGACGGGGCCGGGTCAGCGCAGGTCGGCCGGGAGCTCGACCGGGGTGAGCCGGTCGGTGATCTCCCGGTGCAGTACGGCGATCCGGGCCGCCACCGCGGCCGGTACGTCGTCGGCGGCGACCAGCTCCGTGTCGCCGGTGGCGCGGTCGCGCAGCTCGACGCCGCCGTTGGCCAGTGAACGCCGGCCGATCGTGAGTCGCAGCGGCAGGCCGATCACGTCCGCGTCGGCGAACTTGACGCCGGCCCGTTCGTCCCGGTCGTCGTACAGCACCTCGACGCCGTCGGCGGTGAGCCGCGGGTAGAGCGCCTCGGCGAGTTCGGTGCCGGCGGCGTCGACCGGGCACAGGTGCACCTGGTACGGGGCGATCGTGATCGGCAGGCGCAGCCCGTCGTCGTCGTGGTGTTCCTCGGCGACGCAGCCGAACAGCCGGCCGACGCCGATCCCGTAGCAGCCCATGACGAGCGGCTTGTGCCGGCCGTCCGCGTCGAGATAGGTGGCGCCGAGCGCCTCCGCGTACTTCGTGCCGAGCTTGAAGATGTTGCCGGCCTCCACACCCCGCGTCGTACGCAGCGGCCCGCCGCACTCGACGCACGCGTCGCCGGCCCGCGCCGCCGTCACGTCGCCGACGTGGTCCGGCGTGTAGTCGCGGCCGGCAGTGACGTTGCGCAGGTGGTACCCCTGGCGGTTGGCGCCGGCCACCAGGCCGGGCGAGGCGGCGACGAGGTCGTCGACCACGACCGTCGCGCCGGTGACACCGACCGGCGAGCCGTACCCGGCGACGGCGCCGATGCGGGTGATCTCGTCCGCGGTCATCGGGCGCAGCTCGGCGGCCCCGACGATGGTGGCGAGCTTGACCTCGTTCAGCTCCATGTCGCCGCGGACCAGCGCGACGACGTACTCGGTGCCTTGTTCCCGGTCGGCCGCGAGGAACAGCGCCTTCGCGGTCTCGGCGGCGGTGATCCCGAGCGCCGCGGTCAGTGCCGCGATCGTCGACGCGTCCGGCGTCGCGACCTCCTCGACGGCGAGCGGTTCGCCGGCCGCCGGCGCCGGCTTGCGGAACGCCGCCGCCTCCCGGTTCGCGGCGAACCCGCACGCGTCGCACAGCAGCAGCGTGTCCTCGCCGATCGGCGTCAGGTACATGAACTCGTGGGCGAGGCTGCCGCCCATCATCCCGACGTCCGACGCGACCGCCGTCACCGGCAGCCCGCAGCGCCCGAACACCCGGAAGTACGCCCGGTAGAGCACCCGGTACTGCGCGGCCAGTCCCGCCTCGTCGGCGTCGAACGTGTACGCGTCCTTCATCAGGAACTCGCGTACCCGGATGAGCCCGGCGCGCGGCCGGGCGTCGTCGCGGAACTTCGTCTGGATCTGGAACACCAGCCGCGGCAGATCCCGGTACGACGCGATCTCCGTGCGGGCCAGCTCGGTGACGGTCTCCTCGTGCGTCATCGCCAGCACCAGGTCCCGGCCGTGCCGGTCGGCGAAGCGGGCCAGCTCCGGGCCGATCCCCGCGTACCGGCCGGAACGCCGCCAGAGGTCGGCCGGCTGCACCACCGGCAGCGACACCTCCTGGCCGGACACCGCCGTCATCTCCGCCCGGAGTACGCCCGCGATCTTGTGCACGGTCCGCACGCCGAGCGGCAGGTACGAGAAGATGCCCTGCGCGACCTGCCGCACCATCCCGGCGCGTTGCAGCATCTGGTGTCCGGCCGACTCGCTGCGGCCCGGCGCGGTGCGCAGCGTCGCGCCGAACGCCCTCGACATCCTCATGGCGTACCCCCGGAAGCGGACGGTGAGCCGTCAGGATAGGTACGCCGCGGGGCCGGCGACACCGAGATAGCCCTGGCCACGGCCGGGCCCGGTCGGCTAGCGTGCGGCACGTTGGTGCAGGCACACACACCTGCCCGGCGACGGAGTCGGTGTGCCGCGAGTGTCCCCGCGGCACGCCAGCGAGTGGACGGCTCCAGGCGGACACCGCGGGTCGGTACACATCTCTGGGCGCCGGCGACCCGCGGTCCGTCCCGTCGGGCGGCGAAAGGGACACCCCATGCACTCGGCGACCTATCGCTCCCTGCTGCGCACTCCGGGCGCGGCGGCCTTCTTCCTCAGCGCGTGCGCCGGCCGCGTCGGCATCGCGATGACCAGCCTCGGCCTCGTCTGGCTGGTGTACGACAAGACCTCCTCGTACGCGGTGGCCGGCGTGGTCACCGGCGCGTTCGCCGTGGCGGAGGCGGTCTGCGGGCCGCACCTGGCGCGCCTGCTCGACCGGTACGGCCAGACCCGGGCGCTGCCGCCGATGCTCGCCGCGCACGCCGCCTCGGTGGCCGCGCTCGTCACGCTCGTCGAGAGTGGCGCACCGGTCTGGGCCACCGCCCTCGGCGGCGTACTCGCCGGGGCGACGATCCCGCAGCTCGGCGCGCTGTCCGCGGCCCGCTGGTCGGCGCTGCTGCCGGACGAGGCGTCACTGCCGGTGGCGTTCTCGTTGGAGTCGCTCGGTAACAGCGCGGGATACCTGCTCGGTCCGGCTCTGGTCAGCGCGGTCGGCGCCGGCGGGCATCCGGTGTACGGGACGGTTCTGGCCGCCGCGCTCATCGTCGGCGGTGGGTTGGCGCTCGCCGCCCAGCGGAACACCGCGCCGCCGCCGGTCACCGACGCCGTCGAACGCCACCGGGCCGGCCGTTCGCTGCTGTCCCCGGGCTTCGGCGTACTCGTCGGCGTCAACGTCGCGATCGGCGTCTTCTTCGGAGCCATGCGGATCTCCGTCACCGCGTTCGCGGTGGAACGGCACGCCGCCGCCGCGGCCGGACCGCTGTTCGTCCTGTCGAGCTGCGCCGGCCTCGCCGCCGGCTGGCTGTACGGCCTGCGCCGCTGGCCCGCCGCGCCCCGCACGCAACTCGCCGTCGTCGCCACCGGCTTCGCGGTGTGCGCGGTGTCGCTGCTCGCCGCCAGCACCCTCATCGGCATGGCGTTCGCGCTGGTCGTGACCGAGATGGCGGTACCACCGACGCTGGTGCTGTGCTCCGTGCTGGCGCGCGGCGCGGTCCGGCGCGCCGTGCTCACCCAGGCGTTCGTCTGGCTCAACTCCGCCAGCGCCGCCGGCACCGCCGCCGCGACGGTACTCGCCGGCCGGATGACCGACCGGTTCGGCGCGCACGGCGGCTTCGCCGTCGCCGTCGTCTCGATCGCCGTGCTCGCGGTGTTCGCCGCCGCGGGCCTCCGCGCCTTCCGCGCCCGTACGGCCGGCGAGGTCGCCGGCACGGGCGCCGCGCTGGCGGGCGACGCCGGCGTGCCCACCGGCCAAGATCGGACGAAGAGCTGATGCCGACGGGCGGCGGCCGGCTGCTACGTTCTCGGGGCTTCTTCACCCCTGGGAGTCGATCACCGTGGATCCCCGTGCCCGCAAGGCTTTCCGGGCCGTACTCGCCGGCAGCCTCGCCCTCGTCCTCGCCGGTGTCGCCGCCCCACCCGCGTACGCCGACACCGGCGTCACCGAGGTCGCCACGTACCAGCCGGAGGTGGCGCCGGAGTCCGCGCAGGACCTGGTGCTGATGGCCGGGACGACCGGCTTCGCGCACCGGCGGCAGGGCCACGACGATCCACAGTGGACGGACTACGCGACCGGCGCGTCGCACGACCTGCCGTGGCTCGCCGGTGTCGCCGACGCCGCCGTACACCCCGCCGGCGGCGACACGATCGCCGTGCAGACCACCGGTTCGCTCACCGTACGGACGCCGGACGGCGACACCGTCAGCACGTACGACATCCCCGCGGGCTACGAGGTTCCCGGCGTCGGCGCGGACGGCACGCGCGCCCTGCTCGCCAAGTCGCCGTACGGCGCCACCCCGACGGACGTACGGCTGATCGACCTGACCGACGGCGGCCGGACCGTGCCGGTGACCGGCCTGCCCGACGGCGCCGGCCTGCTCCACCTCAACCTGGTCGTGGACGGCGGCAGCCGCGCGTCGATCGCCTTCCAGGTACCCGGCCAGCCGGTCGGCTACGCGCTCGCGGACATGACGACCGGCGCCGCCACGGTCGTCCCCGGCCTGCACGGCCAGGGCGTGCTGATCTTCCTGAGCGCCGACCGGTACGCCTGGCTGTGGGAGTCGGGCGGCAAGGACCAGCTCGCCATGGTGTCCGTGCGGGACATCCTGGACGGTACGGCCGATCCGGCGACCGCCCCGGTCCTGCCGGCACCCAACGCCTTCAACTGGGACAGCGCGTTCGCCGGCGACCACGTGCTCGCCGCGCGGCCGGTCCCGCAACGGAACGAGCAGCGCCTCGACGACTTCCCGTACGACGGGAGCGGCGCCACCACCCTCCTCCCGTACATCACCGGGGTGCCGGTGCAGGCGGCGGACGGTGGCGTGGTCGTCGTCGGCGGCGCGGACAAGGCGCACACCGCCGTCCACCGGTACCGGGCGGACACCAGAGGCGCGCTCGTCGAGTCGACCGTGCTGGACCTGCCGGCGGTGGCGCCGGCCAACGCGGGCATCTCACTGGCCCACGGGTACCTGCGGCACGTGGAGAGCTTCCCGCAGCTCGGCGGTGGCCGGCAGTTCCGGGTGTTCGACCACGCGGTCACGGCCGGTGAGCCGGCACTTCGCGCGAGCGGCGGTGAGCTGATGCCGGCGAACACGGTCCGCTGCCAGGACGGCGTGGACTGCGTCCGGATCCTGGACAGCAACGGCTCCTACGGATCGTTGCAGCTGGTCGACGACGCGGGCAGGACCCGGGCACAGGGGTTCCCGAGCCCCGTGGGGTACACGCTGCCCACCGGTGGCGGCCGGCTCGTCGACGCGTCCCCACACCACGCGCTCGTCAGCGGCGGCGGCCGGCTCCACCTCGTCCAGTTCGGGAACCCGGACCGGAACGTCGACGTGCCGGACACCGGATCGGCGCTGTGGTACGAGACGTGGTGGCAGGCGCCGACGACCGCGGCGGCCGGCACCGTCACCGCCACCGACGCCAGCGTTCAGCCGATGCAGGTGGCGCGGACGATCCAGGTCGGCACCTGCCGGCCGACCGAGCTTCAGGTTTCGCAGCACTGGCTGTACTGGTCGTGCGGCGTGTCCGGCCCCGCCGGCGTGTACGACCTGTCGACCGGGCGGAAGACGCCGGTGCCGGCCGGGCGCGCGCTGCTCGGCGACGGCTTCCTGGTGCGGCACACCGGCGGGCAGCTCGTACGCACCGATCTGCACGCCGGCGCCGACCCCACCGAACGCCTGCTCGCCGACCTGCCCGCCGGCCCGGTCACCGACGACCGCGGCATCACGTGGACGGTCGACCGGTACGGCAGCGACGTCGCGTACGTCGACGCGGACGACGTGACGCACGTACTCGCCACCGGTGTCGCGCCGTCCGACCCGACCGCGCACCTGGAGGACTGGAACACCTCGTTCACGCCCCGTACCGGTGCCCGGTGGTACGCGAAGGTCGACCTGCACCGGCCGGTCGACGGCTGGCGCCTCACGATCACCCGGTCCGCCACCGGCACCACCGTGCACACGACGACCGGCGGCGCGGTGCGCGAAACGCTGGACCTGAGCTGGGACGGGCGGCTCCCGGACGGATCGCTCGCGCCGAGCGACGAGTACCGCTGGCAAGTCAGCGCCACGGCGGACGGCCGGACCGTCGCCGTGCCCGGCGCGGCCGGCGCGGTCCACGTGTTGTGCGGGGCACGGCCGTTCCGCAGCTACGACTGCTACGGCGATCCGTCGATCCTGACCGTACGGACGGACGGCAGTCACTACGGCGAGGCGGCATGGTGGAGGGCCGCCGCCTCCGGGACGCCGGTCGACGTCAACCACGAGACGTGGAAGCTGGGCAGCGGGAGTACTCAGGTGTCGGCGCTGGTGGCGTTCGGGGACATCAACGACGACGGGTACGGGGACCTGCTGGCGCGCACCGGCGACGGGGTGATGTACGCGTACCTCGGTACCGGGGACGGCGGTTTCGGGTCGGCGAAGAAGGTGCGGCTGGGCGGCGGGTACAACGCGTACTCCAGCCTGCTGTCGGTGGGGGACGTGGACGGCGACGGGTACGACGACCTGGTGGAGCGGGACACGTCGGGCACCGTGTGGTTCAAGGGCGGCACCGGGAACACGGCGCTGAAGGCGCGGGTGCAGATCGCGACGGGCTGGAACGCGTACACGAGGCTCGCGGCGATCGGCGACGTCAACAACGACGGGCGCGGTGACCTGCTCGCGGTGGACCGCGACAACGTGGTGTGGCGGTACTACGGCGCCGCGGGCGGCACGTACCCGCACCGGACGAAGATCGCCACCGGGTGGAACTCGTACAACCGGATCATCGGGGTGGGCGACCTGAGCGGGGACGGCCGCAACGACCTGATCGTCCGGGACTCGGCGGGCGTGATCTGGCGGTACGACGGGACGGCCGACGCCACGTTCCCGCACCGGGTGAAGATCGCCACCGGCTGGAACCGGTACGCCGGCGTCTACTGACGTGGCAGAGTCGGGGCATGGGTTCGTACGCGCTGGAGGTGGCGTCGTGGCGGCGCGCGGTGCACGCGCTGTACGCGGAGGTGCGTGCCGCCGGCTCGGCCGAGGCCGGTCACGAGCGGTGGGTGGCGGGCCGCAGCGAGCTGTTCAACTCGCATCCGGCGTCGCCGCGACGCGCCGGGCAGCGCCTCCGGCACGCGCCGTACGATCCGGCGTTCCGGTTCACGGTGCCGATCCTGCCCGCGGCGGACGAGCGGTTGGAGGCGGCGACGGCCACGGACGGCGTGGTGCCGTTCGAACGGATCGGCCGGGTGGAGCTGCCCGGCCTCGGCGGCCTCGACGCCTGGTGGCTCGACTCGTACGGCGGCGGTGTGTTCCTGCCGCTCCGTGACGGTACGGCCGGCTCGCTCACCTACGGCGCGGGCCGCTACGTGCTCGACACCGTGAAGGGCGCCGACCTGGGTCGGGTCGGGGACGACTGGATCGTCGACCTCAACTTCGCGTACCACCCGTCGTGCGTGTACGACGCGCGCTGGTCCTGCCCGCTGGCCCCGGCCGGGAACCGGTTCGGCGCCGCGGTGCCGGTCGGGGAGTTGCTGCCGGAGGGGTACGGCGACGAGTGACCGGCGGGCGGTGAGCCCGGCAGCGGTTGATAGCGTCGGCAGCCTTCACCTTCAGCCGTCGACGAGGAGACCCATGGCCACGACGATCCGCAGGGCAGTGATCCCGGCAGCCGGCCTCGGCTCCCGACTGCTTCCGCTGACCAAGGCGATCCCGAAGGAGATGCTGCCGGTCGGCGACAAGCCGGTCGTCGAGCACACCGTCCGCGAGCTGGTGGCGTCCGGGATCACCGACATCACGATCGTCGTGTCGGACGGGAAATCCCTGATCCAGGACCACTTCCGGCCCAACCCGACGCTCGTCGCCCGGCTGCGCGCCGACGGCAAGGAGGCGTACGCGGACGCGGTGCAGGAGGTTGGCGAGCTGTCCCGGCTCGGCCACATCACCTACCTCGACCAGCACGGCCCGTACGGCAACGGCACCCCGGTGCTGAACGCCGCGCGCAACACCGGCGACGAGCCGATGCTGGTGCTGTGGCCGGACGACGTGTTCGTCGCGACGGTACCGCGGGCGCAGCAGCTCGTCGCCGCGTACGAGGCGACGAAGAGCCCGGTCCTCGCGCTGATGCCGATGGAGCCGGCCGACTCGACCCGCTACGGCGTGCCGCAGGTACGCGAGGACCTGGGCGACGGGTTGCTGCGCATCGGCGGCCTGGTCGAGAAGCCGACCCCGGCCGAGGCGCCGTCGGCGTACGCGGCGATCGGCGGGTACGTGATCACGCCGGGCATCGTCGAGGAGCTGGCCGTCCAGACCGACCGCTGGTACGAGCACCAGACCGGCGAGATCTACCTGACCGACGCGATCAACGCGTTCGCCGCCGACAACGCGGTGTACGGCAAGGTCATCGAGGGCCAGTGGTACGACACGGGCAACCCGCTGGCGTACCTGACCGCGCAGTTCGCGGCGGCCCTCGCCGACCCGGAGTACGGCCCGCACCTGCGCCGTCTCGCCGCCGAGTCATAGCGGGTCGGTGAGGTACCGCTGGATCGTGTCGCCGACGGTGCGCGTGACGGTGTCGGCGTCCATCGAGGCGAGCGGTTCGAGCCGGAGCAGGTACCGGCAGTGGATCAGGCCGGTGGTCTGGCTGGTCACCAGCGCGAGCCGGCGGTCGATGTCGGGGTCGCCGCCGAACGCCTCGCGGAACGCGGTGCCGAGCGCGGCCCACGACGGCAGCCGGCGGTCAGACGGCGTACCGGTCCTTGTCGGGGTGGACCGGCCCCACCACCGCCGCCGGATCGAACGCCGGACGCGACCCGGCGCGCGACAGCCCCGAGGCGCGCAGCGCGGCGACCCGTTCCAGCGCGATCCGCCGCCCCTCCGCCGCCCGCGACGTCCACCGCCCGGACCGGTGCACCTGCGTCGCGTGCTGCCGGTACAGCCACGTCACCGCCGGCTCGTTCCACCCGGCGGTCACCTCGGACAGGCCCGCGAACATGGCCACGTCGTCGTCGCACGGGATCCCCGCCCAGCCGCCGACCGCCCGTAGCGTCGCCGTACGCACCATCAGTCCCGCGCAGTGCACCGGCCAGTTGCCCGCGTGGCCGATCGCCCAGTCGTTCGCCACGCCCGGCGCGACCATCCCGTACGGCAGCGCCGAGTCCCACGGCTCCCGCGCCCCGCCCGGCAGCAGGTCGTCGGCCTGCCCAACCGCCCAGTGCACCGACGGATCGTCGAACGGCGGGATCATCGTCGCCAGCGAGTGCGGCAGCGGCACGTCGTCGTGGTCCAGCACCTGCACCAGATCCCCCGACACCCGCGACAGCCCCAGGTTGCGCGTACCCGCGATACCGAGCTGCGCGCCGTTCGCCTCGTACCTGGCGAACGGAACCGCGCCGTACCGGTCGCCCAGGCTCGGCGCCGCCCCGTCCTCCTGCACGACCCACTCCAGCTCCCAGCCGTCCGGCAGCTTGAGCTGTTCGACCGCCCGTACCGTTTCCTCCACATACCGCGCGCTCGGCGCGTATTCCGTCGTCAGTATCGAAACGAGCGGCACCGGCGATCCTTCCGCCAAAAGCGACAACCGCCGCACGATACTGCCGACGTACGTCGGCCGGTGGGCGGGTCGGGCCGAGGATCGTGCTGGGGCCGTTGGCGGACCTCGGGTGGGATCAGTCGTGGTCGGGGGCGCTGGTCAGGTGGTGGTCGGCGGCGGCCAGCACCTCGTCGACCAGGCGGCGTACGTGTCCGCCGCGGGCTGTGTAGAGGGCGCGGCGGCCGTCACGGCGTACGCGTACCAGCCCGGCGAGGCGGAGTTTCGCGAGGTGCTGGGAGACGGCGGGCCGAGCCGCTCCGGTCGCCGCGGCCAGGCTGCCCACGTCCCGTTCGGTCTCCCGCAGCAGCCAGAGCAGCCGTAGTCGGGTGGGGTCGGCGAGCATCCGCAGGGCGGTCGTGGCGGCCTCGATCTGTGCACCAGTCGGCGGTTGTTGCTGGTGGCTGGCACCTGCGTCGTTGTCGCGTGCGTACATGAGCACCTATTGTGATGTGGTTCGCCGGTCCCGTCCAGCACCCCGATGGGGAGTCGCATGTCCACCGAGCACGGCCACCCGCATGCGCCTCACCAGCACCGCGACGACCAGGACGCCGACGCCGACGGCGCCAGCGGCGGGCACGGCACGAGCCACCGGCACGACCACCAGGCCGGCCCCGACCACCGGTGGTGGCACCGGCTCCGGCATGTGGTCACACCGCACTCGCATGACTCCGCGGACAAGGTCGACCCTGCGATGCAGGGCAGCCGGGAGGGCATGCGGGCGTTGTGGATCTCCCTGGCCGGACTGGGCGTCACGGCGGCACTGCAAGCGGTCGTGGTGGTGTTCTCCGGATCGGTGGCGCTGCTGGGTGACACCCTGCACAACGTGGCCGACGCCCTGACCGCGATCCCGCTCGGGCTGGCATTCCTCGTCGGTCGCCGGGCGGCGACCCGTCGATACACCTACGGGTACGGCCGCGCCGAGGACCTGGCCGGGATCGTGATCGTGGTGTTCATCGCCGCCTCCGCCGCCCTCGCCGGGTACGAGGCCGTGCTGCGGCTGCTGCGCCCCGCGCCGGTGCACAACCTGTGGGCGGTCGCGATCGCCGCCGTGGTCGGCTTCACCGGCAACGAACTGGTCGCCCGGTACCGCATCCGCATCGGCCGTCGGATCGGCTCCGCCGCGCTGGTCGCCGACGGGCTCCACGCCCGTACCGACGGGTTCACCTCCCTCGCCGTACTGGTCGGGGCCGGTGGGGTGGCGATCGGCTGGCGCTGGGCCGATCCGGTCATCGGCCTGGCGATCACCGTGGCGATCGTGTTCGTTCTCAAGGACGCCGCACGCGAGATCTGCCGCAGGCTGATGGACGCCGTCGACCCCGCCCTGGTCGACGCGGCCGAAGCCGCCCTCGCCGCCACCCCCGGCGTGCGATCCGTGGGGGCGCTCCGGCTGCGCTGGATCGGCCACACCCTGCATGCCGAAACCGACCTGACCGTCGACCCCGCCCTGTCCGTGGTCGACGCCCACACCATCGCCGTGAACGCCGAACATGAGCTTCTGCACGCCGTTCCCCGACTGACCGGCGTCACCGTCCACACCGACCCCGCCACCACCGACACCGACCCGCACCACAAGCTGGCCCACCACCGGCCCGTCGACGGCAGCCGGGGCCGTACCACGACGACATCGGGAAGCGCATAGCCCGTTGGCCCGATGCGTTTCGGAAGTCAGGCGAGCATCGTGCACGACGCCGGCGTCGCCGTGGGCCGGGTGCGTACGCCCGGGAACTGGCGCAATTGCCAGACTCGGCCACAGGAAGGCAACTGGTCACAGCGTTGTCGCGGTCGAACCCGGTACGGTTGCTCCGCATGACCGAGACCGAGCCCGAGATCACCGCGGATCTCGTCCGCGACCTGCTGCGGGACCAGCACCCGGACCTGGCCGAGCTGGCCCTCCGCGAGGTGGCGGGCGGCTGGGGCAACCAGATGTGGCGCCTCGGAGACGAGCTGGCCGTGCGGATCCAGCGCATGGACACCGGCCCCGATCACCAGCTCAAGGAGCGCCGGTGGCTGCCGCTGCTCGCCCCACGCCTGCCGCTGCCGATCCCCGTCCCGGTACGGAGCGGTGCACCCTCCCCACGCTTCCGCAAGATGTGGACGGTCATGAGGTGGGTGCCGGGCCTGCCGCTGGACCGCGGGTCGATCACCCGCGGCGAGCACGCGGCCGACACCCTGGCGGCGTTCCTCCGGGCGCTGCACGTGGCGGCGCCCGGCGACGCGCCGGGTGACACGGGCCGCGGCGCGCACCCCCGGGACTGCACGGACGGCTTCGAGGCGTTCTTCGGCTCCGTCGACGCCGACGCGATCGGCTCCGACGCCGCCGACGTCCGGGCCGTCTGGGCCGACGCCGTCGCCGCCCCCGCGTGGGAGGGTCCGCCGGTGTGGGTGCACGGTGACCTGCACCCCGCGAACGTCGTCGTCGCGGACGGGACGCTGGCGGGTGTCGTCGACTTCGGCGACCTGTTCGTCGGCGACCCGGCGTTGGACCTGGCGGCCGCCTGGGTGCTGCTGCCGGCGGGCGCGGCCGCACGCTTCTTCACCGCGTACGCGGCGGCCGATGAGGCGACGGTCCGGCGTGCCCGCGGGCACGCCGCGCTGAAGAGCCTCTTCCTGATGCTGATGGGCCAGAACGGGGACCGTGGCCTGCCCGGCGGTAAGTCGGCATGGGGGCCGGCCGGGCGGGCGGCGCTCGACCGAGTCCTCAGCGATCCCCCGACCACCCAGACGGCGGGCACCACCTGGACTGCCGACAACCCGGCAGCCGACACAAAAGCACCCGGCTGACGGCCGGCAGGAAGCGCGGGAACCCCGTCGGCACCGGGTGCCCCTGTGCCGACTCGTAAGCTTTGCCGTTGTGACGGACAACTTTGATCCCGTGGCGTACAACCGTGCCGCCTGGGATCGCGAGGTGGAGAACAGCAACGAATGGACCCGGCCGGTCGGGCCGGAGGTCATCGCCCGGGCGCGGGCCGGCGACTGGTCCGTCCTCCTGATCGCCTCCCGGGCAGTGCCGCGCGACTGGTTTCCGGCCGACCTGGTCGGCGCCGACGTACTGTGCCTGGCTTCCGGTGGAGGGCAGCAGGGGCCGGTGCTCTCGGCGGCGGGTGCGGCCGTGACCGTACTGGACAACTCGCCGCAGCAACTGGGCCGCGACCGGGAGGTCGCCACCCGCGAGGGACTCGCCGTCCGTACCGTGCTCGGCGACATGCGCGACCTGAGCGTGTTCCCCGATGCCAGCTTCGATGTCGTCTTCAACCCGGTGTCCAACGTGTTCTCCCCCGACCTTGCGCCGGTCTGGCAGGAGTCGTTCCGCGTGCTGCGCCCGGGCGGAATCCTGATGGTCGGGTTCCTGAACCCGGACATCTTCATCTTCGACGCCGCGGCGTTGGACGAGCGCGGCGAGCTCGTCGTGCGCCACCAGATCCCGTTCAGCAGCCTTGATCTCCCAGACGCCGAGCGGCAGCGCTCGTACGGGACCGGGCCGATCGAATACAGCCACTCACTCACCGGGCAGATCGGCGGCCAACTCGCGGCCGGCTTCACCCTGACCCACCTGGACGAAGCCCCGCACCACGCTGACGCCACCGGCCGGTACATGCCTGGTTTCTTCGCCACCCGGGCCGTCAAGCCGTAACCGTGCAGGCAGCGACTCGGCCGGGCCCGGGTGCGGACCAACGGAGACTGAACCGGCCTGTACGCGAAACGCCGTCCCGGACCCGGCGGGGTCTGGGACGGCGTTTTAGCACGTCAGGGCGGAGGCTCCGGGATTTGAACCCGGGATCGGGGATAAACCCGAAACCCGCTTAGCAGGCGGGCGCCATAGACCAGACTAGGCGAAGCCTCCCTGGCGGTTGGGTACCAACCGTCGGACGCGAGAATACAGGGCCGCTCGTCGGCCGGGCAAAGGGCATACGCCTAGAGCCAGGAGACGTGGGAGTGCAGCAGCGCGTACCCGACGAAGGCGGCGATGTCGAGGAGGCTGTGGGCGACGACGAGCGGCGCGACGCGGCGGGTGCGCAGGAAGAAGAGGGCGAACAGCACGCCCATGATCGCGTTGCCGACGAACCCGCCGAACCCCTGGTAGAGGTGGTACGAGCCGCGCAGCAGGGCGCTGGTGACGACCACGGCGGGGAGCCGCCAGCCGAGCTGCCGTAGCCGGGTGACGAGGTAGCCGACGACGACGACCTCTTCGAGGAGCGCGTTCTGGATCGCGGAGAGGACGAGGACGGGGATCGCCCACCACACCGACGGCAGCGCGGACGGTACGACGTTGGCGGCGAGGCCGAGTGCGCGGGCGGCGAAGTAGAGCCCGAGGCCGGGCAGGCCGATGCAGAGGGCGACGAGGGCGCCGGCGCCGAGGTCGAAGCGGGGGCGGCGCAGGTCGAACCCGATGATCCGCCCGGCGGGTCGGCCGCCGCGACCGAGCAGGTGCATCGCGAGCAGCGCCGGTACGACCGCGAACGCCACCCCGAGCACCTGGTACGTGAGGTCGAGCCAGGGCCGCCCGGGTGCCTGGGACGCGTTCAGGGTGGCGCTCTGGTCGGCGAGCGCCTTCGTTGCGGTGAGCTTGCCGATCAGGTTGACGAGCGCGTACACGCCGGACTGGCCGAGGGAGACGGCGAGGACGAGGACCACCTCGCTGCGCAGGACGCGCCGTTCGCCGCCGGTGGCGACCGGTTCGGCGGTCACCGGCGCGATCTCCTTGGTCACGGGCCAAGCATGACAGCACGGGTTGCGCCTTGACCCTCCCCCCGAGGGAGAGGCGAGAGTGTGGGCGTGGCGTGGTTGTCGATCGGTGAGTTGGCGCGGCGTACGGGGTTGAGCGTGAAGACGGTCCGGGCGTACTCGGACCGGGGGATCGTGCCGCCGGCGGGGCGTACGCCGGCGGGCTACCGGCGGTACGGCGAGGAGGCGGTGACCCGGCTCGCCCTGGTGCGTACGTTGCGCGAGCTGGGCCTGGACCTCGCGACGATCGGCCGGATCGTGGCGCGTGACGTACCGCTGGCGCGGGTCGCGGCCGCGCGGGTCGAGGCGCTGGACGTGCAGATCCGCCTGCTGTACCTGCGTCGCGCGGTGCTCGCGGTGGCGGCCCGGAACGGTACCGACGGAGAGGGGATGACGGTGGTGCACGCGCTCGCGAGCCTGTCCGCGGCGGAACGGCGGCGGCTGGTCGACGACTTCCTCGACGGGGTGTTCGCCGGTGTGGCGGGGCGGGCCGAGTTCGTCGGGATGCGGCGCTCGCTCACCCCGGAGCTGCCGGACGACGCGACGGCCGGGCAGATCGAGGCGTGGGTGGAGCTGGCCACGCTGGCCGGCGACGCCGACTTCCGGGCGGTGATGGGCGAGCTGACCACAGCGTACGCGGCGGAGCACGGCCCGGTCCCGACCCGTGACGTGGTCGCGGTGGCGCGCGACGAGTCGCGGCCGGCCGTGTCGGCGGGCGTCGACCCCGACTCGGAGCCCGCCGCCCGCGTCGTCGGCACCGTCGTCTCCTCGTACGCCGACGCGCTCGGTGCCGCGGACGACGCGGCACTGCGCCGACGGCTGCTGGCGTACCTGTGCGCGGTGAACGATCCGCGCCGGCGCCGGTACCTGCGGATGCTGGCGGTGGTCAACGGTTGGCCGGACGGCGGCGACGGCGCGCCGGAGCTCGACTGGTTCACCCGCGCCCTGCGTGCCCGCGTCGCCGCCTGAGCCGGGGTACCCGTACCCGCTAGCCGAAACGGACACGGATGTAGGGCCGTGCCGGGGTGGTGACCATGCGGGCATCATGCCTACCGTGTGAGGTGGGTTGCGGACCATCCGTTGCCTGCCCGGGCCGGCCCACCCGGGACCGCTGACCGCCGTCGGCGAGCGTCGCGAAGGCCGTGCCGGTCACCGCCGGCCCCGCGATCCTCGTACCGCGCGGCGGTCTCGCGCAGCACGAGTGAGGTGCGGGCAGATGGGCGACTTGGCGCGGACGTTGACGGAGAGCTGGGACCGGGTCGCGGACCGGCAGGACCGGGTGTCGGCCTACTTCTACGCGCGGCTGTTCCTGGCCGCCCCGCAGCTTCGTGACCTGTTCCCGATCCAGCTCCGTGCCCAGCGGGTACGCCTGGTGGAGGCGATCGTCCGGGCCATCACGCACGTCGACCAGCCGGCCGAGCTGGATGAGCAGCTCGGCGCGCTGGGCCGGGCGCACCGCCGGTTCGACGTGACGGCCGAGCACCACACCGTCTTCCGGGACTGCCTGGTCGAGGCGATCCGGGTACACGCCGGCCGGGACTGGGATCCGGTGCAGGAGAAGGCATGGCGCGAGGGGTACGACCTGATCGCGGCGCGGATGAACGCGGCGGCAGCGGCGGCGCCGGGCCCCGCGTACCGGTTCGCGGAGGTGCTGACGCACGAGCGGCGTACCGCGGACGTCGCGGTGTTCACGTGCCGGCCGTTCGAGCCGATGCCGTACCGGGCGGGGCAGTACGTGCACGTCGAGTCGACGCACGAGCCGCGCCAGTGGCGCCGGTACTCGATGGCGACGGCGCCGCGCGCGGACGGTGTGCTGGAGTTCCACGTACGGGCGGTGGGGTCGGGGACCGTGTCGCCCGCGCTGGTGTGGAAGCTGCGGCCGGGTGACCTGGTCCGGTTGTCGGAGCCGACCGACGGGCTGACGCTTCCGCCGGCGGGCCGGGACGTGGTGTGCCTGTGCGGCGGTACCGGGCTGGCGCCGGTCCGCGCGCTCGTCGAGGCGGCGCCGACCGCCGGCTGGGACCGCTGGGTGCACCTCTTCTTCGGCGCGCGGACCGAGGACGGCCTGTACGACCTGCCCGCGCTGTCGGAACTGGCCGCGACGCGGTCGTGGCTGCGGGTGATCCCGGTGGTCGGCGACGCGACGTACGACGGGGAGGTCGGCACGCTCGCGGACGTGATCGCGCGCCGCGCGCCGTGGGACGGGCACGACTTCGTGCTGTCCGGCTCGCCGGCGATGCTGCGCGCCACGCTCGCGATGCTGGCCGCGCTCGGCGTACCGCTGGCCCGGGTGCGCTACGACTCGGGCTGATCGCTGCGGTCAGCTCAGGCAGGTACGGAAGACCTCGGTGAGCCGGTCGACGAACTCCGGGCTGGGCGGGGCGTCGGCGGCGAGGATGCGCCGGACGTACCCGGTGCCGATGAGGACGGCGACGCACAGCGCGGCGCGGGCGCGGGCGTCCTCGGCCGGCAGCCGCTGTGCGAGCGGCGCGATGAGCAGGTTCTCCAGGCGCTTCTGTAGCAGGTCGCGTACCTCGGGCGACTCGGCGGACCGGGTCGCGGCGGACACGCCGTGGCTGCGGCCGCGGTTGCGCTGGCGCATCGCGTACTCGGCGAGGTAGCGGGGCAGGTCGTCCAGCGGTACGTCGGTGAGCTGCGGCAGTTCCTGCCCGGCGGACAGGACGGCGTCGAAGAGGCCGAGCTTGGAGCCGTAGTACCGGTTGATGAGGGCGAGGTTGACGTCGGCGGCGGCGGCGATGGCCCGCACCGTGACGGTGCGGTAGCCCTGCTCGGCGAACAGCCGCGCGGCCTCGGCCAGGATCCGCTGTTCGGTGGCTTCGCGGTCGCGGGGCCGTGGCTGCTCGTCCCGCGTCCCCGGCCGCTGCCGGTCGTCGACTGTGCCCGTGCTCACGACCTCATGGTACGGGGCGACTTGACGAAGTAAACGAGCGATTACTACATTTGCTTGTACTGGCCAACCAATCGACGGGGTGAGGTGCGGTGACCGCAGCCCACGAGGACGGGATCGCCGACGCGCTGGCCGACATCCGCGAGGCCGCCTGGCAGCTCGGTCCGCTGCTGCGCGCCCTGCACAGCCGCGTCATGCCCGAACCCATCGCCGCCCACCGCCTCGTACCACTGCTCGAACGCCTGCCCGGCGTACGCACCAGCGAACTGGCCCGCGGTCGCGGCGTCACGCTCTCCACCGTCAGCCGGCAGGTCGACCAGCTCGTCCAGGAAGGCTGGGTACGGGCCGAAACCGACCCCGACGACCAGCGCGCCCACCGGCTGTACGTGACCGACGCCGGCCGCGCCCGGCTCGACCACATCCGGCGCGAACTCTCCGCGTACTGCGGGGCGCGGATCGAGCCCGGCGACGTCGCCCGACTCACCGACGCGGCCACCGCGCTGCGCGCCGCCGTCGACGTACTGCGGCGGATCGACGACGCCGCACCAACGCCGGCACCGTGCGGAACCGGCGACGTGCCCGACCCGGTACCGGCGCCGTCCGGGTCCGCCGACGGCACGGACGCGGTACCGGCGGGCGGGCCCGGCGACGGCGCCGGCGCGGCGCAGTCGGTACCGGCGGCAGGTGACGACGGTGACGGCGCGCCGTCCCGGGAACCGCAACTGACGGGCTGACGCCCGCCCGACCAGCACGCGTACGGCGAGAAGAAGGTGACCATGACGGCGAGTGACGCGCCCGCGGCGGCGGCCGGCCAACGCCCTCGGTACACGCACCGGCAGATCCTCGAAGTGCTGGCGGCGCTGCTGATGGCGCTGCTCACGTCGATGATCTCGACGTCGGTGGTGAGTACCGCGCTGCCCACGATCGTGGGAGAGCTCGGCGGGCAGGACAAGCTGTCCTGGATCGCGAGCGCGACGCTGCTGACGATGACGGCCTCCACCCCGCTCTGGGGCAAGATGTCCGACATCTTCGGGCGGAAGCTGCTGTTCCAGGTGGCGCTCGTGATCTTCGTGGTGTCCTGCGCCGCCGCCGGCTTCTCGCAGAACATCAGCGAGATGATCGTGGCCCGCGCGTTCCAGGGCATCGGGGCCGGCGGGCTGTCCGCCCTGACCCAGGTCATCCTCGGCGACATCGTCGAACCCCGCGAACGCGGCCGGTACTCCGGGTACCTCGGCGCGGCGTTCGGTGTGTCCACTGTGGCCGGTCCGCTGCTCGGCGGGTTCCTCGTCGACGGACCCGGCTGGCGGTACTGCTTCTTCGTGAGCATCCCGCTCGCGGTCGTCGCGTTCGTCATGATCCAGAAGATCCTCAAGCTGCCGACGGTCAAGCGGGACACGCGCGTCGACTGGCTCGGCGCCACGTTCCTGACCGCCGGATCGGCGCTGCTCGTCGGCGTACTCTCCTTCGGCGGCAAGGAGTTCGCGTGGAACTCGGCGTGGACGTACGCGCTGGGTGCCGTGGCGCTGCTGTGCTTCGTCGGCGCCGTCTTCGCCGAACGGCACGCGCGCGACCCGATCCTGCCGCCCCGGCTGTTCCGGAACCGTACGTTCGTGCTGACCGGCACCGCGTCGCTGCTCGTCGGCGTCGCCATGTTCGGCGGGATCATCTACCTGCCGCAGTACCTCCAGATCGTGCAGGGCATGTCGCCGACCGCGTCCGGGCTGATGACGCTGCCGATGGTGATGTCGATGTTCCTGTTCTCGATCACGATCGGGCGCATCATCACGCGTACCGGGCGGTGGAAGGTCTTCCCCGTGATCGGCATGCTCGTCGTCGCGCTCGGCATGTTCCTGTTGTCCCGGCTGCACACCGACTCGTCCCACCTGACCATCGGCCTGTACGTCGCGGTGCTCGGCGCCGGACTCGGCATGACCATGCAGACGCTCATCCTCGCCGCGCAGAACTCCGTCACGCGTACCGACATGGCGGCGACCACCTCCGGCGTCTCGTACTTCCGGTCGCTGGGCGGCGCGATCGGCGTCGCCGCCTTCGGCGCGATCCTCACCAACCGGCTCGGCGGTGAGATCACCCGGCTCGCCCGCGCCGCCCACCTGCCCGTCGGCAACGGTCTCGACACGTCCAGCCTCGGCTCACCCGACGCGATCCACCGCCTGAAGCCCGTCGTACAACATGTCGTGCTGCAGGGCTTCACGAACTCGCTGCACACCGTCTTCCTCACCGCCGTACCCATCGCGGTCGCCGGCTGGCTCGCGGTGCTGTTCCTCAAGGAACTGCCGCTGAGGTCGTCCACGCACACCGTGGAGCCGGCGGGTGCTGCTGGCTCGGGCACCTCGGGGTTGGCTGGTGGTTCGGGATCGGTTGGTGGTTCGGGATCGGTGGGTGCGGGTGGGTCCGCTGTGGTGCCGACGACGACCGTGGTCACCGACGAGTTGGACCGGGACGACGCGTTGGTCTCGGGGCTGATGCTTTCCCTTGTGGCGCAACGGATCGACCGGTTGAACGGGGACGCTTCGCCACTCGTACCGGCGCTCGCGTCGCTGGTTCCGGAGGCCGGTGGTACCGAGGCGGAACGCGCGCGGATCGCCGTGGAACGCGTGATCCGACCGTCGGCCCTCGCGTTGATGCGGCGCGCGCACGCGTTGGAAGGGGGTACCGGGTGATCCGGCGCATGATGGGCGCGGTCGCGGCGGTGGTCGCGCTGCTGGGCGGGCTGTGGCTGGCGCTGGCACCGTTCGCGCTGGGGTTCCAGCTGGCGGGCGACTGGTCGCGCGCGACGATCGTGACCGTGGCGAGCGGGGGTGGCGTCGCGGTGGTGGGGATCGTCGCGTTCGTCGCGTCGGTGGCGGGGTTGGTGGGAGACGTACGGCGGCGGGCGTCGGGTGCGGGTGTGCCGGGGGTTGAGGTCGCGCGGTGGGGCGTCGCGGCAGCTCCGGGGGCCGGGGCGGCGGGTGCTGTTGCGGGAAACGTTGCGGTGCAGGGTTTTCCACAGGGTCGGGGTTATCCACAGGCGGTGGCGCGCGGCGGCGACGAGGCGGGTGTGGGCGATAGGATGGACCCGGGGTCGCCCCCCTTGGGAGGGTGGGGGTATGTCCGCGGGGATGTCGCCGACCCCACCGCGCGCCCCGGTGCCGCGGGCGACGTCGGCCGTTCCACTTCGGAGCTGGCGGACCGCGCTCCCACCCCAGACGACCCACCGACCAGCGCAGACGTACGGACGATCGACCTGCCCGACCTGCTGCGGGTCGTACTCCCGGCGCTCACCCGTGACCTCGACGCGCGCCGCCGGGTCGGCGAGTCGGACGGCGAGTTCCCCCGCCGCCCCACGGTCGGTGTGAACGGCCGGGTCGGCCCGGCCTGGTCCGGGTTCCTCCACCCGGTGTCCCCGTCGGCCGGCGCGGACACCGTGCCCGGTCACCTGCTGGCGGAGGCCGCCACGATGGCCGACGCGGTACGCGGTCGCCGCTCCGCGAACGGAGGCGACCCGACGTGAAGGTACGCGACGGCATCGCGGTCACCGCCCTTGTCCTGCTGGCGGTCGCGGGCGGTTGGCTGGTCGCGGCGCCGTTCGTGCTGCACTACCAGCCGGCGGGGGCGGCGTGGTCCCGCGCCACGCGTACGGATCTCTGGTCGGGTGTCGGCTTGCTCGGTTTGTCGCTCGTGACCCTGATCGGGTACGCCGCGGCCGGCCTCCGCGAACTCGCGGTCCGCTACGCCCGCCCCGGCCGCCACGAACGCCCCCACTGACTCCGAGTCCGCACCCCCACAGACACGGCGCGAACCGCCGAACGCGATCCGGGCGCACCCCACCAAACGCGCACCGCACCCCCGCGGCCATCAGGGAACCGAGCCCGCCCCACCAAACGCGCACCGCACCCGTGCGGCCACCAGCGCACCGCACCCGTGCGGCCACCAGCGCACCGCGCCCACCCGGCACCATCGCACCGGACCCACCGGCCACGAGCCTCAGGCGGCGAGCCGGCGGGTGGCGAGTTCGGCGAGGAGGTCGGCGCCGGGGTCGAGGACCCGGTCGTCGAAGACGACGTCGCCGGAGTGGTTGCTGGGCGAGGATTCCGGCGGTACGCCGGGCGGCGCGGCGCCGAGGATGACGAGGGCGCCGGGCACGTCGCGCAGCACGTACGCGAGGTCTTCGGAGCCGCCGAGCGGGTGCGGCAGGGTCGCGGCGCGGTCGGCGCCGAACAGGTCGGCGGCGGTGGCGGTGGCGAGCGCGGCGGCGCCGGGGTCGTTGTGGGTCGGCGGATGCACGGGTACGGGTGTGAGGTCGACGGTGACGCCGTGTGCGGCGGCGATACCGCGGCACAGGTCGTCGAGCCGGGCGAGGACGGCGGCGCGGGCGGTGTCGGTGAAGCTGCGTACGGAGAGTTCGAGTTCGGCGGTGTCGGGGATGATGTTGCGCCGGGTGCCGGCGTGGATCGATCCGACGGTGACGACGACCGGGTCGAAGGCGTCGGTTCCACGGGCGACGAGCGTCTGGATGGCGGTGACGATGGCGCAGGCGGGCGGGATGGGGTCGGCGGCGCGGTGCGGCATGGACGCGTGGCCGCCGCGTCCGCGTACGACGACGCGGAGTCCGTCGGACGCCGCCATCATCGGCCCGCCGCGCGTGGCGAACACGCCGTGCGGGACGACGTCGCCGAACACGTGCAGCGCGTACGCGGCGACGGGTGGCGGGCCGGCGGCGGTGAGCAGTCCTTCGGCGAGCATCCGGCGGGCGCCGCCGTGGCCTTCCTCGCCGGGCTGGAAGCAGAACACGACGTCGCCGCGGAGCGTGTCGCGCCGCGCCGCCAGCCGGTACGCCGCGCCGACGAGCATCGCGGTGTGCAGGTCGTGCCCGCACGCGTGCATCGCACCGTCCACTGTGGACTTGTACGGGACGGTGGCGGTCTCGGTGACGGGCAGCGCGTCCATGTCCCCGCGCAGCAGCACGGCGGGCCCGCCGGGCAAGCCGCGCAGGACGGCGGTGACGGAGGACAGGTCGCGGCCGACGGTGACCTCCACCGGCAGCCCGGCTAGCGCGTCGAGCACGGCGCGCTGGGTACGGGGCAGGTGCAGCCCGATCTCGGGATGCCGGTGGAGGTCGTGCCGGAGGTGCGTCAGGTTCATGCGTCGAGCGGCTTCTTCGCGGTCTCCTTGAGGAACAGGTAGACCACGAACGACACGGCGCACAGCAGCGCGATGTAGAACGGGAACAGCCCGGCGTGCCCGAGCGACTTGAACAGCGTCCCGATGTAGGGCGCGGTCCCACCGAACAGCGCGACCGCCAGCGAGTACGGGAAGCCGATGCCGCCGGCGCGTACCCGGCCGGGGAAGACCTCGGCGTTGATGGCCGCCGCGATCGACGTGTACCCGGTGAGCAGCACCATGCCGACGAGCGTGATGCCCAGCATGACGCCGAACGAGTTCGTCAGGAGTTGCAGCAGCGGCACGATGAGGACGGCGAACCCGCCGGCGAACACGAGCAGCATCGGCTTGCGGCCGATCCGGTCGGACAGCATCCCACCGAGCGGTTGGAGCACCGCGAAGACGGCGAGCGCGATGGTCGACACGATGAGCGCCTCACCCTTGTCGAAGCCGACGTTCTGCTGCGCGTACGTGGGCAGGTAGGACGTCCACGAGTAGTACGCGATGGTGCCGCCGACGGTGATGCCGACGATCAGCAGCGACTGCTTCGGGTAGCGGACGAGCGCCTCGTAGAAGCGGGGCCGGTTGGTGGCCTCGACCTTCTTGGTCTCCCGTACGCCGCGGCGGAGCCACAGCCCGAACAGCGCGATCACCGCGCCGAACAGGAACGGCACGCGCCATCCCCAGCCGGTCATCGCGTGGTCGGACAGGACGCCGACGAGCAGCGCGGCCAGACCGGACGCGATGAGCTGCCCGATCGTCGTCGAGACGTACTGGAAGCTGCCGAACAGGCCGCGGCGGCCGGGCGGGGCCGATTCGACCAGGAACGTCGTGGACGCGGCGAACTCGCCGCCGATGGACAGGCCGGAGATCAGCCGGGCGAGTACCAGGATGATCGGGGCCAGCACGCCCACCGTCGCGTAGGTGGGGACGATGCCGACGAGCAGCGACCCGAGGCCCATGAGCAGGATCGTCACGGTCAGCGCGGTACGCCGGCCGAACCGGTCGGCGATGCTGCCGAGCAGCAGACCGCCGATCGGCCGCATGAAGAAGCCGACCGCGAACACCGCGAACGTGCTGAGCGCCGACGCGATGGGACTGTGGCTGGGGAAGATCAGCGGCCCGAACGTGGTCGCCAGGAACGTGTAGGTGTACCAGTCGTACCACTCGATCGCGTTGCCGACCGACGCGGCACTGATCTGGCGCAGCCGCGCGCCGGTGCCGAGGTGGCCGACGTCGGTGAGCGCTTCCGTGGACATAGGGATCCTCCGAAGCTGTGGGGGCTGCGCAATGATTACGCGGCGATCCCCACACCGCGGGCCGGAACGCAGGATCGGGACTAGCGTGGAACCCGTCATGCAGGATCCCGTCATGCTCGGCGAGGGTGAGCTGTCCCTCGTGAACGCGCTGCAGATCGCGCCCCGCGCGTCCTGGTCGCTGCTCGGCGGGGTGCTCGGCACCGACCCGGTGACCGTCGCCCGGCGCTGGCAGCGGCTGACCGACACCGGCCGTGCCTGGGCCACCGCGTACGGTTCGCCGCTGCTGATGCGGCAGACCTGCCTGGCCCTGGTCGCAATCACCTGCCGGGCGGGCAGCCTGGTCGGGATCGCCGACGCGCTGCTCGCCGATCCGCACGCGGTCACCGTCGAGCACACGACCGGCGGCTGCGACCTGCTCGTCACGGTCTGGACGACCGGCCTGCCCGACCTGTCCCGCTACCTGGTGTCCCGGCTCGGCACGCTGCCCGGCATCGCGGTCACCCGCACCACCGTGATCACCAACCTGTACGCCGAGGGGTCGAGCTGGCGCCTCGGCGTACTCGACGCGGCGCAGCAGGACCGGCTGCGGCGTACGGTGCCGGCGCTGTCCGGCGTGGAGCCGACGCTGCGCCCGGAGGACCGCCCGCTGGTGGTACGGCTCGGCAGGGACGCGCGCACCCCGTACGCGGAGCTGGCGGCGGACTCTCGGATCAGTCCGGCCACCGCTCGTCGCCGGGTGTCGCGGCTGCTGTCCGGCGGGCTGCTCGCGCTGCGGTGCGAGCTGGCGCGGGCGGAGTCGTACTGGACGGTGTCGGCGACGTTGTGGATCAACGTGCCGCCGGGCGAGCTGGCCGGTACCGCCGCGGCCCTCGCGGCCCGCCCGGAGACGCGGCTGGTCGCCGCGGTCGCCGGGAGTACGAACCTGGTCATCACGGTGTGGCTGCGCGGGCTGGCGGACCTGCAACGGCTGGAGGCGTCGCTGTCCGCACGCTGGCCGTACCTGTCGGTCGTGGACCGGGCGGTCGTGCTGCGGCACTACAAGCTGATGGGTCGGGTGCTCGACGAGTCCGGTCGGGCGGTACGCGCGGTCGACATGGACATCTGGCGCGACCCGGCGCCGTGAGGTGCGGTGGCGCGGTTCACGATCGGCCGGTACGGGCCGGACAGCGCATCGTGGCTCTGGTTAGGCTTGCCTTACAATCACCGTGATCAATCGTCGTGTCGGCCGGGGAGGCGCACGTGGGGCAGGCTGCGCTCGCCGGTGTCGACCTGAGCGTCGGGTACGCCGGCACACCGGTGCTGACCGACGTCAGCCTCGGCCTCGCGCCGGGCACCGTCACCGTCCTCGTCGGGCCGAACGGCTGCGGCAAGTCCACCCTGCTGCGTACGCTCGCCGGCCTGCTCGCACCGATCGCCGGCACCGTGCGGGTCGGCGGCGACCCGCTGTCCCGGCTGCACCGGCGGGAGCTGGCGCGGCGGCTGGCGTTCCTGCCGCAGTCGCCGCTCGTACCGGCCGGCGTCGCCGTGCGCGACCTGGTCCGGCACGGTCGGTACGCGCACCGCGGCGCGCTCGCCCGGCACACCGCCGAGGACCGCGCCGCGGTCGACTGGGCGATCGGGGTGACGACCGCGGCCGAGCTGGCCGACCGGCGCATCGACGAGCTGTCCGGCGGCGAGCGGCAGCGCGCCTGGCTCGCCACCGTCCTCGCCCAGCAGGCCGGTGTGCTGCTGCTCGACGAGCCGACGACGTACCTGGACCTGCGGCACCAGCTCGACGTCCTGGAGGTCGTACGCGGGCTGGCGCGCGACCACGGCATCGCGTGCGGCCTGGTGCTGCACGACCTCGGCCAGGCCGCCGCGTACGCCGACCACGCGGTGATGCTGGCCGACGGTGCCGTCGTCGCCGCCGGTACGTCCGACGAGGTGTTCACCGCCGCGCACGTCCGCCGCGCGTTCGGGCTCGACGTCGAGGTCGTCCGGGACGCGGTGACCGGCCATCTGGCCCTGTTCCCCCGGCTGGCCGCACCGGCCACACCGTCCACTGTGGACTGACACCCCCCAAGGAGCGCGATGCGCAAGACCGTTCTCGGCGTCCTCGTGGCCGCCGTCCTCGCCCTGGGCGCCTGCTCGTCCGGTACCGCCGGTGACGCCGGCGGCTCGACCGCCGGCGGCGGCACGGGCGGCAAGGTCTCCGTCACCGACTCCACCGGAACGGTGACGCTGCCGACGACCGCGACGAAGGTCGTCTCGCTCGAATGGGCGTACACCGAGGACCTGCTGACGCTGGGAGTCACGCCGGCCGGCGTCGCCGACCGCGGCACGTACGGCGACTGGGTGGGCGCCGGGCCGCGGCTGTCGTCGAGCGTGCCGGACGTCGGTACCCGGGCGCAGCCGAGCCTGGAGAAGATCAAGGCGCTCGATCCGGACCTGATCATCGCGGAGAAGAGCCGGTCCACCGCGAACCTGGCGCAGCTCAAGGAGATCGCGCCGGTCCTGCTGTTCGACGCGTACACGCCGAACACGAAGCTGGTCGACACCGCGAACACCAACATGGTGCAGATCGGCACCGCGGTCGGCAAGCAGGGCAAGGCGAAGCAGCTCGTCGGCACGTACCGGAAGAAGGTCGCGGCGGCAAAGGCCCGGCTGGCCAAGGCCGGCAAGGCGGGTACGAAGATCACGCTGTTGCAGGGCTTCAGCGTCGACGGCCAGCCGAACATCCGCGCGTACACCGACCACGCGCAGGCGGTGCAGGTGCTCACCTCGATCGGGCTGGCGAACGCCTGGCACGGCAAGGACTCCGACCCGTCCGGCTTCACCTCGACCGGCGTCGAGGGCCTCACCCCCGTCTCCGACTCGACCGTCCTCTACGTCGCGCTCAAGTCCGACAACCCCTTCACCGGCACCCTGGCGAAGAACGCGACCTGGCAGAACCTCGGCTTCGTCAAGGCGAAGAAGCTGCACGCGGTCGACCCGGCGACCTGGTTCTGGGGCGGCCCGGCCTCCAACGGGATGCTGATCGACCAGGCCGTCACCGCACTCGGCGCCTGACCGTGTCCCGCACCGGCCAGGCCACCGCGCCCGCCGCCACGATGTCCACAGTGGAGCGTCCGGTTCGCCGGCCGTACCGGGGGATCGCGGTGGCGGCGGTCGGCGTGGTGCTGCTGGTCGGCCTCGCGGTCGTCCACATCGGACAGGGCAGCGCCGGCATCGGCCTGTCGCGGCTGCTGTCGGTGCTGTTCGGGCACGCCGACCCGGACGCCCTGGCCGTACTCACCGGGTCGCGGCTGCCGCGGCTGACGGCCGGGCTGGTCACCGGGGTCGCGCTCGGCCTGTCCGGCGCGCTGATCCAGGGCGCCACCCGCAACCCGCTGGCCGCGCCGGACACGCTCGGGGTCAACGCCGGCGGCTACCTGGCCGTCTCGCTGTGCACGGTGTCCGGCATCCAGCTCGGCGTACTCCCGTCGGCGGCGGTGGCGTTCGCCGGCGGCCTCGCCGCGGCCGGTCTCGTCCAACTGCTCGTGTCGGGCGGGACGATGGCGCCGGGCCGGATCCTGTTGGCGGGTACGGCGATCGCAATGGCCGGCAGCTCCGCCGCCACCGTCGTCCTCATCCTCAACGCGCAGCGCGCACAGGGACTCTTCTTCTGGGGCAACGGATCCCTGCTCGAAACGGGACTGACCCGGCCGCTGCTGCTCGGCCTCGTCGTGGCCTGCGGCGCGCTGCTCGCGCCGCTGCTGGCCCGGCCCCTGGACCTGCTCGCGCTCGGCGACGACACCGCCGAGTCGATGGGGCTGCGGGTGGGCCGGATCCGGCTGTTCGCGTTCGCCCTCGCCGTGCTCTTCTCCGCCGCGTCGGTGGCCCTGACCGGACCGATCGGCTTCGTCGGCCTGGTCGCCCCGGTCGTCGTCCGCCTCTTCGGCGTACGCCGGCACGCGGCGCTGTTGCCGCTCGCCGCCCTGTACGGCGCGGTCTTCGTGCTCGGCGCCGACGTCGTCGCGCGCGCCCTGCTCTCCGCGTCCGGTACCGGCGACTACGAGATCCCGGCCGGCGTGGTCACCGCGCTCGTCGGCGGCCCGGTCTTCGTGTACCTGGCGCGCCGGGTACCGACCGGCGACGCCGACACGGGCGCCGCGGTCACCGTGTCCGCGCCGGCCTCGCGCCGCCGGTACGCGATGGTCGTGGCGGTCGGGCTGGTCGTCCTCGCCGGCGTCGTGCTGGTCGCGCTGGGCCTGGGTGACGTGCACCTCGGGGTGGGGCAACTGGTCCGGGCCGTGTTCGGGCAGGCGGACCAGCTGGCGAACGGGATCGTGGCGTTCCGTACGCCGCGGATCGTGGCGGCGCTCGCGGCCGGCGCGTGCCTGGCCGGCGCCGGCGTCGCCATCCAGTCCGTGGTACGCAACCCGCTCGCCGAGCCGAGCCTGCTGGGTGTCACCGGCGGCTCGTCGATCGGTGCGGTCGCGCTGATCACGCTGCTGCCGACGGCGCCGCGCTGGGGGATCCCGGCCGCGGCACTGGTCGGCGGCGTACTCGCGCTCGGCCTCGTCATGCTGCTCGCCACCCGTACGAGGCCCGGCGCACTCGACCCGACCCGCGTGGTCTTGGTGGGCATCGGGCTGGCCGCGGCGACGGCGGCGCTGGTGCAGGTGCTGTCGCTCCGCGCGCAGCTGCAACTGGCGGCGGCGTTGACCTGGCTCGCCGGCTCGACGTACGCCCGGTCGGCCGGTGACCTGTCCTGGTTCGTACTCCCGGCCGCGGTGCTCGTCGTCCTCGTCCTGGTGTCCCGGACGCTCGACCTGCTCGGCCTCGGCGACGACCTGCCGCGGTCGCTGGGCCTGCCGGTCGGGCGTACCCGGCTGCTGGTGCTGGCGGCCGGCGCGGTGCTGGCCGCCGGTACGGCGGCGGTGGTGGGGACGGTCGGGTTCGTGGGGCTGGTCGCGCCGCACCTGGCGCGGCGGATCGTGGGACCGGCGCACCGCCGGTTGCTGCCGGTCGCGGCGCTGCTGGGCGCGATCCTGGTGGTCGTCGCGGACGCGCTGGGCCGCTGGGTGCTCGCGCCGAACGAGATCCCCGTCGGCATCGTGACCGCCCTGGTGGGCGCGCCGTACCTGATCTGGTTGCTGCGGCGGCAGAAGGTCCGCACCGACGGAGCGTGACGGCCACGTCGCGAACCAGATCACAGGATCCGCGATGATCACTCTCGGAAAACCTCGGCTAGGCTAGCCTAAGTTCTGGACGACGCGAGGGGGTGGACCGGTGACGCTGGCGGTGACGTCCGCGCTGGTCCGCCCGCTCGACCCGATCGTCGCGGCGGTCTCGGCCGTACGCGGGAGCGCCGACACGTTCGGCATCGCCGACGGGCTCGTCGTCCCCGACCCCGCGGACGGCTGGACGCCCGCCACCGAGCTGGTCGACGGCACCGCGATCCCCGACCTGCTGGCCGTACCGACGCGGATCTGGGGCGCGCAGCCGCACGCCGCGGCCACCCTGGCGTACAAGCAGTACACGTACTGGTTGACGATGCCGGCCGTGCTCGGCTGGGCAGTCGCCAACCGGGTGCCGCTGCTGTCCGCCGACAACGTCGCGGTACGCCTCGGCGAGGAGTCGCCGTACGTGACGATCGGGATGCTGCAGCCCACCGTCGCCGTCCTGCCCGACGATCCGGCCGCCGGCCACCCCGACGCGCTCGTCGTCGACACGCCGGCCGAACTGCTCGGCGTACTCAAGGACACGCTGCTCGACCGGCACGTCTCGCCGCTCGTCGCGGCGACCCGCGAACACGTCCGGGTCGGCGCGCACACCCTCTACGGGCAGCTCGCCGCGGCCGTCGCGTACGTGCTGTCCGGCGCCGCCGAACACGGCCCGTACGCTCCGGTGCCGGCCGCCGACACCGTCCTCGACGCGCTCGGCCTCAGCGGCCTCGCCGCGCTCTGCCACACCGACGGGGAGCTCCAGGTCCGCCGCAAGACCTGCTGCCTGGCCTTCGTCGTACCCGGACTCGACGGCCGGCTCTGCCCGGACTGCTGCGTCCGCCGCTGACCCACCGCGCCGTCCGGCGGCTGGCCGGTGCGCCGTCCCGCCGCGGAACTCGTCAGGCGCCGCGGACGAGACGCAGGCCGCGGCGCTGTTCCTCCGCGACGAGGTGGGCGATGCGCTCCGCGGTACCCGTGCCGGCCACCGGCGTGTGCAGCAGCAGGGACAGGTCGGCCCGATCCGGCAGGCGCAGCATCCGGCTCTCGACCCGCAGGTCGCCGCCGGCCGGGTGGCGGATCGTCTTGATCATCGGCGCGGGGGCGCGCACCTCGTGCCGCGCCCAGATCTCCGCGAACTCGGCGCACTGCCCGGCCAGCCCGTCCACGATCTCCGCGTACCCGGTGTCGCCGTGGTGCGCGGTCATCTCGTGCCGGTACTGAGCGGCGACGAGCGGCGCGATCTCGGCCCAGTCGGCGTACCGCGACCGGTACATCGGGTCGACGAAGAAGTCGACCAGGCAGTTGCCGAGGGTGTCGCGCTCCCAGCCGAAGATCACCCGGGCCGCGTCGTTCGCGGCGATGAGGTTCCAGTACTGGTCGACGACGTGCGCCGGGTTGGGCAGCCAGCCGTCGAGCAGCCGCACGATGTCCTCGCCGATCGGCATCGCGCCGGCCTCGCTGGGCAGCGGCGGGTTGAGGTCGGCGAGCACGTAGAGGTGGCGGCGTTCGACGTCGGACAGCCTCAGCACCCGGGCGACGGCGTCGAGCACCTGCGGCGAGACGGTGATGTCCCGGCCCTGTTCGAGCCACTGGTACCAGGAGGGGCCGACGCCGGCGAGGACGGCGACCTCCTCGCGGCGCAGCCCCGGGGTACGTCGGCGCGGGCCGGCGGGCAGTCCGGCATCGGCCGGGCTCACCGCGGCCCGGTGGGCCCTCAGGAAGTCGCTCAGCTCGGTACGGCGCACGCTGGTGGTCACGCCACCAGCATAAGCGGGCTCTCCGGTCAGGTTCGACGCCCGTCGAATGATGATGGTCATGACCGATGACTCGCTCCGATCGTCCGCGGGGACCGCGACCCGGTCGCCGCTGCTCGCCGACGACGCCCCTGCCCGCCGGCCGTTCCGTACCCCCGAGGAGCTGGGGACGGTTCCGCCCCGGCTGTCCAACCGCGCCCGGTTGGTCCTGGTGTTGCTGTGCGCGGCGCAGTTCGCGATGGCCATCGACTTCTCGATCCTCAACGTCGCGCTCCCCAGCCTCGGTACCGACCTGGGGCTGGGCCAGGCGAACCTGCAGTGGGCGGTGACCGCGTTCGCGCTGCCGTCGGGCGGGTTCCTGTTGCTGGCGGGCCGGCTGGGTGACCTGCTCGGCCGGCGCCGGATGTTCCTGGTCGGGCTGGGCCTGTTCACGGCGGCGTCGCTGGTGGCGACGCTCGCGGCCGGGCCGGCGATGTTCCTCGGCGCCCGCGCGGTGCAGGGGCTTGGTGCGGCGATCACCGTACCGACGGCGATGGCGCTGCTGACCACGATGTTCCCGGAGGGCCCGGCGCGGAACCGGGCGTTGGGCATCTCCGGGATGGTGCTGTCGCTCGGGTTCACGCTCGGCATGATGGCGGGCGGCGTGCTCACCTCGTCGCTGGGCTGGCGCTCGACGATGGCGCTGAACGTGGTGATGGCCGTACCGGTGCTGATCGCCGCGCCGCTGCTGCTGCGCGAGAGCCGACCCGACCACCGGCCGAAGCTCGACGTACCGGGCGCGGTGACGGTCACCGGTGGCCTGCTGGCCCTGATCTACGCGCTGTCCACGGCGGCCGAGTCGAGCTGGACCCGCCCGTCGGTACTCGTCGCGTTGGTCGTGGCGGTGCTGCTGCTCGGCGCGTTCGTGGTGATCGAGCAGCGGACGGCGCAACCGCTGGTGTCGCTGGGCGTGCTGCGGCGGCGGACGGTGGCGTGGGGCAACCTTGGCGGTCTCGTCACGTTCGCGATGGCGAGTTCGGCGACGTTCCTGCTCACGCTGTACATGCAGGAGGTCAGGCACCTGTCGGCGCTGGAGTCGGGTCTGGTCTTCGGGGTGACCGGGATGGGCGCGGCGGTGACGGGCCTGGTCGCGTCCCGGCTGATCAACCGGTTCGGCAACCGGGCGGTACTCGTCGGCGGGCTCACCGCGCAGGGCGTGACGACGGCGGTGCTGCTGGCGACCGGCGCGTCCGGCGGTGTCTGGCTGATCCTGGTGTTCTGCACGATCGCGTTCGGCGGGCACATGGCCGCGGTCGTGTCGTACGGGGTGACGGCGACGTCCGGGCTGTCGAACCGGGAGCAGGGCCTCGCGACGGGGCTGCTCACCACGGCGCAGCAGGTCGGCCTCACCGTCGGCATCCCGGTGATGTCCGCGCTGTACGCCGGGCACGCCGCCACGCTGCGCGCCGCCGGTACGGACCGGGCGCACGCGATGATGGGCGGCATCCACCTCGGCCTCGGGGTGAACGCGGGGATCGCGCTGGCCGCCGCCGTACTCATCGCGCTGGTTCTGCGCCGCGCCGGCACGGACCGCGCCGGAGTCCGCTGACATACCGCAGTGGCCCGCTGACGCAGAGGCCCCGATCCGCCGCCCGCCCGGCCACCTCGCCGGGCGGGCGGCGGTTTTGCAATGCAGAACTCTGTGTCAAACTTGTCGCGGATCGGGCTGGAGATACCTAACGTCGTGCAGGAGGAGGTGGCCCGCGGCGTGTTTGACGTGATCGTGCGCGGTGGTTGGCTGTTGGACGGCACCGGCGCCGCGGCGTACCGGGCGGATGTGGCGGTGCAGGGCGACCGGATCGCCGCACTCGGCCGGCTGGACCTCGCGGAGACGGCCCACGAGATCGACGCGAGCGGGCGCTTCGTCGTCCCCGGGTTCGTCGACGCCCACGTACATGGCGACGCGGTGGTCCGCGACCCGGGCGTGCAGCTCGCCGCGCTGCGGCAGGGCGTCACCACGTTCGTCCTCGGTCAGGACGGCCTGTCGTACGCGCCGGCCTCGCCCGCGACCCTGTCGTACGTGTCGCGCTACTTCGCCGCGGTCAACGGGCCGCACGACGCGTTCGCCGGCGGAGGCGTGGCCGACCTGCTCGCCACGTACACCGGGACGACCGCGCTGAACACGGCGTACCTGGCGCCGCACGGCACCATCCGGTACGAGGTGATGGGTGCCGCGGAGCGGGCCGCGACCGCCGACGAGATGTCCCGGATGCGCCGGCTCGTCGAGGAATCGCTGGACGAGGGCGCCGTCGGCCTGTCCACCGGCCTGGAGTACGCCCCGGGCCGGTACGCGGACGCCGCGGAGCTGGCCGAGCTCTGCCGGCCGGTCGCCGCGCGCGGCCTGCCGTACGTGTCGCACATGCGCGGGTACGAGGCGGACGCGCCGACCGGGGTCGCGGAGATCCGCGAGATCGCCCGGCAGTCCGGCGTCGCCGCGCACATCTCGCACTTCCACGGGCCGGCCGAGCGGCTCGCCGCGCTCGTCGACGACTCCCGCGCCGAGGGCCTCGACCTGACCTTCGACAGCTACCCGTACCTGCGGGGCAGCACCATCCTTGCGATGGTGACGCTGCCGCCGTGGCTGCCGACCGCCGACCCGGAGCGCACCCTCGCCGCGCTCGCCGACCCGGAGGTACGCCACCGGCTGGACACCGAGTGGTTCGCCGCGCGGGCGGATGTGTGGCCGCGGATCACCCTGTCGTACGTGCCGTCCGAGCGGTGGCACTGGGCCGAGGGGCTGCCGCTGGTGACGGTGGCGGACAAGGCCGGGCTGACCCCGGCCGAGACCTGCGTCGAGCTGCTGCGCGCCACCGGCCTGACGGTCGGGTGCGTCTTCGGCCAGCCGCCGACCAACAGCGAGGAGTCGGTGCGCGCGCTGCTGCGGCATCCGGCGCAGATGGGCAGCTCCGACGGGATCTACGTCGGCGGTCACCCGCATCCGCGCGGCTGGGGCGCGTTCGCCCGGGTGCTCGCCCGGCACGTACGCGAGCTGGGCGACCTGTCGTGGGAGGAGGCGGTCGTGCACCTGTCCGCGCATCCGGCCCGCCGCTTCGGTTTCGCCGGCCGCGGCCTGCTCCGCGTCGGCAACGTCGCCGACATCGCCGTGATCGACCGGGACCGCGTCGCCGACGTCGCCACGTACGACGATCCGCGCCGGCCCGCCACCGGCGTCGACGACGTGCTCGTGAACGGCCGTCCGGTGCTGGCCGGCGGTGAGCTGACCGGTGTCCTCGCCGGCACACCGCTGCGAGCCGATCCGTGACCGCAGACCGGAGGCAACGGTCGGGGCCCGGATCGGCGGTGATCGCCGGTGGCCGGGGCGAGCCGCCGGCCCTGGGCACCCCGGCCGCCACGGCGCGGAACCAGTCGTCCTCGCTGCGGCGGGCGCTGGCCATCCTGTCGTACGTCGAGGCGCACGCCGGTGGTCGCGGTGTGAGCCTGTCCGATCTCGCGGACTCCTTGTCGCTCAACAAGAGTACGATCCTGCGGCTGGCCGCCCCGCTGGCCGAGACGGAGCTGCTGACCCGGGACGGCGAGACCGGCCGGTTCCGGCTGGGGCTGGGCGCGCTGCGCCTCGGCCAGGCGTATCTGTCCACACTGGACCTCCGTACCGCCGCGGCGGAGCGGTTGCGCGCGCTGCAACGCGCCGCCCGCGAGACCTGCCACCTCGTCGTGTACGACGCGCCGGACGTGGTCTACATCGACAAGGTCGAGAACGAGGCGAACGTACGGATGGGGTCGCGGGTCGGCAGCCGCGCCCCGATGTCCTGCACGGCCGTCGGCAAGGCGATCCTCGCCTGGGTCGACGAGTCGGCGCGGGAGACGGTGATCGCGGCGGGCCTGCCGGCGGTCACGCCGTACACGATCACGGACCCGGACCGGCTGCGCGTCGAGCTGGGCCGGATCCGCGAGCGCGGGTACGCGGTGGACGACCGGGAGAACGAGGCCGACGTCCGGTGCGTGGCGGCGCCGCTGTTCGACCACGAGGACCGGGTGGTCGGCGCGCTGTCGGTGTCCGGCCTGTCGTCCCGGATGACACCGGCGACGATCCGCGAGCTGGCGCCGCGGGTCGCGGCGACCGGTCGGCAGATCTCCCGTGAGCTGGGCGCATCGCGATGAGCAGGAGGGCGGCGACGTGACGCTGACGATTCCCGACGAGTACGTGGACTGGCGGACGAAGGGGCTGTGGCTGCCGGGCAGCCGGTTGCCGGCGGACGAGTTCGCGGCGGCCGGGTACTCCCTGTTCACCGGCCCGTTCTCCTGGCCGCTGATGGTGCTGAAGCGCGACGCGGTGGCGCACAACGTCGCCACGATGGCGGAGTACACGCGGCGGCACGGGCTGGCGTTCGCGCCGCACGGCAAGACGTCGATGGCGCCGCGGCTGTTCGACATGCAGCTCGACGCGGGCGCGTGGGGCATCACGCTGGCGACCGCGAACCAGGTGCTCGCCGCGCGCGGTTTCGGCGTACCGCGGATCTTCCTGGCGAACGAGCTGCTGGATCCGTTGGCACTGCGGTGGATCCTGGCCGAACGGGAGCGCGACCCGGAGTTCGGGTTCCTGTGCTATGTGGACTCGGTCGCCGGGGTGGAGGCGATCCGGGCCGCGCTCGGCGAGGTGACCGGCGACCGGCCGATGGAGGTCGTGGTCGAGCTGGGTCACGCGCACGGCCGCACCGGCGTACGCACGGTGCCGGAGGTCGTCGACATCGCCAAGGCGGCCCACGCCGTACCGCGGCTGTCGGTCGCCGGCGTCTCCGGGTACGAGGGCGGTCTGTCCACAGTGGAGGAAGCCAGGGCGTACCTGGGTACGCTGCGGGACGCGGCCGGCGCGATCGTGGCCGCCGGTGCGGTGCGCGAGGACGGGCCGGTCGTCGTGTCGGCCGGCGGCTCGGCGTACTTCGACGCGGTGACCGAGGTCCTCACCGGCCGGTGGCTGCCCGGGCGCGAGGTGCAGGTCCTGCTGCGCTCCGGCGCGTACGTGACGCACGACGACGGCTTCTACCGGACGAAGACGCCGTTCAACCGGGTGGCAACCGAGGGCGAGCTGCGGCCCGCGCTGGAGATCTGGGCGCAGGTCACGTCGACGCCGGAGCCGGGCCTGGCGCTGGTCGCGATGGGCAAGCGGGACGCGCCGTTCGACGAGGGCCTGCCGGTGCCTCGCACGGTACGCCGGCTGGACGGGGAAGCCGTTGCGGCACAAGGGATCCGGGTCGCCAAGATGAACGACCAGCACGCCTACCTGGACACCGCCGGGGGACCCGAGCTGATCCCCGGCGACCTGGTCGCGTTCGGCATCTCCCATCCCTGCACCGCGTTCGACAAGTGGCGGGTGCTGCCGATGGTGGACCCGGAGTACCGCGTCGTCGATCTGATCCACACCTATTTCTGAGGACAACCGTCATGACATCGCGACTGACACCGAGCCGCGCGCTGACCGAGACCGGCGTGGTGCCGATCCTGCGCGGCAAGAAGACCGGCGAGCACCTGCCGGCCGTGCTGGACACCTTGGTGGACAACGGGATCCGCTGCCTGGAGATCACCACGAACACGCCGGGCGCGTTCGAGTCGGTCGCCGCGGCGCGCCAGCGGTACGGTCCGGAGGTCGAGCTGGGCATCGGCACCGTGTTGACCGTCGACGACGTCACCGCCGCGGAGCAGGCCGGCGCGGCGTTCATCGTCTGCCCGCACACCGATCCCGAGCTGGCGGAGGCGGCGCTGGCCCGCGGCCTCGGCTACTACCCGGGCGCGTTCACCGCCACCGAGGTACTCACCGCGTGGAAGCTCGGCGCCACCGCCGTCAAGATCTTCCCTGCATCGGTCGCCGGTCCGCGTTACCTCAAGGAGCTGGGCGGCCCGATCGACGGCGTACCGCTGCTGCCGACCGGCGGCGTCACCGTCGAGCTGGTGGGCGAATACCTTGCGGCGGGGGCGATCGCGGTCGGCATGGGCGGCCCGCTCGTCGGCGACGCGCTGGACGGCGGCGACCTCGACGCGCTCGCCACGCGTACCCGGAACGTCCTCGCCGCGGTCGCCGGGGAGCGCGCGTGAGCGAGCTGGTCACGCTCGGCGAGACCATGGCGCTGCTCGCCGCGCCGCAGGTCGGCCTGCTGCGGCACATGCACAGCCTGAACCTGTCGATCGCCGGCGCCGAGTCCAACCTGGCCATCGGCGTACGCCGGCTCGGCCGCACGGCGGCCTGGTTGAGCCGGGTCGGCGACGACGAGTTCGGCCGGAAGGTGACGGCGACGATCCGTTCCGAGGGCGTCGACGTACGCGCCGCGGTGGACCCGTCGGCGCCGACCGGCCTGATGGTCAAGGAACGCCGCTCCGAGACCATCACCCGCGTGCAGTACTACCGCGCCGGTTCGGCCGCGTCCCGCCTCGCACCGTCCGATGTGGACGAGGACCTGGTACGCGGCGCCCGCGTCCTGCACGTCACCGGCATCACCCCGGCGCTGTCGGCCACCGCCCGCGCCGCGGTACACGCCGCGGTCGACACGGCGCGCGCCGCGGGCGTCCTGGTGTCGCTGGACTTCAACCACCGCTCGGCGCTGTGGGACACCGACGCGGCCGGCGCCGAGCTGCGGACGTTGACGGCCGGCGCGGACATCGTTTTCGCGACCGTACCCGAGGCGCGGCTGGTGTCCGACGGCGCCGACGAGGCCGTCCTCGCCGCCGCGCTGGCGAAGCTCGGCCCGCGCCAGGTGCTCGTCAAGCGCGGCGCCCGCGGCGTGTACGCGCTGCTCGACGGCGCCGTCCACGACGTACCCGCGCACCGCGTGACGGTCGTGGATCCCGTCGGGGCGGGCGACGCGTTCGCCGCGGCGTACCTGGCGGAGCTGATCGGCGGGCGTACCACCGAGGAGTGCCTGGCCGCCGCGACGGTGGCCGGCGCGTTCGCGGTGACCGTGCCCGGCGACTGGGAGGGACTGCCGAGCCGGGCCGAGCTGGACCTGCTCGGCGCCGACCCGGACGACGACATCCACCGCTAGAATCCTTACCGCACAACAGAAGGGGACACACGATGGCGAACAAGCAGGCGATCCGCACGGACGGGGCGCCGGCACCGGCGGGCGGATACTCGCAGGGCGTGGCGGCGGGCGGCTTCGTCTACACCGCCGGCATGGGGCCGATCGACCCGGCGACCGGGAAGGTCGTCGGCGAGGACGTGGCCACCCAGACCCGGCAGGTCATGGCGAACCTCGCCGCCGTGCTCGCCGAGCGGAACCTGACGTTCGACCACGTCGTGAAGGCGACCGTGCACCTGGAGGAGCTGCACCGGGACTTCGCCGACTTCGACGCGGCGTACCGGGAGAGCTTCGAGGGCACGACGCCGCCGGTGCGTACCACGGTGGGGTCGGACCTCAACAACATCCTGGTCGAGATCGACTTCGTCGCCTACGAGGGCTGATCGTCCGGCCCGCGTCCGCCGTCGTGGGCGCGGGCCGCGGGCGCCCAGCGGGCGAGCCCGTCGGTCAGCGCCTCGCCCCGCCCCTCCAACAGGTCGATGAACGCGGCGCGGGGCAGGCTGGTGCCGCTCGCCGCGTACACGACGCGGACCTGGCGGCGCCACAACGGGCCCGGCAGGTCCGTCGCGACGGTGCCGGGACAGCCCGCGGTCCGTGCGGCGAAGGCGCCGAGGATGCCCAGACCGAGGCCGGCGCGGACGAACGCGGTGACCGTGGTCGGCATCGTCGCGATGGTCACCTTGCGCGGCCGTACGCCCAGGGTGTCGAGCCGGTCGGCGTAGTCGGCCCAGCCGGTACGCGGGTCGCCGCTGACGAACACCGTGGCGCCGGCGATGCGGCCGGGGTCGGCGTCGGCGGCGTCGCCGGCCGGTGACACCAGCACGATCCGCTCCTCGCACAACGGGGTCGACGGCAGGTCGAGGTCCATCGGTGGCCCGGCCGGGCGTACCGCGAAGTCGACGAGGCCGCGGGCCGCGGCGTGGTCGAGGTGGGTGGCGTCGCCCTCGACGAGATCGACCTCGACCGCGGGGTACCGGGCGCTGAACTCCGCCAGGAGCGGCGCGACCAGCACCGCGCTGGCACCGGGGTAGCTGCCGATGCGCAGCCTGCCCTCCAGCCGCCCGCGCGCCGCGGCCAGGTCGTCGGCCGCCGCGCTCAACTCCTCGAACACCCGCCGGGCCCGCGGGAGGAACCGCGCGCCGAGCGGCGTGAGCCGGGCGCCGTGCGCACCCCGGTCGAACAGCGGGGCGCCGATCTCCTTCTCCAGCGCGGCGATGTGCGCGCTGATCCGCGGCTGCGTGAGATGCAGCAGCCGGGCCGCCGCGGTCATCGTGCCCTGGTCGACGACGGCGAGGAACGTCGCCAACCAGGAGAGTTGCAGCCTGCTCACATCCATTCGTGAAGCATATGAGGCGAGTCGCAGGACGAATTAGACGAAGCCTGGCGGTCACCGTAGCGTTCGCGGCGGTACATCCCGGCGCGGAACGGACGTGACACATGTCGTCAACGAAAGCGGCCCCGCCGACGTTCGATTCTGGTGGCCTTCGCGGGCATCAGCCGAGAATCGCACTCACCGCCGTCGGTGGCTATTTCGTCGACGGGTACGACCTGCTCATCCTGTCCGGAGCGCTGCTGGCGATCACTCCGGAATTCGGGCTGAACTCGATTCAGCTCGGTGCGCTGACCGCCGCCGCTTTTCTCGGGATGGCGCTGGGATCGGCGACCACCGGACCGTTGACGGACCGATTCGGGCGACGGGTCATCTTCTTCTCGTCGATGGCGCTGTTCGTGCTCGGTTCGGCCCTGTTCCTGTTCGCACAGCAACCCTGGCAGCTGATCGCGCTGCGTTTCGTGATCGGCCTGGCCATCGGCGCGGACATGCCGGCCGCCGCGTCGCTGATCGCCGAGTTCATCCCGGCCCGGCGCCGCGGCACGTTCACCGCGCTGGGCGGCGTCGCCTGGATGCTCGGTGCGCTCGTCGCGATCGGCGTCGTCATCGGCATCTTCAGCCTCTTCGGTACCGGCGCCTGGCGGTGGGCGATGGCGACCGGCGCGGTCGGCGCCGTCGTGCTGATGATCCTGCGGCACGGTACGCCGGAGTCGCCGCACTGGCTGCGGACGCAGGGGCGGGAGGAGGAGGCCCGCGCGGCCTGGCGGTACGCCACCGGCAGTGCCGAGGAGCCCCCGTCAACGCCCGTGACCCCGGCGGCGACCCGCACGCCGGCGTCGATCCGGCGACTGTTCCGTCGGCCCCTGCTGCCGCTGCTCGTCTGCATGTGCGTCTACTGGGGTGTCAACAACCTCTACGGTTCGGCGATCACGCTGTACCAGCCGACGCTCATCAAGCGGATCGTCGACCCGGGCACGTTCACCGCGCTCATCTTCACCGCGTGCACCTCGGCCCTCGCCGTCGTCATCGGCCTGGTCGTCTGCCTGGTACTCATCGAGCGGATCGGCCGCCGCGCCCTCGCCGTCGCCGGTACGTCGATCGTGGTGGTGGCGATGGTCGTGATCTGGGCCGGGTTCCACCACGCGGCGGTGGTGCTGGTCGCGTTCGGCGCGGTGCTCGGGTTCATCAACGGCGGCACCTCGATGGCGTACTACGCGTGGGCGCCGGAGCTGTTCCCCACGGCGGTACGCGGGCGCGCCGTCGGCGTGGTCAACATGGTCGGCAAGCTCGGCAGCGTCGTCGGTACGTTCGCGCTGCCCACCGTGTTCGCCGCGTGGGGATCGGGCGCGTTCCTGCTCATCGGCGCGATCGCGTTGGTGAACGTCGTCTGCACGGCGCTGCTCTCGATCGAGACGAAGGGCCGCAGCCTCGACGACATCCAGCTCGTGGCGCACCAGCGGTACGGCGGCGCCGCACCCGTCGATCAGGTACGACAGTGAGGGAGAGCAACGTGGCGCAGGCCGGTCGGGTGGGCACGACGTACGCCGACTCGGAGCCGTGGTGGCCGGAGCCGCCGCGGCCCCCGGCCGGCAGCCCGGACGTCATCCTCGTCGTCCTCGACGACGTCGGCTTCGGTACGCTCGGCTGCTTCGGCTCCGAGATCGCCACGCCAACGATGGATTCCCTTGCCCGGCAAGGCATCCGGTACACGAACTTTCACGTCACGCCGCTGTGCTCGCCGACCCGCGCGTCGCTGTTGACCGGCCGCAACCACCACGCGGTCGGCATGTCGCTGCTGTCCAACGCGGACAGCGGCTTCCCGAGCAAGCGCGGCACGATCACGCCGAACGCCGCGACCGTCGCGGAGGTGTTGAAGGACAACGGATACAGCACCGCGGCGTACGGCAAGTGGCACCTGGCGCCGCTGGACCAGACGTCCAGCGTCGGGCCGTTCGACCAGTGGCCGCTGGCGCGCGGCTTCGAGCGCTACTACGGCTTCCTGGAAGGCATCTCCGACCAGTACCACCCGGAGCTGGTACAGGACAACCAACGCGTCGACCCGCCGAAGGGCCCGGACGACGGCTACCACCTCACCGAGGACCTGGTCGACCACGCGATCGACTTCGTCTCCGACCAGAAGTCGCACGCCCCCGACAAGCCGTACTTCCTGTACCTGGCGCTGGGCACCGCGCACACCCCGCACCAGGCGCCGCGCGAGTACCTGGACCGGGTGCGCGGACGGTACGACCGGGGCTGGGACGCGGTGCGCGCCGAGCGGCACCGCCGGCAGCTCGACACCGGCGTCGTACCCGAGGGCACGGACCTCGCGCCCCGCAACGCCGGCGTCGAGGCGTGGGACGACCTGTCCGACGACGACAGGCTCGCCATGACGCGGATGCAGGAGGCGTTCGCGGCGATGGTGGAGCACACCGACGACCAGCTGGCGCGCCTCGTCGCGCATCTCGACGCCCTCGGCGTACGGGAGAACACGCTCGTCATCCTGATGTCCGACAACGGTGCCAGCCAGGAGGGCGGGCGCAACGGCACCACCAACACCATCGCGTACGAGAACGGCGACGAGGTGCCGACCGCGCGCAACCTCGCCGACCTCGACGAGATCGGCGGCCCGCGCAACCACAGCAACTACCCGTGGGGTTGGGCGCAGGCGGCGAACACGCCGCTCAAGCGGTACAAGCAGAACACCCACGCGGGCGGGGTACGCGCCCCGCTGGTCATCTCGTGGCCGGCGGGCGTGGACGAGCGCCACCACGGGACCCGCGACCAGTTCCACCACGTCATCGACGTGGCGCCGACGATCCTGGACATCGTCGGCGCGGCCATGCCCGAGGTACGCCTGGGTCGGCCGCAGCTGCCGGTGCACGGCACGTCCATGCGGTACACGCTGTCCGAGCCGGCGGCGCCGTCCCACCGGCACACCCAGTACTTCGAGATGTACGGGCACCGGGCGATCTGGCACGACGGCTGGAAGGCCGTCGCGTACCACGAGCGCGGCACGTCCTACGACGACGACGCCTGGGAGCTGTACCACCTGGCGACCGACTTCTCCGAGTGCCACGACCTCGCCGCGGAACGCCCCGAGGTGCTGCAGAACCTGGTCGGGCGCTGGTGGTCGGAGGCCGAGCGGTACGACGTCTTCCCGCTCGACGACAGGAACTTCGCCGAGCGCGCCGCCCGGTACCACAGCGCCACGTCGCCGCGCCGCCGCCGCTCCTTCCGGTACCACCCGGGCATGAAACGGATGCCCGGCGGCTGCACGCCGCTCATCTACGACCGGTCGTTCCGGATCGACGCGTACGTGCGGATGGCGGGGACCGATCAGGGCGTGCTGCTCGCGCAGGGCGACGTCTGCGGGGGACAGGTGCTCTACGTGCGGGGTGGCCGGCTGCACTACGAGTACAACCACCAGGGCACCCGGTACCGCGTGTCCGGCGCGCTGGGCGGAGCGGCGTCGTGCCTGTCGATGCGGTTCGAGCGGACCGGAACGCTGCGCGGGCGCGCCGTGCTGCTGAGCGACGGCGAGGTCGTGGGCGCGGGGGACGTGTCGTCGACGGCGCGGTACCTGATCGGCTGGCAGGGGCTGACCGTCGGGGCGGACACGCTGTCGCCGGTGTCGTGGGACTACCCGGCCGGCTTCGCCTTCACCGGCACCCTGCGGTACGTCGACCTCTTGTTGGGCGACGACGGCCCGCACGTGGACCACGAGACGATCGACTGACGCCGGCCTCCTCGATGCTTGACGCAACCGTTCGGTTGCCATAAAGTGGCAACCGAACGGTTGCTATATGAGGAGGCATCATGGGTTTCCCGGACCGCATCGAACGGACCACGGACATCGCGCACCCGCCCGCACGGGTGTGGACGGCGCTCACCACGGCCGAGGGCCTGGCGAGCTGGTTCGGCAACGAGGCCGGCATCGACCTGCGCCCCGGCGGCACCGCCTGGATGAAATGGACCGACGGGCCGACCGCGGACATGCGCGTCGAACGGGTCGAGGAGCCGACCGTCTTCGGCTTCACCTGGCACATCAACGGCCTGCCCGACGAGGACCCGCGCCGGACGTACGTCGAGTTCACGCTCGAACCGACCGACACCGGCACCCGGCTCACCGTCGTCGAATCCGGCTTCGCGCAGCTGCCCGACGACGCGTACGAGAAGGCGTACGGGGGGAACGTCGACGGCTGGGCGAGCGAGCTCGGCGAGCTGGTCGCCCACCTCGATGCCGCCTGACGGTGGGCCGGCGCGGTCCGGAGCCGGCTCGGGGCGGTCCGGCGCCGGGTCCGCGCACCCCGGCCGGTCCGCGCCGGCCGGGGCGATGCCGGCGGACGCCGAGGCCGTCGCCGAACAGGTCTTCGTCGCCCTCGCCGACCCGAGCCGGCGCGCCCTGCTGGCCGCGCTCGCCGCGGGCGGCCCGGCCACGGCGACCGACCTGGCCGCCCGGCTGCCCATCACCCGGCAGGCGATCGCCAAGCATATGGCTCTGTTGACCGAGACCGGCCTCGTCACGGCCGAGCCGGGCGAGCGGCGCCGGGTACGCTACCGGCTCCGCTCGGCGCCGATGCGGGTGGCGCAGCAGTTCCTCGCCGCCCTGGCCCGCGACTGGGACGGCCCCCTCGACGCCCTCAAGAACCACCTCGACCGCCCACCCACCATCTGAGCCGGGTGGGTCAGCGGGGGGAGGAGGATTCCCGTACGACGAGCTTCGGGGTGATGAGGCGGTGGGTGCGGGAATCCTTGGTGCCGCGCAGGAGTACGTCGACGGCGGTGGTGCCGAGGTCCGCGGCGGGCAGTTCGACGGAGGACAGTGACGGCGTGAGGAACCCGGCGTACGGGTGGTCGCCGTAGCCGACGACGAGGAGGTCGTCGGGCACGCGTACGCCGTGCTCGGCGAGGGCCCGGGTGAGGGCGAGGGCGAAGTAGTCGTTGCCGGCGACGACGGCGTCGGGCAGGGTGCCGCCGGCGATGAGGTCCCGGCTCACCCGGTACGCCTCCTCGGCCTGCCACGGCAGGGTCATCGAGTCGCGCCGCCGGGTCGGTACCGAGATGATGCGGGCGGTGGCCGGATCCGGCGCCAGTTCGGCGATCGCGCGGCGGTAGCCGTCGACGCGCTGCCGGATGGTGCTGATCGGCAGGTCCTCTTCGAGGGACCAGACGACGTTGGCGCCGGCGCGCAGCACGTGTGCGGTCGCGTCGTACGCGCCGCGTTCGTTGTCGATGCCGACGAAGTCGACGTCGAGGCCGGGCAGCTCGCGGTTGACGAACACCAGGTCGACGCCGGTGCCGAGCAGCCGCTCCCAGTGCCCCGTCTCGGCCTGCACGGGTACGACGATCGCGCAGTCGACGCCGGAGCGGATCAGCGACTCGGCCGCCATCCGCTCCGACTCCGGGCTCTCCTCGCTCGCGAGCAGCACCAGCGTGTACCCGAGGGCGCGGCAGCGGAGCTCGATCGCGGAGATGAGCCCCGCGTACAGCGGGTTGGAGGGGTTGGTGATGACCAGGCCGACGGTCCGGGTGGAGCCGAGCACGAGGGACCGCGCCTGTGTGTTCGGCACGTATCCCAGGCGCTCGGCCTCGGCCCGGATGCGGTCGCGGGTGACCGGGTTGATGTCGTCCTTGCCGTTGAGCGCCCGGGACACCGTGTTGACCGAATAGCCGACGGCGTCGGCGATGTCCGACAGCCGGACCCGGCGACGCGGCGCCGGCGTCACGCCAGCGGCCATCATCAACTCCTGCGTCATTCCTTGGCGACGAGATAGATCCGGAGCCGCGGGCCCTGTTCCGGGCCCGAGCCGGCGCCGTGCACCTCGCCGCGCAGCCGTAACCATCCGCCGAACTCGCGAACTCGCCACGTCACCATACCGGCGGCCGTGGTGGCCATCTCCACCGGCGCGGTGTCGTCGGCGTCGGCCCAGGTGAGTCCGTCCGGGGACAGCTGGGTGGTGAGCGTCGCGGTGGTGCCGGGGGCGCCGTCGACGGTCTGGACGAAGAACCGTGCCTCGCCGGCCCACGCCACCTCGTACGGCTCGGTGGCGAACTCGCCGGTGAACGTCTCGCCGCGTTCCAGCACCGCGGTCTGTGCGTGCCGCATCTGCCCTACCAATCCACGGAGACGAGTACGGAGTCGAGGTACAGGAAGTTCCGCACCCCGGAGTGGGTACGCACGCTGAAGTAGAAGTTCAGCAGGTTCTCCAGCGAGTCGTACCGCTCGGAGTAGACCGGGACGGGTACGTCGCTCAGGTCGAGAACGGTGTCGTTGACCTGGAGTTCGACGTTGCGCCGGGCGTCGGTGTCGATCAGCCAACGCAGGTAGTGCCAGTTGACCTTCGTCGGCACCTCGTTGAAGCACATGCCCATCGGGTCGGACGCGGCGTGCCAGTCGGCCGGGTCGGGCGCGGTGAAGTCCGCGCCGTACGTCAGCTTCGCCTTGCCCTCCAGGTGTTCCCGCGGCGTCGGCTCCGGTACGACGGGGTACACCCAGCGCTGGTCGAGCTTGTTGTCGACGGTGGTGTTCCGGTACCGCATGACGGTGTGGTAGCGCATGCCGCCGTCGCCGCAGATGTCCGTGGCGACGGTGAACGCGCCGAACTGCGCCTCGCTGGGGTGCAGGTTGCCGTCCCAGGTGATGCCGCCGAAGCTGTTGTTCGACGCGTCGCCGCCGAGCGTCGCCTCCGCCTTGTACGTGAAGTACGTTTCGAGCTGCACGAGTCCCTTGCGCGCCATGGTGAGCCGGCGGATCGCGACCGCGGTGTGCCCGACGTACGGCCGGGTCGCGAGCTTCAACGCGTACGTCCCGGTCAGCGCGCCGTGCGTGCCGGTGTCGAAGAACGTGCAGTTCGACAGCTGCGGCGGGCGGAAGTCCCGCATGTGGTCGTCCACTGTGGACAGGTTGCCGTTGCCGTCGTAGTTGCCGATCAGCTCGGTCCACCCGTTGGTGCCCGCGTTGAAGTCGTCGTACGTCAGGATGCGCGGCAGCGGACTGAACCGCGACAGCGTGGGATGTGCGGCGAGCATCCCGCGCCGTACTGCCTCCCCGGTGTCTCCCAGGTCAACGGACACGCGTGGTTCCTTTCGTTTGCGTATGTACCAGATGGGACGCTAGTGCGGCCGGATGTGGCGCGGCAACGGCGGTTGCGCCAGGCGCAATACCGGAACCGTTGCCGCGCCTCACGTTCCGTCAGCCGGTGAGCGTCGCGGACACGAACGACTGGCGGCCAGCCGGGTCGACGGTCAACCCGCGCACACCCTTCCGGTACGCCAGGTCGACGGTGAAGTCGGCGGGGAAGATGCCGACCGCGTCGTCCCACATGATCTGTGCCGCCTTGCGGTACAGGGAGATCCGCTCGTCCGGGTCGAGCGACGCCTTCGCCTGGGCGAGGGTCTTGTCGAGCTCCTTGTTGCAGTAGCCCATCCGCTTCGCCGCGCAGGTGTAGAGCCGGCCGAGCGTGTAGTCGGCGTCGCCGGTGGCCACGGTGTTGCCCTGGAGGTTCATGTTCCAGTTGAGCTTGTTCAGGTCGTTGAGCCAGACCGCCCGCTCCTTCGGCTGCGGCGTGACCTTCACGCCGACCTTCGCCCAGTACGAGATGAACGCCTGCGCCAGCGCGTTCTGCGGGGTGTCGTCGGAGCTGGCCCACTGCATCGTGGTGCTGAACCCGTGCGGGTAACCCGCCTCGGCGAGCAGCTTCTTCGCCTTCGCCGCGTCGTACGGGTACGGCGTCAGCTGCGGCGCGCCGAACACGGGCTGCGGTATCGGCGCCTGCGCGAGTTTCGCGGTCGGGCCGTACAGGTCGGAGACGACCTGCTTCACGTCGACGGCGTACCAGAGGGCCTGGCGGACGCGGGGGTCGTCGAACGGCTTGCGCGAGGAGTTGAACCACACGAACTCGTAGCTGTACCCGGGCGTCGTGGTGTACGTGACGCCGGACAGGTCCTTGACCTGCGAGACGGAGTCGGCGCCGATCCCGTTCGTCACGTCGACCTCACCGGTGGACAGCGCGGTGATCCGGGCCGACTCCTCCGGGATGTTGAGGTAGGTGATGGTCGGGATGGACGGCTTGGTTCCCCAGTACTTCGGGTTCTTCTTGAGGACCAGCTGCTTGTCCGGCGACCAGTCCGACACCGTGTACGGCCCGGTCCCCACCGGCTTCTTCCAGTACGCCTCGGTGCCGACCTTGCCGGCCTCGCCGATCGGCAGCAGGCTCATGGTGGCGAGCATCGTGCCGAGCGGCTGCTTCGTGGTGACGGTGACGGTGTGGGCGTCGGTCGCGGTGACGGCCTTGACCGGCTCCCAGAGCGGCGCCAGCGAGGCACCTCCCTTGATCATCGCGGTCGCGGAGTCGGCGACGTCCTGGGCGGTCAGCGCCTTGCCGTCGCTGAAGGTCACCTTGTCCCGCAGCGTGAACACCCACGTGGTGTCGTCGGGGCGGGTCCACTTCGTGGCGAGCTTCGGCGCGTAGTCGTTGCCCTGCTTGACGACGAGTGGTTCCAGGATGTGTTGCACCGGTCCCTGCACCGCGGCCTCCGCCGGGTACTGGTCGATGTCGAGCGACACCGGGAAGGTCGCCGGCGCGACCTTCAGCCCGCGCGACGCGTTCTGCGCGGATTCCGTTGCGCCGCAAGCGGATGCGGTCAGTGCGCCGACGACGACGAGGGTCACCGCGACGGTTCGTCTTCTCACCGTTGTTCCTCCGGTCGATGTGCGGGGAAGCCGTACGCGCAGAGCACCGGCTTGTGGTCGGACGGCGCGACGCCGTCCGCGAAGTACTCGACGACCTCGGCGGTCCGCGGCCGCAGCGGCCCGCGGAAGTACTGCCAGTCGATCGCCTTCTGCGTGGTCTGTACGCCCGGCTGGCGCGGCGGCTGCGCCAGCGCCAGCGGGTACACGGGGTGCGTGACGGGGCTGACGGTGCCGAGCCAGCCGAACGGCTCGGCGTACCCCGCGTCCTGGAACGTCCACAGTGGACGCGCGTAGTCGTTGACGTCGGAGCAGAACAGGACGGCGGTGTCCGGGTCGGGGGCGAGATGGGCGAGGGCGGCGACGATCGCGCGGGACTGTTCGACCCGGGGGCTGCGGTCGTCGGCGATCTCACGGGGATGTCCGGGCCAGGTCAGGTGCGCCGTCGCGAACACCAGGTCCGGTGCGTCGGGCCGGCGCAGGCGTACCCAGAACAGGCGCGCGTGTTCCGACCAGATGCCGACGTCCTCGGCACCGTGCCCGGCGTACGCGAACTCGGATCGTCGCCACCACAGGTTGCTGCGGGTGGCCCAGCCGGGGAAGTCGTCGCGTACCCGGTCGTGGTCGGGCAGGGCCGCGTCGACGGTGTCCCGGGACACCGGGTGCAGTTCCTGCGTGGCGAGCAGGTCCGGCTCGCGCAGCCGCAGCATCTGCGTGAGCGCCGGCATCCGGTCCTCGACGCGCCACGCGCCCCACAGGTTGTACGTCATCGCCGTGAACGTCAGCGCGGTCATGACACCCCTGCCAGGTGGTCGTCGGTCGCGTACCGGACGAGTCGGCCGGCGGCGATCGTGCCGTCGGCGTCGATCCAGAGCAGGACCTCGGTGAGCGAACAGTTGCCCGGGTCGGCGAGGACCCGGTGGTCGGGCAGGCCGAGCACCTCGGCGGCCAGCGCGCGTACCGGCCCGCCGTGGGTGAAGCAGAGCACCGACCGTTCCGTACCGGCCGGGGTGGCGGCGGCGAGATCGGTGAGCAGCGAACGGATCCGGGTGCGCAGGTCGCCGAAGCGTTCGCCGCCGCCGCGCGGCAGGTCCTCGCCGGCGCGGATCCGGGCGATGTCGCCGGCGTACTTCCGTTCGACGTCGTCGAGCGGCAGCCCGGCCCATTCGCCGCTGTCCAGCTCGCGCAGCCGTACGTCGGTCGTCGCCGCGACGGGGTGCGGCCGGGCCGTCTCGACGACCCGGGGGAGGTCGCTCGACAGCACCACGTCGTCGGTACGCCCGGCGAGCCGTGCCGCGGTCGCGGCGGCCTGCCGGTGCCCGAGCGGCGTCAGCCCGGGGCCGTGCCAGCCCTGGGCGCGGCGCTGCACGTTCCAGATCGACTGCCCGTGCCGTACCGCGGTGAGCCGGAGCCGGCGCCACACGTCGAGCACCGGGTCGTCCACCGACCACGCCATCGCGTCTCCTCCCGTTGGCGCCTCACAGGTGAACGCGGCGGGTGGCGCGGCGACAAGGACGTTTCGCGATGTGCAACGGATGTCTTGACACCCGTCGGGAGGCTCGTTAGCTTCCTCCGTGAACGTTACCGGTAACGTTCACGAAACACCTCCGTTCCTCCCCAGCCACAGTCGCGGGTCGCCCGCGTACGCCGGACGGAAGTGATCCGATGCAGTCCCTGTCCCGTGGGCTCACGCTGCTGGGCGAACTCGGCCGGCACGGCCGTCCGATGACCCTCACCGAACTCACCGCCATCGCCGGCCTGCACAAGAGCACCGTGCACCGGATGCTCGCCGCGTTCGTCGAACACGGCCTCGTGCAGCGACTCGACGGCAGCCGGTACGCCGTCGGCGTCGGCCTCTACGAGCTGGCCGAGTCGGCCCGCAGCGCGTCCGGCGCCACCGCACGCTGGCCCCGGATCCGCGCCGCCCTCACCGACCTCGCCCGCGCCACCGGCCAGCCCGCCGGCTTCGCCGTCCCCCGGTTCGGTGCGCTCGTCCGCTCCGTCACCGTCGGCGCACCCGTCCCCGGCCCGTCCGCGGCCTCCGCGGAAGGGAGCGCGTCGGCCGACGCCGAGATACCCCTCGCCGGCACCGCGCTCGGCGCCGCGTACCTGGCGTTCCGGCCGCGGCCCGAGGCCGAACGCGTCGCCGCCCGCCACCCCGACGGGTACGCGCTGCTGCTCGGGCTCGGCCGCACCCGAGCCCGCGGGTACGCCGTGCTCGACGGTGTCGCGGCACCCGTGCTCGGCCCCGACGGGCTCGCCACCGCCGCCGTCGAGGTCGCCGTACCGGCCGGGGATCGCCTTGCCGTGCAACGGATCGGGCTCGCCGCGGTCGCCTGCGCGCGACGCGTCGCCGGCCTGCTCGCCACCCCGGCGGAGGTCAGCGCCTGATGCTCGCGTACCTGGTGCGCCGGCTGGCGTACTCCGTCTTCGTACTGTGGGGCGCGGTGACGATCGTGTTCGTCGTGCTGCGCGTCGTACCAGGGGATCCGGCGCTGGTGATCCTCGGGCCGGACGCCGACCGCGCCCAGGTGCTGCGGCTCCGGCACACCATGGGGCTCGACCAGCCGCTGCTCGTGCAGTACGGCCACTACCTGATCGACGTGGTGCAGCTGCACTTCGGCACGTCCATCCGGCTCGGCGGGGACGCCATGGGGCAGATCCTGCTGCGATTGCCCGCGACCGCCGAGCTGGCGGTCGCCGCGGTCGTCTTCGCGGTCACCGTCGGGATCGGCCTGGGCACCGCCGCCGCGGTACGCCCGAACACCTGGCTGGACCGGGCGATCTCGGTGTTCACCCTCGTCATCCAGTCGACGCCGACGTTCTGGGCGGGGCTGGTGCTGCTGCTGGTCTTCGCGCGGCAGCTCCGCGTCCTGCCCAGCGAGGGCGCGCACGGCTGGCAGAACGTCATCCTCCCCGCGATCACCCTCGGCCTCGGCTTCCTCGCCATGGTCACCCGGCTCACCCGTTCCGGGCTGCTGGAGGTCAGCAACGAGCCGTACCTGTCGACGGTGCGCGCCAAGGGACTCGGCGAAAGGATCGTCATCTTCCCGCACGCCATGCGCAACGCGCTGATCCCCGTCGTCACCGTCATCGGCCTGTACCTCGGCAGCGTGCTCGGCGGCACCGTCGTCATCGAGACCGTGTTCTCCTGGCCCGGCGCCGGACGGCTGATCGCCGACTCCATCTCCTACCGCGACTACAACGTGGTGCAGGCCGGCGTCATTCTCATCGCCGCGCTGTTCGTCGTCGTCAACCTCGTCGTCGACCTGCTGTACGGCCTGATCGACCCTCGCGTACGCCTCGGCGGTGAGCGATGACCGCCACCCTGACGGCGACGCCGGTACGCGTGCGTACCGAGCGGAAGCCCGGCACCGTGCGGATCGTCGGATCGCTCGCCGTGGTCTGCTTCTACGCGCTGTGTGCGGCGTTCGGGCCGGTGCTGTTCCGGTTCGACCCGGTCGCCGTCGACACCCGGAACCGTTTGCTGCCACCGATGTCGCACACCTCGGGCGGCCACCTCGTCCTGTTCGGTACCGACCAGGTCGGGCAGGACCTGCTGGCGAAGATGATGCAGGGCGCGCGGGTGTCGATGACCATCGGCATCTCGGCGCTGCTGCTGTCCGGGCTGATCGGGCTCGTCCTCGGGATCGTCGCCGGATACTTCGGCGGGCCGCTCGACTCGCTGCTGATGCGGCTCGCCGACATCCAGCTCGCGTTCCCCGGTATCCTGCTCGCGATCCTCATCGCCGCGGTACTCGGCCCCAGCGTCACCAACGTGATCGTGGTGCTGTCCATCTCCGGCTGGGTCACGTTCGCCCGGGTCACCCGCGGCCAGGTCCTCGCCACCAAACGCCGCGAGTACGTCGACGCCACCCGCACGCTCGGGGCGCGGCACTGGCACGTGGTGCGTACCTGCATCCTGCCGGCGTGCCGGGCGCCGTTCCTCGTCATCGCCGCGCTGCACATCGGGGACGTGATCCTCGCCGAGGCGTCGCTGTCGTTCCTGGGCCTCGGCACCCCGGTCACCACACCGAGCTGGGGTACCACGATCGCCAGCGGGCGCGACCTGCTCGGCACCGCCTGGTGGATCTCGGCGATCCCCGGCATCGGCCTCGCGGTCCTGGTCGTCGCGTTCGGCGTGCTCGGCGACGCGCTGCGGGACCGCTTCGACCCCAAGCTGGCCGGGAGGTGAGCGGCGTGGAACCGCTGCTGAGCGTGCGGGACCTGCGGGTACGGTTCGGTCCGGTGACGGCCGTCGACGGCGTGTCGTTCGACGTGCTGCCCGGCGAGACGGTCGCCGTGGTCGGCGAGTCCGGCAGCGGCAAGAGCGTCACCATGCAGGCCGTGATGGGCCTGCTGCCGCGCGGCGCCGAGGTCACCGGCAGCATCGTGTACGACGGGCGTGACCTGCTCGCCCGGCCGATCGCCGAGACCCGGAAGCTGTGCGGCACCGAGCTGGCGATGATCTTCCAGGACCCGCTGTCCTCGCTGAACCCGGTGTTCCGCGTCGGCCGCCAGATCTCCGAGTCCCTGGTACGCCGGCGCGGCGCGTCCCGCAAGCAGGGCCGGGCGCACGCGGTGGACCTGATGCGCCGAGTCGGCATCCCCGACCCGGAACGCCGCGTCGACGACTTCCCGCACCAGTTCTCCGGCGGCATGCGGCAGCGCGCCATGATCGCGATGGCGCTGTCGCTCGGACCGCGGCTGCTCATCGCCGACGAGCCGACCACCGCGCTCGACGTCACCGTGCAGGCGCAGATCATGCGACTACTCGCCGACCTTCGTCGGGAGACCGGCATGGGCCTCGCCCTCATCACCCACGACCTCGGCGTCGTCGCCGGCGTCGCCGACCGCGTCGTCCTCATGTACGCCGGCCGCGTCGTCGAGACCGGCACCACCCGCGAGGTCTACGACCACCAGGCGCACCCGTACACCGAGGGGCTGCTGCTGTCGGTGCCGGACGACACCGGCCGGGCCGACCATCTCGTACCGATCCCCGGGCAGCCGCCGAACCCGCTGCGGCCACCCGGCGGCTGCCCCTTCCACCCCCGCTGCCGGTACGCCATCGACGTGTGCCGCGCCGACGCGCCGGTCCTGGTCGACCTCGCCGGCCGACCCGACGGCCACCGTACGGCGTGCCACCGGCCCGAGGCGGTCGGCGCGTGACCGCCGACGGAGCGGACCCCGCGACCCCGGTCATCCCCGGAGAACGGAGCGACGCGGTGCCCGTGGCCATCCAGACCGACACCCTCCTGTCGGTACGCGAGCTGCGGACCGGGTTCCCGATCCGCTCGGCCCTGCTGCGCCGTACGGTGGGGCGGATCGACGCCGTGGCCGGCGTGTCGTTCGACCTGCGTGCGGGCGAGACGCTGGGGCTGGTCGGCGAGTCCGGCTCCGGGAAGTCGACGATCGCCCGCACGATCGTCGGGCTGGCGCGCGCGTCGTCCGGCTCGGTCGTCTTCGACGGCACCGACCTGACCGCCGCCGGGCCCGAGGAGCTGCGCCGCCGCCGGCGCGACATCCAGATGATCTTCCAGGACCCGTACGCGTCGCTGAACCCGCGCCGGACCGTCCGCGACCTCGTCACCGAGGGCTGGCAGATCCATCCCGACGTCGTACCCCGGCGGCGGTGGGACGCCGAGGTCGCCGACCTGCTCGAACGCGTCGGGCTCGACCCGGCGCACGCCGACCGGTACCCGCACCAGTTCTCCGGCGGGCAGCGGCAGCGGATCGGCATCGCCCGCGCCCTCGCGCTCCGGCCGCGGCTGCTCATCTGCGACGAGCCGGTGTCCGCGCTGGACGTCTCCATCCAGGCGCAGGTCCTCAACCTGCTGTCCGACCTGCAACGCGACCTGGGCCTGACGTACCTGTTCATCTCGCACGACCTGTCGGTCGTGCGGCACGTCGCCGACCGCGTCGCCGTCCTCTACCTCGGCACCATCGTCGAGGAGGCCGACCGGGACGACATCTTCGCCGCGCCCGCCCACCCGTACACCCGGGCCCTGCTGTCCGCGGTACCCCGGCTGCGGCCGTGGCGCGACACCGGGCCGGCGCCGGTGCCGCTCACCGGCGACGTACCCTCGCCGGCCCACCCGCCGTCCGGCTGCCGCTTCCGTACCCGGTGCCCGGTCGCCGAGGACCGTTGCGCCACCGACGTACCGGTGCTCGTGCCGCGCGGCGGTCACCCCGTCGCCTGCCACCTGGCCGGCGATCCGCGGTAGCTCACGGGGGTTCGCCCGGCGCGTCGCCGGTACGCAACGTGCCCGCGGCGACGGCGACCGCGACGACCGCGCCGGCGCCGAGGACCGCGCACGCCTCCGGGTACCGGGACGCCGGCGACGAGGTGTTCAGCAGGGAGCCGACGACGGCGACGGCGACCAGCGCGCCGCTCTGCCGCAGGGTGTTCTGCAGTCCCGACGCGAGACCGGACTGCGCCGCCGGTACGTTCCCGATGAGCAGGGACGTCAGCGCCGAGAACACCATGGTGCTGGACAGCCCGATGAGCAGCAGGCCGACGGCGAGCACGGCGTACGGGCCGGCGGACGCGAGTGTCGCGGTCCCGGCGAGACACCCGGCGAAGCCGGCGAGCAACAGGATCCGGTGGCCGAGCCGGGCGGCGAGCCGCCGGTACAGGACCAGCGGGCCGACCGTACTGCCGACGGTCATGGGCAGCAGCGCGAGCCCGGACCGGGCCGGCGACAAGCCCCGTACCTGCTGGAAGTACAGCGACATCAGGAACAGCGTGCCGTAGAACAGGAAGCCCATCAGGCCGGCGCTGCCCACCGCCGAGGCACGTACCCGCAGCGCGAAGAACGCCCGCGGCACCATCGGATGCGCGCCGCGGGTCGCGCCCACCCCGTACGCCGTCGCCGCGACGACGGCCCCGCCCAGCAGCGCGAGCGTCGTCGGTGCCGTCCAGCCCTGCGCGCCGGCCTCGATCAGCCCGCCGGTGAGCAGCCCGAGCGTCGCGGCGGCGAAAACGGGGCCCGGCCGGTCGATCCGGCGGGACAGCCGGGGAGTCTCGGTGACGCCGGCCCGGACCAGCAGCAGCGCGGCCGCCCCGACGGGCAGGTTGACCGCGAAGATGGCGCGCCAGTCGATCGTGTCGATGAGGACACCGCCGACGAGCGGGCCGACGGCGATGGCGATCGCGCCGGTCGCGACCCAGACGATCGTGGCGCGGGCCCGTGCGGTGGCGTCGGCGAACAGGTGCGGTACCAGCGCGAGAGTCGCGGGAAGCAGCGCGGCGGCACCGACTCCCTGGACGACCCGCGCCGCGATCAGGACGCCGGTGCCGGGGGCCGCGGCGCACGCCGCCGACGCGAGCGTGAAGACGACCACCCCGGCGAGCAGGGTCCGCCGCAGGCCGAGGCGGTCGCCGAGCGCGCCGGCCGACAGCAGCAGCGCCGCCAGCGTCAGCGTGTACCCGTTCAGCACCCACTGCGCCCCGGCCATCGAACTGCCGAGGTCGCCGCGGATCGTGGGTACGGCGACGTTGAGCACGCCGCCGTCCAGGATGATCGCGAAGTACGCGAGGCATACGCCCGAGAACCCGATTCGCGCCGCCATGGGCTTCCAAATATTGAAACGAGTTTCTTGCTATGTGGTATGCGGAAATGATACGCGGAGTGGGGTCTAGAGTGGGCGGCCCCCGGCGATCCGCCGGGGCTTTCCACAGACGATGGGGGAGACGATGGCAGTCGGACGGTTGCGCGCGGTGGCGGTGGACTGCGCGGACCCGGAGGCCCTGGCGGACTTCTGGGTGAAGCTGGCGGGCGGCGAGGTGGCGTTCTCGTCACCGCAGTTCGTCGCGGTCGGCTTCGGCGGGATGTGGGTGTCGCTCGTCCGCATCGCCGAGTACACGCCGCCGACCTGGCCCGACGGCGGTACGCCGAAACAGTTCCACTTCGACCTGTCCGTCGACGACCTGGACGCCGCCGAGGCGGAGGCCGTCGCGCTCGGCGCGGTCAAGGCCGTCGAGCAGCCGGCACCGGACCGCTGGCGCGTCTTCCTCGACCCGGCCGGCCACCCGTTCTGCCTGTCCACCCAGATCCCCGGCTGATCAGCCGAGGAGCTTCGCCAGCCGCTTCGGCGCGACGCGCCGGTACGACTCCTCGTACGCCTCGGGCAGCGCCGGCGCGAACGTCCGCAACCGCTGCCGTACCGTCGCCGGCCTCACGGCCCGTCCCGGCGCTCGGCCGGCTCGACCGTGATGCCGTGCCGGGCCAGCAGCGCGGCGGTGACGCCGGGTCCGTCGACCAGCCGCCCGGTGAACGAGCCGTCGTAGCGCCGGGTGGCGCCGCACGACGGGCTGCGCTCGTGCAGCACCGCGCGCGTCGCGCCGACGGCCCGCGCCACGGCGAGCGCCCGGTACGCCCCCGCCAGGTACTCCGCGGTCACGTCGGCGCCCGCGTCGTCGACGACCCGGGCGGTGCCGTCGAGCACCGCCGTACCGTCGCCCGTGCTCTCTGCCGGCCGCCGCGGGGTGGCGAGGCCGCCCATCAGCTCGGGGCAGACCGGCACGGCGCGGCCCGCGTCGACCGCGTCCCGAACCGCCGGGTCGGTCGCGGCACGCCCGTCGTACCGGCAGCGGGCGCCGGCCAGGCAGGCGCTCACAAGCATCGGGGACTCCATGCGACGACGATAACCGCGGGGCAAATCCCGGAGAGCAACTATCTGGTTGCCCCTTGTGATGAGGATCGCAAGGGCGCGACCACGCCGCCGACCCGCTCGTTCTACCGAACGAAACCAGGCTTTGTTCCCCCGCCACGAGATGCCCCCGGCCGGGCCCCCGGCCGGGGGCATCTCACTGCCCGCGCACCGTTCACTGCCCGCGGACCGCGCGCTCCACGCCCGGCTCGTGCCGGCCCAGAAACTCCGGATCCGGCTGGACGACCATGCTGAACACGGCCTTCACGTCGGCCAGCTGCTCCCGCGACCAGTTCCGCGGGTACACGTTGGCCTGGTGCTGGGTGGTGTCGCCGACGCCGTCGGCGTCGATCCCGACCGACCGGCACAGCGCCACCGCGCGCGGCACGTGGAAGTCCTGCGACACCAGCAACGCCCGGCGTACGCCGAAGATCCGCTTCGCCCGCGCACACGACTGGTACGTGTCGAACCCCGCGTAGTCCGGCACCACCTTCGACCTCGGTACCCCGTGCGCGACGAGCCAGGACCGCATCGTGTCCGGCTCGTCGTACTCCCGGCGGCTGTGGTCGCCGGTGACGAGCAGCGCGCGTACCTTGCCGGCGCGGTACAGGTCGAGGGCCACCTGGAGACGGGCCACGACGAACGGCGACGGCGCGCCGCTCGCGTAGATCTCCGCGCCGAAGACCATCGCGACCGGGGCGGACGGCGCGTCGGCCACCGAGTAGTAGAGATGGCCGTGGGCGACCGCACGGACCCAACTGACCGAGCCACCGACGACGAGCGCGCAGGCGAGCACGGCGCCGCCGGCCACGACCAGCAGCCGGCGGAGGCGAAGCCAGCGGCGTACCGGCGCGGGCAGTCGGTCCAGCGCGCCCGACACACGCGACATCGAGATCATGCGCTCACTGTGCCGGAGGCACACCAGCGGCGCTGTGCCGGAGGCACACCAGTGGTGGGGTGCCGGAGGCGCACCAGCGGCGCTGTGCCGGAGGCGCACCAGTGGTGGGGTGCCGGAGGCGCACCAGCGGCGCAGTGCCGGCATCGGGGAGGGCAGTGCCGGCAGCGGGGGTGAAAGCGGACGCGGGCGGGTGGTGAAGGCGGGCACAGGGGGTGGGAGGCGCCCGGAATCGGTCGTACCATGGGATCGGCCCGGATTTCGATCCCGGCCATGCACAGGGCCCGGGCCGGCGACGACCCGACAGGCGCGCTGAGGGTGGGTTAGCGCGTCACCGAGTCGGATCATCGTCTTGAGGAGAGCCCACCGTGCCCGCCCTGGGTGCTTACCGCGCGCTGCTGCGCGCCTGTGGACCGCAGGTCCTCGTTCTCTCGTTCCTGGCCAGGCTGCCCAACGCGATGGGCCCGCTCGGCGTGCTCAGCCTCGTCGTCGCCACCACCCGCTCGTACGCCGCCGCCGGCGCGGCGGCCGGTGCGCTCGGCCTCGGCGCGGCGCTCGGCGGTCCCGGCGTCGGTGCCCTCGCCGACCGGTACGGTCAGCGGCTCGTCGGCGGGGTCGCGGCCGTGGTCGACGCGCTGGCGTACGCGGGGCTGGTGGTGGCCGCGACCGGGCACGCGCCGGCCTGGGCGGTCGTGGGCTGCGCGGCGCTCGCCGGGCTGCTCACCCCGCAGGTCGGGCCGTTCATGCGGGTCCGCTGGGTCACGCTGCTCGGCGAACGCGGCCTGACCCGCCTGGTGCCCACCGCCTTCTCGTACGAGGGGGCGGTCGACGAGGTGTCGTTCGTGGCCGGCCCGGCGCTGGTCGGCGTGTTCGCGTTGGTCTTCCCGCCGGCGGTACCGCTGCTCGTGGCGGCCGGGCTGCTGGTCGTGGCGGGGCTGACGTTCGCGGTGCATCCGAGCGCGCCGCCGGCGTTGCGTGCCCCGGGGGAACCGGACCGGCCGGCGCGGTTGCCTCGGCTCGCCGTGGCCGGGCTGGTCCTGGCGATGGCCGCGATGGGCGTCGTGTTCGGCGGTACGCAGACCGCGGTGACCGCGCTCGCCGAGTCCGCGGGACGCCCGGGCGAGGCCGGCCTGATCTACGCGCTGCTCGGCATCGGGTCGGCCACCGCGGGCCTCGCGACGGCGTGGCTGCCCGGCCACTTCCGGTGGCCCGCAAGGTATCTGACGTTCTCGGCGACGCTGGCGATCGGCGTCGTCGCGCTGCTCGCGGTCGGGTCGACGGCGAGCGCCGCCGCGGTGATGGCCGTCCTCGGCCTCGTCTGCGCCCCGTACCTGATCACCGTGTACGGCCTCGCCGAGCGCGTCGCGCCGCCCGGCCGCGCCGGTGTCGTCATGACGTTGATGGCCTCGGGCATCGTCGCCGGGGTCGCGGCCGGGTCCGGCGTGGCGGGGCTGGTGGCCGACGCGTACGGGTTCCGGGGCGCGTTCGGCGTGCCGATCGCCGGCGGGGTCGGCGCTCTGGTCCTCGCGCTCGTCACCGTGCGGCGTCTGCGTATCCGGCTCGCGGTGCGCCGCGACCGTTCCGCCGCGCCCGCGTACACCGCGGTCTGACGCCCGCTTGGCGGGACGCCCGGCCGGTCAGTCGGCGGGGAGGTCGAGGCGGTCGAGGGGGCGGGGGCGGGCCGGCGCGGGGTCGGCGATCGTACCGACCTCGGTCGGTGCGGTGAGCCGCTCGACCGCGTCGGCCATGTGGCGGTCGATGACGGACAGCAGGCCGGGCTCGTCGCCGACGCGTACCGCCTCGATGATCTCGCCGTGTGAGTCGGGCATGTCGGCCCGTACCCGGAACATCCGGTCCAGCGAGTACGTGCAGAGCCGGGTCTCGATCAACAGTGTCGACATGATCCGGGACAGCCGCGGGCTGTGGGCGGCGTCGACGAGGGCTTGGTGGAACTCGATGTCCGCGTCGCCGACCGCGTGCGCGTCCCGGCGTCTGCTGGCCCGGGTCATCCGCTGGTGTACCCGGGTGAGCGCTTTGACCGCGCGCGCCGGGTCACCGGTACGCAGCAGGTGCTGGCAGGCGGTGCGTTCGACGGCGCGGCGGGCCAGGTAGACGTCCGCGACGTCGTCGCGGGCCATCGTTACCACAGCGAGACCTCGCCGCCGGGTGGTCGTGAGCAGACCCTCCTGGACGAGCCGCTGGGCGGCCTCCCGCAGCGGCCCGCGACTGACGCCGAGCTGGTCGGCGAGCTCGGCCTCGCCCAACGGTGAGCCGGCCGCGAGCGTCCCCTCGAAGATCCCCTGCCGGAGGCGTGCCGTGATGAGGTCGACGGTCGATTCGCGAGGTACGGGGGTGAGTGCGCGGGCGGGCTTCAGCGGCGTAACGGTGCGAATGGGGCGACGTGGAGTGTTCGCCACGATGTGCACCTCCGTCAGGTCGGTCACGGCCGGATGCCGCCGCGCTCAGGTTTCGCCAGAACCCTATTGGGGGTACCGGAGCGTCGGAAGGTGGACCCGTTCGGTTGGCCGTGGCTCACATGACGGAACCGTTCGGTCACCGCTTCGGGACCGGTACCACGCGGGCGGCCCGTATGTTGCAGACTATCGACGATCTGATTGTCGACAAACATACGTGCGGTGCTAGCGTTCAGCACCGTCAGAGGTGCAGGCAGGTACCTGTCTGTTCCGGGCGCGGTCGAGATCCGGCCGTCGCAACGGGCCTCGCGACAAGGCCATGCGCCTGCTCGGGGGTCCGACGCCTGAGGAGGTTGAGGTCCGTGACGGACAACAGTCAGTGGTCTCGTCGTACGTTTCTGCGTACCGCGGCGGGGATCGGCGGCGTGCTCGCCGTGCCCGGCCTGGTGGCCGCGTGCTCCACGACCCAGCCCGGCACCGGGTCGACGAAGGAGAACACCCTCGACAAGATCAAGAAGCAGGGCTACATCACGATCGGCTTCGCCGGTGAGCAGCCGTACGGCTTCAAGCAGGGCAACGATCTGGTCGGTGAGGCGCCGACGCTGCACAAGCAGATCTTCACCGCCCTGGGCGTCAAGGAACTGCGTGGCGTACTGACCGACTTCGACGCGCTCATCCCCGGACTCACCGCCAACCGGTTCGACGTGGTGAGTGCCGGTATGGCCATCACGCCGGAACGCTGCAAGCAGGTCATCTTCTCCGAGCCCGAGTTCGTCGGCGCGACCGCGCTGATGGTCAAGAAGGGCAACCCGAAGGGGCTGACCGACCTCAAGTCGGCCGCGGCGAAGAAGGCCAACATCGGCGTGCTGACCGCCGCCGTGGAGAAGTCGTACGCGGCGGACGCTGGCGTGCCGGACGGCAACATCAAGGACTTCGCGAAGCAGCAGGACGGTCTGGACGCGCTGGTCGCGGGCCGGATCGACGCGTTCGCGCTGACCGACATCTCGCTGCACTGGCTGGCCAACATCAACAAGGGCAAGCCGGTCGAGGTGACCGCCTCGTTCAAGCCGCTGCTCAAGGGGCAGCCGCAGTCCAGCGCCGGTGGTGCCGTCTTCCGGCCGACGGACAAGAGCCTGCGGGACGCGTTCAACACGGAGCTGAAGAAGATCACCTCCGACCCGGCGAAGTACGAGAGCCTCATCGGCAAGTACGGCTTCGGCAAGGCGAACGTGCCGCCGGCGAGCCTCACCACTGCCGATCTCTGCAAGGGCTGAGAGCCCTTAGGCGAATCGACCGGTCATGGGTAGTTTCTTCTCCCAGTTGTCGCATTCCTGGGGCAACATCGGATCGGCCCTCGTCATCACCATCGAGGGCACGATCGGCGGCGCGGTCCTCGCGTTCGTGCTGGCGTTCGTGCTGGGGCTGATGGCGCTGTCCCGGTTCATCGTCGTGCGCGGCGTGGCCCGCACGATCATCGAGTTCTTCCGCGGCACGTCGCTGTACGTGCAGCTCTTCTGGCTCTACTTCGCCCTTCCCGTGCTCGGGTTCAAGATCTCGAGCGCGCTGGCGTGCGCGATCATCGCGTTCGGCCTGAACTTCGGCGCGTACGGCGCGGAGGTCGTGCGCGGCGCCATCAACGCGGTACCGCGGGCGCAGTGGGAGGGCGCGATCGCGCTGAACATGTCGCCGTTCCAACGGATGCGGCTGGTGATCCTGCCGCAGGCGTGGGTCGGCATGATTCCGCCGTTCAACAACCTGCTGATCCAACTGCTGAAGTCGACACCGCTGATGTCGCTGGTGACGATCGCCGACCTGACGTTCGAGGCGCAGCAGCTGCGGGCGGCGACCGGGCAGACCGCCTGGTCGTACCTGTTCCTGTTGGTCGTCTACTTCGTCCTCGCGTACATCCTGACGTTGCTGATGAACGCGCTGGAGTCGGTGGCGAAGGCACGCCTCGGCCGGGGTACCGGCCTGCGCGGCGTGTTCCGCCTCCGGCCCGCCGACCCGACCGGTAAGTCGCTCGGCGCCGGACTGACCGGCGCGGGTACCGAGGTCGGGCCGACGAGCGGAGGTGGTCGGTGATGCCGAGGATATGGGACTGGGATCTCGCCGGGCAGGCACTTCCGTTGTTGCTCAAGGGATTCCTCGTCACCCTTGCGGCGACGGTGGTCGCCTCGGTGGTGGCGATCATCCTGGGCCTGGTGCTCGCGATGCTGCGCCGCACCCGGTTCGCCGGGGTACGTGCACCGGTGCGGGCGTTCGTCGAGTTCGTACGCAGCACGCCGGTGATGGTGCAGCTGTTCGCGGTGTACGTGGTGTTCCCGGGGCTGTCGCCGTTCACCATCGGCGTCGCCGTGCTCGGGATCCACTACGCCACCTACATGTCCGAGGTGTACCGGGCCGGGATCGACGGCGTACCGAAGGGCCAGTGGGAGGCGGCCACGGCGCTGTCGCTGCCCCGCGGCCGGACGTGGCGCGCGGTGATCCTGCCGCAGGCGATCCGGAACGTACTGCCGGCACTCGGCAACTACGTCATCTCGATGTTCAAGGACACCCCGTTCCTCGCCGTGATCACCGTGCACGAGATGGTGTTCGAGGCGCAGACGTTCGGCGGTGACCATTTCAAGTACCTCGAAGTGTTCACGATGGCCGCGGCGATCTTCCTCATCGCGAGCTACCCGACCTCGCTTCTGGTACGGAGACTGGAGAAGCGCCTTGGCCACTGAACCGAAGCTCCCCGACCTGTCCGCAGTGGACACACCGCCGGACCTGCCCTCGGGTACGCCGATGGTGCAGTTCGACAAGGTGGTCAAGCGGTTCGGGGACAACGTGGTGCTCGACCATCTCGACTTCGCCGTGCAGCAGGGCGAGCGGGTGACGCTGATCGGGCCCAGCGGATCGGGCAAGACCACGATCCTGCGCCTGCTGATGACGCTGGAAAAGCTCAACGACGGCGTTATCTACGTCGAGGGCCAGCCGATGTCCCACATGGACAGAGGCGGCAAGCTGGTGCCGGCGAACGAGCGGTACCTGTCGACCGTACGCAAGAAGATCGGCATGGTCTTCCAGCAGTTCAACCTGTTCCCCAACATGAAGGTGCTGGAGAACGTCATCGAGGCACCGGTGCACGTGCTCGGCGTGTCGAAGGACGAGGCGGTGGAGCGGGCGAAGAAGCTGCTCGACCTGGTCGGCCTCGGCGACCGGATCGGCCAGCATCCGACCTCGCTGTCCGGCGGCCAGCAGCAGCGCGTCGCTATCGCCCGCGCCCTCGCCATGCAGCCGGACGTCCTGCTGCTCGACGAGGTGACCTCCGCGCTCGACCCCGAGCTGGTCGCGGATGTCCTCAACGTGCTGCGCGACATCGCGCGGACGACGTCGATCACGATGCTGATCGTCACGCACGAGATGCACTTCGCGCGCGACGTCTCCAACCGGATCCTGATGTTCGACAAGGGGCGCATCGTCGAGGAGGGCGCCCCGGACAAGATCTTCTCCGCGCCGGAGAACGACCGTACCCAGACGTTCCTCCGCGCGGTCCTCGAAGAACGCTGACCCGACGGCCCTGCCGTCCACTGTGGACGGCAGGGCCCACCCGCGGTCGGTGGTCGTTGACCCAGGTGTACTCGACGAGGCCGGCGGTCTTCCCGGTGTCCGCGTCGAGGATGTACATCTGGAACGCCTTCCTTCAGGTTGTACGCGGCCACCCCGTCACCGGCGCTGGCGTACGCGAGGTCGCCGTTGCCGCTGGCCTTCAGCTCGTACTTCCCGGTGCCGTTGGTGTACACGCCGACGTAGGCGCTGTAGCCGTCTCCACGGGTCACCACTCGGCGAGGCTGCCGTCGGGGTGGCGCCAGATCGGGTTGCGCCAGCCGGGGTCGCGGTTGTCGGCGGCGCGGATCGCCTGCTCGTCGAGGGTGACGCCGAGCCCGGGCGCCTCGGTTCGCGGTGCGTACCCGTCGGTGAAGCGGAACGGGGCCGGGTCGGCGACGTAGTCGAGCAGGTCGTTGGTCGTGTTGTAGTGGATGCCCATGGACTGTTCCTGGATCAGGAAGTTGGGCGTGGCGAAGTCGATCGCCAGGGACGCGGCCAGCGCGACGGGCCCGAGCGGGCAGTGCGGCGCCAGGGGTACGTCGAAGGTCTCGGCGAGCGCGCCGATCCGGCGTACCTCGGAGATGCCGCCGGCGTGCGACAGGTCGGGCTGCGCGACGGCGATCCCGGCCTGGAGCGCGGGCAGGAAGTCGGCGCGGGAGTAGAGGCGTTCGCCGGTCGCGATGGGTACCGGGGTGGCGGTGAGGCGGCCGAGCTGGTTGCCGTACTCGGGCAGCAGCGGCTCCTCCACGAACAGCGGGTGCGTCTCGGCGACGGCGGCGAGCGCGCGGGGTGCGGTGGACCAGGCGACGCGGCCGTGGAAGTCGACGGCGACGTCCCGGTCCGGCCCGAGTACGTCCCGCGCGGCGGTGACGCGGGCGACGAGCCCGGCGACGTCGGCGGCGGACGCGATGCGGCCGAGCCGGCCGAACCCGTTCATCTTGACCGCGGTGAAACCGGCCTCGACCGCGGCGGCGACCGAGTCGCTGATCTCGGCCGGATCGTCGCCGCCGACCCACGTGTACATCCGGACGCGGTCCCGGACGGGGCCGCCGAGCAGGCGGTGCACGGGCGCGCCGTACGCCTTGCCGGCGATGTCCCAGAGCGCCTGGTCGATGCCGGCGACGGCGCTGGACAGCACCGGGCCGCCGCGGTAGAAGCCGCCCTTCGTCAGGACCTGCCAGTGGTCCTCGATGCGCAGCGGGTCGGCCCCGAGCAGGTACTCGGCGGCCGTCTCGACGGCGGTGCGTACGACCTCGGCGCGGCCCTCGACGACCGGCTCGCCCCAACCGACCAGGCCGTCGTCGGTCTCGATCCGGCAGAACAGCCAGCGCGGCGGTACCAGGAACGTCTCGATCCGGTCGATCTTCATGCCTTCTCCGTCTGTCCGGGTGTGGTGTCCCGACCCGCCGTGGCCTGGTCGGCGAGGGCCAGCAGGGCCCGCATCGCGTCGTACGCGGCGTCGGGGTCGCCGGTGGCGATCGCGTCGCGTACCGCGGTGTGGGCGGGGACCGGGTCGGGGGCCGCGGCCTCGTGGACGATGCGGTCGCGTTCCGCGAGCGCGCGTTCGATCACGACCTCCATCCGGGTCAGCAGCTCGTTGTGGGTACCGGCGAGCAGCGCGCGGTGGAAGCCAAGGTCGGCGGCGACGGCCGCGGCGGGCGTGCTCGCGTCGGCCATCGCGGCCAGCGCCGCGTCGAGCGCCGCCACGTCCGCGTCGGTACGCCGGGTCGCGGCGAGCCGGGCGGCCGGTGGCTCGACGAGCTCGCGTACCTCGGCCAGGTCGCCGAGGAACCGGGTCCACGTCGGCTCGGGGCCGGAGAACTGCCACCGCATCACGTCGCCGTCGAGTAGGTTCCACTCCTCGCGGGTACGCACGAACGTGCCGCGTTTCTGCCGCGCACCGACGAGTCCCTTGGCGGCCAACACCTTCAGCGCCTCGCGCAGCGCGGTGCGGGAGACGTCGAGCTCGTCCTCCAGCGCCGGTATGTCGATCGTCGCGCCCTCGGCGAGCTGGCCGGACAGGATGCGCCGGGCGAGCCGTTCGACGGTCTGGCCGTGGATGCCGCGCCCCGGATAATCCGCCACCGTTTCCCCGTTCCTAGGCCGAAGCCTTGTAGACGCTCCACCCGCCGTCGACGGGTAGTGCGGCGCCGGTGACGTACGACGCGTCGGTGGAGGCGAGGAACGCGACGACCGCGGCGACCTCGGCCGGGTCGCCGAAGCGTTTCGCCACGGTCTCGCCGATGCTGCGGGCGCGGTCCTCGGCGCTGACGCCGTCCCACATGGCGGTGAGGATCGGGCCGGGCAGGACGCTGTTGACCCGTACGGCCGGGCCGTACTCGACGGCGAGCTGCCGGGTGAGCGCGGTCAGGCCGCCCTTGGCCGCGGCGTACGCCGGGTGGCCGGGCAGGCCGACGAGTGCGTGCACGGAGGACACGACGACGACGCTGCCGGACGTCTCGCGGAGGTCGTCGAGGCAGGTGCGGACCGCGAGGTACGTGCCGGTCAGGCTGACCGCGAGCTGCCGGTCCCAGGACGCGCGGGTCGTCTCGTGCAGCGGCGTGACCGCGTCGTACACGGCGTTGCTGACGAGCACGTCGACCGGGCCGTACGCGTGGGCGGCGGCGAGGGTGGCCGCCCAGTCGGCCTCGTCGGACACGTCGGCGCGGACGAACGTCGCCCGCTTGCCGAGGTCCGCGGCCAGGTCGGCGCCGGCCTCGTCGACGTCGGTCAGTACGACGGCCGCGCCCTCGTCGGCGAGCCGGCGTGCGACGGCCGCGCCGATGCCGCGGGCGGCCCCGGTGACGACCGCGACCGAGCCGGCGAACCGTTCCGTCATCTGCCTGCCTCCCCAGTACGACCAAGCTAATTCATTTTTTATGAATACATCTTGACACAGGCTTTCGCCTGGGTCATCTTCGGGAAAGCAGGCCAGGAAGATTCGGCGACATCCTACGTCCGGCCCCACGGGTACCCGGCTCGTCCGGCTCAACCGCGGGGTTGACGCACCAGTACCGCAGACCTAGATTGCATCCGTGTTTCGGACGACATCCCATGTCCGATGGGTGGTACGAGTCCGTATCGGCAGGCGGGGGACAGGCCACGACGCGGCCGCGTGGACGGTCGCGGAAGGAGAACACTCATGAACGCGGGTGCTGTGAGTCGGCGGACCGTGCTGGCCGGAACGGCCGCCGTCGCCGCCGGGCTGGGCGTCGCCGGGTGCTCCTCGTCGGACGACGGATCCGACGCGCCGAAGGTCAAGGAACGCAAGGCGGGCGAGAAGATCACCCTCACGTTCTGGGCGTGGGTGCCCGGCATCGACAAGGCCGTCGACCTGTGGAACTCGCAGAACCCCGACGTCCAGGTGAAGTTGGAGAAGGTCTCGCCGTCCGGCGGCGCGCAGTACGCGAAGATGCACGCGGCGTTGAAGGCCGGCAACCCGCCGGACGTGGCGCAGGTCGAGTTCCAGGCGATCCCCGACTTCCTGCTCGACAACGGCCTCGTCGACCTGTCCAAGTACGGCATCGCCAAGGACAAGGACAAGTTCGTCGACTGGCAGTGGCAGCAGGGCGTCTTCGGCAGCGGTGTGTACGCGGTGCCGCAGGCGTCCGGGCCGATGGGCCTGTTCTACCGCAACGACCTGTTCGACAAGTGGGGCATCGCGGTGCCGACCACCTGGGACGAGTACGAGGCGGCAGCGAAGAAGGTCCGCAAGGCCGACAAGACCGCGTACATCGCGACGTTCCCGCCGACGAACGGCGGCTGGTTCACCGGGCTCGCCTGGCAGGCCGGCGCGAAGTGGTTCGACACCTCCGGTGACACCTGGACGATCGACATCGACAACGCGGAGACCCGCAAGGTCGCCGGGTACTGGGAGGGTCTGATCAAGCAGGGCCTCGTCAAGACCGAGCCGGACCAGCAGGACGGCTGGTTCGCCGACGTGCAGCACGGCCGGATCGTGAGCTGGCCGAGCGCGCAGTGGGGTGACGCGATCCTGTCCGGCAACGCCGCGCCGACCAAGGGCAAGTGGCGCGCCTCGGCGATTCCGGTGTGGGACAAGGCCAAGCCGATCTCGGCGAACTGGGGCGGCTCGACCACGGCGCTGCTGCGCGGCGGGAACTACATCAAGGACGCCCTGGCGTTCGCGGTGTGGCTGAACACCGACCCGAAGAGCATCGACCTGCTCATCGCCGGCGGGTACGGCTGGCCGGCGGCGAAGGGCGCGTTCGAGGGGTCCGCGCTTGACAAGCCGAGCCCGTTCTTCGGCGGCCAGAAGTACAACACGGTGTTCGCGGCGTCGGACAAGCTCATCGACAAGAGCTGGAAGTGGATCCCGACGATCCAGGCCACGTACAAGCACCTGGGCGACGAGTTCAGCAAGGCCATCAACGACAAGACGTCGTTCGCGGCGGCGATCGCCAACGTACAGAAGGCGACCGTGGCCGACATGAAGGCCAAGGGACTGAAGGTCGCCTGACGTGTCGCGCTCCCGCAGCAGCCGCGCCGCGTTCGGCTTCCTGGCACCGTTCTGCGTGCTGTTCGCGCTGTTCTTCGTCGCGCCCATCGGGTACGCGATCTATCAGAGCCTGTTCAAGGTCGAGCGGTCCGGGCCGCTCGGCCTGGGCGGTGCGCGGACGGTGTTCGCGGGGCTGAGCAACTACGCCACGGCGCTGCACGACGACCAGTTCGTCGCCAGCCTCGGCCGGGTGCTGCTGTTCGGAGTGGTCCAGGTGCCGGTGATGATCATCGGTGCGACGATCCTCGCGCTGCTGCTGGAGTCCGCGTCGGCGCGCGGCATCCGGTTCTTCCGCACCGCGTTCTTCCTGCCGTACGGGGTGCCCGGCGTCATCGCCTCGATCCTGTGGGGATTCCTTTACGTACCGGGGATCTCGCCGATCGTGTCGCTGCTGCACGGGGTCGGCTGGCAGGTCGACTTCCTGTCGTCGGGCTCGGTGCTGTGGGCCATCGCGAACATCGCGACCTGGCAGTTCACCGGGTACAACATGCTGGTGCTGATCGCCCAGCTCAAGTCCGTGCCCGGCGACCTGTACGAGGCGGCAACGATCGACGGCGCGAACGCGTGGCAGGTGATCTGGCACATCAAGCTGCCGATGATCCGCCCCGCGCTCGTGCTGACCACCGTGTTCACCATCATCGGTACGCTGCAACTGTTCTCCGAGCCGCTGGTGCTGAAACCGTTGACCGCCAACATCAACGGCTCGTACACGCCGAACCTCAACGCGTACACCGAGGCGTTCCAGAACAACAACTACAACCTGGCCGCGGCCGAGTCGGTACTGCTCGCGCTCGTCGCCTGCGTCCTGTCGTTCGGCTTCCTGAGGATCGTGGGACGGGGGGACAAGCGGTGACCGCGACACTGGAGGCACCCGCGACCGTCCAGAGTGGACAGAAGCGACGCCGGCCCGGCGCCCCGCCGCTGCGGTACCGGATCATCGTGCTGGCGCTGCTGTGCGTCGCCGCGATCTACTTCCTCGTCCCGGTCTACTGGCTCGTCGTCTCGATGACGAAGTCGTCGAGCGGGCTGTTCGGCTCGTTCGGCTTCTGGTTCGCCGATCCGCACCCGATCGACAACCTGCGCGCCGTGCTCACGTACGACCACGCGACGTACCTGCGCTGGTTCGCCAACAGCATCCTGTACGCGTTCGTCGCCGGCGCCGTGGGCACCCTGCTCGCCGCCACCGCCGGGTACGCGCTGGCCAAGTACTCGTTCCGCGGCCGCGAGACGGTCTTCAACATCGTGCTGGCCGGCGTGCTCGTCCCCGGCACCACGCTGGCGCTGCCGCTCTACCTGATGTTCTCGAAGGTCGGCCTGTCCAACACGTACTGGGCGGTGCTGCTGCCGAGCATGGTCAGCCCGTTCGGCGTGTACCTGTGCCGGATCTACGCGACCGCCTCGGTCCCGGACGGGCTGCTGGAGGCGGCGCGGATCGACGGGGCGAGCGAGTTCGGCATCTTCCGCCGGATCGTGCTGCGCATCATGTCCCCGGCGCTGGTGACCGTCTTCCTCTTCCAGTTCATCGCGATCTGGAACAACTTCTTCCTGCCGCTGGTCATGCTGTCCGACTCGAAGCTCTACCCGATCACGCTCGGGCTGACCTCGTGGTTCGGCTACACCGACCGGCAACCGATCCTCTACCAGTACACGGTGGGCGGTGCGTTCCTGTCGGTGCTGCCGCTGATGGTGCTGATGCTCGTGCTCCAACGGTACTGGCGGACCGGACTGACCGAGGGAAGCATCAAGGCGTGAGGATCCACAGTGGACAGTGATCGGATGGCCGCGGTACGCACGCGGCTGGGGCACATCGCGTACGGCGGGGACTACAACCCCGAGCACTGGCCGCAGGCCGTACGCGACGAGGACATGAAGCTGATGGCCGACGCGGGTGTCTCGATGGTCACCGCGGGCATCTTCTCCTGGGCGGAGGTCGAGCCCGAGCCGGGGCGGTACGACTTCGGCTACTTCGACCGGGTGATGGACGGGCTCGCCGAGACCGGCGTCGCCGCCTGCCTCGCCACGATGACGGCGTCGCCGCCGCCGTGGCTCGCGCACCGGTACCCGGAGACGTTGCCGCTGGGCGCGGACGGCACGATCCTGTCGCCGGGCGGGCGGCAGCACTTCTGCCCGTCCAGCCCGGTGTACCGGGAGCACGCTGGCCGGCTCGTCGAACGCCTCGCCGAACGGTACGGCGACCATCCGGCGCTGGCGATCTGGCACATCGGCAACGAGTTCGCCTGCCACGTCCGGGCCTGCTACTGCGACGTGTCGGCGGCCGACTTCCGGCGCTGGCTGCGCGAACGGTACGGCGACATCGACGCGCTCAACGCCGCCTGGTCCACCACGTTCTGGGCCCAGCGGTACGCGGACTTCGACGAGATCCTGCCGCCGCGCGTGGCGCCGACGTTCCCGAACCCGGCTCAACAGATCGACTTCGCGCGGTTCTCGTCCGACGCGCAGCTCGCCTGCTACCTGGCGGAGAAGGACATCCTTCGCCGGGTCAGCCCGGACGTACCGGTCACCACCAACTACGTCGGCCTCGTGCAGAAGGCCCTCGACTGGTACGCGTGGGCGCCGCACCAGGACGTCGCCGCCCTCGACTCGTACCCCGACCCGTACGACCCGCGGGCGCACGTCGAGGCCGCCTTCGGCTACGACCTGATCCGGTCGGTGAAGGACGGCGAGCCGTGGCTGCTCATGGAGCAGGCGCCGAGCGCGGTCAACTGGCGGCAGCGCAACGCGCCGAAGCCGCCCGGCGTGATGCGGCTGTGGAGCTGGCAGGCGGTCGCCCAGGGCGCCGACGCGGTGCTGTTCTTCCAGTGGCGGCAGACGTCCGGCGGCGCCGAGAAGTTCCACTCGGCGATGGTGCCGCACGGCGGTACGGAGACGCGGACGTACCGGGAGGTGCGCGCGCTCGGGCACGAGCTGGCGTCGGTGCCGCAGCTCGCCGGCAGCCGGGTACGCGCGGACGTGGCGCTGCTGCACGACTGGAACTCGTGGTGGGGCCTGGAGCTCGACTCGCACCCGTCCGACGACCTGCGCCTGCTCGACACCCACCTCGCGCACTACGCCCCGCTGTACGACGCGCACGTCACCTGCGACGTGCTGCACCCGTCGCACGACCTGTCGGCGTACAAGCTCGTCGTGGTGCCGAACCTGTACCTGCTGAGCGAGGCCGACGCGGCCCGGCTGGCGTCCTATGTGGAGGGTGGCGGCACGCTCGTCGTGTCGTTCTTCTCCGGCATCGTGGACGACAACGACCGGGCGTACCTCGGCGGGTATCCCGCGCCGCTGCGCGACGTGCTCGGGCTGCGGGTCGACGAGTTCTGGCCGCTGCCGACCGGCGGTACGGTCGGACTGTCCACACCGGACGGTCCGGGTACCGGCACGATCTGGTCGGAGTGGATCGTGCCCGAGGGCGCGGACTCGGTCGCCACGTTCGCGTCCGGCGAGCTGGCCGGGCGACCCGCCGTCACCCGCCACAGCTACGGCGCCGGCACCGCGTGGTACCTCGGCACCCGGCCCGATCCGGCGACCATGCGTACCCTCGTCGACCGGGTCCTCGCCGAGACCGGCGTGACGCCACCGCTGCCCGACCTGCCGCCGGCGGTCCAGGCCACCGTCCGGCACGACGGCGACGTCGACTACGTGTTCCTGCTCAACCACGGCACCGAGCCGGTCACCGTACCGCTGGTCGAGCCGACGCCCGACCTGCTCACTGACCCGTCGGTACCGCTGGCCGAGGTGTCACTGCCCCCGCGCGGCGTCGCGGTGCTCGGTGTGATGGTGGACAGCGGCTGCGACGTCATCGATTGACGTGTCGAGCGAGGCGGCGGCCACCACGATCGGCGTGCCGTACCGGGCGATGTTGCCGCGGGCCTCGCTGCGCAGCCAGGGGCGTACCCGGTCGGCGACGGCGCGCGGGTCGCGCGGGACGACGAGCAGCACCGGCCGGGGCGCGCGGCCGCCGACCTGCGTGCCCGGCCGGGCGCCCACCACGTCCGGCCAGGCGAGCCGCACACCCATCAGCGGCAGGCGGAGGCCGCGCTCGTCGATCGCGAGCACCGGCACCCGAAGGACCGTGCTGATCACGACCGGCGCCCCGAACAGCAGCGTCAGCAGCCCACCGGCGATCGCCACCGGCACGGTGCCCAGCACGATCCCGGACACCAGCGCCGTGAGCGCGAGCGCCAGGCACACCAGGTACGCCGCGTTGGGCCGCAGTCGGACGGTCAGCCGCATCGGTACTCCTCGCTCGGTATCCGGCCCAGCGTAGTCAGCGGGCGCGCCGGCGGTTGCCGACGACCGCGGCGACGACGAGCAGCACCGCGAGCGCGCTGATGACGACGGCGACCCGGTGCAGGCCGCGGCTGGACAGGTCGGGGGAGAGCAGCAGGCCGATCAGCGCGGTGGACAGGATCGCCCCGACGTACCGGGCGGTCTGGAACAGGCCGGCCGCGACGCCGGTCGACTCCGGCGGCGCCGCCGAGTACAGCGCCGCCTGGAGACCCATGTTGTTGAGCCCGTTGGGCAACCCCATGACCGCGGCGACGCCCAGAATGCCGACGACCGGCGTACCGTCGTCGAGCGTCAACAGCAGCAGCGAACCGGCGAGCAGCCCCACCGAGCCGAGCAGCAACGGCAGCCGCGGCCCGAACCGGGTCACCAGCCGGGCCGCGACCGGCGTCACGAGTACGCCGAGCGCCGCGACCGGCAGCATCAGCAGCCCGGACCGCTCCGTCGGGAAGCCGCGTACCTCCTCCAACCACATCGGCAGCCCGTAGAACACGCCGTAGAACACGACCTGGATCGCCGCCTGCTGACCGAGTACGCCGGCCAGCGCCGGGCTCGCCACGAACCCGCGTACGTCCAGGAACGGTGTCGCGGTCCGCAGCTCCCACACCACCAGCAGCACGCCGCACGCCGCGAGCACCGGCAGCAGAATCCACAGTGGACGGTTGGGGAGCGCGAGCAGGAAGCCGAGCAGGCTGATCAGCGTGCCGGAGAACAGCAGCACGCCGAGCGGATCCACCACACGGAGCAGGCTGCTGCCCCGCCGGTCGGCCGGGCCGTCGGCCGGCAGCACGGTGAGCGCGAGTACCAGCGTGACGAGCGTCAGCGGCACGTTGACCAGGAAGATGCCCTGCCAGCCGACGAACGCCACCAGGAAACCGCCCAGCACCGGGCCGAACGCCGCGCTCGCCGAGTTCGCCACCGCGATCGTGCCGAGGGCCGCCGCCGGCGGCCGGGTCGACTCCCCGCCGGATGCGCCCGCCCTGCTCGCCGCCGCGGTGCGGCGGATCAACGCCAGGCCGGCCGGGAACGCCGCGGACGTACCGATCGCCATCACGATCCGGCACAGCAGCAGCGCGCCGAACCCGGGCGACAGCGGGGCGAGCGCGCTGGCCACGCAGACGATCGCCAGGCCGGCCACGTACACCCGGCGCGGGCCGAAGCGGTCCGCGATGCGCCCCATCAGTGGCTGCCCGACGCACGCGGCCAGGTAGAACCCGGACACCAGCCAACTCGCCGTGCCGAAGCCGACGCCGAACGCGTCCTGCAACCCGACCAGCGCCACCGCGATCATCGACGAGTTCAGCGGGTTGAGCAGCGTGCCGAGCGCGATGACCGCCACGTACCGGCGAGGGACCGTGACCGCCTCCATGATCACCGAACCTAACGCCTGTCCGTACCGGCGGCGCTGTGACAAATCCCCCCGATACCGTGGACGCCATGCGCGTGCAGGGTGCGAGCGAGCCGAGGCCGGGGTACGAGAACGAGGACCTGCTGGCCACCGCCGACGGTCTGGTCGTCGTGCTGGACGGGTGCGGCACCCCCGACAGCCTGGCCGGCACGGTACGACGGGGCTGCTCGCACGGCGTCCCGTGGTACGTGCGGTCGCTCGGCGCCGAGCTGCTCCGGCTCGCCGCCGCCCCCGGTACGCCGCTCGCCGACGCGCTCGCCGAGGCCATCGGCACCGTCACCGACGCGCACCGCGACACCTGCGACCTGACCAACGCCGACACACCCGCCTGCACCGTGGCGATGCTGCGCCACCGCGGCCGGTACGTCGACCACCTCGTCCTGTCCGACTCGACCGTCGCGCTGCGTCGCGGCGACGACATCGAGATCGTGTGCGACGACCGGCTCGCCCGCGTCATGCCCCGGTTCGAGCGGTACCCGCTGGGCAGTCCGGAACGCGCCGAACGTGACCGCCGGTCCAGCGCGGCGCGGATCGCGCGGCTCAACCGCCCGGACGGCTTCTGGATCGCTTCCACCGACCCGGCTGCCGCTGCGCAGGCCCTGACCGGCACCGTACCGACGGCCGAGCTGACCGGCGCGCTCGTCGCCACCGACGGCGGCGTACGGCTGACCGAGTCCGGCGAGCTGGGCTGGCCGGCGCTGCTCGACCTCGTCGCCACCACCGGGCCGGCCGAGCTGATCGCGCGTACCCGTGCAGCCGAGACCGCCGACCCCACCGCCGAACGGTGGCCCCGCGGCAAGCAGTACGACGACGCCACCGTCGCCTGGTGCACCTTCTGAGCCTTCCCGGCCCGTCGCACTGGCTTGTCGGCACCCCGCCCGCCGCGCGGCGGCCCCGGCGGTTGCCGGACTCGCCAGTCGCCGCGTCCGCCTGACTGGCGGCAACCGGTGCAGGGTCCGCGGGGCGTCAGGCGATGGCGCGGTGGTACTGCACCGGCCAGGCGTCGCGCGGGGCGTCCGGCGCGCGCAGCGGCCAGTACGGGTCGCGCAGCAGCGGCCGCCCGACGAGGACGACGTCCGCGTCGCCCGAGGTCAGCACCTCGGCGGCGGCGGCCGGCGTCTCGATCATGCCGACCGCGCCGACCGCGAGCCCGGCCTGCCGGCGGATCTCCGCGGCCAGCGGCACCTGGTATCCGGGGCCGACCGGGATGCTGGCGTCGGCCGCGGACCCGCCCGACGACACGTCGACCAGGTCGACGCCGATCGCGGCCAGCTCCTTGGCGAAGACCACGGTCTCGGCGAGCGTCCAGCCGCCCTCGACCCAGTCGGTCGCGGACACCCGGACCAGCAGGGGACGCTCGGCGGGCCAGACCCGGCGTACGGCGTCGGCGACGGTGAGCGGGAAGCGCATCCGGCCGGCCAGGTCACCGCCGAAGTGGTCGGTGCGCCGGTTCGACAGCGGGCTCAGGAACTGGTGCAGCAGGTATCCGTGCGCGGCGTGCAGCTCGACCACGCCGAACCCGGCCCGCAGCGCGAAGCGGGTCGCGTTGACGAAGTCGGCGACCACCCGGTCAAGGTCCACTGTGGACAGTGCGACCGGTGCGGGCAGCCCGTCGAACGGCACCGCCGACGGCGCCACCGGCTGCCACCCACCCTCGTGCGGCGGTACCCAGCCCCGGCCGTGCCACGGCGCCCGGGTCGACGCCTTACGCCCGGCGTGTCCGAGCTGCACCCCGGGTACGGCGCCGGCGGCGGCCACCGCCGCGGTGATCGGCCGGTACGCGTCGGCATGGTCCGGCGACCACAGGCCGGCGTCCGCCGGTGAGATGCGTCCGACCGGGCTGACCGCGGTCGCCTCGAACAGCACGAGACTGGCGCCGCCGACCGCCCGGGACGGGTAGTGCGTGCGGTGCCAGTCGGTCGGGAAGCCGTCGCGCGACGAGTACTGGCACATCGGCGACATCCACGCCCGGTTGCGGAACGTGGTGCCCCGCAACGTGTAGGGCCGCCACAGCACCGGCTCAGCCACTCCCGACCTCCGCTGTTTCGACAGTCAACGAATGAAAGTACTCCCGCGGGCGGCGTACGCCGTCGGCCGACGGTCGCCCGTGACCCGAGTCTCAGGGCATCGCGCGCTCCGGGCGCCGCGGGCTCGTCGCCGCGGGCGCGGAGACCGTCGGCGCGGTGCGCGGCGTACCCAGGTGGGCGGGGCCGGCGACCGGCAGGCTCAGGCCGCTGTGCGCCAGGTCGACGGTGACCGTCGCGCCGGTGGTGGCCGGGCTGGTGTTCTCCGTGTCGGACAGGCTCAGCAGCAGCCCGAGGTGGTGCCCGGCGGCGAGCAGCTGGTCCTGCGGCTGGAGCCGCAGCGTCACCGTGTACCACCGGCCGGGTACGACCGGCGTCCGGTCCGTGAGCCCGCCGTGGTGCGCCGCCGACGTCCAGCCCCGGGACAGCACCCCGTACGCCGAGTCGGCCACGGTCTCCTCGGTGTCCAGGTAGCAGGCGCTGTCCGCGGCGGTCGACCCGCCCCAGCAGGAACGGGTCGTGAGGTCGCGGACACCTTCGACGTTCTGGTACTGCGCGGTGTCGCGGCGGGCCCGGCCGTAGTCGACGAGCTTCGCGGTCAGCTCGGTGTCGTCCTTCGTCGCGCGGAACCGCAGGGTCACGGTCGGCGTACCGGAGAGGTGGACGGTGGACGGCAGCGCCGCGGACAGGAACGCGACCCGGTCCCTGCGTGCCGCCGACGGGTCGGCGACGGCCTGCGCCTCGGTCAGGTCCGGGTTGTCCGTCACCTGCGCCGTCCCCGGGCGTGTGTGCCCGGTGCCGAGCGTGCCGGCGCCGGTGGCCGCCGGGCCGAGCGACAGCGGCAGGCGGTGTGTGCCCGGCGCCGGGAAGTCGGCCTGCGTGGCGAACCGGCCGGGCGCCCGCTCGACGGTGACCCGCGGCTCGCGCATCACGCCGTTCGGCAGGCCCTGCAACCAGTGGTCGAACCACCGGTGCAGCAGCTCCACCCACGCGCCCCGGTCGATGTCGAACGGGTCGGTGTGCCCCTCCTGGTGCAACCACAACTTCCGCGGTACCCCGTGCGTCGCGAGCGCGTCCCACCAGCGGGCCATGTTGCGGGGGAAGACGTTCTGGTCGTTGAGCCCGTGAACGGCGAGCACGCTCGCGCGCACCCGCGACACGTCCGGCACGTAGTCGCGCGCGCGCCAGAACGCGTTGTAGTCACCGGTCGCGTCGTCGCCCGCGGTGTCCATCGCGTCCTGCACCGGCTTGCAGGTACTCGCCGGCCGGCCGTCGACCGCCCCGGCCAGCCACCCCGGGTATCCCTCGGCTCGCGGCACACCGTCCAGCCGCATGTAGTCGTACCAGCTCGAGATGCCGGAGATCGGGACGATCGTGGCCAGCCCTCGTACGCCGGTGGCGGCGACGCCGTTCGCGATGGTGCCGTCCCAGGACTTGCCGATCATGCCGACGCGGCCGGTCGTCCAGTCCGCGACGGCCGGACTGCCGTCGAGGTGGTGTGCGGTGGCCCGGCCGTTGAGCCAGTCGACGACCGCGCGGGCGCCGCCGACCTCCTCGGCCGCGCCGACGTCGCCGCAGCCGGTGGACCGGCTCGTTCCGGACAGGTCCACGCCGACGAACGCGTACCCCCGGGGCACGAAGTAGTTGTCGTAGTACAGCGGCATCGCGGTGATGGTCCCGGCCGCGTCGTACTTCTTGACCTGGGACTCGTTGCCGCGACCGCAGCACGAGTAGTAGGGCGACGCCTCCATGACGACGGGGACGCGGACCGCGGCGCGCGGCCGTACGACGTCGACGGTGACGGTGTCGGGGCGGCCGTCGGAGTCGTTGTCGAACCGGGTGTCGACGCGGACGCTCTCCCGCACGGCGTCCGCGTAGGAGTAGGTGGGGACGGTCTCGCCGCCCCGCACGTACGGCCGGGTGGGCGCGGCGGTGGCGGGGGCGACGAGGGTCAGTACCAGGACGACCGCCGCGAGCAGGGCGGATCCGAAACGGCGGGAACGACGGTTTTTCACGGACATCTCCCCTCGGCGACGCGCTCACACGCTATCCGCCGTACGGCCCGTCTCCAAGCACTGACGGCCACCCTGTGGACACGGACCCGTACCTGTGGACAGCTCCTGTGGAAAACTCTGTGGACAACCCGGCTCGGCTTGTGGACAGCTGTGGACGACGCCCTGTCAGCTGTGGACAACCGTGCCGGGCCTCGGCCGTACCTCGGCGAACCGTGGCCCGCACGTCGCTGCGGAACGTAACGTGCAGGTGAGCTCGCCGCGCGGCCGCTGGGAGGTGGGGTGTTGTCCGCCGTACCGGAGCTGCACCTGCGGCAGATCGCGCGCTGGTGCGACCGGCACATCCCGTCCGGACTGCGCAACCAGGTGCGTCTCGAATACCGGGTGCGCGGCCGCGCCATCACGATCGTCGAATGCCGGCCGCCGTTCCTGGCCGAGCTCGGCCCGGACTGGACGGAGACCCGCGTCGCCCAGCTCCGCTACAGCCCGCCGCCGCCCACCGGCGGCCAGTGGACGCTGCACTGGGCCGACAGCAACAACCGCTGGCACCCGCTGGCCGACGTACCGCCGGCGTCCGGTCCGGGTCCGCTGCTGTCCACGATCGAAGCCAACCCGCACGGTGTCTTCTGGGGCTGAGCCGTGCCGGTCAGAGGCGAGTCAGGGTGGACAGCTCCGACGTCACCGGTACGGCCGGCGCACGCGCCCGGCGTGTCCGGATGACACGCCGGGCGTACGCGGTCAGATGCGGTCGAGGGCGGCGCGGAGCGGGTCGAGGCCGATCGAACCGAGGTCGAGGGCGGCCCGGTGGAACTCCTTCAGGTCGAACGCGGATCCCTTGCGGCGCTTGGCATCGTCGCGCGCCGCGAGCCACATCCGCTCGCCCACCTTGTACGCCGGCGCCTGTCCCGGCCACCCCAGGTACCGCAGCAGCTCGAAGCGGAGGAACTCGTCCTCCATCCGGCAGTGCGCCCGCAGGAACTCCCACCCGAGCTCCGGCGTCCACACCTCGCCCTCGTGGAAGCCCGTGCCGCGCGGGATGCGCAACTCCAGGTGCATGCCGATGTCGATGATGACCCGGGTGGCGCGGAACGACTGGCCGTCGAGCATGCCCATCCGCGCGCCGGGGTCGGACAGGTAGCCGAGGTCTTCCATCAGGCGCTCGGCGTACAGCGCCCAGCCCTCGCCGGAGCCGGAGACCCAGCACAGCAGGCGCTGCCAGCGGTTCAGCCGGTCCCGGTTGTAGACGGTCTGGCCGACCTGGAGATGGTGCCCCGGTACGCCCTCGTGGTAGACGGTGGTCACCTCACGCCAGGTGGCGAACTCGTCGATGCCCGGCGGCACCGCCCACCACATCCGGCCCGGCCGCGACCAGTCCTCGGTCGGTGCGGTGTAGTAGATCCCGCCCTCGCTGGTCGGCGCGAGACACGCCTCGATCCGGCGTACCGGCTCGGGGATGTCGAAGTGGGTGCCGGACACCTCGGCGATCGTCTCGTCGGCGAGCCGCTGCATCCAGTCCCGGAACGCGTCCTTGCCGGCGATGCGGCGCTTCGGGTCGGCGTCGAGCGCGGCGACCGCCTCGTCGACCGTACCGCCGGGGACGATCTGGTCGGCGACCCGGCGCATCTCGCCCTCGATCCGGGCCAGCTCCTGCCATCCCCACTCGTACGTCTCGGCCAGGTCGACCGTGGCGCCGAGGAAGTAGCGGGACGCGCGGCGGTACTTCTCCAGCCCGACGGCGTCCTTCTCGGGCGCCCGGGGTACCAGCTCGGACGTCACGTACCGCCCGAAGCCGTCGACCGCGTCACGCGCGCCGGCCGCCGCCGTGGAGAGCCGGGCCCGCAACGACTCCGGTACGCCGTCGACGCGGGCGACCAGCCCGGCGAAGAAGTCGTCCCGGCCGGTCCACTCCGCGTACTGCTCGGCGCAGGAGACGAGCTGCCGGCGGGCGGCGACCCGGCCGGCGTCGGCGTCCCCGGACAGCGTGTGGCGCAAGGCTTCCAGCGCGGCGGGGATCTGCTCCAGGCGGGCGGCGACGTTGCCGGCCGCCTCCTCGCCGGACAGCGGCATCAGGTCGAACACCTGCCGCAGGTCGTGCAGCGGGCTGGCGATGACGTTCATCTCGCGGTCCTCGCCGGCCTCGTGCAGCTCGACGTCGAGGCTCAGGCGTTCCACCATGGCGTCTCGGGCGGCGCGCTCCCGCTCGTCGGTCGGCTCCACCGTGGCGATCTCGGCAAGGACGCGCCGCTTCTGGTCGGCGCGCGCCGCGTACCCGTCGGGGGACAGGTCGGTGACCCGGTCGTCGTGGCCGGTCACCCCGGCCGTGGTGGCGTTGAGCGGATCGAGCTCCGCCCACGCGTCGACGTACCGGTCGGCGATCTCGTCAATAGGTCTCACGGCTCCACAACATTACGCGAACCGAGCGGCTTCGCACCGCCTGTTATGGCGTTCTGTTATGGCCGTCCGGCGGGTGCCGGTGGACGCCCCGCCGTGCTGTCCGCGGCGGTGCGGTCAGGCCGAGGCCCAGGCGAGGAGGCGGTCGACCGGCCAGGTGTTGACGACGCGGTCCGGGTCGATGCCGCACGCCGCCGCGCGGGCGCAGCCGTACGGGAGCCAGTCGAGCTGCCCGGGGGCGTGCGCGTCGCTGTCGATCGAGAACACGCAGCCGGCCTCGATCGCCAGGCGCAGCAGGCGTTTCGGCGGGTCGAGCCGGTCCGGCCGGCAGTTGATCTCGACGGCCACGCCGGCCTCGGCGCACGCCGCGAACACCCGCGCCGCGTCGAACTCGCTCTCCGGCCGCGAACCCGACCCGCGTCGCCGCCGGCCGCTCGCCGCGGGGTCCGCCTCCTTCGACGCGAGCCGTCGCCCGGTGCAGTGGCCGAGCACGTTCATCCGACCCGACCGGATCGCGGTCAGCATCCGCTCGGTCATCGCCGGCCCGGGCGATCGAAGTCCACTGTGGACACTCGCGACCACCACGTCCAGCTCCGCCAGCAGCTCGGGTTCCTGGTCCAGCGAACCGTCCGCGTCGATGTCCACCTCGATCCCGGCCAGCAACCGAAACGGCGCCACATCCGGTGCCAACGACCGGATCTCGCGTACCTGCCGGCGCAGCCGATCCGGTGACAGCCCGTTCGCCACGGTCAGGCGCGGCGAGTGGTCGGTGACCGCGAGGTAGTCGTGCCCCAGGTCGATCGCCGCGGTGGCCATCTCCACCATCGGCGAGCCGCCGTCGGACGCGTCGGTGTGGCTGTGCAGGTCGCCCTTGAGCTTGTGCCGCAAGGCATCCCCGTCCTCGTCGACGGAACGCCCGGCGGTCGAGACCAGGCGCCGCAGGTACACCGGCTCCTCGCCGCGCAGCGACTCCTCGACACAGCGCGCGGTCACCGTACCGACGCCGGGCAGGTCGGTGAGCCCGCCACCCTCCGCGCGCCGGGTCAGCTCCGTCGGGTCGGCCGCGGCCACCGCGTCCGCCGCCTTCCGGAACGCGCGCACCCGGTACGTCGCCTCGTTCGCCTTCTCCAGCAGGAAGGCGATCCGCCGAAGGTCCGCGACCGGATCGCGGGCCGGACCTGCATCCATGCCCCGATCGTAGGCGCAACCTGGGCCGCGCCGGGCCCCGACGGTACGGTGGGCGCATGCGCACGATCGACTGGGTCTTTGACGACGCCGGTGCCGGCATCGAGATCGTCGAGCAGACCCTTCTCCCCGGACAGACCCGGCTCGTACGGCTGCGTACCGTGCCGGAGGTCGTCGACGCGATCGTACGGTTGGCGGTGCGCGGGGCGCCCGCGCTCGGCGTCGCCGGTGCGATGGGTGTGGCGCTCGCCGCCCACCGCCGCGGTACGACGGACGGCCTGGACGCCGACGTCGAGGCGCTGCGCTCGGCGCGGCCCACGGCGGTGAACCTGGCCCGCGGCGTGGACCGGGTCGCCGCCGTGCTGCCGGCCGGGGTGGACGCGGTGGTCGCCGAGGCGCTGGCGGTGCGGGACGAGGAGATCGCGAGTTCGGCGGCGATGGCCACGATCGGCGCGGACCTCGTCACGTCGCTCACCGGCCCGTCGCCGCGGATCCTGACGCACTGCAACACGGGCGGGCTGGCGACCGTCACCGGTGGTACGGCGCTGAGCGTGGTCACCGAGCTGCACCGGCGCGGCGCGCTGCGCGACGTGGTGGTGTCCGAGACCCGCCCGCTGCTTCAGGGTGCGCGGCTGACCGCGTGGGAGCTGGGGGAGGCGGGCGTGACGTTCCGGGTGGCCGTCGACTCGGCCGGGCCGTACCTGATGGCGCGCGGCGAGGTCGACCTCGTCATCCTGGGCGCGGATCGGGTCTGTGCCAACGGGGACGTCGTCAACAAGGTCGGGACGTACGCGCACGCGCTGGGTGCGGCGCGCGCCGGGATCCCGTTCGTCGTCGTGGCCCCCGAGTCCACTGTGGACAACGACACGGCGTGCGGCGCCGACGTACCGATCGAGGACCGGTCGGGTGACGAGGTGCTGGGCGTTGCGGGGCAACGGATCGCGCCGGACGGGGCGGCCGCGGTGAACCCGGCGTTCGACGTGACCCCGCACGACCTGGTCACCGCGATCGTGACCGACCGCCGGGTCATCCGCCCCTGACCGGTGCCGCCCCGCCCGCGCGACGGCGACGGGTCGGTTTCCGGTGCCAGCCCCTCCGGCGTGACGCCCGCGCCGCCCGTTCGCGGAACGGCGGTCAGCCGGTTTCTGGTGCCGTGATCGGGTCCTGGTCGGGTCCCGCAGCGGTTTCCGGGACGAGGCCGGCGAGGCCGGTGTCCGTGACGGCGGTGAGCCAGCCGCCGGCGGCGCCGAGTGCCAGCAACGCTTCCGGGGTCGCCGGTACCGGACGGGCGGGGCCGGCGACCGGCGGCCAGGACGTACGCGCGGCGTGCCCGGGCTCGAACCAGGCCGCCAGCGCCGGCCGTACGTCCACTGTGGACCGTGCGGCGGCGAGCGCGTCGAGGAGCGCGTCGAGGGCCGCCCGTACCGCCGGTGCGTTGCCGGCGCAGATGTCGGCCCACAGCGCGGGCGGGCTGGCGGCGACGCGGGTGCCGTCGGCGTACGAACCGGCCGCGAGCGTACGGGAGAGCGGGTCGGCGGCGGTCGCGGCGAGGGCGGACGCCACGAGGTGCGGCAGGTGGCTGATCCGGGCGACCGCCGCGTCGTGCTCGGCGGCCGTGGTCGGGACGACGCGGGCGCCGAGACCGAGGACGAGCCGGGCGACGGCGAGCCAGTCGGCGAGCCGGGTGTCGGGTTCGAGGCAGAGCACCCAGGCCCGGCCGGTGAACAGGTCGGGGTCGGACGCCGCGAAGCCGGCACGTTCCGTGCCGGCCATGGGATGCCCGCCGACGAACCGGACCGGCTGCCGGCGCGCGGCGGCGAGGACCGGCGACTTGACCGACGCGACGTCGGTGACGAGCCCGGGATGGTCGGCCAACCCCGCCAGTACGCCGGGCGTCGCGTGCGGCGGGACGGCGAGCACGACGAGGTCGGCGTCGCGTACGGCGGCCTCGGCGGTGTCGTGGATGCGCCACGGGCCCGGCTCGGCGCGGGCGGCGTCGCGGGTGGCGGGATCGGCGTCGTAGCCGTGGACGGTACGGCCGGGCTCGGCGGCGAGGGCGCGCAGCAGCGAGCCGCCGATGAGTCCCAGCCCGACCACGGTCACGGTACGCAGCGTCACGCCGACCACCCTGGCACAACGGCGCGTCGCGCCGACCGAGGGGGCGCCGTACGGCAGTGTGTCCATCTGTACTCTCGCGACTACTTTCCGCGACATCGCAGGACACGGAGGGCTCGATGGCAGCATGCAGGAGGCGCCTCGCCGTACTGGCGACCGTGGGTGGGATGGTCCTCGCCGGAGCGGTGGCCGGCACCGGAAACGCCGCTACCGCAACGGTTTCCGCCGCACCGCGGGCGGGAGCGGGATTCGACGACGTGGTCCGCGCCGTGGTGTACTCCGGCACCACGATCTACGTCGGCGGTGACTTCCGGACCGCGGTGAACGGCACCAGCCGTACCTCCCGGGGCTTCGTGGCCGCGGTCGACGCGACCACCGGCGCCGTCACCGGCTGGGCGCCGGCGGTCGACGGGCCTGTGACAGCGATCGCCGTGGCCGGCGGCAGCGTGTACCTCGGCGGATCGTTCACGCACGTCGGTGGCGCCGCGCACCGGCACATCGCGAAGGTCTCGGCCAGCTCCGGTGCCGTCGACAGCCGCTTCAGGCACACCGTCGCGAGCCCGCCCGCCGCGTTCGCCACCGGCGCCGGCCGGCTTTACGCGGCGGGCTCGTTCACCACCGTCGACAACCAGCCCCGATCCCACGTCGCCGCGTTCTCGCTGGCCACCGGCGCGCTCGACACGCGCTTCGCGCCGACCCCCGACGGCACCGTGCACAGCGTCGCCGTCGCCGGCGACCGCGTGTACCTCGGCGGCGCGTACCACAAGGTCGACGGCGCGTCCGGGCACCCGCGACTCGCCGCGGTCACCACCGACACCGGCAGCCTCGTGCCCGGTTTCGCCGCCACCGTGCCGTACGAGGTACACCGTGTCGCCGTATCTGGTTCCACCGTGTACGCGGCACTCGCCGGCCCCGGCGGCCGCATCATCGCGTACGGCTCCGGCGGCGCGGCGGCGTGGACCCTCACCACGAACGGCGACGTGTACGACGTGACCGCGCTCGACGGCACCATCTACGCCGCCGGGCACTTCGACGACGCGTGCACCACGTCCCGGGTCGCCGACGTACACGGGACGTGCCTGGACGGGCAGCAGCGCCGGCAGAAGCTGCTCGCCGCCGACGCGTCGGGGCGGCTGCTGCCGTGGGCGCCGCAAGCAAACGGGGTCATCGGGGTGATCGTGCTGGCCGCCAGCCCGAGTCGGCACAGCCTTGCCGTGGGCGGCACCTTCACCACGTTCGGTACGTCCACCGCCCGCTCCCGGTTCGCCCAGTTCGGTCCGAGCTGACCACGGGTACGCTTCCGCTCAAGGAGGTGCAGGCACGTGGTCGAGCGCAGCGAGGCGGGCGGTTGGGCGCCGCCGGACGCCGGATCCCGGCCGGCACCGCCCGGACGACCCCCGCTGCCGCCGACCGCGGTGCCTGTCTCGCCCGGCTGGGGGTCCGGCCCGCCGGTCCAGCCGGTGCCACCGCTCGCCCGGCCCTGGCCGAGCCCGGGGATGCCGTGGCCGCGGTCCGGCGGGGTCCCGATCGGCCCGGCCCGACCGGTCTACCGCGAGCCGCACCCCATCCGTACCGGCGCCGTCTGGGCCGGCATCGGGTCGACCGTGGTCTGGTTCGGGATGTTCGCCGCGATCAGCTGGTCCGCCCGGGCGTACGGGTGGCTGGCGGTGGTCGCGGCGGTCCTGGCGCTGCTGGCCGCGGTGGCGCTCGGGCGGTTCGGTGACCGCGGTGTCGCCGTCGGCGTCGCCGGTACGGCCGGCCTCGGGCTCGGCATCGCCGGCATCATCGTCGTGGCCAACGCCTTCGCCGGCACCTGGCTCCTCTGGTAGCCGCCGGTCGGCGCATTCCCGCCCGGGTCCGGCCCGGCCGGATTAACGTGGATTCATACCCCTTGTTCGTCCGGGCCGCGGCCGCGCGCCGCGGTCGGTCTCGTCGGCGTGCCTTCGGAGGTTGCGGTGAACGGGCAGGGGAGAGTCGCGGCGGTACGGCGTCGGTTGCTGACGGATGGTGGCATGACGGTGGCTGCCGGTCGCGTCCCGGGTACGCGGCGTGTGGGCTCGCTAGCAAAACATGAGGTGGACTTGACGTCTCCGCCGACGGTTGGGCACATTCGCGAGATGCCCCCCATGAAGTTGCAGCGGCTCGACCCTGAGCGGCGGCGGCGGCGACTGCAACTGCTCGCCGAGTTGTCCGACGCGAAGGCACTGCGGGACCGGGTCCAGCCCCGACGGGCCCAGGTGGACCGCCTGCGCGACCTCATCGCCACCCGCCGCCGACTCTTCACCTGAGTCACCCGGGACCCCGTCCCCGGCCCGACGTCGTACGCCTCCCGGCGGCACGGCCGGCCCGGCGTACCCGTGGCCACGATCGTCGGTGGGCGCGGCGACACCCGCTGGGGCACTGCGCCGTGAACCGGCGCCGGGTTTCGGTCTACGATCTCGCATGCGGGCCTCTCCTGCCGCCGTGACCTGTCGTACACCCTGGGGTTGCTGCTGGCCGGACCGCCGGTCCGTGCACACAATCTTTTCGTTGAAGCCTCGTCCCGGCACCCGTCCGGGCGGGCAGGACCGCCATCCACACGTGACCCGGGGGGACCGTGTCGTACTTCGCTGCCGCTGTGGCTCGCGGGCCCAAGGGCTGGGCCGTCGCGGAGTTGGATCTGGGCAGACCGTCCGAGCTGTCGGACGTCGAGGAAGCGGCCGAGCTGCTCCGCGACTTCGACACCGACGCCGAGGTGTCGCTGCTGTTCGTCGAGGTCGACGACGCGTACCTGGCGATCCTCCGCCTCGACGAGGGCGAGGACCTGCGGGTCTTCGGCTCCGACGCGGCGTTCGTCGACGAGTCGCCGCTCGGCGCGGCGCTGCTCGGCGACGAGGACCGGCCCGAGCAGGTCGACCTGCCCGACGACGACTACGAGTCCGACGACTACGACGACTCCGCCGCCGAGCCGGCGCCCGCCAACGGCGACGACGCCGAGCCCGTCGGCGACCCCGAACTGCTCGCCGACCTGGGCGTACCCGGGAAGCGGCTGCTCGGACTGTGCGCCGGCGAGGGCCTGATGCCGAGCGACGTCACCGCCGAGATCTGCGCCGTACTGGGCTGCGCGGACGAGGTCGAGGAGCTGCGCTGAGCCTGCCGCCCGCTCGGCACGCCGAGCTGATGCGGCGCGCGCTGACCGTCGCGGCCGGCGCGCCGGACGACGACGTACCCATCGGGGCCGTGGTGTACGACGCGGCCGGCACCGAGCTCGCCGCCGCCACCAACGAACGCGAGCTGACCGGCGACCCGACCGCGCACGCCGAGACCCTCGCGCTGCGCCGGGCCGCCGCCCGGGTCGGCGAGTGGCGGCTGACCGGCTGCACCCTCGTCGTCACGCTCGAACCCTGCACGATGTGCGCCGGCGCCCTCGTCCTCGCGCGCGTCGACACGCTCGTCTTCGGCGCCTGGGATCCCAAGGCCGGCGCCGTCGGCTCGCTCTGGGACGTCGTACGCGACCGCCGCCTCAACCACCGCCCCGACGTGTACCCCGAGGTCCTGGCCGACGAGTGCGGCGCGCTGCTGCGCGGCTTCTTCGGCCGCTGACCTCGTCCGCGAGGTGGGCACCGCGGGTACCCGTCGGTGTCGGCCGCCCGGCGTTGCGGCAGCATGTGGGCATGACCGATGCTTCGCGCCGCGCCACCCCCGGCGACGGGCCGCGCTCGTGACCGAGGTACGCGCGATCGCGCCGCTGACCGCACCGCCCGACGCCGAGGTGACCGTACCCGGGTCGAAGAGCGTGACGAACCGGGCGCTGCTGTGCGCGGCGCTCGCCGACGGCACCAGCACCCTCACCGGCGCGCTGTTCGCCGACGACACCGCGGCGATGGTCGGTGTGCTGCGCGGGCTCGGCGTCGACGTGACGACCGACGAGGCCGCCGCCCGCATGCAGGTACGCGGGGCCGGACGCGCGATCGGCGCCCACGCCGGCACCGTCGACGCCCGGAAGTCCGGCGCGACCTCGCGCTTCGTCCTGCCGGCCGCCGCGCTCACCGACGCGCCGATCGTCGTCGACGGCGCCGCCCAGCTCCGTGCCCGGCCGTTCGGGCCGCTGCTCGACGCGATGGCCGAACTCGGCGCGACCGTACGCCCGCTCGCCGCGCCCGGGTACCTGCCCGTCGAGGTCGCCGGCCCGATCCGGGGTGGCGAGGTCACCATCCCCGGGCACCTGTCCAGCCAGTTCCTGTCCGGGCTGATGCTCGCCGCGCCGCTGCTCCCCGACGGCCTGACCGTACGCGTCAGCACCCCGCTCGTCTCCGTCCCGTACGTGCGGATGACCGCGCGGGTGATGGCCGCCTTCGGCGCCGGCGCCGACGTCACCGCCGACCGGGTCGTCGTGCCGGCCGCCGCCTACCGGGGCATCGCGTACCCGGTGGAGCCGGACGCGAGCGCCGCGTCGTACTTCCTCGCCGCGGCGGCGATCACCGGCGGCCGCGTCACCGTGCCCGGGCTCGGGCCGGACGCGTTGCAGGGCGACGTCGCGTTCGTCGACGTACTGGAGAAGATGGGCGCCACCGTCGAACGCGCGCGCGACAGCGTCACCGTCCGCGGCACCGGCACCCTGCACGGCGTCGACGTCGACATGGCCGACATCTCCGACACCGCGCAGACCCTCGCCGCCGTCGCCGTGTACGCCGACTCACCGACCCGGGTCCGCGGCATCGGCTTCATCCGCCGCAAGGAGACCGACCGGATCGGCGCCGTCGTCACCGAGCTGCGCCGCGCCGGGATCGACGCCACCGAGGACCCCGACGGCTTCACCATCCACCCCGGCGTACCGCGGGCGACCACGTTCGCCACGTACGACGACCACCGGATGGCGATGAGCCTGTCCCTGCTCGGCCTGCGTACCGACGGGGTCCGGATCGCCGACCCGGGCTGCGTGGCCAAGACCTTCCCCACGTACTTCGAGGTCCTCGACTCCCTGCGGTGACGGGCGTCAGGTCAGGTCGGCGCGGACCCGGGCGACGGCGCTGAGCGCGTCGGCGAGGAGGTCACCCTCCTCCCACAGCTCGCGCCACTCCGAGTCCGCGCCCAGCACCCGGTCGACCGCGGCCCGGGCCAGCGCCACCAGCTCCGGCGTCGCCGGCGGCAGGTCCGCCGCCGCGGTGCACCGACCCGCCGCGTCGAGGTCGGTGCCGGCGCGCACCGCCGACACCACCGCCGCGGCAGCCAGCGCCCGCTGACCGTCGTCGACCTCGACGTATCCCTCGCAGGGCAGCTCGAACGCCGACCGGAGCACGTCCGCCCGGCCCGTCGGCCCGGCGGACAGCAGCTCGGCATGGAGATCACCCGCGCCGTCGTTGTCGAACACTCCGGTGTCCCACGCACCCATCCGCCGTCCCCTCCCAGTCGGTCGACGCCGATCCTGCCCCGCGGGTACGACGATTCGGCGACGTCCAGTCGGCCGCCCGGCCAAGGCCCGCTGCGAAGTCCCGGACGGCCGCGGCTCAGGCGTCCTCGGTGACCGCGTCCAGCGCCACCTCGACCATCTGCGAAAACGTACGCTCGCGCTCGTCGGACGGCAGCGCCTCGCCGCGCGTGATGTGGTCCGACACCGTCAGCAGCGCCAGCGCCCGCGCGTCGAACTTCGCGGCCAGCGTGTACAGCGCCGCCGCCTCCATCTCCACCGCCAGCACGCCGTACGAGGCGAGCCGCTCCGGCAGGTCCGGCCGGTCCGTGTAGAACACGTCCGCCGACAGCACCTGACCCACCTTCACGTCGATGCCGCGCGCCGCCGCCGCGTCGACCGCCCCGCGCAGCAGCCCGAAGTCCGCCACCGGCGCGTAGTCGATCGCGCCGTCGAACCGCTGCCGGTTGACCGCCGAGTCGGTACTCGCCCCGATCGCCGCGATCACGTCCCGCAACTGCAACGACTCGGCGAGCGCGCCGCAGCTGCCCACCCGTACCAGGGTCTTCGCGCCGTAGTCGTTGATCAACTCGTGCGTGTAGATCGAGATCGACGGGATCCCCATCCCCGACCCCTGCACCGACACCGGAACGCCCCGGTACGTCCCCGTGAACCCGAACATGTTCCGTACCGTCGAATAGCACTTCGCGTCGTCCAGGAACGTCTCGGCGATCCACTTCGCCCGCAGCGGGTCCCCGGGCATCAGCACCCGCTCCGCGATCTGTCCCGGCTCCGCCCCGATATGCGTACTCATGACCACTCCCACTCGTCTGCGGTGACGCCCCGATCCTCCCAGCCGCCCCGCCCCGAACCGGTTGGAGGGCCACCCGCCCCGTCCGGTACAGTCCTTCGCGGTGGTGTGTCCGAGCGGCCTAAGGAGCACGCCTCGAAAGCGTGTGAGGGTTCACGCCCTCCGTGGGTTCAAATCCCACCACCACCGCCGGTGGCCGGCGTGTGCTTGCGGAAAGCGCAAGCGCGCGCCGGCTTTGTGCTTCCTGGGGGCGCGGCCCCCAGGCCCCGCGCCGGAGGGGCTTCGTCCCCCGGCCCCCCGGCCGGCTCGCCGTCGCCCTTGTGTCGAATGAACGGGTGATCAATTCCGGCGGGCGTAGCACGCTGGGACCGATTCTCTGCCGAGGGTGCACCTGCTCGGTGTGCGGTCGTACACCGGGAAGCGGCTCGTCGTGCAATCCGGAACTGTTCGGCGTGCTCGTCGACTTCTAGCGTGGCTTTGACGTCGCGCCCGATCGTCGGTGCGAGCTGATCGACGAGAGAGGCGAACCGTCATGCGAAAGCGGAATACCGTTGCGGTTGTGTTGACGGCGTTGGCGACGGGCCTTGCTGGTGTGGCCGGTACCGTGCCGGCGCACGCGGCAGACCGGGTGCAGGCTTCGAGCTGTTACACGACATACGTCATATACGGCGACGACGGTTATCCGCTGGCCCGGCTCGACTGGAGTGCCAATCCCAACGACTGCTACGCCAAGGGCGACTCTTTCCGGGTCTGCGACCTCGGCAAGGACGGTTGGGGGGTCGAGGGCGATCTCCGGGGGACCTCACGCTGGTCAAGTACGCAGGGCCACGATTCGCCGTACTGCGGCGGATGGTCCAGCGGCGATCTTGTCGAACATACCCCGTACACGGTCGACATGTATTTGGTGAAGGGCCTGGACAGCAAGCCACTTGAGGCGATCCCCGTCTACAGCTAGCCGACGCGGAAATCGCCGGCTGTCGATGCGGGAGGCGTCGGTGCCGGTAACGGGGCAGGGATTCGATGCGGATCCCGACGGGCTGGAGTCGATGGCGGGCGAGTCGGAACCGTTGCCCGGGCAGCTCACCGGCGAAGCGGAATCGCGACCGACCCAGGTCGAGCGCGGGTTCGGTCAATCCGGGGTGGTTCTCCAGCACGGCCGGCTCGTACGCGTACGAGCAATTGCGGGGCGAGCCGCGACGCGGCGAAGGGCCGGGCCGACCGGATCGGTGAGCATCTCGACGGGCTGGTCCGGGCGTTGAACTCGGCCTGGTCCGCCGTTGGAGAGCGTGGGGCGTACCGGCGAGACCGGCACGGCGGAGATCGTCGCGCTGTCGGACGAGGCGCTGCTGGTCGGTGTACCGGAGGGATACGAGCCGCCGAACCTGTTGCTCCAGTTGGATGTGCAGCACGATCCAGGTTTCCTGGAGGACCTGATCCGGAGAGCGGCGACGACTCCGTCGAGCGCTACCAGGCGGCCCGGGACACCCGCGGGCCGAGCATCCTCGCCAACAAGGTGACGGTGGGCCGCCAGGACGACAGGGCGAGCACCGAGATGTCCCGGGAGGACTTCCGCGCGGCTCTGTTGTCGTTCCGGCGGGCGCTGGCGGCGCCGCCCCCCGCCGCTGGCCCGCACCCGCCCGCGGTGGCGGCCGCCGTTCTGACGGCGGGCCGTCAGGGGGTGAGGGCGGTGGTGAGGTTGGTGAGGGCCTTGGTGAAGTCGGCTTCGGGGAGGTGGCCGAAGCCGAGGCGGAAGACGCGGTCCTCGTCGCCGAACCAGGGGCCGGGGGCGACGCGGGTGTCGAGGTCGGCGAGCCGGGCGTAGAAGTCGGGTACGTCGACGTCGGGGCCGAGGCGCAGGCAGCAGAGGGCACCGCCGTCGGGGCGTACCAGGTCGACGGGGTGCTCGGCGGCCCAGCGCTCCAGCTCGGCGAGGGTACGGGCGAGGAGCGCGGCGCGGGGGGCGAGCAGCTCGGCCTGGCGGCGCAGTACCTCGGTGGCGAGGCGCTCGTCGATGCCGGAGCAGGCGATCGAGCCGAGGAACTTGGCGTTGCGCAGCCGCTCGTACAGGTCGGGGTCGGTGGTGGTGAGCCAGCCGACGCGCAGGCCGGCGGCACCGTGCGCCTTGGACAGCGACGAGCAGGTCACGACGCGCGGGGACAGGGCGGCGGCGGACGGCGGGACGGGCGCGTCGCCGTACGTCGCGGCGCGGTACGTCTCGTCGACGAGGACGACGGCGTCGGGTGCGGCGCGCTCGTCGACGACGGCGAGCAGGTCGGACAGCTCCCGGTCCGTGAACCGTACGCCGGCGGGGTTCTGCGGGGAGGCCAGCGAGACGAGCCGGGTGGCGCGGGTGAGCCGGTCGGCGACGGCCCGCACCGGCAGCCGGTACCCGTCGGCGAAGGTCGCGGCCACCACGTCGACCGGCGACCCGAGGCCCCGCGGCACGGTACGCGCGGGCGGGAAGCTGGGGCCGACGACGACCACCCGGCCCGGCGCGAGGTCCTGCGCGAGCAGGTACATCGCGCCGGCCGCGCCGACCGTGACGAGGACCTCCTCGGGCCGTACGCCGGTGTCGGCGGCGATCAGCGCGCGCAGCTCGGCGTCGCCGGGCGAGGTGCCGTAGTCCAGGGTGAGGCCGGCGAGCGCGGCCGGCTCGACGATCTCGTCGAGCCGGAGCGCCGGGCAGGTGCTCTCGGCGAGGTCGTACCGGACGGGCGTGTCGATCAGGCTCGACATGACGCTGACGGGGAAACGTGCCATGTCACCATGATCCGTCCCGGCACCGCGCTCCGCCAATGGCCAATCTCTCGCCGCTGGCCCCGAATCCACCGGTCCGCCCCGGAGCGGGGCCGGTGGGGGGAGCAGCCCGACGGGCGGGGCGCTAGCGGCCGATCGGTACGTCGGCCAGGTCGGTCCAGAGCTGGCGCAGCTCCGCGTAGTGCCGGTCGGGGAGGGTGGCGAGCACCGCCAGCACCTCGGCTCGGGCCCCGGCGGTACGGGCGGTGGCGAGCAGGGCGTCACGGTCGGCGGCGCCCACGGTGAAGGCGGTCTCGACGTGGTCGGCGATCTCGGTCCGGGTCACGGTACGGGCGTCCGCGGCGAGCGCGAGCGTCATCGAATCTCCTAGGGCGGCAAGGGATTCCGGCCCTCGGCGCTGCGGCGACGGCCGGCGATGTCGTCTGGTTCAACGACGTACCAACGGTTTCGACGCGCCGCCATCACCCGGTCGAGTCGCCCGCGGGTCCGCTGGCGGCGTCCGGTCACGGCGACGGCCCCGGTGATCGCACCCGGGGCCGTCGGTGTGGGTGCGGTTACTTGAAGGGGGTGATGCCGTTCGGGGTGCCGAGGCCGGTGGGCGCGTCGTACCCCTTGAGGCCGGTGCAGAGGTAGTCGCCGCCGCAGTAGCCGTTGGAGCCGCCGACGGCGTCGAAGAACGCCTTCGGCTCGCCGTACAGCTTCTTCGGGGTGACGGTCTTCGGGTGGCCGGCGAGGGCGATGACGCCCGCGACGTACGGCGAGGAGGCGCTGGTGCCGCCGACGACGAGCCAGCCCGCGTCGGCACCGAGCTCGTACGTGTCGTAGACGGCGACGCCGGTGTCCGGGTCGGCGACCGCGGACACGTCCGCGACGGTACGCATGGCGCAGTTCCTGTCCTTCTGCCAGGCCGGCTTGTCGATCCAGGCGGAGCAGCCGCTGCCGGCGCCCTCCCACGCGCTTTCCTTCCAGCCGCGCGCGTTGGTGGCCTTGGTCAGCGAGGTGCCGCCGACCGCGATCGTGCCGGGCAGTACGGCCGGGAACGAGGCGGCGGTGAAGCCCGCGTCACCGGACGACGCGAGGATCGGTACGCCGGGGTGCGTGTAGTACTTCGCGTAGTCGGCCATGCCGTTGAACTCGTCGGCCCCGTACGAGTTGGAGACGACGGACGCGCCGAGCGTGACGGCGGTGTCGACGGCGATGCCGAGCGAGTCGAGGCTGGCGTCGTCGCCCTGTACGAGCAGCAGCTTGCACGACGGGCAGGCGGCGGACGCCATCTGCAGGTCGAGCGCGGTCTCGACGCCCCAGCCGGGGTCGCCCTCGGGCAGCGGTGAGGTCTTGCCGTTCTGGTTGACGATGCGCAGGCAGCCGGACGCCACCGTGCACGCCGGCAGCCCGAACTGCTTCCGGTAGGCGGCGAGGTCCTTCTCCGCCGTCGGATACCCGTACGCGTCGACGATCGCGACGGTGCCGGTCCCGCCCTTCGCCGGCAACCTGTACGCCGAGCGCAGGTCGGCCGGCCCGTACCCGTCGGGGGCGGCGTGCGGTGACACCGACATCCGGTGCGCGCCACCGGTGCGGTACTCGGCGAGGCAGCGCGCCTCACCGGGCCCGGCCGTACCGCAGGCGGCACGGGTGGCGGGGTCGGGCGTCGCGGCCGCCGGCAGGGTACCGGCGAAGCCGACGGCCAGGGCCGCGAGCGCGCCGACGGCGAGCGCGCGACGAACGGTCTTGTGCATCGGGTTCCTCCTCACTGGGCCGCCACCGTGGCCGCGGCGTGCACGATCTGGGTGACGGTCGCGTGGGTCGAGTCGGTCGCGGTGACCTTCAACGTCACCGCGTGGCCGGCGGCCGACGCCGGGTTGTCCCACCCGGCGGCGAACCTCCCACCACCCAGGTCTTGCACGGAAGCGGCCGTCCAGTTCTTGCCGTCGTCGTACGAGACCGACACGGTCGCGCCCTCGACCGGCGTACGCGGGTTGCCGGCGGCGTGCCCGACGGTGAGCACGAGCGCGCTCGTACCGACCGGGATGCGGCCGTCCATCGTCGCCTCCAGCGCGTACCGCGGGAGGAGCAGGTTGACGGGGGAGCAGTTCTCGTTGGTGCCGCCGGCGCAGACGAACCTGCTCGGCACGCCCGTCGCGGACGAGTGCGCGGAGCTGAACGTCCACTCGGTGTGCGACGTGGTGGACTGCGCGGTCCACGGCGCGCGCCGGGTCTGGTCGTACGCGATGCGGTAGCTGGACCGGGCGGCCGGCACGGCGAAGTCGCCGCCCACCACGTCCTGCTCGTCGGCGATCTTGGTACTGCCCTGGTAGAGCACGAAGTGCGAGGTGGAGACGGTGCCGTCGCCGGGCGCGTCGAGGAAGCCGCCGTGGTCGGCGGTCGAGTCGGTGACCGGGGTCAGGCCGATCGACATCGTGTCACCGGTACGGCAGGCGCCGCAGTAGTAGTCGCCCACGCCGGTGTCGCCGGGGATGCCCGGCGCGAGCGGCCCGCGCGCCCAGTCGATCCGCGTCTGCTGGCCCGGCGCGTACGCGTGGACGCCGGAGTCGATCTCGCCGCCGAACGTGTCGGCGTCCGCGATCATCATCGCCTGGTACGTCAGGTCCGGGTCGTCGGCGCTGAGGTACACCGTGCGCCGCTGCGGTCGCGGCTGGTCGATCCCGAGCCGGAACACCAGGAACTCCCACGGCAGGGCGCTGAACCAGACGCTCTGCCCGGTGGTCGGCTTGTCCGCGTAGTACCGGGAGTCGACGGTGGCGACGCTGTCGTCGGTCACCGTGTACCGCTGGTTCGCGCCGACCGCGCGGTCGCTCGCGAACTCCGCCTCGTACTGGTAGGCGTCGGCGGCGCCCTGCGGCGAGGTGAGCGAGGCGTGCACGTCCCAGTGCTGGACGCCCGGCCCGCTCGGGCTGGTCGACACCTTGATCGGGTGGCCGCTGCCGGTGGACAGCCCGGAACTCATCAGGTAGTCGTCGCCGGAGCCGCGTGCCCAGGTCAGGTCGATCGCCTGCGCCTCGGCCGGCTTCGGCGTCGTGAAGCCCACCTCGTGCGTGGCCTGCCGCAGGTCGACGGTGGTGCTCATCGCCTTGCCGGCGACCGTGAACTGTCCGAACGACATCCACTCGCCGGTGATGCCGCCGTCCGCCGTCCACGCCGCGTGGTACGCCATCACCGCGTAGTGCCCGTCCGGCACGCTGAGCCGTGCCTCGCCGTTCACCGCCTCGGGGAATCCGACGTACCTGCGGGAGTCGTCGACGTTGACGACGGACAGCCCGGCGTCGTCGACCGGCTTGCCCTGCTCGTCGAGCACCGAGATCGTCGCGGTACGCATCGGGAAGTCCGGGTGCACCGCGCCCGGGTTCACCCCGGCGCGCCCGGCGGCGAGGGCCGTCACGTCGAACTGCGCCAGGCTCATACCGTTGCCCAGCTCGGGCAGTGCCGTGGCGGGGACGACGTACGTGTCGCGGCCGAGGTGTTCGGTCAGGAACGACGTCCGGGTACGCGTGGCCGGTGTCGCGCCCCGCACCTGCCCGGCGGCGTCGCGGGTGACGACGAGGGTGTCGCCGGTCGGCAGCGTGACCCGGGTGGTGTCGCCGGAGCGGAGGGCGGGCCGTGGCGGTGCGGCGGTCGCGCCGGCCGGCAGCGCGGCCGCGGTGATCGCGGCCGCGCCGACGACGGCGACGGATGCGGCGACGACGCGCCGGACGGTGCCCGGCGCCCCCCGATGCCGGGACGTTGCCCGGCTCTGTTCATCTCGCATGTGCCTTCCCCGTGTCCAGAGCGGACGAGCCGCTGTCCGAAAGGGTCGAACCGGACGATAGAACCCGGTGAAAACCTTGTGGGGGAAGGGATTCCGGCTCGGCGGCACGCCGCGGGCCGCCCTCACCGGCGCCGGTACGTGAGGGCGGACTCCCCAGGACCTCTGCCTTCGTAGACGCGCGTACGCCCAGGAAGGTTGATCACTGTGCCAACTTTTCCGGCTAAACGTGGCATGGAACACATCTCGCCGACGGCTCGGACATTCCACCACCGGTCGGACGGTGTCCGCAGCCCTGCGTGCCCGATCCCACCGCCAGCATCCGGTACGGCGGTTGACGCCTCCGCCGTGCTCCCGCATTCTCTATAAAACCGATCGACTACCGAGGGAAGCCGGATGACTCGTCGCCGCCGCCTGCTCGCGCTCGCCGCCCCGCTGCTGCTCGGCTCGGCGCTCGCCGGATGTTCGTCGAGCGCGGCCGACTCCGGCCCGACCAAGCTCCGCCTCGGCTACTTCCCGAACGTCACGCACGCCACCCCGCTCGTCGGCCTCGGCGCCGGCATCTACGCCAAGTCCCTCGGCACCTCGGCCACCGTCACCGGTACCTCGTTCAACGCCGGCCCCGACGCCGTGACCGCGCTGCTGTCCGGCGCCATCGACGCCGCGTACGTCGGGCCCAACCCGACCGTCAACGCGTGGGCACAGAGCCACGGCAGCGCCGTGCAGGTGATCGCCGGGGCGGCGTCGGGCGGCGCGTCGCTCGTGGTGAAACCCGGCATCAAGGACTGGGCCGACCTGTCGGGCAGGAAGATCGCCACCCCGCAGCTCGGCAACACCCAGGACGTCTCCGCGCGGTACTTCCTGAAGAAGCACGGGCTGTCGACCACCAAGCAGGGCGGCGGCGACGTGCACATCACGCCGCAGGCCAACGGCGACGCGGTCACCGCGTACAAGTCGGGGGCGATCGACGGGGCGTGGATCCCCGAGCCGTACGCCAGCCAGATCGTCGACGCCGGCGGCCACGTACTCGTCGACGAGCGCAGCCTCTGGCCCGGCAACCGCTTCGTCGTCACCGACCTGGTGGTACGCAAGGACTTCGCCAAGGCGCACCCGGACGTGGTGAAGAAACTCCTCGAAGGCCAGGTCGCCGCGAACGACTACATCGCCGCGCATCCCGCCAGGGCGCAGCAGATCGTGTCCGAGCAGATCGGCAAGGCGTCCGGCAAGTCGCTGAAGCTGGACCTGGTACGCAAGGCGTGGCCGAAGATGGAGTTCACCAACGACCCCCTCGCCGACACGCTCGTCGCCGGTGCCCAGCACGCCGAGAACGTCGGCCTGCTCAAGCCCGTCGACCTCGACGGCATCTACGACCTCGGCCCGCTCAACGCCGTACTCAAGGCCAAGGGCGAGAAGCCCGTCTCCGCGGGTACGACATGAGCGTGTTCAGCGTGCTCGTGGCCCGTGGCGGCGCCGAGCGAAGCGAGGTGGCGGCATGAGCGAGCGTGAGCGAGCGAATCATCGGCGCTGTGTGCTCGTGCCTCGTGGCGGCGCCGAGCGAAGCGAGGTGGCGGCATGAGCGCTCAGGCTGCGCAGGTCGCGGGGCGGGCGGCCGAGGAGGGGCGGCCGGCCGTCACCGTCGACGCGGCGAGCAAGGTGCACGGCCGGGGTACGGGCGCGGTCGTCGCGCTGGACCGCATCTCGCTGCGTGTCGAACCCGGCGAGTTCGTCTGCGTCGTCGGCGCGTCGGGCTGCGGCAAGTCGACGCTGCTGTCGATGGTGGCCGGGCTGGACGCACCGACGTCCGGCACGATCGACGTACCCGGGGGCACGCCGGCGCTGATGTTCCAGGAGTCGGCGCTGTTCCCGTGGCTGACCGTGGCCGGCAACGTCGAGCTGGCGCTGAAGCTGCACGGCCTGGGCCGGGCCGAGCGGCGGGCGAAGGCGCGCGAGCTGCTGGCCGCCGTACACCTGGCGGACTTCGCGCGGCGCCGACCGCACCAGCTGTCCGGCGGGATGCGGCAGCGGGTGGCGCTCGCGCGCACGTTGGCGTTGCGTACGCCGGTGCTGTTGATGGACGAGCCGTTCGGCGCGCTCGACGCGATGACCCGCGACCTGCTGCACGACGAGCTGGAACGCCTGTGGCAGGAGCGCGGGCCGGCGGTGCTGTTCGTGACGCACAACGTACGCGAGGCGGCCCGGCTCGCCGACCGGATCGTGCTGCTGTCCAGCCGGCCCGGCCGCGTGGTGTGGGAGACCCGCGTCGACACGCCGCGCCCGCGCCGGATCGACTCGCCGGAGACGGCGGGGATCGCGGCCGAGGTGACCACGCGACTCCGCGAGGAGGTACGCAGGCATGGCGGTTGAGACACAGGGCAGTCGCGACCTGTCCGGCCTCGACGCGCTCGAACTGGCCGGCGCCGCGCGCGGCCGGAGCCGGCTCGCGGCCGTCTTCGCCGCGCTGTGGCCGAAGGTGATCGCGCTGGCGATCGCCGTGGTCGTCTGGCAGATCGTCGTCTGGTCCGGCTGGAAACCCGACTACCTGCTGCCCGGGCCCGTCGCGGTCGGTCGCGCGATGGGCGACATCGTCACGACGGGCGAGTTCGCGTCGGCCGTCGCGACGACCATGCGCCGCGCCGTCACCGGGTTCGCGCTCGCCGCCGTGATCGGCTTCGTACTCGGCATCGCGGTGGCCCGGGTCCGCGTGCTGCGCGCCGCGCTCGGCTCGATGATCACCGCGTTGCAGACGATGCCGTCGATCGCCTGGTTCCCCCTCGCGATCCTGCTGTACCAGCTCACCGAGGGCGCGATCCTCTTCGTCGTGGTACTCGGGGCCGCGCCGGCCATCGCCAACGGCGTCATCGCCGGCGTGGACTACGTACCGCCGGTGCTGGTGCGGGTCGGCCGCAACATCGGCGCCCGCGGCATCGGCCTCTACCGGTACGTGGTGGCGCCGGCGTCGCTGCCGTCGATCGTGGCCGGGCTCAAGCAGGGCTGGGCGTTCGCGTGGCGCAGCCTGATGGCCGGCGAGCTGCTCGTCGTGATCGCCAACCGGCCCGCCCTCGGCGAACTGCTCGACGTCTACCGGGAGCAGTCCGACTCGCTGCACCTGATCGCCATGATGATCGTCGTACTCGTCGTCGGGCTCGTCATCGACGCCCTGTTCGGCCGCCTCGACGCCGCGATCCGACGGCGCTGGGGGATGACCGGCGACTGATTCGCCGGGCGGCGCGCGCGTCCAGCCGGTACGGTCCCCGGCATGGAGAAGTCGTCGCTGACCGCACTTGCCCGGGAGCGACTGGCCGCGGCCCGCAACAGCCCCAACGGCCGCAGCTCGTCCACCGTGTACGGCGGGCACGAGCACCGGCTCCGGCAGACCCTGATCGCCCTCGCCGCCGGCGAGACGCTGAGCGAGCACGACAACCCGGGCGAGGCCACCGTCCTCGTCCTGACAGGCCGGGTACGGTTGGCGACCGCCGAGGCCGCCTGGGACGGCACCGACGGCGACCTGATCAACGTGCCGCACGCCCGGCACACTCTCGAAGCGCTGGAGGACTCCGCGGTCCTGCTCACCGCGGTCCCACTCGGCTAGCGCGTTGCGACATCCCGGCGGGCGTCGCGGCGGACCCTAGGGTGCGACGCGGCCGAGGACGTGGCGCAGGCAGGACTCCAGGTCCGGCTGGCGGAAGCGGTAGCCGGTACGCACCAACACTCCACTGTGGACGTTCTGGCTGGCGAACGCGGTCAGCTCCGCGCCCTCGTCGCCGAGCAGCAGCCGCGGCCCGAACGCGGGCGTCGGCAGCAGCGTCGGCCGCCGCAGTACCCGCCCCAGCGTCGCCGTGTACCCGGCGTTGGTGACCGGCGCCGGCGCGACGCCGTTGACCGGCCCGGACACGTCGTCGCGGGTCAGTACGTGGTGGTAGACGCCGACGATGTCGTCCAGCGAGATCCACGACAGCCACTGCTCGCCGCTGCCGAGCCGCCCACCCAGCCCCGACCAGAACTGCGGCAGCTGCAACCGCAGGACGCCGCCGGCCGGCGACTGCACCACCCCGGTCCGCACGTACGCCACGCGGACGCCGGCCTCGCGCGCCGGGCCCGTCGCCGCCTCCCACTCCCGGCACACCTCGGCCAGGAAGTCGCTGCCCGGCCCGGACTCCTCGTCCACCGGCTCCGCGCCCCGATCGGCGCCGTAGTAGCCGATCGCGGACGCGGTGACGAACGCGCGCGGCCCGGAGTCCTCGGCGCGCAGCCGGGCCAGCGTACGGGCGAGCAGGCGGGTGCCGACGACCCGGCTGCGCCGGACGGATTCCTTGTGGTGGTCGGTGAAGCGGCCACCGATCGACGCTCCGGCCAGGTGTACGACGGCGTCCGCGCCGCGCAGCACCTCCGCGTCGATCAGCTCCCGCTCCGGGTCCCAGGCCGACTCGTCGGGCACCCGCGGCGCGCGCCGTACGAGCCGGATCACGCGGTGCCCGCCCGCCGACAGGAACGCCGCCAGCGCGCCCCCGACGAACCCGCTCGCGCCCGTCACCACCACCGTCATCGGCGGTACGCCCGCGGCGGCGTGCGCGGCCAGGTCGTCGGCCACCTGCCGGTGCCGGTACGCGAACATCCGGCGCAGCCGACCCTCGGTCACCGACGCCGCCCAGTTGCCGGCGCGCAGCGGCAGGTCGTACGTCACCTCGTCGACGAGCCGACACCCGCCGCCCGCCGGCTCGAACGCGTGCCGGTGCCGCCACGCCGCGAACGGCCCCGACACCTGGACGTCCGTGAACTCGTGCGGCGGCCGGTAGCCGGTGTGCCGGGACACCCAGCGCGGCGTGATCGTCTTCGGCCCGGACAGCCGCAGGACCGCCTCCGCGCCCTCAGTCAGGTCCGGCGCCTCCTGGACCACCGTGATCGGCTCCCACGGCGGCAGCAGCCGCCGCAGCGCACCCGGACGCTCGTGCCAGGCGAACACCTCGTCGACCGGCCGGTCCACCACTGCCTCGCTGCGGAACGTGTGCATCGGTCCTCCCGGCTTCACCAGACCAGTCTGGCCAACTCGCGGGCCGCGACCGCGGCGCGTCGCCGGTTCGGCACCGTCGCCCGCCGGCCGAGCACGTCGTACCCGGCCCGTGCCACCTCATCCAGGATGCCCCGGTACAGCGTGAACGCCGCGCGAATGCACGGTCTCGCCGTCCGGGACAGCATCTCCACGCCGGGCGCGGCGGCCTCGTACAGCGTGTGCGCCCGGGCCACCTCGTACTCGACCAGCGCCCGCACCGCCGGTGTCGCCACCGGCGCCGCCAGGTCCGCCCGCGCCACCCCGAACCGGTCCAGGTCCTCGACCGGCAGGTACACCCGGCCCCGGTCGGCGTCCTCGCGCACGTCCCGGATGAAGTTCGTGAGCTGGAACGCCAGCCCCAGCGTCCGCGCCGGCCCCCGCGCCACCGCGCGGTCGACCCGCTCGGTACCCAGGATCGGCAGCATCATCGATCCGATCGCCGCCGCCGACCCCGCCATGTAGTCGCACAGGTCCTCGTACGTCGGGTACGCCGTGACGGTCAGGTCCATCGCCATGCTCGCCAGGAACGCCCGGAAGTCCGCCACGTCCAGGTCGAACACCCGGATCGTGTGCAGCACCGCCGGCAGCACCGGGTCCGGCCGATGGTCACCGGCCAGCCCCGCCGCGAACCGCTCCGCGTACGCCGCGAGCGCCGCACCCTTCGCCGCCGCCGTGCCGTGCCCGTCGACCAGGTCGTCGGCGTACCGGCTGAAGCCGTACAGCGCGTGCACGTGGCGGCGCTTCCAGCCCGGCAGCAGCCGCGTCGCCAGGTAGTACGTCCGGCCGTGCCGGCGGTGCAGCGACCGGCAGCGCGCGTACGCCACGCCCAGCGGCTCACCCACCTCGACCACGGCCCGTCCTCTCCTCGCCCGCCCACGATCTTCCCCGCCGCCGTCGATCGCCGAACCGCCCGGTCCGCCCCGCCGCCGTGGGTAACCTCGCAGGCGGGTGTACCTCGTGCGAAGTCGGGAGCTGCTGATGTCGGTGAACCGGGAAGAACACCCCGTCGAGCTGGTCGACGACGCCGGCCGGGCCATCGGTACGTGCAGCGTCGCCGAGGCGCACACCCTGCCGGGCCGGCACCACCGGGCGTACTCGGTGCTCCTGGTCGGACCCGACGGCGTGCTGCTCCAGCGCCGCGCCGGCGTGAAGACCCGCTTCCCGCTGCGCTGGTCGAACACCTGCTGCGGCCACCCGGCGCCCGGCGAGCCGCTGCCCGACTCGGCGGCGCGGCGGCTGGCCGAGGAGATGGGCCTGACCGGGATCGCGCTGCGCGAGGTCGGCGCGTTCGACTACCGGGCCGAGGACGCGGCCACCGACCGGGTCGAGGACGAGCACGACCACGTCATGGTCGGCCTCGTCGACGCCCCCGTCGTACCGGCGCCCGATCCGGCCGAGGTCGTCGAGTGGCGGTGGGTACCGCTCGACGAGCTGCGGGCCGCGCTGGCCGACCGCCCCGACACGTACACGCCGTGGCTGTCCGGTGTGATCCGTCTCGCCGAGCAGGCTGACCCGCGCTGACTCGGCGCCCGTGCCTTGCTGGCCTGTGAGATCCGTCCCGAAAATCCTGCTCTGAGCATCCTGGCGATGCCTTGCCGCATCCGTTTACGCTGGCCGCCACCGGCCAAAACGGACAGAGGTGCGGAAAGTGCGACGGCGACGACTCTCGGTAGCCGTCGGGACGGCGATGCTGATGCTGCTCGGCGCGTGCGGCAGCGCCGGCGCCAACGGCGCCTCCCCACGGCCCCGGCGTACGTCCGCGAGCCCCAGCCCGTCGCCCACCGTCCACGGCCGCGTCGCCACGTTCGCCGGCCCGCCCCGGTCCGGCGACGGCCCCAGCGGATCGCTGCGCAGCACCGGCACCACCGCCGTCGCCCTCACGTTCGACGACGGGCCCAACCCCACCTGGACGCCCCGCATCCTCGCCCTGCTCCGCAAGTACCACATCCACGCGACGTTCTGCGTCATCGGCATGTACGCGAAGCAGTACCCGCAGCTCATCCGCCAGATCGTCGAGCAGGGCCACACCCTGTGCAACCACTCGTGGGACCACGACGAGTTCCTCTACCAGAAGTCCACCGCGCACGTCCGGTCCGAGATGACGCGCACCAACGCCGCCATCCGCCGCGCCGTACCCGGGGCCGCGATCCGCTACTACCGGCAGCCCGGCGGCAACTGGTCCGGCCGCATCGTCAAACAGGCACACGCCCTCGGCATGACACCGCTGCACTGGTCCGTCGACCCGTCCGACTGGAGCAGACCGCCCGTCCACTCGATCATCGCCACGGTGAAATCCACCACCCGCAAGGGCTCGATCATTCTCGACCACGACGGCGGCGGCGACCGCTCCCACACGTACGCCGCGCTGCGCGTCCTGCTGCCGTACCTCAAGCGGAAGTACGACCTCATCCGCCTCTGACCGGCCGAGGGGGTATCGGATTTGGTGCCCGCGAAGCCGTCACGTATGCTTGCCTCGCTTCCGACGGTACGACAACGACGGAGGCGCGAGGACCGGGTTGCGATGTGGGATGATGGCTCTGCCATTATGTGACAGCAACACGCCAAGCGCCCTCATCGTCTAGTGGCCCAGGACGCCGCCCTTTCAAGGCGGTAGCACGGGTTCGAATCCCGTTGGGGGCACGACCGGGTCTTCCGGACCAGGTCCCGTGGAGCAGTTGGAGTGCTCGCCGCCCTGTCAAGG
>DASXWQ010000026.1:0-242327 GCA_036503555.1 Actinocatenispora sp.
CAGGGTGGGAGCGAGCAGCGGGGAGTCGTGGCGGTTTGCTCCGGCCAGAACCCTGCCGAGGGGGATTCCGTAACCATCTGTCGTGCCCGAGCGCGTCAGGCCCTGTTTGCCGCGGTCGACCGGTGAGCGCCCGGCGGCCTCACCGCCTCCGGGCGCCTCCGAACGCCGCACTCGGCCGTGGCATCGCCGGGCTCGTCGACGCGCTCGACCCCGACAGCGTGATCCTCGGTGGGCTCGCCGGCCCCATCCAGCGACTCGGCCCAGTCGAGTTTGCCGCCAGCTACGAATCCGGTCTCATGGCATTCCGAAGAGACTCGCCGCCACCAGTGCGCACGGCATCGCCGGGCAGCCATGCCGCAGCCATGGGCGCCGCCGACATCGCGTTCGACGCATTCCTTACCGACACCCAACTCTCCGGCTGGGCCGACGAACAGCTCGGTACGTAACGGCGCGAGCGTCGGGGACCAACAGGAGCGGGCGGAGCCGCAGGGTACGTGCGGGCGAAGGATCTGATCGTCCACGCCGGGCGCTCGTCGTGTGCCCGGCGGCGCGGTCCGCACCACCCGAAACGATGAGCCTGGGAGATCCACGTCGTCGACGTGGCAGATGTCGGTGCTAGTTCCCGGACCGTAGCGTTCAGGCCCGGTCGCCGCCCGCGAACGTCCGGCGGTACGCATCCGGGCTGGTGTCGAGGGCCCGGCGGAAGTGCCGCCGCAGCGCCGCGGCGGTGCCGAAGCCCGCGCGTTGCGCGACCCACTCGATGCTGAGATCCGTTCGTTCCAGGAGTTGCTGGGCCCGCCGGATGCGCTGTCCGTGCAGCCACTGCAGGGGGTTGGTGCCGACCCTGGCGTGGAAGTGCCGGTTCAGCGTGCGGGTGCCGAGGTGTGCCCGCGCCGCGAGGTCCTCGACCGTGATCGGTTGGTCGAGGTGACCCAGGGCCCAGTCCATGACCGGGGCGAGGTGGTCGTACGACGATTTCGGGACGGTGGCCGCGATGTACTGTGCCTGGCCGCCGTCGCGGTGCGGCGGGGTGACGAGCCGGCGGGCGATCTGGTTGGCGACGGCGGCGCCGTGGTCCCGCCGCACCACGTGCAGGCACAGGTCCGTGCCCGCGGCCTTGCCGGCCGAGGTGAGCACTCGGCCCTCGTCGATGTACAGCACGGCCGCGTCGACCGCGACGGCGGGATACCGCTCCGCGAGCGTCGCCGCGTACATCCAGTGCGTGGCCGCCCGCCGGCCGTCGAGCAGACCCGCCTCGGCGAGCACGAACGCGCCGGTACAGATCGACATGACCCGGGCACCGTTGTCGTAGGCGGCGCGGACCGCGGCGACCAGGTCCGGCGGTGGGCGCAGGGCGCCGTCGTGGCAGGCGGGTACGACGACCGTGTCGGCGGTGACCAGGTCGCGGTAGGTGTGCTCGGTCGCGGCGCGGAACCACCGGTCGACCCGCGCCTCGGCCGGAGCGCACACCCGGAAGTCGTACCAGGTGCTCGCGTCGTCAGGGCGCTGTGCGCCGAAGATCGCGCATGGTCCTGCCAGCTCGTACAGCGGCACCCCGTCGGAGAGTGCCAGGGCCACGGTATGCATGTCTGAAACTGTACGCACCTCGGCCGATCAGACACTCGTTCGTCGCGCATGCCTCGGCCATCGTGGTTCGCATGGTTGTGACAGAGGTACCCGCGCGCGTGCCCGTGTCGTCGCGGGCGTGGTGGGGAGCCGGGATCGCACTCGCGGTCGTCGGCTGGGGCGCGAACCAGTTCCCGCCCCTGATCGTGCTCTACCAGTCCCGGCTGGGGCTTTCGTCCGCGGTGTTGGACGCCATGTTCGGGCTGTACGCGCTGGGCCTGGTCCCGGCGCTGCTGGTCGGTGGCCGGCTGTCCGACCGGTTCGGACGCCGGCCACTGATCGCGCCCGCGCTCGTCGTGTCGTTCGTCGCCAGCTGCATGCTCGCCGCCGGCGGCGACACTCCCGGCTGGCTGTACATCGGACGCCTGCTGGCGGGCGTGGCCAGCGGTCTGGCCTTCGGAACCGGCGCGGCCTGGGTCAAGGAGCTGTCCGCCGGCGACGCCGGAGTCGGACCGCGGCGAGCGACGGTGGCGATGACCATCGGCTTCGCCGCCGGGCCGTTCGTGGCCGGGCTGATCGCCCAGTGGGCGCCGGCACCGACGGTAACGGCGTACCTGCCGCACCTGGTGCTCACCGTCGCCGCCACCGTCGTGGTCTGGCGTACGCCCGATCCGGGCACCGCGATCGCCGCGGCACCCACCCGCCGGCCGCACACGCGCCGTTCGTTGGCCCGGCACTTCCTGCTCGTGATCGCGCCTTTCGCACCGTGGGTGTTCGGCACCGCCGCCATCGGCATCGCGTACCTGCCGGCGCTGGCTGCGCACCATGCCGGGCACCAGCCGCTGATGTTCAGCGCCGTCACGGTCGCGGTGGGTGCCGCGATCGGCATCGTGGCGCAACCACTGGCGAAGGCCGTGCACCGCCCGGGCACCAACCGGCTGCTGATGACCGCCATGCTGCTCGTCCTCGCCGGCCTCGGCTCCGCCGCCTGGGCGGCACACGAACTCTCGCCGGCGCTGGTCATCGCCGCGTCCCTGGTGCTCGGCGTCGGATACGGGGTGAGCCAGTTCTGCGGGCTGCTTTCGGTCCAACAACTCGCCGACCCCCGCTCCCTCGGTACCGCGACCGCGGTCTACCAGGTGCTCAGCTACATCGGCTTCGCGTTCCCTTTCGGGATGTCGGTGGCGCAGGCCCACCTGCACGCGTCGCCGCCCGTACTCCTGATGATCCTTGCCGGGATCGCGGCCGTCGCCACAGCGTGGCTCGCCTCGGTAACCGCCCGTCGCGGCACCACAGGACCAACGTCCACGCCTCCGGTGTGACCGGCCCTTTCGACACAGTTGCCACAAGCGACGCCAGCCGGGCGCTGCGGATCCAGCAGCCCGGCTAGCGGACGGTGAAGCCGTCGAAGGTGACGATGCCGGTGGCACCGCTCGAAGGTCTCCTGTACGCGTCAGTCCCGAGACCGCGGCCGACGTCAATGAAACGCTCGGTGTACGCGTCACCGACACCGAGCAGCAGTGTGCACTGACCGTCCGCCGCGGGGTCGTCGAACCACACGAGACGATCCCCTCCAACGCCGGACTTGTCATCGAGGCGCCCAAGAACGTCATCCTCGGCATGGTCTACCAGGATCTGTACGGCGTACTGGCCAAGGCCGACGCCGGTGCCGCCCACGTCACCACCGGAACACTCGACGACGCCCAACCATTCTTCTCCTACTTCGACGCGCCGGCCACCGACCCGATCACCCTCGCCTCGCGCTGACCCGCCACGGTTCAGAGATCCTCCAGCACCTCAGTGAGCGCACCACACATTTGTCCGCCGCGATCACCGCCGAACTCGCGCCGCTGCCGCACCCGCATCCGCTGGCCGGCAACACATCCAACGCCTATGGACCCAGCCGCCTGGTTGGCCGCCGATCTGGCCAGTGCGGCTATAGTCCCAGGCGGCGTCGCGTGCCGGTGGCGGATGGATCGTCAGGCATGGAGGCGCCGCGTCGAAAGGTGGCTACGACCATTCCCGCCCCCGTATCCCAGCAGATCACGCTCTATCCCGCCGAGGACCGGTTCTCCGGGCCCCGACCCGCCGTCCTCGTCCTGCCCGGCGGCGGCTTCCGGGAACTCCCACCGCACGAGGGCGAAGGCTACGCGCGCTGGCTGTCCGGCCTTGGCATCCACGCCTTCGTCCTGTCCTACCGGCTGCTGCCGGACCGGTTCCCGGCGCCGCTCGAAGACGCCCGCGCCGGGTTGGACCACATCCGCGGCGGCGACCACGGCCTCGACGTCGGCCGGGTCGGCGTCATCGGTTCGAGCGCGGGCGGCCAACTCGCCGGCCTGCTCATGACCGGACAGGTCCTGTCCATCGAGGACGGCGTCGCCGACCCGCCCCGACCGGACTTCGCGATCCTGGCCTACGCGCTGGCCGACCTCGACCTGCTGCCGCCGCCGGTGGTCAAGAACCTGCTCGGTGACCTGCTGCCCATCAAGGACGAGCTGTCCCCGGCAAAGCATGTGGACGCGTCGGTGTGCCCCACCTTCGTCTGGGCCACCGCCCAGGACCCGCCGGGGCTGCCCAACGCGCTGGAGTGGACCCGGGCGCTGGCGGCCGCCGCGGTACCGGTGGAGTTGCACGTCTACCCGGGCGGCGGCCACGGCATTGGCCTCGCCGACGGCGTGGAATACGGCGGCGAGCCGCACACGTCCATCGCCCACGAGCCACACACCGCGTCCTGGACGACCGCGTGCGCGGCCTGGCTGCGACGGGCGGACGTCCTTGTCGACTGACCGCGTCACCGCCTGGGGCAGGGAACTCCAGCAGGTGCACGGCACGCTGCGCAACGCGTTGGCGCTGGCGCGGGCGGGCCTGGACGGCGGCGACCCCGCCGACGCCACCACCGACCTGCTGGTGTTCTGCCACGGGTTCTGCGCTGCCCTGTCCGGGCACCATCGCGCCGAGGACGGTTCGCTGTTCCCGGAACTCGTCAGGGCGCGACCCGACCTGGCGCCGGTGGTCGCGAAGCTGGCTCAGGACCACAACATGATCGAGCACCTCATCGGTGGGTTGCAGAGGGCCGTGGCCGACTCGACCGACCCGGAGGTGGCACACCGCCATCTGGACGCGATCGAGGCGGTCATGGAGACGCACTTCAGGTACGAGGAGAAGAAGCTGGGCGCGGTGCTGGACAGCATGGATGCCGACTTCGACCGCACCGCGGTCTTCGGCCCGATCAGCTGAACCGCGTCCTGTTCGCGCCGCCGCCGACGGCGCGAACGGGAACCGACCTGTTCGAGCGGAACCGCCACCACGTCCCAGACGCGGTCGAGGATCTGCGCCGCCGGGACCGGCCGGAGTTGGGCATGTCGTAGCGCAGCGGCTCGACCTCCCGTGAGGACAGGGAGATCCGCTCCCCGCGGCCGGGCACCGTTCTCCGGCCCCACGAGGTGGGTTCAGCCCAGTACGGGCGCACGTGTCACCTCGCCGCCAGTGCGGCGTGCCGCATCCGTTCCACCGCGAGGTCCGGATGGTCGCCAAACTCCTGGGCGACGCGTTCCAGGCAGCCGCGCTGGCCGAGGGAGTGCAACGCGCCGCGGATGGCCGCGGCGATCGTCTCGGGGTCAGGATGGTGGGAAAACTGGAGGTCCGAGGCGAAGAGGGCTTCGCGGGCGAGCAGGCGGGGTGCGCTCACCGCGCACGGCATGACGGTCGCGGGGTCAGACATCGTATGGTCCTTCGGTGTGGCGGGTCGAGTTCGGTGGCCCGCCGTTCGGCGTCGCGGACACCTCGGCGATCTGGCCGAGCGACACCACCTGGATCGCATCGGACGGCGGCGGGATGCGGCGGGTCCGGCGGTCCGCCAGGAACCCTTCCCACGCGACGAGCGCATCCACGCGGGTCGGGTAGACCGAGACCGGGGCGGCCACCTCGGCATCGGTGCGCGGGTCCCGGTAGAACAACCAGTTGACGAACGAGTCCCAGCCGGCATGCCCGCACCAGTACAGGTGGTCCTGGGTGCCGGGCGTCCGGCGTGCCGGCCCAACCACGACCACGTAGCCGGAGCGGATGGTGGACCGGCTCATCGGCCGCCACGATCGCCCGGCGTCGCCACCGTCGGCCAGCTGAGGTGCCGGCTCGGTACGGTCGCCCACCGGCGCGGGCATCGAGTCCATCGCTCAGCCTCCCTTGCGTGTCGCGCGGGAACGGTCTCGCATGTCGACCGTTCCCACGCGAGTTCACAGCGTGCCCGGAAGCCCTGGGGGAAGGGGTACGGCGTCCGGACACACCCGGCGTGCCGTCCAGGGGGACGTCCGGCGGTGCCGGGACCTCGGCGACACGGTCGCGGTCTTTCGAGGTCATCTCCCAGCTTGCCGGCCCGGGATCGTCCGGACAGCACTGACAGCGGCCGTCTGCGCTACCGGCCCGCACGCACGCGGCCGTACCGGCTAGCAGGGGGTGCCGCGCGGACCACCCACCGCCGGGTGCGCGTCAGCCGGTGTCCAGCGGCATCGTCGCGGCCAGCTCCGTGCCGCCGGCGGGAGGGCTCGTGACGACCAGAGTGCCGCCCAGGGCCTCCACCCGGTCGGTGAGCCCGACCAGGCCGGAGCCCCGCACCGGGTCGGCGCCGCCGGATCCGTCGTCGCGGATCGTCAGGCGCAGCGCACCGTCGCGCACCGACGCGTGGATCCACACCGTCGAGGCCTGGGCGTGCTTGACGGCGTTGGTCAGCGCCTCGGCGGCGACGTAGTAGGCGGCCACCTCGACCTGCTGCGGCAGTCGAGACCCGATCACCACGTCCAGGTCGACGGACAGGCCCGAGCGGCGGGCGAGTGCCCGCAGGGCGGCCGGCAGTCCGGCTTCGGACAGGATCGCAGGATGGATGCCGCGGGAGATCTCCCGCAGGTCGTCGAGCACCCCGCCAAGCGCCTCGGCGAGCGCGCGCAGTTCGCGGCGAAGGGTCCGGGCGTCGGCGGGCACGTCCGTTTCGGCGGCACGCAGGTCCAGGGCCAGCGAGACGAGCCGCTGCTGGACCCCGTCGTGCAAGTCGCGTTCGATCCGATGCCGGGCGCGGTCGGTGGCGGTGACCACCCGTGCCCGGGACGCGACGAGATCGGCACGGGCCTGGCCGTTCGCGATGGCGGTCGCGACCAGGTCGGTGAAGTCCCCGAACCGCGCCTCGACCCGCGCGGGTGCCGGTTCATCCCGGGTGAACAGGGCCGTCATCACGCCCCAGGTACGCCCCTCGACGACGATCGGCACCCCGACGGCCGACCGTACCGGACTGGGGGAGGCGGGCTCGCTGATCCTCTCGGCCCGGGCCGGCCGGCCAGTCCGCGCGACCGTGGCGACCACGCCGCCGGCGCGCGGCATCACGCGATCACCGAGTGGCGGCGCCAGACCCGTCAGGCCCCATCCGGCCAGCGCGGTCACCGATCCGTCGGACTCGTACCGCAGCAGCCGGGTCCCGTCGACCCCGAACAGTTGACCCACCTCGCTGGTCACCGCGGAGAACAGCTCCTGCTGTGGCACCCCGTTGGCGGCAAGGGTCGCCACCCGTCGAAGCGCCGCCTGCTCGGTGGCCAGCAAGGACAACTCGCCGCGGCTGCGTTCCAGCGACCGGCCCATCGTGTTGAACGACCGCTCCAGCGTGCCGATCTCGCCGATGCCAGTCTCCGGCATGCGCGTCGCGAGATCGCCCCCGGCGAGCCGGCCGGACATCACCGCCGCCCGGCGTACCGGACGAACCAGGGACCTCGTCAGGTAGACGGCGAACACGCCGATCAGCACGGCGGAGCCGACCGCGCCGCCTACCGCGCCGCCGATGGCCCACCGAGAGGTACGGCCCGAGTCTGCCTCACGCCTGGCACCGAGTGCGCGCTCGGCGGCCGAGAACAGGTCGAACTGGACGCGTAGCGCGTCGATCCTGCGCCTGCCCTCGGCGAGGGCCGCGGCGCTGCCGGCGGACGTGTCGCCGGCACGGGCGGCCCGCACGAGTGGGACGGAATAGTCGTCGATGTAGGACTCCGTGCCGCGCACGATGCGCTGCGCTCGGCGACCCTGCTCGGCGGTCACCGTGCTGGACACCAGCCTGCGGCCGACCTCCGGCACCCGTTTCCGGGCGGCGTTCCACGGCTCCAGGAACCGTTCGTCGCGGGTCAGCAGGTAGCCGCGCTCGCCGGTCTCGATGTCGAGGACGAGTCGTTCCAACTCGTTGGCGGTCGCCAGGGCCTCCTGGGAACGCAGCGCCAGCCGCGCGGTCTCGCGTTCCTCGGCGACCGCCCACACCAGGACCGCGAAGACCCCACCGATGATGCCGGCGAGGACCACGCTCGCGGTGGCGATACGTCCGGTGAGTCCACCACGCACCAGACATCACCCGCCGCCCGACGACGCGGGACGACCCCGCCGATTCGGCTGAGACCCGCCCGCTGCCTGCATCGATACCATGACGGGTGTGGCCACCCTGGCGGAACACTCCGGTGCGCGGGCCGACGGCGAGCGTCGAGTGATCATCGCTGACGACGACGTCCTGCTACGCGAGAGCATCGCGAGCCTTCTGGAGCGCGCCGGTTTCCTCGTGGTGGCACAGGCCGCCGACGGGAAACGACTCGTCGAGCTGGCCGAGGAGCACCAGCCCGATCTGGTCATCACCGACATTCGCATGCCACCCACTCACACCGCGGAAGGTCTCGACGCCGCCCAGACGATCCGCTGGCAGTTCCCGCGAATCGGCATCCTGGTCCTTTCAGCGTATGTCGAAGTTCTGCACGCGACGGATCTCCTCGCCAGCGGCGAGGGCATCGGATACCTGCTCAAGAGCCGCGTGACCGACGTGGGCGAGTTCATCGAGACCGCGCACCGGATCATCGACGGAGCGTCGGTGGTCGATCCGGCGTTGGTACGCGAGTTGGTGACCGCGCATCGGCGGGACGACCGGCTGGCAAGGCTGACGATCCGGGAGCGGGAAGTCTTGACCCTCATGGCGGAAGGGCGTTCCAACGCCGGCATCGCCCACCACCTGTGGATCACGGAGGGCACCGTCGAGAAGCACGTCCGCAGCATTCTCAACAAGTTGCGGCTGCCGGAGACGGACAACGACCATCGCCGGGTGCTCGCGGTCATCACATACCTGGAGGCGCGCTGAGGACGGCCTCAGAGCAGATCGCGGATCGCGTCGCCGGACAGCGCCGACTTGTCCAGGAACCCGACGGCCGGCCCTTGCTCGACAAGGTCTGCGAAGTCCGCGCCGGAATGACTGGAGATGACGATGAGCGCCGCGTCGGGATCCGACCGCGCCAGCCGGCCCACGACATCGAATCCGCTCTGCTCTCCGAGGTCGATGTCGACCAGGACAACGTCCGGTCGCAGCTGGACGGTACGCGCGAGCGCCTCGGCGCCGTCGCGGGCGACGCCGACCACGTCGACGCCCTGCCTTTCCAGCAGGCCGACAGCGGCCCGCAGGAAGGGGACGCTGTCGTCGACCAGAACACACCGCACCGTCACACCTCGACGGTGCCGCGCCACGGGCCGGCCCGCATCCCGGCTGGCCGGTAAGTCCCGCGAGTACCACCACGGCCAGCCAGGACGGCACGCCGCAGGACGGCGACTCGGACACCCGGGAGGACTGAGGTGGGGTCTCCCGGGACGATTCCGGTACTCACCATCCCGGCAGGCAGGACCGGAACATGCGGAGAAGCTCGACGGTTCCGGGTCAACGAGTTCCAGGCCGATGGTTGCGGGACCCTCCCACGTCTCGATGTCCAGGCTGTCCTCGAGCAGCCGGATCCCGTCGTACCGGGCGATGGCCGCGGCTCGTTCACGCGCCGTCTCGTGATCACCGTCCACCAATTCCAATCGGGCGCCCAGGGCCCTGATCCGGTCGAGTTTCGCGGCCGTCGCGAAGCGCGACGCCACCACGGTGACGTCGATCCCGCGCTTACGGCCGGACCAGGCGAGGGCCTGACCCAGGTTGCCTGCACTGGCACATACCACGTTGCGCTGCCCGCTGTCATCGAGTTGGCTCGCCACCAGCTCGGTACCGCGGCCCTTGAAGCTACGCACCGGGTTCGTCGTCTCGAGCTTGATGCTCACCCGACATCCGAGAACCGGCTCCAGCGCTTCGCAGCGGTACAGCGGGGTGTCGAGGAACGTCGGGTCGATCACTTCGCGCGCCGACCCGATCCGAGCGGTGTCGAGACGTGTCTTCTTCACGACACGAGACCCAAGCCGCCCTGCCGGTGATCACTGCACCCTGCGTTTGGAACATCGACGGCGGGCAGGCTTGTCAACGCGAGATGAGCGCAACGCGGCGCTGTCGCTCGCGATGCTGAGCGCGCAAGGTTCGGGGAAGTCAGAGAGGAAGCCCTCCGCTCGATGAGGAGCGTTCTCTCCCCTGCTGGTGATGCGCAAGCAGTCGGGTGAGCATGCTCGTCAAGGCCTTCCTGTCCTGGGGTGAAAGTGGAGCGAGCAGCTCGTCCTGCACCTTGTCGAGCCCTCGGTCCATTCGTTGGAGTTGCCGAGAGCCCGCTCTGGTAAGCGTCACGACGTTGCGCCTGCGGTCGCTAGGGTCCGGTGTCCGCCCGACGAAACCCTGATCGGCGAGTTCGTTGATCGCTGCCACAACGTCGCTGCGGTCCATGTTGCACCGGCGACCGAGCTCGGCCTGGCTGGCCGCCCCGAACTCTCCCAGCGCGGCCAGGATGCGGTAGTGGTAGCCACGGGCACCCACATCAGCAAAGCTCTCAGAAGCTAGCCGGTGTGCGTACACGGCCAGCTGCGTGACCAGCCAACTCGGCTTCGCCGTCAGACGCGAAGGAACCTCATTCACGACATCACATCCTACGTCGTTGGCGTGCCCAATGAAGCCGTGTATGGTTGGCGCGACCAACGTTAGAATACCTAACGAAGGAGATGTCATGCCCACGAACACTCTGATCGCCGACCGCATCGAGATCGCTGACCTGTTCACCCGCTTCGCGCTGCTGCTCGACGAAGGCCGGTGGGACGACATCGGCAGCGTCTTCGCTGAGGATGTGGTGGTCCGCTCACCCCGCGGGGGCGAACTGCACGGCATCGACTCGGTCGTCGCCTTCATGCGCCGGAGCGAGATCGAGGGGCAGAACAGCCAGCACACCACCACCGACCTCCTGGTCGACGTCGACGGTGACGGGGCTACCGCCTCGTACAACTCGCTCGTCTACTACTACCGGGACGGTCAGGCGCCCCACTTCACCGGCGGCCTACGGCAGGCGTGCAGCCTGGTGCGCACGCCCGCTGGCTGGCGACTCCGCGAGGTGCGGATCACGCCCGCCTGGACACGCGAAGGATGAACTCAGAAGGCGCGGTCGCTGAAAGTCGCCCCTCGAACGCCATGCATGACGGCGTTTTTACCGCAGGCGGACACCGCTCCGAACGGCGCGGCGCTTCCAAACAGGTTTCTTCACCAAACCAAAGATCCGTATCCCTACGGAAAGCTCACCTGCTGCATGCCCTCGCCGCGTGACATGCGTTCGACCGCAGGTGGGAGTGGAGGAAGCATGGGCTACAGCGAGGAATGGGTCACCGCCCAGGCACGGCAGGCGTACGAGCGGGGGCGGGCGTCGTTCGCGGTCGACAACCAGCGAGCGGCGCTGCTGGTCATCGACATGCAGGACGAGTTCGTACGGCCCGGCTGGAGCCCGTACTGGGTGCCCGCGGCAACCCGGATGGCAACCCGGTTGCGCGCTCTCGTCGACCACTGCCGTGCCCAGGAAGTCCCCGTCATCTGGACCATCTTCGACAACACGCACCTCGGGCTCGACCGGCCGCACGCGTTGCGATTCCTCCCGCACTCCGACACCGACTGGCACCGGCCAGCTCCCGCCGAGATCTGGGCGCAGATGGGTCGTCGTGACGACGAGGTCCTCATCCGCAAACCCTCCTACGGGGCGTTCTACGACACCCCGCTCGACACCATCCTCCGCAACCTCGGCCGCGACACGGTCATCGTCACCGGAACGCTCACCAACTACTGCTGCGGGACCACCGCCCGGCAGGCGTACGAGCGCGGATACAAGGTCGTGTTCGGCGCCGACGTGACCGCCACCGACGACGAGTCCCGGCAGGAGCCGGAACTTGCCGTACTGCGCAAGGGTTTCGCTCTCGTGCTCACGGCGGACGAGATCACCGACCAACTGCACAGCACTGATATGTGACGAACTCGCGTCGAAGTCATGTCGACCAGACGTCGCGGATATCGCGGCGTCGGTGGACCCGGCAGGGATGCGCAGTCGCTGCCGGTCCACTTTGGATGGTGGTCCCGCACAACAGGAGCTATCTCCAAGGTGACCGAGCAGGAGTTCGCTGCGGCAGGCTTCACCGCCGAGCTGTCGGCACTGGACAGCGAGTGGGCTGCCACGATGCGGTTGGCAGACCCCGTCGCTGTGTACCGCAGTGAACAGGCACTCGGTGGTACGTCGCTACGTGAAACGCTGGCGAACCTGCCGATGCCGCGAGTTTTCATCGAGGGCGGCCAAACGGAACCGCTCGCGGGCCGCGATGCCCTCGCCGCTGAGGGGGTCGAGTTTCGAGTCGTGCCAGATTCGGGGCACAACGTCATGCTCGACGCGCCCGATGCGTTCGTGGCGGCATTGCGCTGACTAATCGAGCATCTGATGTCTCGGGTTCAGGCCGCCCGTGCACCGGCAACCACGGGACGCTGTCGGCGACGGGAGTCAGTCCGGCACGAGGGTCATCAGGCATCACTCGAGTCGGGCCCGCCGACATTCGTCGGCGGCCAGGGTCCACGTACGGATCAGGCAGCGGATTGATTGGGAGGCAACATGGAGCCGTATGACGTGACGTTCCTCGAGGCGGCGCGGACGGCGCTGGCACTCCTCGGACATGACCAGGTCCGAGCCAGATGGGACGCACCGAGCGTGCTTCCGCGGATGAGCGTGGGCATGCTCGCCTGCCATCTTGGTCGCCAACTCGAACGCACACACGAGATCCTGCCGATCCCTGGAACGGGCGATCCGATCGGCGAGCCGGCCGAACACTACCGTCGGGCTGCGTGGGTGACCGCGACGTCGCTGGACGACCCGAGCATGGATCGGTCGACCGACGAACAGCAGGCCGCTGCCGGGCTCGACGCGATGATCGCCCGATGCGACGCGGCATTCCAGTCGCTCGACGCGCTGCTGTCTGCGGGGAAGGCCGCGGCGGTGGTAACCGTTCCCTGGCAGGGCTGGAGCCTGCGCCGCGCCGACTTCCTGCTCACCCGGCAGCTGGAAATCGTGGTACACAGTGACGACCTCGCACGCTCGATCGACGTTGCCACTCCGGAGTTCGCGCCGGAGGCGATCGAGCCGGTGCTGCACCTGCTGGTCGACCTGGCCGCCGCGCGACACGGGCAGTCCGCGCTGATCAGCGCACTGGCCCGGCGCGAGCGCCAACCCGACACCATCAGCGCCTTCTGACCGGTCGGCATCGGCAGCACCGGCCCCGTCCCGTCGCCAACGCCAACGCCACACCACCGCACATCCTCAACGTCTCTATCATCCAATGATGCCCACGCCTGATCGGTTCCTGGCCTTCGCGCTGGCCGCAGTGCTCATCATCGCGATTCCTGGACCCGGAGTGCTGTTCGTCATCGGCCGCGCCCTGTCGAGTGGTCGACGTGTCGCCATGGCGTCGGCGCTCGGGCAAGAAGCGGGAGGCTTCGTCCTCGTGACGGCCGTGGCGCTGGGAATCGGCTCGGTGATGGAACGCTCCGTGCTGCTGTTCACCGTGGTGAAGCTGATCGGCGCGGCGTACCTGATCGTCCTGGGTATCCAGGCCATCGTCCGGCGCCACGCGCACACCTCGGCCGGGATGGTCCCGGGTACACACGGTGTCCGGGCGCTGCGCGACGGGTTCCTGGTCGGGGTCACCAATCCCAAGGGGGCGGTCTTCTTCGCCGCCGTACTACCCCAGTTCACCGACCGCGCCAGCGGGCACATCCCGCTCCAGATACTGCTGCTCGGTGCGGTGTTCGTGGTGATCGCTCTCGTCTTCGACGCGGCGTGGAGCCTGCTCGCCGCCGGCGCCCGCACCTGGTTCGCCGGCTCACCCAAGCGACTGGCACGCATCAACGGAACCGGTGGATGCGCGATGATTGCCCTGGGAGCTGCCGTTGCCCTGACAGGCCAGAAGAACGTCTCCTGAACGTCGTCCCGCAATCAAGGGACGGATGGCTCGCTGGTCTTGGCGTGGAGCAGACGATCAGAGCCGACCGGCCGTCGTGGATCCCGGTGTCCACCGTCCTGTCCGGGCGGCAGTCCTGGCGGCCAATGGATACTGTCGCTGGTCACGGGATGGACAGACCGCTGCCGGCCATCGTCGAGCCCCCGGGCCGATCGGATGCTGTCGATCGCGGTGTTGTACCCGACAAACCTGAGGCTGCGGTGGGACCGCTGTTCGGTACCGAAGTCGGCCGCTGCCCGGATCCTCGACGCCTCGCGCCGTATCTGGCGCTGGCTCCTGCCAGACGCCGGCATCCGGCGAACACGGAGCTGGTCATTGCGCTCGGGAAACCCTTGTCCAGCAACCGAAGTAGCCACACTGCATACTGGACGATGTGAAGGAGTCCTGCGACGGGCCGACGGCGTTGCCGAGGAAACCAGGCTGTCACCGTTACCCCACGAGAGCCCCCGTCACGGCGAACCGCCCGCCGCAGCAAGGGAAGCAGGACCTCAACATCGGCCGCGATCGCGCATACCCGTGTCGCACACGCCCTGGCACGCACGAAGGTATGGAGGCCCTCCGCGGGTGCTGCCAGGAAGCCCCTCGGTATCTGGTAGGCCGCCCGCGGCATCCGCTGTGTTCGGCCGTCTACCGGCTTGGCTCACCTGACTGGCGAGGCCACCGTCGGAAGCGGTCATGCCCCAGCCGCTGCCGGCGACGGGCCGCGTACGGAGCATGAAGCTCGTGTTCCGCTTGTCGGAGCTTCCGGAAACGAGGCGGGCCACATGCGAAATGAACGAGACAGCTGGGGCGTTGCGACCAACGTCTCCTGTCAGCAACCTTCGTTCGGACAGTAGGCGATCGCGCGATGATCCCTGGGCGGGATCACCGCTTCACATGTCAAGGAGTCCCGCTGATGGTCAGTGTGAGCAGGGAGAATGCGGAACAGACGGAGCATCGGCTACGCCGTGTGATCGCTCAGGCTGATCTCATCGTGCACGACGGCGTCTGGTGTTTTGAGGAGTTTCCGGCTGACCGGCCGCCAGCTCTCACCCGCGAGACGCTTGCGATCGTTCGAGATCAGGAGAGTTGGAGCCGCTTGGTCCCGCTCACTCAGCAGCGCGATGGCGTCGAACGCTTCGGAGTCTTCTCCTTCCATTTCACTGACCAACTGGACAACAGTGGTTTCGTCGGGTGGCTCGCCACCCACCTCAAGGTCGAGCTGGGGACCGGCATATTTGTTGTCTGCGGCAGCAACGGCGCCCGCGGCGGCATCTATGACTACTGGGGTTGTCCGATCGACTTGTTGGATCAGGCCATCACGGTCGTCGGGACGCTGCGATCCAGCTGACCTGCATGACAGCCGACGATCCTCCGCAGGCGACGACGACGATCCACAGCTGGGTACGAGAGCCCATGCCGGGCTTACGCGCTCAAGCGCGCTGATGCACGCCCACCTGCCGAACGCACCGTGTCGCCCGTCCTCCCCTCGCGATCCCCTTGCCGCGGGTCGGGCGCCCGTACACGGTGGACGGCGCACGCACACAAACATGCCGACGGCCTACGTGCCGGGTTCCGAAACCCTCTGTGTTCGGTGGTCTCGCCTGCTTGTCGTGATGGAGGATCGCCCGGGTGAACGCGGCTTGACCGCCCCGCGGTGCCCAGTCACTAGACTTCCGGCGTGCTCTCCGCCTTTCTCGACACCGCCGAGGTGGTGTCTGGACTTGTGTGCTCGCCGGTGTTGGCCGAACGCTGGGAGCAGCCCAGCGCGTTGGCAGAGTTCCGGATCAGCGGCCTGGCCGGGCATCTGGCACGAGCGGTGTTCAATGTCGAGCGCTGGCTGGCAGAACCAGCCCCGAACGGTGGGCCGACCATCGATGCTGTCGCCTACTTCCTGGCAGGAGCGGGACCCGCACCCGATCTTGCTGACGTCGTGCCGCATCGGATACGCCAGCTGGGCGAGCACGAGGCGAGGCACGGGCCGAGCAGCCTGGCCGAGGAACTCAGCGACACACGCGCCCGGCTCGCCACGCTGTTGCGTACCCTGCCGCCGGATCGGCCAGTCAGCGTGTTCGGCCACGTTCTCCGACTCGACGAGTGCCTGCTGACCCGAATCGTGGAACTGGTCGTCCACCTCGATGACCTCGCCGTGAGCCTGAACGTTCCCACCCCACCTGTGCCTGCCGAGGCCACCGCTGCCGTCGCCGCCTGTCTCGCCCATATTGCCGTGGCCCGTCACGGCTTCCTCCCGGTGATGCGGACCCTGTCTCGTCGCGAGCGCGCTGCCGGTTCGATCGCTGTGTTCTAGCCTGCATCCAGGCACCTTGGCCTCTTGTGCCGACGGTCCAGTCACGGCTTTCGATCTCATCGGGCGAGCGAGGTCACGACGTAGTCAGGCGCCCTGTCAGTGCGTCCAGATGACTGTGGTGGGCCGTGTCGACGCGGTTAGGGTGCGGTCGCCTCGCCGGACAGCGGCCGATGTGCTGCAGGATGCGGCGTGGTCTCCGGTTCGACCGGCGAGACGCTGTCAGCGTGCATGTCCTCGGCGAGGCATTCGTAGCCGCGGTCGTCGTCGGCCACGATGGGAACGCACGACGCTGAGCGCGTCCAGCAGAAGAGAGACCTGTGCACCGATCGAGCCGGCCCGGCCAGACAGTGGAAGACCACGACGCCTGCCGGCTCGTGCGTCAGTTGCGGTAGAGCGACACCGCACCTGTCGTGTGCGCGAGGTGTGTCGAGAGCCCTCGCGTGGTTGTTGACATAGCCTGCCCGGCCCCGATGACGGCGACACCGTGATCGTGCACCCGATGGATCGGCCGGCCGCAACCTCGACGACTTGCGCGATCTGTGCGGACCTTCGCGGCAAGGCTGTGTGCGGCCGAGCTCGTCGAGGAGAACTGTTCGAGATTCTGTCTGGTGGTCGGCTGACGAGGTCGTCGACTGGTGGCCTCAGGGTTCAGTTGCGGTCTCGGAGTCCGGGCTCAGGTGCGCCATCAGGGCCTCGCTGATCTCGCCGAGCTGCCGGATCTGTCGAGGCGTGAGCAGATCGATGAGATGTGCACGCACACTCTCCACATGCGTTGGGGCCGCGGCCTTCAGCGCAGCCAGTCCGTCATCGGTGAGTATGGCCAGCCAGCCGCGGCGGTCGCCAGCACAGTGCTCTCGCCGGACCCAGCCCGACTCTTCCAGCTTGCCGACCGCATGCGAGATACGACTGGGGCTGGAGTCGGTGTACTGGGCCAGTTCGCTCATGCGCAGTGTCCGGGCTGGGGCCTCCGAGAGCATGACCAGTAGCTCGTAGTAGGTGATGGGCATGCCGGCTGCGGACCTCAGGTCGCGGTCCAGACGGTGGGTCAGCAGGCGCATCACGGGCCCGAAGGCACGCCACGTGCGTTGCTCGTCGTCGGTCAGCCATCTCACCACGACAGCATTCTACTCAACAGTTGCGCGCTGAAGTACTTCGGCGTACGGTCGTGATGTTTCAGCGCTCAACTATTGAGGAGTGAATATGTATGCAGCGGAGCTCACCGGTGACTACACGATCGACGCTGCCCATAGCCGGTTCGGCTTCGTAGCACGTCATGCAATGGTCACCAAGGTGCGTGGCAGCCTCCCCATCGTGGAGGCCACCGCTCAACTCGACGCCGCGGACCCGAGCGCGTCCCACGTGCGCATCGTGCTGCTCGCGGCCGGTGTCAACACCGGCAATCCGCAGCGTGACGGCCACCTGCGCGCCAGCGACTTCCTCGACGCCGAGTCCCATCCCCACATCACCTTCACCAGCACCGCCGTCAAGCACATCGACGGCGACCTGTTCGAGGTCGCGGGCTTACTGAGCATCCGCGGTACCACCCGTGAGGTGACCATCCCGCTGGAGTTCACCGGTACCGCCGTGGACACTCAAGGGCTGACCCGGGTCGGCTTCGAGGGCACCACCGTGATCAACCGCAAGGACTATGGCGTCAACTTCAACGCCGTTCTGGAGACCGGTGGAGTGATGATCTCCGAGAAGATCACCCTCGAATTCGACCTGTCCGCCGTCAAGACAGCCTGAGCACACCCGCCGCGCGAATCGCCGCCAGGGTTGCCGCACCCCCGGCAGGAAACCGTTGGCGGTCCGAACCGCGTGACAGTTTCGAGTGTGAGCGCAGCCCTGTCGCCATGGGCGACTCCCCGTACACCACCGGACATGGAGATGAACCGACGTGACCTCAGCTCCGCCAGCGACACCTCCGCCGGGCACGGCCACAACCACGCTTGTACAGCGTGCCGTCCAGGCGCTAATACCGCTGGCCGCCCGCGCCCATACGAGCTCCGCGGTGCCGACTCCGTGCGAGGAGTACACCGTCGATCAGCTCGGTACCCACCTGATGACGGTGCTCAACCGCGGAGTGCGGGCCGGGAATGGTTACAACACCGCGACTGTGTTGCTGGGTTCCTGGGAGGCCTTTGAGGAGACGGCCGCGACCTTGTCCACGGTCTGGTCGAGCCCGGCAGCCTGGAACGGTGAGGCCGACTTCTACGGCAGCAAGCAGCGCCGCGGGTTCATCGGCTCAGTGATGGTAATGGAGCTGGTGGTGCACGGCTGGGATCTCGCTCGCGCACTGGACACGCCGTACATGGTCGAAGATGACTTGGTGGCAACCTCCCTGGCGGCGGCCCGTGAGAACGACGCACTGGGCGCCCGCGATTTCGGCGCGTTCCGCCCGCAACGGGACTCGACACAGATCGGCACTATCGATCACTTGATCGCCTTTACCGGCCGCGACGTCCACTGGACGCCGCCAGTCCCCATCTACCGTGCGTGCGCACAGGACCCTCGACTGGGGTGACTATGGGACGTACACGCGAACATCATCGGCATCACTCGGCGCCACAACCGCTCTGGCCACGCGATCAGAGAGCAGACGATCGATATGGCTGATCGGCTCTACGCTGTCTGGCTCCTGCTCGCGCAGTGCCGAAGCCATGCTCATGGCCAAGCCCAGCGAGTTGCGCTCGTCGAACTGCGCAGCTTCACCGACGTCCGTCCATTCTGTATGCCAACTTTGCATCCCTCGGGGGATCCGTGGTGACGGGCAAGTGATGCCTTCAGTAGCAAGGCACACCTTGACCTCGCGACATTGACCGCATACGCCATGGTCTCCAGTCGCGCAGGCGCTCGACCGAACACGTTCCAGCAGCATGCCTCGATGCCGAGGCTTGTGAAAGAGAGGACCCATGGCGACGTTCGTTCTCGTACCCGGCGGGTGGAAGGGCTCCTGAGCGTACGAGGCGGTGACACCACTGCTGGAGGCTGCCGGCCATACCGTGCACGCTGTGACCCCACGGGTCTGCGACCGGACGGGATGGTGATCGCCGCCGCCGCCGACCGCGCCGACGGCTGAATCTCACGACTGGTGCATCTCGACGCCTGCGTCCCGCGCGACGGCGAGTCATGGTGGTCGTCGATGAGCGAGTACTTCCGGCACCTGTGCGTCGCCGGCGCCGCGGCCACCGGCTACGCCGCCGGGCGGCGGCAGCGACGATCCCCGCCGCCGTCCTCACCCGCTCGCCTCGTTCCTGCAGGCGATCCGGCTCACCAGCGCCGTCGACCGCGTGCCCCGACGCGAGTTCGTGTACTGCTCGGGATGGGAGGACAGGACGCCATTCGCCGGCCTTCGTGCGCGGCTGTGGGCCGATCCCGGGTCGCGCGTCCACGACCTCTCGACCCGGCACGACGCCATGAACGAGGCTCCGGAGACGGTCACGGCACTACTACTCGACGAATGACGTCGCGAATGCGTCGACGCTCAGACCACCGGCATGCCATCGGACCCGCACACACCCAGGCCAGACAGCCATGGCATGGGCTCAATTCATCAGCTTGAGCTAGTTCGAACGGGAGAGCTCTCTCATGCCAGAGCCAGAGATCGATGCCGTCGTGTTTGACGTGCTCGGCACGCTCGTCGATGAACCCGCCGGTATCCGCGCCGGCATCCGTGAACTCGACCCGTCGCTCGACGATCTGAGGGTCGAGCAGCTTTTGTCGCTATGGCAGGAACACGTCGGCCGCGAGCAACGTCGGATCGTCGACGGCGTCCGGCCCTACCTCGCCAGTGACGCCCTTGACCTGGAAGCGGCCCGGCTCGTCGCCGATGCCGTCGGAGTCGACAACCCGACCGCTACAGCGGCTCTGGCCCTGTCCGGTCGCAAGCTCCCTCCGTGGCCTGACACCGTGGCAGGGCTCGCCCGGCTCGCCGAACGATTCCCGCTGATCGGACTCTCCAACGCGAGCCGGACGGCGCTGCTGGGGCTCAACGCTCACGCCGGACTGCGCTGGCACCAGGCCCTGTCCGCCGAAGACGCCCGGACCTACAAGCCGGACCCAGCGGTCTACCGGCTGGCCGTCGCCGTCTCCGGACGACCGCCGGAGCGGCTCCTGATGGTCGCCGCCCACGCCTGGGACCTACGCGGTGCGCAGGGCCTCGGTCTGCGCACCGCCTACATCGCCCGCCCTGTCGGCGACCCGCCCGCCTCCTCGGACGTGTTCGACCTGCATGCCGACGATCTGGATGGCCTGACCGACCAACTCGGCCATGCCTGGGGCGTGTCCGGCAGGTCATCGGCGGAGCGAGAGTCGCATTGAGGCGAGGGGGACGGTGCCGTGGAAGATGCATGCGCGCTTCTCGCACCGTGTGGCCACGGCCCGGGAGTCCTTCAGGGCGTTGGTCGTTCGCTCAACTTCGTTCCTCCGCTGTAGATCGTCTTGTCGGAGCCAGTGGGGCGGCTGCCCTTGCTGCCTCGGCGTTTGCGGATGGCTCGCTGGTTCCGAGGTTCGGGAATGGCGGGAAGAGTACGCCTTGTCGTCGCCGAGGTGGTCTGGCCGCGTGCGGCGCATCGGGCCCTCCCAGCCCATCAGACGTCTCATCCTTCCAGCACCAACCAGTGGTGTCGAAACTCGCGAACAACTCCTTGGTCGCCTCACCCGATGGCAGATCCCTGTGCCGGTGCAATGGCCCGATCAGAAGGACCAGCCCGGACACGACCAGCTCGGTCACGATGACCCAGATGGCGGGCCGGACGCCCAGCGCGGCGCCTCGTACCCCACCGGACATGGCGCCGAGAGGGATGGTCCTGTAGTTGACCAGTTGCGTACTCACGGTGACTCGGCCGAGAAACCTTTGCGGCGTATGGCGGAAGGCGCCCTTGAGCACGTTGCCTACCGCCACCCTGGCGCCGACGACGAACCCACCACGGTCAGCGCAAGGCCCGCTCCCGGTCTGGTGAGCGGAATCAGCAACCCGAACGGCGCTGCGCCCGCCTCAGCGACAAGCAGCCTGCGGGCCGAACCGAAGCGACGGGCCAGGGCGGTCGCCGAGCTGGCGCCGAGCACCCCACTCAGGCTTGCCCCGGCGGCGAGGCTTCCGACCATGCCGGGGCTCACTCGAATCTCGCGGACGAGAGATCCGGTTGACGGATCAGTTGAATCTCGCCAGCACCAACCGGGTCCAGTGACAGAACTCTCGACAGACATCCGGCCGGCCCACGTCACCTGCCGGCGATGACCAGCAGCCGAAGCTGTTCGATTGAGCCCGTACGACGGCATCGTCGGTCCGCCGGCTGGACCATGCCCGTCACGACCTCCGTCGAGGTGTCAGAACTCGCGAACATCGACATGCCCGCTCACTGGGTGGGGCTAGACCAACCAACAACTGGTGCCATTTCACGCGAAAGAAATCAGCGACCTGCCGATCGACGAGGACGTCAACAAACGCGCCGTGCAGTGCTGCGACAGCTGAGGGACCATCGCCCCGGCCGACCGCGTACAACACAAACGTCGCCAGCCACCGCCCAGCCCTCATCGTGAGCCCAGCCAAGACATCGCGGGCATCCGATGCCAGCCGAAATGACCAGGGCGGACAGTACGGCGTCGGCGAGGCGGAGAGTCCACGCGGCTGTGTCAGGCGCAGGCATCCGTAGAGGCATCTCACTGTCGCTTGGCACTGCGGGTGGCCAGGTGCTGTCGCCACTGCTCCATGGCCTGCCGGAGGGCCCCGCTCACAAGATGAAGGAGTTCGGTGGCCATCTCGAAGCGGGCACCCGCCGGGGTTGCGACTCCGAGGGTCTCGGCTCCGTGTCGCGCTGCGGCCAATTGGGCGTCGTTCATCTGCACCGTTACGAGCAGGGACCGGAGCCATATCTCGTCGTCGATGGCATAGCGTTCGCGGCGTCCGCCGGGAGTTTGTTCTCGGTTGAGCATTCCTAGCTGTTCGAGGAGTGCGACGGCGTGCGACACCGACGCCGGGCTGACGCGGAGCCACTGGACGAGGTCGGCGGCGGTGACGGTGCCGGAGTCGGTCATGTACAGGCAAACCAGCACTCTTGCTGCCATCCGGGGCAGGCCCTGCTGGATGAGGAGGGCAGTGAAGGATTCAGTGAAGCCCTGTACCGCTTGGGGGTCACGTCCGTGGCCGCTGCCGGGAGACAGTGGTGCCGCAAGAGGCTGAGCTTTCTTACTCCGACGCGCACGGTGCTTCGTAGCCTCCTGCGCCCGCTCGGCCCCGTAGTTGTCAGGTCCGCCGTTGCGGGCAACCTCCCGCAGGATGGTCGAGGGGGGCCGCCGCAACCGCCGGCCGATCTCGGTGTATGTGAGCCCCTCGGCCAGTGCCGCAGCGATGCGCTGCCGGTCCTGACTGGTCAGCCTGCCTCCGGGCATCGGAGCTGACCTCCTGGTTCTCGAGGCGAGGGAGCTGGCGGCGACGCTGCACAGTATGCATTCAAACGCACCCCATTGCAATCTTCGCTTGGGCCCAGCGATTGCATTCATGCGCATCTCATTGCACTTCGTGGGGTAAGTCTCCTGTCGTGCTTCGGCTTAACCGCTGGGACTTTGTTGACGATGCAGTAAACGCAATCTAGTCTTCGTTTCAGATTCAGCGAATTGCGAACTTGGAGGACATCGATGTCTCGCCACCTCAGGGTCCCGGTCGCCGACACCGTGCTGGACTGCAACGACACCGAGGGCCGCGGCCAGCCGGTACTGCTACTCAACGGTGCTTTCGCCACCCAGCACCACTGGAAGAAGGTGCTACCCCTGCTGACCGATCGGTACCGCGTGGTGACCTTTGACGGACGCGCCCGTGGCAAGTCCGGTACCTCAAGCGACTACTCCTTTGCCGGCAGTCTGGATGACGTCACCGCCATCCTGGAGGCCACCGATCTGCAGCGGCCGATCCTCGCTGGCTGGTCATACGGCGCGGCGATCGCCGTCCGCTACGCAGCCCAGCACCCAGACAAGGTTGCCGGCGCGGTCTGCATCGACGGAGCTCTGCCCGTGGACCCGGTCAACGACGCCCTACGTCACAAGATCCGCAAGCAGTTCCGCAGCTTCGCGATCCCCATGAAGATCATGGCCGTGCTCGGCCTGGGCGCACGGATGCCTGCTGCGCTGGCCGCCGAGGCCAACATCGAAATGCTCGAGGTACTCGCCGACATCGCCATCGACTACGCACAGACCCAGTGCCCAATAACAGTGATCAAGGCAACCGGAAAGCACCCGGGCGCCACCGAGGAAGAAATGCGCACGGTCCGGGCCAACCTCGACCCCGTCGTTGCGGCAAACCGCAACGTCACCGTCTATTCGACCGTGCCAGCCAACCACACCCACATCGTCGCCCGGCATCCCGACACCATCGCCGCCGCCATCGACACGATCGCCAGCCGGGTCTCCCATCGAGCCCAGCAGCCCGGTGATCCTGCCAGTCGCCAAGAATGACCCGGGCAGGTGGGGCCGGGGCACAGGCGCACCGACTCCATCCCGCCGAATACACCACCAACGCCGTCCCCCGAGCCAGCTGACACCCACCCCAAACGCGCGGGTGCCCGTACACGACGTCTGCGCATCCAGGTGTCGTCCCACCTCGTGGTTGACGTGCTGTGCCCCGACCCGGCGACACTGCACCGCTATCTCACCGACCGGCTCGGCGCGGTCGAGGGTGTCACGACCCGCGAATCCGCCCCGATCCCGCGTACCGTCTAAGCGCGCGTCGCCACGCGCTCAAGACGTTCCACCGTGACGCGCCGGCCGGTGCCGGTACGGAACAGCCGCTGCTTCTCGGCCGTACCGGACTTGCGGCGGATGGATTCCTGGTAGCCGTCCGCGTACGTGGGGGCGTCCTGCACCAGGTCGTCGCAGAACGCCGCGACGTCGGTGCAGACGAGTTCGAGGACTCCCTTGCCGTCCGCCACACCCTCTTCGAAGACGTCGAGGATCCCAGAGACCGCCGCAAACCGGCGTGCGGAGCAGCGTGCCGCGGCGAGGTCGCGCGCCAACCCGCGGGAAGGACAAGGCTTGACGTTTCTTGAAGGATCCGGTTGCTGCTGTGTCAGTCGGGTCCGGCCGCCCGGTCGAGACGGTCGGCGAGCGTGTCGCGGACCCGGAGGAGAGCCGCGATCCGGTCGTCGAGGACGGCTAGTCGGCGACGCGCGACGGCGAGCATCGACGGGGCGGCCCGGCTGTACGGCACGTCTCCGTCGAGGCAGTAGCGGAAGTGCGCGACGTCGTCGAGGGTCAGCCCGGATTCCAGCAGGAACCTGATGTTCGCGACGCGCGTGACCGCGGTCCCGTCGTACTCGCGGTAGCCGTTCGCTGTCCGGGTCGGGGTGAGCAGGCCGCGCTCCTCGTAGAAGCGCAGCGCCCGGGCGCTGGCGCCGGTCGCCCTCGCCAGCTCCCCGATCCGCACCGGACGAGCGTACGTCAGCCGACGAGCGCGCCGCCGTCGACGGGCAGCACCACACCCGTCGCGTACCCGCCGGCCGGGCGGGCGAGCGCGACCAGCCAGTACGCGACCTCCTCGGGCCGGCCGATCCGGCGGAGCGGCACGTACCCGACGAGCATGTCGCGCCGCGCGGCGACCTGCGTCTCGTCGAGGCCCTGGTGCGCGGCGATCGGGGTGGCGATCGGGCCGGGTGCGACGGCGTTGACCCGGATGCCGCGCGGCGCGAGCTGCACCGCCCAGCTACGGGTCAACGCGTCGAGGGCGGCCTTGGCGGCGGTGTACAGGGTGCCGTCGGGCAGGGGCCAGCCGCGCTGCCCGATCGCGGTGCTGACGTTGAGGACCACGCCGCCGTCCGGCAGGTACGGCAGGGCGGCCTGCGTGAGGTAGACCGGGGCGAGCAGGTTCGTGGCGAGCATGTCCTCGGCGGCGACCGGATCGACGGCGCCGAGCGGGGCGGCGCGGACGATGCCGGCGTTGTTCACCAGCACGTCGACCCGGCCGGACGAGGCGGTCGCGGCGGCCACGATCCGGTCCGCGGCGCCGGCCTCGGTGATGTCGGCGACGAGGGTACGGATGCCCGGCCGGCCCGCCGCGGTCTCGGCCAGCCGCCCCTCGGTGCGCCCGACGACGAGCACGTCGGCTCCTTCGTCGGCGAACGCGTGCGCGGCGGCGCGGCCGATCCCGGTACCGCCGCCGGTGATGATCACGGTCTTGTCGTGGAGATCGTTCATGCGTAGGACGCTAGGGATTGACGTCCACGGCAAGGTCAAGCCGGGGTGGCGCACGCCACCGTTCGGGCGGGGCAGAAGGCTCGCGATCCCAGGGTCGGTGCCATGACGACCGATTCCCGCCGGACCCGGCGGCCGAGGCGGGCAGACTCGGCGCGCGGCCCCCCTGACGCGGCCCCCTGACGCTGCTCGCGGCGGCGGTGACGGTGCTGCCGCCGGGGCGTAGCGCGGCGGCGATGCGCGGCAATAACGATCGTTGTGCTACACGACCCGTCCGCTCTCGATCCGGGTGATCATCCGTGTCACACCCGTGTACGAAAACCTGACATGCCTACTTGATTAGACCGAGGTTGCCATAGCTTCCAGCACGACACGTTCCACCCGAGCCCGCAGCGTAGAGACCGGGCCGCCAGCCCGCACAAGTACCCGCGTTAGATGAGAATCGTTGCTGCGGCGCCGGCCAGCAGCGCGGGCCCGATCGCGATCCCGCTGCGACCGCAAGAGCTCGGTACGCCTCCAGTTGCGCCGCGACCACCGGGCCCCGCCGGTCACGATCACTCATGCCCTGCACCGTAGCCAGCCCCACCCAGCCACAACGACACCCGCGGCGCCCATACCGGGGTTGCCGTAGCGTCCAGCACGGTCTGAGCCTGCGACTCGACGGGTCAAACGTGCGGTGCTGCAGGCGGTCAAACGCGGATCCCTCGGCGCGCGGTAGGCGTCAGTGAGTCAGGGCGCTGCCAGCGACCGGTTCGACCAGCCGGTCACGGCATAGGCGGGTAGCTGTCATTCGGCCGAAGGCTGATCGGCCCAGAGGTCGAGGTGCTCCCGGATCGTGCGCAGGTTGCGTTTGGACAATCCGATCGCCCCGTGGGTGTCGAGCAGCAGGCCGTTCCGGTTGAGGCGGCGACGGTTGGCGAGGCCGGACCCCTCAGAACCACGGGATCACCTTGTTGACAACAGGAACCGCCCACTGAGGCGAGGGCGCAGCTTCCTCCCGCGCCTGGAGGTGCCACGACACACCGGACCCACCGTCCATCACCATACGAGTTCTTATCGTTACACTCTGACGTCACTGACCCTGTGGCCGTTCAGATGAGGACAGATGAACACTTCCCTGGCATCCCGCGCCGTAGGCGCGGCCATCGCGGCGCTCCTAGCCGTGTTGGGCAGCCTCTTCGTTCCCGCGATGGCCTCCGCCGCGCCCGGCGACAACGGCGTCGTCAAGATCCACAACGCGGGCACGCCGGCCGACGACGAACACAACGAGCCGCAGGTTTGCGTCTTCTACCTCGTCGCGTTCCACTTCGATGGACTGCAGCAGGTCACGTGGCACATCAACCAGCAGCCCCCGACCGGTACCAGCCAAGTCAGCCAGGGCACCATCACGCTTGACGACAACGGGCACGGCTACACCACAGACATGACCCTGCCAGACGGCCACTACAAGCTGTACTGGAACTGGGAAGGCCAGACCGGGGCCGGTAAAAGCAAGGTGTTCACGGTGGACTGCACCAACCCGTCACCATCACACAGCGTGTCACCGTCGGCCAGTCCCAGCAGTTCAGCGTCGACCAGCCCCAGCGCATCGGCTTCGGCCAGCCCGAGCGCGTCGGGATCGGCCAGCCCCAGCCAGCCCGCACCTCTCAGCCCCACCGCCTCTGCCGGCAACGGCGGAAGCGGCCCCACGCTGCCCATCACCGGAGTCCCGCTCTGGATGCTGGTCGGCATCGCCGGGCTCAGCGTCACCATCGGCGTGCTGCTGCGCATCCGCCTCCGCCGCCAGCACTGAGGCCCACTCTCCCGTGGCCGGACACCCCCGCGCGGCTTCCCACGGCGCGAAGGTATCCGGCCACGAGTTCCATCCGACGACCTCGGCCGGCTGGGCCGGCGAACGGCCGTCACGGAGCCGGGATGGGATGACCGGTGCCGGTGGCCAGCAGGGCGCGCAGGCTGGAGTTCAGGCCGTGACCTGCATGAACAGTCAGTGGTCTGGGATAGGGTGCCCGGCATGTGCGGCCGGTATGCAAGCACCCGCAGCAGCGACGCCATCGCGACCGAACTCGACGCCAGCAACGACGTCGAGCACGACGTGCTCGGCCGGTACAACACCGCGCCCAGCCAACTGATCCGCGTCGCGGTCCACAACCCCGACACCGACCGCCGGTCGCTGACCGCGGCGCAGTGGGGATTCCGCCGCTTCCGCGGCATGACCGCCGCCCCCACCAACGCCCGTGCCGAAACCGCCGGCACCAGCCGCCTGTTCACCACCGCGGTCCGCGGCGGCCGGCTCGTGGTACCGATGGACGGCTGGTACGAATGGCGCACCACCACCGACCCCGACGGCAAGACCATCAAACAGCCGCACTACATGACCCCCACCGACGGGACCCTGCTCGCGGCAGCCGGCCTGTACTCGTGGTGGCACACCGACGACGACCGACGGATCCTGACCTGCACCATCCTCACCACCACCGCGACCGGCCGACTCCACGACATCCACCACCGGATGCCGCTGCTAGTCGACACCGACACCCTCACCGCGTGGCTGAACCCCGACACCGACCCAGCCCACATCCTCACCGCACCCCACATCGAACAGATCGCCGCCGGGCTGCACGTACGGCCCGTGGGCCGCGCGGTGGGCAGCTACCGCAACGAGGGCCCACACCTGATCGACCCCATCACCGCCTGACCTCCCGTGGGGGATCGCGCACCAGCTGGACACCGCGGCTGGGTCGGCAACCCGGCGATCCGACCAAAGCTCTCCGCATTGCCGCGGCGCGGAGGGCCGCACCTGGTACGTCGGCGTGTGGAGCGATCAGCACGTCTGCCAGGCACCGCCCTGCCTGCCTTGCGCGTCACGATGATCGGTGGACGCTCGGCGGATCCGGAGCGGTGCGCGTGTCCGCCAGGATTGGTGATCCACGGCGTCCTGGCGGTTGGTTCGACAGACCCCGCCATCTCGGCGTGCACCGTACGCACGCGTGATGGGTGCCTGTTCGGCTTCGGTGTTCCCCGGTCACGGGTCGTGCCGCGTGCGTGGGCCTGCACTCGGGTGGTGTCCGTTGGTGGGAAAGCTGATCATGATGTCGAGGCCCCCGCCCGGGCGGGGAGTCGGGGTGATGGAGGCGTTGTGGGCGTCGGCGATGGCGCGGACGATGGCCAGTCCGAGACCGTGCCCGTCGGCGTGCTGGATGCGGTTGCGGTCGAGCCGCTGGAACGGCTGGAATAAGCGATCCAGTTCGTACGGCGGGATCGTCGGGCCGGTGTTGCCGACGGTGAGATGGGCCCGCGTCTCGTCGATGGTGGTCGTGAGGTCGATCCGGCCACCAGGTTCGTTGTATCGCAGCGCGTTGTCGACCAGGTTGGCCACGAGGCTGGACAGCAGCGGCCGGTCGCCCATGGCCGGCGCCGCCGTGAGGTCGGTGTTCAGGTGTACGTCGCGGCGACGGGCGTCCTGTGCCCGTGTCCGGACCACCCCGTCGACGACGTCGGCCAGGTCGAGCGGTTCCGCACGCTGGATGCCCTCCTCGCCGGTCGCGAGTGTGAGTAGCGCGTCGACCAGACGCTCCTGCTGGACGTTGAGGCCCAGCAGTTCGCGGCAGGTGTCGCGCAACGTGTCGACGGTGGCGTCCGGGTCGTCGATCGCGAGCTGTAGCAGGGTCCGCTCGGCGGTCAGCGGGGTACGCAGCTCGTGGGAGGCGTTGGCCACGAAGTGCCGTTGCGAGTCGAACGAGGCCCGCAGCCGTCCGAACAGGTCGTCAAGAGTGGCGGCGAGTTCGCCGAACTCGTCCCGGTCGGCCAGCCGCAACCGCCGGTCCAGGTTGGTGGCGGAGATGTCCCGGGCGGTCGCGGTGATCGCGCGGAGTGGCCGCAGGTACCGACCGGCGACCAGCCATCCCAGCGTCAGCGCCAGGAGGGCGATGACCACGAGGCCGACGGCGGCGAAGACGACCTGGAGGTGGACGTAGACGCCGGGCGGCGGAGTGAGCCAGTCGCCGCCATCGGCGTCATTGGTGTTGCCCACGGTGAGCAGCGGGAGTAGTAGCAGCACGGCGCCGATGGCGAAGAACGGAACCCCGTACAGCAGCATCAGTCGCGTCCGGACGCTGGGGCGGTGCCGGCGCGTCACGGCTGGCCGACCCGGTAGCCGCCCTCGCGGACGGTGTGGATCGCGGGTGGCTCGCCGAGCTTGGCCCGCAGCCGGCGGATCGTGGTCTTCACCGTGGTGGTGAACGGATCGGCCGCCTCGTCCCAGACCCGTTCCAGGAGTTCCTCGGTCGACACCAGGCGTCCGTCCGCGGCGAGCAGACACTCCAGTACGCCGAACTCCTTCGGGGTCAGGGCGAGGGTCCGGCCGGCTCGTACCGCGGTGCGGCGGCTCGCGTCCAGACGGATGTCCTCACGTTCCAGGACCGGCGGTACCACCTCGGAGCGGCGACGGCCCAGCGCCCGTACCCGGGCGACGAGTTCGGTGAGGTCGAAGGGTTTCGGCAGATAGTCGTCGGCGCCGAGGTCGAGGCCCTCGACACGGTCCCCGACCGTGCTGGACGCGGTCAGCATCAGCACCCGGCTTGCCGTCCCGCCCGCCACGATCCACCGACACACGTCGTCGCCGTGCATCGTCGGCAGATCCCGATCCAGTACGACCACGTCGTAGCCGGTGACGGTCAGGTGCTCGACCGCCTCGGCGCCGTCGAACACGACGTCGACAGCCATACCCGCCCGGCGCAGTCCCACTCCCACCGCGCGGGCCAGCACCGGAAAGTCCTCGACGACCAGCACTCTCATCGCACTCGATCCTCTCTCGCCGACCTCCGCCAGCCTGCCAGCCCGTCGGTGTCGCCGCGGTGTCACCGTGCTGACACGTACGCCCGACTACACATCTGCGCAGACACGCTCCCCGGCGGAAGGAAGCCGATGTACGAGAACTCCATCACCGTCACCGGTCTGCGGAAGAGGTACGGGCCGGTCACCGCGCTGGACGGAATGTCCTTCACGGTCGAACCGGGCAGGGTCACCGGGTTCGTCGGTCCCAACGGCGCCGGGAAGTCCACCACGATGCGGGTCATCCTCGGGCTGGACCGGCCGAGCGCGGGCGAGGCGCGAGTAGGCAACCGGCCGTACCGGAGCCTGCGGTACCCGCTGCGGCATCTCGGGGCGCTGCTGGACGCCGGCGCGCTGCACCCGGCCCGGACCGGCCGCAACCACCTGCTGTGGCTGGCGCGTACCCAGGGCCTCCCGGCCAGCCGGGTCGATGCCGTCCTCGACAGGGTCGGCCTGCGCTCGGTCGCCCGCCGCCGGGCCGGTGGGTACTCGCTGGGTATGCGGCAGCGGCTGGGGATCGCCGCGGCGCTGCTGGGTGACCCGCCCGCGCTCATGCTCGACGAGCCGTTCAACGGGATGGACCCGGAGGGCATCATCTGGATGCGCGGCTTCCTCCAGTCGCTGGCGCAACAGGGCCGTACCGTGCTGGTGTCCAGCCACCTGATGGGTGAGCTGGAAGGTACGGCAGGCCACGTGATCGTGGTCGGCCGCGGTCGGGTGGTCGCCGACGCCGGTGTCGCGGAGCTGATCGCGAGGATGTCCGGCGACCGGATCCTGCTGCGTACTCCGGCAACGGACCGGGCCGTCGCCGCGCTGACCGGCGCCGGCGGCCACGTCGAGCCTGCCGGCCCGGACACACTCGTCGTCACCCGACTCGCCGCCGACCGCGTCAGCGCGCTACTCACGGCGGCAGCCGTACCGGTCACCGAGCTGGCGCCGCATCGCGCCACCCTCGAAGAGGTGTACCTGCGCCTGACCCGCGACGTCACGGAGTTCCGCGGCGAGGCCGAGGAGGTGGCCCGATGAGCGCCGGTACCGCCGAACGGTCGGGATTCGCACGACTGCTGAGCGCCGAGTGGACCAAGCTGCGCACCGTACGCGGATGGCTGATCGGCCTGGCGGTCGGCGCGCTGCTGACCGCCGGTGTCGGCATGTTCATCGCCAGCGCCACCGTGTGCAGTCAGCCGGGCCCGAACGGAAGCTTCGTCGCCTGCTCCAACACATCCGGGCCGGACGGCCGCGAGGTCACCGACCGGTTCTTCTTCCTGCACCGTCCGTTGACCGGCAACGGCCAACTCACCGTACGGATCACCGATGTGCGGGCCGCCCAGGCATGGGCGAAGGCCGGGATCATCATCAAGCAGAACACCCGGTCGGGCTCCTCGTACGCCGCGATCATGGTCACGCCCGGACACGGCGTGCGGATGCAGTACGACTTCACCCACGACGTGGCGGGGCCCTCCGGCGCGGTGTCGCGTACCGCTCCGCGTTGGTTGCGGCTGACTCGCGCTGGTAACCGCGTCACCGGCGAGGCGTCGGGCGACGGCCGGCACTGGACCACGGTCGGCACGGCCACGCTGACGGCGCTGCCCCGTACCGCGCAGCTCGGGCTGTTCGTCGGCACGCCGCCCGACTCCGGGCTCACCCAGTCGCTGACCGAGTCGACTCAGCACGTGGGGTCGGCGCTCGCCACCGCCAGGTTCGACCAGCTCACGGTGGCCGGCGGCACGACCGGTACCTCCTGGACCGGTACCGATATCGGTGACACCGGCGGAATGCGTACCGCTGCCGGCGGCCGCCAGCGCGAGGGGGACGCGTTCACCCTGCACGGGTCGGGGGACATCGGACCGGCGGTGAGCCCGCTGCTGCCCGTCACACCGATCGAGCGGACGCTGATCGGGACGTTCGCCGGGCTGATCGCCGTCGCTGTCGTGGCGATCGCGTTCGTCACGGCCGAGTACCGGCGGGGCATGGTCCGCAGTACCCTCGCCGCCAGCCCGCGGCGGATTCGCGTACTCGCGGCCAAGGCCGTCGTGATGGGTTCAGCGGCGTTCGTCGTCGGGCTGGCAGGCTCCGCCGCCGCGGTGGCACTCGGCAGCATGTTGTTGCGTGCCAACGGAAACGCTGTCGCTGCGGTACCTCTCGGTACCGAGCTGCGGGCCATCGTCGGCACGGCCGCGCTGCTGGCCGTCACGGCGATCCTCGCAATGGCGGTCGGGTCCATCGTGCGCCACAGCGCCGCCGCGATCACCCTCGTCATCGCAGGGCTGGTGTTCCCGTACCTGGTGACCGCCGGCGCCCCCGTGCTGCCCGCAGCCACGGCGAACTGGGTACTCCGCCTGTCCCCCGCCGCCGGGTTCGCGATCCAGCAGACGCAGGTGCGCTATCCACAGGTCGACACCGCATACACGCCGTTCAACGGCTACTTTCCGCTGTCGCCGTGGCTCGGGTTCGCGGTGCTGTGCGGGTACGCGGTACTCGCCCTGGCGGTGGCCGGGTTCCTGCTGCGCCGGAGGGACGCGTGAACGCCGCCGCGTGGCGGTTGCTGCGCGCGGAGTGGACCAAGGCACACACCGTGTCGAGTACCGGATGGCTGGTGGCCGCGATCGCGGGGACGACCCTGGCACTCGGCGGCGCGGCGGCTGCCGCCACGCACTGCTCGTCCGGAAGCTGCGATCCGATCAGGACGAGCCTTACCGGCGTACAGCTCGGCCAGGTCGCGGTCGTGCTGCTCGCCGTGCTGGCGGTGGGCACCGAGTACAGCACCGGCACGATCCAGGCCACCCTCGCCGCCGCCCCCCGGCACGGCCGGGTCCTGGCGGCCAAGGTCACCCTGCTCTGCGCGCTGGTACTGCCGGTCGGTGCCGCCAGCGTCGCGGGATCACTGCTGGTCGGCCGGGCCGTGTCGCCCGGCCACGGCTTCCGGTTACTCACCGCCTCAGCGCTCCGTGCCGCCGGCGGGTCTGTGCTCTACCTCGTCCTGATCGCCCTGCTCACGCTCGGCGTGACCTTCGCCGTACGCAACTCCGCGGCGGCGATCGGCACGGTACTGGCACTGCTCTACCTCACCCCGATCGTGGCCGGCGTCGTCACCGACACGCGATGGCAACGGCACCTTCTCCAGCTCGCTCCGATGAGCGCCGGGCTCTCCGTTCAAGCCACCGTCGGCATCCACGACCTGCCCATCGGACCGTGGCCCGGCCTTGGCGTACTCGCCGGCTGGACCGCAGCCGCGCTGCTGGCCGGCGCCACCATACTGTGGCGCCGCGATACCTGACAGCGCAGCCCTCGCCGCGTGAGGCAAGGAGATCGATCAACTTCTCAATCAGGCGGGTTGGCGCGGGGCGTGAAATACCGGTTGGACCGCCTCAGGAAAACCAGCGGGATGGACGCCGCCATCCCGAGCAGATCCAGGGCGCTTCGCGCGTAGTCCAGCACGAAGTACGGGCCCGGCAACTCGAAGAACGGGGGCATGTCCGCGGTCGTGAAGCCCTGGGTGTCGCCGCGGATCAGCGCGACGAGGCTGGACAGTGCCCACACGGAAGCGAACACGGTCAACGTGATCCGCGCCCAGTGTCGGCCGCCGCGCATCCTGAGGCCGAGCAGGAACCAGAGGCCGCTCAGGAGCAGGTAGCCGACCGTGAAGAAGATGAACAAGGCCAGGAGGGGCCCGTTCACCTTGTCATGGAGTTCGTACATCTAGGCCTGGGCGTCCCCGCCCGTCGTGCCGAACACGTCGTCCACGGCCCGCTTCACGACCACGAAGCCGGCCACGTCGAGCGCGGTCGCCAGCGGCGGCACCACGACCGCGATCCAGAACGCGATCTCGACCGCGGCCGGTCGCCTGCCGGTGAAACCGTACGAGCTGGGCGGCGAAGTCATGCGACAGAACTGTCGCCGGCCGAAGGAGCAAGGTGCGGCCGGCTGTGGGACGGCACCATGGCTCACCGTGGAAACGGAGGTGCCTCAGGACCAGGCTCAGCAGGTGTCGTTCTGCACCGGATAGTGGATGACGACCACACCGCCGGTGGCGTAGTTGGCGACATCGGCAGACACCTGCTGGCCTTGCGGAGACGCCCTCGCCGCGGTCATCGCCGCAGCGTCAGCGAACTCGGCCTCGAAGACCGCGAAGTACGGCGTCTGCCTTTGCGTCGCCGCCACCTCGAAGCTGTGGCGCCACGCGAACAGGCCGGGCCAGCGCTCGACCAGCGGGAGGTGGTTGCGTACGGGGCGGGGCGATGGTGACCGCGATGGTGCTGCCGGCCGGGAAGCGCAGGGTGAAGACCGGGTCCGTCACGTGCAGGAAGGTAAGCGTTCCTGATGGTCGGGGTTGGTCGTTCCAGCGCTGGCCGGCACCAGTCGCCTACCGCGCTGACCCCGGGCCGGCGGGTGGCGCGTGGTCACACCTCCGGCCGATTCCGGACCGGACCCGACGGGCCGCGGACGCCGCGCTCGTGCTCGGCTGCCACGACCTCGGCGTCGCCGACACCGCCGCCGAGCTCTACCACGCTGGCCTTGCCCCAGTGTTGGTGTGCTCCGGCGCCACCAACCCGCTGCGACCGCAGCTGTTCCCCCACGGTGAAGCCGCCGCGTTCGCCGACCGGCTCCGCCACCACGGCGTACCCGACGCCGCGATCCTCACCGAGCCCGCCGCCACCAACACCGGCGCCACCATCGCCCTATCCCGCAGAGCCCTTGCCGCCGCAGGGATTCAGCCCGCCACCGTCGCCCTGGTCTGCATGCCGTACATGCAGCGCCGCGCCCACACCACCTGCCAGAAACTCTGGCCGCAGGTCGACGCCTGGTGCGCGTCGACCCACGCACCGTTCGCCGACTACGTTGCACGCATCGGCGACCCGCCGCTGGTGATCGACCACATGGTCGGCGACCTGCAGCGCATCACCTACCCGGCCCGCGGCTACGCCATCGCCCAGACCGTCCCCCGGCCCGTCATGGACGCCTACCGCGCGCTGATCGCCTCCGGGCACACCAGCAGGATGCTGACCGACTCCGGCTGACGACCCGTCACTCATACACCAACCCGGCCGAAAAGATCATCGCGATGGTCGCCCACGACGGCGCCTCCGGCGCACCGTCAGCGACACGCTGTCGATGGAACGAGCCCCTAACCTTCCAACCACGCAGCCGACGCTTCGATGAAATCCGGCGTGCTGGGATTCTCCACGCGGGCACCGTCGGCGCGTGACGCTGCGGCAAGCTCTTCCAGATACGCGATCAGATCTTCGCGGGTAGCGACTGATGATGCCCGGTCGATGGGACTGGTCACCGCGGCCTGACCCCCCCAGCCCCTGTCGAACAGTGATCGATGTACCAGCAGCGTTCAGGCCAACCTGGCAGCCCGGGAGCCGACCGCGCTACGCCGCCGACAGCGCCGACGAGCATGACAGCCGGCCGCGTCACCACCGGCGGCACCGGATCGCGATGCGATGTGGCGTCGCGCTCACCGGATGGTCGCGATCGCCGGCAACGCCTCACGCGGCGCATACCGCAGCTGAGCGAGCGGTTCACCGCCGGCCCAGGCGTTGAACGCCTTCACATACAGCGCCACGTGTTCGCGGGTATCGCGGCGGCGCTGCACCTGACCGGCCTGTTTACGGGCATTGGTCAGCATCAGGTTCCTGAACCGCAACCGCGGATCCGCGCGGGCCAGCCCGGCACCATCGATGATCCCGTCGAACCACGGCGCCAACCGCTTCGGCTTGTTCACCCGCCCAACCAGATAGCTCGCGGCGCCGGCTGCGCTTTTGATCATGCCGGTCGCCGCCGCGATCTGCTCCCCGACCACGACAACATCACGCAGCCCCGGATTCGCGGCGAGGGTCTCCAGGATCTGATGATTGGTGACCGCCGCGCTCCCGCCCGACCAGGCGCCGTCGGGCCGGTTGTCGTACAGCCACACCGTGCGCACCATCGACGCCAGCTGGACGGTCGACTTCTCCCCCTCGATCGCCAGCACGTCCGCCGCGTTACGTCGCCGGCCGGTGTCCAGCACGTCGAACGTCGACTCATCCACGTCGTGGAACACCAGCATCTCCACCGGCACCCCCGCTTCCACCACCGCGGCGAGCCGGTGCTGCCCATCCACCAGCCGGCCGCCGGCGCCGACCGCGATGCCCTGATGGGTGACCTGCCAGTCCCCCCGCCGCATCGCCTCGGCGAACGTGTGCACCAGCGCCGCGGACAACGGCCGGTTGGAGGTGTTGGCCTGCAACAGCATCGCGGCCTTCTCCGGGGTGACCTTCTGAACCCTGCTACGCATCGAGGCGTACTCCTGACTCCCGCCCACGCCGTACCACGGGGCGGGGTTGATGACGCCGCCATTATGCCCACCACCCCGCGCAACCAGAGCCCCGTAGGACGCGCAGACGCTGTACTCACATCGGGTCGGCCGCTGGGCTGAATGCGGAGGTGTCCGTCGGCGGCTCGGGCAACAGCGCCTCGCGCACCCCGTCGCCGGCTGCCGCGCCTGCCGGCGTGGAGTCATGACGGGGCCCGCGTGGTGCCAGGGCCGTGGTGCACACGCACAAGCCGCACTCGCCGAGCAGCACGCGCGTCGCATCGTGTACTCGGCCCTCTTGTGGGCGATCACCGGCCGGTTGCATGCCGTGCACACTCGTACCGGGGTCCCGATCCTGGTGCATCCACACGATGCCGTGGCTGTAGCCGGGCCCTACGCAGGCTCCTGTGCCTCGATCAGGTCGAGGTCGCGGACGCAGAAGCCGTGGTGCTCGAAGGTCTCGTTGAGCACCGTGCCAAGGCACTGCCGCACCGAGCGGCCCCAGGCATACGGCGGCCAGACATCGTCGTCGGGTACCGGCGCGGGCGCCGCGAGCTGCGTAGCGGTGACCTCGTCAAGCCAGGCATCGAGCTCGGCGGCCTGCGCCTCACGCACGCGCACGATCTCGTCGAGAGCCGGATCGAGCGAGAGGTCAAGGCCGTGCCCTTCACGGTAGGGCTCGATGCCCATCGGCGTGAACAGCTCCGTCGAGCCCAGGCAGCAACGGCGGAACCACGAGTCGTGGACGAAGACCAGATGGCGCATCGTCTGCACCGCCGACCACTCGTCGTTCACGCCGCGGCGCTCGATGCCCGGCGTACGGCGGATTCGCTCGATCGTGGCGGTCCAGCCAGCATGGAGCTGACGCGATGCCTCGCGCAGATCGGCAGGGTCCTCGGAGCGGATCAGCACCCGCACCGGATGACGCCGGTCAAGCTCTGCCTCGACGTACTCGGTGACCTCGACACCGTTCACCACGAGGTTGGTGATCAGCCCGTCGATCACGGCATCCTGCATGACCACACCGATCAGCCGTGCCCCGGTCAGATCGCACTCACGGAACTCCACATCGTGCAGATCCTCGTCAACATGCCGCGTCATGCCCCGCATACTAGGTTCAAGCACCGACAGGCCCGCCTCCCAGCCCGGTTCGGCCCGTTCAACGTCCTCACCGAGCGCGAGAAACGCAACAGCGGCGCGGGACACGTCGAGGCGGAACGTCCCCAGGCAGGAGAGAAAGTCCCAGCCGACCGTGACCAACCCCAACGACCCGGCCCCCGTCCGGAGATGCCCCGCCGGGACGTGCCCCGCGGCCCGCGGCCCGGCCGCGCGCCGGAGCGGCCAGCCATCCCGGTGGCGGCGGACATCGTCCCCGATCTACGGGGCGTGTCGGGATCCTTGCGGGAGTTCTCGCGCCAACTCGTACCCGCCGCCGCGCTGTCCCCACGGACTACACACCCCGCCAGCAGGTTGATGCGCAGGCGGCCGTTGCGGGACACGACCGCGAACTCGACCAGTCCCTCCAGTAGGGGCCGCCGATGTCGAGCCGGTACCAGCCGAACAGCTGGCCCGGCGCGATGTGGCTGATGTCGATGCCGTAGGCGACGACGCGGATCGCGGTGCCGCGGTAGGTGGCGGGCCGTGGCTGAAACACCTGCTCGCAGCGGACCCAGACCGGGATCGGGGCGTCCAGGACGCGGTAGGTGCGGCTCCACCACTGTTCGGGGTCGTCGGACACGGATGTCATCCGACCCGTTCGGCGGCGAGCGCGATGTCGACTCGCCGGGCGGGCTCGGCGACCGCCGCGGCGATGCGGCCGGTCGGGTCGGGCAGCAGCACGCTGATCTGACGTGCTCGCGGGTCGCCGCGCACGGTGGACGTGATCCTCAGCGTCCGCGACCGCCGCCGACGCCCAGCTGGAGATCGACGCCGTGCGGGCCGCCGAACGCGGCGATCTGACCGGCCGGGCGGCGCAGGCCGTGGAACTCGACCGAGTCGACGCGTCACCCGTGCAGGTCGATGCCGCCGACGAGTTGCTCCGCGCGAACCCGCTCGGGTCGGCCGGGTTGTTCACCGCCCTCGACCCGGCCGCCGCCTGCGTGGCGGCGGCACACTGGCTGGTCGCAGCGGCGACCGTCGCCGGCGACGCGGACGACCGGGAACCGTGGGAAGTGTTCGCCGAATCCGACACCATCCAGGCGTGCTCCATCGACGTACCGACACTGATCGTCGAAGCGATCAGTGTCGACGGGCGGTCTCCTCGCGACATCGTGCTGGGCCTGCTGGCCGCCGCCGCGCTGGTCCGGCAGGGCCGGGTGCCGGACCCGGACGTGGTCGCTGAGCAGGTATCTGACGCGTACCGCCAGGCCGAACAGGCGCCGCCCGAGCAGCGAGACGGGGTGCTGCGGTCGTTGCTTCCGCCGCGCTCGACGCTGCTGGACCCGCTGCGCCCCTCGCGGGACCTGCTGGAACACCTCCTGGACGGCACCCAGGCCAGCCTCGTGCTCTACCGGGAAGTCGCCGCCGACGAATCCTTCGACGACATGGCATCCAAGGAGGCCAGCCTCGGCGCAGACACCGAGGATCGACCCGAGAGCCGGGGCGCGCGAGTGCGGGCCGCGACGCCTGGGAAGCGCGGGACGGACGCGGTCGGCGCCGGGGAACTTCACGGATGTGGCGTCGACCGCACGGAACAGATGGCGGGGAGGTCAGTACTGCGGTGTCAGGCGAATGATCGGCAGTTCGCGATCTGTGTTCTCCTGGTACTGCGCGAACCGGGGCGCTGCCGCGGTGATCCGCTTCCACACTGCCTCGCGTTCGGGCCCGCGCAACTGCTGGGGCGCGACGGCGACCGTGCGGCCGTCGACCTCCGCACGGACCTTGTCCGGGTGCGCGCCGATGTTGTAGTACCAGCCCGGGTTGCCCGCCGCGCCATTCGCTGAGGCCACGATCAGCCAGCTCCCATCCTCGTCGGGGAAGTAGCCGACCGGCGTTGTGCGCTCGGCACCGGTTTTGGCGCCGGTGGTCGTCAGCACCAGGGCTCTGAAGCCCATGAAATTGCCGCCTTTACGGCGCAGCCGTCGCTCGACCAGTCTGTTGAACATGCGGACCAACCGTCCCGCGGGAACTTTGCCGCCGCGCGTGCCCGCGCGTGTGTCGAAGCTCATCATGCCTCCTCAAAAGCCGTGCGATCCGCTCTGGTGATGGTGTCGGATCGCGGGATGGGATCAGCCGCGGATCGCGGATGGCGGTCCGCGTCATCGATATCGAGTCAGAGGGTGGCGAGCGCTCCGCCGTCGACTGGCAGTACGACCCCGTGGATGTAGCTTGCGGCATCGGAGACGAGGAACGCGACGCTGCTGGCGATCTCTTCAGGCCGACCGGGGCGGCCGGCGGGGTCGCCGTCGATCAGTTCGAGGATGTGTGGGCCTACCTTGCCGAGGCCGCGAGTGATGATCACTCCGGGGCTGATCGCGTTGACACGCACACCCCGGGGGCCGAGCTCCGCTGCCCACGCTCGGGTGAGGGACTCGATCGCCCTTGCCGGAGGAGTAGACCGAGCCCGTCGCGACACCCATGCTGGCCAGGCCGGTGGAGAAGTTCACCACGACGCCGCCGCCGTGCTCGACCATGGCCGGTGCCAGGGCCTTGGTCAGGAAGAACAGCGCTTTGACGTTGACGGCATAGACCTGGTCGAAGGCGTCCTCGGTGACGTCGGCGAGCGGGGCGTACGGGTAGACGGCGGCGTTGTTGACCAGGATGTCGACCCGGCCGCCGCCGATCTCCAGGGCTCGTTCGGCCAGGGTGTGGACGCTGGCGGAGTCGCGCAGGTCGGCTGCGACGAAGTCGGCCTTGCCGCCAGCGGCGCGGATCTCGTCCAGTACTGCATCCCCGCGTGCGGTATCACGCCCGGAGACGATGACGTGGGCGCCCAGGGCGGCCAGCGTGTCGGCGGTAGCGCGGCCGATGCCGCTGGTGGAGCCGGTGATCAGGGCGGTCTTGCCGCTAAGCTCAGGCGTCGTGGCGGTGCTCTGAGTGGTCATTGCGTGCTACCTCTCGGGTCTGCAAATCAGTGTGTGATCGGCCGGCGACGGCATGCGCCGTCTCATCGGACTAGCCATTGACCGTTGGCCGATCACGGCACAGCGCGTGCGATGCAACGTTGATTGCGACGCTCTTGCCACGCTGACGGGCGGCCTTCGCGCTGACCGCCGCGGCAACGCTGCTGCCGCTCGGCCTGGCCTGTCGCGCGTGGTGGCGCGGCGAGCTCTCCCTCCTGCCGGACGACGTCCCGGCTGCCCGGTGCCGTCGGCGGCCACGGCGGCCCCTCACCCAGCTTTCGCCGGGGGCAGCGGCCGGTACCGCCGCATGACCTCCGGGCTTGATCAATTGCCGTAGGTGTCCGGATCGTTGGTGATGCCCACGATGAGGAGTGCTTGGGGGTGTTCGTCGCGGATTTCTAGCGGTTTTGGCCATGCTGTCGGCTCCAAAGGGCTGGCGCGCCGATGGCTGATGGAGCTTTTGGCTGCGCTGAAGTCCCGTCGGTCAAGACACGCGATCGGCGACCCCGACACAGGTGTGGTGCCCGGCTATGAGCTGGGTCAGCCGCGGATCGCGGTGGTTTCGCGGGTGAACTGGCGGCGGCCGATCAGCTTGTACGCCAACCGGGCCGGCGCCGGCACGACCTTGAGGAACCGCTGCCGTTCCGCGTCGTCGGTTTCCTCGGTGATGTGACCGAGCATGACCAGCCGCCGCATGAGCGGAATCGCGCTCATGCCGTGCTTGCCGAGCGCGTCCCATTCGCCTTGGGTCAGTGTGACCGCGACGATCGGGAGCAGTTGCTGCTCTTCCTCGGCCAGGTGATCGATCAGGGTCGGCATCGTGGCGTCGACGACGGACGCCATCCGCTCGCCTGCCGCGGCGTTCGCGCTCGCCGTCCACCCCGGCAGGTCGGCGGTGATGGCCTCGACGGCGGCGTCGACCGCCGAGTGCTGCGCGTCCATCCGGGCCATCAGCTCCGGCTCGAGCGTGGTTCGTTTGCGCAGCAAGGGAAAAAGGAGTTCGTCCTCGCCGGTGTGGTGCGTGTGGAGGAAATCCAACATCTCCTTGGCGTGCGCGCCGATGACCTTGGATCGCGCACGATTGGCGGCCGCGGCGCGGAACAGTCGCGGTAGCTGACCGAACTCGCGCCGGATGACACGGTGGATCAGCACCATCTCATGGGTGTTGACGAAGGTGCTGGACGTGGTCATCGTGACTCCCCGGCTGCCCCGGCGTCGCGGACGGCGTCGCGGACGGCGTCGTGGGCCGTGATCGTCGGCCGGCCGATCAGCTTCTCCAGGTCGTCGCTGTCGGTGTACAGCTCTCCGCGGGCCAGGCCGGCATCGGCGTCGGCGACCGCGGCGGCCATCTCCGGGGGCAGCCCGGCGCCGGTCAGGGTGGCGGTGTAGTCGGCGAGCGGCATGTCCTGGTAGGTGATGGGGGTGCGGAGGACGTCGCTGAACGTGGCGGCGAGTTCGGTCAGGGTGAACGGTGCTCCGCCCAGCTCGTAGGTCGCCCCGAGGTGCCCGTCCTGCGTCAGGACCGCGGCCGCGGCGGCCGCGAGGTCGCGCCGGGCGGCCGCGCTGACGAGGCCGTCCTGGGCGCTGCCCGGCAACGCGTGGTACTGGGTGATCATCGGGAGCAGGTCGGTGTAGTTCTCCAGGTACCAGCCGTTGCGCAGGATGACGAACGCTGAACCGCTGGCCCGCAGATAGTCTTCGGTGCGGCGGTGTTCGTCGGCGAGCGTCATCCGCGCGGTCGACGCGTTGACGATGCTGGTGTACACGATCCGGGTCACACCCGCCCTTGCCGCAGCGTCGATGGCGTTGCGGGCGTTCTCGAACCGCTCCCCGACGGTCGTCGTCGAGACCAGCAGCATCGTGTCGGCACCCGCGAAAGCCTCGTCAAGGGTGGTCGGGTCGGCGAAGTTGGCGCGCCGCACCGTGACTCCGCGCTGTGCTAGGTCGGCGAGCTTGCCGGCGTCGCGGCCGGTGGCCACGATCTGCTCGGGCGGCGTTCCGATGGCGAGGAGCTGCTCGACGACGAGCCGGCCGAGATGACCCGATGCTCCGGTGATGACAGTGGACATGATGGTTCCCTTCGATGTGGCTGCGACGTGACTGAGTTGCAAATGTGAGCGAAGATCGGCGCGACAGCAGGGTCAGCTCCAGCCGCCGTCGGCCTCGATGGTGGCGCCGGTGATGTGCGCTGCCTCCGGGGAGAGCAGAAACGCGACCACGGCGGCGATGTCGTCCGGCTGGGCGAACCGACCGAGTGCGCTCATCGAGCGCAGGAGCGCTTCGAACGGCACGTCGGCCAGTGCGGGGTGGGTATAGTCGGCGCCGTAGCGCATCGCCATGGGGGTGGCGGTGGCGCCGGGGGAGATCGCGTTGATGGCGATGTTGCGATCGGCCAGCTCGGGAGCCAGGTTGCGCACCATGGCCGGGACGGCGGCCTTGCTCGCCGCATACAGGGCGTGGTGATAGACCGACAGGCGCACACTGACCGAGGCGCTAAGAACGATACGGCCGCCGTCGGCCATCGCGGCGACCGCCGCCTGGGTGACGAACAGCTGTCCGGCCACATTGGTTTGGAAGATGCGGTCGAAGTCGGCCTCGGTGATGGTATCCAGCGCCCCGAAGTGCTCGACCCCGGCGTTGCTGACCAACAGATCCAGGCCGCCGAACTCGGCCACCACCGCGCCGACCAGCTTGTGTGCCTGCGCGGCCGCTGTGAGGTCGGCCTGGAACGCCGCCGCCGTGCACCCGTTGTCGTTGAGTTCGCCGACGAGCGCGTCGGCGGCGGCCTTGTCGGACCGGTAGTTGACCGCGACCGTGGCTCCCTGAGCGGCGAGCCGCCGCGCGATCGCGGCGCCGATCCCGCTGTTGCCTCCGGTGACTAGGACCCGCTTGCCCGCCAGGCTTGATGTCGATGTCATGGGCTACCCCGCGCTCTCTCCGCCGTTGCCAGTCAGTCAGCTATCTTTACGTGTTGGTCAGATATATTTACTACTCTAGCCATGCGATTGGCTCGCGCCAACCGCGACGGATGTGATGTGGACGGCGATCCGGCCGGACGGCGGTGACGTAGGGTGTGGACTTCGTCGAATCAGGCGGGCGATGGAGCCGAGGACGGGCGTGGACGGGTATGGACAACGAGCAGCTAGCTGACCTGGGGGTGTTGTTGTTCATCCCGTACCGGTACATGGAGGATCGGATCTTCCGAGCCACTCAGGACGCGGGGTTCGACGACTGGACACTCGCCCAGTGCCGGGTGTTCCAACGCGTCGCTCCGCACGGTTCCCGCCTCACGGACCTGGCCGACCAGGCGCAGATGACCAAGCAGAGCACCGGTGTGCTGGTCGACCAACTGGAACGCCTCGGCTACGTCCGCAGGGTTCCCGACCCAGCGGACGGCCGCGCCCGATTGATCGTGATCGAGGAACGTGGCCAGCGGGCGCTCGCCGTGGCCATGGCGACGGTTGAGGAGATCCTCTCGGAGTGGAAGTCGTACCTGGGCACTCGCAACTTCGCGTTGTTGCAGCAGATCCTGGGTCAACTCCGCGAGATCACCGACCCCTACGCGCGGTAAACCCGGCCGCGCAGAGCCGTCCGCCCCGATTCCCCATGACCCCGAGCCACCCGAGTCGCCGGGGCCAGCGGGGTGCCAGCTGCCTTCACCCTCGCCTTGACCTGGTCAGTTCTATTGACTAGATTATCAATGATCCTGACTACATTTTCGGCGATGAGCGGGTGGTTGCCATGATGCGCGGTGCCCAGACGAGTCGGACCCGTCGCGGCCCGGCAAGCCCCGCGGATCGCCGCGTGAGCCCTATCAGCGCCGTCGATGTCCCCATCCGACCTGCGTGGCCGTATCGCGCTCGTCACGGGAGGTACTGGAGGGATGGGCCGGGTCATCACGACCGAACTGGCCAGAGCGGGCGCTCACGTCGTCACCACCAGCCGGGACCATGAGCGAGGAGACACGTTGCGTCGGCGAATCGCGACCGAGATGGGTGTCGACCGGGTCGAGGTGCTGACCGGAGATCTCGCGTCCCGCACCGACCTGCACCGGCTCGCCGCGGAGTTCGCGGGTCGACACGATGCCCTGCATCTGCTGGTCAACAATGCCGGTGCCCACTACCGGCACCGATGGCTGACCGTCGACGGCGTCGAAGCGCATGTGGCGGTCGACCACCTCGCCGGGTTCGGCCTCACCTACCTGCTGCGTGACCGCCTCCGGGCAGACCCTCCGGCCCGCGTGGTCAATGTCGTCTCGGCAGCGATGTCCAACATCGGCCCACCGCTGCTCAGACGCCCGCGTCCGGTCCAGCTCGACCTCAGCGGCGTTGCCGACGTGCGCGAACTCAATCCAGCCGATGGGTTTGTTCCGTTCGCCGCCTACGCCAGAGCCAAGCTGCTGACCACCATCTGCGGCTACGAATTCGCCGACCGGTGGCGGGACGAAGGCGTGACCGTGAACGCCGTGCACCCAGGGATCGTGAGCACCGGCTTCGTCGACGACGTCATGCGTGCTGTGCTCGCCCCGTTTCGCTCGCTGATCCACCGGTGGCTGCTGACGCCCGAGCAGGGCGCCTCGGCAGCGCTGCGCTTGGCCACCGACCCGGGCCTTGTTGCCGCGTCCGGCCGCTACTACGTGCGTGACCGGGAGAGGCGTTCCCCCGACATCTCCTACGACCCCGTTACGCGCACGGCAGCTTTTCAACTCAGCCTCAACTGGATCACCGCACCAGGTTGATCGATCCGGCTGTGCGACAGCCCGGCCCGCCGGGCCGGGCGAACGACCCCGCCGAGCGTTCGCCAGTGTCCATCCACAATCGACCATATTCGAGGGGAACGTCATGATTCTGGTTACCGGCGCGACCGGCACGGTCGGCTCAGAAGCCGTACGACTGCTGTCCGCGCGGCACCATCCCACCAGGGCATTGGTCCGTGACCCGTCCCGCGTGACGCACCGCGATGATCTCGCCGACGAGATCGAGATCGTCGTCGGCGATTTCGAACGCCCGGACACCCTCAATGTGGCCCTGACCGGCGTCGACACGGTCATCCTGGTCAGCCCGGCCGTGCCTGCGCAGGAAGTCGCGCTCATCGACAGCGCTGTCCGGCAGGGGGTCGGGCACATCGTCAAGATCACTAGTAAGGCGTCGGCCGATTCCCCGGTCGAGCGGCGACGGGGACAGGCGCAGATCGAGGAGCACCTGCTCGCCACCGGCATCGGCTACACCCTGCTGCGATCCAATGCCTACTTACAGAATCTGTTCGCGCTGGCTCCGATGATCAAACAGACACGGGGATTCGTCATGTCGGCCGGGGACGGAACGGTCGGCATGATCGACGCTCGGGACGTGGCCGCCTGCGCGACCGCGGTCGCGCAGGAGCCGGACGCCCACCGCAGCCGCACCTACTGGGTGACCGGCCCCGACCTGGTTACCTATACCGACATCGCGAAGGAACTGTCGGTCGTGCTCGGGCACGACATCGCGTACCGCCGAATCAGCCCAGACGAGCATCAGGCCCTGATGATCAAAGCCGGTGTTCCCCAGCCGGTGGCGACCTCCAACGCCCAGGCATTCAGCCTGATCGCCGAGGGCGACGCAGCCTGGCTGAGCGACGAAGTGGCCGCCCTTACCGGCACTGCGCCGCGCAGCCTGCACGATTTCGTCACCGCATTCCTCGCTGCCTTCGCCGGGCAGTGACGATGACATCCCGGCTGCTCACCCGTCGTAGGTGTTCGGACCCGCGCAGATGATCTTCAGAGGTGAAGCGAACCGGAGCCCCGGTGTTCAGTCTCTATCCGTGGATTGGCCGGTGAGTGGGTCGATCTCGTTCCGCCCGACGTCTCGGCGAGCAGCAGGTGATGGATGTCGGGTCGGCGCAGTACCCGGAGCAGGGAGCTGCCGTGAGGTGTGGGGCGTAATGGACGGCCGGGGGTGGCCCGGTGGTACAGCGGTGCGCCGATGTCGTGTATCAGAGACTCCTTCGTACGAGGACAGCGCACTGCTCCTGACACCGGCAGGACATGGCGACCTCCACGACGATCCAGACCATGACGCAGGGGTGGACTGCGCATCGCAACGTCGGGCGGCGTCGACAAGCTGTGTGTCACCGCCGCGTGGTAGCCCCGGCGGTGTGAGAGCGTCGGCGGCCAGGCCCGGCGATTCGTTCAGTTCGCGCCGGCGCCCGGCGGTTTCGCGCTGCCGAGCGTGAGGTGCCTGGCCTTGTAGAAGGCGACGGGGTCGACCGCTCCCGCGGGACTGGGATCCTTGTGGAGGTGGACTTCGAAGTGGAGGTGGGGCCCGTGGGCATTGCCGGACAGCCCCACGACCCCGACAACCTGGCCGGTCTTGACCTTCTGCCCAACCTTCACGGATGGCTGGCGCAGCATGTGGCAGTAGCGGGTGATGACCTGGTCGGGGCTGGTGATGTCCACGTACCAGCGCATCCCGGTGTGGACGCGCTGCCCGGCCGGTCGCAGTTGCCGGTGGACGGCTCGCACTCGGCGACGGTGACCGTGCCGGTATGGGCTGCCCGGATCGAGGTGCCCTGTTTGGCGGCGAGGTCGACGCCGTTGTGGTCGGGTCGATCGTGGGTGCGGAAGCCCGCGATCGCGCTGCGGGAGTCGACGTGAAGAGCCGGCCGTGTCTGTGGCCCAGCGGGGTGTCCATCGTGTCGGTCAGGCGCTGTTGTTCAGTATTGAAGGCCTTGATCAGTTCGGCGGGAAGCTTCGTCATGCGCCAGGCTGTGCGATCCAGGACGGTGGTCAGGATCGATCCGAACAGCAGCCAGCCCAGCAGCGATATGCCGACGCCGATAAGTCTGGCCGTCCAGGTCCCGGCGGAGATGCCGTTCGGGTCGCCGCCAAGCAATCGCTCGGTCAGCCAGTACAACGCGGAGAGGAATGTGGCTGGCCGACTGCCACAGGACCCCATACATGCCGCGGTTTCGGGGGTACGGATCAGCCAGGCACCCAGAAGAAGCGGGGGCATCGCGATGAGAAGGATCGGCAGTAGCCGGATCGGCCGACGCTCGGTGTCCGGAACGCGCAGTTGGCACGTGCGCTGGCGGGCGACGACGACCAGAAAGCAGCCGGAACCGGTGAAGGTGGCGGCACCGGGAAACCCGACCACCGCGGCCTGTGCGTCATCTCCGATCACTGCGCGCCGATCGATCACCAGCGCGGTTCGGCGAACCGTATCGACCCGATCCACTCTCGCCAGGCACCGCTCAAGCAGGTCGGCCGCCGAGGAGCCGGTGCTGGCGCGGAACAGCGTGACCGACCACTGCATGGACACAATGTGCCGAGCTGTCTTCTCCGCGACGGGCAGGTCAACCTTCCGGACGTTGCGGACCAGGTCCCGGACGAGCGGCGCGAAGATGATGTACAGCGTCACCAGCAGGCTCGCGGACATGACCGCAAGCGCAAGCCAGAACGTGTACGGCGCGACCGGTCCAACTGCGGCCAGCGTGACCACGATGACGTCCGGCACAACCGGGGGCCAGAACCTCGCCAGAGGAAACAGGACCCCGGCGATACGCAGCGCGCTTCGTCGCCCATGATCGGCCTGGCCAGGCGAGCGCGGCGGCTCAAGCACCGCAAACGCGGTGCTTGACGCCTTGATACGACCTTCTTGGGCTGCGATGCAGAGCCGCAGCCACAACGGATCGTTGTCGCGTGCCAGCCCAGGCAACACACGAGGCCGACGATGCCGGAGCAGCATCCGTCCTTCGTCGGATCGCTTGATGCCTCGGGCGGTACGACACGCCCACCGAAATGGCGAGCGGGTCAACTCCTCAGCCACAGCCACTCGTTCCACGGACGAAACCGTGGCACAGGGGGTCCACCCGTCTCGGCCGGAGACAGGGGTAGCGCACTACACGACCGATCGGGCAGCCTCCTCGCGGAAGGTGGGTGTGAACATCGAGGACGTGGCCGCACAACTCAGGGCCGCCGTTACGGGTCTGCACCGAGCGATCGGCGCGCTCGGTAGGGCGCGCACCGAGGTGGAGCGCGCCGGCCAGTACACCGCGGCAGCCACTCGCGCTTCCACAGATCCGAGGCCTCGTCACGCGCATGCGGCGTATCAGCAGGCTGTCGGGAAGGCGGGCGAGATCGAAGCGCTGCTCGCCGCTGGACGAGACGCGGTCACCGCCTACCTCGCCCACATCGAAGGCACCACGTCCAGCGCCGCTGGTAACGCCACTGGCGATCCGGCGCCGCCAACGACCGCAGGGCCCGGCCCGCTGCTCCGGCGTGGGCTGCCGTCGCCAGGGCACCGCGGCGTACCGGAGCATGTGCGCGACGCAGCCCGACGACTCCGATCACGCACACCTGACGATCAGATGTGGGCCAACGGGAAGGGACCCGAGTGGACCGACGGCCTCGCGACCAACGATGACGACGGCCATGCGGTCCTCGGCGGAGGCGTGATGACCAGCGCGGGCGCGGCCCGAACAGCGACATGCCCGGCCTGAAGAAGTACCCGGCGTTCCGGTGGGGCAACAACGCCGACCATGTGGAGTCGCACACCGCCGCGCTCATGCGCGCGGACACCTCACTGAGGAGCGTCACCCTGACCATCAACACCGTGGTGGGCAACCCCGGCCAACCGTTGCGCAACGGCAGGACAGGCGAGATCCAGAAAGGGCGGGACGGTACCGTGAAGTACAAGCAGTTCACCTGCGACGAGCAGCTACCCGCCATGCTGCCCGCGGGAGCGAGATTGACCGTGTACGTCAAGGACGGACCCAACGGCGAGGTCCGGTCCTGGAAAGACCTACACGGGAACCGGAGAAGGGATCGCTGCACCGTGAGCACCTACGTGGTCGACCTCAACGGGGATGGGATGCACGACCCGGCCCGGCCGTACACACTCGACGAGTTCCCGCTCGACCACTGGTTCGACCGCATGCTGTCCACCGTCGCCGACAGCGGCACTCCAATGATCGCCGAGCTCGGGCCGGCCAGCCAAGCACCGCAGCTGCTGTTCGCCCTTGACTGCGTTGACGCCGACACCGTCCACGCCATGATCCGGTGGCGAGCCACCGGCGAGTTCGGTTACCACCCGGACGCTCCCGAGCTGACAGGCGAGGTCGAGTTCGACGGTCGGTTCATCGACAGCGTGCAGCACATGGTGGCGTACCCACCGGCCGCCACCCACGTCACCGGCCAGCAGGTCATGGGCGCGGTAAGCGAGTACGTACGCACCGGCCAACGACCTACTACCCTTCAGTGGCACGAGGTTCGCGACGACACCGGGTCTGCGCGATAGTCGCGACGACCTTGTCCTTCGCCTGGTCGATGAGCCCGAGTGAGCGCGGCAGCTGCGCCGTAGCCGTCGTGATCGCCTGGACCAACTGCCCCGGCTGCGCGCTGCGCAAGAGGTTGCACGACGCCACCGACCTGATCTGGAAAACCGCGAGGCTCGAGGGATTCCTGCGCCGGGTGGTGGAAGACCGTCCGGTCGGCAGGGTCTTCCTTGATCCCCGAACATGACCGTTCCTAGCTCGTTCCGCGCGCGGCGGTCGCGCACCACCGTTGACCAGAGAGCAGCCGAAAGCCGAACCTGCAGCGAGGATTGCGGTCCGCGCGGCGTTCGGTCACCGGGAACGAACGACGGCTGCTGCCGCCCCGCGCACCGAGGCCAACGTCTGCGAGGGGTTCTGGTGCGCTGTCTGGATTCCGCGCTGTCCTTGGGTCCCAAACTAGGAAGGTTCCCACGCCAAACCGATTGCTCGTTCACCATCCTCCCGAGCTGCCCGACAGCGGGCGCTGGGTGGACCGTCTCACCGAAACAGCAGCGCCGCCACTCCCGGCTGGTCTGGCCGGCCGGCGGACCGCGGGCTGGCCTTGGGCTGGGCTGACCATTACGGTGATCGCGATCGCGACCACCGGCGGGTCGCGGGCAGCTGAGGCTGCTACGCCGAAGGACATTTGCTGATTCAGCAGTCACGCACCGAAACGCTTGCTCGCTGTGCGATCCGGGACTGGTCGTCATGTATGTCAGATCGTAGTTTCGCCACAAGGTCCGGCGCCCTGCTGGGCAAGTGGTACCAGTACGAACTCGGTTCCCGGCGATGAAGGAGGGATCGAGAACACCCAGGGCTTTAGGGCATCGGCAACAGTGGCGCCGCTGGCGCGCGACGCCCGCTCGACCCTTCGCAGCAGCGCCTACACAGGAAGGGCATTCTTCATGCGGCTGATAACGAGACACAGAACAAGGCTCGCCACGCTCGCTCTGGCGGGCGCCGCGCTCATCTTCACCGCGACCTCACCGGCGATGGCCGCCGAAACCAGCGGCAACCCGACACGCTCCCAGGTCTCACCGGATGGCGCCGGCACCTGGGACTACCTGGGCTCGGACGACTTCACGACGCAGAGCCGCAACTTCGAATCGGGTGGCGGAGACTTCATGATCTGCCTGGACTCAGCCAGTCCGCACGGTCATTACGCCATGTTCGAGGAGGACCCGGCCAATCCCGACGACCAGGTCCGCACCAACGACGGCCTCCTCAACGGACTCGACTTCCCGGGCGACTTCAACAGCAGCGGCTGCTACGCCTTCCGCGGGATCGGCAGCTACGTCGACGGCACCAACGGCAAGGCCGAGTTCTATGTCGCGGGATACAACGGCGGAGTCGCGACCGTCTACGCCTACGACTGAGGCCGCGGCGGCGTTACTCATCACGGCCTCACCGACGCCGACCAACGGTCGTCGTCGGAAAGACGCTCGATCACAGGACCATGCCGATCGTATGACGGCCATGCCGGCGTCGAGCAGATCCGCGAAACGCTCCGGCGTGATGGCCTCGAGGCGTTCGTTGCGCCGCCCGGTCCGCCAGCGGGACTGCACGTCGTACTTCATGACCCACCTCGCACTGCTGGAAGGCACCGGCGACGGAGATCGCACCACCTGGCTGGAACCCGTCACCGACGACCAGTACCAAGCAGCGCAGGGGCAGTAGCACAGCGGCCGCAGCGCTCGGGTACGAGCAGCCGTAGCGACGCATCTCGTCCCGACGGCCTGTGGTGCTATCCCGGTCGGTTGAGCTGGGCCATCAGTTCCCTGTTGGCGGTGTTCTCACCCCGACCCGGGCCCCGGCGCATCAGCGCCGGGGCCCTCGCTGTGGAGGTGCCTATGGGCCAAGAGCTTGACGACCGGTTCGACGACGAGGACTACCCCGGCCTACACGATGGGCCGCGCCGCGGAGATTCTCGGCGTCTCGCAGGATTTCCTGCGCAGCCTGGACGAGGCGAACCTGATCGACCCGCACCGCTCACCGGGCGGACACCGCCGTTACTCGCGCTACCAGCTGCGGTTGGCCGCCCGCGCCCGCACGATGGTCGACGCCGGCACCGCGATCGACGCCGCCTGCCGGATCATCATCCTGGAAGACCCACTCGAAGAAGCCCAACGCCTCAACTACCAGTACCAGCAACGCGACGCCAGAGCACAGCAGACCATGCGCCGGGCGTCGGCCGGCAGCGGCCGACCCATCCGTGGCCGAATCCGTTGCCGGCGGGCTGGCTCGACCGCTGGGGTGGGCGCAGCGATCCGTTGCCGTACAGGCAGGTCGAACCCGACGTCGTGATCGAAGTCGAGGTCGACACGGCATTCGAATTGGGAAGATTTCGCCATCCCTGCAAGGGATTGCGTGCCCGGCTGGACATGTCGCCCTACGACGTGCCCACCTACCGGCGGGACGAACCCGAGTAGGCCAGCACCAAGCCACCGGCAATGTCGGCGTGAGCGTTCCACAGCGGACCAGGTGAATTCCGAGAACTGGAGCTTAACCGCGTAGGACGGATGAGCCGGACGCTGGAGCGGCAACCTGAGACACGAGAGGCCCTCCTACTTCGCTGGCCGTCGGATCACGCACCCTTGCCGGGGCGCAGCGAGCAGCACGTCCCTGCATGCACCCGCGGGAAGCTGGCACCTACCTGCGACTGCCACCGGCTGCACCCTGTTCCTGTTCTACCCTGAAGGTTGATCGCCTCCCGGCCCTGGAGGCACAGCACCGGCTGCCACGCGGAACCCGGCGGTCGCGACCAGCCCGGTCAGCACACCACTACGCGACAAGCCGTGTCCTCAGAGCCAGATGAGGAGCGTGGCGAGGTCGATCATGCCGCGGTGGGACAGCCGGGAGATCGGTGACATAGCAGTACCCGGTTGCTGTCCCGCAGCACCCTGTAAATACGGCTGGACACGAGTGGCCCTGTTGTAACAAGATTAGTTGCGACAAGAGGGCGTCGACGACTCGGGGGGTCACGTGAGTACGAACAGTCGCATGACCGTGGCAACGCACGCGCTGACCTGGATGGCGCGGGTGTGCCCCAAGCGACCCGACGGCATCGTGACATCCGAACAGATCGCCGACAGTGTCAACACCAACCCTGTTGTCATCCGCCGCATCCTTGGAAGTCTGCGCGACGCGGGCCTGGTGGCGTCGCAGCGTGGACACGGCGCCGGTTGGCGGTTGGCCCGCGCCCCGGAATCGATCAGTCTGCGGGATGTCTACGGCGCCGTCGAGCCTGATCCACTCATCGCCTTGCACGCCACGCCCCCCAACCAGAAGTGCCCCGTCGCGCGGGGTATCCCACCCGTCCTGCGAGAGGTGTACGACCGCGCGGAAGGGTCGATGAAAGCCGAACTGGCAGCCGTGACCGTCGCCGACGTCGCGAGAGAGACAGTTCCTGGACCCTGAACCCACCGCACGCTCAATGCCGGCCGACCCCTCCCGGGGTCGGCCTCTCCTCGGCCCGACGTCGTAACCATTTCTGTTACATCAAATACCTGGAGACCCGGATCGTGTACCGATCACTCGTCGTCCTCGCCGCCGGAATGTTCGCCATCGGCACCGACAGCTTCGTCATCGCCGGCATCCTGCCGAACGCTGCGCACTCCCTCGGTGTCGCGATCGGCACCGCTGGCTGGCTGCTCACCGCGTACGCCTTCACCTACGCCGTCCTCGGCCCCGTCATGGCGGCGCTCACTTCCCGTTGGCCGCGCCGCGCCCTGTTTCTCGTCGGGTTCGCCATCTTCACCACCGGCAACCTCGTCACCGCCGTCGCTCCGGTCTTCGGCGTGGCCCTGGCGGCACGGGCGCTCGCCGGGCTCGGCGGCGCCATGGTCACCCCCGCCGCCGTCGCCGCGGCCGCCGCGCTCGCGGCACCGGAGCGTCGCGGCCGCGCCATCGCCGCGGTCATGACCGGCCTCAGTGCCGCGACCGCGCTGGGGGCGCCCATCGGCACGGCAATCGCCAGCCTTACTGGCGACTGGCGCGCCACGATGCTGTTCGTCTCCGCACTCGGCGTACTGGCCGCCGCAGGCATAGCCCTGTTCCTGCCCCCGATACCAACACCCCCGGCAGTGCCGCTGCGTACCCGCGTTGCCCCGCTCGCCGACCGCCGCATCGGCCTGACCCTGCTGACCACCCTGCTGGTCTACACGGGCCTGTACACCGTCTACTCCTTCATCGGCGAAAGCCTCGACCGCGCTACCGGCGGCAGCGGCACCACCCTCGCCGCCCTGCTGTTCGTGTGGGGGCTGGCCGCCACCGCCGGAACGCTCGGCTCGGGCCGTCTGATCGACCGATTCGGTAGCCGGCGCATCATCAACGCCGCGATCATCGTGGCGGCAGCCGACTTTGCCCTGCTGCCGTGGACGAGCGCACATCTGACCTCCGCCATCGCGGCCCTCCTCCTGTGGGGTGTCTGCGGATGGGGACTCCTGGCACCACAGACCCATCGCCTGATCACGGCCAGGCCAGCGTCGGCACCCCTGCTCACCGGCCTTGCCTCGGCCATGGTCTACGTCGGCGTCTCGATCGCCCCGGTGGCCGGCCAGGCCGGGATGGCATGGTGTGGCGCGCACTGGCTCGGCCCCGTCGGTGCCTCGTTCATCGCTCTCGGCCTCGGGGCGGCGGAAGCGGCGCACGCCGCCATTCGCCGCCACGCGCGGCCCAATGAACCCGCGGCGCAGTCTCCACCTTTGCCGGTCAACTAGGGCCTGTTTCTAATGTGGTGATGGGTCGTTGATGGTGTGCGGGTCGTGGTGATCTGCCTGAGGGGCAGTGGCGGTGGTGGGAGCCGTTGTTGCCGGCGGGTTCTGGGATGGGTAGGCCGGTGCGTGATCGGCGTCAGGTGATAGACGGGATCCGGTGGCGGGTGCGTGCTGGCACGCCGTGGCGTGATGTTCCGGCCCGGTACGGCCTTGGCAGACCTGTTACAAGCTGTTCCGGGCGTGGCAGCGGGACGGCACGTGGCAGCGCATCCTGTCGCGGTTGCAGGCGGAGGCTGATGCCGCGGGCATCATCTGTTGGGACGTATCGGTGGACTCCACGATCATGCGTGCCCATCGCCACGCGGCTGGGGCCAGCAAAAGGGGATCGGCAGGTAGAGCCGCCCGCACCGATGGGCATCGAGCCCAACGATCACGCGTTGGGGCGGTCGCGGGGCGGCTGGGGCCGGGCAGACCCAGATGCCGGCCGGGTCGGGTGTTGGCCGACAAGGCGTACTCGTCTCGGGGCAACCGTGCTGTTCTGCGACGGCGAGGCATCCCGGCCACCATCGCCGAACCATCAGACCAGGCACGACATCGCACACGCCGTGGACCAGCCGGAGGCCGCCCACCCACCTTCGACGCTGGCATCTACCGGCAGCGTCACGCCGTGGAATGCGGCATCAACCGACTCAAACGCCATCGCGCTGTCGCGACCCGGTACGACAAGCTCGCCGTCCGATACCTCGCCACCATCCACATCGCCGCCGCCCGCCCTTGCTGCCTTTGGCCTCGGCGGCCCGCAGCCCGTCGTAGGTCAGCTCGCGCTGGAGGTCGCGTTGGAGTTCGCCGGCGGCGGCGAGGGTCTGCACCATGAACTTCACCGTGGACAGCAACTCGCCGGTGCGCTGGTGGGCGGACGGTGAGGTCCATCGCGGAGAACGCGCCGTCGTGGATGCGCAGGGCGACCTGGTCGCGGTGGAGGACGTCGAGCACGTCAAGGATGTGGCCGGTGCCGCGTACGAGGCGGAACATCTCGGAGATGTGCACGGTGTCGCCCGGCCGCGCATAGGTGAGCAGTTCGCGGAACTTCGGGCGCTGAAGGGGGTGGAGACGGCTGGAGGTGCCGCCGTCCTCCTCGAAGACGACCGGGTCTTCGATGCCGGCCTCGTCCAGGACGAGGTTCTGCCGGGCGGTTGACTGCTGGTCGGTCGAGACCCGCTTGTAGACCAGGTTCGCCATTCGGGGTCCCTTCCGTACGGAGAATCGGACCTATCTGTCGCCAAACCCTGTCAGCAATCACCATCGGATCTGATTGGATTCGCGCCGCCTCGAACCGCCGGATTGCACGGACGCGTCGCCCGCCTGTCGTCAAACGAACGTTTGCCGACAGGTATCACGGGTGAAGGCGTCGCGGTCTTTGGCATTGCGCGTCAGTTTGGAACTTCCGGCTTCGGGTCAGGCCGGCGGGTTGGGGGTGTATCTGGCGAGCATGGTCTGGACGGCTTCTTCGACGGCGTTGTGGATGTCGGAGGTTGCGGGGTTCCAGCTGGTCAGCAGCATGCGGGGCCACAGGACGTAGTTGGCGATCATGCCGAGGAACTGGTTCGCGGCGCTCTCAGCGTCGGGCACATCAGCGTTGCCCGCCTCATGCTCGGATTCCAAGTAGTGCTGGACGGAGGCGAAGTAGGGAAGTTTGCCGAGCTGGAACTGCATCCGTCCCAGCTCGGGGAAACGAGGCAGTTCGGCGATGACGATCCGGAACAGGCCTGCCATGCGGGGCTGGCCGATCAGGTCGGCGTAGCGGTGGCCGATGGCTGTCAGCCCGGAGCGCAGATCTCCCGCCTGTGGCCGCGCGGCGGTATCGCCGGCGTCGCGCTGCCAGGACTCGATGACGATGGCCTCGAAGAGGGCCGCCTTGGTGGGGAACTGCTTGAACAGGGTGGACTTCGAGACCCTGGCCGCTTCGGCGATCCGTGCGAGGGAGGTGCCGTCGTAGCCGCGTTCCAAGAACAGTTCTGTGGCCGCGGAGGTGATCGCCTCGCGCTTCTGCTGGGCGAGCCTGCGGTGATGCGCGGTGAGTTCTGCTGCCATGCGGAGAGTATGCCGCAGCCCCGAGGCGAGTCACTTGACTCGCCTCGGGGGGCCGCTTACGCTGCACCAGCAAGGCGAGTCGAGTGACTCGCATCTGATCTGTGGCACCTGGGCGCATCCTGGTTGCCGCATGGTGGAGGAAGTTCATGACAGTCGACAAGATCGCTTTGGTGACCGGTGCGAATCGCGGCCTCGGGCGCAGCTCGGCCATCGCCCTGGCCACACGCGGGGTGCGCGTCGTGGTCACCCACCGCGGTGATGTGGCCGGGGCTGAGAAGACGGTGGAACAAGTGCAGGCCGTGGGTGGGACGGCCGCTGTTCTCCGGCTCGACATCAGCGACGTCTCCTCCTTCGCGTCCTTCACCTCCGAACTGGGCGCGCAGCTGGAGCGCTGGGGTACTTCGCGGCTCGACATCCTGGTCAACAACGCGGGAGTGGGAGTCTTCGGGCCGCTGGAGACTGTCACGATCGACGACTTCGACACGGTGATGGGCACCAACGTCCGGGGCACATTCTTCCTCATCCAGTCGCTCGTGCCGCTGCTGGCGCAGGGCGGTCAGGTCATCAACGTTTCGACGTCACTGACCCGCCACACCAGCCCCGCCACCTCGGTCTACTCCGCATCGAAGGCTGCCGTCGAAGCTCTGAGCCGCACCCTCGCCGCAGAACTCGGACCTCACGGCATCCGGGTCAACTCCATCGCCCCAGGGCCGACCGCCACCGACTTCAACGGCGGAGCGATGCGGGACGACGCCGGAATGCGCCAGGTTCTGGCTGGGCAGACCGCGCTCGGCCGCGTCGGCGAACCTGAGGAGATCGGTGACGCCATCGCCACGCTGGCCTCCGAGGGACTGCGCTGGGTCACCGCCCAGCGCATCGAGGTCTCCGGCGGCGCCCTCCTGTGACGCCGGGCAACGGCCGGTACGGAAGCAGGCAGTGACGGCCCCAACTCACTCCGAGCCGACCGACTCGTCCTCATCCTCGTCCAGCTCTGGCGCATCAGGGTTCCGAAACGGGCGTAGGGCGCCGGCAACCGGAACGCTGGCGGTGAAGCTGTCGCGGCCGAGCAGATTCAGGTTCTTGTGCTTGAGCGGGAGAGCCGGGCGATGTCGTCCTCGCGGATCTCGTGTCCCTCGGCTCGGAGCTGGCGACGGCGGCGTCGATGTAGCGGGTCGTCCAGAGCACGATGGCGTTGAGGACCAAGCCGAGCGCGCCGAGCTGGTCCTCCATCCCGTCGCGGTATGCCTGGTGGATGGTGCCGCGCTTGCCGTGGCACACGTCCCGCGCGAGTTTGTGACGAGACTCCTGCACGGTGAGCTGGCGGTTCATCTGGCGGCGGTAGGTGTCGTCCACCGGGTCGACCACGCGTAGCAGGTGCTCGGTCTTGGCGATCCGCCCGTACTCGGCGAACGCCGCCCCGAGCGGGGTCGGGCGCCCCTCGCGTCCGAACATGCGCAGCAGGTCGTAGGCGCGGACTTGGTTGGTGACCACGGAACCGGCGACCTTCAGCATGTCCGGCCAGTGCATGATTACCTTGTTCAGGTTGACCCGGTTGCGGGCCAGGTCCTCCACCGCGCCGTAGTGGCCAGTCTCGACACCGGGCATCGTGGCCCGCCAGAACCGCTGGTCGTCCAGGTCGCGACACCTGGGGCTGAAGTTGTAGCCGAGGATCTTGAACAGGCCGAACACCATGTCGGAGTACGGCGCGTTGTCGGTCGCCACCATCTCCGGCTTCACCCCACCGTCGAGGTTCAGCAGGGATGTGCAGGGAGTCGCGCGGGGTGCCGGGGACGACCATCTGCCCGATGCCCGCGACCTGGTCGTTGACGGCGTTGAGCCAGGTGATGCCCCGCTTGAACCCGAAGTACTTCGGCGACGGCGCCGCGTTCACGCTCCGGACGGGAACGACAAACCGCAGCCCGTCCACGGAGGCGAGCAGCCCGTCGCCCCAGAACTGCACGACCGGGATCTCGGCCTGGGCTGCGATCAGCGCGGCGTTCGCGCCGAGCTTGTCGACGTTCAGCTTCACCCGCCCGTCGCCCTGCACCTCGATGGACACCTTCGCCGCCGGCCCCGCCTCCTGAAGGCGTTCGGCGAGCTGCTTCCACCCGGCGTCCAGGCCCCGCACCAGCTCCGCCAAGTGCTGCTCGACGGGCATGTCCAGGCTCAGCCCGGCCAGCACGTCCTCCTTGACCGCCGCCCAGTCGGGACCGTCCATCAGGCGGGCGCGCGGGTTGGACCATCGGGGCGAGGGCGAGGCGAAGACGTCGCGGTTGTTCAGGGCCCGGTGCAGTTGCTCCAGCACGCACGCCACGTACGCGTCCCGGTCCACCGCGCCGTGCGGCAGGTCGGGGTTGGCGTACACCGCCTTGCGTCACGCCGGCGGCACGAGCTTGTCGTCCACCTCGCGCGGCAGCAGCGGCTTCACCCCCACCTTCCGCCGCGCCAGCGCCGGAAGGCCCCGCACCCCGGCCAGGACCGCTTCCCGGCGCTCGCCGCGTCCAGCGCCTTCGACTCGCCCAGCAGCGCGAGGAACGGGCGCACCGTGGCGTACCGGGTCGCCAGCGCGGCCTGCATGGCGACGTCGGCCGTGTTCTCGTCCTCGGGCACCAGGGTCACCACGGTGGCCGCGGCGCTCGTCACAGCGGCGCGCGGGGCGACCTCCTCCACCGCCGCCCACAGCGCGGCGACGTCCAGGTCTGTGCCGTGCTCCTCGACCAGCTCCAGCTCCTCGAACAGCACCTTCGCCGCCCGCGCGAGCGTGCGCGAGGCCTTCTCCAGCTGCGGCGGCGTCGACAGGCGCTCCTTCTCCGTCTTGCGCTTAACGCCCGCGCCGAAACCGCCGGCACCAGCCGCCTGTTCACCACCGCGGTCCGCGGCGGCCGGCTCGTGGTGCCGATGGACGGCTGGCACGGCCCATCGGCCGCGCGGTCGGCAACTACCGGATCACGGTGTCGATCTTCCGCTGACGGGAACCCGCCCTGCGGTTCGGGACCGCGCACGGCTTCCGGCCGGTTGACCCTCCACCGCGCCGGGCGTACGCCACCGCGGCCACCCAGCCGAACATGCAGTTCCACAACCTGATCGTGGATACCAGCGGGAACGAGAACCGTCAGTCCGTGGCGATGCCCCGGGCGACGAGAGCCTCTGCGAGGCGGGGCGACAGGATCGCGCAGTCGTGGGCGCCGGTGATGCGGGTGAGGTTCGGCAGCAAGACAAGGTCGTCGAGCGAGTGGACATCGAACTGGTCGCCCTCGCCGTCCCAGGCCGGGCAGCATTCGAAGTACACCTGGCTTCCGCCATCGACGTAGAGGCTCGTCACGCCAGCGAGCAACTCCTCGCCGATCACCACGCCCTCGAAATGGGTCCGCGACTCGTCCAGGATCGTGGACTCCAAGCCGTGGTCGAGTACGTACGACTGGGCGTCCCCGATGCCTCTTTCCGCCATGCGGGCGTCGATGCTGAAGGGCGGCGTGAGCGTCCGGTCGTCGTACATCAGCTTGTCGATGACGAGCAGTTTGAAGTTGAAGTCCTGGAAGGCGGCCATCCGAAAGGACTACCACGCCTGCCTGCCAGCACGGTTCGGCAGGCATGCGACACGCGGCGGGCGGAGGCCGGTACCGACGCCGGCGGCCCGCACCCGGGTCACGGGTACGGGCCGCGCGGGGTGGGTCACTTGATCTTGTCGACGCACTTCTGGGAGGCGGCGTCGGCGTCCTTGCCGTCCAGCCCGCCGACGTAGTCGACCCGGATCTTGCCGTCGACGTACTTCTGCAGGTCGTCCTTGTCGCCGTACTTGAGCATGACGTCGGCCATGCAGTCGGTGACGGAGTCCGGGACCCCCTTGAGGTCCGACTCGGTCTTCAGCTTGTCCTTCAGCGCCGCCTTGTCGACGCCGCCGCAGGCGGTCAGGCCGAGCGCGAGGCCGAGCCCGGTGGTGGCGAGGACGACGGTACGAACGAGGGTGCTGCGCAATGCTCTGCCTTTCGGGGGTGTGGGTTCGTGCGGGGACGGTCAGGCGGTACGGGCGGCCTTGCGGGCCTTGGCGTACCGGCCGCTGGCCGGCAGGAACAGCAGGATCGGCACGGCGAGCGACAGCACGACCAGCAGGGCCGTGGTGACGGTGAGTCCGGCCGGGCCGGAGCCGATGGTCGCCAGCCGCGTCGTGTCGCTGAGCAGCAGGATCACGGTGACCAGGACCCGAGCCCAGGTGGCGCCGTTGCGGGCGAAGACCGCGAACAGCAGCACGAACCCGATCGCGACCAGGTCCAGCACGACCCGGTTGACCAGCAGCCCGTACGCGGTGTCGACCGCGTCGGCGTGGTCGAACGCGCCGGCGGCGTTCTCGGTCAGGTAGGCGCTGCCGGCCTGCTCGACGAAGTCGCGGCCGGTCGCGAAGACGACGACGGCGCCGACGACGGCGACGAGCATCGCGGTCAGCGTCGCGTACCACGCGAGGCGCAGTGAGGTGGGTCGGGTGGCCGGCGGCGCCGCGGGCACGACGCCCCTGGTGGGCGCGGTGTAGGCCGGCTGTTGTGTTGCCATGGTGGGGATGCGCTCCAGACATGAGGTGCGGGAGGACCTCGTCCTCCCCTGGTGCGCAGAGTCTCGGTCGCCCCGCCACACCACCACCACACGGCCGCCACACGCGCCGCTGGCGGCTCAGTCCGCGGTGGTTCCCGCCGCGAGCCGGAGCAGCAGCCGGGTCGAGAGGGTACGCGGAGCGCCGGTCCCGTCGTACCCGTCGAGCCCGGCCGCCTCACCTCGGGCCGTTGCCGCGTCGTCGGGTCGGCCGACCGCCTCGTACGCGGCGGCCAGCACGCGCAGCCCCTGCGCCACCCGCCGCGGCTGGGTCAGCTCCCGGAACGTGCGCACGCACCGTTCGACCACGGGCACCGACTCGTCGGCCCGGCCGGCGGCGATCCAGCTCGCCGCGACCACCAGCGTGCCGAACGCGGCGATCTCCGCGTCGTCGTGGGCCAACGCCTCGGCACGCGCCTCCGCGAACCGGCGTACCGCCTCGTCATGGTGGCCGAGGGCGAGGTCGGCCAGGCCGATCTGGCAGATCGCCTGGAGACTGCCGACTCGGTCGTCGAGGCGACGCAGCGCGTCCAGGCACTCCTCCCCGGCGCCGCGGGCCTCGGCGTACCGGCCGGCACCCATCAGCGCGACGCCGTAGCCGTTGAGGACCAGCGCGGACAGCGCCGGGTCGGCCAGCTCGCGGGCACCCGCGACGGCCCGCTCCAGCACGGTGAACGCCTCGTCGGAGCGGCCCGCACGGTTGAGCGCCAACGCCAACTCCCGTTCCGCGGCGGCCGTGGCCGGCCGGTCCCCCAGCTCGCCGAACAGCTCGACGGCGCGCCGGGCGTACCCGAGGCTGCCCTCGGCATCGGTCGCGGTACTGCGCAGCAGGTGGCCGCGGGTAGCCAGGCAGCAGGCCAGAAGGTGTCGCAGACCGAGCCGTTCGGCCTCCTCCTGGCAGCGGGTCGCGGCGCGCAGCGCGCTGTCGTGCTCGCCGCGCCGGGTCCACACCCGGCCCAACAGATATTCGGCGCGCAGCCGGGCGTACGCGTCACCGGCCGCGGCCGCCTCGTCCCGGATCGCGGTGTGCAGCCGGATCAGGTCCTCGGTCCGGCCGTCCAGCCACAGCTGCGGGTGCAGGTGTCCGGCGAACCAGGCAGCCTCCCCGGTACGTCCCTGCCCGGCGACGTGGATGGCCGCCGCGATCAGGTTCGCCCGTTCGGCGTCGAGGAACGCCCGGGGATCCCGCCGGATCCGCGTCACCAGCGGCCCGGTCGCGGTCGGCGGCGGCGGGTCGTCCGGCAGCCGCGGCACCGGCTCCTGCCGCGGTACGCCCTCGTCGGCGATCACCGTCAAGGTCGCGGCGCGGTGGAACAGCCGGTGGAGCGCGGCGCGCCGCTGGTCGGCCGGGTCCTCGGCACGGGCCCGTTCCCGGCCGTACACGCGCAGCAGGTCGTGCAGTCGGTAGCGGGGTTGGCCTGCGCGGTCCCGGCCGACCGGGTCGAGCAGGTTCGCCGCGAGCAGCGCGCCGACGACCCGGTCGGTGTCGGTGTCGGTCGCCTCGCCTGCCCCGGCGGTCGGGTCGGGTCCGCCCAGCAGCGCGGCGATCGACCAGTCCGCAACGGTCACCGGATCGAGCAGCGCGAGCAGCCGCAGACCCCGGCGTACCGGCGCGGCGAGGCCGGCGTAGCTGAGTGCGAGGCTGGCCCGTACCTCGACGTCGTCGACGGCCAGCTCGTCGAGCCGGCGCTGCTCGTCGGCGAGCCGGGCGGCCAGCGTCTCCACCGCCCAATCCGTACGCTCGGCGAGCCGGGCGCCGGCCACCCGTACCGCCAGGGGCAGGCGCCCGCAGGCGGCCAGGACCTGCGCGGTCGCGTCCGGTTCGGCGGCGAGCCGATCGGCGCCGACCACCCGCGCCAGCATCGCCTCCGCCTCGGCCGCGGTGAGCGGGCCGAGGCGTACGGGATGGGCGTGGCCCGACAGGCCCGGGAACTGGCGCCGACCGGTCACCAGCACGGCGCTGCCCGCCGTACCGGGCAGCAGCGGGCGTACCTGCGCCGGGTCGGCGGCGTCGTCGAGCACGACCAGCACCCGCCGGTCGGCGAGCAGCGACCGGAAGGCGGCGGCGCGCTCGTCCAACCCGTCCGGCAGGGTCGGGCCGGACATCCCGAGCGCGCGCAGCAGCTCGGCCAAGACGTCGGCGGGGTCGCGTGGCCGGGACGACCCGCCGGCCAGGTGCGCGAACAGCTGGCCGTCCGGGAAGTGCCGCCGCACCGCGTGCGCCACCCGTACCGCGAGGGCGGTCTTGCCGCTGCCGGGCGTACCGGTGACGACGGCGACGTCGACGACGCCGGTGGCCGCGGTCAGCAGCCCGGTGAGCGTGGTGACCTCGTCCCGGCGCCCGGTGAAGTCCGGTACCTGCGCGGGCAGCTGGCACACCGGTGCCGGCGCCGTGGACGGCCGCAAGTCCGGGGTGGCGACCTCGCCGCGCAGGATGCGGGTGTGCAGGTCGCGCAGCTCCGCGCCGGGTTCGATGCCGAGCGCGTCGGCCAGCTCGTCCCGGGTCCGCGCGTACGCGTCGAGCGCCTCCGCGGTACGCCCGGACGCCGCGAGCGCGCGCAGCAGCTGGCCGCGCAGCCGTTCCCGGAGCGGGTGCTTGCCGACCAGCGCGTGCAGCTCGCCGACCAGGTCGCCGTGCCGGCCGCCGGCCAGCTCCGCCTCCATGCAGTCCTCGACGACGCCGAGCCGGTCGTCCTCCAGCGCGTCCGCGTCCGGTTCCAGCAGCGGTACCGGGACGTCCACCAGCGGGCGGTCCCGCCACAGGCCGAGCGCGGCGCGCAGCCCGGCGGCCGCGGCGGCGGCCTCGCCCCGGGCCAGCGCCGCCCGCCCGGCCGCGACCCGTGCCGCGTAGATCGACAGGTCCAGCTCGTCGTCCGGCACCATCAGCCGGTACGCGCCGTACGCGTGCGTCAGATCCACCCCGGGCAACAGCCGGCGCAGCCGCGACACGTACGTCTGGAGGTTGGAGGCGGCGGAGTCCGGCGGGCTGCCCTGCCACACCGCCTCGGTGAGCACCGACACCGGCACCGGCCGGTTCGCGTGCCACAGCAGCACCGCCAACACGGCGCGGCACCGCTCGCCTGGTACCTCGACGACGGCACCGTCGGCGGACCGCACCGACAGCGGCCCCAGCACGGAGAACCTCATACCCACCCGCTCCGGTCGTCCGCGGCCGGCGACCCGCCCAGCCTTCCAGGCGGACGATCATAGGCGCCCTGCGGTCCACCCACCCCGCCGGTACGCACGCGTCCACTGTGGACTGCCCAGTGGCCCGCTGCCGGCGTGCGGCCGCGATCAGACCGGTCGAGCTCAGCGCACCAGGCAGAAGGGATGCCCGGCCGGGTCGAGCAGGACGCGGAACCGCTCCGGACTCACCCGGCCACGCGCAGCGCCGGGTCGTACTCTCCACGGGCGTGGAGAGCAGCGGAGCTGTCCTACCCGCTCGCCGCCCGGCTGCTGGCCATCTACACCCGCCGCCGCGACCTGATCCTCGACACCGGCCACGACCCCGTGTTCGCCGTCGCCGCGACCGACCTCGGCCGCCGCTACCAGACCCTGCCCGCCAGCACTGACCCCGCACCGGCCGACGGCGACAGCGGTGCGGAGACGCCGCGTGGGCAGATGGTGATCGTCACCGTCCCCGCCCTGTCCGCCGACGCCGAGCACGCCGGGGACGCGGTCGTGCGGTGGTGGGCCGAGCTGATCCGCCCCGCGGCCCGACACCTCGCCGACGGCGGCTGTCTCCTGCTCGCCGCCCCCATCCCACACACCAGCCGCCGGCCCTCCGGGCGGGTGGCGTTCGCCGCCGCGACACAAGCGGCGATCGAGGCGGGCCTGGAGCCACTGCACGGCATCCTCGCCGTCCACGACGACACCGACGACATGCCCGACCGGTTCATCTACTACCCCGATCGCATGGACGGCGTGCTCGACGGCTCGCTCCACCTTGAGCTCAGCCCGACAGCTCGTCCGGTCAGCGTGTTGATCGCTGTCCGCGGTACCTCACTGGAGCAGCCATCAACACCGCAGAGCCCAAACCGGGAGCCGACGCCGCACCCAGCACAGCACCCGCCCGCCTCGAAATCACAGCGCCTCGCTCGCTACGACTTACTGCCGAGGCCGCACATCGTCTCGTGCGCATCGTGGAGTCGGCGCTGGACACTCTCGAGTGAAGATCACCACGACCCCAGCAGCTCGCGAAGCTGGCAGATCTCGCGCGCCCAGACATTGATCGCGCCGACAGGGGGCGCGATCGTCCAGGAGTATTTCGACGTCGGACTCTCGCGTCTCCGGCCATGGTCTCGCCGTCCTGAGGCGTCCCGTCTCCTCGCCGCACTCAAAGACCCGGACCGAGGTTTCGATGCGCCGGATCCGCGTTCGCGCAGCCATGGCCGCCCACGCAGCGATCGACGGACGGTTCCTCGGGGGCCAGCCGCCCTTCGGGTACCACCTGGCCGATGCCGGCCCTCACCCCAGCCCTGCCAAGGCCAGGCTCAGGCAACGCGCTCACCGTCTCGCCGTCGATTCTGGAAACGCCGCCGTCGTCCGCCGCATCTACACCGAATTCCTCGACGGCCAGACCACCAGCGCCATCGCGCGGCGACTGACTCATGATGGTGTCGCCGTCTCCCACTCCGCGGCAGCGACCATCGGTACCTCATGGTCGCGCAGCACGGTGCGGGGCATCCTGACCAACCCTCGTTACACAGGCAGGCAGGTCTGGAACCGCATACACCGCGAAGACGTCCTCGTCGACGTCGATCAAGTAGCGCTGGGGCACCGGACCGGGATACGACGCACCCGACCACGGACTGGGTGTGGTCCAGGACAGCCGCGCATCCCGCGATCATTGACATGAACACCTTCACCGCCGTACAAGCCGAGTTCGAATCGCGTGCGCAGGCCCGCTCAACCGTGCGCTCATCGTCCGAGACGATGCCGACCGCATTCGACGGCCTGCTGTTTTGCGGCCCATGCCGGGCGCCGCTGCGTGGTCAGCGGCAAGGCTCTGCGCTGTACTACCAGTGCCCCGCGGTCAAGGGTCGCAGCAAGTCCAGACGCGGTCGGACATGCGAGGCCCGGCTCTCCGAGGAGACCGTAAGGCAGGCGCTCGACAGCTGGCTGGCGCGCAAGCTTGCCGAGGAAGGTAGGACCTGCCGGAAGTGACACGATCAGCGAAACGCAACGCCGAGACCTCCGACAGCAACGCCGCTGTGGTAGCCCGATGCGAGCGTGTCCTCGCCCGATACCGTGCAGCGCTGGAGGCGGGAGCAGATCCGGCGCTGATCGCCGAGTGGAGTCGAGACGCCCACGCCGAACGCGAGCGGGCCCAGGCGCACCAAGCAAGGACCCGCGAGTACTCGTGGGACAGTCGGCGACTGCGTTCGGCCGTAACGATGTTGGGTGGTTGGCGAGCTGTCCTTGACGCGGCGGAGAGCGTCGACATGGCCGCGGTCTATCGAGCGTCGTTGCTGCGTGTCATCTACGACCCCGTCCAAGCAGCGCTGACGGTGACGTTCAACGGTCCCCAGATCGCTGCCGGCAGCCACGACCGCGATGCTCCCCACTGATCTGATCTGATCGTGCGGGCACGAACGCGCGACTTTCGGAGCGGTACTTCCGGGAGGCGAAGGTGCTGCAGATCGCTGAGGCGCGTGAGCCGTCGACGCAGGGACTCTGCCGGCCTGAAGGGTGGCATGTTCCGACGCTTCGCCTTGGCCGACGCTGGGTTCAGCTGAACGTCGGGCCCTGTTCGGTGATCCGGACGTAGGCCCGGACCGGTTGTACGGCGAAGTTGATCCGGAGGTCCTCGTGGCGCACCGTGCAGGTGACGTGCTGGTCCCGGCTTCCGGCGATGTCGTGGTCGCAGGAGCTGGACACGGCGCCGGGCGTACCGGCCTCGGCGAGGACCCGGGACTGCAGTGCGTAGAGGATCTGGTCGCGGGCGGAGGCGCCGTCGCCGGGAGACGCGGTGGGGTGGGCGTTTCGTACGGCGTGGTGGGGCCGAGCAGCCCGCCAGCGCGCCAGTCATCACCAGCACGGCGACCACGGTCAACCCGATCCGGGCCGTGCCCTCGCGTCGCATCCCCGCCACCCGTCGCCGTGGATCCGTACGACGTGAAGGCCATGCCGTGCCCCCAACGGCTTTTCGCCGTCCACAGTGGAGTGCTCCGGGTCGCTCCGCCCGCCGGTGCACGCCGAGCCACAGGGCCGTCGGTGCCGGGGCTGGTCAGCGCTCAGCGCGCGGGGCAATCTCGCCGTCGACGGTCCCGGGCTCGCCGATCTCGTCGGAGAGGGCGTCCTCCACCGACTCGATGAACTCCCCCAGCGCCTGGCCCCCCAAGCGCATCTGCAACGCGCTGCCCGGGTTGACCGCCAGCTCGTACGACGGGTCCGGCCAGGCGACCAGCACCAACATGAACGGCGCGGTCAGCGTCGGCGTGTCCGCGTCGTGCGTCGCCTCGAACCGGGTGCGGGAGGTGAACAACTCGATGGTCGGTGCCTCCATACCCGTGGCCGGGCGCCAGGGGAAACCGGGCTCACCGAGCTGCTCGACGTTCAGCACCGGCCAGGCCACGGGGACGATGACCTCCGCGGCGAGCAGTGCCTCCATGTACGCGGGCAGGTAGCCGGCCTGACTGGCGGCGAGCAGCGCCTTCTCCGTGTCGTTCGCCGGGGCGATCGGATCGTCGGCGACATCCGCTGATGCGGCGCCGGCCTGCGGCGCCGGGTCACCGGCGGGGGCCGGCCCGGAGGGAGGCGTGTCGGCCTCCCGATCGGCGCTCAGCCTCGCCGCGCGTTCCTGTAGTGCCCTCAGGTCCGGCGCGAGGTCGGGGTCGGCGACGGCCTTCTCCGCCGCCTCCTCCGCGGTCGGCACGGTGAGTGTCCCGTCGGCTGCCTTCTGTACCGACTCGATGGGTAGGTAGCAGTCGAGCTGCATGCCCGGGTTCACCGCGAGCCACCACTGCGGGTCCGGCCACTTCGCGGACAGCTCGGCGTAGTTGGTCTGCACGTAGCCCTCCACGCCGGGCCCGGCCGTGGCGGTCAGGCACTCCGCGGACGTGTAGACGACCAGGAACGTACGCCCCGCCATGTCCCACAGGGCGAACCGCTGCGGCCCCGACGGCTCCTCCCCCGGCTCCGGAATGTCGGTCAGCGGCAGGAACAGCGGAGCGGTCGACAGCAGCCGGAAGTATTCCCGGCGGTTGTCGGCGTCGCGTGCCGCGGCCATCGCCAGTTCGGCGTCCGTACCGGGCTGCCAGTCCACCATGGTCGCCGTTCGCCCCTTCCGTCCCCGACGTCACAACAGCCGGCTCCGCGCGGAGAGGTCCGGCTACCCTAGTGTGTCAGTTGCCGGTCAACCCGGCGCCAACCAGCCTCGACAGCGGACTTGCGGAGCCATGGCGCGAACGATCCTCGTCTCGACCCAGCAACACGGCGCGTACCCGACGATTCGGGACGCGCTGGACGCCGCGCCCGACGGTACCGTCATCTCGATCTCCCCCGGGGAGTACACCGAGTCCCTCGACCTGCGTAACCGGCGGGTGACGCTGCAGTCCGCCGGCGGCGGCGACGTGATTCTCACCGCCGCCTCCCCCGTCGAGTCCGCCGTCCACGTGCTGGGCGGCCAGGTCGAGCTGCACGGGCTCATCCTGCGTTCCACCGACCGCGCGACCGTCGAGGTCCGCGCCGGCCATCTGGTACTCGACGGCTGCGAGCTGCGCGCCGGCTACGCTCCGGGGCTGAACGCGACCGACGGGGCGCTGGCCGACGTGACCGGCTGCCGGTTCACCGGCGGGCAGTACGGCATGGTCTTCGAGGATGCCGACGGCACGGTCAACAAGTGCGAGATCCGCGGCATCGCCGACGACGCGGTCATCGTCCGGCTCGGCGCCAAGCCGACCATCCGCAACTCGACCATCGAGGGCTGCGGCTTCCGCGGCATCTACGTCTACCAGTCGGGCAAGCCGACGATCGAGCTGTGCGAAATCTCCCAGACCGGTGACGCCGGCATCTCGGTGGCGCACCAGAGCGCGCCGACGCTGTCCGCGTGCTGGGTGCACGACACCCAGGGCGTCGGCATCATGTTCGGCCGCGGCTGCGGTGGGCTGGTCGACGAGTGCCGGATCGAGAACACCGCCTCCCCGGGCCTGTTCCTCGACGAGGGCGCCCACCCGGAGGTACGCGAGCGGGACCCGCACTCCGACCGGCCCAAGGCCGGCGCCAGCGCGATGAACCGTTCGACCCAGCAGGACCCCGAGCAGATGGAGCGGCTGCTCCACGAGCTCGACGGCATGGTCGGCCTGGCCGGCGTCAAGAGCGAGGTCCGTTCGCTGATCGACGAGATCCAGGTCAACGAATGGCGCCGGGATGCCGGGCTCGCCGTCGGCGCCGTCAGCCACCACCTGATCTTCACCGGCGCCCCGGGTACCGGTAAGACGACCGTGGCGCGCGTCTACGGCCAGCTACTCAAGGCGCTCGGCGTGCTTCCGGACGGACGGTTCAAGGAGGTCGCGCGGCGTGACCTGGTCGGCCAGTACATCGGGCACACGGCCGAGAAGGCGACCGGAGTGTTCGAGGAAGCCCTCGGTGGCGTGCTGTTCATCGACGAGGCGTACACGCTGTCCCGGTCCTCCGGCGGCGGCGCCGACTTCGGCCAGGAAGCCATCGACACCCTGGTGAAGCTGATGGAGGACCACCGCGACGAGGTCGCCGTCATCGTCGCCGGTTACACGAACGAGATGTTGGACTTCCTCAACGCCAACGCCGGTCTGGCGTCCCGGTTCGCCAAGACGCTGGAGTTCGAGAACTACAGCCCGGAAGAGCTCGTCCTGATCGTCAACCGGATCGCCGGAAACGACGACTACCTGCTCGGCGAGGGCCTCGACGACGCGCTGCTGGAATGGTTCGGCACGATCGAGCGCGACCAGAACTTCGGTAACGCCCGCGAGGCGCGGCGGCTGCTGGAAAGCATGCGCAAGGCCCAGTCCGGCCGGCTGCGCGGCCTCGGCCAGCGGCCGACCCGCGACGATCTGCGTACGCTGACGCTCGACGACCTGCTCGTGGCCACCGCCCGCTGACACACGCCCGCGTCGCCCTGGCCGATCTCGGGGCGCGCGGTTGTCGCACCCGTCGGGCACCATGTGCGTACCGACCAGCCGAAGGAGACCGACGATGGCCACCGTGGCACTCACCGTAGACGCCTTCCCGGAGACGGTGCGGGACAACAACACCGTGTTCGTGGTCTTCTGGGCCAACTGGTGCCCCGGCTGCCGCGAGTTCATGCCGATCTACAAGTACGCCGCGCAGCGCCACCGCGACCTCGTCTTCGGCACCGCCGACACGGAGATCGAGGAGCAACGCGAGATCGCCGGCTACTTCGGGCTCCAGGTCATTCCGACCGTCGTCGCGGTCAAGGAGGGCCACATGGTCCGCTACCAGCCGGGTGGCATGTCGCACCAGCAGTTCGCCGACATGATCCGCGACGTGCGCGCCACCGACGTGAACGAGGCCGTCATGGCCGCCGCCCAGGCCGCCGCGCAACCGGCCCGGCCCGGCGTGATCCTCGGCGGCTCCCGCCTCCGCTGACCGGTCAGGTCTGTTTCGCGGGCGCCTGCGGGGCGGGCGCCTGCCGGGCGGCGGGCAGCGCGGCGCCGAAACCGGGATCCTCGACGCGGCGGGCATGGCCCCCGTCGACGGCGATCCCGGCCAGCCGCAGCAGCCGACGCGGCACCGGTCGCAGCGCGCCGAAGAACGCCCACACGTCGTCGGCGCAGCGCGACAGCAGCCGCCCGCGGAACTCCTCCGGGCCCGACTCCTCAACGTCGCGGTAGTCGTCGTCATCGGCGTACCAGACCGAGCCGGCGTCGTCGCCGCGGACCTGGAGCGCGATCAGCCCGCCCTGGACGTACCCGAGGGCAAGGAAGTCGCCCGTGAGCCGGTCGGAGAACCAGGCCGGCGCGTACGTCAGGTCCTGCGCCCGGTCCGTGCGGGCCAGCCCGAACATCGGCTGGTCGGCGACGAACCCGTGCCGCGGATGGACCGCGGGTGTGCGGGGCCGCCCGCCGTTGGTCTCGGCCAGGAACCTGCGGTAGCCGTCGGGCAGCGCGTAGCCCAGGCCCTCTTCGAGTTTCGCGAGCGCGTCGTCGGCGACGCGCTCGGCGAAGCCGACCGCGACCGGGTCGGGCCGGTCGACCGTCACCCCGCGGCGCCCCCGCGCGAGACGCAGGGTACTGAGCCCGCCCAGGTGCCGGAACGAGCCGTGCAGCTCGGCCGGCACCAGCGCCACCCGACGCGTCATCGCCTGGTACGCCCAGGTCCAGCCGGCCGGAGTGGGCGGCGGGCCGTCCTCGACCGGCGGCCACAGCGGGTCGCCGGCACGGGCCATCAGCTCGTTGCCGACCAGCACGCCCAGCACCCGCACCTCGTCCATGGACAGCCCGGCCAGCGGCGGTGGCAGCTCCACCACGGCCCGCGCGTACTGGTCCCACTCGGGGAAACCGTGCGGGCCAACCACCACGCCCTCGCGGTACCGGATGCGCAGTGCCGGGGCGGCGGCGTGGATCTGCTGGAACGCGTACCGGGCGGAGGGCAGCGGGGTGTTCACTGGCCCGGCTCTCCGAACACCAGGCTCGCCGCGAGCAGCACGTCCGCCGGGACCTCGGGCACCTGGTAGTCGCGGTCGGCGATGTGCCGGCGCAGGGCCGGCTCCGGCGCGAACGCGTACTGCTCCAGGTAGTAGGCCAGGGCGTCGGACCACACCCACGTGCCGTCGGTACGGAAGCTCATCGGCACGACCCGCCCGCGTTCGCGCTCGTAGCGGTCGGCGTCCCGGCTCGGAACGAAGATCGCGATCGGGGCGCCGCGCAGGTAGGCCAGGAGCCGCTCGCGCTCGGCGATGTCCGCGATCCGCTCGTGCGACGGGCCCATGACCGCGGAACCATCCATCGCGGTCGCGTCGAACACCTCGGCGATCCGGAAGTCGGCGGGCGGCTCGTCCGCGTGCTCCGGGGCCTCGGCCAGCACCACCGCCTCGGCCGCCGCCGCCGCGTCCGCCCGCGGCGTGCCGGCGTCCGGCGCGGCGGTCTCGTCGGCCAGCCGCCGCAGCTCGTCGCGGCTGTTCTCCAGCCGTACGCGGCGGAACCGGCCCGGCTCCTCCGCGTACACCGAACGGCCGCGGTCCGAGACGAACGCCGAGAACGGCACCAGTTCCTCGCCGGTCGGGACGAACTTGAGTGCCTCGTCGACGGCCGCCGCGGCGGTACGCAGGTCCTCGACGGCCGCGTCCCGCTCGGTCGGGGGCGGTCCGCTGGTGCCGCCGGGCACCGAGGCGGCGAGGCGGTCGGCGAACCACAGCCACTCGCCCGGGTCGATCAGCACCGAGGGCCGTTCACCGCCGAAGGCGAGGCCGTCGCCCTCGGCGCCGGGGTCGTCGCCGAGCATCCGGAAGGTGAACTCCCGCCGTACGCCGCAGTTCGGGCAGTTACCCGCATAACGCACGAGAAGCTCGGCGCCGTCGGCACCCGGCGCCCAGTCGGGGTCGAACTCGGTCTCCCCGCACCGGTCGCACGGGTGCAGCAGCACGTACAGGCGTGCCTCGGCCACACCGCGCGCGAGCAGGTACTCCATGGTCAGCCGCGCTCGGCCGGAGCGTCCGCGTCGGCGTCGGCGTCGGCGTCGGCCGCGCCATACCGCTGCTCGAACTCGGCGACCCGCTCGGCGATCTCCGCACGCTCGGCGGTGAGCCGGTCCCGCTCGAACCGCTCCGCCGAGGTCTCGTACACCATCCGGCCGGCCTGGCTCCAGAACGCGCCCTCCGGCACCGCCGCGGCACCCTCGGGCAGGAACTTGCGCACCTCGTCCACCGCCGCCAGCGACGAGGCGAGCAGGTAGTACGCCCGGGTCACGGCCTCGTCGTCGGACGGGTCCAGGTCGCCGAGCTGTTCGTCGGCGGCCACCCCGTACAGCTCGGAGACGCCGAGCCACTCGCCCGGGTCCAACAGCCGGGACGGCTCGTCGCCGCCGTAGGAGATCTCGAACGAGACCTCCGGCGTGCCGGGCGGCATCCGGAACGTGAACTGGCGCGGTCGGCCGCAGGACGCGCACTGGCCGCTGATCCGCTCCGCCGGCTCCCCGTCGACCACGACGGAGGTCGACACCCGCTCGTCGAGCTGGGTCTCACCGCACACGCAGGGACGCAGGTCCAGGTAAAGGTAGATCTCGTCGAAGGTGCGGGCGTAAGGCAACGACATCGTCAACACCGATCGGTCAGGCAGGTGGTCAGGATACGAAGCGGTCGGAAATCTCGCGGTAGGTGGCCCGTACGGCCGCCAGCCGGCCACGCCGGAACCGGCCCGGCTCCTGAGCGTAGACGGCGCGGCCACGCGGCGACCTGAACGCCTCGGACGGTACCTCCTCGGCCCCGTCCGGGATGAACTTCAGCACCTCGTCGACCGCCGCCGCCGCGGTCCGCAGGTCGACCAGCGCGTCGCGCCTGGCCTGGTCGGACAGGCCGTCCGGGCTCGCCGGGGCCGCGCCGGCCGAGGCGTCGGCGAGCCACAGCCACTCGCCCGGGTCGAGCAGCTCCGACGGCTGGTCGTCGCCGAACTCGGGCTCCTCCTCGTTCGGGAAGATCACCTCGTCCGGCAGCAGGAAGGTGAACTCCCGCGTCGTGCCGCACTGCGGGCAGAGCCCCGTGTACCGGCTGGCCAGCTCGCCGTCGACCATCACGACCGAACTGTCCGGGAAGAACTCGGTCGCGCCGCACACCTCGCACGGCTGCATTCGCATGTACAGATGAGCCTCCGCGCTGGAGCGCGCCCGTGACAGCGTCATGCGCCGAACCCTATCCGCCGCGTGCCCACCTAGCGCCCCAGCACCAGCCGGGTGGCCTCACGCACCGCGTCGTCGGTGACCTCGGCGACCCGGTAGTCCTGCGCGCCGGCGTGGTCGCGCAGCTCCCGCTCCGGCGCGATGCCGTGCTCCGACACGTAGTACGCCAGGGCCTCGGACCAGACCCAGTCGCCGTCCGTACGGAAGCTCATCGGCACGACCTGACCACGTTCCGGTACGAGACGGTCCCGGTCGCGACCGGTCGTCGACAGCACCATCCGGCCGCCCCGCAGGTAGCGGACGAGGTTCTCCCGCTCGCTCTCGTCGGACAGGCGCTCCCGGTCCGGCCCGAACACCGCCCGGCCGGTCTCGTCGTGCGCATCGAAGATCTTCGCGATCTGCATCGTTCCACTCCCTGAGATTCGTCGGCGCCGTGACCGCCCCGCGCGGGAGATGGTCCTCCCGGCGCCGGCCGGGTCGGCGAACTCCCGTCCATCATCCTTGGCCCCGTACCGCGGCGCCGAGCCGGGACCGTCAGCATGCCCGGCCCGGTCAACCGCCGGATCGTCACGACATCGGTCCGGTCACCGCCCGCAACCGCACCACATAGTCGTCCATGTCCGCCCCGTCCACGCCGTCGACCAGCCATTCGGTGCCGCCGATCGTGACCCGCTCGCCGACGGACGCTGCCACGTCGTACTCCTCGCCGTCGTCCGGCAGGACCGCCAGCTCGACCGTCGCCGGCCCCTCGTCCGTACTCGCGGACACGGCACCGACACGCGCCGTGCCGAGTGTGGCGACGGTGCCGTGCGCCAGTTCGACGACGATATCCATCAGGTCTTCTCCTCGTCCCCACCGTCGTCGCCGGCCGGGTCGGTCGTGTCCGGATCCGCCAGGGTCCACACACCGGGTTTGAACAGCGTGAAGAACACCGGGAAGGGCATCGGCTTCGCGTTCCGGAAACCCCACGGGTTCCCCGTGACGGCCTCGCCGGCCCGGACGTCCCGGACGAAATGGCTGTGGTTCTCGACCACCTTGTACTTCTTGAGCTCCCGGAGGCGCCGCTTGTCGAGACGCTGGGTCAGCTCCGTCTTCTTCCAGCTGCCGGCGACCATCGGTCGGTGGTCGGCCAGCAACCGACGGAGCCGCCGTTCCGACCCCGCGGGGTCGCCCGCCGGCAACCAGAGCCACGTCGAGGGCCGACCCGTGACGGCCGAGAGCACCGTGCCCACGTTGTCCTCGCGCCGGGCCGTCACGTTGCGCCACTGGCTCTCCCGGTCCTCGCCGGCGTCCAGCCCGGAGTAGCCGGCCGCGCGCGGCCGCCAGTTGGTCAGGTCCCAGCCGGCGAGGGCCTTCTCCATCAGGGACGCCCACAGCGCCGCCGGCCGGCCGGCGAACCGCGGGGACCCCGCTGTCCACGGCACCTCCGGCGTGACCCGCAGCTCGACGGTCTCCCCGGTGGGCTTCTTGTCGCGCATCCGGTACAGGCGCACGGTGTACGTGCCGTCCGGGTTCGCCCAGACCGCGTCCACGATCGCCTCCGGCATGCTCTCGGCGATCGCGGCCAGAGCGGCGACGAGCCAGCAGTCGCCCAGGCTGCCCTGGTCGACCTGGTCGGCGCTCGGTGTGCCGCGGAACAGCGGCACGCTGTGACGTTCGATGCCGTACTTCGCGCGGACCTCGAACGGCAGCCGCGGCCGGTCGACCTCGGCGCGCACGACCGTCGCCGTGCCGTCCTGACCGGCGTCGGCCGTCCGGCGGGTACGCCGGGCGGTGAGCTCGACATCGTCGCCCTCGAGGACGTCGGCGACCGCCCGGCGGCCCAGCCGGGTCGCCAGGAACTCCGCCGGTGTCGGCCTTTCCGGGTCGTCGAACCGCAACCAGACCCGGCTGTCCAGCAGGACGTCGCCCGCGGTCCGGTCCCCGCCGTCGGTCCCGACGAACAGCTCCCGGTACGCCCGAGCCAGGCGCGCGTAGTCCGCCTCGCCGGCGAAGTCCCACCCCGGCTCCCGCTCGCTCTCCGCGGCCAGCCCGGACAGCAGGTACGTGTCCGCTGCGCCCCCACCGTCGGCCGCTTTGCCGCCACCGTCGGTCGCCGCGCCGGCACCGGGCGCCAGCTCGCGCGCCAGCCGGCCCAGCTCCTGCTCCAGCAGCTCCAGGTCGCGCCCGTGCCGGGTGCTGTCGGTACGGGCGTCCGCGAGCCGGTCGTCGAGAGTTTCGAGCGTCGACTGGATGGACATGACCGGGTCCACCTCGCTGGTGCGCGCGGCGAGGTCCAGCGCCTCCACCGCGGCGGCGCGGGCGTACCCGCACTCGGCCAGGACGCGCGCCGCCTCGACCGCCCGGGACGACGTCGAGACATACGCGTCGAGCTGGGTGAGGATCCGGTCGGCGAGCGCCACCGCCGTGGCCGTCTCGGCCGGAGACGCCGCCCGGGCCACCCGATCCGCGAGAGTCGCGGCGATCGCCCGGCGCAGCCGTACGATGCGGGCGCCGTCCACGTCGGACTCGCCGTCGCCGCGCGGGGCGGGGATGGAGGTGAGGGCGGCGCGGATCACCTCGGTCACCGCGGCCGCCCGCGGGTACTGCTTGACGACCGGCAGGAGGTCCTGCAGGACCTCGGCCGCCTGCTCGCCGTACGCCGGGCGCTCGTCGGCGGCACGCCGACGCTCCGCGACGGCGGCCACGAGGTCGGTGACGGCCGCGGCCGGCTCCCCGTGCCCATCGGCGGAACCGTCCCCCGCCGCGTCCTGCAACCGGGCCAGGCTCAGCGCCGTACGAAGATGCGGCCACAGCTCCATGTCCCGGACGATCATCCGGCTGGTCGCCGTCCGCACCTCGTACATGGGCGCCGGGCGCCGCGCACCGGGGCCGTCGTCGACGGTCCGCCGGCTCGCGTCCCGGAGATCGTGCAACCGCCCGTCGTCGAGGTGCGCGACGAGATCGTCCAGCGCCCGCGCCAGGGCAGGGCCGGCACCCGTACGGGCGGCGGCGAACCGGCCGCGCATCGCCTCGTACCGCCGCGCGGCGACCTTCGTGCGCTCGGAGCCCGCGTCGAGCGAACCGTCCGGCTCGTACGCCTCCGTCGCGATGTCGCTCTCCGCCTCCAGCAGGGCGTCGAGCGCGGCGGCGACCGCCTCGACCGCGCCCTCGGCGGGCGGCGCGGACGTCATCGGGTCGCCGTCCAGCCACGCGCTCGACGCCTGGTGCCGCGCCTTCAGCACCTCCGCCGCGCAGCGGCCCTCGAACGCCTGCCGGCGCCGGGCGGCCCGCTCACTCACCTGAACCGTCGTGACCGGGAATCCCGTCGCGCCTGTGTACTCCTCGTCCAGGTCGGCGAGCGCGGCCCGGACCTCCGCCGCGCTGTTCGTGCTGTGCCGCCACATCGCGAGCGTCTTCCGCCGGGCCGAGAGCGCTTCCGCGACGGCCCGACGGCGCGCGGCGAGATCCGGGTCGCCGGACTCGCCCCCGACCGTACGCCAGCGGCGTTCGACCGGCTCGTCGCGCAGCGGCGCGGCACGCACGATCTCGACGTACCGCTCGGCGTCGTCGAGGCGTACGGCCGGGTCGGCGTCCAGGCCCTCCCGCAGCCAACGCCACGCCCGCTCCCGATCGGCGCGCGAGACCCCGTCGGGATTCGCCGGCTCGTCGTCCGGCGGGGTGCCCTGCCACGGGGTGCCCTCCAGTGCGGTCCGGCCCGGCCAGTCGAAGATCAGGTCACCGCGCAGCCGACCCGCCAGCGCCACCTCGTACGGCGTGGGGAAGCCCGAGGAGCCGAACGGGTACCGCAGCATGCGGTGCAGGAGGTCGCGGACACCGGCGATCCGCTCCCGGCCATGCTCCGCGGCCTCACGGTCCTCCTGCTGTTCGACCGTGGTCTGCTTGCGCTCCAACGCATCGAGCTCGCGTTCCAGGGCGGCGACGATCGGCGTCACCCGCGCCGCGGCGACCGGCTCACCCGTCGCCGGATCCGTCCAGCGCGACCAGTCCACCGCCCCGGCCGGCCGTCCCCCGTCCGATCCGTCGCCGGACGGGCCCGTGTAGCGACGGTCGATCTGGGTGCGACTGCCAAGGCCCCCGACGCGCTCGATCGCGGCGTACCCGGCCGCCAGCTCGGCGTGCTGGGCGTGGGCACGGCGGGCCTTCCCGGCCCAGAACTCCCAGCCCCGCCACTCCGGCGAACCGTCCGGCTCGGCGTCGCGGAACCCCTCGAACTCGCGCAGCTTCGCCTCGTGTACGGCGGCGTTCGCGCGGGCCTTCGCCTCCAACCGGTCCGCCCAGTCGTCCCGGTGCGCGCCGGCCGGCTCGTTGCCCAGCAGCGCCGGTGACGGGTCCACGCCGACGCCGATGCGGCCCGGCTCCGCCTCGTCGATCAGCAGCGGTGTGCCATCCATCGCGAGCACCTGGACGTCCAGCGCCGCGATCCGGTCCCAGTAGCGGCCCTGGACCTGCGCATGGCGCAGTCCGCGCCGATTGGCCTGGTCGTGGTACCGAATCACGCCGTTCTCGTTGTACGCGACCATCACGTGCGCGGTGCCGTCGTCTCGCACCACCCCCACGTACGCATGCCGACCGTTTCGGCCCAGCGCCGCCTCCAGCCGCTCAAACGCGGTGTCCAACAGGGCCCTGCGGGCCTCGCCCGGGCCAATACCCGGCGACAGCAGCGACTGCGACCGCTCACCGGTCAGCCGCTCGAACTCCACCGCGTACCGGGGGAGCGTCAGGGAGCCGTCGGGGCCGGCGAGGTCCGCGTCCGCGACCCGCGGCCGGCCCTCCACGGTGTCGACGAACGCCGCCGCCCACGAGATACACGACACCGGGCGGTCACCCGCCGTCTGACGCGGTGCGATGCGACCCGCCAACTCCGCGATCGCGCGGTCGCGCACGTCCTCCAGGAACTCCTGCTCATTGGCCGCCGGGGGGCGGACACCGTGCCGCGTACCGTACTTCGTCAGCGACCACCGGCCGTCGAAGTACGCCGGGCGCAGCGCGCCGGCCTCACCGATCGTCTCCCCCGGCGCCACCACCGCGGGCGCCGGCAGACCCATCAGCTCGTGCAGCTCCGCGAGCTGCGCGACCGCCCGCTCCCGGTACGCCTCGCGTGTCCCACCGTCCGGCGGCGCCCCCTCATACAGCACGCGGTACGTGCCGTGCAACGCCATCGCCAGGCCGCCGATCCGGTAGAAACGCAGCGCGTCAGCCGGCAGGGCCGGCCCCCCGGCCTCGCGGTGGCCCGACAGGACCGCTTCGCGCAGCTCCGGCAACACGTCCGGAATCCCGAAGTTGTACGCGAACGCCGACAGGACACCGACGAACACGCCGAGGTCGTACGCGGCGGCGCCGACCGGGCGGTCCGCGATGTCCCAGGACGGTTCCATCGTGGGCGGGTCGATGAACCGAACCTTCCCGTCCGCCGCGTCGTGCACGAACTGGCCGGGATGCAGGTCGCCGTGGACCAGCGCGGCCGGCCCCAGATCGGCTCGCGCCCGCCGCGCCCACTCCCGATACCCGGCGAGAACCGAGGATCCGTCGAAGCCGAACTCGGTCGCGAAGGCCGCCGCCGTCGCCCAGAGGCGAAGGTTGCGCTCGACCCGCTGGGCCGGCTCCGCCTCCAGCCACTCGTCCGGAACCGGGCCGCCGGAACCCGCGGGTACGGTGTGCAGCCGGGCCAGCGCCGCCCCGGCGCCCCGGTACACCGTCACCGCCTCGGCCACCGCCGCTTCCCGCTCGGCACCGGGTGCCGCGTCGCGGATCGCCATCAGCGGCTGGTCCAGCGACGGCCCGCCGTACGCCGTGATCAGGACGACGCCGTCCCTGACACCGTTCCACTCCCCGATACCCATACCGAGGATCTCCGGAGCCAGGTCGTAGTCGTGCAGGCGGACCAGCGCCCCCACCTCGGACGTGAACTCCGGCAGGATCCGGGGCGGCACCCGCGTCAGTGCACGGGTCGTTGGGGGACGGAACGCTTGCGCCGCGAACACCTTCACCGCGGCGCGTGGCACGCCGTCCCGGCCGGCCACCAGGAACACGTGGTTCTTCGACCTGCCGGCCGCACCGCCCGCACGGTCGACCAGGACCGGCAATCCGAGTTCCGTCCGCGGCAACCCCAACGCCTCGGCCACGAACCGGTGTAGCACGGGCTTTGCGGCGGCCTCGTCGTACCTGGCCGCCAGGGTGTCGAACAGCGGCGCGTTGCCCCACGCTTGGAAGACCCTGGGGAGCCCGGCAAGGATCACCGCTTCCTTCGTTCCGACGAACGTCGCGCCGTCCGCGCCCAGGTCCCTGGTGAGTGCCAGCAGCTCGGGCAACGGCAGCGTCTCCGGCTCCGCCAACGTCGCCGGAAAGCGAGGCAGATCGAGCAGGTCGAGCAGTTCAGCCAGCTGGCGGTTCGCCCGCTCGTAGTAGTCCTCGAACGTGCCGCCGTCCGGGGTGCGCCCATCGAACAACACCTCGCACGTGCCGTCCAACGCGTTCGACAGACCCATCACCCGGAAGTACCGCAGCGCCTCGGGGGTCGGTTCGATCCCGCCGGCCTCCCGGTACCCGGCCTCCGTCGCCTCGCGCAGAAGCGGCAGGACGTCGGCCACACCGAAGTTGTGGACGAACGCGCTCAGGACGTAGGTGTAGACGCCGAGGTCGTACCCGACCGGTCCGCGTCCCCCACCGTCCAGGCCGATCGACGGGTACGCGAACGGCAGGTCGATGAGCCGGAGCCGATCACCGCACAGGATCTGCCCAGGATGCAGATCACCGTGTACCCGCGCGGACCCACCCGGATTCGCCAAGAAACGCCGCTGCAGCTCGCGGTACCGTTCGGCGATCGCCACACCGTCGAAGTGGAAGTCGCGTCGGAAGTAGTGGTGCGAGGTCCACTTGCGCAACCACGACCAGCTCCGGACGGCCGTCGGAGTCGACTCCCAGTCGGATCTCGGCGGCGCGGAGGGATCCGCGCCGAGGCCGGCCAGCAGCGCACCGATGCCGCGGTGCACCTCGACCGCCGCGGCCACCGCGGCGTCCCGCCGGTCGGGCGGCGCATCCCGGATCGCCGCCAGGTAGTCGGAGACGGTGTGTCCGCCGTACTCCAACACCATGACGCCGAGGTCCCGGCCCTCGGTCGCGATCCTCCCCCGCCCCAGGACGTCGGGGGTCACCCGGGCGCCCCGCAGCCGCGCGTACGACAGATCTTCCGACACCAGGTCGTCGAACCAGCCGAACACCTTCACCGCGGCCAACGGCATCCCGTCGGGACCCGAAACGAAGAACACCATGTCACCCGACATGCCGGCGACCGCCCCGGGGCCGCGTACCGGAATCAGGCGGCCCACCTCCGACACGGGCCGGCCCAGCACGCCGGCCACGTACCGGCGCAACGCCGCGCGCTCCGGCCCCTCGCTCGCCTCGTCGCCCAGCAGGCGGAGCATGCGGTCCAACGGACGCAACGGCATGCCCGGCACCACGGGTGTCTGCCGCCAGATGTCCGCGGCCAGCTCGGCCGTGTCCTCGTCCGCCGAGGGGCGTGCCGCGACGTCGGACAGGTCCACCATCTCCGGCCGTGCACCGGGGTCGGATCCGGTGGCAGGCGCCGCCGAGCCGCCCGGCGCGTGCCGGTCGTCGGCGGGGCCCGTGTACCCGACGTCGATCTCGGGCCGGCCGCCGGGGCGGTCGGTCGGGCCGGCCCCGCCGAACTCCCGGTGCCAGAACCAGGTGCGCAACTCCTCGGTCTGGTCGACCTGGTCCATCACGGCCCGTACGTGCGCGGCGAGGCCACGCTCGTCGGCCAGCGCCGCCCGGGCCGCGTCCCGGTCGGAGCCACCCGGCAGCTCCGGCAACGGCGGGGCCCCAGCCCCGTCGAGAAGCTCGCGCGCCACGTCCCACAGCACCGCCAGCGCCGCCAGGCGCCCCGTCTGCTCGGTACGCTGCCGTGCCGCCAGCGCCATCTGCTCCTCGTGCGGCGCGATCATGTGGCGCAGCGTCGTGGTCTCGTTGGTGTGGTGGAAGTTCCATCCCCGGCGCTGCCACCAGCGGTTGGCGACGGTGCCGCCGTAGGTGTTGAGGACCATCGAGCCGGACACCGTCGCCGCCGTCGCGGTGAGATGTTCGAGGCCGAACCCGAGCCGCGGCAGCGCGGACTCCGCATCGTGCCGGAGCGCGTTGTCGACCTGGCTGCGCAGCGTGGCCAGGCCGTCCGGCATGGCCTCCAGGTCCCGTGCCAGCTCGTACAGGCGGGTCGTGAGGCCGTGCAGGCCGTTGGCCAGATCCCCGTCCGGTACGGCGAGGATCATGCCGGTCATGCCCCGCATGTCGCCGTACGCGCCCCAGTCGGTGACCACACCCCGCCCACCGGACAGGTCGCCGCGGACGAGCCGGACCACGAACTGCCGTTCGGCACTCCCCCGCCACAGCGAACGCGAACCCGTCAGGGTCAGCACCAGCATCCCGTCCCGGCGGGGGGACACGTCCAGCCCGGGGATCCCGTCCAGGCGCCCGGCCTTGAGCAGCGCGCGTACCCGCTCGTCGAACTCGCGCTGGGTGAGCGGCCGCACGGCGTCCAGCGCGTCGAGCAGGTCCTGGACACGGGCCGCGGCTGGGCCCTGACCGGCGGCGTACGGCGCGAGTCGGCGCGCGAGCGCGTCGGTTGCCGCGGCGATGTTCTCGGTGCCGGCGGCGACCGCCCGGTCGAGCTTGCTCGCGGTCACGCCGTCGATCTTGTTGCCCTGGCTGGTCGAGGCGTTGTTGCGGTGCACCCGGCTCATCGCCTGCCAGCGCTCGATCGGCCCCTCCGAGAGGCCGTCGGCGAACTCCATGCCGTCCCGGGCGATGACCGCGGCGACGGATCCGCCCTCGACGCCGGCCGCGCCCGACGCGAGGACGTGCGAAAGGGTACGCACCAGGTTTTGCCGGACGAACGAGCGCAGCGGCCAGGGCCAGCCCTGCTCGGCGGCGCCGGCCAGCTCGTCGACGGCTTCGGCCATGCGCCGCCGCGCGACGTCGGTCGAGCCGAAGTCGGCGAGCTGGAACTGGAACCGGCCGATCCCGTACGAGTAGAGGTCGATCAGCTCGTACCCGCCGTCGGTGCCCTCGTCCGGGGTCGGGACGAACGCCAGCTCGCCCACCACCCGCCGGGGCGACGGCAGACCGCTGTCCGGTCCGAACGTCATGACCACCGTGGCCGAGTGCGCGGACCGCGTGGTGACCTCGACGCTCAGGTCGTCGCGGTGCCGCAGCACGTCGAGCACCGCGTCCAGTACCAGCGCCGGGTCGGCGGTGGTGGGCGGCTCGGACCCGTCGGCGAGGGTCGCCGCGTCGCGGGCGCTGGCCGCCTGGGCGTGCAGGTCGGCCAGGAGCACCGCGCGGTCCGCCCGCTCCAGCTTGCCGACGTTCAGCCGACGGTTCTGGGAGGACACCGAGGCACGGACGGCGACCGTGTCCGCCAGCACCGCCGCGGGATGCACCACGCAGTCGCTGAGCCGCGCGGCGACCTCGGCCGGGAACAGCGTCCACGCCAGCTCCGGCTCGTGCCAGATGCCCAGCGCGACCGTGAACAGCACCGACAGGCTCAGCGGCGCACTCGCCCACGCACCGAGCAGGATCCGCAGCATGCTCGGCATGTTGCCGAGCATGCCCACCAACGACCGGGTGCCCTCCCGCACCGGCCCGTTGGCGATCGCGTCGGCCAGCTCCGCCACGCTCAGCCCGTGCTGCGCCGACGACATGACCAGATCACCGTGGTAACTGCTGCTCGTCAGCTCGTAGTAGGCGGGGCGGAAGTGACTCTCGCCGCTGGTGCCGATCTCGATGCCGTCCACGACCACGGTCCGCACGGTCCTGCCCGGACCGAACCGGATGCGGAGACCGGGGCCGGCCGCGCCGCCCTCGACGACCTCGGCGTCGCGGAAGTCCGCGATGCCGCCGTGCTCGGGATCGTCCCGCAATAGCTCCGCGGCCAGGCGCACGGCCTGGGCGACCCGGTCGGTGTACTCCGCGCGCTCGTCCGGGTCCAGCGGACGCGGCGGCTGGTACACGGGCGGCTTACCCGCCCGGCGGCCGTACCGGCGCAGGACGGGGTCGGCGGTCTCCGACGACCCGCGTAGCAGCGCCGCGAGCAGCGGTCGCGGCAGCGGCGGGACGATCCGGTTCAGCGCGCGCTGGACGCGGTCCCAGCCCTCCATCCGGGCGAGCCCGAAGTCACGGTTGACGATGCCGGACACCGCCATCCGGAACACCGCGCCGAACAGGACGCCCGGCAGGAGTTGCGGCGCGCCCAACGCCAGCGCGGCCAGTACGCCCGCCGCGCCGCTCATCGCCGCCGGCAGACCGTCGCGCACGGTGTGCGTCGCCAGGTCGGCGACCCCGGTACGCCAGCCGGCGGCGATCTCGGTCAGCAGCCCGCGTACCACCGTGCGGGCGGTCGCGGGGGTGAGGTCCGCGGCGATCGTCACGCGGTACTCGGTCAGCGACACCGCTTCGAGGGCGACCGGCTCGCCGTCGGGCAGGGCCGCGGTGTCGAACCAAACCAGGAACCGTTGCCCCCGCCCGATCTTCAGGTCACCGCTGCGCTGCGCCTTCGGCAGGATCTCCCACACGCCGTGGAAGCCGTCGTCGCCGTCGACACCGAGGACCGTGGAGTGTTCCCCCCGGTGCCCGGGCCGGTTCGGCTGTACCGGCGGCTCGTTGCTCGGCACGACCCGGACGCCGTCGACGTCGTTCGCGGCCAGCTCGGCCCACACGGCGGCGACGACCGGGTCCGGCGCCGTGTCCACGGTGCCGAGCTGGTCGATCTGCGCCATCGCGTACTCGGCGACCTCAGGGTCGGCGTTGTGCCGCAGCCAGGTGCGTACCGTGGCCCGACGCGCCGCGTACCCCGGGTGGTACTCGCCGAGCGCCATGCCCTGGCGGTGCGTCATGTCCTCGCCGACGATCAGGGCGGTCGCCGCGCCCGCCAGCGGCTGGCCGGTGGGTCGGGCCGCGGCCGCCGCGTCGCGCAGCAGGGTGAGCAGGGGCAGGTCACCCTCGGCGGGTGTGGTCCGGGACTTCGACCCCGGGATCGCGCGCAGCGCGCGGGGCGGCTCGGCCGGCAGCGCGTCGTACGCGGCGCGCAGCTCGCCGATCCGCGCGCGGTACCAGTCCAGCCATCCGGCCAGCTCGGCGAGCCGTTCCGTCGCCTGCCGGACACCGTCGTCGAGCAGACCGTCGCGCAGCTGGGCGAGCGCGACCAGTGCGGCCGAGTCGGAGCCGGCCGGATCACGCTCGGCCGACTCGATCCGCTCGATCGTGGCGCGTTCGGCCGCGATCTCATCCAACGCCCGGGCCATCTCCGCGTGTACGGCGGCCAGCTGCCGGGCCAGGCGACGACGCGGGTCGGACGGCGCGCCCCCTGGCTCCGCCGCCTCGGCACGGAACCGCGCGGCGAGCACCGCGTGCTCGTTGGCCGCCGCCGTGTCCGCCACGGGCAGCTCGTCCCGTCCGATCGTGGGGCCGGCATGTACCGGACGCGCCGGCGTGTCCGCCGTGAACCGTCCGCTGGCCACGCCCGGCTCCCCCGCGCCGAGATCCGGGAGCGCCACGCTCGACCCGTCGGCGCGGACGGCGTACCAGACCGCGGCCCCGTCGCCGTCCGGGATCCGCGCCGCGACGGCAGCCACCGCGTCACCCAGCTCCCGCGCCACGGACTCCAGCATCGCCCGGCTCATCGTGCCCAGATCGCCGTGGCCGCTGTGCAGTCGAAGCACGGTCTGTTCGTCGAAGGACAGCGCGCCCTCGTCCCGCAGTATCAGCAGCGCGCGTCCCAGCTCCGACGGGTACAGCGGGTACGGCGCGCCGTCGTCGCCGGCGACCTGGAAGCGCTCGTCTCCGTCGGCGGCACGCGCGATGTGGACGGTGAGCGTCTGCGACCGCGGCCCCAGCTCGGGATGCGGGCCGAACGACGCGTCCCCGTCCGCCTCGGCCAGCACCTGCCGCAGCGCCTCGGCGTTCCACCTGTCCTGTTCGGCCCACCAGGGGCCGGGGTCGAAGGCGACCGGCTCACCGCTCTGGGGGACGAGCCACCAGCGGCCGTCGGCCGGGTCCACCGGGCGCCCCTCCGGGCTCGTCGGGTCCAGGCGGGCCAGGTGCCGCTTGTTCGCACTGTCCCGCCACGTCAACGTGTCCGGCACGATGACGGGAAACCCTGCCGCGACCGCCACCACGTCCGCAGTGGCCAGACCCAGGCAGGCATCCACGACCATCGGCTCGCCACCGCGGGCGTCGCCGAGCAGGTCGGCGAGCACCGTACCGAACTGCCACCGTGTCAGCGACCAGCCGCCCAAGCGGCCCCACCGGCCAGACGCGTCGCGGCCCCACCGGCCGCCCAGGTAGAAGAGGTGCCCGTCGGAGTCGGCCCGGACCACGAGGTGGCCGCCCGAGCGCAGCGCGGATCGGGTCGGCCCACCGGCGGCCTCGTCCTCGTCGGCGCCAACGAACTGGTACTCGCCGTCCGGTCGCCGACGAAGATGGGCCGAGGCGACGGTGTTCAGGTCCGCGTCCGCGACCGGCCTCGGCGGTGCGTCGTCCGGCGCGCCGGACGGTTCGTCAGCCGCCCCCAGTTCGACGGGGGCGACCGGCACGGGAAGGTCCGGTTCGAGCGTGCGCATGGCCGTACTCAGCGCGTCGGTGTCCGCGCGGAGCTGCTGGACGAGCTGGGTGTGCCGCTCCCGCAACCCGGCGAGCCGGCCACTGTCACCCTCGCGGGCCGCGGCGCGCGCCTCGTCGACGATCTCCCCGGTACGCACGCTGAACCGCGCCACCGCGTCGTACCACCGGGCGAGGAGCTCGTCGACGTCGCCTGGTCGCTGGGTCAACAGACGGTGCGACTCCGCGAGCGCGGTCGCCTGACGCTCGTGCCGCAGGTACGCGAAGGGGTCCGTACGCGTGGCGGGATCCGTCCCGAGCCGCCCGATCACGTGGCCCGGAGACGCGGAGCCGGAGACGAGGTCGCCGTGGATCCTGGCCAGGGTGGCGAGCCACCGACGAGGAGGCGTCGAACGGGGTTGCGGCGGCGCGTCGGAACCGGGCTCGTCGTCGCTGGCCGGCACGCCGCGATACCCGGGGGAATGCCGTGCCAGCAGGTCGATGACGGCCGGATCGTCCGGCCGGAAACCGCTCGGCAACACGAACTCCCGACCGTCGGGAGCGAAGCCGCGCCAGTAGCCCCGAACCCGCAACCCGACCAGACCGAGGACGTCCCTGCTCCCCTCCCGGCCCGCGCCGATGTACGGACGACCGGTGAAACCGTTGCGGATCAGCTCGGTGGGGGCCAGGACCACATGTCCCAGCGTCCGGGCCGCCGCCCGCATCTGTTGCGACATCCGGCCGCCGGTCTCGCAGCCCACCATCACCAGCACCTTCGGCAGACCGTCCGGCGTCGTGCCGAGATCCACGATCTCCTGGTCTGCGGCGGCCGCGACGGCCTCGGCGAACTCCACCCGGCCGAGCCGCAACTCGCCGGCCTGGATCCGCAGGTCGTCCTCGCGACTGGCGCCGGGCGGGTACCCCCCGTGCCCCACGAAGTAGGTGAGGTGCTCCGACGCCTGGAAGCCCATGAGTGCCGAGAGCCGCTCGGCATCGGCCTCGCTGAGCGGGTCGCGGCCAACGCGGTGGCGTGCGTGGTCGAGTGCCGCGGACCGTGATCCGGTCAGCACGGTGAAGCCCTTCCCGTACTCCACCAGGTGGTCGGCGAAGTACCGCACGATCTCGTCGAGCGGCGGCGTGGGCAGGTCCAGCTGGCGGCCCCAGGTGAGTCGAAGCCGAGCCCCGACGTCCACGGGCAGCGGCTGGTGGTCACCCGTCAGGGCGTCGATGGCGGCGTCCTCGCCCGGCAGCACGGCCCACTCGGCACCGGGCAGGCCCAGCTCCTGCGCGAGGACGACCTTCCCGTCGGGAAGTCGGACGAACGCGAGGGTCTGGTCGTCACCCCGAAGGTGCAGCCGAACCGGACGGCGTCGACCGCGGACCAACAACAGTTCGTCGGAGCCCTCCGCGTTCCGACGCCATGCCAACCTGCCCTCGGGCAGCCATCCTCCGCGCATGCTCAGGTCACCGCCGACGCCGCGCATCGCCCAGTCGAGGTCCTCGACCACCCGCGGCGACCGCTGCCGGTGGACCTCGCGACCCCGCTCGTCGTGCGTGACGAAGTCGCCATCGGTGCTGCCGTCCGACTCGATCAGCGGCCGTGCCTCCGGCGACGCCTGGTCGACCGGCGCGCTGATCACCGTCCCGTCCGCGCTGGTCCACGTGAACTCGGTACCGCCGGTGACCCGCATCGGCGCCGGCTCGCTCGGCGTACCGAGTTGCCGGCCGAGGACCACCGCTGCGCGGCGGGCCAGCCCCGCGGCCGGGCAGGCCAGCAGCCGCACCGGTACGCCGGGCGGCAGCACCGGCGCCACCACGTACCGGAAGAACGCCTCGGGCCGGATGCCCTCCGGGTCTGAGGGGCCGCCACGGATCAGGTCGCGCGCCGCGTCGTAGTGCACGTCGACGTCGAAGACCGGCGTGCCGTCGGCGGCGGTCTCGCGCCGCACCAGCCGGGCGAACCGTTCTCCCTGCGAGCCGGGCCGGTGGAACGCGACGCCACCCGCCGGTACCCCGTCCACCCGGTGCCGCGCCGCCCAGTCGGCGATGGCCGCCGGGTCGGTCAGGACCCGCACCCGACCATCGACGACCGGCAACGTCCGCGAACGGCCCTGGTGCGCCACACCGTCGAGCGCGGCCAGCGACGACACGTACCCGTGCATCTCCCGCGCCAGCAGGTCCAGCGCGCCGGTCGCCGCGGCACGCTCCGCGGCGAGCCGTTCCGCCGCCGCGACCAGACCCGTCTGGTACCGGCGCAGCCCGGTGAGCGCCGCCCACGCCTCGTCGGTGCGGCGGTCGGGGCCGTCGGCGGTCGGCACGGCGGTGACCCGCTCGACCTCGGTGACGGCCTGCTCGGCCAGGTCGAGGCGACGGTCGTTGTGCGCCGTCCGGGTCAGGATCCCGAGCAGGAGCTCGTGCTGGGCGAGGTAGCGGTCGGCCGTCCGCAGCACCGAACCCGCCAGCTTTCCGTGCGGCCCCAACGGTTCCGCCCAGTGCCTGGCGCCCGTGACGTGGGCGGCGGCGAGCTGCACCGCGCGGAGGCCGTCCTGGGTGTACCAGGTGTTCTCGTCGAGCACCTCGACGACCTCGGCGCCACCGGGTACCTCCGCCGCCACCACCTGGTGCAGTCGGTCGAACACAGCCGCCACCGACCGCGGCAGTACACCCGCGACCTCCCGGGCTGCCCGCCGCATGGCGCTGACCGCGCCGGCGGCCACCGCGATGGTCGGCACGGAACCGGCCGAGCCGAGCGTCATCCGGTCCGCCTGGGTGGCCGTGGCCCGTTCGACCAGGTCCTGCACGGCACGCGGCAGCGACGCGGCGGCGTGCGGCGGCGCCATGTCCAGTAGGGCCAGGACGACACGCAACCAGTGGTCGACCTCGCCCGAGGCTCCACGGTCCGGGTCGGCGGCCCCCGCCTCGGCGCCGACGGCCGCCACGAGCTGGTCGACGGCGCGGGGCAGGTACGGTGGCACCTCACCGCGCATCAGCGCGCGAAGCGCCTCCTCCGCCCCCTCCCGCCCGTGGAGCAGCGTGTTCAGTCGCGAGGCGATGCCCGTCGCGGTCGACCCGCCCGGTATGCGCGGTGCGAACGAGTCGCGGGTGATCGCCCGCTCCGCCGCGGCGGCCATTCCCGCACCGATGTCCGCCCCGCGACGCTCCTTGGTCCGCTGCCGACGGTTCTTGTCCCGCAGCGCCGTCCAGTAACCCCGATACCGCTGCGGGCACTGGTCGTCGGCCGGTGGATCACCGTCGGCCAGATGCGACGACTCCAGGACCGTCTCGGCCAACGCCACCATCCGCCCGTACCCCACGGCGGACATGTGGTCCATGAGTGCCCGGCTGATCGCGGCGTAGCGGATGCTCCACACCTCGTGCGCCTCCGCCGCGGCGCGCGGACCGAACGCCTCATACAGCGGGACCAGGTCGTCGAGGAGTGGGGGGAGGCTGAACACGCTGCGCCGTGCGTCGCGAGCGAAGTCGTCGATCCCGTTGTGTCGCTTGGCGATGGCCGCGCGCAGACCGGTCAGCTCGCTGCGCAACCGGTCCGCGCCGGGGTGCGGGCCCTTTCCCTTGGCGTAGACGGCGAGGTTCTCCGTCGCGATGCGCAGCTCGCGCTCCTCCATACCGAAGCCCGCGTCCGCCTCGGCCAGCCGGGACTCGGCCGCCGCCCGCGTCTCGATCCGCTCGTACTCGGCGATCAGCTCGACGAGCCGGTTCCCCGGCGTCGGGGGGTCCGTCACGTCGTCGGGCGTCGTGTCGTCGACGCGAACGACCACCGCGCCACCGGGCACCGCGCGACACGCCTCGTTGTCGCCTGATCCCGGCCGGAACCGCACCGGCCGGCCGGTGCCGTCGGCGAGTCGTTGCGCCTCCGCCGCCGGGAACGCGTCGGCCTCCAGCCAGAGTTCGGTACCGTCCGGGCCCAGGTCCACCTCGCCCACGAGTTCGACCAGCTCGGTCACCACGTCGGCCACCGGCAGGCTCGCCGGGCCGAAACGCACCCGCCCGTCGACCAGATCGAGCATGATCACCCGGCGTCGCTCGTCCGCCCGTACGCCATCCCCCTCGGCCAGCGCCTCCTTGCCCACCTTCAGCAGGTAGCCGGCGGCAATCGGGGTGAGCGCCGTCCGTACGCCCGGGCGTTCCATCGCCTCCAGGCCGGACGCCAGGTGCCGGAGCAGCCGCAGCTCGTCGGCCAGCTGGTCCAGGTTCTTCGCGGCCCACCCTCTGAGGTGGTCGAGTTCGCGCCGCTCACTGGTCAGCCGCAACTGGCACGCGTCGTACGCGGCCCGCCACTCCTGGCCGGGCTGCCCGTCCAGGTCGCGGAGGACGCCCTCCAACGCCTCGATCCCGATCTCGGTCCGAGACGCCTTCCGGAGCGCCTCCCGGTGCTCCTGAAGCGAATAGCGCGGCTTGAACGCGGCGCCTCTCAGCTCGCGCAGTGCGCGGGCGACCTCGTCGCCGTCCCGGTCCTGGAGTTCCCGCTGCCTGAGAAGGACCTTCGTGACCAACCGCAGCTCGTTGGCGGCCTCGGTGAACTCGTGGTGAGCGGTTCGGAGGGTGTCGCCGGTGGTGGCCGCCGCCCATCGCGCCCGGAGCCGCCGCTCGTGCCGGGCGAGCAGCGCGGCGACGTCCGACCGGTTCCGCAACGCGACCGGGTTGAACCGGCGCAGCGTGCCGCGGCGGTCGTCGATCGCGGCGGAGACCTCCTGGGCGATCGCACGGACGGGGTTGTCCTTGTCGAAGTCGTCGACCGCGCCGAGCCCGTCGGAAAGCATCCGGATGTCGGCCAACAACTCGTTGGTGGCCGTGACCAGGCGGTCCACGGCGTCGCCCGGCGACGGCGGCTCGCCCGGCCAGGCCACGATGCCGCGTTCCGCGCACTGCTCGGAGACTCGAAGATCCAGCTCGGCGTCCAACTCGGCCCGGCTGCGATAGCCGGTGGCGGTCTCGCTCGTGTCCAGGTCACCCCAGATGATGCCCCGCACGAGGATGATCACCCCGCCGTCGAGCCACTCCCGTTCGAGGTACCGGCCGCGGTACTCGAACCGTGCCCGGTTCAGGCGCTCCTGGAGACGCTCGACCCGCTTGGGCGCCTCGACGTCGTAGTCGAACGGGCTCGCATCCTGCCCGTGGACCATCACCGGTTCGAGGTCGCCGCCCACCGTCGACATCGCCTCGTACGCCACGTCGAGTAGCGGGAACAGGCGCACCAGCCCTTCGAGCTCCTCCCGACCGAGGGAGCCCGCACCGAACGGATCCGCCTCGAACGCGGACCGCAACTGCGCCGACAACCCGGCGGCGAGCCCGACGAGGCGGTCGTGGTGCGCCAGCTCGCCCCACCACTCCTCCTGCCGAGCCGACCAGTACGCGCGTTCGTCGGCGGCGTCGTCCGGCAGGCCGGTGGGGCCGAGCAGGCGGTCGGCCAGCTGGACGAGCGCCCGGTACTCGCCGGCCGCCGGGCCGTGCGCGGCGCGCCTCGACTCCGCCTCGCCCACCGCGTTCCACCGCCACTGCGCCTCGGCGATGCCCTGCTTGGCCCGGTCCCTGTCCTCGCCTGCCGGCAGTTTCCCGACCGCGAGGGTGGCAGCGGCCAGGGCGGTCCCGAGGGACCTGTGCGCCGTCTCCGCCTTCCGGTTCGCGGCACGGGCCTCGCGCCGGTCCGGGGACTCCGGCGGACGCGACCGGTACTCGTCCCGGACCGCCCGCAGGACCTCCCTGCCCCGAGCTCTGGTGGGGCGACGGAGTCGACCGTCGAGTGCCTTCAGGACGCGCCGGTGGCCGGCGGCCACGGCCGACGGTTCGGTGAGCCGCCGCCTCTCGTCGTCGGCCGCGAGGTAGTCCGCGACGTGCCGCGCGACCAGCGCACGATGCACCGCCACCAGCTGGTCCACGGTCGCCGGAGCACGCCCGTCGCCGATCCCGCGCGGCAGCCAGGTCCCGTCCGCGTCGGCGGGGGCGGACTCCCAGACGTCGAGCGGCGTGCCCCACTCGTCGTACAGCACGAACATGCCGGGCGTACCGGGTGCGGGGAGGCCGGCCGCCGACGTCTCGTCCGGGCCCGCCGTGACGACCTCGCCGTCGGCACTGGTCCAGGTCCACTCGGTACCGCCGTAGGCGCGGGCCGGCCCTTCCCACACGCCGCCCAGCACGCGCGCGGCGCGGCGGGCGAGGTCGTTGGCGGGGCAGCCGAGCACCCGGACCACCGCGCCCCGCGGTACCAGCGGAGCAACGGCCCGGAAGAAGTCCTCCGGCGCGATCCCCACCGGATCGTCGGCGCCGGCCCGGATCAGGTCCCGCTCCTCGTCGTAGTGCACGTCGATGTCGAAGACGGGCATGCCGTCGCGCTGCTCGCGCCGGACCAGCCGGGCGAAGTCCGCGGTCGGCCCGGGTCGGTGGAACGCCACGCCCCCGGCCGGCACATCGTCGACCCGGTTGCGGGCCAGCCAGTCGGCGATCTCGCCGGGGTCCCTGAGCTGCCGGACCTGGTCGTCGGCGGCAACCGGACCGGTACCAGAATCGTCCACAGTGGACGGACCGGTCGCGGGTCGGGTGGCCGGCGCCGGGTCGGTCGGGGTACCCGGCCACGGGCCGGGCTCGTCCACCGGACCCAGCCCGCTCGGGGCGAGCCATCGCATCGAGCGGACCGGCGAGCCATCGAGGATGCGGGCGCCGAGCAACGCCGGATCGTAGCCCTGGTCGGGTTCCTGACCGGCGGCCAGCAGCGCCCGCATCGTGAACCCGCCCGCGCCCAGCAGCTCCGCCAGGTCCGCCGCCTCCCGGTACCGGTCGGCGAGGTCCGGCCAGGACTCCCCGACCGGGCCGTGCCGCGTCGCGGGCGCGCCGGTCAGCTCGACCGCCTCGTCGACCAGCTCGTACACCCTGGCGAGCAGCTCGGCGCGCGCCACGGAGCGGCCGCCGCGATCGGCGAACCGGCCCGTCGCCTCCGCCCCACGCAGGCGGGCGGCCAGCGCGGCCAGACCGCCAACCAGCTCCCGGTACGCCACGCGAAGCTCCGCCAGGTGGCGGTCGGCCCAGCCGGCGGTGTACTCGAATCCCAGGGCGCCGAAGGCGCTGCCGGCACCCGTCGCGTACACGGCGGACACGCCCTTGCGCCGCAGGTACGTCTCGACGCCCTCGGTGTGGAACGCGACGAGCAGCTCGTTGCGCTGCGCCACAGGCAGGTCGAGGTCGATCCGCTGGTAGTCCGCCACGACCGCGCCGCGTGGGTCGCCCGCCGGCCCCGGGTGGTACGTCAGCACGAAGCGGATCGCGCCGAGGGCACGGCCGTCCGGCGCGCCAACGGCCAGCTCCACCGTCGTCCGCCCGACGGCCACGTCGGCCGACCGGACCGCCAGCGTGTACCCGAGGTCGAACGGCCCGCCGTCGAACAGCTCGCGCAGGCGCCAGAGGATCTGGTCGGCGTTCCGCTCGGCGTCGGGCGCGGTCAGCGCGAGCAGGTCCGCCATGCCGGGCAGCTCGGCGGGATCCCGAACCCACAGCCCGCCGCCGAGGGCCGCACTCGACGCGGGAAGTGGGGAGAAGATGTCGCCCGGGGCGTCGGCGAACGAGGCGAGCATGTCGGCCACCTGGCCGTACCCGGCGGCCAGGTCCCAGGTCTCGGCTTCGGTCCGGCGCTCGGCCGCGCCCGGCGGCGCCTGGTACGGCACCTCGTCGCCGTGCTCGTCGACCTGCAACCACACGTCCGGTACGTCCGTGGCGGGGCCCCCGTCGTCGGCGATCTCCCCGTGGTCGTCGTGGAGCAGCTCGACGAGCGGGACCACGACCGGGGCGCCGAGCGAACTCGCCAGCCAGCGGACGGCGATCGCGTCGGCCGCCGCGGGCCCGACATCCAACCGGAGGGTACGACCGGCCAGCGGCAGCAGGCCGAGATCGGCGAGCCGGCGCAGCGCCGCCGCCAGGTCCGACGGCTCGACGCGCAGCCCCGCCACGTCGAATCCGAGCCCGCCGGCGGTCAACGCGACGCGCAGGACGACCTGGTGCTCGTCCACCCGCCACAGCGGCCGGAGCCGGTCGCCGGCGCTCCGGCACTGCAGGAGCCGGGCGATGACCTCGTCGCGTGTCGAACCCTCGCGCGGACGGCCGGTGCCGCCGGCGTACCTGGCCCACGCCTCCGGGGTGTCGGCCGGGAGCGTCACGACCCGGTCGTCGACCGCGACGTCGACGACCACCCTCCCGTCGGGGGTGACCCGCCAGGCGCCGAGCGGGCCGGCGACGTCCAGGCCGGCCGTCGCCCAGGCCATCGCGCTGGCGGCGGCGCCGCGGCCGAGGCCGGCCCGGTGGGCATACAACCTGATCAGGCCGGTGCCCTCGGCGGTGCCGTCGCCGACGTACGGCAGGTCGATCACGTCGTCGGCGGACAGCCGGGACAACTCGTCGGCCAGCCCCACCGGATCCACCGACACGCGCCCGGCCGGGGTGTCCGGCTGGTCGAACGCGACGGCCACCTCGTTCGGAGCCGGCGGGATCGCCTGCGCGTCGTCGACGAGCGCGGCCGGCCCGCCGACCACGTACCCGGCGGGAACGGTGCGGAGCTCGTCCCAGACGTCACGCGTGTCGTCCCGCGGTGGCAGGGTGGCCCGCGCCCACCGGGCCAGCTCGGCGGCGTCGGCCACCGCGTCCGCGGCGGCGGGCTCGGTCAGCTCCTCCTGGTTCGGCGGCACGTCCAGGAAGGCGGCCAGCAGGTCGTCCAGGGGAAGCGCCGCCAGGTCGTCGTCGGTGACTCCGAACGCCGACACGTCGTACGACCCGATCGCGTCGAGCAGTCCCTGGTCGGCACGCTCGGGCTCCCAGCCGTCCGGCCCGTACCAGACGTCCCGGCCGCCGACGAGCCGGCCCGTCTCGACGTCGACCCAGCGGACGTGCCGGATCCCGTTGGCCTCGCGGAACACCATCCCGTACGGCGCGCGCACTCGCCGGCCGCTCGCCGCCGCGTACTCGGCCGCCAGTGAGGCAACGGTGGTGGACGGTGCGGCGGACCGGGCGCTGTCGTGGCCCTCCAACTCCACCACGGTGCCCCGCAGCGGGGGCTGGAACGCGCCGTCGGCCGCCAGCCAGACCAGCACGGAGTGCAGTTCGAGGCCAGAGAGGCGGAACGGACCCGCATGGAACAGGCCGTCCTCGACGTCGACGACGAGCAGCCACCGGTTGCTTTCGCCGGAGATGTCGGCGTACCGGTGCCGGCGCGGGTCGTCGGGGGCGGCGAACACCAACCCGGACGGCAGCGGGTGCACCCAGTCGGCGTCACGGAGCGCCTGGGCGATCGTGCTCATCCGCCACTCGAACTCCTGGCCCGCCACGGAACGCTCGCCCGTCGTGGCGGAGTAGCGGTGGCCGGACGGGAACAGCGCCGCGTCCGGGTCGGCCGCGTGCCGGGCCAGCGGCTCGTCGGTCACGAGCAGCGTCGTCCCGAGTGCCCGGGCGAGCGCCGACCAGGTGCGGCCGGTGTCGTCGTCGCCACACCGCCGGTACACCACGATCTCGTCCACAGTGGACAGTCGCGGACCGTACGCGGTGCGCAGGTGATCGGCGACCTCGGCCGGCTCGACCCACCGCCCGGCCAGGTTCACACCGCGGTCGTCCCCGTCCACCACCAGCGTCGACCGCCCGGCGACCACCGGCAGCTGGTCAGCGAGCGACGCCCGGGTCGCGTCGGCCCCCACCACCAGCCCCGTGACGGACCGCCGGGTGTACGCGCGGAGCGCGCGGGCCACCAGCGGGTCGCGCGGCACCGCCGACCCCGCCCCACGATGCACCGGAAGGCCGGGCCGTGGGGCCGAACCCGTCCGTTCGAGCGAACGCGGGTTCGCTCCGGGCAGCACGCCGCGGCCGAGGAGCTGCGCACCCTCCGACACGGGCAGGCGCCACCACCGGCCGGCCGCACCGGGCGCGCCGTACGGGCTGGCCGGGTCGATGCTCGCGGCGTACAGCAGGCCGCGCTGGCTGTCGTCCACCCACTCGGCGTTCCACACCTCGGCGTCCGCGGCGATCGTCTCGACGCCGGCCGCTCGCGCGTACCGCCGGGCGGCGGTGGCCTCGCCGCCGCCGTTCCGAGCCATCGCCGCGCAGCCGGCCAGGACGTGCGTCACGCCCGGCGTCGTCGGGACCACCATCGCGAGCTGTTCGGGGGTGACGAGCCGGCCGGCGACGAGGAAGTTGCGACCGGCCCCGCGTACGTCGACGACGATCCGGCCCGGCTCCGGGGCGACGCCCTCGGCGTCGTCGTGAAGCGGGTCGGACACCTCGTGGAACGACAGGCCGGCCCGGGTGACGCGCTGGTGCTGAAGCAGCCACGCGAACGCCTCGTCGTCCGACATGAACGGCTGGCGCCAGGCCCGGTCCTCGGGCAGCTCCCGCCGCCGGCCCAGGTCGTCCACGCCGTACACCTGGACGGTGCCGTCGGGCTCGTATGCCAGGTCGCCGGCCGGCGCCTCGGTGACGGTCTCCAGCGCGAGCCCCAGCTCGTGCGCGATCGGGGCACGAAGCTCGCCGTCCACCACCTGGCCGACGCCGACGCCCGGCGCGACCACCCGCAGCACCGGCAGCTCGCGACCGCGCGGCTCCAGCGCGATCAGGCCGTCGCGTTCGGCGCCGGCCAGGATCGTCGCGAACTCGGCGACCGTGAGCCGGTACCCCAACGGCCGGAACCCGGTCTTGTCGGCGTCCACCACCATCGTGTACGGCTGGCCCGGCTGCGCCGCACGCGCCGCCCACGTGTCCCGCCGCGGGTCGTCCGGCGACAGGATCGCGAAGCCGTCCCTGAACCGCATCATCGCCTGGCGGATGTCGTGCTCCACACCCGGATCCACCGTCGAGCTGTAGACCTCGGGCTGGCGCAGCGCCGCCGCCCTGGGCCGCGCCACCTCCTCGCCGGTGTACGCCCGGAACGTCCGCCACGCCAGCGGCGAACGCGCCGGCAGGTCCTCCCACCGGCCCCGGGAGTACGTGCGGACCCAGAGACGCGCGTCGTCGGCCTGCGCGGCGAACTCACCGACCGGGGCGACCACGTCGACGCCCCACGCCCGCGCCAGTACGGACGCCGCCGGTGACACACCGAAGCCGCCGTAGTTCAGGTAGAGGGCGACCGGACCCGCACCCGCCGCCTCCCGGAGCCGGAGGATCTCCAGCCGGTCCAGCCGGCCGAGGAACGCGACGAGATCCGCGATCTCCACCGGCTCCTCCGCGATGGAGATCCCGACGGCTCCGGTGCGCTGATCCTTGGTCGACTCCAGCACCAGCGCGACCGTGGCGGGGACGATCTCGGCGCGGGCCGCTTCCAGGGTCCGGTCGTCCGGCCGGCCGAACCGGTACTCGCCGGCGTTCGGCAGGGCGGTCAGCGCGCCCCACGGCAGCCGCCACAGCCCATCGTCCTGGTCGTCCGCCCCGGCGCGGACGTCCAGCTCGAGGTCGCGCGGCGGGCGCTGGTCGCCGGGCACCGACTCGCCGTCGCTGTCGTACCAGCGGATCCGGCCAGTCGGCCCCGCGGCCGGGGCGTCGCTCAGCAGCGCCTCGAACGACGTGTCGTCGAACGTCACCACGGTCTCGGTGCCGCCGTCACGCAGTACGACGCCGTCCGGCCCGGCGGTCGGCTGCCCGATACGCCGGGCGAACCGCGCGGCCCACCCGTTGTCGCCGCCGGTTTCGTTGCCCTCCAAGCGGATCGTGGCCCGCAGCGTGACCCGGTCCGCCGGCTCCCGCGCCGCCGTCAACGCGAGTACGGCGTCGGCCACGTCCTCCGGCGCGGGACGCAGCGCCGGCCCCGCGGTCGGGACCGTGCAGCCGTCGCGGTCGGTGTCCACGAACACCCAGAAGTCCTCGGAATCCTGCGCGAGCTCGCGCCAGGCGGGCAACCGGGGGTCGTCCGCCGCGCAGAACGCCACGCCGCCGGGGAACAGCTGCGCGGTCTTCGCGAGCTGCGTGCGGTCGTACTCCGACAGGGCGTCGGCCGGCTTCGCGTCCCGCGGCCCGAGCGGCCCCGGCTCGGCGCTGAGGGTGAGGCCGTCGGGGCCGAGCCGGTAACGCCACCAGTACCCGTCGCCGTCGGGTGCGACCGGCGCGGGGTGCCCCGAGACCTGCCGCACGTACAGCACCCGGCCGTTGACCAGGACCGGCTCCGCGCTCGCCACGAGGACGTCCCGCACGGCGAGCGCGGCGCCCAGCGTGGTCGCCAGCACCTCCGCCTCCTCGTGCGAAGGGTCGGACGTGTAGAGCCGGAGGTCGCGGCCGGCGATCTGCTCCGCGTACCGCTCGGCCAGGAAGCCGGCCAGGTCGTCCGCGTCGAACGGCCGGCCCGCGATGCCGAAACCGTCGAGGACCACGCGGAACTCGGTGTCGTCGGCGGGTAGGTCGGCCGCCTCGGCCAACCGGGCCGGATCGGCGATGATCGCCACGCCGGCCGGGATCGGCGCGGCGAACGCGCGGATCGCCTTGCGCATCAGGGATTCCGGGCCGTTGCCGACGCCACGGTGCACCGGGGCGGCCGTCGATTCGACGTTGCCGTACCCGCCGGGCCGGTCCGGGATCGCCGCACGGGTGCCGACGTACGCGCCGTCGACGTCCCACTCGTGCACGTCCGGGTCGATCCGGCCCGGCCGGCCGCCCAGGTCGGTCTCGTCGATGTCCGCCGCGATCAGGAAGCCGCGTGGCAGGTCCGACGACACGTGCTCGGTGTTCCACACCGGCCGCGCGAACCCACGGGTCCGGGCTATGGCGGCCACCGCGTAGCGGGCCGCGGGAGCCGCGTCGCCACCGACGCCCATCGTGCAGCCGGCCAGTACGTGGACCTTGTCACGCCAGTCGGCGACGAGTCCGTTGCGCCGCAACCATTCCCGCACGGCCGACGCGAGCTGCTCCGGGGTGATCCGGCGGCCACCGACCAGGAAGAAGCGGCCGTCGCCGGCCACGTCGACCACCCGTTGGGTGTCCTCGCCGGGCCTGGTCAGGGTCTCCTTGGTGCTCTCGACCCGCCACGCCTCGGTACGCCGCGCGTCGTCGGTCGTCGGCTCGCCCCGCCTGCCGTGCAGATGGACTCCAGCCGGGGTGCGCTCCATGAACCGCAGGCACCACTCGACGACCTCGGCGTCCTCCGCCGACATCGGCGCCGGCTCCGCACGCTTCGCCGCCGGATCCGGCACCTCAAGCTTCGCGACCTCCGCCTGGAGGTAGGCGAACTGGGGTACCGCCTTGTCGACGATCCACTGCCACCGGCCGACGCGGCCGTCGCGACGCCCGGCAGCCTGGCGGTCGTACTTCAGGCCCTGGTCGGTAAACCAGGTGCGTAGCCAGGACTGCAACTCCAGACCGAGTAGGGCACGGCCACCCGCGGCGGCCGCCTGGTAGTCGCGCACCAGGATCCGCAGATCGCTCAGCGCCCGCTGCTCGCTCACACTCGGCTGGTATTCGCCGTGCCGCGGCAGCGCGCGGTAGCGGAACATCTGCCCCGGGGAGTCGCCGGTCCGCGGTGCCAGGCCGCCCGTCCGGTACTCGGCCTCGGCCGCAAGGAACATCAGGGTCCGCTCGACGAGCCGGTCCAGCAGTTCCGGATCCGCCACGATCCGGTCCTGGACAAGGATCTCCTGCGCTCGGCGCATTCCCATCCACCGGCGCCGGAACGTCGGCTCGGTGGAGACGAGGCGTGCAAGCTCGTCCTCGCCCAGCGGTTCGGTGGCAACCCGCAGCAGGACCCGGTTGCCACGTTCGGGCGCGACGAGTACCGCGTCGTCGCCGTGCTCCGTGACCGCCCACTCGGCGCCCAGCCGACGCAGGACCCGGTGCACCGACTCGGCCACCGCCGCCCGGTTGGCCGCGGTGCCGACCCGGGCCGGCACCGGCACGCCAAGGCCGTCCGCGACCCTGCTGATCGCGTCGTCGAGCCATTGCCGGGCGACCAGTTCCTCGCCGCCCCAGGCAGTATCGCGCGCGATGATCGCCGGCGCGGGCCCGAAGGCGTCGATCTCCACAGACTCCCGGTCGACCAGGTCAATCCGGACCCGGAAGTCGCCCAGGTCCACGACGCCGCGCACCGCCGGATGCGCCGCTCCGGCCAGGATGTCGCGCGCCAGGCCATCGAGGGCATGTGCCATGGCACGCTGGGCGCGCTCCCAGCCGTCGTCATCGATTGGGCGGAGGTAGGTTCTGCCGTCGAACACCCTCATCAAGCCGAGGTCGTACCGGTAGTGCACGCCGCCGCGGTCCAGTCGTTCCAGCGCCGGCGAGGTGTGGGAGAGCCGGTTCGGCTGGTAGTGACCGCTGGAGTCGTCCAGGTAGGCGAGCCTGCCGTCGTGGATCTCGAACTCACCGGCGGCACGTACCGGACGACCGCCGAAGAAGGTGCCGTGCGTGACGGGCTCGGAACTGTCCGGCCAGGAACTGGGCAGGAAGTACCAGTGGTCGTCGGCACCGAGCACGTAGCGGATGCGGCCCGACCCGTACGGGTCGACGTCCCGGCTGTCGAACACCCTGGTCGGATCCGACCAGTAGTAGAACAGGCCGTCGCGCAGGACGAGCCGGTGCGCGTCCCGGTCGGCGTCGGTGAAGACGCGTACGTTGTCCCAGGCATCGCGCGCGACGTCCATCGGCACCGAGGGAACGAGATCCGGACGCTGTGCGACGTCGAACGCCCGCCATTCGCAGCCGACCTCGCGTGCCAGTTCGTCGATCCACCGAACGACGGCCGCCGCCTTCTCGGCGTCCGGCGTGTCCTCGCCCAGCGCGGCCTGGTAGACGGCGGCCGCGTAGTGCAGCTGCGCGAGGCGGGCGGGCACACCCGGTGCGAGCTGCCGGCTCGCCGGCCGAACCACGGCCGGATCCCGCAGGTACATGGCGTCGCCGGTCGCCGCCACCACGGCCGCCGCCGCCGCGCCACTCACCGCGGCACCCACCGCGACGTCCAACGCGAAGCCGTCGAGCCCGAACGCGTCGGACACCACGATCCGGCCCAGGTGACGGGTCTCGCCACCCCGGACCGGCCGGTTGACGGGCTGGAACTCGGCGTCACCCGATGCCACCGGCCCGACCGACAGGTCGAACTGGAAACCGCCCGCCCATCCGCTGACGCCGGCCCGCCGGACGTAAAGCGACAGGGCACCGTCGCGGGTCTCCACCGCCACCTCGTCGAAGCCGATCGAGGCGTGCTGAGGCGCGGTGTTGGGCGTGTCGGTCCGCCAGCTCGACCTGAAGAACGCGCGCATGATGGCGGCGCGTACCGCCTCAGGGTCGGACAGGCCCGTGCGGCGAGCACCGGGCAGGGACCGGACAGTGGCGACGGCCGACATCTCGGGATAGTGGAACCGCCGGCTGCGTATCCACTCGCGGGGCGCCTGCTGCAGGAACGGAGCCGCGACCTGGGCCGGTACCCGGGTGTCCCCACCCACCCCGACGGCGTCGAGGACGCGCCGGATCGCGCGGTCCACGAGGTGCTCGCTCGCGTCGAGCCGACGCGCCGCCGGCTCCACCTCGCGGACGAGGTCCTTGTTCGCCTCGTACCGGCCGGTGCCGCTGACCGCGCCGCGGAGCGCGTCGAGACGGTCATCGTCGAGCAGGTGGAGCAGGTCACGGACCGCATCGGCAAGCTCCGGCCGGGCGGCCCGGGCCGCCGCCGTCAACGCGGACCTCGCGCGCTCGAACCTGCCGCGCGCCGCCGCCGGATCGTCGCTGTCGGCGCGGACCTGCCGCTGGATCGCGACCTCGGCCATGCCGAGACCCGCCAACGCGTCCAGCACGGTACGGACCGTCGCGAAGTCTGGCCCCTGTCCCCGGAGCGGGGCACCGCCCAGCCAGACGTCCAGCATCTCGTGGTACCGCTGGAACGCGGGTGCCAGCCGCGCGGCATGCCGGGCCTTCACCACGGCGCAGACCTCGACCGAGGACCAGGTCGCCTGCTCGGTATCGGCGTACGCGAGGCCGCGCAGTTCCTCCTGCACGCGCACCGCCGCGTCTCCGGCGATGACGCCCTTCGCGGCCATCCGCTCGAAGAACCGCTGGCGCTCGGCGGCCGAGGCTCGTTCCCGCCAGGCGTCCGCGATCCGGCGGTACCGCCCGGCCGTCGCGCCGTCGGCACGGGCGGCGGCCAGCTCGGTCTCCCTGACCACCGCCGCGACCAGCCGCTCGTGCTCCCCTTCGATGTCGCCGATCGTGCCCGCCGCGGTCATCAGCCAGGCGCCCTCCCCCGCGTCGCCGAAAGGGCTCTCCGCGGCGAGCCGGAGCCAACTGACCACGATGGCCTGCTGGTCGGCGGACCTCATCATGATGCTGCCGTTCGCAAAGGGGCGGCGCAGGAGCTGGTGGCGGGCGAACAGCGCGCGGGCCGTCGCGTGCTCGCGGTGGGCGATCCGTTCCCGCGAGCGCAGCGCGACGTACTCCGCCTGGTACTCGTCGAGCGCCGCGGGACCGGCGGGGCCGCGGTGGGTCGGAACGGCCGTGCTGCCAACGGCCCACGGGACGGGTACGTCCGGGACGACCGGGCGGCTGCCGGCGTACGTGCCGTCGAGGTCCCACTCGTGCACGTCCGGATCGACCGCGCCGGGACGACCACCGAGGTCGGTCTCGTCGATGTCCGCCGCGACGAGGAACCCCGACGGCAGGTCCGGCGACACGTGCTCGCTGTTCCACACCGGCCGCGCGAACGCGCGGACGCGCACGCCCGCGGTCACCGCGTACCGGCCGGCGGGCGCGGACCCGCCGCCCGCCCCCATCGTGCAGCCGGCCAACACGTGCGTTCGGCCCTGCCAGTCAGCCGTGAGACCGTTGCGGCGCAACCACTCCCGTACCGTCGCGGCCAGCTGCTGCGGGGTGATCTCCCGGCCGCCGACCAGGAAGACCCGGCCGTCGCCGGCCACGTCGACCACCCGTTCGGTGTCGGTGCCCACGATCCGCCACGCCTCGGTACGCCGCGCGTCGTCGGTCGCGGCCTCGCCCCGCCGGCCGTACAGGTGGACGCCGGCCGGCGTGCGCTCCATGAACCCCAGCGACCACTCGACGGCCTCGGCGTCCCGCGGCGACAGCGCCTCCGGTTCGGGCCGCTCCGTCACCGGCTCCAGCGGCTCGAGCTTCGCGATCTTCTTGTACAGGTAGCGGAAGGAGGGGACCGCCTCGTCGACCGCCCGCTGCCACCGACCGGCCCGGCGACCGTCCGCCGCCCGGATGTCGTACGCCAGTCCCCGGGCGGTGAACCAGGTGCGCAGCCAGGCGTTCAGTTCGAGGCCGAGCACCGCGCGTCGACCGGCGCCCAGCGCCTGGAAGTCCCGCACGAGCAGCCGCAGGTCACGCAGCGCCTGCCGCTCGGCCAGGCTCGGCCGCGCCGTCTCCGCCCGGGAGAGCAGACCGTCGTCGTCGCCCGCCGCCGCGCCGATCACCTTCGTCAGATAACTGGCGTCGTACTCCGCCTCGGCCGCCAGGAACGTCAGCGCCCGCTCGACGAGCCGGTCGAGCTGGTCCGGATCGCCGAGAAGCCGGTCCTGGACCACGACTTCCCGTACGGCGGGGAATCCCCTGCGCGGTCGGAGCACCGGCTTGGTGGACCACGCCCGCGCGAGTTCGTCGCCGGCCAGCGGGTCGACCGCGAGCCGCAACGCGACGCCGGTACCGCGCGCCGGCGCGACGAGCACGGCGTCGTCACCGTCCTCGGTGACGGTCCACTCGGCGCCGAGCCGGTGCAGGGCCCGGTGCACCGACTCGGCGACCGCCGCCCGGTTGCTGCCGGCACCCGTGCGCGGCCGCGCCCGGTCCCGGCCAGAACCCTCGACGAGACGGACGATCGCGTCGTCGAGCCACTGCCGGGCCGCCAGGATCGCCGCGTCCCGGTCGAAACGCCGGGCGATGATCGCCGGTACCAGGCCGAACGCGTCGATCTCCACCGACTCGCCGTCGACCAGGTCGATCCGTACCCGGAAGTCGGACCGCGCCTCGACGCCCCGTACGGCCGGATGGGCCCTGCCGACCAGGATGTCCCGAGCGAGCCCGTCCAGCGCCCAGCCCAGCGCCTTCCGGCCCGCATGCAGCTCCGTCCAGTCAAGCGGGCGGATGAAGACCTCGCCGCCGCTCGTGGTCGTCAGGCCGACCTCGTACTCGTAGTGCACGCCGCCGCGGTCGAGCCGGTCCAGCGTCGGCGAGACGTGCGACAGCTGGTTCGGCTTGTAGTGGCCGCTGCCGTCGTCGAGGTAAACGAGCCGGCCGTCGTGAACGATGAAACCGCCGGCGCCGCGCACCGGCATGCCGCCGAAGACGGATCCGTGGGTGGCCAGCTTGGCGCCGTCCGGCCAGTCCGTCGCCAGGAAGTACCAGTGGCCGTCGGCGCCGAGCACGTACCGGACGAGGCCGTCGCCGTACGGGTCGGCATCGCGGCTGTCGAACAGCCTCGTCGGATCCGACCAGTAGTAGAACAGGCCGTCGCGCAGGATCAGCCGGTGCGCGTCCCGATCGGCGTCGGTGAAGACGCGCACACCGTCCCACGGGTCCCGGGCGAGGTAGATGGGTGCCATGGCGACCAGGTCCGCGCGTTGCGTCACGTCGTACGCGTGCCACGCGATGCCGGTCTGCCGGGCCAGCTCCTCGATCGGCCGTACGAGGGAGGCCGCCGCGCCCGGATCGTCGTGCCGCAGCGCGGCCTCGTACACCTCGGCCAGGTAGTTGATCCGCGCGAGACGGGCGGGCACACCCGGTGCCAGCTGGTGGGCCTCCGGCCGTGCCATGGCCGGGTCCCGCACGTACTGGGCGTCGCCGGTCGCCGCGACGACGGCCTCGGCGGCGGCGCTGCTCAACGCCGCGCCCACGGCGGTGTCCAGTGCGACACCGTCCAGCCCGATCGCGTCCGACACCACGATTCGGCCCAGCTCCGCGGTGCCCCCCGCGTACGGGTGGTCGTGGTAGTGGATCTCGGCGTCGTGGTCCGCCAGGTGCCCCACGGTCACCTCGAACCGGAACAGCCCGGACCAGCCGTGCCGCGGTGCCCGTTCCACGTCCAGGAAGAGCCCGCCGTCGTCCTCGTGCACCGCGGCGTGGTCGAAGCCGATGAGGGCGCCCGATCCGGCGGTGCCGGGCCGGCCGTGTTTCCGCGCGAACGCCCGGGTGATCGCGGTGCGCACGTCGGCGGGGTCGGACGTACCGGCGGGGCGCCGGCCCGGCATGGCCGGGATCCGGGTCACGCCGGTTGCGTGGCGGGCGACGTGGGGGCGGTCGACCGACCACGACTGCGGCGCCTCACGCAGGTACGGCGCGGCGATCTCGGCCGGCCCCCTGGGGTCGCCGACACCGAGCACGTCGAGGACCCGACGGATCGCCGCGTCCAGCTCCCGGTCGTGCGCGTCGAGCAGCGCTGACATCCGGTCGCGGCGCCGTTCCCAGCTCTCGTCGGACGTACCGCCGTAGTGGCCGGAGACGGCGACATAGAGCACGTCGAACCGGTCGTCACCGATGGCCTCGTACACACCGCGGAGAGCGGCGGCGAGCCGCGGCAACCGGGACAGCGACTGGGCGGCGACACGCAACCGGGTCCTGGCGCGCGTGTGCTGCTGGTAGTTCGCGCCGCCACCGTCGCCCCGCGGCCGCCGGACCGCGATCTCGGCCTGGGCCAGGCAGTCCAGCGCGTCCAGTACGGTCCGCACCGCGGCGAAGTCCGGCACCGGGCCGCGGAGCGGAGCACCGGACAGCCAGTCGTCGAGCATCGCGTGGTACTGCTGGAACGCGGGTGCGAGCCGCGCGCCGTGCCGGGCCTTCACCGCACCGCGGACCGCCGTCCGGGCCCAGACCGCCTGTTCCCGCTCGATGTCCGCGACATCCGGCAGCCCCGCCAGCACCTGCTCCGCCGTACGCCCGGCGAGGACCCCCTTCGCGACGGCGCGCTCGAAGAACCGCTGGCGTTCGGCTGCCGACGCGCGCTCGCGCCACGCGTCCGCGACCGCGTGGTACCGATCCGCCGTCGCGCCGTCGACCCGTTCGGCGGCTCCGTCCAGCGCGGCGGACACGGCCGCCACCAAACCGGCGTGATCGTCCTCGATGCCGCCGATCGCGGTCCCCGCGGACACCAGCCAGGCGCCGTTTCCTGCCGCGCCGGAGGAATCCTCGTGTGCCACCCGGCGTACGGCGCGTCGCACGGTCGGCTCGTCCACCAGCCGTCGCGGCCCGCGCAACAGCCGGTACCGGGCGAACAGGGCGCGGGCGGTGGCGTGCTCGCGGTGCGCGACACGCTCCCGGGAACGGAGAGCGACATACTCCGCCTGGTATCCGCCGAGCACGTCACCCGGTGAGCCCGTGCTGTCGGCCGGTTGTCCGGACAGCGTCGCGACGAGCTCACGCAGCGGCCCGTACGCGCCGGTCGGGTCGGCCGGAAAGACCAGGCTCAGCGGGTCCGGCGCAGGCCCGGTGCCGGTCCAGCGGGGCGGACCGGCAACCGCCGTCGAGCACAGGTCGACGTCGTCCAGCAGGTGCGGGTCCAGCGTCGGATCCAGCGGAACCAGCCGATGCCGCGGCTCCCCGCCCGGCAACGCCAGCGCAGCCGGCAGGACCACCGCCGGCACCCACCAGTCGTGTTCCGCGGCGTACGCGTCCACGGTCCAGGAGCCCTCGCCGGGCCACAGTTTCGTCCCGGCCCACCACAGTTCCGGGCGACCGGCGGTCGGCACCCAGCGGAAGTCGCCGGGGCCGGCTCCGAAGCCGACGGAGAGGCCCGCGGAGTCGGTCACCGCCGCCGCGACGAGTGCGTCCCGGTCACGCACCTCGTCCGCCGCGCTCGCCAGCGAACGCAGCTCGAACCTCAACTCCGGCAGGAGGCCGACCGCCTCGTCGAGCCGTGCGCTCACCGCGCGCAGCCGGTCGTACGAGCCGGTCTGCGCGACGGTGTCGAAGGCGTCGTCGATCTCGCGGAGCACCTGCCGGACCGCGTCGCGCAGCCGGGTCACACGCGGAACGCACCGCGCGGCCTGCGCGCGATGTGCCGGGAACAGGCCCCACCCGTTCATCGGCTCGGCGGCCGTGCCCAGTCGGGTCGTGATCGAGTCCAACGCGTACAGGACGCTGAGCAGCCCGCCCTGGCCCGCGACCCCGACGACGGCGCCGTCCCGAACCGTCCGCAGCCGCTCGCGCTCGCTGCCGGGATCGGCCAGCAGGTCGCGCAGCACGTCGGCCACCTCGGACATGTCCTCACCGGCGGCGAGCGCCAAGTCCCGGACCGCGGCGGCGGCGCGGGTGCGCTGATCGAGTTCGTCGGCCAGCACCGAGCGGATCGGCTCCCCCTCTGCCGGCCCGGCAGCGACCCGCGCGGTGATCTCGCCGGCCAGCCGGCGGCGCGCGTCCCGGAGCCGCGCCAACTCCGGCGCGTCGTCGGCCCACGCGGTGCCCACCCACCAGGACGTGGACGCCGGCGTCGGCTGGGCCGCCGGGGCCGCCAGCTCGCGCATCAGGTTCTGCAGCGGCCGCAGGTCGCCGGTCGGGTCGGGCCGGAAGACCAGGCCGGGACGCGACGCGCTCGGACCACCGCCGACCCACCGCGGCGGCTCATGCACCGCCGACGAGCACAGCTGGACCCCGTCAAGCAGGTGCGCATCCAGCGTCGGATCCAGCGGTACGAGCGTGTGCCCGCTCGGGTTGCCCGGCAGCAACTCGACCGGGACGACCAGCGCGGTGACCGTACGGTCGGGGTCGGCCAGGTGTACCTCGGCGGTCCAGTGGCCGTCTGCCGGCCACAACCGCGTGTCGCCCCACCACAGCTGCGGGCCGTCGGCGCCGTCGGTCCAGCCGAGCTCCCCGGGTCCCAGTCCCAGACCGGCGAAGCCGGCCAACGCCGCATCGACCATCGGCCCGACCCGCTGCTCGTCGGCCAGCGCGTCCGCCGCGGCCGACAGGGCGGCCGCGTCGTCCCTGAGCTCCCGGACCGACGCGAGCATCGTCCGGAGCCGACCGCCCAGCGCGCGCATCCCGTCGTACGAACCGGTTCCGTCGGCCGCCTGGAACGCCGACCGGGCCTCCGGCATGATCGACCAGGCGTCCTGAAGAAGTACCTCGGCCCGCGCCGTGTACAGCTGTGCTTGCGACCGCAGCTCGGGGTACAGACCCCACGGGCTGGCGGGCTCGGCCGCCCACAGCAGTTGGGTCACCGCCGCCTGCATCGCGTTGAGCGCACCGCGCAGGCCGGTCGGGCCGCCCTCTTCGCGCAGGATCGGCGGGCCGCCGGCGCGGCGAACGCGGGTCGACTCACCGACCTGGCCGAACATGAGCAATGCCCGAATCGCGTCAAGGCGATCCGTCTTCCGGGTCGGCTGCGCCAACAGCTCGCTGACCTGCCGGAGCGCCTCGCTGAGGGCGTGCTCGGCCTGCTTCGCGAGGCCGGCTCCCTCAGCGACCCCCGACTGGATCTCCGCCAACTGGCCGGACAACGCCGCGACGATGCCGTCCCGCTCTGGGTGACCCGCCAGAAGACGGTCCCGGACCTCCGCACCGAGCCGGCCGAGCCGTGCGCGCTGTGCCGCCGCGTCGTCCCAGCGAGTACCCGTCCACCAGTCCGCGTCGCGCCCGGCACCCGGCGCGCCGTCGTCCGGCGTCGGAGTGTCGTCGCCCGGAGTGCCGTCGCCGAACATCTCGTCGGCGATGTCCAGTACGACGTCCCACCAGGAGACGAGACCGTGCCACTGGAAGCCCGGGAACGCCAGTCGCAGGCCGTAAGGCGTCACCGCCTCCCACGAACCGCGGGTGTCCGGTAGCAGCTCCTCCGATCCCGGCCGGTAGAAGCCGACGAGCTCCTCACCCTCGTCCGTCGTCCAGGTGAGCCCGGTGGCGCCGACGACCGTGACCTGCCACGTCTCCGCGAGACGGGCGGCCGGACCGAGCTCGTCACCGAGCGCCATCGTGTTGCACGAGCCCAGCAGTACCCGGCTGCGCAACCGGATGTCCGGCAGCGTCGGTACCACCCGGCCGACCTGCTCCCATGGCACGGCGTACGGCTTGGGGCGGAATAGGCCTTGGTTGAGGTGGAGGGCGTCGGGCGAGCCGTGTCCGCTGATGCCCGTCCACCGGGCGCCGGGCCACAGCGCCTTGGCCGGTGCCGGGTGGGTGAGCAGCTCGCCCTCGCCGACGCCCCAGAACGCGAACCCGTCGATGGCGTACTGCCGCTTCCGTTCGGCAAGCACCGTCGCGACAGCCTCGTCTTCCTCCGGTTCCGGTCGAGTAGGAATGTTCGCGGCGTGCCGCACGGGCTTGCCGTGCACGGCATCCGAGTGCAGTCGGACGTTGTCCCGCTCGAACAGGTCGGCCGGCAGAGCCGGATCCTTGGGCACTAGGCGGTAGTCGGCCTCCCCTTCGAGCATCCACCGCGGAGACACGACCATCGCCTCGACCGTGGTACCCGTGCGCGGAGAGGTGACCTGGACCGCGTCGTACGCCATGCCGGGCTTCCACAGCACCGTGTCGTTCCAGTGCAGGAAGCCCTCCGGCGACCAGCGGAATTCGCCGAAACCGAGACCGAACCCCAGACCGGCGGTGCGGTCCAACAAGTTGCGGACCGGTTCGACGCGGGTGGTCCGATCGACCTCGGCGAGCGGCGCCCGGATCCCGTCGATGCGGCGGACGAACGCCCGTATCAGGTCCTCGACGTCGGCGAGCCGCACGTACAGCTCGTCGGCCTTCGCGTGGTCCGGCCCGAACCGGTCGATCGGGAGGTCCTGCAGCTCGGTGGCGAGGTCGGCCAGCGCCTTCTCGGCCGGGCGTCCCTCGTCGGCCGCCGCCTCGAACGCGTTCGCCGCATCAGGATCCGTCTGCCGGATCTGCTGGCTCAGCTCCCCGAGGCGGAGCCGGATCTCCCCCAGCTCCCGCGACAGCCGACGCAAGGACGTCTTGCTCTGCCATCGTGCCTGCTTGAACTCGGATTCGTCGTGGTAGAGGTCACGCAGCAGGTGCATGGGTACGCGGAGATTGTCGACCGTCTCCTCCCACGACACCGGCGCCTCCAGCGCACGAAGGGCGGTGACGGCGTCGCTCGCCTTTCGGGCCCGAGCCGTCATCTCGTCGGTCGGGTTGGACAGGTCGAGAAGCCGTTGCTTGCCGACCTCGCCGACGCGTTCGGCGAGCTGGCGCAGGCGTACGAGGTCGGGGGCGTCGGGTGCCCACTCGGTGCCGTGCCACCATGGCTGTCCACTGTGGACGGCGGGGCCGGCGGCGACCGGGGCGGGCGGAGTCTCGTCGCTGAACGGTCGCTCCGGCTCCGCCGGAACGGCCCAACCGAGGTCGTCGCCGGTCAGCAGCTCACCGTCGTACCGTACGGCGGCCCACGTCTCGCTGCCGTCGGCGTCGAGGACCAGCGCGGCCACCGCGGACACCTCGCCGCGCAGCGACTCGGCCAGCGCCGACAGCATCTCCGGCGTGATCGTGCGCAGGTAGCCGTTGCCGGTGTTGAGGCGCAGCACCGTGTGCGCGCCGAACTCCAGCTGTCCGTCCGCGCGCAGCGCCAGCAGCGCCTCGCCCAGCTCCGCCGGGTACAGCGGGTGGGCGCCGTCCGCCGCCGGCACGTGGAACCGCGTGTCCCCGTACGCGGCGCGGCGGAGGTCGAGCGTGACCACGCCCTCCTCGGCCGGTAGCCGCGGCGCCGTCGGGTCGAGCGACCAGCCGTCCTCCTGCTCGCTGAGGACCTCGGTGAGGGCGTCGGCGTTCCAGCGAGCCCGCTCGGCCCGCCACGCCGTGGTGTCGAACAGGGCGCGTTCGCGGCTCGGCAGGACCACCCACCAGCGGCCGTCGGCCACGCTCGCCGGCCGGGCCTCGACGCTCGCCGGGTCGAGCGCGGCCAGGTGCCGCTTGCCGGCGCTGTCCAGCCACGTCACCGTGTCCGGTACGACGACCGGGAAACCCGCCTCCGCCGCCATGTCGTCCGCCAGGCCGAGCGCCGAGCAGCCGTCGACGACCAGCGCCCGGCCGGCGTTGGCGGTGCCGAGCAGCTCCCGCAGCACCGTGCCCGCCTGGCGGCCGGTCAGCGTGTACCCGCCCTGTCGTGCCCGGTGGCCCGCATCGTCCGTGCCCCACCGGCCGCCCAGGTAGATGCGCTCCCCGTCGGACTCGACGCGGACCACCGTGTGGTCGTCGGCGCGCAGGTCCGAACGCTGCGGCGGCTGGCCGCCCGGCTCCTCCGGCCCCACCAGCCGGTACTCGCCGTTCGGGAGACGACGCAGGAACGCCGCGGCGACCGTCAGCGCCTCCTCGTCCGCCAGGGGCCGCGGCGCGCCGTCGGCCGGCGCCGAGGCGACGAGCGCGTCGGCGGTCCGGTCCACCAGCCCGCTCAGCGCCGCCCACCGCGCCGCCGTCGCCCGCCGCTGCGCCAGGACGAGCTGGAGGTGCCACGGCGACGGGTCGTACCCGTACCGGTTGCGGACCAGGTTGGCCATGCCCATGGCCTGGGCCTGCTCGACCGAGTTCGTCCGCCCGAGCACCGTCCCCGCGTACGTGTGGGCGAGCATGCTCGGCGACGTGCCGAACAGCGCCAGCCACATGTTGTGGCCGTGGACCAGGCCGCTGACCGCCTGGTTGGTCACCGCCGGCAGCCGCGTCCGCAGCGCGTTGTCCATGTAGGCGCGGCGGTCGGCCGGGCCCAGCGGCACCTCCGACCACCAGTCGACGAACCGCTCCATTTCGTCGAGGAGCGCGGGGAAACCGGCCTGGGCGTCGGCGCCGGGCACCGCGAACACCATGTGCACGTCGAGCTGCACCGGCCACATCGTCACGCTGCCCGGATCGGTCTCCGACAGGTCGCCGTGGACCACCCGGAAGATCAGCTGCGCCGGCGGATGCGCCGTGAGCACCCGCTTCGTCCCGGACTCGATCGGACTGATCATCGCCACGTACGTGTCCGTGTCGATCGCGGTCAGCGAACGCAACCGCTCGATCCGGTCGACCAGTGTCCCGTCGTGCACCATCCGGCGGAATCCGTCGGTCACCGCCTCCGGCGAGACCGGCGACAGCTCACCCAGCTCGGTGAGGATCGGTCCCAGTGCGGCGGCAAAGGCGGGATCCTCCGCCCGGGACTCGACGAACTCGGCCTGCCGCGCGACCGCGGCGTGGAACTGCCGCTCGTCGTACGCCGGCGTCTGGTAGACGTCCTCCGGCGTGTAGTCCACGTCGGCCCGGTGCTGCTGCAGGTAGGCCGTGCTCTCCCGCTGTAGCTCGTTGTGCGTGATCGCGGTCTCGGTCACGCCCTCCGTCGCCGCGTTCGCCGCGGACTGCGCGTCGTACGCCAGCGCGACCTCGTTGCCCTCGGCCAGCAGGATCGGCGTGACGAGGAAGTCCATCGCCGCGTCGCCGCCGGACTTCTTCATCGGGCCACGCAGCCGCCGGGACCGGAAGATGCGCGCGATGCGCGCGATGTTCTCGGCCCGGGCGATCAGCTCGTCGTACAGGCCCTCGACGGACGACCACTCGGTCGAGACGTTGAGCTGGAGGGCGTCGTACCCCTTGACGACGAGCTGCGCCCGGCCCGGCTCCATCGTGTCGAGCAGCTTCACGTCGACGGTGAACCGGCGCCTGCGCACCCGCCACTTGCCCGGCCGCAGTGCCACCCGTACCCGCAGCGGGACGTCCGTGCCCAGGTCACTGACCGTCAGGTCCGGATGGCCGCCGAGCGCCTGGGCCACGGCGAAGCGCACCTGCTTGGGAAGCAGGACGTTCGGCTCCGACTCACCGGTCAGGGTGCGGATCCGGGCCGCCACGCCCAGGCCCTCGCGGATCTCGCGGCGCAGCAGGTTCATCTCGACCCGGATCTGGGTCTTGTTCCACGCGGCGTACGGGTTGTCGCGGAAGCCGAACAGGTGGCTCTTGTTCTTCCACGTCGCGATGACGTCGACCAGCTTCTCCCACGGCTGGACTGCGCCGCGGGTCAGCCGGCGGGACGCGTCGTTGGCGGTGACGATGCGGGCCAGCTCGGGGTTGTGCATGAGCATGCCGACCACGTACCAGACGGCGCCGGCGACGATCGGCGCGCTGAGCCACGCCGCCACCATCGTGCGTACCCGGCTGGGCACGAGCGACGGGATCTTCCGGCGGAGGCTGAGCAGCTCCTTGAACTGACCGAGCATGGACTCCGCGACCGCGACGGGGTCGGCGTCGCCGGCCGCGGTGTCATACATGTTCGGCGAGACCAGCACGGTGAACACGGCGTTGTGGCTGAGCGCCGAGAACTCCTCCAGCCGGAAGCCGGCAACCGGCAACCGGCCGACGTCAGCGGCCAGCGCCAGCCGCTCCACGCCGCGCCCCGCGGGCAGCTCCACCTGGACCTGGCCCGTCGCGTCGTCGTACTCGATGTGCGCACCGGCCAGCAGCGTGCGGAGCAGGTCGTCCATGTGCCGGCGCGCGTCGTCGGGCGGCAGCTCGTCGAAGCCGGGTATGGGACGCCCGTCGGCGGCGTCCTGCAACCGCTGGGCCAGCAACGGAAGCGCCTCCGCGCTCCGCCGCGCCAGCCGCTCGGTCTGCTCCTCGGTGAGCTTCTGCACCTCGCCGCTCTCGTTGCGGCCGAGTTCGGTGAGCAGCTGGCCGCGCGACGGGTTCCCGGCGAGCCTGGTCAGCTCGCGCTCCCGGCGCTGCGCGGCGAGCACGTTCTCCCGGGTGAACACGTACGCCAGCGGGCCGGAGACCAGCGCCTCGATGATCGACCGCGCCACGGGCCCGGCCCACATCGCCGGGCCACCGCCCATCGACATGAGGACCGTGACGATGCCGGCGAGCGTGGCCGGGCTGGCGTCCCGGCGCCAGTGGGAGACCACCGTGCTGACGACGGACTTCCATTCCGACGCCAGCCGCTCCACCTCGGCACGCACCGCCGTGGCAAGCTCCTCCGGATCCGCGTTCGGGTTGGCGATCAGCCGGAACTGGCTGCCCATCACCAGCTTGCTGTGCACCGTACGGCCGGCCGGTGTGCGGCCCTGGGTCAGCGCAACCGTGAACCCGACCGTCTCGAACGGCCCCTCCTTCGGCGAGACCAGCAGCACGTCCTGGTAGAGCGGGTCGGTCAGGTCGACGACCGGCGGCGTCGCGTACTCGCCGGCCGGGACGTGGTCGTGCAGCACCGGCGCCTCGTCCGTCGGCGCCACCACGACACCGTCGATCGTGTCGCCGAGCAGCGCCGCCCGCATCGTCGCCACCGCCGCGCGCGGGCTGTCCGCCGGGCGGCCCAGCCGTACGAGCAGGTCCATCGCGGCGGCGCCGTCCGGCTGCTCGGCGAGCCAGGCGCGCACCCAGCCGCGTCGCGTCTCCGCCTCCGGGACGCTCTCCTCGACGCCCATGCCGAAGTCCCGGCCGTACGCCGCGCCGTGCAGCAGCTCCCGCAGCGCCTCCTCGGCCGCGTGCCACTGGTCGACCAGTGCCCACACGTCCTCGCGTACCGGCAGATCGGCGAGCCGCATGTCGTGCAGCAGCGGCCGGCCGTCCGGGACGAGGTCACCGACGAGCACGCGCAGCCGGATCCGCAGCATGTCGAGCCGCTCCGCCAGCTCCAGTAGCCGCCGCAACCGGGCCAGGTCGTGCTCGGTGAATTCGGGCCGCTTCGTGGGGTTCAGCTCGGCGCGGAGCGCGGCGGCGTCGTCCGGTCGGCCCGGCTCGGGCAGCTCCGCGTCGTCGCCGGTCGCGACGACCTCGCCGGTCAGTACTGTCTTCTCCGAGTCGGGCTGCCCGGTCCGCTCCGTCTCCTCCGTCTGCTCCGGCTCGACGGGCTGGACGGGCTGCTCGGGCTGGACCGGCGGCGGCAGCGCACCGATCGTGGGGCCCGGCTCGGGCGCGGCGTGGCGGGGTTCGCCCGATCCGCCGGTACGCGGGTCCGGGGCGCCGCCGGGGAGGGCGTGCCGCGGACCCGGCCCCGCCGGAAGCGCGGCGGCCTCCTCCGGGGTGACCGTGCCGAGGGTACGCGGCGACAGGTCCTGCGGCAGCTTGTCGTCCTCGAACTCGCGCATCACGAACGGAATGGCGCGCAGGGCGTTGGTGAAGCTCGCCGGGCCGTTGTTCGGGTCGGGGTCGCCGGGGTTGACCACGACCAGCGGGTGGGCACCGCCGAGCGCGAACGCGGCCATGTTGCGCACGGCCGTCTCGTCGTCCCAGTACGACGGGTGGCCCTGCGCCTCGCCGGCCGACAGCCGCGTGACGCCCGGCTGCCAGGAGTTGCGCCCGAACGGGTGCGTCTGGGCGGTCATGTCCCGCGAGTTGAACATGGTGTACACGTCGCTGCCGGGCACCGAGACGGGCGAGCCGGTCATCAGCACCGGGATGCCGGCGAACGTGTCGGGGCGGTTCTCCCGCAGGTCCCGTGCGACCCGGTTGGCGTAGCTGTGCGACTGGATGGTCAGGCGGGTGCCGGGCCGGACCTCCAGCTGCACGGCCAGGGTCAGCGCCTCGGCGGTGTCGGCGACGGCGCGGACCCGGGACTGCGGCACCGTGCCCGGCACACCCTGCGGCAGGTGCGGCGGCAGCGCCGTCAGCAGGGCCAGCCCGGGGTCGCTGCCGACCATCGCGGCCGCCGCGTCGTGGACGATCTCGGTGCGACGGACCTGGTACGGCAGGGTCCGCAGGCTCTGCCAGGTGCCGGCCCAGAACTGCATGGCCGCGGCGGCGTCGGCGAGGTCGGCGCCGACGAGCTCCACCACGTGGCCGAGGCCGTCCGGGTCGATCTCCAGGTGGACGAACCGGCGGCGCTGCATGACGATCCGCACCGTGCCGTCCGGCAGCCACACCTTGCGGGCCACCGGCGTCGCCATGAACACCAGGGTGTTCAGCAGCTCCGACAGGGAACGGAACGCCGGATCGTCGTCCTCGGCGAGGTGGAGGGCATCCAGCTCGGCGGAGCGGGCCGCCAGCCTGGCCCGTACCACCTCGATCCCCGCGTCCAGCGTCCTGTCGTTGGCGCGGATCGCGTCGGGGCTGAGCACGCCGGGCACCGCGCCGACCAGCTCCGGGCGCGCGTCGACCGCGGCGTCGCGTACCGCCGGGTCGGCGCCGGCCCACAGCGCGTGCACCGCGAGTACCCGGGCGCTGGTGGACAGGTCGGGATCGTCGCGCAACTCCTGGAGCCGGGCAAGCAGGTCGGCGACCGGGTCCGGCGCGGGTGCCGGCGAGCCGGCGTCCGGATCTCCGGACGGCGGCGCGGCCGGGGGCGCCGGCGACTCACCGGGCGCGGACTCCAGCTCCGACGTCGCCGCGGGCGCGGGCGGGGTCGGTGGCGGTCCGTCCGGGCCGTCGGGTGGCGGCGGGCCCTCGTCCGGCCAGTCCGGCCGCGGCCGGCCGGTCAGCTCGGCGAGGTGGGACTGGCGGGCGTCGAGCCGTTCCAGCCGGATCGCCAGGCTGGCGGTCAGGAACGCGCCGAGCTGCACCCGGAACGGCGACACCGAGTAGCCGTAGTAGTCCCGGATCCGGTTCGCCATCCACTTGGAGATCTCCGTGCCCAGGTTGTGCCAGCGGGCGGAGGCCGAGGTCAGGTAGATGCTCAGCATCGCCGTCGGAATCTGCTCCGCCACGTGCGCGGGGGTCAGGTCGGTCAGGGCCATCGTGGTGAACCGGTTGAGGATGGCACCGCCCTGCCAGAACGTGAGCTGTTTCAGGTGCTCGCCCAGACCCGGGACGCCCGTGGCGCCGCGGCGAGCCATCTCCGCGACCCGCTGTACGCCTTCGGCCGTGGCCGCGAACCCGTCGCGGGCGTCGGCGGTCCCGGAGACCGCGTACCAGTCCGCGTCGTCCTCGCCGCGCAGGAACAGCGTCCGGTCCGGCAACTCCGCCGGGTCGTGGTCGATGCCGAGCCGGTCCATGATCGCGGGCAGGTCCTCGACCATCTCGGCCGGGATGTACCGGATCAGCAGCGTCTCCGGGTGCTGGCCGCCGGCGAGCGCCTTGCGCCGCGACTCCGCCCGCTCGACGACCACCTTGTACAGGTTGTCGCCGAGGTACTCGACGTCGAGGTCGGCACCGAACCCGCCGTCGGCGACGAACTGCCGGAACCGTGCGGACAGCTCCTCCGGCGGCAGCGGTGCATCGGCGAGGTCGGCCGCCAGGGCGCTGATCTCGTCCGCCACGTGGGCATGCGCGGGATCCGCGGCGTCCTGCTCGGCCTGAGCCCGGATCAGCTCGCCGCTCTGGCGCAGGGTCCGGTAGCCGGTCCGGGTGAGCGCGTCGTAGTCCGCCGGTACGGCGTGCGCCAGCTTCGTCGCCGCCGTGTAGACGTCACCTTCCTTCTCGAACTCCTTGCGGATCGTGAACATCTGACTGACGCCCTCAACGGTCGCAGCCGTCGCGGCGCCCGCCTCGTTCGGGATCGCCGCGGTGTTGCCCTGGGCGATCGCCGCGAGCAGGTTGATCGCCGCGGTCCCGAAGGCGGGTACCGCTGCCCGCTTCGCCAGCTCCGTCTTCCGCCGCGGCGCCATGTACTTCTCGGCGGACATGACGTCGAGCAGGATGCGTCGGACGACCGGCGCGATGTCGCCGTGCGGCCAGTCCGGCGCGACCAGCAGCGTCACCACATGCGTCTCGGTACGGACGACGCGCACCGAGTCCGGCGGTACGCCCGGGTCGGTGGCGACGCGGAACGTGAGCGTCGGGCGCAGCCGGTGCGCGAACCGGCGCACCGCGACCGGCGCGCACCGTACCTGCACGGTGCGCCAGTGCCGACCGTCGGCATCGTCCTCGAAGTCCCAGGACCCGGTGATCCCCGACGTCGCGTCGATCGCGTCGGCCAGCGCCCAGGACGCCTTCGAGGCGACGCTGCCCGGCCCGTCCGGGACCGCCTCGGACGCGGCTGGGAGCTCGACCGTGGCCGGCAGGCCGCCGGACACTTCGCCGTGGAGGCGTGCGACGGCCTCGACCACGGCGGCGAGTTGGGCGCGCTGCTGGCCGCCGACGCGTACCCGGACCGGCAGTGCGGTGATCTGGGTGAACTCGGTCCGGGCCTTCATCTGCTCGTGGCTGAGGCGGTCGGCGAGCTTGGTGGCCAGCACCTGCTGGGTCTCGGCGTCCGCCGCGGCGATCCGGTACGCGATCAGTCGCGAGAGCAGCGGCGCGAGCAGACCGGGGTCGTGCAGCATGAACAGGCTGATCCAGATGTTGACCAGCAGCTCGAAGGAGAGAACCAGGCCCTGCGCCTTGGCGTGCGTGCCGAAGCCGGGGATGCTCCGGAACATCCAGGACGCCTGGTAGACCACATCGGCGAACTGGTCCGTGAGAGCGCCCCAGATCGCCGCGTCCGCGTCGTCGCCCTCGGGCAGGCGGGCCGTCACCTTCCCCGCGTTCAGCTGGTAGTCGAGGGTCTTACCGGAGCGGGAGACGCTGCCGTCGACGAGGTACTGCGTCCACTCCTCGGTGTCGCCCACCTCGGGGCGGACCGACAGCTTCTCCCCGGACGGGAGGGTGAACGTCAGCACCCGCTCGTCGGCGTCCCACGAGGCGTCGGTGAGTCCGGCGATGAAGCCGGCGGTCTCGTCGGTCAGGGCGTCCGGGCTGATCGAGCCGGGCTGGGCGCCGGGCTGTCCGGCGAGCTCGGCCGGCAGGTCGGCGACGGGTTTCCCGTCCGGGCGTCGCGCGACCAGCGTCTTGTCGCGGAGCGACTCGGCCAGCCGGCGCATCGCCGCGTCGACCCTCGCCCGGTACGCCGCGCTCTCCTCGTCGGTGAGCGGCGGTGTCGTGACGAGCGCGGGGACCGGCTCGACGGTGACACCGAACTGCGCCGCGATCGGCGCGAGCAGCTCCGACACGGCATGCATGTCGTCGGCGAGTTGCTGCACCGTCGGCTTCAGGCTGGTGTCCATCATCCGGCGGTGCCGGTTGCGCTCCCGCTGGAAGGTCATGCTGAACCGGTACCAGTGCAGCCCGCTGAAGATCGTGTTGAACCCGGCGTTGGCCGCGATGCCGAGCAGCGCGACGGGGTCGACCTCCAAACCGTCCAAGTGCGCGACCTCGTCGACCCCGTACGGCAGCGCCGCGGCGGCGAGGCCGGCCACCGCCGGCTCCGCGACCTGCCGCACCACGGTGCGTGCGGGGACGAGCGGGGTACGCCACTCGCTGACGGAGGCGGCGACGGCGCTGTCCCAGGCGCGCTGCTTCGCGGCCTGCGAGCTGCCGCGCGCCACGGTGAACACGACGACCTTGCCGTCGGTCGACCAGTGCCGGCGCAGCACCTCGTCCGGCTTCAGCAGGGTCGGGTCGGCCAGGGCGGTCGTCTCGTCGGGCGCGACGTCGGCGGACTCCAGCACGACCGCGAAGCCGGGCCGGGTCAGCTTGACCAGGTCCAGGCCGCGTCGGCGCAGCGCGGCCATGCCGGCCGTCCACTCCACCTCGTACACGTTCCGGAAGGTCGGGACGTCGAAGACGTCCGTCTCCAGTGGCCGGTGCTGGTGGATCGCCATCGACCGCTGCGTGATCGGCTTCTCGGGAACCGGCCGCAGCGAGGTCTTGGCCGACGTGCCCTTCCACGTGACGGTCGGCGGGCGGTTCTTCGCCAGCATCCGCAGGCCGGCCAGGTCCGGGTCCATTGCCTGCCGCCAGCGGCGAAGGTGCTCGAGCAACGCCCGACCGGAGTCCGGCAGTCGCAACCCGCGCCCCGGCTGCGCGAACGCCCAGCGCAGCCGCTCGGCGCGGACCTCCGCGCCGGGCAGGCTCTCCTCCAGGCCCAGCGCCCCCATCGCCCGGCGGATCCGCGTCTCGGTCGCCTGCACGGTACGGATCAGCAGCCGGATCCGGCCCGGCGCGTCGCCGCGGTGCAGCCGCCAGTCGAACGCGTGGCCCAGCTTCCCCGGGTACCCGGCGGCGTTGAGCGCGGTCACGGCCTGCTCGTGCTCGAACAGCAGCCGGTTCAACGCCCGCAGCAGCCGCCAGTCCGTCTCCGTCAGCGGGGCGTCGTCGGCTGGGACGAGGCCCGGCCGGAACAGCGACGGCTCCGTGTCCGCCGCGACCACCTCGTCGAACAGCCGGCCGTCGGGGGCGATCCGGTGGCCGCCGACCGCGCCGCGCGGACCGGTCGTACCCAGGTGGATCTCGGCGCCGAGCGCCCGCGCCAGCAGCCGGGCGAACTCGACCGGCGGCAGCTCCGTCCCGTCCGCAGCGACCGGGTTCGGCCCCATGCCCGCCGGGTCGGTGTAGAGCCGGACCACCGGGTACTCCCGCGGGTCCAGGCCGGCGCGGTCCCGGACCAGGGCCGCGACCGCCTCGACGAACCGCCACGGGCCGGCGGCGAAGTCGAGCCCCGCTGCCACCTCGGCCCGCAGGTCGTCGAGGACGAAGCCGGGTACCTCGGACTCGCCGGCGAGGCGGCGACGCAACCCGGCCACCCGGCCGCGTCGCTCGCCCGCCAGGTGAACGGCGTCGGTGTCGGCCCCGACCAGGGCCAGCGGGACGCTGCCGAGGTCGCCGTCGAGCAGGTCGCGCATCGCGGCCAGGGCACGCTGCGGGACCCGCAGGTACACGTACCCGGTGGGGCCGTGCGGGAGTCGCCGTGTCGTGTCGGTCCGCGCCGCGTCGCCGTCGGTGTGCGTCGCGGCGAACGCGCTGTGCGCCAGCATCCGCACGACCACCATCGGCCCGTGCGGCCCGGTGCCGGCCGACGGGTCGACGACCTGTAGATCCGAGAACGTCAACCAGCCGCGTACCGAGACGCGCCGGCCGCCGTGGTCGGACAGCCAGAACCGGTCCAGCACCGCGCCGTCCGGCGTCGCGAGCCCCGCCACCAGCTCCGCCACGCGCGACGGCGCCGTCATGTCGGCGATACGCGGCCCGTGCCGCGCCACCATCCGTCCGCCCACCAGCTCGGTCAGCAGGGTACGCAGCGCGTCCGGGTACCGCTCGGTCTCGATGTGGAGGACCTCGGTGCCGGCCGGCAGGCGGCGCAGCACCCGCAGATCCGGCAGCGCCTCCGGGCCGTCCGTGGGCACCTGGAACGGGACGGTGCCCGCGGCGGTCGGGTCGCCGTCGCCGGCCGGCGCCGGCACGACCGGACCGGCCGGGGCAGAACCAACGGTCGAGTCGTCGTCGTCCGGCTCCGGCATGACCGGGTCGGCCGGGGCAGGACCGACGATCGGGTCACCGTCGGGCGGCGGTGCCACCGGACCGGCCGGGGCAGGACCACCGGTCGGGTCACCGCCGTCGTCGGGTGCCGGCCCGAGGGGGTACGGCGGGCGGGGCCCGCCGGTCAGGTCGGTGTGCCGGGTCCGGTGCCTGTCGAGCCGGGCGAGGCGGATGGCCAGGCTGGCGGTCAGGTACGCGCCGAGCTGCACCCGGAACGGCGACGCCGAGAACCCGTAGTAGTCCCGGATCCGGCCCGCCATCCACTTGGAGATCTCGACGCCCAGGTTGTGCCAGTTGTTGGACAACGAGGACAGCAGGACGCTGAGCGCCGCCGCGGGGATCTGCTCGGCCACGTGCGTCGGCGTGAGCTCCGTGACGGCCATCGTGGTGAAGCGGTTGAGGATCGCCCCGCCCTGCCAGAAACTCTCCTGCTTCAGGTGCTCGACCTGGCCGGGTATGCCGGTGGCGCCGCGGCGGGCCATCTCCGCGACCTGCCGGAAGCCTTCGGCCGTCGCGGCGAACCCGGCCCCGGCGTCGGCGGTACCGGAGATCGCGTACCAGTCGGCGTCGTCCTCGCCGCGCATGAACAGCGTGCGGTCCGGCAGCTTGTCCCGGTCGTACTCGGCGCCCGTGCGGTCGAGGATCTCGGGCAGGTCCTCGACCATCTCGCTGGGTATGTACCGCACCAGCAGGATCTCCGGGTGCCGGCCGACGGTCAGCGCCTTGCGCCGCGTCTCGGCCCGCTCGACGACCACCTTGTACAGGTTGTCGCCCAGGTACTCGACGTCGAGGTCGCCGAGCCCACCGTCGGCGACGAACCGGCGGAACCGTGCGGACAGCTCCTCCGGCGGCAGCGTCTGGTCGGCGGCGACCTCGCCCGCGAGGGCGGTCAGCTCGTCGGCCACACCGGCGTGGGCGGGAGCCGCGGCGTCCCGCTCGACCTGGTTGCGGAGCAGTTCGGTGCTCTCCGACAGGGTCCGGTAGCCGGTCGCGCTGAGCGCGTCGTAGTCCGCCGGTACGGCCTGGGGCAGCTCGATGAGCGAGGTGAAGAAGTCGCCGTCCTTGTCGAACTCCTTGCGGATGGAGAACATCCTGCTGAGGCCCTCGACCGTGGCAGCCGTCGCGGTACCCGCCTCGGTCGGGATCACCGTGGTGTTGCCCTGCGCGATCGCCGCGAGCAGGTTGATCGCGGCGGTCGCGAAGGCCGGCACCGCCGCCTGCTTCGCCAGCTCCGACTTGCGGCGCGGCGCCATGAACTTCTCGGCGGACATGACGTCGACCAGGATGCGCCGGATCATCGCCGTGAGGTCGCCGTTCGTCCAGTCCGGCGAGACCCGCAGCACCAGCACGTGCGTGGCCGGCCGCATCACGCGCACCGAGTTCGGTCGTACCGTCGGGTCGACGCCGACGCGGAAGGTGAGCGTGGGACGCAGCCGGTGCGCGAAGCGGCGCACGGCGACCGGCGCAGACCGTACCCGCGCCACGCGCCAGATCTGGCCCGCGTCGTCCTCTTCCTCGTCCCACGAGGCGGTGATCCCCGCCGTCGCGTCGATCGCGTCTGCCAGCGCCCAGGACGCCCTCGATGCGACGCCGCCCGGCCCGTCATCCGCCGGCTGGGGCGCGGCGGGTACGACGGCCGTCCCGCTGGGCTCCACGGCCTCCGGCGACTGGTGCCCAGCCAACTCGCCGCGCAGTCGTCCGGCGGCCTCGACGACGGCGGCGAGCTGGTCGCGCTGTTGCTTCCCGACCCGTACCCGGGGCCCGAGCGCGCTGATCTGGGTGAACCCGGCCCGGGCCTTCATCGCCTCCTTGTTGAGGCGATCGGCGAGCCGCGCTTCCAACACCTTCTGGGTCTCGGCGTCCGCCATCGCCAGCCGGAACGCGATGAGCCGCCCGACCAGCGGCGCGACCAGGCCCGGATCGTGCAGCACGTACAGGCTGATCCAGACGTTGACCAGCAGTTCGAACGACAGCACCATGCCCTGTGCCTTGGCATGCGTGCCGAAGCCGGGGATGCTCTGGAACTCCCACGCCGCCTGGGCGATGAGATCTCCGAACTGCTCCGTCAGGCCGTCCCAGATCGCCGCGTCCGCGTCCGGGCCGTCAGGCAGGCGGGCCGTGGACCTGCCGGCGTTCATCCGGTAATCGAGAGTCTTGACCGACCGGGACACGCTGCCGTCGACCTGGAGCTGCGTCCACTCCTCGTTGTCGCCCATCGTCGGGCGCACCGTCAGCTTCTCGCCACCCGGCAGGGTGCACGTCAGCGCCCGGTCCTCCGCGTCCCACACGACGTCGGTGATCTTCATGATGGCGGCGGCGATGTCGTCGGTCAGCGCCTCGGGCTTGATCGCACCCGGGTGCGCACCGGGCTGCCCGACGAGCTCCGCCGGCAGCTCCGCGTACGCCTTGCCGTCCTTGTCGTGGGCGACCAGCGTCCTGTCGCGGATCTGCTCGGCCAGCCGCGCCATCGCCGCGTCCACCTTCGGCCAGTACGCCTCGGTCTCCTCGTCGGTGAGCGGCGGCGTCGTGGCGTACGCGGGGATCGGGGTGGTGGTCCCGCCGAACCCGGCGACGATCGGCGCGACGAGCTCCGAGACGGCGTGCATGTCGGCGGCGAGCTGCTGCACGGTCGGCTTCAGGCTCGTGTCCATCATCCGGCGGTGCCGGTTGAGCTCCCGCTGCGTGGCGACGAAGAACCGGTACCACTGCCGCCACGTGAACAGCACGTCGAAGGCGGAGCTGGCGGCGAAGCCGATCAACGCGTTGGGGTTGGGCTCCAGGCCGTCCACGTGCGCGACCTTGTCGACCCCGTACGGCAGCGCCGCGGCGGCGAGCCCGGCCACCGCCGGTTCCGTGAGCCGCCGCACCAGGGCACGCGCGTTGACCAGCGGGGTCCGCCACTCGCTGACGCTCGCGGCGACCGCGTCGTCCCAGGCCCGTTGCTTCGCGGCCTGGGTGCTGCCGCGCGCCACGGTGAACACGGCGACCTTGCCGTCGGTCGACCAGCGGCGGCGCAGCACCTCGCCCGGCGCCAGCAGCGCCGGGTTCGCCGCCGCGGCCGCGTCGTCGACCGCCACATCCGCCGACTCCAGCACGATCGCGAAGCCGGGCCGCCTCACCCTGATTGCGTCGAGGCCACGCCGGTGCAGCTCAGCCAGCCCGGCCGTCCACTCCAGCTCGTACACGCCGCGGAAGGTCGGCACGTCGAACACGGCCACGTCGAGCGGCCGGTGCTGGTGGATCGCCATCGACTGCTGCGTGATCGGCTTCTCGGTGACCGGCCGCAGCAAGGTCTTGGCGGGCGTGCCCTTCCACTCGACCGTCGGTGCGTGGTGCTTGGCCAGCATCCGCAGCCCGGCGAGGTCCGGGTCGAGGGCCTGACGCCACCCGCGGAGGTGGTCGACCACGGCCAGGCCCGTCTCGGGCAGCCGCAGGCCGCGGCCCGGCTGCGCGAACGCCCACTCCAGCCGTTCCCGCAGCACGTCGGCGCCCGGCAGGCTCTCCTCCAGCCCGAGCGTGGCCATCGCCCGGCGGATCCGCGTCTCGGACGCCTGCACGGTACGGATCAGCAGCCGGATCCGGCCCGGCGCGTCGCCCCGATGCAGCCGCCACGCGAACGCCGTGCCGAACTGCCCCGCGTACCCGGCGGCGTTGAGCGCGGTCACGGCCTGCTCGTGCTCGAACAGCAGCCGGTTCAACGCCCGCAGCAGCCGCCAGTCCGCCTCGGTGAGCCGGGCGTCGTCGGCTGGGACCAGGCCGGGCCGGAACAGCGGCGGCTCGGCGTCCGGTCCGGTGGCCTCCTCGAACAGCCGGCCGTCGGGGCCGATCCGATGGCCGTCGACCGCGCCGCGGGGGCCGGTCATGCCCAGGTGGACCTCGGCGCCGAGCGCGCGAGCCAGCAGCCGGGAGAACTCGACCGGCGGCAGCTCGGTGCCGTCCGCCGCGACCGGATCCTGCCCGGTACCCGCCGGGTCGGTGTAGAGCCGGACCACCGGGTACTCCCGCGGGTCCAGGCCGGCGCGGTCCCGGATCAGGGCCGCGACCGCGTCCACGTACCGCCAGGGGCTGTCGGTGAAGTCGAGCCCGGCGCCGACCTCGGCGATCAGCTCGTCGAGCACGAACCCGGGCGCCTCGGTGGACCGGCGGGCGAGCCGGCGGCGCATCCCCGCCACCACGCCCGGTCGTACGCCGGCCACGTGCACGATGTCGGTGTCCGCGCCGACCAGCGCGAGCGGCGCGCTGCCCAGATCGTCGTCCAGCAGGTCACGCATCGCGGCCAGGGACCGCTCCGGCACCCGCAGGTACACGTACCCGGTGGGGCCGTGCGGGAGTCGGCGCGTGGTCTCGGTCCGCGCCGCGTCGTGGTCGGTGCGCGTCGCGGCGAAAGCGCTGTGCGCCAGCAGCCGCACGACCACCATCGGCCCGTGCGGCCCGGTGCCGGCGGACGGGTCGACCACATGCAGGTCGGAGAACGTCGTCCAGCCGCGTACCGAGACGCGCCGGCCGCCGTGGTCGGACAGCCAGAAGCGGTCCAGGACCGCGCCGTCCGGCGTCGCGAGCTGCGTCAGCAGCTCCGCCACGTGCGACGGCGCCGTCATGTCGGCGATGCGCGGCCCGTGCCGCGTCACCATCCGCCGCCCCACCAGCTCGGTCAGCAGCGTACGCAGCGCGTCGGGGTACCGGTCGGTGTCGACGTCGAGGACCTCGGTGCCGGCCGGCAGCCGGCGCAGCACCCGCGTGTCCGGCACCTCCGCCGCCGGGGCGGGACGCGGCAGGACCGGGGCGACACCGGTCGCGGCGGCCGTCGCGGACCGCGGACCGCGGCCCCGGAACAGGTCGGCGGCGGTGATCGCGACGGCGCTCAGCGGCCGGCCGACCGGGCGGGACCGGTCGACGGTCACCCGTACCCGGACCTGGCGCGGCACCCTGTCCTCGTCGCGCCACACGTACGTGGTGGTCGGCTCGGCGGCGGGCGCCTCGTCCGGCTCGACCAGCTCGGCGCCGACCACGATGTCCAGGTTCTCGGTCCACAGCGCCCCGACGGGCAGCTCGTACCGCATGCGGACACCCTCGGCGCCGAGCAGGTCGCGCAGCTCCCCCCACCAGGCCGTACCGCCCCAGCGGTCGGCCAGCTCCGCGCGCAGGCCGGGGAGCCGGTCGAACGCGCCCGGCGCCACCGCCGCGACCTGCGACTCGATCAGCTTCAGGACCTCGACGCTCGCCTGGCCGTCCGGCACGGGGGCGGACCGGCGGCCGGTCTGCTGACCGGCCGTCGGTGTGGGGCCCGGCTCGCCCGTGACCGCGGGCGGCGGTGCGCCCAGCGTCGGTGCCGACGTCGCCACACCGGTTGCGTCGGGATCGGCCGGGCCGTTGCCGCCCGGCGGCACCAGTCGGGCCCGCACGACGTAGCGCAGGCCGTCGCGGGTGACGACGCGCCGCACGCCGAGGATCCGCAGCCGCCCGGCGTCCACCAGGAAGTCGTTCCGGTCACGGCCGCGGAACCGGCCGAGCCAGGCGATCGGCGTACCCGGCGGCACCTCCAGGTCCAGCCGCACCGCGCCGGTGGCGGGCCGCGGCCGCTCCGCGCCGTCGCCGGCCGCGCCGGACCAGCGACCCGCCGCCGGCGCGTCGATGTCCGCGCCCACCAGGGACAGCAGATGGTCGACGCTCCGGAACGCGTTGCCACGCCCGAAGTTCGTGGTCTGGTGGAGGAGCAGGTGCAGGGGCGCCGGGTACAGGGCGGCGGTGACCCGGCCGCGGGGCGTGCCGTGCCGGTCGTCCATCTCCCGGGCCTCGTCCCAGGTGGGCGGCCGGTACGCCGGGTCGCCGGTGCGGCGGGCGGCGGCGAACAGCGGCTCGCGTACGGACGCCGCCGCGTGGTGCGCGACGCCCCCGTGGGTGGTCAGCCAGCCGGTCAGCTCCTCGGCCGCGCGCGACGACCCGCTCCGTACGTCGAGCGCGCGGGCCACGTCGAGCATCGTCACGTCGCGGCCGACGGCGGTGCCGAACTCGAACGCCCGCGCGGCCAGCACGTCGTACAGGCCGGCGCCGCGCGCCGCGGCGTGCGCCAGCAGGTCCGCGTCGACCAGGGCGTCCAGCTCCGCGGCGGACAGCGAGTCGTACGCCGGCGAGTCGAGCCGGACCGGGTCGTCGGCCGGGCCGTACCGGTCGACGAGGTCGTCGCGGCGGGCGCGGAGCTGTCCGGCAATCCGGGCGGCCTCGTCCGGCGGGAAGCCGGCACGCACCGCGAGTTTTTCGAAGCGCTCCGCCGGGACGGCCGCGACGCGGGCGACGCCGGCCATCAGGTCCGGGTACCGCGACCGGTGCAGCGCCAGCGCCAGCAACCCGCTCGCCCCGGCGCGCGGCGACTCCAGGTCCACCCGCGGGCCGGTACCGAGATCGGGCCGGTCGCCGAGACCCCAGGCCACCGTGCCGTCCGGCCGTACGGTCGACTGGGCCGGGGACTCGATCGCCTCCGGGTTGTTCAGCAGGGCGTGGATCGGCAGGCTCGCCGGCACCCGGCGACGCGGGTCGGTCTCACCGTCGGGCGCGTCCTCCAGCCAGGCCCGTACGCCGAGGGTACGGCCGGGGAACGCGTCGCCCAGGTCGAGCAGCTCGGCCCGCGCGGCGTCCTCGCCGAACTCCCGGTACAGCAGGCCGCGCAGCACCATCGTGCGCGCCGTATTGGGGTCGGCCGGCGCGAAGACGCGGAACTCGCGCCCGTCCGGGTCCCGCCAGACGCCTTCACCCGGGCCGGTGTCGTCGACCCTGGTGTACCCGGTCATCACCGGCGGATGCGCGGCGTCGGGCTCGCCGACGCCGGGACCGCGGGGCAGCCACGTGCTCGCGGCCGGGTCCGGGTGCTGCGCGGACGGCTCCGCCCACTCGTGCTCGGCCGGGTCCCGCCACACCCAGTGCCCCGGCAGGCCCGGCCGCATCGCGTCGTCCGACCGGAGCAGCCCGGCGACCACCACGTCACCGGCCTCGTTCGTGAACGCGTAGTCGCTCGCGCCGCCGACCGTGACGCCCAGCTCGCGTACCGCCAGGTCGAGGAGTTCCGCGCCGTGGCAGGCGACGAGTCGGACCTTCGCCCGGCGACGGGTCAGGTCCGCGTCCTCGTCGACCATCCGGTCGACCAGCGGGCGTACCGCGGCGAAGAAGTCGGCCGGGGTGACCCAGGCGTCAGCGACCTGGATCAGCCCGTCGCGGTGGTGGAAGTCCAGTGCTCGCTCGCCCCGAGTGAAGGGCACCCGCTCCGCGAACCGGGCGTCATCCGACCCTTCGCGGTGGAACGCCAGGCCGGCATCGGTCCGCTGCGCGTGCTCGCGTACCCACGCCACGGCGTTGTCACCGGACAGCACCGTACGCGGCTCGCCGGTCACGGGATCCGGGTCGGCCAGCGCGTGGACGTCGGCGGCGATCTCGGCGTACTCGGGGACCTGGTCGAGCACGTACGCCCGCCAGTTGCCGTAGCGCCGGGCGGACCAGTCGTTCGGCAGGCCGGTGAGCCAGCGGCGGGTCCACGCGGCGATCTCCACCCCGAAGACCGCCCGGCGGCCCGCCGCCGCCCCCCGGTAGCGCGACACCAGCAGCTTCAGGTCGCGGATCGCGCGGTCCTCGACCGCGGTGAGCTGGCTGTACCCGGACCGGTGCAGCGACTCGTCGTCACGCGGGCGGGCCTGCGGGTCGTACAGCTGGCCGAGGCCGCGGAACGGGCGACGCCGCAGCTCCGCCTCGACCTGCTGGAACAGCAGCACCCGGTCGAGCAGCGTGCGCAGCAGCTCCGGGTCGCCGACCAGCGCCTCGTGCACGAGGACGACCACGGTCGAGCCCGAGCCGGTACCGACGACGGTCGGCTCGGTGGAGAAGGACCGGGACACCTCGTCCTCGCCGAGTCCGGCCAGCGCGAGACGCAGCGCGACCGGCCGGGCACCCTGCCGGCGGATGACCAGGTCACCGCCCGCACCGTCCAGCCGCGCCTCGGTGTCCCGCGCCACCAGCGCCCAGCGCACCGCCTCGGCGAGATCCCGGACGTTGGGCGACGAGCCGATGCGTACCGGGTCGGCCGGGGTGTCGCGGCGCGCGTCGTTCACGGCGGCGGAGACCGCGCGGTCCAGCCAGGTCTCGGCCGCCGCGTCCAGCTCCGGCCGGGTCAGCTCGTCGACCGCCATCCCCGGCACCGGCGCGTACGCGTCGATCACCACGTCGCCCGCGTCCCGCAGGGTCAGCCGGATCCGGTGCGTCCGCTCGACCTCGACGGCGACGAGCGCCGGATGCGCGATGCCCGCCCGCGCCGCGAGCGCCAGCCGGTCCACCGCGCGGTCGACGGCCGCGACCGCCGCGACGATCCGGTCCTGGTCGAGCAGCTCGATCCGGGTCGTACCGTCCGGCCACGCGACGCCCACCGCGGCGCGGTAGTGGCGGTCCACACCGCCCGCGGCCAGCCGGTCGAACACCGCCCGCGGGTTCGGCGCCAGCGGCCCGCCGTCGACCTGGATCGAGACGAGGTCGCCGACGTGCACCCGCACCGTCGCCCGCGCCCGGTACGCCGCGCCGGTCGAGCGGCCCGGCGCCACGACGTACCAGTGGCCGTCCGCGCCGAGTTCCACCCGGGCCCGGCCGCTCGGATCCGCCAGCCGCGAGTCGAAGGACCGCGCCGGATCCGCCCAGTACGAGAAGCGCCCGTCGCGCAGCACCAGCCGGGCCGCGTCCAGCTCGTCCGCCCGGTACGGCCGGACGCCGTCCCACCGGTCCGTCGCCAGCTCCACCGGGTCCGGCGAGGCCAGCCCGCGCCGGTGCGCGACGTGCGCGGGCAGCCAGTCGACACCCAGCTCGGCGGCGAGCCGCCGGACCGTCTCGGCCAGCCGGCCCTGCTCGTCGATGTCCGCGCCGAACGCCAGCGCACGCCGGTACGCGACGCCCACGTGCGCCAGCTGCGCCAGCCGTACGACGATCGCCGGTGCCAGGTCGAGGGCCACCGGCCGGCGCACGTACGGGCGGCGCAGATGGCCGGCGGTGCCGGCGAACTGCGCGATGCCGGCGGCGACCGCGCCGGCCACCGTGGCGCCCACCGCGACCGCCGAGTCATACCGCGCGGCCAGCACGACCGAGCCGTCCACCGAACCGTCCGGCGTCGGCTCGAACCGCGCCGCCGCGCCACCGGGTACGTCGCCGACGACCAGGGCGAACGTCAGCCACCGCCCGTCGATCGTCTGGACCTCCAGCAGCGGCCCGCGGTCGGTCTCGACGAACCGCACGTCCTGGGCGTTGAGTACGCCGTGCCGGACCATCAGCTCGCTGCCGAACACGTCCCGCACCGCGTCGAGCACCGGCACGGAGCCGGTGTCGCCGGCCGGGACGGGCGGCGTCGCGACCGTGACCGCACCCGGGCCGTCGGCCGGCAGCTCCGCCGGGAAGTCGGCCTCGGCCCACCACCGTCGCGCCTCGTCCAGCCACTCGCCCTCGGTCCGGTCCACGTCGGTGCCGTGCAGGCCGACCGCCGCCAGCATCGCGCGGACCGCGACGTCGACCTCCGGCTCGACCCGCTCGTCGCCGCGCTCGTACGCCCGGGCACCGCGGACGTACTCGAACAGCCGGGTCACCCGCTCCGGCCTCAGCTGCCGGTACGCCCCGTGCATCGCCGAACGCAGCCCAGGTACGTCGGGGTCGGCGGCCCGGGACAGGTCCAGCAGCAGGCGGTGGCACCAGACCCGCGCGTCGCCCTCCCGGTACGTCTGGTCGGTCTCCGCGCGGTGCATGGCCGCCGCCTCGGCGGTGGCCACGTCGGCCAGTGCCGCGAGCACGGCCGCCTGCGCGTCACCGACCCGGCTCGGCGCCGCCAGCGGATCGTCACCCAGGTGCCGCAGCAGCTCCGCGCGCCGCGCCCCGTACCCGACGGCCAACCGGTTGGCGTGCGCACCGGCCGCCTCGGCCCGGAACGCCACGCCCTGCCAGTACGCCGCGCGGCCAGTCCTGCTCTCCAACGCGGCCCGCGCGGTCCAGCGCAGCACCGCTGCCCGCATCGCCGCACGCTGCCACGCGCGCTCCCGGTCGCCCGCCCGGTGCAGCTCGCGCCACAGCGCGGCGGCCCGCTCGTACTCGAACGCGCGCGTGTGCTCGCCGTCCCGCCGGGCCGCCGCCGCGGCCGCCTCGAACAGGGCGAGCGCCCGGTCGAGCACGGCGAGCCGCGCCCGGTCGGCCCGCTCCGCATCGGCCGCCGTCGTGGCGAGCCAGGCGCCGTCGCCGAGCCGGTGGTCGGTCGCCGACAGCTGCCCGGCCCCGTCACGGTCCACGTCGAGCAGCCGGTACCGCTCGGTCACCGCGTCCGCGGCCGCGTACCCGGCCGCCGCGTCGACACCCGCGCCCCACGCCAGCTGGTACTCCGCGGCGAGATCCGTGAGCAGACCCGGCAGCGCGGACCCGGCCGCCGCCTCCAGCACCTCGACACCGTCGGCGTCGAACTCCCGGCGGTACGCACCGGTGTCCGGCGGCGTCCAGTCGGGCGCAGTCAGGTCGTACCCGTGGTGGTCGCCGACCACCGACACGACCGACATCCCCAGGCCGCGGGCGAGGTCGCGGAACAGCCGCCCGTCGCCGGCCGACGGGCGCCCGGCCACGACGACGAGCCGGTCGCGCAGCGCCACGATCCCCTGACGTTCCAGGGTCCGCAGCAACGCCGACAGCTCGGTACCGCCACCGACCCGTACGCCCGCGACCTCGAAGGCGGCGCCGTCGTCGGACACGTCGACACCGAGCACCGTCCCGTCGGCGGTCTCCGCGAGCGCGCGCCACCGGGTCACCCGCGGGTCGTCCTCGTGCGCCAGCACCAGCCCGTTCGGCACCGACCAGGCATGGTCCCGGGCGTACTGGGCGGTCTGGGCGGAGGCACAGGCGGCCTGGCTCTCGACACCGACGCCACCGACGAAGGTCCGCCACGCCTCGGGGGCTTCGATCGGCAGCGTCACCTCGCGTCCGCCAACCTGCTGGACGACCACGTACGCACCGTCGACGATCCGCAGATCGCCGACCAGCCCGGCGACGTCGGTGCCCAGGAAGCGCGCGAGGACGGCGGCCAGCGGGTGCTGGCCGGAACCGGCCTCCGACACGTACAGACGGAGGAGGCCGCCCTCGGACTCGGGTGTGTTGTCCGGCAGGTCGATCACGGACGCTTCGGCCAGCTCGCGAAGCTCGGCCACGGCGTGGTTCAGCCGTATCCCGCGGCCGCCGATCACCAGGTTGCCTTGGACGTCGGTGTCCGCGAACAGGGCCACCTCGCGTGGCCAGGCCTGCACCCGGTTGGCCGCGGCCAACCGGTCCTCGTCGTGGAACAGCGCGTACCCGGGAGCGACCTCGGTCAGGAAACGCCATACCGGATGCACGAAGTTCCAGAGCGGCGCCTCATCCGGCCGGGCAACCGGGCGAGGCCGGGTGGCCGGCCGCGCCGCGCGCCCCGCCGGCAGGTGGGTCGACCACGCCTCAGCCGCCGACACCGGCACGGTCATGGGCGCGCCGTCGGCACGGACACCGATCCGAACCGCCAAGGTGGTGGCCGCGGCGGACGCGCTGTCAGCGTCGGCCACCAGTGGTCCGCGTGGTACCAGCAGCTCGATGCCCGCCTGCGCCGCCAGGTAGTCCGCGGCCGCCGGCAGCCAGGCCAGGTCGGTGTCCGCCGTTCCGGCATGCCGGACGTACAGCCTCAGCCGTGCCCGTTCGCCCACCTCGTACGCCAGCACCGCCGCGGTCTCGCGCAGGCTGAGCCGGCGACCGAACGCGACGAAGCCGTGCTCGTCCGCCTCGATCGCGATGCCGAACTGATCATCGTCCGGCTGGACCGCCGGCATCCAGGAATGGACCAGCGAGAGCAGCGGCCCATCAGTGTTGAACTGCCCGTCGGCGCGCGCGTTCGCGGTGACGAACTCCAGCAGTCCCCGGTGCAGTTCCTCTTCCTCGGTGACGTCCTCGGGATCGCGCTCCACCGTGATGCTGATGCCGACGCCGTCGTCCCGCGACTCGCCGGGGTCCGGCTGGTCATCGGACTCCGGTGGCGCACCCCACGGATGGGTCGGCTGGCTGTCGACCAGCTCACCACCCGGCAGGTACTCGCGCCACCACTCGTTCGCCGGCGCCTGTTGCCAGTCCCCCGTCTCGCTCCGGCGCACCACCTCCAGGGTGTCCGGTCCGGTCCGCCTGACGGAGCCCACCGGACCGAACACGTGCACGTTGTGGACCCTGGCGAGATCCTCGGCGAACGTGGGCGGGCCGAACATCGCGGTCTGGTGCGCCTCCAGCACGATCGCCTCGGGCCGCTCCGGGAACAGGTTGCGGCGCGCCAACTCGTCCAGCACCGCGCTCAGCTCGGCACCGGTCAGCGGCTCGTCCAGCACGACCGGCTTGCCGTCGACGGACTCGCCGTTGTCGCCGGCGCTGACGATGGCGAGCAGCGTCAGACCGGGACGCTTCTCCATCATCCGGTAGTGACGCAGCCGCGGATGGTTCGCCGGGCACAGCGCGAAGCCGGCGTCCACCCGATGCCACAGGTCGCGCGCCACGATCTCGTCGACGATCAGCGCGACCCGCTCCGCGACCGGCACCTTCTGGTCCGTTCCCGGTGTCTTGACACCGGTGCCGCCCGCGTACCGGCTCCAGATCGGCTGACCGATCCTCCCTTCCGGGTAGACCGGCGACGGCCCCTCCGTGACCCACACGTCGAGCCCCGTCTCGCGGGCCAACAGCGCCCACGTCTCCTCACCGGAGGCGGCCCCACGACGGGTGTGTACCCGGATCGCGGTCTTGTCGTCGAGCAGGCCCGGGTGATCCAGCCGGATCGACTCCGACAGGACCGCGGCGGGAACCGTCCGCCCGGGTGTGTAGGAGTAGTGGTCGGGGCGACCGCTGGAATAGAGCTCGACGCCGTCGGCATTCGCCTCGACGACCAGCGCCAGCTCGCCCATCTCGAACGGGACCTGCCGCTCGATGTGCTCCCGCGCGTAGACGTCTCGTCCTTCGAGCGTGAGGCCGCCCCGGATCTGGTACGACGCGTGCCGCAGTGCGCGGCGGTCCAGGGGGTCGCGCGCCGGCGGGTCGTCGGCACCGCGGTGGCGGAGGTACTGGGGCTGCACCTCGACCGGGTACGGGAGCCAACGCTCATGCGAGTCGAACACGCCGTGGCCGCGGGTCGCGCCGACGGGCCTGCCCCCGTGGTCGAGCACCACCCAGTTGGCAGCGGCCGGGCGGGCCGGCCGACCGTACTCGTCCATCTGGTCGATGTCCGCGGCCAGCAGCGTGCCCGGCTCCCCGACCAGGTCGCCGTTGTACACGAAGGTGGTGGTGGCGACGGTGCGTACGCTGCCGGCGGCGGCGAACTCCGACGCCACCGACCGGCCCCCGGGTGCGTACGCGTGGCAGCCGGCCAGCACGTACGTCGTGCCCGCGTCCAGCGGCAGCGCCTTCGCCACCTGCGCCCCGGTGAACGCCCGGCCGTCGATCCAGAAGTACCCGTTGCGGGTGACGCCGTCGACGACCTTCATGCCGTGGTCGAGCGGAGTCAGCCGGTGGGACAGGTCGCGCAGCTCCCGGTCGTACACGGTGGTCGTGCTGCGCGCGTCGGGGTCCCGCGGGTCGCCGGGCTTGCCGTAGAGGTGCCAGCCGGCGTCGGTGCGTTCCACGTACCGGCGGATCAGCGGCACGGCCTCCGCGTCCGACAGCAGCTCCGGCTCGGCCGGCGTGTAGTCGATGACCGTGACGGTGATGTTGTCGCCGCCGCCGGCGTCGTACGCCGCCTGGGTGAGGAAGTTGGCCAGCGCCTCCGGGTCGGCGCGCACCTCGGGCGGGGCGCTCGCGATGAGCGCGGCGATGGCGGCCGGGTCCGGGTAGTACATGGTGAGGCCGTCGCTTGCGACGATGACCCAGCCCGCTTCGGGCAGGACCGTCTCCCGGATCTCCAGCGGCTCCCGGCGGCCCTTCCCGATGACGCGCATCACGACGTTCGGCTGCGCCTGCCAGCGCGCCTCCTCGGCGGACACGTCCTCGTTGACGACGAGGTGCCAGCCGTGGCCGTGCGGGAAGTTGAGCATCTTGCCCGGCGCGCCGCTCTTCGGGACGAAGATCGCCGGACTGTCGCCGCGCCAACCGACCGTCAGCACGTCACCGACGAGCGCGGCCGCGGTGTACGTGCTGAGGCCGGTCTCCTTCGCGGTGCTGCCCGCCGCCGCCTCGCGGGCATCCCTGTCGCCGCCCAGGATGGCCTCGCGGGCCGTCCTGCCCTCCGCGAGCCGGCGCGCCACGCCGGAGCTGCCGGCAACGGCGACCTGCCGCGCGATGTACTGCGACTCCGGTGACCTGGACACGCCGTCGCCGGCGACCGCGACGTCTCGCGCGATACCGAACGCGTCCTCGTTGAGCGGCTTCCACGGGCTCAGCCCACGCTCGGTCGCGCCGCCGACGTTCCCGACCGACCTGGTGATCCGGTCCGGGTACGTGTGCGACTGCACCCGCTCACCGCACGCCGCGTTGGTGCACAGTTCGTCCGGCAACCCGGGCGCGCCGCAGTACACGCACGGTATCTGCGCTGAGTTGACCGCACCGTACGGATCCGGCGGGATCGGCCCCGACCTGACCGCCGCGGACCCGGTCGACGGGGCTGCCCCGGGCGCCGCGTCGCCGGTCAGGGTGCGTTCCAGGGCGTCGATCGACTCGACCAGCGGGGCGACCGCCGACAACGCCGCGGTGGGGAGGGTCGGGTCGATCGCGTCGGCCAGGTCCCGGTACGCCCGGTACAGGTCGGTGTGCACGCTGCCCGGCTCCGCGTCGGCCAGCAGCTGGTGCACGCTGCTCCGCACCGTGGCGAACGAGTAGAGCATGCTGTCCGCCCTGCTGGCGGGCTGCTCGAACAGCTGGTACGCCGCCGCCCGGATCTGCGCGGCGCGGACGAAGTCGAGCGCGTCGGCACCGTAGAACCGCCGGATCGTCTCCTCGGCCTGACGCCGCTGCGGCGTTACCGACGCCGACTCGGGGGGCGGCCCGGCCGGTGTCGGCGCCGCGGCCGGTACCGGCTCGGGCGGCACCGGCGTGGCAGCCGATGCCGGCACGGCCGGGCCCGCGTCGGCGGCGGAAGGCCTGTCGACGAGCCGCTCTTCCAGGTCGGCGACGGCACGCCACCGAGCCACCATCGTCGACAGGCCGGGGAGGGGACCGAGGCCCCAGGCGTCGTCCGCAAGCTTGTTGTACGCCTCGGCCAGGTCGCCGTGGATGCCCTCCGGATCACCCACGGCCAACAGCCGGTGCACCTGGGCCCGCTCCCGGGCGAACTGGGCCAGCGCCGCCATCTCCGGCGCCCCGTCACCGGGGCCGACCGCGCGCCACATCTCGTACGCGCCCGTCAGGTCGCTCCGCCGCAGCGCCGCCGCACCGAAGTCGAGCGCGGACTCCCCGAACTTGTCGACGACCTGCCACTCGGCCCTCGACCGGCGCGGTACGGCGGCACCGTCCGGCCCGACACCCAGGTCCCGCCCGCAGTGCAGGCACGGCGCACCCGGTGCCTCGCCCTTCCTCTGGCACGTGCCGCAGAACCCGGTCTGGCCCACCTTGGGGATGTCCGGAAGCGCCTCCGCGGCGGGCGCGGCAGCCGCAGCCGACTCCGGCGCGACAACCGCAGCCGGCTCCGGCGCGACAACCGCAGCCGGCTCCGGCGTGGCAGCCGCAGCCGTGGCGGCACCATCCAGCTCGACACCCAGCTCCCGCGCGCAGTACGCGCACGGCTTGCCCGGCGCCTCACCCTCGAAGCCACACACGTAGCAGTACCCGGTCTGCCCCACCAACGGCACGTCCGGAGGCGATGCCGCCACCGGGCCGGCCGGCCCGGAAGTTTCCGGCTCGGCCCCCCCGCGCTCGCCGAACATGTCGTCGGCGATGTCGAGGACCTCGTCCACCCAGGCGGCGAGCCCGTGCCAGTTGTCCCCGGGGAAGGCGATCTCCAGCCCGTACGGGGTGGTCGCGTGCCAGGTACCGGTGAGGCCGGGCAGCTCGTGAAGGGATCCCTCATCGAGGATCGGGTTCGACAGCGCGCCGTCACCACGGACGGACACGACCCCGGTCGCACCGAGAACGGTCGCCTGCCACTCGTCGGCGAGCGCCGCGGCCTCCGCCCGCTGGTCGCCGACCGCCATGGACAGGCAGTGGGACACCAGCACCCGGCTCCGAAGCGTCACCAGCCTCGGCACGACCCGGCCGAACTGCGACCACGGCATGCGATAGGACGTGGGGCGCTCGAACGTTCCGAAGGTGAGGCTGACCGACACCGGGCTGCCGTGCCCGCGCAGTCCGGTCCATCGCCGGCCGAGCCATATCTTGCTCGACCAGCCGTCGCCGACGTCATCGGCCGGCCCGTAGAACCCGTGGCCCTCGATACCGAAGGGCTCCCGGTGGTCCGCGAGTACGGTCAGGACCGTGTCGTCATCGGCAGGCTGATCGACGCTGGGCAGTTCGGCGCCGCGGAACCGGGGCGGCCCGTACACCTCCGCCGAGTTCAGCTCGACGTCGTCCAACAGATCGGACCGCAGGTTCCGGTTCATCGGCACGAGCCGGTACTTCGCGGTGCCGTCCAGCATCCACTTGGGCGAGAGCACCATGGCGTCGATCCGCTCGCCCGTGTCGGGAGACCGCACCTCAACCGACCAGTACGCCATGCCGGGTCGCCACAGCATGGTGTCGTTCCAGGTGAGGACGTCCCCGACCCAGGAGAACGTGCCACGTCCCAGGCCGAAACCCAACCCTTCCGTACGGTTCAGGAGTTCGCGCAGCTCCTGAACCCGGTTGAGTCGGCTGAACTCGGAGACGGCGGCCAGAGCGTGCTGTGTCAGCTCGGTGAGCCGCTCCATCGCGGGTGCGAGGGCGTAGCACTCCGCCCGGATCGCGTCCAGGGCCTCGGGCGTCGGGTGCCCGGCGTCCACGCGGCTCGCGGCCTCGGCGAGCCGTTCCATGGCGTCGGCGACGCGGTCCGCCTCGTCCGCAGCGCGCGTGAACTGGTCCCGCCAGTCGTACCCCACGAGCGCGGACAGGTCGGCGTCGAGCAGCAGCCGGTAGACCTCGGCAATGTCCCGCAGCTTCGGTGACACGTATACGAGCTCACCGCGGATCTTCGCGGCCGGGGACTTCGCCTGGTCGGATGCCCGCGGAGCGACGAGCTCGTCCGCCCTGGCACGGATCCACGTCAGCCTGTCGGGCCGCGCGAACCACAGCGACGACTTGATCCACGTTGCCCGGTCCGCCAGTCGCCGCACCGCCTCGATCTCGGCGTCCGGGCGCTCGGCCAGGCGGGCAAGCCGGTTCCGCGCGGCGTCGCGCACCCGCTCGGCAAGCGCCTGCAACGGCCGCAGTTCCGCGTCGTCCCACGTCGTACCGTGCCACCATGCGGCGATCTCAGCCGTGCCCGGCGTCGGCGCGGCGGGCTCTCCGGCCGACGCGTCCTGGCTCGGCTGCGGCGAGCCGAGGCCCTCCGGACCCTCCGGTATCGCCACGCAGTGCCGGCACGGCTCGCCCACCACACCTAAGCGGTCACAGACCGGGCAGAAACCCTGCTCGTCCACACGAGGCACCGACGGCGCGGGAGCCGGTGCCGGTGCCGGTCCGGTCGGGGCTTCGTCGACCCGAGAGGCCGCGTCGATCAGTCGCTGCTCCAGGACGGCGATGCGACGGCGCAGATCGACCATCGTCGAGAGCGCCGCGATCATGCGGCTGGGGGACGCACCGATCGCAAGTGCCTCGTACGCCTCGGCCAGGTCGGCGTGAACACCGCCGGGATCGATGCCAGTCGCGAGCAACTGGTGCACCTCGGCCCGGTCCAGGGCGAACTGGTACAGCGGCGCCTCCGCCGACTGCTCGTCCCCGACACCGGCCGAGCGCCACATCTCGTACGCGCCCACCAGCTCGTACCGCCGTCGCGACACCGCCTGGAAGTCGAGCGCGGACTCTCCGAACCGCTCGACCGCTTGGGCGACGATCCCCGACCCAGGCGGCGCCACGCCCAACCGCTCGGCGCAGTACACGCACGGTGCTTTCGGCGCCGCACCCTTCTGACCGCAGGTGTAGCAGTACCCGGTCTGGCCCACCCGCGGCACGCTGGGCGTCGACGGCGCCTCGACGGCCTCGGCGAGCAGTTGCTCCTCCAGTGCGGCGATCGTCTCGTAGACGTGGCGGACCGTGGACGGCAACGGGATGTGCCCACCCGGCTCCACCGCGAAGGCGAGTTGCTCGTACGCGCCGGCCAGCCGCGAGTGCACGCTGCCATCCACGTACCCCGCGGCCAGCGTGTGGTGCACGCCGGCGCGCAGCTCCGCGAACTCGTACAGGTCGCTGCGCGCCGCGCCGTCGTCCGGCGCGCTCTCGTACCTGCGGTAGCGCCGTTCGCGCGCCGCCGCGGCCGCGCGGAAGTCGAGCCGGTCGGCGTGGTACATCCGCCGCGCGGTCTCCCACGCCTCGTGCACCGCGGGTGACGCGCCGGCACCCGGCGCACCGTCCGAACCGGACGACACGACCCGCGGATCTGCCGGTTCGACGGCCTCCTCCGGCGCGGCGCCGGACGTGGTGGCCGGCGTGGGCTTGGCCGCCGTGGAGAGTTCGCCCTCCAGCTCGGCGACGGTGACGTACGCGTCGGTGAGCGCGGGGCCGAGGTCGCGGTCGTCGGTGGTGACGGTCTCGGCGACCAGCTCGCCCAGCTTCACGTACGCGTCGGCGAGCTTCGCGTGTGTGTGCACCGCCGCCGTGCCGCCCGCGGCCAGCAGCGCGTGCACGTCGGCCTGCTCGTCGGCCAGCCGTACCAGCTCCAGCGCGCTGACGACCAGGGTCGGATCCGCCTCCACGACCGGGTCGGGTTGGCGGACCGCCTTGAACAGCTGCCTGCGCCGGTCGCTCACGTACTCCAGGTCGAGTGCCCGGGAACCGAACCGGATCCGGGCGACCTCCTCGGCGGGCACCTCGCCGGACGGGGTCGTGATCTCCGCCGGAAGCACCGTGACCGCGCTGCCGGTGGCCTGCTCGCCGTCGTCGGTGATGTCGGTGACGATCACGGAGACGTTGTCGTTGCCGGTGGTGAGCGCCGCGGTGACCAGCCGCTCGGCGGCGAGCTGCCGATCCCGCGTACCGCCGAGGATGCCCTTGATGGTGTCCTCGTCGACCCGCGCACCGTCCTTGCCGAGCCGGGCCAGCAGACCGTCGGTGGCCACCAGGAACCGGTCCCCCGGCCGGTACGTGCCGGAGACCAGCTCGGGGGTGGCGGTGTTGTCGTTGGACAGCGTCGCCACGACCGCGCCGGCCTTCTGGTACCGCCCGCTCAGGTCGAACAGCTCACCGTCGCGGAGCAGGTAGACCTTCGAGTCGCCGACACGCAGCCCGGCGAACCTTCCGCCGGTGAACAGCAGCGCCGCCAGCGTCGTACCCAGGGTGGTGACGCCGAGTTCGAGGGCGAGGCGTTCGAGCGCGGACTTGGCCACGGCGACGCGGGTCAGCAGCGCGTTGTCCGCCTCGGCGGCGGTCAGGTCCTGCTCGTCCAGGTCGGCGAGGGCGAGGACGCCCACCGCGCTGGCCAGCTCGCCGTGCGCCGTGCCCCCGGCCCCGTCGGCCACCACCTTCAGTTGCCGGCCGACGAACGTGGAGTCCTGCATCGAGTTCCGGCGGCCCTGCCGGGCCTGTACCGCGGACGCCGGGACGCCCCCGCCCGGCGACTGGTCGACGAGCTCCTCGCGGAACCTGCCGGTCGGCGGCACCACGCCGAGCATGTCCAGCTGGTAGTCGGACAGGCGGGTGCCCAGCTCGGCGCGGACCGCGTCCACCAACCGCCGCAGGTCGATCTGGTCCGCGCGCGGCGGCTCCGGAGCTTCCTCCGCGGGAGCTTCGACTTCCACCGGCTCCGGATCGCCGTCGTCCCGGGCGGGCAGGGACACGTCGTAGCCGTGTCGAGCCGCCCGCCCCTCCAGTGCGGTGATGCGGTTGTGGCGACGGATCACGGCGGTCAGGTCGACCTCGCCGACCGGGCGGTCCAGCAGGTCCGACAGCTTGACGTACTCCTTCGACAGGGCACCGTGGAACGGGCTCTCGTAGCTGTCCAGGAGGTACGCCGTCCCCCGTGCGTCGGCGAGGTCGTACAGCTTCCCCACCTGCCGGCCGAACGCGGCGGTGTCACCGCGGTCGGCCGACAGCAGCGCGTCGAGATGCGCGGCCCGGTCCCGCGCCACGTCGAGGTCACCGGCCGGCAGCGGCACCGGCACGCTCCGGTCGCGTACCACGGCGTCCAGCTCGGCGGACAGGTCACCGGCCGCGTCGGCCGTACCGTCGGGCAGCACCCGGATCGTGCCCCGCATGCCCTCCACCGGCCGACCGGCGCGGCCGACCCGGGAGGCGACGACCGTGACGTTGTCGCCCTCACCGGACGGCGCGATCCGCGCACGCACCACGTCGTGGATCCGGTCGGCGGCGGCCTGCGGGCCGTCGGCCGCGCGGACCAGGTCGGCCAGCTCCCGGGGGGACAACACCGGACGACCGTCGGGCATGGGCTGGAAGACGCCGTCGCTGACGTACAGCACCGTGTCGCCCGGCCGCAGCTTCACCGTGACCAGCTGCGGCGTGATCGTCTCATTCCCCCGACCGGGACCGGACATCGTCTGCGTCAGGTAGCCCCAGTCGTCCTCCTGGTCCCGGGTGAGCTGGATCGCCTCCGCTTCCCCGTCCCGCACCAGGTACGCCCGCGAGTCGCCGACGTTCAGAACCCACAGCACGCCGCGGTGCACGACGCCGGCGACCAGCGTTGTCGCCGAACCCGCCGGCGCGTCGGAAAGGAGCCTGCCCTTCGCCGTGACGACCCCGTCGAGCAGCTCGACCGGACCGGCCCCCGCGGGTACGTCGTCGGCGAGTGCGGTGGCCACGATCCGCGACGCCACGTCGCCCGCGACCTCACCGCCGAGCCCGTCGGCGACACCCGTCACCGGGCCGGTCACCGCGGCGTCCTGCTGGTAGTCGCGGTCGCCCTGCCCGGTCCGTACGCCGAACGTCAGCTCGCCGACCTTGGACGGCTGGCCGCCCGGGATCTCCATCGTCTCGACCGTCGGTCGTTCGATGCCGTTGCGGCCGGTCCAGTTGCCGACGTTGGTCGCCCAGGCCCGGTGACGGGCCGGCTCGGTGGCAGACACCGGCGACGGCTGGGCGGCGGCCGGCGCGGTCAGGTGCGGCAGCAGGACCCCGTCCCACCGGCCCAGCTCGGCGCCCGCGTGGTCGCGGTACACCCAGGCGCCGGTGAACGGGAACGCCGGCCGGCCGTACGGGTCGCTCTCGTCGATCGCGCTGGCGACCAGCAGGCCGGCCCCGTCAACACCCGACCCCGGCGGTGCGAACTCGCTGTTGTACACCAACGTGTCCGCCGAGATCGACCGCACACCGGCCAACGTGCCGAGGTCCAACGCGTCGCCGGAGCACCCGGTGATGACGTACGTCCGGGTCGGGTCCCAGTCGGTGGCGCGGACGAACTGACGCTTCCGCACGGGTACACCGGCGACGTCCAGCCACTGTTCGCCGCTCTGCACGGCGCCGCCCGCACCGACCCACTCCCCGACCACCGGGACGTCGACCACCGACAGCCGCTGCCCGTCCAGCTCACCGGTGAACGGCCGTACCCGGCGAGCGTCCGCGAGCCGCGGGTCGTCGGCGCGGTAGAACGCGAACCCGATCGCCGGACCGGCGGCCGTCGCGTGCCGGTTCATCGAGATCCAGCGCCGCATCTCCTCCTCGGAGACGATCAGCGACCGGCCCGACTCCCCACCACGGGCGTGCGCGGCCAGCGCCTCGACCCGCTCCATCAACGCGTCGTGGTCCGCCTCGCGGTCCTCCGCAGCGAAGTACGGCCGGAGCGCGCCCATCCGCCAGCGCAGGAACTGCACGTCCTGGTCGGTCAGCTCGTTGTCCCGCCACCCTCCGGACGCATCCAGGAAGCTGCCCGTGTAGTCCTCGGACGACGGGTGGAACTTCGCATCGCTCAGATCGAGTCGCGCGTCCTCGTAGATCCGGTCGACCAGCCATTCGACGGCGGACTGGTCGCCCGTTCCGAGCAGCGCCTCCAGCAGACCCCGATGCAGCCCGCCGTCGGACCGTAGTTCGAGGGACGGGGTGCTACCCGGTGCCACGGTCCGAGCGGGACTGTCCGGGCGCTCACCGGCGAACAGATCGTCGGCGAGGTCGAAGACGGTCTCCCACCAGTCGACGAGCCCGCGCCACTCGTCGCCGGGGAACATCAGTTCCAGCCCGTACGGCATCACTGCCCGCCACGCCCCGTAGGCGCCCGGCCTTCCGTCCTCGGCGGAGTCGTCCTTCTGCTGAACCCGCAGTTCGCCATCGGCATACAGGTTCACGATCTCGGTCGCCCCGATGACCGTGTGCCCCTGCGCCGCGATGTCCGCGGCCGGGGCCGCCTCGTCTCCCACCCGCATCGGCGAGCAGTGCGCGAGCAGCACCCGCGACGCGAGCGGGGTCATCTCCGGCAGCAGCCGCCAGTACTGGCGCCACGGCACCATCAGGCTGCCGTACACGTCGCTGAGAGTGGTGACCCGCTCGTTGGCGTGCCCGCTCAGCACCTGCAGGTGCTCGCCGACCCAGCCGACGGACGCCACGTCGTCGTCGTCACCGAAGTACCCGTGGTGGTCGACCCCGACCGCGTAGCGGCTCGCCGCGAGTGTGGCGCGCACCTCGTCGTCGGGACGCAGCTGGGACGGCACCCCTTGGACCGCCCCGGTGACGTACGAGGGCGGTGCGGACACCTCGGCCGTGTGCAGCCGGACGTCGACCAGCTCGTCGGCCGGCCGGTCCCGGTCCATCGGCACCAGCCGGTACTCCGGCTTCCCGTCGAGCATCCACCGTGGCGGCACCAGCATCGCCTTGATCGGCTCCCCGGTGCGCGGCGACACCACGGTCACCCACCAGTACGCCATGCCCGGCTGCCAGATCGCCGTGTTGCCCCACAGCAGGGTCTTCCCGCGCCAGTCGAAGCTGCCCTCGCCCAGGCCGACCCCCAGCGAGGCGGTCCGGTTGAACAGCCTGCCCAACGCCACGCGACGACGCCGGCCGGGGATGGCCGCCAGCACCGGCCGGAGCCGGCCGGCCAGGCCGCGCAGCTCCGTCAGGTCGTCGTCCACCTTGTCGCAGGCTTCCAACAGCTCCGTGATCGCCGCGCGCGCCAAGGGCTCACCCGGCGCGTCGAGCAGCTGACGCTCGATCTTGTCGAGCTTGGCGGGGATGCCGCGAGACAACTTGAGCGCACGCTCCAGGTGTTCCCGGTGCCCGGCGAGCGTGGGAGGGAGGCCTCCCTCGAGCAGCCGGCCGTACGCCTCGAAGGCCGTCAGGAGGCGCCGCATGACGTTCAGCTGTGTTTGGTACGGCAGCACGCGCTTGCCGTCGACCGTGACAAGCCTGTCGGTGTCGTCGTCCCTGGTACCGAGCCGGTGCACGCTGCGCCGCAGGAGGCCGACGGTCGGCGGCGCAGCCTGCCACAGTGCGGTCGATGCGGCGGCGGCGGCCTCGATCCGCTCGCGCACCGCGAGCTCGGTCAGCGACAGCTTCGCCAGCTCGGCGTCCAGTGCGGCGAGCCGCGCCTGGCCGGCAGCCCTGAGCCGGTCGGCCACCTGCCGCAGCCGGACGATCTCCGGCGAGTCCGGCAGCCAGCGCGGCTCGGTACGCCAGTTCACCACCTGGTCGACGGGCTCGGGACGGGAGAACAGCCGCCGAAGCGAACCCATCGTCCGACCACCGGTCGGGCGCAGGCCGTTGGTCGTCGCCGGCCCGGCATCCGGCCCCAGCCCCGCGGCAGGCCCCTGCCGCGGCTCACCGTCGTCCGGCTCGCCTGCCGGCCCGTTGCGTACGCCGCGGAACCGGGCCGCCATCCGTCCGCCGAGCCCGCGGCGCCCGGCCGTGGCGTCGTTCGGCGCCGACCCGCGGAGGGCGGGTTCGCCGAACCTCATGGCCAGGCGGTCCTGGAGAACGGCGAGCGCCTCGGCGAACCCGTCCGGATCGGCACCCGGGTCGCGGTCGGTGTACTCGACCCGGTAGGTGTCCCCGTCGCGGGTGGCCCGCAGCGTCACCGCGCCCGCGGTACCGCAGACCTCGTTCACCGACACCCGCACGGAGAGGCTGTTCGCCGCGACGGCGACGTCCTCGATCGCGAACCAGAACCTGTCGGTGCCGCCTGTGAACCAGCTCCTGATTCGCCACAGGATGCCCCGCTGCTCGGCGGCCGCGGCCTGGTCGGTCTTCGGCAGCAGGTCGCCGAATCGCGCCGGGATCTCGACGCCGTCCTTCCAGAGCGGGCCGTACCGCGTCGCGATCGTCACGCGGGTCAGGTCGACGCCGTGCTTGCGTAGCACGTAGCGGCCTTGGGCCTCGAACTTCGCGATCTCGGCATCGGACAGCCCGTCGTTGAGCGCCGAGTGGAACACAAGTCCCTCGACGGCGCCCGCGTCGTCGTGCGACCAGGCTCCCGACGAGATCGGTAGGTCGTCGCCGAGGACGTCCTTGAGCACGGCGTGGTTGACGTCCCGGTCGGAAGTCCAGACCGTCTCGTCAGGCCCGATCACGAATCGCCGGAGTCCCTGGTACCGCTTGCTCTGGTGCCGGCCGACCGCCGTGCCGTCGAGACGCTCGGTCTTCCCGCCGTCGAACCGCACCGGGTACCCGCTCGCGAGCCCTTCCGGATCCGGCGTGTTCGCTGGCCCCTGGTCTGGCACCGTGTCGTAGCGGCTGAGTTGCGTGCGGGAACGGCCGTCACCACGCTCCGGTACCTGTCGGGCGGCCTCGTCCTGGCCGAGCAGCCAGGCGATGCGGCTCCGGAGGTCCTCGACCACCGGAAGGACCAACTCCGGGGTATCGCCGGCTTCAACGTTCTCCACGTCGCCGGTGTACCGGTCGCCGTCGCGCCGGATGCGTACCGTGGCGGAGCCCTGCTCGCCGAACATCGGGTGCACCGACAGCACGAGGTTCAGTTCGTTCGCGCGTACCTCGAAGCTCGCGATCCTGACCCAGAAGTCCGGGCCGCCACCTACGAACCACTCGTTGACCCTCGCCCAGAAGACGCGCCCGCTCTCACGCGCCTCGTCGTCCGTGGTCGGGACGAAGATGTCGAGAGAAGGCCGCTCGCGATCGGGCAGCCACAGCTGCTTGATGTTGTGGAAGATCTCGCTCCGGTCGAGGTTCATCCCACCGCGGCGCAGGGCGTCGCAGGCCTGGACTTCGAACATCGGATCGATCCCGAAGCCCGACCCGAAGCCGAGCTGCTCGGCCCAGCCCTCGTCGTCGAGGTTCCACATGCCCGCCGCGGCAACCTGTTCGTCGCCGGCCACCTGAAGCATGTTGTGGGGCATGGTCTCGACGTGGTCGGTGGTCCACAGCGTGCCGCGGGTGGTGAGCACGAACGGCCGGAGATGCTGGAACAACTCACCGGGGTGCCGTCGAACGACCGTGCCGTCCAGCCGCTGCACCTGCCCGTCGACGACGCGAACCTGGTACGCGAGCGCGACCTCGGGCGGGACCTCGGTGTTCCTCGGCCGAAGCATCGGGATCGGCTGGTAGGTCACGTCCGCAGGGCGGCCCCAGTGGCGGAGCTGGCCGTCGGTGCCGACCGGCGGTGCCTGCCAGTCGGCGTCGGTCAGGTGCGGCAGCAGCGGGCCGCCGCCGTACACGCCGATGACGGTGCCGTCGTCGGCGCGGTGCACGAAGGTGCCGGTGAGCGGGAGGATCGGCCGGCCGTACTCGTCGTTCTCGTCGATCGTGGTGCTGAACAGCAGACCTGTCGCGCCGTCACCGGCGGTGCCGGCGGCGGCGTCGGTCTGGTAGACGAGGTGGTCGGCGGCGATGGTCTCCACGCCGGCGATGGGGCCCAGGCCGAGCGCGTCGGCTCCGCAGCCGGCGATCGCGTACACCCGGCCGGGGTGCCAGTGTCCGGCGGCGACGAACTGCTCGCGGGTCACCGGCAGTCCGGCGACGTCGAGCCACGACGGGCCGACCATCAGGTCGCCGCCGCTGCCCACCCAGTCGCTGACCACGGGTACGGCGACGACCTCGACGGGCTTGCCGCCCAGCAGACCCGTGAACGGCCGGATCCGGTGCGCGTCGAGCACCCGCGGGTCGTCGGCCCGGCCGTACGCGGTGCCGGAGTCGGTCTCGAACCGGTGCGCCGCGATCCACGCGAACGCCTCGGCGTGGGACAGCAGCAGCGACTCGCCCCGACCGTGGGCGTGGTCGGCGAGCGCCTCGACCCGCTCCATCAGGACGTCGTGGTCCTGGTGCATGTCGCGCGCGGCGAAGTCGGGACGCAGCGCGCCGAGCTGCCACCGCAGGATCTGGATGTCCTGCGCGGTCAGGGCGTTGTCCGCCCACGCGGGCCGGCCGTCCGGAAGGTACGTCACGTAGTAGCCGGAGAACGCCTCCCGGTCCGGTCGGTCCGCGAGGGTCTCGACCGCGGCCAGGTCGAAACCGGTCAGCGCGCGGATGCGGTCGATCAGCCAGCCGCGCGGCCCGGGGCGACGGTCGCCGGTGAGGATGTCGAGCAGGCCGAGCAGGCGGGCGGCACGTTCCGTGTCCTGGTCGGGGGCGTCGGCGACACGCAGCGGCGACAGCCGCCACGGCCCCCGCGGCGACGGGTCCGCCACGCCGAGGGTACGGAAGCCGAGAGGCCGGGGCCCCTTCTTCCCGAGCGCTCCGGGCAGGCCGCGCAGGCCGCGCAGCCGGTCGGTCGGATGGTTGTTCGGCACGTCGTCGTCGCGCACCACGACGAGCGGTCGCCATCCGGTGGCGAGTGCCGCGAAGTTGTGCAGGCCGACGCCGTCCTCCGTGCGCCAGTACTCGCGGTGGCCGGTGGCGTCGCCGGCCGACAACCGGACGACGGCGTGGCCGGGCGGCCGGTTCGCCGGGTCCGGCGCCGGGTCGCCGCCGAGCGGGTGCAGCTGCGAGATGGGGTCGGTGTCGGCGAACATCGTGTACACGTTCGGCCCCGGCACCGCCGTCACCGGACCGGCCGTCACCACCAGCACGTTGTTGAACGCGTCGGTGCGTTCGCGCAGCTCCTCGCCGACCCTGCTGGCGTAGCTGTGCAGCACCAGCGACGTGCGGGTGCCCTCGGCCACGCTCGTCGCGAACGGTCGCGCGAGGTCGAGTTCCACGCTGAACAGGAACGACTCCAGCGCGATCGCGGCGTCGACCGCGCGCTGCGGGTCGCGCGTCGCCGCGGCGCTCTGCGGCATGTCGTAGCACATCCAGGTGACCACGGAGTACCGCGGATCGCGGCCGTCGGCCCACGTCGCCGCCTGCTCCCACATGCGCTCCGCTCGCCGGGTCTGGCCGGTGAGGGTGTCGACGCTCTGCCAGGTGCCGGGTCCGAAGACGGTGAGGTAGTCCGCGTCGGCCAGGTCGGCACCGGTCAGCTCGGCGACCTGGCCGATGCCGTCCGGGCCGAGACGCAGCCGCAGGAACCGCCGCTGGGTGGTGACGAAGCGCTTCGTCCCGTCCTCGTCCCACACCGGGCGCGACACGGGCTGGGCCATCCAGCGCGCGGTCTCCAGTCGCTTCCGCAGCGCGACGGTACGTTCGTCGGTCTGCTGCTCGCGGAGCGACTTCTCCTCGCCCTCCAGCCGGCTCAGGTGCTCGTCGAGGGCCTGCTTGACCTTCGCGGTGCCCAGGAACAGGTTTCGGGCGTTGGCGCGGATCAGGTCCGGCTCCGGGATGCCGTCGGTGTTGCCGACCAGATCCGGGTACCGGTGGGTCAGCGCGTCGCGCATCGGCTGCGGCAGCCCCAGCCAGTACGTGCGGACGTGCGACGACCGTTGCGCGGCGGTGTGCCCGCGGTTCGTGGCGTACTCGACGATCCGGCCGCGCGCCACGGCCAGGTCGGTCGCGGCGACCAGGGACACCGGGTCCGGCGGCTCCGACACCGACACCGCAGGCTCCGCCGGGGCCGTCGAGCCGGCAGGCTCCGCCGAGCCGGCCGGCTCCGCCGAATCCACCGACTCCGCCGGGGCCGCCAGGGCCGCCGGGGCCGCGGGCTCCGCCGCGGACAACGCCTGGCGGATGACCGCCGCGTCCTGCTTCAGGAAGCCGACCAGCCAACCGCCGGCCAGGTGACGGGCTTTCAGCTCCATCGGCCCGGCCAGCGCGCGTATGCCGGCCGCGGCGTCGTTGTCGCCCTGCCGCAACAGCTCGGCCAACACCGACAGCTGGGTGAGCAGTCCCTCCTGGTGTCCGGTGAGCCGGTCCTTGTCGTCCGGCAGCACCGGGTTGCTGTCCGGCAGCGGCGGCAGCAGGTCCGCGGCGAAGTCGGACGTGACCCGCGAGGTCTCGACCAGCTCGTGCGCGAGCGCCTGGGCGAGCACCGAGCGCAGCTGCTCCTCGCTCGTGAACGCCGTCGTCTCCGAGACGATCACGTCGAACCTCGGCAGGCCGTCCGCATCCCGGCCGAGCGCCACGGTCACGGCCACGACGTCGTCCGGAGCCGACTTCCCGACCGACGTGGCCTTCTCGACATGCGGCCGGACGTCGCCGACGCGGACCCGGACCCGGGCACCCGTGCCGTACCCGTGGCCGCGCACCGCCAGCTCGGCCACCACGCCCTCGTCGCCGGCATCCTTGCCCGGCACCAGCAGCGTGCCCGGCACGATCGCCACGTCGTTCAGCCGGCGGGCCGCGGCGCGGCGTACGACCGGGACGACGTCGGCCAGCGCCTCGGCGACCCGGGCGGCGTGCAGCGTGCCGCCGATGCCGGAGAAGCCTGGGTATCCGCCGGTGGCGGTGATCGCCCCGTACGACGGGTTGATCGTGTACGGCTGGCGCTCGCCGCGGATCAGGCTCACCTTGGCGGGCGCCGGCTCGGTCGGCGCCGTCAGCTGGATGAGGTCGGTGGCCTTGCCGCTCTCCAGCAGCTTCAGCACGGTGACCGGGGCGTACACGAACATCCGGCCGCGCGGCTGCTCCGGCAGAGTCTCCGGCCGGCCGTCCCACAGGGCGATCTCCTGCCGGTCCTCCCATTCCTGGCCGCGCAGGACCTGCCGGGTGAGGGTGACCTGGACGCGGAAGCTGACCAGCGCCTCACCGACGATGCCCTGCCGCTTGAACGTGCGCTCGTCGCGGCCGCCGTTCTGCGCCGCGAGCGTCGCGGCGAGCGAGCGGGAGTAGTCGTATCCGACGGGGCCGACCTGCGGCACCTTCACGCTCGTGCCGGTGGACTGCACGGTGCGGTTCGCCGCGAGGTTCTGTTCGGTGGTGCGCTGGGTACGGCGCAGCCAACCGGTCGACGCCTGCGGAACCCACCGGGTCTGCCCCGTCGTCGGGTCGAACTCCTGGCGCAGCGGGATCTCGTGCAGCTGCCGCACCCGCGTCGGCACCAGCGACAGTCGTACGGCGACGCGCTGCCGGCCCCACCGCTTGTCACCGAGAACTCTCGCGTACCCGATCCTGCGGCCGTTCTCCGCGACGACCGCCGGGAGCGACGCGGTCATCGCGTCCTGGCCGAGCCGGTCCTCGATGTCGCCCAGGTCGAGCTGCGCGCCCAGCGGGGCCGTCGCGCCGAACAGCCGGGACATCGTCTCGCGGGACTTGATCGCGGCCAGGATCGGCGTGACCAGGTCCGTCTCGGTCGTCAGGCCGACCGGGAAGATGTCGGAGCTGAACCGGCCGAACGTGTCCGGCGGCAGCCGCTCCGGCAGGTCGCCCTCGTTCTCCGGCTCGGTGAGGTCGGGCCGCTCGCCGGACGTGACCAGGACGCGCGGCGCGGTCAGCCTCGTCGTGCCGTGCAGGACGGCCCGGCCGACCTTCGGCAGCGGCGGCTGGGTCGTCAGGCGCCCGTCCACGAACCGCGTCAGGTCACCCACCGCGTTGCTGATCGGACGACCCGCGATGTCGACCCAGCTGACCTCGACCGTGTACTCGATGTCCTGCTCGTACACGTACTGGCCGTCGAAGAACTGGACGAGCTGCCCGCTCATGCGCTGCCACGAGGCGGTCTGTCCGCTGCTGCCGGCGGCGCCGCCCGCGTGCGACACGGAGACGATCGGGGTGTTGACCGTCCGCTTGGTCGTGCGCGACTTCCCGTGCGAGACACCGTACGTCTCGCCCAGGTAGTCGTAGACCTGCCCCTCCTCGTTGGAGCCCGGGTCGTACGCCACGATCCGCGGCGGACCGGCCGGCCGTGCCTTGATGCGGACCTGAAGCAGGTTGTCCCAGCGGCCGGCGACCGGCACCGGCAGCCGGAAACCCCACCCGCGGCCGTGCAGCATCCCGTTGATGTGACCGTGGTACCGGGTGCCGCCGAGCTGCGTGTCGAGCAGCTGCGCGGCCGAACTCGGCAGGTGGTGCCCGACGTACTTCCGGATGAGGTGGAGGGTCGTGTCGTAGAGCGACGCCTCCTCGGTGTGCTCCTCGTCGACGTACGTCCGGCTCTCCTGCACGCCGCCGATGCCGACGCCCTGGAACAGGTGCTCGGGCAGGTTCAGGTCGCGCAGGTAGCGCGGGACGACCCGGTTCTTCACGACGTACGCGAGCCGGTCGTCCGGGTCGGTCACCTCGGCCGGGATCGCGTCGTCGCCCTCGTACGCGGTCAGGACCTCGTCGCGCAGCCGGCCCCGGTCCTCGGCGCCGATCGCGCCCTGCGGGAGCGCGGCGAGCACGTCGGCGACCAGGTTCGCGTCGAGCTTGAGCTCGTTCCACTCCCAGCGCTGGAGCACCGCGCGGACCAGCTCGTCCGGGATGGTCAGGCGGTTCTGGCCGAAGTAGTGCAGCGACTCCGGCTCCGGAAGGTAGCCCTCGAAGGGGGCGTCGAGGAGGGCGGCCTGACGCTTCTTCGGCTTGCCCGTGACGCCCTTCCGCCGCTCGACCACCTCGACGGTGATGTCGGTGAGGCCGGACAGCCGGTGCAGGTGGTTGGAGACGCTGATCGGCAGCGTCTCCCGGCCCACGATCTGCGTGCTGTTCTGCGTGCTGCCGCGGGTCGTACCGCGGCTGTGCTCCGCACCCGGATCGATGACGGACGTGATCGCGTCGTCGCCCGCGCCGTGCCCGGTGTTCGACCTCTCCGCCGCGGCCGTGTACCCGTAGGCGTGCATCGTGAACCGGATGTGGCTGAGCACCTGCGGCTTGACGACCTCGGTGACGGCCACGTGGTGCAGCTGAATCCTGATCCGGATCTCCGCCACCCGGCCCGGGCCGTCCGGGTCCATGCGCGGTTTCCCGTCGACCATCTCCGGCAGGTTCGACCCCGGCCGCAGCACGATCTCCAGCGAGTACCGTCCGTCGGCGGCCTCGGCGAGGTTGGCGCGGACCGCGTTGTTCGTGAGCATCGCCTGGACCGCGGTGGTCGACGGCGCGCCCTCCTCGTACATGTCGCCGAGGGCGGTCTGCACCGCCTGGACCACGCCGTCGGTGTGGATCAGGTCGAACGCGATCCGGTTCGCCACGTGCGCGTCGACCCGGCCCGGCGGCGGGACCAGGACGGTCGGCGGCTTCTCGACGACGCGCGGCGTCGGCGGCGTGCCCCCCAGGTGCGGGTTGGGGACCGCGCCGTGCCCCAGCAGCTCCGTAGCGAGGTGGACGACGGAGGACTCCTCCGACTGCGCCGAGCGGACGACCGTGCCCTGGCCGGTGACCTCCTCCACGATCGTGGTGTCCGGCAGGAGCCAGTCCGACATCTCCTTGACCGGCTCCAGCAGGGCACGCACCACGTTCGTGGTGTCCCCGCGCGTGGTGTTCACGCTGGCCTTGCGGCCCCACTCGTGCTTGTACCCGGCGGTGAAGCCGAACAGCTTCAGCTTCGCGCCGACCGAACCCGACCAGGACCGCTCCGACCCCTGCGACTCGGTCCGGGTACCCGACGAGATCGCCAGGTCGGCCTTGCGCAGATCGTTGTTCTGCTTGAGGTACCGCGCCCGGTTGGCGTGCAGGACCTTGCGTACGCGGTAGGTGGCGCGCTCGACGGTGCCATGCGTGCCCGGCTTGGTCAGCGTGATCGGCACGCCGTCGGCGGCCAGCTGGTTGAACGCGCCGTGCAGCGCCTTGTCGGTGGTCAGCCGGTTGACCGTCTTGACGTTCTCCCGCTGGAACGCGCGCAGCACCGGGTCGTCGGAGAAACCGAGCCAGTCCGGCCGTGCCGGGTCGGTCTCGGGCAGGAAGCCCTGGGGCGTACCCCACTGGTACAGCTTCCGGCGGAGGAACAGGTGCCCGGTCGCGTCGGTGACGAGGTCGGTCGCGCCGACCCCGGCGGCCATCTCGGGGTTGCCGGGCTTGCGCAGCCGGGCCGGGAACCGCTTCTGCTCCTCCGTGAGCTCGTACTCGGTCGGGTTGGTCTTCGGGACGAGCCGGCCGTTCTCCTCGACCATCGCCTCGCGCTCGACCGGGAACCCGGCGGCGAACGCCTCCGTGGTCGGCGCCCCGGTCATCAGGGTGCCGTCCATCAGCGCCCGGTGCATCTCGCCGGTGTCGAGGTCCTCCGAGCTCATCACGAGCCGGTACGCGACCTCGTACTCGTGCATGTGGCCGATCCTCTTCGGCACACCGGGTCGGATGCTGCTCACACCGCCGGAGACGCCGAGAGACTTGCTGGCGCTGCGGTTCACCAGGTCCAGCGACGCGCCGACGTTGACCGGGAGGCCGTCCGGCAGCAGGGTGTCGTCGCCGAGCGGCAGGCCGGCGGACGACGAGCTGGTCCGCGTCCAGGCCACGCCGTACTTGTCGAACGAGATGTCCAGGCCCCACTCGAGCTGCATCATGTTCGTCGACTCGCCGACCGGCCGCACGACGGGGCGGCCCGCGGCGTCGCGGATCGGCTCCATCCGCAGCGTGAACATCCGGATGTCGCGGCCCTGGTGCGCCACCCAGAACTGGTAGCCCGCCGGGTCGTTGAACGCGCGGTTCGCGTTCTGCCGCAGCGCGGCCACACCCACCCGCACGTCGTGGTAAGCCTGCTGGCCCGGCGTCGCCGCCTCCGGCGGCAGCGTCGACAGCGCCCACCGGGTCGCCGGGTCGATCGCGGTCACCGCCGACGCGGACCCGACCGGGAACTCGCCGTCGCGGTCGAGCTGGTCGTCGTCGGCGACGACGACGTCACCCGTCGGCCTCGCGAACGGCTCCGGGATGGCGAACGACTGCGGGTCCGGCGTCGCCGCGCTCGGCGGGTCGGTGACGACGCCGAGCGGCACGATCTCACCCGACGGCAGTTCCAGCCGGACCGTGTACCTCAGCTCGCCGCGGCCCACCAGGTAGAGGCCGCGGTAGTCCTTGACCTGCGCGGTGGAGACGGTGCGGGAGCCGTCGACGGCCTGCGCCTCGGTCACGTGCCAGCCCAGCGGAGCCCCGACCAGCCCGCCGGTCAGCGGGCGCATCCCGGAGTCGACGTTCGGCCCCGTCGTACGCCCGGCGCTGACGCCCGCGTCCGGCCCCTGGACCTCGAAGTCGCCGGCGATCTGCTCGCCGCTCAGGCCGACCAGCCCGGGCACGGCCCGCACGCCGACGGTCTCGGCGGCGATCAGCAGGGTCGCCGCGTGGTCCTGCCCGACCGGGATCCGCAGCCCCGTCGAGACGAGCGAGTCCTGCTGCGACCGGATCAGGTTGTCCAGGTCGCTGTAGTCGAACGCGTCGTCGACGCCGTGCCGCCGCATGCCGTCGTTGCTGACCGCGACCACGCTGCCGAGGTGCGCCAGCGGGCCGACCAGCGCGATCGTCGAGATCCCCTTGCCGATGACGTCGTCGAGCACACCCTCCCTGGCGGCGAGGTCGACGCCCGGCTCCAGGTCGCCCCACAGCTCGGCCAGCTCCCCCTGCCGCGTGACCAGCCGCTCCACGGCCCGCTCCAGCGCGGCGCGCGCCTCGGCGGCGTTGCGCCGGTGCAGGTCCACGTGGTCCGGGTCGTCGTCGATCCTGCGCTCGTGGTCGACCGCGAGCTGGTGCGCGGTCGCGACCCCGTCGGCCAGGTCACGCAGCTCGGTGTACCCGGCCAGCAGCGTCGTCAGGCGCAGCCGGTCGTCCTCCGCCTCGGCCAGCGCCGCCGTGATCTCCGTGGCGGCCAGGTCGTACTCGGTGTGCAGGCCCTTGAGCGCCTGGCGGAACCGCTCGTCGGCGCGGGCGCGGCGGACGGCGAGGTTCGTCGCGTCCGGCGCGGGGAAGCGGTCGTGCATGACCTGCAGCCGCTGCAGCTCACCGTGCGGCAGCTGCCCGCCGGCCGACGGCGTCGAGTCGACGTCCAGCCAGGTGCTGCGCAGCGCGTTGGCCAGCCGACCGAGCGGCCCGGGCAGGTCCGGCGGTACGACGGCCGGGTCGCCGATCAGGTCCCGCGCGGCCCGCAGCACCGCGGCGCGGGTACGGGTCGAGCCGGCGATCTCGTAGTAGCGGGCCAGCCCGTACAGCGCGGTGAGGACCGGGGTGTCGGCGCCGTCCCAGTCGATGGTCTCCGGCGGCAGGGTCAGCCAGGCGGCGGCCTGCGCCCGCAACGCGTCCAGGTGCGCACCGCCGGCGGCCATGGATTCCATGACCTTCAGCGCGGCCCGGCTCCGGACGGCGAGCAGCGAATGGGTCGGGTGGGTGGCCGCGTAGCGCGCGGCCTCCGCCTCGAACAGGCCCATGACCTCGTCGCGGACCAGCCGCGCCTGCCGCTGGTCGAGCACGACGCGCAGCTCCACCGGCAGGGCGTCGCGGGCCACCCGGACCCGGAGCATCTCCACCAGCGACGGATCCATGCCGGCGAGCAGGTCCTCGAACACGTCGGCGGTGAACAGCAGCGCGGTACCGGCGCCCCGGCCCTGCGTACCCAGGTGCGTGGCCCAGTGGCCGAGGGCCACCGCGGCGGCGAGTCCCGGATCGCGGGCCGGCATGTCCGGAATCTCGTTCCGGGCCTCGGCGACCCGCGCCGTGAGCAGCCGTACGGCGTGGGCGGCCAGCAGCGCGCCACCGTGCCCCGTCCGGGCGAGCTGGAGCACCAGGTCGCCCAGCGGCACCTCCGTGAACCCGTGCCCGTACGTCGTCACGATGACCACGTCGCCGTCCGCGGCGAACCCGATCTCGGCCTCGGTGACCAGCGCGTTGACGCCGCGGGTCAGGTTCTCGGTGGCGATCGTCAGGGCGTCCCGGGCCGCGGCGAGCGCACCGGCCGGCGGGTTCGTCCGCCAGTCGGCCGTCGCGCGGGTGAGCGGCTCCAACTCCACCACGGCCTCGTGCCCGAAGTCGAGCGCGAGCGTGCCCCACCGGCCGCCGCCGTACTGGTAGCCGAGGCGGTCGAGCAGCTGGCCCAGCCGCCACCGGATCACGGTCTGCTGCTCCCGCGCCCAGTCGACGCGGTCCGGCTCGCCCGCGGCGCGGCGGGCCAGCTCCATCCGCTCGACCCGCTGCGCCGCGCGCAGGGCGAGCAGCTCGGCGTCGACCTCGGCGAGCAGACCGGCGCGCGGTTCGTCCGCGCCCTGCGCCTCGGCGCGGGCGATCGTCGAGCGCAGCCGCTGCCACCAGGACGGCCGCTCGTTCTCCGCGGCGGCCGTCCGGACGATCTGGCCGAACACCCGGGCCAGCGCCATCCGTACGGTGTGGTTGCGGCCACGCGGCAGGATCCGGGCGTCGACGACGATCCGCGTGTAGTGCCGGCCGTTCGCGTCGATGTAGAAGTGCGTGCCGCTCTCGTCGTACCACCGGTCGGCCGCGGTCGCGAGCTCACCGTTCTGGTTGTGCCCGGCGACGACCTCGACCATCAGCGGGTCGCCACCGGCCGGGATGAGCTCGGCGTACCGGATGTCGCCGTCCCAGCGCATCGTGAACGGCTGCGTCTCGAAGCCCGAGCCGTGCTCGGCCAGCCACGCCAGCGCGTCGTTGATCGCCGTGTTGACGGCCACCGGGTCCGTCTCGGTGCCCAGCCCGCTGACCGCGATCTCGTCCTCCGGCCGGACCACCACGGTGGCGGCCGGGGCCGGCGGAGCGCTCGCCGACGAAGCATCCGGGTCGGGCGCACCGGACGGCGCACCCGGGCCGGGGCTGCCCGCCGGGGAGCCCGCCGCCGGGTCCGTGCCGCCGCCCGGCGCAGGCGCGTCCGGGCCGGTGGACGGCGCGCCGTCCGGCGGATCGATGCCGAGGATGCGGGCCCGCGCCTCGTTCGCGGCGCGGGCGGCGGCCAGCCGGTCCCGCAGGTGCCCGATCTGGTCGTCGGTCAGCAGGATGTTCTCGCCGGACGGCGCGCCACCGAACCGGGCGTGGCTGGCCTTCGACTGCTGCCGGTACTGCCGGCGGTCGGCGGTGCGCTCCGTGCGGGCGACCGCCTCGACCGCGACGCGGAACCCGCGGCCCAGCACGCTGACGCCCAGGCCCGCCAGGTGGTTTCCGGTGGCCAGCCCGCGCACCAGGCTGCTCGCGTACGCGCTGGCCTGGCGGCCGGCGGAGTAGCGCAGCTCCGGGCCCAGCGCGCCCGGCGTCCGCGCCGCGGTGATCTGGTCCTGCATGAACCCGCCGAGCGCCCGCGGCAGCGCGTCGGCGATCTCCGCGTTGCTCGCCCGGTGGTCCACGACGAACACGGTGTGCGCGTAGTCGCCCGCCGGGATCCGCTGCACGACGCCGTCGGTGACCGTACCGGTGGTGATCACGATCCGGGTGCGGACCGTGTGGTGCCCGTGCAGCCACCGCTGCCACGGCGCCGGCCACGGGTCGATCGTGATGTCGTGCAGCACCTGCCCCTCGTGCGAGCTGCGGGTGATCGTGCCGGGCAGCTGCGCGACGGCGCCGTGCGGATCGTCCAGTACCCGCTGGACGGTGCCCATCAGCTCGCGGTGCGGGCGCCCGGCGTCGAGCCCGGCGCGGACCGCGCGCAGCTGCTCGCGCTGCTCGGCGGTGATGTCGGGGTTGGCCTCGATGTCGTACGCCAGCAGCGTGAGCGCGTCCCACTCGGCGGTCTCGACGTTGTTGCGGGCCTGCGCCGACGACCGGGGCAGCTCGTTCGGCGGGAAGTGGTTGCGCGGCTCGAAGCCGAGGCTGCGCGCGTTGCTGTCGGCGCGCTGGCCGAGCAGGTCCGCGCTCCACCGCCCGAGCCCGCTGCCGGACTTACCGGCGCGCGCGGAGTCGCTGGCGTACGCGTGGTCGTCGCCTTCGAGGTCGGCGGTGAGCATGTCGAGCCCGGAGGGCACCACGTACCGGGCGCTCTCGGAGAGCAGCGCGCGCCACAGCGGCCGCGGCCCGTACCCCCGCTCGCTGGTGATCACGTCGGCGAGCGCGCGCTTCATGCCCTTCTCCACGGCGCTCGCCGTGCTGTCCCGCATCACGAACAGGTTCCAGACAGCGACCTGGTCGAGGCGCGGCAGTACCGCCGTGCCGTCCCAGGCCTTGCCCGCCTCCTGGCGCTTCTCGCTCACGTCCAGGGTGACCTTGCGCCACGCCAACGGGCCGGGCCGCAGCCGCAGCTTGAACGAGATCTCGTAGCGGGACTGGTTGGACCTGATGTCCTTGACCTGCCCGGCCTCTTCCAGCGCCCGCAGCGAGTCCAGCGCCACCCGGTACGCGTGGACCACCCCGTACGGCAGGCCCCGCTCGCCGCTCGGCGCCAGCCCACCGGGACGCCTCTCCCGGATCTGCTCGGAGACCTTCTCGGCCTCCTGGCTCAGCCGCATGGCCCGCTCGGCGACCTTGCCGGCCGACTTGCCCCGGTCGCCGGCGCCCGGCCGGTCCGTGTCGGTCTCCTGCTGGCCCTTCAGGATCTCCTTCGCCGCGTGCCGCTGGAACATGTACCGCCACATGACCGGCACCATCGCCGTCACCGAGCCGGCGGTGCTGGCGGCCAGCATGTCGGCCAGCGCCGGGTCGTGCAGCAGGAACCGGCCGACGACCTCGGCCAGCACGATCGAACCCGGCAGCGCCAGCAGGTTGCGCACGGCGGGTACGGCGATGCCGGGTACCCGGGCGAAGAACTGCTTGCGGTCGTCGATGGCGTCGCCCAGCATCCGCAGCAGCTCGGCGCGCAGGGCGGCACGGCCCAGCACCGGGTCGAACGACCGCCCGTCGGCGCCGATCCCGGACTCGCCCTCCTCCCACCGGCGGGCCGCGTCGGGCAGGCCGATCTGGACCCGGTAGTGCACCGGCGCGGAACGCGGGTGGCCCACTCCCGGCTGGTAGTCCACCGGGACGACGAACGACGAGTCGAAGTCGCCGATGACGACCTCGTCCAGGACGACCGTGCCGGCGCGCAGCGGGGTGCGCAGCTTCACGACCAGCCGGCCGTCCTCGTACGCCACCGAGCGGGCATCGGGCACGTCGCCGGCCGCGATCCCGGTCACCACGTCGTCGAGGACGTCCTGGGCGACGCGCCGCGCCTCGGCCCAGTCCCGGTCGCGCTCGGGCATCGGACGGACCGGGCGAACGATCGGCTTCGACCGGCTGCCGGTGGCCGCCTCGTCGTCGTCCGCCCACCGCTCGGAGGCCGCGGCCAGGTCGGCCCGGGTCACCGGGCGGGCGGTGCGGCTGTTCTCCCGCTGCTGCCGCTGACCCATCGAGAGCCGGTCGCGCATCCGCTGGTACAGCACGACAGCGCCGACGCCGCTGCCCCACAGCAGGAAGTGACCCAGCGTCGGGATGGCCCCGGCGAGACCCGCGCTCTCCGCCGCCGCGACGACGGCGGCACCGGCGGACCCGGCCACCGCCGGTACGGACGCCATCGGGATGTGGTCGCGCAGCCGGGCCATGCCCGACCGCCGCGTCGCCATCGCGTCTGCCAGCGCGCGGCCCAGCTCGTGCGCGACGTCCTGCGGACGCAGCCGCGGCGACAGCCGGACCCGGGCCTCGGTCGCGTCGACGCTCCAGTCGACGTCGACCAGCGCACCGTTCGCCGGCTCCTCGACCACCGCGTACACGGCGACGGGGCTGCCGGCCAGCCGACCGAACCGGCCCCGCTGCTCCGGCGCCAGCAGCACCACGCCGCGGAACCTGCCGTCGGCGCGTACGCCCGGCCGGTGCTCCCCGGGCGCCAGCCCGGTGTGGTCGATGGGTACCTCGTCGGTCGGTGTCCCGCGCAGCCAGTTCGCGCCGGGCTGGTCCGGCGTCCCGTTCAGCCCGGGGAAACCGTCGATGAGTGTCCGGTACGCGCTGCCGAGCACCGCCGACCGGTTCACCGCCAGGTACTCGCTGCGCAGTCCGCGGGCGGCCTCCGGGATCCGGGAGTCGTCCCAGTCGAGCTGGGTGTGGTCGAGCGCCGAGTGCGGGCGGCCGTGCACGAGCTGGACGTCGGCCGCGGCCAGCGCCTCCTCGAGGCGCGCGTGCAGGCGCTGCTCGCGGGCGGACAGCCGGCTCAGCCGCGCCATGCCCGCCTCGTCCCGGCGGCCCATGACCAGGCCCTCGTGCGCCGCCGCCGGCCTGACCCGGCGCGGCAACCGGAGCCGGAGCGTACGCCGGCCCTGCGGCGTGCCGTCGGGGCGGGCGGGGACGTCGAGCTTGACCCACTCGACGGACCGGCGGCGCGCCGGCGCCGCCGACGACTCCGTGGTCCGCTGGCCGGACCGGTGCCGGACGACCCAGTGCCCGCCGGGCGTACCCGGGTCGGCGGGGCGCGGCAGCATCCGGTCCGAGGTCGGGTCCAGCGCAGCGACGACGACCTGCCCGTCGGCGCTGGTCCAGGCGTACGCCTCGGCACCGTCGCCGGCGCGGCTGGCCGCACCCACCACGGTGATGTCCAGCTCGTCGCCGGCGGCGTCCAGCAGCGCCGCGCTGTCGCAGCCGACGAGCCGGATCCGGCCCGTCTCGCGGTCCAGGTCGGTGGCGCCGGCGAGTTCCCCGTCGACCAGGGTGCGCAGCGCGGCGAACACCGCCGCCGGCGCCACCCACCGCCCGTCGGCCAGGATGCGGCCGTCCCGGTGGTGGAAGTGCAGTGACCGTTCGCCCCCGACGGAGGGGACCTGCGCGGCGAACTCGTGCTCGATCGACCCGCGCTGGTGCAGCGACCAGCCGGACCCGACGCCGCCGCGCCGCAGCGCGTCCAGCACGTGCGCCACGTCGTCGGGTACGCCGCCGCCATCGGGGTGGCCGCCCGTCGCGGGCGGCGGCGGGGTACCCAGCGACGGCACCGCGTCGGTCGGCGCCGGCGCCGTGGCGACCGCCGTCGTACCGCGTGCGGGGGCCACGTCGCCCCGGGCGGAGAGCACGTCGTCCCGGAACGACGTGGCGAGCCGGCGACCCGCCAGCAACCCGACCGCCGCGCCGGCGCCGACCAGCCCCGTCGACTGCTTCTTCGGCGGCGTGGCCGTCGGTGTCGCGGACTTCGCCGGGCCGGTGGTCGCGGTGCCGCTCGGCGTGGCGCCGACCGGGCCCTTCGGCGCGGGGCCGATGTCCCAGCCGGTCTCGTGCGCCTGCGCGACGGTGAGCACCACCCGCGCCTTGTACATCTCGCCACCCGGCACCTTGTACGTCCGCTTGCCGATGGTGACGAGGTCGCTGGACCAGTCCCGGAGGCCGACGCCCTTGGCGACGAGCGTCATCGGCGCGCCGTTCGGGTCGACCGTGTACGCCTTGACGCTGCGCACCGTCGCCGTCTGCCGGATCGTGAACGTCGGCTTCGACGCGTCGATCAGGTACTTGCCGTGGGTGGCCGTGGCGACCAGCCGGTCCGGGTTGGTCAGGTCGGGTTCGAGGTCGTGGCCGAGACCGTTGAACAGCAACGGCTTGCCGTGCGGCCGCAGCTTCGTCCCGGCGCCCGTGCCGGTCACCTGGAAGGGCTGGAGCTGGTTCTTGCCGATCGCCCACAGCAGCTTGCGCTTGGTGTCCCACAGCACGCCGTGCGCGCCGGGGAAGTTGATCCGCTGCGCCTCGCGCAGGTTCTCGACCCTGTCCGGGCTGGGTGTCCCGTACACGGTGAGCATGCCCTCGGCGGAGGCCACGACGACCGCGCCGTTGTCGGGTACCCGCTCGATGGCGTGCGGGTTGCTGCCCGGCGACGCCTCCCACAGCAGGTCCGACCGGCGGGTACGGCCGTCCCCGCTGTACCCGACGATGCCGGCCGCGCCGCCGGACGCCGCCATCAGCGCGATCCGCCGACCCGAGCCGAGGGCCCGGAACTTCACGTCGGACAGGTTCGCCCAGGTGCCGCCGCCGGGGCTGAACCGCCAGGCGGCGTCGCCCGGCTTCAGCGTGGTCGGCGCGCCGTCCAGGAGGGTCCAGACGAGGATCTCGTTGCGCGACTGGTCGGCCACCGCCATCTGGTACTGCATCGGCGGCCGCAGCGACTTCGTCGGCTTCGGCGTCACGTGCGGCGTCGGCGGCACCTTCTCCGGTACCGGCGGAAGGTCCTCGGCGGGTGGCGGCGGCTGCGTCCGCTCGCCCGGCAGGCCGACAGTCGCCGCGGCGGCACCGAGACCGATCCAGCCCAGCACCGCGCGCCGGGACGGGCCGGTGCGCTCCGCCTGCCGTTCGAGAGCCTCGGTGGCGGCCGGCAACCCGGAGTCCGGCCGCGCCACGTCCCGGAACGCCCGCAGCCAGCGCATCGCCGCGTCGCGCGGGCCGAGCGCGACCCACCGGCGGTCCTTGACGCTGGCCGGCAGGTCGGTCTGCTCGACGTGCCGTTCCCCGGACGGCAGCTCCCAGACGAAGCCGTACCGCTGGTCGTCGCGGGCGGGCAGCGCCGGCCGCGGCGACATGCTGCGGGACGCCGGGTCGATCGGCAGGACGGCGAGGTCGCCGAACTCGCTGACCCACACGTGCTCGTTCGCGCCGCCGACGGTCACGTCCAGCATCCGCCGGCCCAACCCGACGAGCGACTCGCTGAGGCAGGCGTCCAGCCGGAGCTCGGCCGACTCCGGGGTCAGGTCCTCGGCGTTGGCGATCTCGACGTCGAGGACCCCGCGCAGCGCGGCGAACAGGTCCGCCGGTGTCACCCAGCGGTCCCAGACGAGAACCAGGCCGTCCTGCAGGTGGAAGTTCACCGAACGCTGACCGGGCTCGAACCCGACCGCCGCGGCGAACCGCGCCTCCTCCGAACCGGGCGCGTGCAGCGACCAGCCGGCCGGTACGCGGCCCTGACGCAGCGCACGCCGCACATATTCCACGGCGGCCTCGCCGGCCAGCACGTTGCGCCCGTCCGGCCCGACCACCGCGCCGCCGGGCCGCCGCGCCGGCACCAGACCCGGCGCCGGGTCGGCGGACCAGGCCGGCCCGTCCATGACGAGTACGTCGATCTGCCGGACCGGCGGCAGCGGCTCGGCGTCGGGCCGCAGCGGCTGGACGCCGCCTGCCAGCAGCAGGTTGAGCGGCGCGTCGGCGCCGGGCCGCCGGCCGGACAGCACCGACCGGCCGGTACGCAGGCTGTCGGCCGAGGTCTGGTCGCCGTGCGCCTGCACCCGCCACAGCTCGGTCCGTCCGTCGACGTGCGTGGTCTGCACGTACGCCACGGCGTTCGACGACGTCGCAGCCACCGTACGGTGCACCAGCTCGACGGCCGCCCGCGCAGCGGCGCGCCCGCCCGCACCGGGACCGCCGCGCCAGTGGGTGCGGAACAGCCGACCGGTGGCGCGTTCCAGCGCCGTACGGACCGCGTCGGCGGCCGGCGCCCACTCCGCCGGCTCGCCGTCGGCGTGCGCCACCAGGTCGTCCAGCGCCGTCTCCAGCGGACCGAACGCGGGCGTCGTCGCCTCGAACATGACCGGCGGCAGCTCGTGCACGTCGTGCGTCGGCGCCGGGCCCAGCCGGAACCCGGGGCTGTCCGCCGCCAGCGGCATACCGTCCGGGACACCGACCGCGGTCCGCAGCCGCACGAGCAGGTCGGACATGGCCATCTTGACCCGCAGCCGCTCCGCGAACACCCGGGTCTGCCGCTCGTACGCGACCAGCCGCTCCGCCGACGGCGTGAGCTCCTGGCTGAAGGTGCTGGCCTGGACCGTCTCGTCGTGCTCGAACATCTCGTTCATGCCGGACGCGCCGGCCGGACCGTTGTGCAGCGCGCGGACGGCGTACCCGGCGATCGCCGCGACCGAGCCGCCGATCGTGCCCAGCGTCAGGGCCTTCGTCACGCCCTCGGCTAACGCGCTGAGTACCAGCCCGCTGGACACCGCCACCGCCCACGGCACCATCGAACCCGCCGCGTTGCGCATGAACGCCGAGGTCTCCGGCCGCGCCGGCCGGCCGCTGCGGGACAGCAGGCTGATCTCGGCGAGCCGCGAGGCGAAGCCCACCAACCGGTCGATCTCGCCGACCGCCGAGCTGACCTCGACGACCCACTTGTTCCCGGTCGGGAGGTCGTTGAACTCCAGGCGCGTCGCGGCCTCGGCGCTGTCGGTCGTCGCCATCGAGACCATCGCGTTGTGCGCGTTGCGCCCCTTACCGAACCAGATTCGGTACTTGTCCTTGTCGATCCGGGTGACCTTCGTGATGCCCAGCAGGTCCCGGAACTTCGGGCCGGGCAGGCCGAGCAGCGTCGCGTCGGGGTCCTCCAGCAGCCGCCGGGACCCGCGCAGCGCCTCGGTCACCCCGGGCCGCGCCGTCAGCGCCTCGTACCCCGAGCGCGCGGCATCGCCGACGGCCTGGTCGTTCAGCAGCTCGGTGAGGCCCGCGTCGATGGCCTCGTCGTAGTACGCGAGCGCGTCGAGGACCGCCTCCAGCTCGGCCTCCATCGCGGCCGGGCTGGTGTTCGCGAGCAGCCCCTCCCAGTCCACGTCCTGGTCGAACGTGAGCGGACGACGCTGGCCGTCCCGCATCCACGAGTAGCGGCGCGCGTTGCGGGCGCCGACGAACGAGCCGATGGCCCCGCCGGCCCCGGTCGCCTCGGCCGCCGGCAGCGCGTTGGTGCCCAGCCCCGCGGCGAACGCACCGGCGGAACGCACCACACCGGCGATGACGGCAGCCGCGCCACCCATCTCCCACTGGTACTTCCAGTACGGCCGGAAGTCCTTGCGCTCCAACAGGTTGATGATCCCGTTGACCAGCCGGTCGATGTCGGCCATGACCTCGCTGGGCAGCGCGCTCTTCGGCACCGCCACGAACACGGTGCCGTTGTCGTGCACCTGCATCGTGCGGTGCCCGCGCGGTCCCTTGAACTCGCCGGGTACGAGCACGATGCGGATCGCCAGCTTCGGCCGCAACGAGTCCTGCCGCTGCGCGGTCGCGTCGGCGATGGCCGCGATGATCTCGATCGGGGCGACCGGGGCGTCCGGGTCCGCGGGACGCAGCGATTCGGCCGAGTCGCCGTACAGGGCCCGGCGCGGCTCGGCGTTCAGCTGCTCCTCGTGGCTCCGGTCGATCTCCCGGAACCGCAGCTCCACCACCGGATCGGGGCCGACGAGCTTGCGCAGCCGGCTGCTGCGCGCCAGACCGTCGGGCAGGTTGCGCTCCAGGCCGAGGGCGGTGGCGCGCATGTTCGGCCAGTGCGGGTGCTCGTTGATCGAGTCCGGCGTGACCCGACCGAGCTTGACGTTCAGCTCGTCCGTCTTGTCGTCGACCAGCGACAGCAGCGCCTGGTTCTGGCGACGCAGGTGGAGCGCGGCGTCCTTGACGTACCGCGCCGGCACCATCTCGTCGTCGCGTTCCTCGCCCTTCTCCTCGTACGCCCGGTCGGCGACGCGGCCGGCGAGCGCCACCTTGTGCCGGAGTCCGGTGAGGTCGACGAACTCGCTGGCCGCGGCGCCCGCCGCGTACACCGCGGCGGACCACGGGTTGCCGGTGGCGATGAGCTCCGCGATCCCCCAGGTGACGCCACCGGCGCTGAACCCGAGCAGCGAGTTGGTCAGCTGCATGCGGGGGGTTGGCAGCCGGTGCCGGTGCTTGAGCTGGATCTGCGTCGCCCGCGCGACCGCAAACGCCACCACGTCGTCGATCCGGGCCTGCGGCGCGCGCGACACGTCGACCGGTACGAACACGGTGTAGTAGTGCTCCGTGTCCCCGGAGACCGGGCTCAGGTCGACGTCCCCCGGGCGCAGCGTCGCCGCGGCCGGACCGACGATCGGTACCCGGTTGGGGCGGCCCGGCGCGAGGGTCACGTCCATGTGGTTGATCAGGTGCATCCGGGCCAGCGTCGCCAGCCGCTCGATGCTGATGCCGGCGGGAGCGCGGCGCGGGTCGGCCAGGTTGCGCAGGTAGACCCGGACCACGCCGGGACGGATGACCTCCGTGCCGAGCACCTCGGGCAGGTCCGGCGCCGGTACCGTGTCGCCCGGCTTCGGAAGTGCGGCGGCCAGCGCCGCGGCCAGCTCCGGGTCGATCTCCTTCGGTCGCGGCGGCGGCAGCACCGGCGCCTCCGCCGCCACGCGCCGACCGGCGCCGTCCAGCGTCGTCTCGGTGGAGCGGCGGGTCTGCTCCACCTCCGACGCCACGTCCTGATCGCTCGGCCGCCGGACGAGTTGGAAGTGCTCCTCGAAGAACCGGTCCGCGTACGCGACGGCGGTGGCCCGGACCATCTTGTACCGGGACCGTGGCCCGATCACCGCGCTGAGGCCCATGGCGATCAGGTACGGCGCCACGGCCAGCCACGGCAGGGCACCGGTGACACCCATCAGCGCCGCCGGCACCGCCGAGGCGAGCGGCAGCAGGGCGTCCCGGACCACCAGCACGCCGGTACGCGGCACCGGCGCCCGCGGCGTCCGGTAGAAGTCGACGAGGACCTCGCGGGCCGCCGCGGCGAACCGCTGCCGCACGTACTCCGCGGGCAGCTGCGCCACCTCCGGCGCCACCTCCACGACGTACGACCCCGGAATGCGCCAGTGCGTGGCGGCGCGGCTGAACCGGAACAGCTGGCCCGGCGCCAGGTCGACGCCGGTCGTCGGCATCACCCGGATGCCCTCGGTGATCGCCCCGCCGCGGCGCAGCGAGGTCAGCAGGCCGTGGTCCGGGAAGATCCGCAGCCAGCCCTGGTCGACCCGGCGCCGGTGCAGGTCCTCCGGCCCCTCGACCTGCGTGCTGTCGACCCGCACGTCTCCGTCGGTCGCCACCATCGGGAACTTCTCGACCACCAGACCCGGCGTCGTGTCGTCGAGGAGCAGGGCCTCCAGCCGGTGCAGTTCGGCGCCGCGTACCTCGTCCGGCCGGTTGTAGTCGTGCAGCAGGTCGCCGGTCGCGGCGTCGACGCCCTTGCCGAACCGGCGGGCCACGTTCTCGTCGACGATCTCGGCCGCGCGCAGGTGCGGCTGCAGGTGCTGCCGGGTCTGCGGGTCGACCCGGTCCAGCATCCGGGCCGCCGCCAGCCGGGACCCGCGGTACGCGGCGTCCTCGATGCTCATCGGCGCACGCCGCGGGTACGGCAGCAGCGGCACGAGCACGTCGGGGCGCTTGCGCGTACCGTGCAGCAGCTCGTGCCGGGCGGCGGCGAACGCGCGCCCGACCCGTACGACGACCTCGGCGCGGCGGGCGGCCTCGTCCGCCGGCAGATCGAGCAGGCTCACCGCGAACTCGAGCTGGGTACGGCGCCGCAGGCCGCGCCGGCCGAGCGGCCCGTCCGCCCGGACGTGGCCGTTCGCCAGCAGGGTCAGCCGGTTTGTGAGCGCACCGTCGTCGGCACCCGACAGCTCGGTCAGCGCCCAGCGCAGCGCGTCGAAGCCGGCGGCCTCGACGCCGGTCGTCGCGCCCGTCGCCGCGGCCAGCTCGTCGTCGGTGGCGTGCCCGCCGGCGACCGCGACGTACGCGTCGGAGCCGAGCGGCGCGCCGACACCCGGCACGGTGTGGCCGGCGGCGCGGGCCTCGATCCGCGCCCGCAGCGCGCGGGCCGGCGGCGACAGCAGCTCGGCGGCCGCGTCAGGCAGCCCGCCCCGCAGCAGGCGCGCGAACTCCGTCTCCGCCGCGGCACGGTCCGCCATCGCCGGGCTGATCAGGTGCCAGCGGCCCAGCCCGTGCAGCGTCACCACGCGGGCGTCCACGGCCGAAGCCGCCCCCGTTTGGGCGTGCAGCGCCGCGATCCGCAGACCCAGCAGCCGCAGCAGCCACGCCAGCGCCCGCGGCGGGGTGAGTGCCCCGTCGGCGAGATCGGCGCGCGCCGTGTCCACCAGGTCGGCCGTGCCGACCGTCAGCTCCACACCGTCGTCGAGCAGCACCCGCAGCCCGCCGTCGGCGAGCTGCTCCACCCGGAGCCCGCCCGGGCCGCTGAGCAGCCGTACCGCGTCGGTGAGCGCCTGCTCCGCCACCACGTCCGGGGCGCCGGCCAGCTCGCCCAACGCCCGGTCCCGGCCCAGCCGGCCGAGCAGGTCACGCAGCTCGTCGGGCAGCGCCCGGTGCGCGACGGGATCACCCACGGCGCCGTCCGCACCGGCCAGTACGCCGACGCGACGGGCCACGGTACGCAGGGCGGCCTCGACGGCGCGCCGGTCCGCGGTGACCTCCGCCGGACTCTGCCCCGTCAACCCCGTCGACGTCGACAGCGTCTCCAGCTGGTGCCCCAGCGCCCGGACCCGCGGTACCAGCGCGTCGGCCGCGGCGACCGCGAGAGCCGACTGCTCGTCGACCGTCACCGAACCCAGCGCCTGCCAGAACGCCTGCTCCGCGGCGGACATCTCGCCGGTCAGCTGCGGGTCACCGAGGCTGGCGTACAGCTGGGTCTCGGCCTCGGTCAGCTCGGGACGCTCCGGCACCGACCCGGCCTGACCGAGCAGCGCGCCGGTCGCCGCGATGCGCCGGTACTCCGCCTCCCGCGTCCGCAGCCGCTCGTACACCCCGGTCAGCGGTTCGAGGCGCCCGGCGACCAGGGCCCGCTCGTCCAGCCGGTGCCACAGCTCCGCGAGCGCGTGCAGTTCCACGACGTCGCCCGGCTCACCGGCGTGCGCGGCGAGCCGCCCGGCCAGCCACGGCCCGAGAACCGTCAGCGCGTCGTCCACGTCGCGCTCGCGCTCGGCCGGGCCGTCCGCGACCGGACCGTCCACCGGTACCGCCGGCGCGGCGGCCACCTCGGTCGTGCCGTCCGGCCACGTGATGTCGATCCGGCCGTCCGGACGCAGCTCCACCCACCGCACGGTCGACGCGGGCAGGGTCGGCGCCACCGCGGCCAGGGCCCGCTCGACCGCCGACAGCTGCCGGTACCGCGACGGATCCCGGTACGGCGCGGCCAGCTCGCGGTCCACCGGCCGGGCCGCCAGCTCCGCCAGCACCAGCTCCTCGTACGGCGAGAGCAGGAACGACGGGGAGCTGCCGGACTCGCGCAGGTCGGCGTTGCGCTGGCTGGCCTCGCCGGCGACCTCGGCGAGCCGCTGCCCCGCCGCGGCCCGCTCCCGCCCGGTGAGCAGCTCGTACACCCGCACCAGCAGCTGCGGCCCGGTCAGCAGGTACGCCGTCGGGTTGTCGTCGGCGGTCTGCCGGGCCAGGCCGAGCCGCCGGCCGACCGCCTCGGCGACCATGGCCGGCAGCCGCTGGCCGTACACGCCGGCCCGGTCGGCCGGCAGGTGCAGCGTGATCTCGTGGTGTTCGCCGTCGACGGTGGCAACGACGATCGCGTCGACGGTCGGCATCCACGCGGCGACGACGTCGTCCAGCGCGTTCAGCGCGGGCAGCACGTACCGCTGGGCGGCCTCGGCGATGCCGGCGGGGTCGGCGGTCGTGGTCATCGGGCCGAAGCCGCCGGCGAACGGCGAGCCCGGCCCGGACCGCGGCGGGGTGTAGACCTCGCCGAGCACGTCGCGGACCGCCTGCGGCAGGTCGTCGTGGCGGACCAGGCCCAGCCCGTACACGTCGTCGGCGATGTCGATGATCCAGCCGTCGAGCTGCGGTGTTCCCCCGCCGAAGCCGGCGCGCCAGCGGACCAGGGCCTCCAGCGCCACGACGTTCGGGTCGGCGTGGCGACCGAGCACGGCGCCGATCCGGCGGCCGACCAGTACCGCCGCCGCGGCCTGCCGCTCGACCGTGTCCTCGATCGGCGCGAGCGTGGCCACCACGTCGGCCACCGGGACCTCGGTGGGGATGCCGCCGTCGGTCACGATCAACCCGTCCGGCCCCAGCGCGATCTCGGTACCGGTGACCTCGCCGAGCGCCGTCAGCACGGCGTACACGCTCGCCTGCGCCCGGCGCGCCGGGTCCTCGGCGGGCACCGCCGGGGCGGCCTCGGGCGCGGCAGGTACGGCCTCGGGCTCGGCCGGTGCGGGGGCCGGCAAGGCGGCGGGTTCCGGCGCGGCCGGCACCTCGGCGTCGGACTCGGGCCACGCCAGCGCGACCGTGCCCTCCTGCCGGATGCCGACCAGGATGGTGTCGAGCGCCGGCTCGTCCAGCGTCTTGCGCAGCTCGGCGAACCGGGCCGGGTCGGCCAGCGCACCGTACGCGTCGAGGGCGGCGATGACGTCCGGCAGGAACGCGTCGCGCGCGGCGATCTCCCGCTGCTGCTCGGCGTCGACCGTGGCGATCTCGCCGCGCTTCTGCCGGTCCAGCTCGTCCCGCCAGGTCGCCGACGCCGACTCGCGCCGCTTCAGGTCCTCGTACCGCGAGTCGAGCCCGTCGCGCTGGTCGGCCAGGTCGGCGATCCGCGCCTCGTACTGCCGGTACTGCTGCAGCAGCCAGCGGATCCCTTCCGCGTCCCCGTTCGTCGCCGCCGTGCCGCGCCGGACCAGCCGGGCCAGCGGGTGCGGCCGGGGCGTGTGCGACACGGCCAGCTCCGCGAGCAGCGGTACGAGTCGCTTGCCGAGCCGCTCCAGCGACGGGGTGCCGTCCGCGCCGTCGGCCGCGTGGTGGTCGATCAGCACCAGGTCGGGACGGTCCTGGTCGCCGTCCTTGGCCGGGTGCACCGCCGTCGAGCCCTGCTCGGGCAGGCTGACGACCCGGACGTCGACCCGGAACGCCGCGGAACGCCGCGGCTGGACGGTGACCATGCCGTCCTCGTCGACCCGGATCGCGAAGTTCGGCGTGTCCACCGCGTTCAACGCCTGGACGGCGAGCTGCGCCACCTGGCGGTGCCGGACGAACGGGTCGACGTCGCCGCCCACGTCGTCGCGCAGCGCCGACAGCACGCCCGGCTCCTCGGCCGACCCACCCGACAGCGCCTCGTCGTACGCCCGGAGCAGGCTCTCGGCCCGCTGCCCCGCGTCGATGCTGAGCAGCGCCAGCCGGCGCGCCGGCAGCGCCTCCGGCGGCGTGTCCGCCCTGGGCATCCCGGCCCGCTCGGCCGCCTCACCGGCCCGTACGGCGCGGTCGAGGGTGCGCTCCGCCCGCTGCCACGCCGACCAGAACATCTCGTCGTCGAGCACCGCCCGGCGCGCCGCGAGCAGCGTGCGCAGCGCCAGCTCCTGCCGCGCCACCGCCTCGTCCGTACCGGCCGGCACCGGCTCACCGGCGCGCTGCGCCCGGGCGCGCGCCGCCCCGAGCTGCCGGATCTGCGCTCGGTGCAGGTCGATCGCGGTGTCCAGGCAGTACAGCAGGGTGTCGCGGCCGTTGTCGGCGCGCCCGGCCGGGACCTCGTCGGCGAGCTGACCGATGTGCTCCAGCGCGGCGGCCTGGCCGTCCGCGTCGGGGTTCAGGTAGCCCTCCCACACGGAGTTCCCGTGGAAGGCGCGGGCCGCGGCGAGCTCGGCGGCGTTCGCCGAGACGGCGTCGCGCGACGTGTGCCACGACCCGAGCACCGGCACGAACGACGACGCGCGCGTGACGGTCGCAGGCAGCGGGGCCGGTGGCTCCTCCGGCGCGGCGGGCAGGCCATCCGAACTCTGCAGGCGGGCCTCCGCCTGCCGGTACCGGTCGGCCGCGGCCAACACGCCCAGGATCCGTTCGGCGAACTCGCCGAGCGGCGCCGGGTCACCGGTGGCGTCGGCGTCGCGTACCGCGGCGAGCCAGTCGGCGTCGAACTGCTCGACCATCCCGGTCAGTTCCGCCAGCGCGTCACGGACGTCGCCGCGGTGCTCGGCGAGCCGCCGGAGCTGCACCAGCCGACGCTCGGAGAGCGTGAGCTGGTCGGCCAGGTCGGCCCGGGTCGGGTCGGCCTCGACCGGATCCGTACCGAGCAGGTCGGCCAGCAGCTGCCGGACGGCGAGCTGCCGGCCGATCACGTCGTCGAACTGCTCGTCGTCGGCCCGCTGCTGCCGTACCAGCAGGCCCAACCGCTGCCGCAGTACGTCGAGGGCGGCGGACGCGCTGCCCACCGCGTCGCCCAACCGGCGCGCGGTGGGCTGCTCGACCCGGTCCGCGACCACCTCGACGGAGTCGGCCAGCGACTGCAGCACCGTCCACTCGCGCCACAGCGACGCCGGGTCGGTCGGCCCGTCCGTCCGCTCCGGCGCGGCGCCCCACGGCCGGGCGTCCGGGTCGTTCGCCAGCAACGACTGGTAGCCGCGCAGCGCCTGGTCGACCTTCCGCTCCGCAGGCGCGGACCGCGACGGGTCCAGCCGGTACCGGTGCGCCTCGTCGCCGGCGGTACGCGCGTCGCGCAGCAACCGCGCGGCGAGCTGCGCGGCCGGCCCGGACCGCTCGTGCCACGCGATCAGCGTGTCGAGCCGCTGCCGGTACACCGTCGCGACGAACTGCGCGGCCAGCGGAAGCTGGAACAGCCGGCTCTCCAGCAGCTCAACCCGCTGGCCGAGCTGCAGCCGCTGATCGGCATCGGTGGCGCCCTCCAGCTCCCAGCGCGCCTGGTCCAGCGCGTGCGCCCGCTCGATCGCCTCGTCGTCCAGGCCGCGCCACACCTCCGCGGCGGCCAGCGCCTCGGCGGCCAGCCGAACCGCGACGGACGCCGGCCCGCTCGTCGGCGCCGCCGTCGGCACGCCACCCGCCAGGTCGGGCGTCGTGCCCGTACCCCGGCTGGCCAGCTCGAACCAGCCGATCGCGCCCAGCGCACCGACCTCCGGCGGCAGCGCGTCGAGCAGCGCGCGGAGATCGTCGGTACCCAGGTCGGCCACGGCCCGCGTGAACCGGTCCCGCAGCTCCTGCCGCTCCGCCTCATCCGTCAGCGACGGGTACCGCGCGGCGAACGCGTGCGCGATCACCGTCGTCGTCTCCGCCGGTGCACCGCCGCCCAGCTCCTCGACCACGTGCCGGGCCAGGACGTGGATCGCGGCCAGCTCCAGCGGCAGGCCGGACGCAGCGCCCCGGGCCAGCTGGTCGACCAGCTGCGGCAGCGACTCGACCCGCAGCGTACGGCCGTCGCGGGTGAGGACCGGCACGTCGCCGTCGAAGTACACCGGGGCGTCGGGCGAGGCCGCCGCCAGGTACGACAGGGCCGAGGTCACCCGCTCCACCACGTGCGCCCGCCGCTCCGCCGGCAGGTACGTGCGCCACCGGGCGTCCGCCGGGGCGAGCCGCTCGTCGAGCAGCTTCCGTACCCGCGGCGGCAGCGCGGCCACGCCACGCCGGTGCTCGACCCCGGCCACGTGGTCGGCGTCGGCGGCCCGCGCCGGGTCGGCCAGCAGGCCGAGGTTCGTGGCCTTGTGCCCCAGCCAGTACTCCAGCTGCTGCGCCAGCTCGTCGTCCTCGCGGCGGATCGCGCGGCGCAGCCAGTCGGTCAGCGTGACCGTCTCGTTCCGGCCCGCCTCGGCGTGCGGGGTCAGCACGGTGAGCGCCGGGTCGGCGTCCGGGGTCAGCGGGTCCGGGACGGCGTTCCCGGCCGGGTCGTGCCACAGCTGCGCGAGCCGGTCGGTGGCGCGGACCTGCCAGCCGCCGCGCCGGCGCATCAGCTCGACCCACTCGTGCTGCACCGTACGGCGCAGGTCGTAGTCGCCGTCGGTCATGCCGTTCGCGTGGCGCTCGCCGCGCGTGAAGCCGGTGCCGAGCACGATGCGGTCGACGACCCGACCGTCGGCCAGCCGTACGCCGCGCTGGTTGAACGCCCGCTCCAGCAGGCCGGTGCGCTGCACACCGAGCACGATCGGCGCGCCGCCACCCCGCGGCACGACCAGCGCGTCGCCCGTCGGCAGCCACTCGACACTGTCGAACCGCCGGTGCGCCTGCCGTACCCAGCGGCGCAGCGCGGCACGGGTGAACACCGGGTCGTGTGCCTGCTGCGCCGGCGCGCCCGTCTCCTCCTCGGACAGGCCGCGACCCTCGTCGCCGGTACCGGCGGGCGCGTCCTCCGCCGTCGACAGCAGCGACCGGAGGAAGCCCCCGCCGCGCAGGCCGCCCAGTCCGAGCAGGCCCAACAGCCCGCCCGCCATCGTCCGCGACGCCCCGCGGCGGTCGCTCGGCGCATCGGCCGCCTTCGCCTTCGGCGCCTTCTCCTTCACCGGCGGCGGCGCCGAGGCGGTCGGTGCCGTCGGCTTCCAGTTCTTCCCGAAGACGTCCGTCAGCGGGATGTGGGCGACCTGCCGCTGGTTCGGGTGCTCGGTCAGCGTCCACAGGGTGTTGTCCCAGCCGAGCGCGAAGTCCTCCTGGCCGACCCACGGCGACCGGTGGTCCTGCTGCTGCGGCGCGCGGTCCCGGTGCGGGTCGAACGTCCAGATCCGGCCGTGCCGGTGATCGCCGTCGCTGCACGACATGACGAGCTTGCCGTCGACGAACGCGCCGCCCTGCACGCTCTGGATCGCCAGTTCCCAGGCGTCGTTGCCGTGCACGTACCCGTCGGACGAGGCCCGCAGCTGATCGCCCCAGCTCGCGCCGAGCGGGAACAGCACCGCCCGGTTGTCCTTGCCTTGCTCGTCGTACTCGGAGACCATCATCGCCGGCCCGGACTCCGTGTCCGCGATCGACACCGCGCTGAACCGCAGGCCCTTGGTCTTGTTGAGGGTGGACGCGTGGTAGCGCGCCACCTCGGGCAGCACGTACCGGAAGCCGGACGCGGTGTACGAGCCGTCCTTCTGCCGCCCCGTCGTCTTGCCGTCCTCGACCTTCACGATCCGGCGCAGGTCGAACACCCGCAGGCCGCCGCTGGTGTCCGGCACGTACGCCAGGTCGCCGTAGATCTCGACGCCACCGGCGTGCACGTTGATCGCGCGGAAACTCGCCTGGCCGTGCGCGTCCACGAACGGCTCGACCAGCAGCAGATCCTCGTACGGCAGCGCCGGGTGCTCGTCCTTGCCCTTCGGCTTCGCGTCGCCCTTCGCCTTCGCGTCGTGCTTCGCCTTCGGGTCAGCCTTCGCGTCCGGCAGCTGCCCGTGCGGCTTCGAGTAGTCGACCAGGGTCAGCTCGGACGCGCGGTTCTTCGTGGGGTGCTTGGAATACCAGGTGACCGCGGCGACGCGCTTCCCGCCGAACGTGCCGTCCTCGGAGGCGTGCACGCTCGTCGTGATGCCCTGCGGGTACCGGCCCGCGTCGGCACCGATCTTCTCCGACCAGTGCCAGCCCGACTTCGTCGGCGTGGCCCGCCCGCGCGCGTGGTCCAGGACCTCCGCGACCGCCTTTCCGGCGTCCGTCGGCATCTTCGCCTTGTCCGGCAACGCCTTCCACAGCGCGTCGGCCGCGGAGACCTTCTCGTACTTCAGCCGGAAGTTGTCCGCGACCAGCCCGCGCAGACCCACGGACCGTTCGGTCGACCGCGGCTCCGGGATCCACTTGCGCTCCAGCTTCGGTGGAACGCCGTGCTTGCCCTCGAAGTGGTCCTTCCCGTAGTCGTTGCTCAGCGCCACGTCGGCGGTGGCCGCGGCCGCCACGACCGCCGTCCAGCGCAGGAACTGCCGCCGGCTGACCCCCTCCGTACCGCCCAGCCGGGCCCACCGCACCGATGCGGCGTCCCGCGGCTGCTGGGTCGGCACCGCCGAGACCTCGCCCGACGGTTCCCGCCAGATCTCGTACCCGTCGGCCGGGAAGCTGGGCGCCATGGTGTCCGACATCGGGTCAACCGACCCGATGACGACCTGGCCGTCGGAGCCGAGCCACGCCGTCGTCGACGCGCCGCCGACCGCGACACCCAGCGTCTCGCCGGCCACGGCCAGCATCTCGGCCGAGTCACAGCTCGCCGTGAGCGACACCCGCGCCGTCTCCGGCGCCAGGTCGCCGCCGGCCCGGATCTCCTCGTCCAGCACGGCCTTCATGCCGCGGAAGAACTCCGCCGCCGGCACCCACGCCTGGTCCACCAGGACCAGACCGTCCTGGTGGTGGAACGTCATGCTCCGCTGCCCCGGTACCGCCGGGATCGCCGCCGCGAACTCCGCCTCCGCCGAGGCCGGCGCGTGCAGCGACCACCCCGCCGGTACCCGCCCCTGCGCGGCAACCGTCCGTACGTGCCGGACAGCGGCGTCGCCGGTGAGCAGCCCGCGCCCGTCCGGCGAGACGGCAGCGCCCCGGACCGGCTCGGGGTACAGCTCGGCCAGGTTCGGTGGAACGTCGCGGCCCACCCGCCGCAGCGTGTTCGCGATGATCTCGGCAGGGCTCTCCCGCCCGGGCACCGCGGCGTCCAGGTTGGGCAGTGGCATGTGGATCCGCAGCGGGCCCTCGACCCGTACCGCGAAGTCCGGGATCTCGTTGCCGTTCTCGTCCTTGATCCGCAGCGCCAGCAGCTCGACGAGCGCCACCGGGTGCACGCCGCGGGGGAAGTGCACGACGATCTGCGGCGGACGACCGTCGAGCTGGTTCCGCCAGGCGACCTCCATCTGCCGCGTGATCTGGCTGGCCAGCTTGTTCTTGAGCACCAGCCGCCCGTTGCGCACCTCGACCTGGATACCGATGAAGGTCGCCTTCATCTCGTGCCAGGTACGGCCGTCATCGGTCACCGCATCGATCTCGGCGAAGATCTTCCGCGACTTTCCACCGACCGTGACCGTCGCCGAGGCGTCCTTGTCGACCTCGACGATGCCGTCGAGCTGGAACGCCAGCAGCACCTCACCGGCCAGCCCGTCGATGGCGCTGAGCTCGTTCTCCAGGTCGCGGAGGGTGTCCTTGACCTCCAGGTCGGTCATCGGCCGGCCGTCGGCGGTCCGGCCGATGTGGTACTGCGCGGGCAGGTTGTCCAGATACTCACGCAGGCCCCGGGCGACGTCCTTCCACTTGTCCGCGCCGAGCTGTTCCAGCTCCGGCTTCTCCGCGAGGAGCCGGTGCAGTTCGGCGCGCACGGCGACGAGACGGATCTCCCGCCCGGCGAGGTACCGCGCCATTCGCCGTTGCAGGGGCGTGAGGTCGAGCTGGTCGACCATCCAGGCCGATGACGTGTTGGCGTCCTCCAGCCCTCGGTCGCGCACGAACAGCTCGGCCACGCGCATGCTCAGATCGGCGTTGTCAGCCTGTGCGCGCACCCTCGTTTCGTCCAGCCAGGACAGCACCGGGAACACCGCCTGCGCGGCGACGTTCAGCTGGGTCCGCTCGGACTGGACGAACGCGTCGGCCTGCCGCGACGCCTCGGCCTCAGGGAGCTGGCTCTGGACGACGAGGTTCCGAAGCTGAGCGGCGTGGGACTTCGCGATCCCTCGCTCGTACGCCAGGCGGAACCTCTCGGTCACGGCCTCCGTCGCGGCCCGGATGATCACGGGGCGGTTGCCGCTCCGCTCGAACTCGTCGATCACCTCGCGCAGCGCGGCGGGCAGCTCCGGCGCGGTGATCGTGGGGAGAGCCGGCGACGGCGTCGGGCGCGGCGGCGGGGCAACCGACCGGGCGACGATCTGTCCGGGCGTGGGAGCCGGGGCCTGGCCGTCGCCGGCGACCCGAGCGACGTAGTCGGCCGGGTCGACCGCCTTCGACCGGACCCGCGCGGCCCAGGAGGCGACGGGGGCAACGGCTTGCCGGGCCAGGCGGTTCCGTACCGCCTCGGTCCCGAGGTGTTCCGCCAGCTCGTGGTCCGCTTCGGGAGACGCGGTGTCGTTGCCTGCCTGGCTCTGCCGGTTGCCCCGCCAGTTCTTGCTCTCGCCCTCGACCTGCTTGGTGAGCGCGTCGTGGTACCGGCGCAGGATGACCGTGCGCGCGGCGTCGACAGGCCCGCCGATCTGGCCGATCTCGTCCAGGATCCGCCCGAGATCGGCCGGTACGGTGGTCGAATCGTCCGCCGGGACGGTCGACGGCGACCCCGCGACGGGTGCCGGGGACGGCGCGACGGGGGCCGGAGACGGCTGGGCGGGGGCCGGCCGGTGCGAGTCGGGCGACGCGGTGGGGGCCGCCGGACGCGGCCCGGCAGTGACCGGCAGGCGCGGACGCTCGGGCGCCCGAACGACGACCTCCGGCGCGAAGTCGACCTCGTTGCCCTGGTCGTCGCGGGCCCGGAGCGCCAGGATCTCCCGCTCGGCGACGTCATCCAGACCGTTCGGGAACGCGGCGACGACCCTCGGCCGCTGGCCGTTGATCCGGGTACGCCACGCGACGTCGAGCTGGTTCTGGATCTGGTCGGCCAGGTCCGGCTTGAGGTGCTTCCTTCCCTTGATCATGACGACCTGCTTCTTCGGGCCGGCCGTCTTCACCTCGTACCAGGTGGTGTTGTCGTCGGTGAGGATGTCGATGTCGACGATCACCGACCGCGGCTCGCCGTCCCGTACGACGATGGCGCTGAAGGTCTCACCCAGCTGGCTGACGCCGTCCAGGTCCGCCGCGAAGCCGACCTCGCCGCGCAGACCGGTCAGGTTGTTGATCGCGTCCGTCACGAGCTTGGTGGCCTGGACGGCGTCCCGGTAACCCGGCGGTTCGCCCTGGGCCCCGAACAGGTCCGCCGCCCGCTCGATCGTCTGACTCGACGCGTCGAGCCGCGCCCGGAGCCCCGCGACACCCGGGGTACGCCGGGCCGACAACGGCTCCAGCCCACGCCCGACCTCGCGGCGCATCGAACGCGCCACCCGCAGCATCTTGGTCGCCTTCTGCTGCGCTTTGGTGATCTCTTCGGGCGACGGATCCGTGAGCACCGTCAGCCGCGTGCTGGTCCGGTCGCGGTGCGGACGGTTGCCCTCGTCCTGGTTCTTCCGGGCGACCCGGAGCACGACGTCCTCGCCGGTCGCCGCCGCCACGTTTTCCACCCGGCGTACCCAGCGCACGGTGCGCTCCGCGGCCTGGCTGACGGTCTGCGCCACCGCGCTGTCGCGTGCGACGAACGACCGTGCATCCTCGACCGCCCGCTCGAACGCACCGGCGGATCCCGCGTACGCGGCGAGCTTCTGGTTGGCGAAGTTGGTGTACTGCCGGGTCTCGACCGTACGGGCGCTCTGCTGGAACAGCTCGCGCACGACGCGCTGCGCGTCGGCGACGCGGTGGGTGCCGCGCGCGGCGAGCTCGTCCAGCACCTGTTGGACGGCCTCGGGGACGGGGAAGTCGTGTTTCGGCAGTGCCGGCCAGAGGGACGGCGCGTCGGGACTGTCCAGGCGTACCCAGTCGGCGGGCAGGGTGTCCCACTGCTCGGACAGTGTGTACGACAGGTCGCCGCTGGGGCGGCGCCAGATCATGTACCCGTCGGCCGGGAAGGTCGGCAGCATGCTCTCCGACGCCGGGTCGATGACCATGAACCGGCCGTCCGGGTCGAGGAACCCGGCCCCGTTCGCGCCGCCGACCTCCACGCCGAGGACGTCGACCGCGCGGTCGAGGACGTCGGCGGTGAAGCAGCCGAGGAGCGGCACCCGTACGGTCTCGGGGGTGAGGTTCGGGTCGCTCCGGACCGCCTCGTCCAGCGCGGGCTTCAGCCCCTCGAACACCTGCGCCGCCGGCACCCACGCCCGGCCGACCAGCGCCAGCCCGTCCTGGTGGTGGAACGACACGAACAGCTCGCCCCGGCCGCCGTCGACGTTCGCGGCGTAGTTCGCCTCGTCGGTATCCGGAGCGTGCAGGGACCAGCCGACCAGGGTGTCGCCGCGCACCACCCGGCCGCGATCGACCGCGTCCCGCACGTGCTGCACGGCGCGGGGTCCGGTCAGGACCGGGCGGCCGTCCGGGCCGAACCGCGGCGTCGGAGCGGGCTGCGACGGCGCGGTGTCGAGGTCGGTCGGTACGGGATCGCCCTGGCGACGCAGCGCGTTCGCGATGGTCTCGGCCCGGCTCTCCCGACCCGGGACCCGGGCCGTGAGGTTCGGCAGCGGCATGTGGACGCGCGGCGCACCCTCGACCCGGAGCCGGGCGTTCGGGACCTCGACGCCGTTGTCGTCGGTGATCCGCAACGACTCCAGGGCGATCTTCGCGATCGGGTGGATTCCGTTGACGTAGTGCTCGACGACCTCGGCGCCGTTCCGCCAGGCGAGCTGCATTTGCCGGATCGCCTGGTCGCGCAGGTACGGCGTGAGCTCCAGCCGCCCGTCGACGAGCACGACCTGGGTTTCGACCAGCGTCGCCTTGACCTCGTGCCAGGTCCGTCCGACGTTGCTGACCAGGTCGATCTTGGAGGTGACCACGTCCTCCTCGCCGTCCGTCACGACGACGGTGGCCACGCTCATCTCGATCGCGTGGATGTCCGGCAGGGTGCGCGCCACGGACAGCTCGCCCAGGATCCCGCTCAGCTGGCTGTTGACGCGGTTGATCGTCGTCAGCACGCGGATCGCGACGGCGTCATCGAGCGGCTGCCCGTCCGGCGTCTCACCCAGCAGGTACGACGGGGGCAGCGCGTCGATGATCCCGGCGAGCGAGTCCAGGCCCTCCGCCCAGCGGTGAGCGCCTCGCTCGATCAGCTCCGGCTGGTCCCTGAGCAGCTCGGTGAGCTGCTGGTTCACCGTACGCAGGCGGCCCCGCGCCTGGTGGATGGCGCGCACGGCGGCCTGCTGCTCGGGCGGCAGCGACGAGACCAGCTCCGGCGGCAGAGTCTGGCCATGTTGCAGGGCGAAGGCGTAGATGTACCGCTCGGCGAGGCGCAGCACGAGGTCGGAGCCGTCGAGCGCGGCGCGCTCCCGCTGCTCCGCGATCGTCCGCTGGGCGACCTCCGCCGCCACCCGCGCCAGCCGGTCGCCGGTGGAGTCCTCCTCGACGTACGCGATCCACCGGCGGTCGAAGTCCGCGGCGAGGTCCGGCTCCTGCTCCGCCCGGTCGAGGAACTCCTCCCGTACCTGCTTGACGGCCGCCCGCTGGGCCATCACGAACTGGACCGCGAGCTGCTTCTTCGCGTACTCGACGACCGGGCGGGAATGACCGCTCCGCTCGATCTCGTCGAGTACGGGCTGGAGGGCGGGCGGGAGCTCCTCCTCGACGGTGGGCCGGGACGTCCCCTCGGACTGGTTCGGCTGACGCCAGACGTCGGCGACCCTCGGGGCGTTCTTGTTGTTGCGCGCCACCCGCTCGACGAGGCTCTCGCCCTGCTGGTCGGCCAGCTTCCGGACGCCCGCCACCCACTTGATGACGCGTGCGGTGGCCGCCGCCGCGATCTGGGCGGTGACCTCCGGGGTCCCGATCAGCTCGGCCGCGTCGGCCGCCGCCTGCTCGGCCGTCTTGCCCTGCTTGACGCCGTGGCTGGTCATGCCCTTGTGGCGGGACTCGACAACCTGCCCCAGCGCGCGGCTGTACTCCCCGCGCAGGATCTCCTGAGCCTTCTCGACCGGCCCGTCCGGATCCCTGCCGAGCTCGTCCAGGAGCTGCTGGACCCCTTCCGTGACGGGGAAGTCGGCGGGCTTCGGGAGGTCCGGCTCGGATCGACTGGGCAGCGCGACGTCGCCGTACGTACCGATCGCCTGGCGGGCCGGCCCCTTGGTCCAGGCAAGCCATTCGCCGGACACGCCGCCGTTCCCGTCGTACGGCAGTTCGACGCCGTCGACGCCGCGGACGAGCCGCCAGCCGTTGCTGCGCTGGAGCCCGACACGCGGGTCGGACGGCCGCGTCGGCGCGTACACGATCTCGCGGCCGTCGGGAGTGATCCCGAGCACGCCGAACGGGGCGACGCTGTCCATTCCCGAAGCCAGAGCGATGGTGCGCAGCGCGCCCTCCGCAATGGCACCGAGGTCGCATCCGAGCTTGAGTACCCGGTCCCCGGCGTCGATCCGGACCTGACGTCCGGTGGAGGTCTCGGTGCCGACGGCCAGCCGGCGGATCGCCGAGCCGAACTCGTCGAGGCCGACGGCGCGCCCGTTGACCTCGACACGGTCCTCGGCACCGTGTGCCACCACGGTGAACACCTGGCGACGCACACCGCCGACCGCGATCGTGACGCCGGTCGTGATCATCCGGCGGCCGAACTCGGCCGCCTCGGCTGGGTCGGTGAAGAACACGGCGTCCGGATGGCCGTCCAGCACGATTGCGTTGTCGACCGCCCACTGGACCGCGGCCTCACCGTGCAGCACGCCGGCAGGCGGTCCGTACACCTCCGGGCCGGGCTGCGCGGGAGAGTGGCCCGCGTACCCCGGCCCGCGGCCCTCCGTGGTCACCAGCGGCGCGCGCGACGGCGTCGACGGCGTCGCGCCCGCGTCGGACCGGACCGGCGGCAGCGGGAGCCGCACCATCGCGTGCGCCTGCGCGACGGCCCGCATCCCGTAGGCCGACTCGGCGTGGGTACGGCTCGCGGACTCCTTGTCGAACGTCCACAGCTCGTCGAGCGTCGGGAACCGCGGCGACCCGAAGGGTTCGGTCCGCGCCCGGGACAGGATGTCCTCGACCGTGTCGAGGTACGCGAAGGCGCTCGCGGAGAGCTTGGCTTCGGGGTCGTAGCGCGCGATCTCCGCGCGGTACCACTGGTCCAGCCGGCCCAGCGGCGAGTCCTCCCGGAACGTGACCGACCCGTCGGCGGCATGTTCCACGCCGGCGGCCGCCGCGTTCGCGAACCCGAACCCGAGGTCGGCGGGGTGCGGCGTGCGCGCGACCGGCAGCAGCTGGGCGATCTCCATCGGCGTCGACCACGCCAACACGGACGTGGCGCCCGCCCACCGCGCCAGGCCCGCAACCGCCCGGATGGCCGAGGCGACGATGGTCCGGTCCTCGCCGCGCCCCAGCGTGACCTGTTCGAGGACGGCGGTCTCGCCGTCGAACCCGAACACGACCTGCCCGACCCGCTGCGAACCGCGGTTGACTCCCAGCCGCACCTTCACCGACGTCCCGTCGGGACGCAGCTCGTCGACGGAGAACGTGTGCCCGCCCGGCCGGATGGCCGCCGCGGCCCGGCTCAGCTCCTCGCCGAACGCGGCCGGGTCCGCCACCCCGCCCGGATGGCCGGACGGTGCGGGACCGCTGATCCGGGTCGTCGACTGGCCCGGAACGGCATGCCGCAGCGCCTGGTCGGCCTTCTGGCCGATCCAGTCCACGGCGTCCCACACGAGTTGGTCCGGCGTCCGCCACATCCACGACGACGCAAGGTATTGCGCCACGTTGGAGGCGTCGACGTCGGCGACGCGACCGTCGTACGTGTGCACCCGGACCCAGGCGCTCCACCGCCGGCGCCCGTCCTGGTACGTCGTGGGCGTGCCGATCCGCTCCACCCGCGCCACGCCGGGGATCTCGTCGGAGTTGATCTCTTGCAGGGCACGATCGAACACGTCGACCGCGCGCTGCCGGACCTCGTCGTTCTTCTCCCGCATGCTGACGAACCACGTGTCGGCCACGTCGTGGCCCAGTTCGATGAGGATCTCGCGGAAGCGCGCAAGGTGGTCGGCGGAGGGGATCGCTCCCTGCATGTAGTGACCGCTCTGGTCGGTCACCCAGACGAGCTTGCCGTTCACCGCGAAGAACTCACCGGCCGCGATGACCGGGCGGTCGTGGAAGAACGCGGAGTGCGCCGCGTCGGTCTGGCGCTTCTCCCGCTCGCGCATCGCGAAGACGTGCTTCGTCTTCGCCTCGACCACGAACATGTAGTGCCCGTCGAGCGGCTGACCGTCCGCGTCGGTGACGATCGCGCCCTGCGCCTCCGAGCGGATGCCGAGCTCGTACCGCTGGCGCTCGTCCTCGCCGATGCGCCGCGGGAACTCGTGCTTGTCCCGGTCCAGGATTTCCCGGGGGGCGCGCACCGGCTCCGGGAAACGCCGTACCCGGTTTCCGACGACGGTGGCGTGCGGGCGCGGCACGGGCCGGCCGGAGGGGCCGAGAACCCGTACCGGAACACGGATGTGCTCCAGCCCGTGCGCGATGTCGTCGTCGACGTCGGGCAGCTCGATCCGCAGCGGTCGCGGCCGCCCGTCGACGATGTTCTCCGGCCAGGCCGCCGCCCGCAGCGCGTTCTCGACGTGGTGCGCCACCGCCCGGATCACGGCAGGGTCCCGGTTGGCCAGCCCCTCGGTGAGCCGGTCCGACAGGTGGAGGATCCAGGTCCTGCCGTCGGGGTCGAGCAACAGCTGCGTGCCCTCCGGCGTACCGGGGCCGGTCGCCGGGACCGGCTGGGCGTCCTGCTGCCTTCCGAACACGCCGGAGAGCCAGGGATCGGTGCTGGCCGCCCGTGGGGCCAGACTCGGGAAGTAGAAGTCGCGGGCCTTGCGCAGCGCCTTCTCGATGTCCGGGATCTCGGCCGCGGGCACGTGCTCCGCCCGCCAGGCCGCGTTGAGGTACTCCTCCGCGAGCCGCCGCTGGGTGAACGCGCCCCGCTCGCTGTCCGGCTTGAACAGCCCCATCGCGGCGCGCGTCAGCTCGGCGTTGATCGGCGCGACGTCGACCGGCGACGTGCGGTCGTTGTAGGCACGCTGCTGCTCCTCGAAGAGGAGCTTGACATCCGCCAGGCGCTGCTTGTCGCGGGTCGTGAGTTCGAACCCGGAGCCCGCGGGACCCAACGCGTCGGGCCGCTCGCCGCGACCGCTGAGCGCCGCCTTCCACCGGCCGAAGCGGGTCGGCGCGTGGTCTGCCTCGACCTTCTGGTACGTCAGGGTCCGCACGATGAGGCGATGCAGCGCGGCCGGGTCGTTCAGCACCGTCTCGTTGACGACCGAGGTGGCAACCGTCGCGTCGGCCCGGCCCGTCTCCGCCCGCAGCGGCTCCGTGGACCAGCTGCGGCCCAACTGCGGGTCGTCCGAACCCTCGACGTACTGGCGGAACGCGACGGGCGCGGCGCCCGGCCGGGTCACCACGACCAGCCCGGGGTCGGCCGGGTCCTGCGTCGCCTCCGCACCCGGTACGGCGGCGAGCGCGTGCTGCACGACCGTGAGCAGCGGCGCGTACCGCGGCTTCGGCGGCGTACCGAGGTGCGGCGCCGGGGCGGTGTAGGAGGTCGGTGCCGAGCCGGCCGACAGCGTCATGACGTCCGGCGGCTCGGTCTCGTCGGCCGCGGCCGGCGGGGTGACCTGGGTCGATCCGTCCACGGCCACCGGCGCCCCGGCGGCGGGCAGCTGGTCGGCGAGCCCGATGATGTCGTTCCAGCCGGCGGGCTGGCCGACGTACCCCTTGGCCGGCACCACGAACCAGGAGCCGTCCGGCCGTACGACGTGGAAGTAGCCCGCCCGTCCGGTCGGCTTGTCGGCGACGGTGTATTCGAGGAGCGTCGTCTTGCGGCCGGCGAAACCCATGGCCTCGGTGCCGGAAACGATCGTGCGACCGAGCGCCGCCGCGAACGGTCCGAGCAGTGCCCCGTGCTCCCCCACCGAGGCGGACTCGCACGCGGCGAGTACGACCTGGTCCGGAAGCGTGAAGAGCGCGGGCTCCTGCGGCGACTTCGGAACCATCAGGCGCGGCAGTACCCGGGCCAGCTGCGTCCACGAGACCGAGACGCTCTGGCTCTTCGGCGGGTCGGTCTGGTTGGTCGAGGCAGGCGCCGGTGGGTACCCGGCGAGGGCGAGGCCACCGCGGTTCCGGGCGCTGTGCGTCTCGATCCAGCCCCAGCCCGGCCCCAGCTCCACGTCGCTCTTGCTCTGGAACGGGTCGAGCGGGTTGAACAACCGTGCGCCGGCGGGGTGCGGGGTGAACGCATGCCGGAGCAGGTCCTCGACCTGGTCGTCAGACAGTCCGCTCTCCCGGGCGGGCCTCTGCGGCTCGGCCGGTGAGAAGACCGGCGGCCCGGTCACGTCGGCCGACCAGAGGTCGACGTCGCGCAGCGAATCCGGATCACCGTCGGCGGCCGTACGCGGCACCAGTCGAGGACGGGGGACCCTACCGATCATCAGCTCGGCCGGCAGGATCCTGGCCTGGACGATCTCGCCTGTCTCGGGCGAGCGCACCGGAACCCACCAGTGCGCGTCCGACTCCCGCCCGACGACTGTCCCGCCGCCGACCACCAGCACGGGTACGCCGTCCGTCTCGACCCACTCGATCATGCCGCCGGGAAGGCCCAGGCCGATCCAGTCCTCGACGCCGTACGCAAGGGTTTCCTGGTTCGGGTCGATCCCCTCGGTGAGCGCCGTACGAAGGGCGTCCCGGACCGTGGCGACGGACTTCGCCAGATCCCGAACCCGGCCATCGTTCTGCGGCGCCGCGTTCATCAGGTCCCGTTGTGTGACGGTGCCGTCGGCCGCGGACAGGCGATCCAGCAGATCGGTGAGACCGTCCGCGTACCGGCGCACGGCCGACGCGTCACGCCGCAGGAGGTCGATCGCCTCCCGGAACGGTGTCTCGCCCGAACTCGGATCCTGGATCGTGCCGAGGTGCTCGGGGATCAGCCGCGGGCCCAGTAGGTAGTCGATCATCTTGGCCACGCGCGGCAGGTCCGCCGCGAAGTCGCCGTCCGAGGCACTCAACTGGTCCAGTGCCGACGCGGCCGTGGTGAGCCGCTCGGCCAGCCCCCGCAGTCGGTCAGCCAGCGCCGCAACGTCGGGGGCGGCCGGATCCAGCTTCCGGCTGCCCAGTTGCAGGATGTCGAACGAGGTGTCGCGCAGTTCGATGGCGACACCACGAAGACCGCCCGTGGCCGCGGTCATCGCGTCGAGTGCCTGCTCCAGGCGATCGAGCAGGTTCCCGGCCTGGCGCTCGCCCAGCTCCGCCACCCACTGCGCGGCCATCTCCCGTACCGCGGCGTGCAGCTGCTCCAGCTGTGCCTGCTGACCCGAGTCGGGCGCCCACTCGGGATGCCCGTCCCACCACGGAACATCGGCGGCGGCCGGCGCATCACCGGGCTGTACGGAGTCGGCGTGCGGGGTGTCGACGGCCGGGCTCGCCGCGCCGGCGTCCTGGTCGGCCAGGTCCAGGATGTCGTTCCAGCCGGCGTTCTGGCCGACGAAGCCGGTGGCGGGCAGCGCGAACCAGCTGCCGTCGGGGCGCAGCACCTGGAAGAAGCCGGGCCGCCCGGGCTTGCCCGACGAGCTCAGGCCGGAGCCCTCCGCGACGTCGACCTGCGAGCGCTTGCCCGAGGCGCCGTCGCCCCAGATCGTCTGGGTCGCCGCGACGACCGTACGCCCGGGTGCGACGAGCCATCCTGCCTGCGGGTCCCGCCGCCCCATGGAGGTGGCGTCGCACGACCAGAGCAGTACTCGGTCGGGCAGCTGCACCAGGTCGGTCAGCCGGGGCAGGACGCGCGCGACCAGCTCCCACGGCACCACGACCGCGACCGGCTTCGACGACGTGGGGATCTTGCGCCAGACCTCCAGACCGTGCGGCGTGCCGTGCCCGCCAAGCAGACCCCAGTCCGCGCCCAGGTCCAGCGGGCTCAGGTTGGTCGGTTGGGTCTTCGGCTCGTGCTTGCCGAAGAACTGGGCACCTGCGGCGTGGTCGGCGTGGACGTCCCGGAGCAGGCTCTCGACGTCGTCGACGCTCAGGGTGGCGGGCCTCGGGGCAGGCGCCTCGGCGTGCCAGACCGGCGCCGCCGGGATGTCGGGCGACGACAGCGGGACGTCCTGGAACGCGTCGACCGGCAGGCCGGACCCGTGCACCGGTACGAGAACGGGGCTCGCTTGGCCGTTCAGCAGGAGGCCCGGCGGAAGGACCATCGCCTCGACCGGCGTACCGGACGGCTGGGCCACGCTCGTCGACCAGTACCCGTCGCCGGGCTGCCACAGCACGGTGTCCCGCGGCTCCGCCTCCTGGGTACGCCAGAGCAGTGCACCGTCCTTGGCCCACCGCAGCGAACCGACACCCAGCCCGACCCCGGTCACCGAACCGGCGTTCGCCGTCAGCCAGTCACCGTGGTCGCGCACCGCCTCGACCCCGGCACGTACGGCGTCGACGGCCCAGCCGATCTCGGCCAGCCGCGACCGGAGGGACGTCTCGGCCTCGCGGACGCCCCTCGCCTGGTCGGTGGCGGCGCGGATCTGCCCGGCGTAGCGGGTCAGCTCCTGGGCGAGCCCGCTCACCAGGTCGGGCAGCGTGCGCAGGCGCCCGTCGCTCGCCCAGACCGACTGCCTTTGGGTACCGCCGCCTGGACGGGTACCCAGACCGCGAACGAGGTCGTGGTTCTCCAGTCCCTCGATCAGGCCGACGAGCCGGGGGAAGTCGGCGGCGAACGTGCCGTCCGACGCGACGAGATGGTTCAACACCGTCGCGATCCGCGCGAGCTCGTCGGCGACCGCAGCCGGATCCTGTGTCGCTCCGACGGCCTGCCCGATCCCGTCGAGCGCCGCGCCGAGCTCGTTCGCCGCCCGTACCAGACGGGCCGGCAGGCCTGTGGGCCCCGCCGCGCCGATCTCCGCGACCCGTCCCGCGACCGCGGCCGTTGCGGCGTGGACCAGCTGGACTAGCTGCGTGACGCCCGGTGCGTCCGGTCCCCAGTCCGCGCTGTCGGCCCACCACGTGTTGGGCTCGGCGGCGGGTGCCGTGGCGACCGGGGCGGACGAGACGGCGGAGTCGGTCCAGCCACGGACGTCGGCGAGGGCGTTGGCGAGCTGGTTCCGTACCTCCGGAAGTTGGAAGCCCGTGACGTCGTCGAGCCACGCCGGCACGTTCGCGGAGTTGCCGGACTCCAGCAGGCCGACACCGCGCTGCACCTCTTCGAGGATGTCGTCAAGGCCGTAGCTCGCCTCGCCGACCCGCTGCATCGGGAACGACAGCGAACCGTCCCGGTCCCACACCTCGAGCTGGCCGTTCAGCACTCCGAGCCGCGCACGCAGACCCTGACCGATCCGTACGACCTCCTGCCAGGCTGTCACCGCCGCCTGCCGCGAGTCGACCGACCCGGACTCGGCGTACTGCCGGGTGGCGTTCACCGCCGACGTGACGGCCTCGGTGAACGCGTCGGAGAAGGTCGTGCCGCCCTGGACGAGGCCGGCGATCCCCCGCAGCGACGAGTACGACGGGGCCGGGGCGCGCGTCGGCGCCACTCGCAGGTTGAGCTCCGGCGCGATCGGCTCGACCGCGGCGACGACCCGGCCGGCGGCGGGCTCGTCGAACCCGTAGAGCATCGCCGCGTACTGCTGTTCGAGGTCGGCCTGCTCCGCCGGCTGGTCGCTGTCCCGGAACATCTCGGCGACGGCCCGGGCCAGGTCCTCGACCGACACCGGTACGGGCGCGGCCGGCGCCTCGCTGCCCGGTACGGGCTCGGTCTGCGGATCTCCCGTGACCCCGGTGCCGGCTGGAGCCGCAGGCCGCGCCACGTCCGGCGAGGCATGCTCCGGCGTCGGCGGTGCGGTCAGGTCGGCCAGCCGCGATGCGGTGAGCCGCTGGAGCTCGGGCGCCTCCAGCGCGCTGGACTCCCATCCACCGAACACACTGATCAGGAACTCAAGCTGGTGCGGGGCCAGCAGCTCGATCAACTCCGCGAAGCGGTTCCGCGCCTCGCTACGCTCCGCGTCGCTCGTGGACCGCCCGTACAGCGTGGCCACCGCGACGGCCACGCTCACGTCGACGGAGCCGGGGCTCATGTCCCGCCCGTCCAGCAGCTTCTCCGGCATTGCCCACGGCGTCTGCGCCAGCTCCACCGCCGCGTGCCGAATCATCGCCTCGGCAGCGGCCAGGACCAGGCTGAAGCCCGTGGCACCGCTGGCGGCCAGGTCCCGCATCAGGGCCGGCAGCGTCGCCACCGTACGGTTGCCGGACTCCCACACCCCGTCCGACGCGTACGCGCCCTCGAAGCGGCTCGGCACCGCGAACATGAAATTGCCCGCGGCCACCGGGAGGCTGGCCCACGGGATGCTCTGGCTCACCGCGCCGAGAGCCGCCTTCATCGCCTTCTGGACGGCCTCGGTCTGCTCCGGGTCGAGGTCCGCCGCCGCACGACGCGGCACCGACGGCCGCTTCCCTGTCACGGCGGCGATCTGCTTGCGTACCGGCGGGGCCAACGCTGGCGCCGTCTCGGCGAGCGCATCCGCCAACTCGGCAAGCTGCGTCGGATCCAACCGTGGCAGCAGATCCGCGAACCGGGCCCGGATCTCGGTACGCACGGCCCGCGCCGGATGCCGGCGGTGCAGCTCGGCGAGCCCTCGGGCCACTGCCAGCTCGACGTCGCCAGGCAGCGGGGGGCGACCCGAGCCGAGATCGCCCGCCGCCCTCGGCCGCTGGTCCGGCAACGCCGCGAGTGCGTGCCGGATCATCGCCTCGGCGGCGTCCAGCATCAGCGTCACGCCCGAGGTACCGGCCGCCGCCAGGTCGTGCATCAGCGCGGCCAGCGTCCCGACCGGAACGAGGTCGGTCCCGAAACGCCCGCTGACCCGGAACGTGTACTCGCCGTCCTCCGTACGCTTCAGCACCACCTGGACCGAGGCGCCCGCCATCACCGCCGGCAGCGCGTGGAGCATCTGCTCCCACACCGCGAGCAGCTGCGCCGGATCCACCGGCGCGGTCGGCTCTCCGACGGGTACGCCCGAGGCGGCCGGCTCGGTGACCTCGACGGGCTCCGTCGAGGCGACGGTCGGTGCGGGCTTCTTCTCCTCGACCGGCGTGGTGGGCTTGCTGGTCGCGGGCGGCGTGGCCTGCTCCCCGGCGGGTACGACCGGGGTGGCCGGCTCCGCGAAGTCGACGGGCGCCACCGGAGCCACGGGCTTCACGGGGGGCGTGGTGGGGGGCCCGGGCGGTGCGGGCGGTGCGGGCGGTGCGGCGGCCGCAGGCTTCTTCTCATCGACCGGCATGGCGGGCCTGCGAGACGTCCGCGGCGCCGCGGTCTTCGCCGGCTGGGGCTCGACGGCGGGGGCCGCGGCCGCGTCCCAGGCCGGGTCGGGCTCCGCGCCGACCTGCGGGTCGTCGACGGCCTGCCGACCCAGTCCGGCCAGCTCGGCGAGCTTGGCGTCGATCGCCTCCTGCGACAGCGGCTCCTTGCCGTCCACCGTGAGGTGGCGCTGGGCCAGGGCACGCAGCAGCGGCGGCGCCTTCGGGCCCAGCATGGCCCGGACCCGGTCCGGGGTGATCGTGACGAGCTCCGGCGGCAGCAACGTGGTCATCCGGACGACGTTGCGGACCTGCGCCGCCGTGACCGTCGGGACCTGCTCGGTGTCCGGTACCAGCGACACCTGCGGCGTCTCGGCCGCCGGCGCCTCCGCGGGCTCGGCCTCGTCCGGTGCCACCGCGGGCGTCTCCGCGACCGGGTCCGCCGCCGGGACGACCGGCTCCGCGGCCGGGGTGTCCGGGTCAGCCGCCGGGTCAACCGGGTCAGCCGTCTGGGCGTCCGGCTCGACCGGGCCGGTCCGGGGTACGAGGAAGGTGCCGAGCCGGTCCGCCGCGTGCTGCACCATCTGGCGGAACCAGAGGCGCACGATCGCGTCGTGCGTGGCCGGGTCCTCGGGCAGCTGCTCGGGGAACAGGAAGATCGCGGGGTCGCCCGGGGCCTGCTCCCAGCCCGTGCCGTTCCACACCAGGTCGGGCAGCGCCACGTACGGCTGGCCGGGCCGCAGTGGCGGGCGGTTCGGGCTGAGGTCCTGCCGGTCGACGAGGACCGTCACCTCAAGGTGCGTGCCGTTCGGCAGCGGAACCATGAGGGTCTTGCTGGTCGGGTCGAACGGCATCGCCGGGCCGTCCACCCCGTCGACGAGGTGACGGATGAGTCGGTCGGCGGCACTCTCGACGGCCGACGACTGCGGCGCCCACGCCGTCGTGTACGTGGTGTGCGCGGGCAGCGGCGTCGGCGGCGGCCCGGGTCGTACGGTGCCGGTCGGGGTCGGACGGGACCGCTGCGGTGCGGGCACGGCGGGGTCGGCCTGCGCCGCCGGGGCGGCGGGGTCGGACGCTTCGCCGGGCGCCGGGGGCGTCGCGGCGGGGTTGCCGGCCAGCCCCTGCTCCATCAGCCAGGTCAGCGCCTCCATCTGCTGGTTGCGCTCCGCCTCGACCAGCTCCGGGTCGGCGGTCGGCCGCAGCGTGACGTGCTTGTGGATGCCGGCGGCGATCTCGCTCACCTGGGGTGAGGTCAGCCGGTGCCGGTCGCTGACCATGATCCGCACCGGGCCCTGCGGCGTGCCGGCGCCGATGATCCCGAACCGCACCGCCGGGTACTCGACGCGCACGGTCACCGGCTGCCCGGGTACCACGACGATCTCGACGGGGACCGTGACGCCGTCCTTGAAGACGAACGTGCCCGAGTCGAGCGTCCCCTCGTGGTTCTGGAGCAGCGTCGCGAACGTCTGCTTCGGGGTGTAGGGCTTCAGCGCGGCCTTGATGGCGCTGGTCGCGGCCTTGGCGTCCGGTGGCGGTGGGGTGTTGCGGCGGCGCTGCTCGGCGAGGTCCGCCAGCCGCCGCAGCTCCCGCTCCTCGGCCCGCAGCCGTTCGCGTTCCGCCTGCTCGGCCTCGGCCTTGCGCTGGCGCTCTCCCTCGGCCAGCTGCCGCCGCAGGTCCTGCTCGTGCCCGTACAGCGACCAGAGCTGTGCCTGGATCAGGGACAGGACGAGGTCGTGCAGCTCGGTGGGGTCGGTCCGGTTGAGCCCGGTGTTGACGGTGATGTCGAAGACCGGCCGGACCACACCGTCCCCGTCGGTGATGGTGCCGACGATCGGCGCGACCAGCACGCCGTCGGGCAGCAGACCCGAGCCGATGCGCACCCGTACGGCCTGCCCGTTCGGCATGACGATCACCGTCGTACCGTCGGTGCTGGGCTGGACGCCGTGGATCGCGCTGTTCGGGTCGGTGGGCAGATCACCGTTGTGCAACTCGTCGACGACCTGCCGGACCGTCGTGGCGACCCGCTGCTGCTGGCGCTGCCCGTGCCCGAACCCGCGGATCCCGGGCCGCTTGCCCGTCGGCGAGTCGGGCTGGCCGTGGTTCCTGTCGACGACCGGGTTCGGGGAGACCTGCTCGTACGCACCGACCACGGCGCGGTACAGCCGCGTCGCCAGCTCGGACGGCGGCGTGTCCTGGCTGAACGTGTTGTCGACGCTGACGTGGATCGTCGGTGTCTGCCCGGCCTGGGCCTGCTCGGTCGTACGCGGCGGGACGGTCCAGGTCGTCGTCCCGTGCGCCGCGTCCGGCGTCAACTGGAACGTGAGCTGCGTACCCCCGGCGAAGGTGACGAGCCACTGCCCGTCGCCGAGTTCCTCGGCGTTCTGGATCAGCGGGAACGCCGTCGGGCTGATGAGGCGGCCGAGCGCCTGCCGGATCAGCGGCGGCATCTCGCTCTGCGGCACCTGGTACCGCGGGGAGCCGTCCGCGTCGGTGGGCGTCTCCGTGCCGAGGTCGCTGAGGTGCGGGGCGCCGGGGCGCCGGTTCGGCGGGCTGACGCCGGCGGCCCGGAACGCCTTGTTCGTGGCTTCCTGGTCGGGGGTGAGGGGCTTCGGCGCACCCGACGGGATGCTCTCGACCCTGCCCGTACGCTCGGGCAGGCTGGTCGACTTGGCCGCCGACTCGCCGGCCGGCGTGCCCGTCGACTCGACCTCGCCGGAGCCCTTGACGACCAGCTCGCCGCCGGTCTTCGGGCCGCCACCCAGCAGGTCGTCGAGGGACGTGCCGGTCGTCGGCTCCGGCTCCTTGAACGCCACGCGCGGCCCGTCCGCGCCGCGCTGACGCGGGGGCGCGGGACGCGGGCCGCCGCCCTGTTGCCCGGTGGTCGACTTGACCGGCGGCGGGTCCTTGATCTCCGGGCCAGCGTCGAACGCCTTCCCTTCGGCGGTCTCCGGCGGTCGCGGCGGCTCGAGGTCCTTCGCGGCCCGGTCCAGCGCGTCGAAGACCGCGGCCTCGGCCTTGCCGACCGGCAACCGCGGATCGACCTCGACCTCGATCGGCTTGGACAGCAGGACGCCGTCCTGGTCGCCGGCACGCGCCGGCACGGTGGCCTTGGCGCCGACACCGTCGGGCTGCTCCTTCCAGGTCACCGTCACCTCGGCGACCTGCTCACCCCCGTGCGGGTCGCGGAACAGGCCGACAGCCCGCCCCTCGCCGCGCGGCAGCAGCCCCGTCACTCCGCTGGTGGTCTGCGGCGGCCGACCCGCCAGCCCGCGCGAGACGTTGCCGACGACGTCGTCGGTGCTGCGCTCGACCTGTTGCGGCGCCCGCGGACTGTCGTCCTTCGCCTCGACCGTCTGCGCGTCGACCCGCGGCCCCGTCGACTGCGGGAACGCCTCGTAGCGCTGGTGCAGCCAGCGCTCGGCCTGCCGTACGGCGACCTCGTGCTCGGTGGCGGGCTCCAGGTGGCTGCCGACCTCGTCGAGCGCCGCCCCTGCCTCCTGCGTGGGGTGCGCGCTGCGCGGGTCGAGCGTGACCTTCGTCGGGCCGGACGGCACCGCCTTGCCGTCGACGTACTTCACCGGGGGGTGCTCGACGAGCGCGCCGGCACCGTCCACCTCGCCCCAGGTGACCGTCAGCTCGGCCGTCGTGCCGTTCTTGAACTGCACGGCGACGACGCCGTCGCCCTTCGACTCGACGGTCTGCGCCGCCTCGCTCGCCGAGAACCTTCCGGCGTCGGCGAATGCCTGGCCAGCCGTGCGCTTCGGCGTACTGGTGATCGGGGTGTCGCGCGGCTGGAACCCCTCGCTGCTGACCGGCGCGCTGCTGCCCGGCACCGTGGTGCCCTCCAGCTCACCGAACCGCTGGTGGTCCGCACGCGCCGGGCCGAGGTCCACCTCGGCGCCCTTGGGGGCCGGGGCCGGGCGCGGCGCCGCGGGGGCGGTGGGCCTCGGCTCCGGCGGCGTCGTACGCAGATCGGCCGGCCCGGCGCGGTCCACCGCACCGAGGGCCTCGGTCCACGCCTGGTGCGCCTGGTCGAGGACACGCCCCGGCGGGACGGTCGTACCGGGGCGGTTGAGCAGGGCGTTCGCGAACTGCGTGCCGTGCGCGGCGTCGAAGACCTGCTGGCCGGCCTGTTCGAGGGTGGTGTCGCCGCGGCTCTGGCCGAACCTGTTCAGCGCGTCGGAAAGCTGGCGGCCGCGGTTCGCCAGCTCGGTCAGCGCGTCGGACCGCTCCCCCGGCGGCGTGTCCGGGCCGAACGCACGGTCGACCAGCTCCGGCAGCCCCTCGACCAGGTGCGCGGGCGAACCGGGCGCCGGCGGCGGCGAGGCCTTCGGCATCGCCTCGCCGATCTGGTTGAGCGCGCCGCGCAGGTGGTCGGCGATCGCGCCGTCGCTCTCCCTCGGGTCGACGGTCACGTCGATCGTGCCGCTGGGCTGCCCGTCGACCTGCTCGGGCAGGTGTACCCGTGCACCGACGTCGCCGGTCAGCGGGCCGGTGCGGACCTGCACCTCGACCGTGCCCGACGGGTACTCCACGGCGATGCGCCCGCCGTCGCGCGGCTCCACCGCGGTGTACGAGTCGCCGGGAGCGGTGTCGGTGGCCGGCCGCGGCGTCAGGTCCGGCAGTACGCCGTCGAGCGGCCGGGTCACGTCCGTACGGGCGCGCACCGGGTCGCCGGACACGGTGACGACCTGCGCCGGCCTGCTCGGGTTGTCGATGGTGTGGACGTCGCGGGGGCCGACCTCCAGCTGCCCCGGCGGCTGCTCGCCCTGCCAGGAGACCGGCTCACCGGGCGGCGCCGGCTCGGCGGGCCCGTCCGGCGCGTACTGGCCGATGCGGGAGTTGTCGGCGACCTGCTGGATCGTGCCCGGCAGCGACGGCTCCGGCGGCTCGAAACCGAGCTGCCGCAGCAGGTCGGCGCCGCCGTCGGAGAGCTGGCTGTCGGCCAGCTTCGACAGGTCGTTGTGCAGGTCTGCCGGCTTCTTCAGGACGGTGTTGCCGTCGGCGTCGCGGTAGGTGAGGAGGTCGTTGACCGCCTTCGTCAGCCCCGGGTCGGCCTCCGGGTTCCGGGTGACCTCGGTGTACAGGTCACGGGCGGCGTTCTGCAGGTTGCCGCGCGCGATGCCGGACGCGTCCGGCTTCATACCGTCGGCCGGCAGCCGGTCCAGCATCCGCCCGACCGCCTCGGTCTCCGGCGGCTGCATGCTCGCCGCCTGGTCGGCGGCCTCCTGCCGGGCTGCCGCCTGGTGGATGTCGCTGCTCCACCGACCGACCTCGGCATCCGTCGGCCCGGTACGCATGCCGTCCGGCCCCGGCGTCTGCGTGTACTGGTAGACGCCGTTCGCGTCCGGACTCGTGTACTGCAGGCGGACCGCGTCGACCAGACCGCGGTCGTACTGCTCCGGGTGCTCCAGGATGTGGTCGACGCGCGACCGGTCCAGCGGCGGCGCGGTGTCGAGCGCGCGCGAGACCTGCGGCGCGTACCGGTCCGGGATCGCGTTGGGCCGGTCGAACCCCGATTCGACTACGCGCGGCAGCTCCGGCCGCGAGTAGTCGGGTGTGGCCGGTGTGGGGGAGCCGTCCGGACCCGGCGCCTGCGGAGTGCCGTCGGGTCCCGGACCACCGGGCCCCGCGCCGCCCGGCTGGTGGCCGGAGGACACGTCGCCCGGCAGACCCGGTTGCCCGGGCCCGCCGCCGTCGGGTACCGCCGGGCCGCCCTGACCGGCCGGTGTGGTGTTGCCGGTGCCGGACGGTACGACGGCCGTGCCCGCGCTGTGTGCCGCGGGTGTCGCCGGAGTGCCGGGCGGGTCGCCGGCGGGCGGCTGGCTGTAGTCGGGGCCCTGCGGCCGGCCGGTCCCGTACGGGTCGAGGACGCGCTGCCCGCCCTCCTGCCGTACGGGTGGGGGCGGCGGGTTCTTCGGGTCGTACGGCACCGGTTGGTGCGCACCGTCGGATCCGGTGGTGCTGGGCTCGGCCCGGACGTACCGCGGGTCGCCGGGCTGCGGCCGGCCCTGGTTGGGCTGCCCCTGGTTCGGCTGCCCCTGGTTCGGCTGCCCCTGGTTCGGCTGGCCCTGGTTGGGCTGGTTCGGCGGCGACGAATCAGGCGGCGGCTGGTCCGGCGGCTGGTTCGGCGGTGGCTGGTTCGGCGGCGGGTTGCCCGGGGGCAGGCTCTGGGACTGGTTCGGCGGCTGCTGAGACGGCGGAGGCTTCGGGAAGGGCATGGAGTTTCCGGCCGCGTCGACTCGCCCCTGGCCCGCCGGGGAGTCCCAGATCGCGCCCTGGACGTCGCTGACGATCACTCGGACGGGGCCGCCCGCGGTCTGGACCTCCGACAGGATGCCGGCGCTGCCGTCGCCGAACCGGACGACGCCGTTGCTCTGGTCGAGTCGCATGCTCCGATCGACCATGTGCACGCGCGTGCCCTGGTTGTCGAAGCTCATGCCCATGTTGGCGTGGTCGAACCGGAGCGTGTGCAGGCCGCCGAGCACGCTACCGAACAGCGCGCCGCTCGTCGCGCCGTGCGTGATGTCCTGGCCCCAGTTCTGGGGGTTGCCGGTCTTCAGCCAGTCGAGCCCGTCGACCGCTGCTGCCCCGAGGCCGCCGCCGAGGGCGCCGCCCATCGCGCCGAAGAACATGCCCTGGCCGGCCGCACCGGCGGACGCGCCCATGATCGCGCCGGCCACGATCGACTTGCCGACCTGCTCGAAGTGCATCTGCGACAACGGGACCGCGCCGGTGGCGAGGGCGTCGACGCGGGCGATGATCCCCGGCGCGGCCATGTACCCGGCGCCGAACGCCGCGCCCATCACCATGCGCTGGCCCAGGTTCTCCGCCATGCCGGTGAACGTGGCGTCCACCATGCCGCGCCACCCGGTGCGGATCCCGGCCTCGTAGATCAGGCGGGCGGCCATGTCCTCGGCCGTCTCGACCCCGGTGGCGCGGGCGAGGCTGGCACCGCCGCGTACGGCGAGGGCCCGCCCGCCTTCCGTGGTGAGGTGCCGGACGAGCTGCCGCTCCATGATGGTCTGGAACTCGCGCCGCATCGACAACGCGCCGCGGCGGGCGGCCTGGGCCACCACCTTCGGCGCGACCCGCTTGGCCATGAACGGGATGTTGCGGCGTGCGACGGCCTTGAAGGCGTCGCTGCCCAGGTATTTCCCGAACTCCTTCTGGGTCAGCGCCCGAGCGCCGCGCCGCGCCACCACCCGGACCGGCGCGGTCTTGATGGTCTTGACCAGGTTGCCGAGGATCCGGGGCAGCTCCCGGCCCAGGATCTCCATCGCCTCCCGCAACCCGGCCCGGAACTGCAGCTTCGCGATGTTGGTGACCGCGGCGCGGAACGCGTTGCCGATGGTGGCGGAGAACTCGGCGATCGCCCCGCCGATGCCGGCGCCACCGACGATCGAGCCGATGACGGTACAGATGGCGATGACCGCCATGACCAGCTCGACGCCCAGCATGACGAGGCCCAGCATGACCGCGATCTCGTCGGTGACGAGCTCCAGTCCCAGCCCGGCGGTCGACTCCTCCAGCCCGGCGGCGACCTCGGAGATCGAGGCGGTCGCGTCGAGGTAGTTGCTGAAGTTCGATTCCCAGATGCCGGACGATTCGCTCGCCCACGTACCGGACAGCTCCGAGTACGCCTGGGCGGCGACCTTGTTGTACGCGTCGATCGCGGCGAGCAGCTCACCCCACGCATCGCTGAGGCGGTACGCGTCGGCCGAGTCCATCTTGGGGACCTTGCCGATCAGCTTCTCGCCGATCCAGCTGTGCGCCCCGGGAATCCACGGCTCGATCTCGGTGTCGACCCATGTCATGAACTCGTGGAGGTAGTGGGCGAATGAGTAGCTGCCGTCGTCACCCATGCACGGCACCTCCCACTTCTCATCGCCCTTCCACTAGCGATCGGGGCGGTTCACACCGCCCCGATCGTGTACGACAGGTTGTATCCCGTGACCTGGTGCGTCAGGTCTTCTTGGTCTCGGTGTGCACGGCGTGGATCGCCCGACCACCCTCGTGGTCCTGGTCGGAGTAGTTCATCATGGCGTTCGCGTACACCTCGAGCAGGCCGTCGGCGTTCGCCGCCATCATGCTCAGGGCACCCTTGTCCTTGCCGCCACCGAGCAGCAGGTTGCGCGCGACGTCGTAACCCTTGTCCCCACCACGGAACGTCGTGGTGAACTCGTCGGGCTCGCCCCACTTCTCGTGGGAGATGACGTTGGCGACCTTCGACATGATGGTGCCGTGCAGGTTCGTGAGCTGGTCGCGGTAACCGGTGGCCTTGAGCGACAGGCGCTCCGCGCCACCAACGACGTCGACGTATTCACCCATCGTTCTTCTCCTCCCGCTCACGCAGGTCCGCGTCGGTGCTGGTGAGGAACTTCGAGATGTCCATGCCGCCGATCCGACCGAGGCGCAGGTCGCTGGGCAGCGCCTTGTCCATCAGCTCTTGGCCCTTGGCCATGGCCTCCTCGGCCGCCGCCCGGGTGGTGGCCACGATCGCGGCGGCCAGCCCCTTCGAGTCGGGCTTCCGGAACAGGCGGGGGTCGAGCTCCAGTTCGAGGAGCTGGCCGCGCGGACCGACCACCGCCTTGATGAGGCCGTCCCCGGACCAGGCCACGCCGGTGATCTTCATCGATTCGCTCTGGATGTCGCCGACCCGGCTGCTGGCGCCCTTCAGGTCGGCCAGCATGCCGCCGAAGGCGTCCCAGTCCACGCTCTTACGTTCCGTCACCGCACACCTCCCCACACCGGCCATCGTGCATCGGGTTGTCAATCGCCCACAACCGACGACGCCTACCCACGCCGAGAGTACCTATTCCCGCAAGGATTGCAGAGCATGATCTTGGGCGCCAGCAGGGGTACGGGCGCCGGCCGGCGACCACTACCCTGATCGATGCGAGAGCGAACTGGCAAGGGGACGTGATGACAGACCGTCGGCAGGGCCGAGCGCTACGGCGAGTGATCGCCGGCACCCTCAGCGTGCTCGCGATCGGATTTGTGGCCGTTACCTCGGCGAGACCTGCCGCCGCCGAGGAGCGGTGCGTCGACCCCGGCCACACGTACCAGGCGCTGCCCTGGGCGCAGATGACCCTCGAACCGCAGCGGGTGTGGCCCTTCAGCACCGGTCAGGGCCAGACCGTCGCGGTGGTGGACACCGGGATCGACGGCAGCCAGCCGCAGCTCTCCGGCCGGGTGTTGGCCGGCACCAACGTCGGCGACGGAAAGAGCGCGGGAAACAAGGACTGCGCCGGCCACGGTACGCAGGTGGCCGGGGTGATCGCGGCGAAGGCGACGTCCGGGATCGGCTTCCGCGGCCTCGCGCCGAACGCCAAGCTGCTGCCCGTCGCGCTCACCGCGAAGAACGAGACCCCCGACTCCAACGTGGACCCGAAGCTGCTCGCCAAGGGCATCAACTGGGCGGTCGGACACGGCGCCACCATCGTCACCGTGCCGTATGCGACCTACTCCGACGACGCCGACCTGAAGTCCGCCGTGGCCAACGCGCACCAGCACAACGTGCTCGTCGTGGCCGCAACCGGCGACCTCGGCAGCGAGAACAACCCGGACCCCTACCCCGCCTCGTACCCGGGCGTGCTCGCGGTCGGCACGCTCGCCCAGGACGGCACCGTGTCCAAGGACTCGGGCTACGGCAAGTACGTCGGGCTGGTCGCGCCCGGCTCGTCGGTGGTGACCACCCAGGCCGGGCACGGCATGATCCTCGTCGACGGCTCCGCCTACGCGGCGGGATTCGCCAGCGCCGTCGCCGCGCTGGCCTGGAGCCACCGCCCAGATCTCAGCGTCGACGAGCTCGTACACCGGCTGGAGGCGACGGCCGCCCCGGGCGGCGAGGCGGCCCCCGGCCAGCACTACGGATGGGGCATCGCCGACCCGTACCAGGCGATCGTGGGCCGGACCGCCGACGGCGCCCGCCAGGCCCTCCCGTCGGCGCCCGCCAAGCACATCGACAAGGCCGCCCAGGCGCGCGCACACGCCTGGGCGAGCAGCACCAACCTCGCCCTCATCGGCACCGGCGCCGGTGTGGCCCTGGCACTGTTGATCATCGCCGCGATGGTGTACCTGCCGCGCGGCCGGCGCCGCCGCTGGCGGGCCGGGCGGGCCGCCGGGCCGTACGACGACCCCGAGGCCGACATGCCGTCCGTGCCGGTTCACCTGTTCAAGGAACCCGAAGCCGACAGGTCCTAGACGCCGGCCATCCGGCGGGACGCTCGCGGCGCGCCGCGAGCGTCCGTCTTCCCTACCATGTGATGTGACCGACGACGCCGGCATGCGGCGGCGCGGAGCCGAGAGGGGTGCGGCACGGCGATGGCCAGCCACCAGTCACCGCCGCCGGGTGTGCGCGCAACCGCGCGCATCGGCGCCCAGCCCGTCGCGGCCCGGCAGCCACCGCTGATGCGGGCACGACGGCGTTCCGGGCGGATCGGCGGAGTCAGCGTCCTCCAGCTCCTCGTGGCCGAGGGCGTCCTGGTGGGCGTCGCCCTGGTCTTCCTGCGCCACCCGATCGTCGGGCTGATCGCTATCGTGCTGGGCATCCTGCTGCTGGTGCTGGCGTTCGGCCGCAGCGGCGGCCGGTGGTGGACCGAGACGCTGGCGTTGCGCTGGCAGTACCGGCGCCGCCGCGGCGTCCGCCCCGCGCTGGCCGAGGACACGCGACTGACCGCGCTGCGCGCCCTGACACCCGACCTCGTCGTACGGGAGCGGACCCTGCAGGGTGACCAGGACCGGATCGGGGTAGGGCAGGACGGCGCGGGCTGGTTCGCCGTCGCCACCGTGCTTCCGCCCGCCGGGATCCGCACCCAGGCGGTGGCACCCCTGCCGGTCGAGAAGCTGATCGCGGTCCTGGCCGAGGCCGGCCAGCCCGGCACCGTCCTGCAGATCGTGACGCACACGATGCCGGCTGCGGGGATGCTCGTCGCGGGCCCCGCGTACGCCGACTCGTACCGCGAGCTGGTCGGGGTGGCGGGTGAGGCGCCGCCACAGGAGCAGGCGCTCTGGGTGGCGGTACGGGCGGACGCGCAGACCGTGGCGCGGACGGTCGTCGACGGCGCCGCGACCGACGACGTACCGGCGATGGTCGCGACGCTCACCCGGAGGGTCACGAAGATGCTGCGGCGGGACGGTTTCCGGGCCGAGATCCTCGACCCGGACGGCCTCGTCGACGCGCTCATCACCTCGTCCGGCCTCGACGCGTACGACCCGCACCACGCCACGGCGCGGGAGGACTGGACCGCTTGGTATGCCAACGGCCTGGCACACGCGACGTTCTGGGTCCGGTCCTGGCCCGGCCTGCCGGCGGCCGCCGCGATGCTGGAGCGGCTGGCCGCCACCCCGGCGGCGTTCACCAGCGTCACCCTGATCCTGGAGCCCCAGGAGACGGAGATCTCGCTCCGCTGCCTCGCCCGGGTCGCCGCACCCGCCGAGGTACTCGCCGTGTCCTGCCAGACCCTGGAGACGGCGGCACGGCAGTTCGGCGCCGAGCTGTTCCGCCTCGACGGGGAGCAGGCGCCCGCGGCGTACGCGTCGGCACCGAGCGGCGGAGGCGCCCGATGACCACACCCGCACCGGACAGCGGATCCGCCCAGCGGCCGCCGACCGCGCCCGTACTGGGCGCTCCCGCGCCCGCCACGGAGCAGCGGCCCGAGCAGGCCGCGCCCGCCGCGGAGGAGGCCACCGACGGGCGCGGTACGGTCCTCGGTCAGTCCTCGACCGACGCCGGGGCACACGCGGCGACGTACGCCACCGCCGACCCGCTCGCCGCCGCCGCGCCGGAGGCACCGCCCGGCCCACCCGTCTTCACCGACAAACCGCAGACCGGCCGGGTGTACTCCGCCGGCACGCTCCCGCGAAACGGCGAACCGCCAGCCCCGAAGGCGCGGCCGTTCCCGGCCCTGCGCATCGGCGCGCACCTCGTCAACGACACCGCCCTCGCCGAGATCCGGCCCGCCGCGGCCCGCAGCGGTCTCGTACTCGGCATCGACCAACAGCGCCAGCCGGTCACCGTACGGCTGTTCCGGCCGGAGCCGACCCGGGCGGTCCTCGTCGGTGGGCTCTGGATGACGCACCTGCTCGTACTGCGGGCGCTGTCGGTCGGCGCGCGGGTCGCGGTGTTCACCGCCCGGCCCGAGGTGTGGCAGGGCTTCAGCCGCTGGGCGACCGGCGACGAGCGCCAGGTCGCGGTGCTGCCGCCCACGCAGTACCTCACGGTGCCAGCGGGCCGCCGCACACCCGCGCTCCTCGTGTACGACGAGGGCCCCACCGGCGCGAGCCAGCCGCTGACACCGACCGGATGGCAGACGCGGTTGACCGTGCTGCCCGAGCTCACCTCGTACGGCTTCTCGGCCGTGCAGGAGGCCGACTTCGTGGCGGTGCAACGGCTCAGCCAGGCCGAGACCGGAGCGGCCACCTCGGTGATGGGACTACCACCCGAGGCGACGGGTCTGCTGCCGACGCTGCGCGACGACATGCTTGCTCTGCTCGGCGACGACGGCGCGCAGTACCTCTGGCTGTGCCCCACCACCGTCGAACAGACCCACCTCGGCGCACCCCGCCGCTGAACCGCCCCGCCCGCAACGGGGCGCGCGCAGAGGCCCCCGTTCGGTCGCGGCGACCGGCACCGTGGCCCGACATCCGCCGGGCCCGTCGATCCGCCGAATCTTCGTCACGGCTGTCGTGGGCGACCCCGGGACGGCGCTGGGACGTGGCCGCGTCCGGCGGCCACGACCCAGCCCGCCCCGGTTAGTTACCGCCGCCCAGCTTCGGCGCCGGCTCCGACCGGTACGCCGGCTCCTCCGACTGCGTCTCCCGAAGCACGGAGCCGCCCGGCGTCTCGACGCTGAAGGCCTCCTCGTCGGTGACCACACGCGCCGCCTCGTCCCGCCGCTCGGACTTCTCCTCGTTGCGGCGGGTCCGGCGCGCCGCGGCGTCAGCCGACACCCGGGGCGGGCCGCTGCGCTCACTGACCTGCCTGCCGGCAGGAACGCGCCCGGCGGTGCCGCGCAGCGACTCGGGCAGTTCGGCGAGCCGGGACGCCGTCGGGTCGATGGGCAGCTCGTTGGCGTCGAGCACCGGGTTGGTGGACGACTCCAACGCCGACTGCGTACCCGTCCAGTCGGTGCCGGGCACCGGCGGAAGGCCGGAACGCTGCTGGTCCCGGCGCTCGGGCTTGCGCCCCGCCGCGGGCGGCTGTGCCCCGCCCGCCGGCGGCACGTTGCTGCCCTTGTTGAGGACGGGCGACGTGGCGCCGTTGCGCGCGCTGCGCGGCGGGCCGGCAGGCGTGCGCTCGGCATCGGTACCGGCGATGCTCGGTCCGCGGTTGTTGAGCACCGGCGAGGTCGCGCCGGGCGGCAGCGACTGGTTCATGTCGGTGCCGGGGAGCGCGCCACGTGGCGGCTCGCCCGCGGCCGAGCGGCGGTTCTTGTTGCCGCCGAGCACGCCGGACGGTGGTGTACGGCTCGCGTTCGGGCCCTCACCGCCCAGGCCTGGTGGCCGGGAGCGAAGGTTGTTGGCGTTGCGGCCAAGCGACGACGGCGACACCGGTGGCGTACGGCCGACGCCGCCTCCGCCACCGAGACCCGGGCTCTCCGGCGCTCCGCTCGGCCCCTTGCCGCCGAGTACGCCGTTGCGCATGCCGGGCGGGTTGCTCACCGACGCGTTGCGGGCCGCGGTCGCGCCGGGCGGCGCGGCCGGGTTCGGGCGTTGGCCGCCCAGCACACCGCGGCCACCCGGCGCCGTGGGCGGCGGCGCCACGTTCGGCGCGGTGGTCCGGGCGAAGGTCGGGGTCGGCGCGGGAGCCGGCGCTGGTGGCGGCGCCGGAGCTGGTGCCGGCGCGGGGGCCCGCTGGAACTGCTTGCTGAGCGGCGGCGGCGCCGCGGGGTTCGGGGCGGGGGCGGGCGCCGGGGCCGGAGCAGGAGCCGGGGCCGGGGCCGGGGCGGGTGCAGGCGCCGGGGCAGGAGCGGGGGCCGGCCCGGGGGCGGGGCCCGTCGTGATCGTCGGGAAGGCCGGATGGTTCGGCTGATTGAGGACCGTGTCCGGCGGCAGGAACGCCGGACCGTACCCCGAGCTCATCTTGCTGATGGCGTCGAAGTAGTCGTTCCCCATGTTGTAGGCCAGCTGCTGGGCCTTGATGGTGAATTCCTTCTTCTTCGCGTTGATCGCGTCGATGTGGTCCTGCTTCTCGTCCGGACCGAACCCGAGCGTGAACGCGTCGGCGTAGTCCTTCAGCGGGTCGGTCCACTTGACGCTGGCCGCGTCCTTGACCGCGTTGTTGTAGTCGGTCCACAGCGTCTTCATCTCGCCCTGGCGTTGCGTGATGACGTTGACCAGGTGCCGCAGGGCGGTCACGTTGTTGCCGATGGCCTCGTCCCACGCGTCGATGTTGGCGAGGACCTTGCCCGGCCCGTACTTCATGAACGCGTCGCGCGCCTTGCCGGCCTTCCACGCCTCGTTGTAGAGCTGGTTGGACTGCCCGTACAGCTCGCGGTGGAAGTGGCCGAGCAGTTCCTGGGCGTTCTGCCACTGGTCTGCGAGGGCGGCGACGTGCGCCGGCTTCTCGCCCATGATCTGCAGGTAGATCGCCTCGATGGAGGTACCGCTGCCGTCGGTGCTGGCCGGCGGGGTGAACTCGATCCCGTCCAGGTAGTCGTTCGACACGTAGGTGCTGGGACCGTTCGGCCCGCCCGTGACGGCGTCCGCGGTCGCACCCCAGTAGTCGCCCATCGCGTTAGCCTCCCCGCCGCCCCACTACCTGACCGACTTGATCGCCCCGGGCACCGGGGACTCGGGACGCTCCGGCGTCGGCGCGTCGGCACCCACGTGCAGGGTCTCGCCGTCGTGCTTCTTGCCGTCGTCGCCCCACGTGCTGTGCGTCGTCGCGGTGCTGCCGTCCGAGTTGGTGGTGACCGCGTTGGCCGAGACCGGCTTGCCGTTCTTGTCGTTCTCGGTGGTGGTCACGGTCTGGCTGCCGTCGGCGTTCTGCGTGTGCGTGACCGACTCGCTCCCGGTCACCGTCTCCTTCGGGTGCTCGCCGAAGGGGTCCGTGACGGTGGTCGTGGTGGTCGTCTGGGTGTACAGGTCGGTGTAGCGGGTGCTCTGCTTGGTCTCGGTGGCGTGACCGTTCTTGTCGATGAGCGTGGTGACGATCGTGCCGTCGGCCATGGTCTCCACCGTGCGGCGGTTGCCCATCTGGTCGGTGAAGTAGTGGTAGGACGTGCCGTCCGTGCTGGTGCTGCTGCCGGTCTCCGTCCACTGGGACAGCTCGGGCGCGTCGTCCGCGGTGTTGTTCTCCGGGCTGTTGAGCTGCTCGACGTACGCGTTCATCCAGGTCTTCGCCTTGAAGCCCTTGGGCAGGCCGTCGGGCCGTTTGGCGCCCGGCTGGACGGTCGCGAAGTTCACCGCGTCCATCGTGATGGCGCTGAAGTCGTCCTCGCCGCCGACGCCGTCCTTCATCGTCTGCAGCATCATCCGGACGTTCTCGACGGACGACTCGAAGAACGCCGCGGCCTGGGCGAAGTTGGCCTCGTTGAACATGATCAGCTTCATCGCGGCGACGCCGTCCTTGAAGCCCTTGGTGCCGAGGCCCTGCCGGGGCAGGTCTCGCAGCGGCGGCAGGACCTGGTCCTTGCCGTGGGTGAAGTTGTCCTTGACGACACCGAAGTTGTTGATGACGTCGTGGACGCCGTCGGGATGAAGGTCGACGTCCTTCTCGCCCGCGTCGAACCCGTCGGATCGGATGCGGCCGTCCTCATCGCGCTTGACGATAAGGTTTTGGCTGGTCTCGGTCCCATAAGGATTCGGCTCGCCCACGACCCCTCCAAGCATCTCGACGGGTGCCTATCGGCCGCCTATCGGCCTACGCGCCTCCGGCCAGCCCTCTCTCGTGATCGAGAGTAGTCGGAGGCAGCAAGAACCAAAACCCGCTCGCCGGCTAGTCCGGCGGCAGCCACGCGAGCTGGACCATCTGGGCGCCGTGGCGCCGGGTCACGAACCAGCCCCGACCAGGGGGAAGGATCTGTGGCCGGACGTTGCCCAGCAGCGGCCCCTCGTCGCGCGGGCCGGACATCACGATGCCCGGCGATGCTACGTCGCGTATTCGACTGATCACCGGATCGAACATCGCGCGCGACGCCCCGCCCGCCCGCCGGGTCACGAGCACGTGCAGACCGATGTCCCGGCCCTGCGCCAGGAACTCCAGCAGCGGCGCCACCGGGTTCGTCTGCCCCGTCGCCACCAGGTCGTAGTCGTCGATCAGGACGTACAGCTCGGGGCCGCGCCACCAGCTGCGGTTTCTCAGCTCCTCGGCCGTGATGTTCGGGCCGGGCAGGCGGTCCCGCATCGCGGCCACCACCTGACGGATCAGATCCGAGGTCGACTCGGCCGAGGAACCCAGGCCGATCAGGTGGTCGCCGCTCACCGAGCCGAGCAGGCTGCGGCGGTAGTCGACCATGATGATCCGCGCCTCGTCCGGCGTGTACCGCTGCGTGATGCCCCGCGCGACCGTACGCAGGAACGTGCTCTTGCCGGACTCGACGTCGCCGAACAGCAGGAAGTGCGGGTCCGCCGTCATGTCCAGGTAGACCGGCTGCAGGTCGGTCTCGGCGATGCCGATCGGTACGCCAGTGCGGCCGTCGGAGCCCGGCGCCGGCAGCGACGAGTACGGCAGTTCCTCGGGCAGCAGGCGCACCTGCGGCGCCGGCGGCGCCTGCCAGTCGTTACGCACCTGTTGCACGAACTTCATCACGCCGTCGGACAGGTTCGTCGCATCCTGCTGGCCGTCGATGCGCGGCAGGCCCACGAGGAAGTGCATCGCGTCCGGCGTCAGACCGCGGCCGGGCGTCTGCTCCGGTACGTTCAGCGCCGCCCGGCGGTTGATGGCCGAGTCGCTCGGGTCGCCGAGCCGCAGCTCCAGCTTCGTGCCGAAGCTGTCCCGTACCGCGGGGCGCAGCTCCATCCACCGGTTGCACGAGACGATGACGTGCACGCCGTATCCGAGGCCCTGGTTGACGATCTCGGTGACCGCCGGCATCAGCGACTCGAACTCGGTGTTGAGCGTCGCCCACCCGTCGATCACGAGGAAGACGTCGCCGAACGGGTCGTTGGCGAACCCGCCGCGCCGCTTGGCCTCCCGGTACGCCGCGATGCCCTCGATGCTGTTGTCCGCGAACATCTGCTCACGGTCGGACATCAGGCCGCGGATCTCGGCGATGGTACGGCGGACCTGGTCGAGGTCGCGGCGGTTCGCCACGCCGCCGACGTGCGGCAGCGACCGCAGGCCGGCAAGCGTACCGCCGCCGAAGTCGAGGCAGTAGAACTGCGCCTCGCGCGGGGTGTGGGTGAGCGCCACGCTGCCGATCAGGGTACGGATCGCGGTGCTCTTGCCGCTCTGCGGACCGCCGGTGACCGCCACGTTTCCGCCGGCGCCGGCAAGGTCCAGCCACAGCAGGTCACGGCGCTGCTCGAACGGCTTGTCCACGATGCCGACGACGCCGTTGAGCCCACCCTGCAGCTCCGGGTTGCTGGTGCCGAGGCCGCGCTGCGGGCTGGAGACGATCGGCGAGAGCATCTGGTCCAGCGTCGGCGGCTCGTCCAGCGGCGGCAACCAGACCTGGTGCGCCGGTACGCCCTGGCCCTCCATCCGGGCCACCATCACGTCGAGCAGCGTCTCGCCGACCTCCTCGTCGTCCGGCTTCGCCGCCTTGGCCGCGTCGGGGTCCTCCCGGACCTGCGGCGCGTGGTAGAAGCTGGAGTACGCCTGGACCGGGTCGACCGGGCGGCCCTCGGTGTCGCGGCGGGTGCGGATCCCCTTGTGGTAGACGCCGGACACGTACGCCGCCTTGAAGCGGGTCATGCCCTCGGTGCCCATCTTCAGGTAGCCGTGGCCGGGCGAGCGGGGCAGCTCGTACGCGTCGGGGCTGCCCAGCACGACCCGGCTCTCCATCGACGAGAACGTCCGCAGGCCGATCCGGTACGACAGGTGCGTCTCCAGGCCACGCAGGCGGCCCTCCTCCAGCCGCTGCGACGCGAGCAGCAGGTGCACGCCCAGGGACCGGCCGACCCGGCCGATCTGCACGAACATGTCGATGAAGTCGGGCTTCGCGGTGAGCAGCTCGGAGAACTCGTCACAGATGATCAGCAGGCTCGGCAACGGCGACAGCGGTACGCCGGCCGCCCGCGCGCGCTCGTAGTCGCGCTGCGAGGCGTAGTTGCCGGCCTTGCGCAGCAGTTCCTGCCGTCGGATCAGCTCGCCCTGGATCGCGTCGAGCATCCGGTCGACGAGCGACAGCTCGTCGGCGAGGTTGGTGATGACGGCGCTGGTGTGCGGCAACCGGTCCAGCGTGGTGAACGTGGCACCACCCTTGAAGTCCACCAACACGAAGTTGAGCACTTCGGAGCTGTGCGTGACCGCCAGCGCGAGCACCAGCGTGCGCAGCAGCTCGGACTTGCCGGAACCGGTCGCGCCGACCAGCAGGCCGTGCGGGCCCATGCCGTCCTGCGCGGACTCCTTGAGGTCAAGCTCCACCGGGCGGCCGTCGGGCCCGACACCGATCGCCACCCGCAGCCGGTCTCTCGTCGGCCGCGGCACCCACGTGTTCGCCAGCTCCAGCTCGTACGGGTCGCCGAGCTCCAGCAGCTCGGCGAGGCCGAGCTCGTTGCTCAGCGGCTGGTCGCTGCGCGACGCCACGGACAGCCGCAGCGCGGAGAGCTGCCGGGCCAGCCCCTCCGCCTCAGGCAGTCCGAGGATGTCGGCATGGCCGATCGTGTCGTGGCCGTCCATCGTGGTGCTGGACAGGGTGCCGTCCGGCGCGAGGTCGAGCACCAGGGTGGACTGGTCGAGGACGCGCGGCGGCGGGTCGGACAGGTTGAGGATGGTGACACCCTCCATGCCACCCTCGGTCATCAGGTGGTCCGAGCCGGCGACGTCACCGCCGTCGATGATGGCGAACAGGTGCGGGCCACCGACCAGCGCGCCGTTGGGGTCGAAGCGGCTGCGGCTGGAGAGCACGTCGCCGAGCATCGCCTCCAGCGCCGTGACCGACGGCGTGACGAGCCGGAGCTGGCCGACTGCGTCGGTCTTCTCCGGGTGCAGCGCGTGCGGGAGCCACTTGATCCACTCCCACTCGCGCCGGCGATCGTCGCCGGCGCAGCATGCCAGGAGCGCGTCGTCCGGCGCGTGGAACGTCACGTACTGGGCGATCATCGCGCGCACCAGCCCGCGTACGTCGTGCTCGGCGCCGCGCAGGTAGATCCGGGAGAAACCCTTGAGTGCCACGGCGACCGGCAGGTCCGGCACGATCGAGTACGTCGTGACGAAGCGTCGCAGCGCCGCCGCGCACAGTGGTTCGAGCTCGTCCACCGGGCGGGTCTGCGGCGGTACGAGCGGCGTCGCGATCTCCTGCGGCCCCACGCCGATCCGGATGATCGCGAAGTCCCAGTCCCTGACCCGGCGCTCCCACAGCCGCGTGCTCCCGATCGCCGACCACAGCGTGTCAGGCTTCGGATGCCGGTAGTGCATGGCCTCCTGCTGCTGCCGGATGGTCTGACGCACCTGCGCACGGACCTGACTCAGCTGCCGCATGTACTGCCGGCGGGCCTCGATCATTTCCTTCTTGCTCTTGCCGCCGCCCTGGCTGACCAGCATCATGCCGAGCATGCCGAGCACGGACACGCCGTACATGCCGCCGGCGAGGTAACGCAGCGGACCACCGCTGCCCGCACCGATGAGCAGGCCCATGGCCGCCGTACCGGCGAACATGGGCAGGATCATCAGCATCCTGGTCCAGTTCTTGCCGGTCGGCGACGGCGCCTCCGGTGGCGGTTCGAGAATCACCTCGCCGGCCGGCAGCTCGGGCGCGGGACGGCGGGCCGGGCGCTTGATGATCGTCGTGCCCACGTTTCCTCTACTTCCTCGCTCGGCCTTCCGCGGTGGAATGACCGCGCGCAGGATCGTCGGACTCACGCTCCGCGCATCCTGCGCGCGCAGCGAGGAACGGCATGCTTCGTCACCCTAGGCACGGGCGCCCGGCGGCACACAGCCCGGGTCACGGGCGCTGACTATCGTAGGCGCGTGCTTGCTAAGTTGAGGGCCGCGGGCGCGCCTGGCGGGCGGGTTCGGTTCATCTCAGACTTCCTCGCGACCGAAGGTGGCGCTGCATGACGTCCCCAGTCGACGCGCTGGTCCGGATCACCGTCGCCGCGCCGCATCGGCGCATCGACGTGGCCCTGCCAGAAAACGTACCGCTCGCCGAGTTACTGCCGCACATCCTGCGGCACGCCGGCGAGAACGCCGCGGACGACGGCCAGCGGCACGGCGGTTGGGCGCTCTACCGGGCGACCGGCGGCGCGCTGGAACCGGGCCGCGCGTTCAACGTCCAGGGCGTACGCGACGGTGACGTGCTGCACCTGCGCTCCCACCGTACGCAGTGGCCGGAGCTGGAGTACGACGACGTCGTCGAGGCGATCGCCAGCGGCGCGCGGCGCTACGGGCGATCCTGGGGCAACGTCGCGACCCGCCGCGCCGCGCTCGCGGTCCTGTGCGCCGTGCTGTTCCTCGGCCTGCCGACCCTCGCGCTGTCCTCGGCCCCCTGGGCACTGCCCGGCGGCGTGGGCATCGCGGTCGCCGTCGTCCTGCTCGGCGCCGGCATCACGCTGTCCCGGGCCATGTCCGACGCCTCCGCCGGCGCCGTCGTGGCCGGCTGCGGCCTGCCGTACGCGTTGCTCGGCGGCCTGCTCGTCGCAGCGCCCGCGCACACCGGCCTGCTCGGCCTGGGCGCGCCGCACGTGATGCTCGGCGCCGCGGTCCTGTTGACCGCCTCGGTCGTCGGATACGTCGGCGTGGCCGGGCTGGCCCGGATCTTCGCGGCCGGCATCTTCGTCGGCATCTTCGGCATCATCGCCGGGCTGCTCGGGCTCGCCTCGATGAGCCCCGCGGGCGTCGCCGGCGTCGCTCTCACGGTCGCGATCGCCCTGCTGCCCGGCTATCCGCTGCTCTCGATCCGGCTCGGCAAGCTGCCGATGCCCGAGCTGCCGCAGAAGCCCGAGGACCTGCTCAAGGACCAGCCCATCCCGGAGCGCAACGCGGTGTACGACGCGGTCGCCCGCTCCGACGAGATCCTCACCGGCCTGCTGCTCGGCGTCAGTATCGTCTCGATCGCCGGCGGCATCCGGATGATCGTCGCCGGCGGCACCGCCCCGGTGGTCCTCGCGGTCGAGGCCATCATCGCGCTGCTGCTGCGATCCCGACTGTTCCCGACACCACGACAGCGGGTCCCGCTCATCGTCGCCGCGCTCGCCAACGTCGCGCTGCTCGCCGTGGCGTACGCGAAGAGCGCCGGCAACACCGGCCGCATGGTGGAGGTCGTCGTCCTGGTGCTCGTCGCCGGGTTCGTGCTCGCCGCCGGCTTGGTCTACAGCCGCCGACCACCGTCGCCGTACATGGGCCGGATCGCCGACATCCTCGACGTCGTCGCGATCATCTCCCTGATCCCGACCGTCTGCGTGATCACCGGCTTCTACAGCTACGTCCAGGCGATCCTCGCCGGGGTGGGCGGCTGATGGCGACCCGGCAGGATCAACTCCACTCGTACCAGTTCATGATCCAGCGCGTGATCTCCGCGCTGGTCATGCGCGAGACCGACCCCGCGCAGACGCCGCTGCGCCGCGGCGTCGGCGCGGTCTTCGCCGGCGTCATGATCGCGATCCTGGTCGGCGCCGGCTTCGGGGTGTACGGCATCTTCACCGGCATCGGCAGCCTCAAGTGGAAGACCGACGGCTCCGTCGTGGTGGAGAAGGAGACCGGCGCGACCTTCGTCTACCGGGGCCGCGTCCTGCACCCGATGCTCAACTACGCGTCGGCCCTGCTGGCCAGCGGCGGCGGTGGGCAGACGTACCGGGTCAACGCCGAGGAGCTGCGCGACACGCCGCGCGGCATCCCGGCCGGGATCCCCGGCGCGCCGAACTCGCTGCCACCGGCCAGCGCCCACGTCGGTGCGCCGTGGACGCTGTGCTCCGTACCCGGCAAGGACGTCACCGGCGCCAGCGCCGCGATCACCGCCCTGACCGTCGGGCAGGCGTCTTCCGGCGGCACCCGCCTCGGCGCACAGGGCCTGCTCGTACGCGACTCCCGGGACCAGGCGACCTACCTGCTCTGGAACGGCCACCGCTACCGCATCACCGATCCGGACAAGCTCGTACCGGCGCTGTTCGGCGCGCAGGTCGACTCGGCGTCCGTGGGCACCGCCCTGGTCAACGGTGTGCCGGCCGGCCTCGACATCGGCCCCATCGACGTGCCCGGGCACGGGTCGGCGTCGGCGGCCGTGAACGGCCGAAACAGCGGCGACGTCCTGGAGGCGCAGACCGGCTCCGGCCCGCAGTACTACCTGGTCTTCCCCGACGGCGTCGCGCCCATCACCGCGCTGCAGAAGGACATCATCCAGGCGCAGTACTCCAGCCAGCCGCAGCACGTGTCGGTGTCCGAGGCGACCGCGATGAAGCGCAGCAGTCACCTGGTCGCCTCGTCCGACGAGGACGTCCGGCCGCCGGCGAAGGTGCCGCCGCTCCACCACGCGCATGCCGACCAGTCGGTCTGCGCGGAGGTCACCGACGCGTCGGGCGACGAGCAGGTCGTCGTGGGCAGCACGGTGGCGGCGATGAGCAAGGGCGTGCGTACCACGGAGGTCACCGGCGCGGGCGCGGCGCTCGCCGACCGCATCTTGGTCCCGCCGGGGCGGGTGGCGATCGTCCGGTCGCTGCCCGCCGACGGCGCCGGTGCCGGCACGTTCGACGTGGTCACGGACATCGGACAGCGCTTCCCGGTGCCCTCCGCGGAGGCTCTCGGAATGCTCGGCTACTCGCCGTCGAACGCGGTGTCGATGCCGGCGGGGCTGGTGCACACCATCCCTGCGGGCCCGACACTGGACCCCTCCGCCGCCCTCACACCAGCCACACCATCGGGTCGCTGAACCATCACCCGGCGTGTATGCCCGGGTGAAGGTTCGGTAGCTCCACCCCGCTGTGCGGCGGTACGGCCTGGCCGGGCCTTGACGTTTGCCGATACTCTCGGGAAGCGGCCGGGGCGTGATCAACGCTCGGCGTGAGTAGGCCCCCCGCCCGGGGGGACAACCGAAAGATCGGGGTGAGACCACCGTGACAGCAACTCCAGGCGTCGGCGACGTTCATCTCACGCCAGCCCAGCTCCAGAAGATGGCGCGGCGTTGTGAGGAGACCGGAGCGAGCCTCGCGCAGGGCATGTCCTCGCTCGTTCAGCGCATCGAGTCCATGCCAGGCGCCGGCACGGCGCACAGCGCACTGCAGACCCAGTCCGCGCACATGAGCGACGGCCTGCGTCGGATCCTGACCGCTCTCGACGAGCTGGCCGGCAAGATCGACCGAGGTGCCGCGCACTACGGTTCCCGCGACGAGGACGACGCCGCGGAAATCAACAAGGCGGCGCAGATGGCCTCGAACGGCCAGGGCGGCGTCTACGGCATCCTGCACCCCACGGCCTGACGGCCCGGCTGACAGAAGGAGAGACGGGACATGGGCGGTTACGGGTACGACGGCAGCGGTCACATCAGCTACAACTTCGGCGCGATCACCGATGTGGCCAGCGCGATCGGTACCTTCGAGGGCACCATGGACGGTGCGCTCGAGGACCTGTACACGGACTTCAAGAACCTGTTCGGCAACGACTGGGGCGGCGAGGCGCAGCAGGCCTGCGACGAGGCCCAGTCCAAGTGGAACCAGGGCGCCGCGGAGATCAAGCAGGCGCTCGGTCAGGTCGGCAAGGCGCTCGGCGCGTCCGGCGACCGCATGGCCGCCCTGGACAAGTCCATCGCGGCGCAGATGCAGGGCTGAGCACGAGCACCGGCAGGGGCTGAGCACCGGCAGCAGCCTTCCGAAACGGCTGAGGGCCGGGTACCGCATCGGTACCCGGCCCTCACGCTGCGCGCGTCGTGATGCGTCAGCGGTGGGGTGCGCCGAACCGCTGCTGCTCGATCGCGGTGGGGGTCGTCCACACGTACCGGTCGGCGGAGGCACCGACGAGCGCGAGCATGTCGTCCCGCAGGGCGGTCAGCAACCGGGTCGCGTCGCCAGTGAGCCGCAGTACGGAGCCGACGGACATCGCCTCGGCGGCGTCGAGCCGCTGCATCATCACCAGGTTCGACTCCTGGACGGCGGGGAACCCGTACGCGGTGAGCTGGTGCAGCACCGTCAGCTGCGTCATCCACGGGCCCAGCACGGGGCGGGTCGCCGCGCCGAGCAGGCCCACGTCGTAGATGAGCAGGGCCGGCGTGCGCGGGGTGGCGCCGAGTGTGACGGGGCGTTCCGCGGGCAGGACCGCGACGCGATCGGCCCGGCCGGTCGCCCACTGCCCGAAGCCGTCCCACTGGTCGGGACGGCTGGTGAAGACGACGACCCGCGCGCCGAGCCCGAGGGCACGGAACGCCAGCAGCCGCGACGCCCACAGCCCCCCGAGCAGCGTCACCCGCGTCGCCTCCGGCCGGAACAGGCGCACCTGCACCGGCTTGGAGTCCCGGTCGTGGCCGAGCAGCAGGCCGGTGCCGGAGGCGCTGACGCGGATGTCGTCCAGCGCGGCCTCCGACGCGATGTGCGATCCGACCCGCAGCGCGGCCAGCGGACGTACCCGCCGCAGGGTGCGGGCGCCGACGTCGGTGCGCGGCCCGTTGCCGCCGCCGTAGATGGTGCCTTGCTCGGCGGCGCTCGGTGGTTGCGCCGGAGCCGCCGCGGCCGCCTGCGTCTTCGGTACCGCGAGCCCCTGAGCACCGGCCCTCGCCTGCCCCGCGCCCTGCCCAGCGCTGCCGAGCAGGATCGTCTGGCCGGCCTCCCACTGCCGCGGCGCCTCCTCGACGACGGCGGCGTCCGCGGGCAGCTCGTCGCGGTTCAGCCGCGTCGTGGCCGCCGTGTTCGGCGCCGCCGGGGCACCCTGCGGTACGACCGGTTGGGGTGCCGCGTGCTGCGGCCCGGCCGCGTGCGCAGGGCGTTGGACCGGAGGCGCCGGATCCGCGGCGGGCGCCGGCGCGATCGCGGGCGGCGGGGCACCCAGCACCGGCATCGCGCCGTCGCCTGGGCGGCCGGGCCACACCGGCGCGGCGGGACGGTCGGCCTGCTGGTGGCGTACCTCGGAACGCTCGGGCGGCGTGTCAGGCGCGGTCACGCCGGCACCGTACCCGGGCGCACCGATACGACGCGTCGCGCGCTGGCCATGCCCGTACCCTCCCGTGCCGTCACCGTGCACCACCGCCCGTGGGAGCCGTCGCGTACACCGCGGGGGCCTGTTCACCGTCGAGGCGGAAGACGCTGCCGCCGGTACGGGAGACGGCCTGGCGGGCCGCAGCGCATGTCTGGTCGAGTACGGACGGCTCGGACGCCACCCGCAGCAGGCAGCGCAGCTCGATCAGATCGCCGTGCGGTGCGAGGATCAGCGCCACGCTGGTCAGGGCGGCCGGCGTGCGGCTCATCTCGTCGAGCAGCGCGCCGCTGTTGCGCAGGTCCGGCCAGCCGCTCAGCCAGAAGCACGCGTGCATGAGGCTCGCCGAACGCCACCCGGTCCAGCCCTCCCCGGTACGCGGCTGGGGGCCGGGCGGCGGCTGCTCCAGCTCGCACGACCGCGTCAACGCCTCGATCAGCCCGTCCGCGTTGAGCACCTGGTATTCCAGGCCGGCGCGGCGGAGCACCTTGCTGACGCGGCGTACCAGGACCGACAGCATGAGCGGCAGCTCGGCCGAGTCGTCCGCCGCGCCGACCGACGCCTCGGCGACGGTACGGGCATCGAACCGGACGGCGACCCAGATCGCCTGGTCGGCGGCCATGCCCACGCCGTACTGCGCGGCGAGGTCCCGGTACGAGTCGGCGGCCGGTTGGCCGGCGGGACCGGCACCCGTCGCGGGCACCGAGTGGCGTACGACCTGGAGGACGGCGCCGGGTTGTTCCGCGTCCTGGACGAGGCCGGCGAGCTTGCTGAGCGGTACGTCGCCGAGCGGGTCACCGTTCAGGCCCGCGGGCGGCACGATCGCCACGACCGCGAAGGACCCCGCGCCGTCGCGCCCGACACCGACCTCGGTGCCGCCCGGCCCTTCCACGGTCCGGATCGTCAGGTCGGGTACCAGCCGGTGCAGCGACACCAGCCGGGCGTCGTCGGCGGGCAGGTGACTGCTGCCCTTGCGGCGGTGGTACTGGCGGCGGAGCAGCATGCGCTCCAGCCACCACCGCCCGCCGCTGCGGGCGAACGTGGCGACCAGGATGGCCGCGGCGAGTACGCATCCGATGACCAGCAGGACCACGGAGTGCCGGAACAGCACGACCAGCGCGACGACGAGCGCCTCGATCAGCACCAGTTGCAGCACGCTGACCGGCCCGAGGTATCCGTGCCGTCGGCGCCGGAGGAACGTCGCCGGGCCGCGGCCGACGGGCTCCGGATCGGCGCCGACCCGCGCCACCGCACGAACGCGCGACGGCGCCTGGTTCATCGTCATCCGTCGACCCTCTCCGCCTGGACGTCGCGCTGATTCTCGACCGTCATCCTAAGGATCAACCGCCTCCTCGTGCCATGCACGGGGCCCTCGATCAGACGCCGGTACACCCGCGGCGGCGAACGAGACACCGTGCGTGTGCCCGGACGAAAGGATCCGGTAACGGTCAGCCGCCGGAGGCGTCCAGTTCGGCACCCGCGGGTACCAGCGGCGAGTCACGGTCGGCAAGCCAGCCCTCGGGCAGGGCGACCCGGCCCGGCGCCGAGGTACGCCCGCGCGGGCGCCCCAGCTCGCTCGCCGGATAAGGCACCGTCGGGTCGAGGTTGGCCAGGTGACCGTCCAGTTCGGACAGTGACGACACCATCGCCAGGGCGCGGCGCAGGTCGCTGCCGACCGGGAACCCCTTGAGGTACCAGGCGACGTGCTTGCGGAAGTCGACGCAGCCGTCCCGCTCGGAGCCCAGCCACTCGCCCAGCAGTACGGCGTGCCGGCGCATCGCCGCGGCCACCTCGCCCAGTGTCGGCAGCGCCCGCTCGCTACGGCCCTCGAAGGCGGCGGCGAGGTCGGCGAACAGCCAGGGGCGGCCCAGGCAGCCACGGCCGACGACGACGCCGTCGCAGCCGGTCTCGTCGACCATCCGGAGCGCGTCGTCCGCCTCCCAGATGTCGCCGTTTCCCAGTACCGGAACGGAAAGCGCCTGCTTCAGCGTGGCGATCGAGGACCAGTCGGCGCTGCCCGAGTACCGCTGCGCGGCGGTACGCCCGTGCAGGGCGACGGCCGCGACGCCGGCGTCCTCGGCGATCCGGCCGGCGTCGAGGTAGGTGAGGTGCTCGTCGTCGATGCCGCGGCGCAGCTTCACCGTGACCGGTACGCCGGCCGGCGCCGCGGTCCGCACCGCGCCGCGCACGATCGCCTCGAACAGCGTGCGGCGCCAGGGCAGCGCGGCCCCGCCGCCCTTCCGGGTCACCTTCGGCACCGGGCAGCCGAAGTTGAGGTCGATGTGGTCGGCGAGGCCCTCGTCGACGATCATCCGGACGGCCTGGGCGGTGATCTCCGGGTCCACGCCGTACAGCTGGAGGCTGCGGGGGCGCTCCTGCTCGCCGAACCGGATCATCCGGAGGGTCTTCGGGTTGCGCTCGACGAGGGCCCGGGTGGTGACCATCTCGCAGACGTACAGCCCGGCGCCGTGTTCGGCGCAGAGGGCCCGGAACGCCACGTTGGTGATGCCGGCCATCGGCGCCAGGACGACCGGCGGCGCGATGCGGTACGGCCCGAGCGACAGGGCGGGCGCGGTCGTCGTCTGGTCGGGTGCGATCGTCACGGATCGAGGATGCCACGCGCCGCGCGGGCCCGGTCCCGGCCGGTTCGCCCGCGCGAAACTGTCGGATGCGCGGGGGATGTCCGGATCGCTCCGGCGGCCGGTCGGCGCGCGACACAGAATGACTACGGAGAGTCGCACGACGACTGCGCACACGCGAGCCGGATTCATGTGTCATCCGCTGCGCGACCGCACCGGTCTTGGACAACCCGGCGTGCCTGCGCCGTAACGGCATGCGGATCGGAATTGTCCGGTCGGCAGTTTCATGATCACTGTGGGTTACGCCATGAAAGCAATGATCATCCTGGCCAAGCGCGGTAGCGGAGTGTTACCCACGTAGAGGCGCCGCGAACCACCCGGGGAAAACCCGCGAGGAACGCATCGCGCCAGCCGCCCGGCAGCGGTACGGAGACCAGTGAGTCTCCAGTCCGGGTCCAGGCCGATCGGGACTCCCCCGTTCCGATCTGCCCCGGCGTCGGAGGCGTCGGGGCGGTGTGCGCGAGGACCGGCACACCAGTCCCCCCAACCCCCTATACCGAAGGACTTGCCATGAGTCGCGCGCGGATGCGCGTGGTGCTGGCTGCCGTTATCGCGTGTTCCCCCGCGCTGTTCGGTGCATCTCTTGCCAGCGCCGCCTCCCCCACATCTGACAGCAACGCCCAGCCCGTGGCGGCCGAGACCGTCGCGAACCACCAGGTGAAGAACGACAAACTGACCGCTTCCGGTCAGCAGGTCTCTGCCGACGTCGTACGCGCCAAGCAGTCCGCGGCACAGGCGGCCGCCGACAAGAAGGCCGCGGCGGACAAGGCCAGGCAGGACAAGGCCGCCGCCGACGCCGCAGCGAAGAAGAAGGCCGACGACGAGCGGAAGAAGAAGGCCGCCGCGGCGTCCCGCAGCAAGAACCGCTGCACCGCGCCGGCCCACGTACTCGACCTGTCGTCGATCCAGACGCAGAACGCCCGCGCGATCATCCGTGCCGGCAAGAAGCTCGGGATCAACAAGAAGGGGCAGATCATCGCCCTGTCCACCGCCCTCCAGGAGAGCGGGCTGCGCAACTACGCCAACGGGAACATCCCGGCGTCGATGGGCCTCCCGCACCAGGCGGTCGGGTACGACCACGACTCGGTCGGGCTGTTCCAGCAGCGGCCGATCGCGCCGTGGGGCGCCGGCAGCTGGGGCACCCTGAACGAACTGATGACGCCGGAGAAGTCGGCGACGAAGTTCTACCAGGCCCTGCTGCGGGTCCCGGGCTGGCAGGGCATGGCCGTCACGGTCGCCGCCCAGACCGTCCAGGTGTCCGCCTTCCCCGAGGCGTACGCGGACGACGCGGTGCACGCGAACTCGATCGTGAACGCGCTGCCCTGCCCGTAACCCCCCGCACCACCGCACCCCCCGGCACCACCGCACACCCCCCAAGACGGAGCCCGGCACCGACATGGTGCCGGGCTTCGTCGTGTCAGCAGGGTGCGTGTCAGCAGCCGGGAAGGCGCTCCAGCAGGTAGTGCTCGACGTGGTCCAGGCCGACCCGCTCCTGCTTCATCGTGTCGCGGTCCCGTACGGTCACCGCGTCGTCGGTGAGCGTGTCGAAGTCGACGGTGATGCAGTACGGCGTACCGATCTCGTCCTGCCGCCGGTACCGACGGCCGATCGCGCCCGCGTCGTCGAACTCCACCGTCCACCGGCGGCGCAGCGCCGACGCCAACCCGCGCGCCTTCGGCGACAGATCCGGGTTGCGGGACAACGGAAGTACGGCCGCCTTCACCGGCGCCAGCCGCGGGTCGAACCGCATCACCGTGCGGGAGTCCATGCCGCCCTTGGTGTTCGGCGCCTGATCCGTGTCGTACGCCTCCAGCAGGAACGCCAGCACACCGCGGGTCAGACCGGCGGACGGCTCGATCACGTAAGGGAACCAGCGCTCGCCGGAGTCCTGGTCGAAGTACGACAGGTCGGTGCCGGACGCCTTCGTGTGCGTGGTCAGGTCGTAGTCCGAGCGGTTGGCGATGCCCTCCAGCTCGTCGAACTCCTTGCCACCGAAGCAGAAGCGGTACTCGATGTCGACGGTGCGCTTCGCGTAGTGCGACAGCTTCTCGGCCGGATGCTCGTGGGTGCGCAGGTTCTTCTCCGACAGGCCCAGGTCGGTGTACCAGCGCCACCGCTCGCCGAGCCAGTACTCGTGCCACTTCTCGTCCTCGCCCGGCTTGACGAAGAACTCCATCTCCATCTGCTCGAACTCGCGGGTACGGAAGATGAAGTTGCCGGGCGTGATCTCGTTGCGGAACGACTTGCCGATCTGCGCGATGCCGAACGGCGGCTTGCGTCGCGACGACTGCAGCACGTTGAGGAAGTTGACGAAGATGCCCTGCGCGGTCTCCGGACGCAGGAAGTGCTCGGCCGAGTCGTCCTCCACCGCACCGAGGTAGGTGCGCATCATCCCGTTGAAGTTGCGCGGCGCGCTGAACGTGCCACGGTTGCCGCAGTTCGGGCAGGACAGCTCCGCCAGCGCGGCCGACTCGTGCTCTTCGGTCAGGTGGTCGGCGCGGAACCGCTTGTGGCACGACTGGCACTCGGTCAGCGGGTCGACGAACTCGGTCAGGTGACCGGACGCCGCCCACACCTCGCGGGCCAGGATCACCGCCGAGTCGAGACCGACCACGTCGTCCCGGCCGGTCACCATGCCACGCCACCACTGACGACGCAGGTTCTCCTTCAACTCGACGCCGAGCGGCCCGTAGTCCCACGCCGAGCGGGTCCCGCCGTACACCTCGCTGGAGGGGTAGACGAAGCCCCGGCGCTTGGCCAGACTCACGATCGCGTCGATGCGGTCGACAGGCACAGCTCCTCCATCCGGCTGGTGGGGCGCGGGACGTGTGGCACCGGGGACAACGGATCCCACAGCGACTGGTTACCGTCCGTTGGAGCTGTTCAGAGTACCCGTCGCCAGAGGTGTCCTCGACCGGTGTCCATGTCGGGTATCGGCGGGCCGTCAGGCCACGCCGCAGACCTTCAGCGACCCGCCGCTCGACGCCGCCTCCGACACCACGACGATCCGCTCCGTACGCTCCGAACCGTCCGCGAAACGCAGCTGCGCCGGCACCGCGAACGCCGAGCTGCCGCCGTTCAACCCCTGCGGCGTGCTCAGCGTGTGGCCGTCCAGCTTCGGCCCCTGGGCGAGCTCGTCGGCGAACGCGCGCTGCGACTGCTCCTCCCGCGCCTGCTCGCACTGCATCCGGTACGCCGCGTCGTACCGCTCGGCCTCGATCGCGTTGAGGAACCGGTCGGCGGTGTCGGACACCTGGTTCGTCTCGTACACGGAGAAGCCGATGAAGCCGGCGATGCCGCCACCGCCGCACAGCAGGATCACCGCGCAGAGCACCGCGATGCCGATCCAGATCCGCGGGTTGCGCTCCCGCGGCGGCGCCGCGAACGGCACCACCACGCCCGGACCGCGCGGCGCCGGCGGCTCCACCGGCTGCGGCGGCCCGTACGCCGGCGGTGCCGCACCGTACGGCGGCTGCTGCGGCGGCGGTCCTGCTGGCGGCTGGCCCAAGTGTGGCTGCTGCTGCGGCGGCCCGGAGGGCGGCTGAGGCCCGGAGGGTGGCGGCGAACCCGCCGGCGGCTGCGGCGACCCGGAGGGTGGTTGCGGCGGCCCGGCCGGTGGCTGCGGCGCCGCCGGTGGCCGTGGGCCGGCGGGCGGCTGCTGGTCGGGCTGGCGATGCTGGTCGGGCTGGCGATGCGGGTCGGGCTGGTGGTGCGGGTCGGACGGTGTCTGCGAACCCGGCGGACCGGGCTGCTGCTGCGGGCTCGGCGGACCGGACTGCTGCGGGCTCGGCGGGCCGGGGTGCTGCTGCGGGCCCGGCGCGTATCCGGGCGGACCGGGCGGCGGCTGCGGGGGCTGGTCGGGGCCGGCCGGGGGACGCGGACCGGGCATGTCACCACCCGTCGGGGTCATGCCCGCCCACCCCCTTCGGTGCTCATCGGTACCCGCCGCCGATCGACTGGGATGATCGTAACCGCGCGACCCCAGCGGGGGCGCGCCTCGCGGTCCGGCACGGGCCGAACCGGGACAGAGCGCCGGGCCACGTCAGCGCGGACCCTCGTCGGCGCCGTACGTCGGGGAACGGTCACTGGTCCCGACCGTCACCACCCCGTCGGCGGCGCTCGCCAGCACCTCGTACGCGGAGGGCTCCTCGACCGACTCGGCCAGCAGCGGCGTCGCGGCCACCTTGACCTGGAACGAGCCGAGCGCCCGGCGGTACGCGCCGACCGACGCCCAGCGGGTGACCAGGCACCAGCGGGTCGGGTCGTCGGCGGCCCGGCCGAGCTGGCCGTCGGTGAACCCGGCGCAGGCGGCGAACGCGGCCAGCGCCTCCCGCGCGCGCTGTTCGAACCCCTCGGCGGCCGCGGCTTCCACCGCGAACCGGTTGACCACGAGCATGGCCCTCCCCCTTGCCTACCGCATCGCCGTGTGACGCTACCCGGCCGCCGGGGGCACAATGGCCACACCTACCCGAGGGGAGCGGCTCGTGCCGACCACAACGCGGACGTCGACGACCGGGCGGTGGCTCGCCGTCGTGCTGGTCTACCTGTCGCGGGTGCCGCGTACCGGGCTGTTCCTGGCGTCGCTGGCGGTGGTGATCGCCGGGCTGCTGCTGCCGGGCGTGGCCGGCGGGATACTGCTGCTGCTGGTGGCCGTGCTGGCCGGGCTGATCTGCGCGGCGACCTGGCCGCTGCTGCCGTGGGCGCGGCGGGTGCCGCAGCTGCTCGCGCTCGGTCTCACCCTGGCGATCGCCGTCGCCAAGTTCGTCTGAGCCGGCAGCGCAGCGCGCAGGATACGGTGAAGGCATGAGCGAGCGCCAGCGAGCGAATCATCAGCGCAGCGCGCTCGTGCCTCATGACCGGTCGGAGCGAAGCGGAGAGCGGTCATGAGCCTGTCCGGCGGGTACGAGAGCTATCAGGCGGCGGGTGAGCTGCTGCGCGCGCTGGCGGCCCCGCTCCGGATCGCCGTGGTCACCGAGCTGGCTGCCGGGCCTCGGTGCGTACACGAGCTGGTCGACACGACGGGCGCCCCGCAGCCGCTGGTGTCGCAGCATCTGCGGGTCCTGAAGGGTGCCGGTGTGGTGCGCGGCGAGCGGCGTGGCCGGGAGATCGCCTATTCCCTGACGGACGAGCACATCGCGCACATCGTGGCCGATGCGGTCAGCCACGCTCGCGAACCGGCCCACCGCATCCATCCCGTCGCCGAGCCGCCGCTGCCGACGGCCCTGGGCTGAGGGTTCACTCCGCTGCGGCCCGGCGCAGTCGTGCCGCGATCCGGCGTACCTGGCCGACGCTCAGCGCGGTGTGCCCGTGCCGCAGCCGGGGTACGAGCAGGTCGGGCGCGAGCACCAGGACCTCGCCGGAGCCGCGGGCGTCGACGACGTACACGCCGGGCGGGTCGTCCGGGAAGTCGGCGCGGGTCAGCGCCGCGACCGGCCGGATCGGCGTGCGGATGTCGGCGCCGAGCGTCTCGGCCGCGCGTACCAACGCGTCCAAGGGCTCGTCGAGGTCGACGCCGCCGACCGTCAGCCGCCGGCCGGTGGTGGCGACCGTGCCGGGCAGGTCGACCAGCGCCACCAGGTACGTCCCGGTGCGCCCGAGGACCACCCACCGGTCGCCGAGGCCGCGCACCCGGTACGCCGAGGGCAGCCCGGCGAGCGCCGCCGGCCGCTGCGCCCGGTCCGGCAGGCCCAGCGTCGCGCCCGAACCCACCACGACCAACGCCAGCATTGTGACGCCCGCCCCGGCCAGCAGGGCGTAGGACGGCAGCAGGAACGCCGCCGCCAGCACAGCGGCCACGTTGACCAGCCAGGCGAGGGCGAGCACCAGCCACACCCGCCGGGCCCGGGTGAACAGCGCCGCGACCGCCACCAACAGGCCCAGCAGCGCGACGCTCGCCGTCGCGCTCGCCGTCACCGCGTACGCCTGGGCGGGCGGCGCGTCCGCGGTGCCCAGCAGGCCCACCGCCGGCGCCGTGACAAGCCACCAGCCCAGGGCGATCGTGGTCGCGACGACCCGGCGGTGTGCCAGCCACCCCACCCAGACGACGCCCAGCGCCAACGCGACGAGGAACCCGATCGCGAGCCGCTGCGAGCCGTGCAAAAGCGCCAGCCCGGTCAGGATCGCGACGCCGGCCAGGCCCATCCGGTACACCCGGCCGTAGTTGACCCGGCGCGGCGGCGGCGCGGGACGGATCTCGCGCAGCCGGTATCGGCGGGCGACGTCGAGCAGCCTCACGCGCTCACCGTCCCGGCTCGTACGGCGGGTCGCTGTCGGTCGGCGTCGCGCCCGCGCTGCCGGCCGGCGCGCCGCTGCCGCTCGGGACCGCGCCGGTACCCGAGGGGGCCGGCACACCCCCGCTGCCGCCGACCGGTACCCCGGCGGTCGGCGTGGCGGGCGGTCCCGTCGGGAGCTGGCTGGTCCGTTGGTGCACGGCCGCCCAGGCGATGCCGGCGACCAGCACCGCACCCATCAGCAGCACGACCATGCCCCACACGCCGGTACGCAAGTTCGGCGGTGGCCACCAGCGTGCGGGCACCGTGTCGGGCGGGGCGGCGCCGGCCGCCCCCGGCGCGCGGGCGAGCCGCAGCGCGCCGTTGGACCGGAGTACGACGCGCACCGGGTCGCCGACGCGTATCCGGCGTCCCGCCGGCACCGTGAAGCGGCCCCACTCCTCGTCGTCGTCCTGCGTGCGGTAGGCGACCAGCACCTCGTAGTAGGCGCCGTCCGGTCGCCGGGCCCGGATCGCACCGCGGATCTCCCCGGCGAACACCCGGTCGGCCGCCTCAGGCCCAGGCACGAGCGCCTCCGATCCGCCGTCGTTGGTGGGTTCGGGAGATCGTAGCGTCCGCACGCAGACGGCGCGGAAGGTCGGAGGCGGCCACATACATGCCGAGTTGTTATCGATATGGCAGTTACGTGCTTGACGATCACTCCTATCCTGAGCACGTTTTCTTGAGGACAGCCAAGCCAATAAGCGTCTCTTCCCCCTAAAAGAGTCTTAATGGAAGGCAGATCATTGACCGTCTGGTGGGACGGTATCCGGCGACGATTAGGACGTCGGAACGAAGACACTGGTATTCCGGGCGCCTGGTTGACCGGGCTGCTGCCGCCTGAGCGGGAAGCGCAACAGAGCCGACTGGCCTGGCTCGTCCACCGCGGCCGGCTCGTGCTGCTCGCGGGCGCGGCGCTCACCACCGCGACCGCCCTGCTCGCGCTGGTGCAGGGATACCAGACGGCCGCGGCGTGGCTCACGCCCCTGGGCTGCCTCGCCTTCGCCGGCCTGTTCCACCTCGCCTACCTCGGCTTCGCCAACCGTCCGCCCGGCTCCGTCGAGGTGCCGCTCGACCTCGTCGACCCGCTGACCGAGATGTGCCTGCTGGTCGCGGACCTGGAATACGAGGCGGCCGACTCGTACGACGAGATCGACGAACGGCTGGCCGTCGAGGCCCGGAAGCGCCTGGAGACGGTCGGCCAGCTCGCCACCGGCGCGCTCGCCGCCGACCGCGCCGGCCAGCCGGAGCGGTCACGGGAGCTGCGCGACGCCCTCAGCCTGGAGTACGCGGGACTCGCCGACCTGCAGGCCGACGCGCGCGGCGCGGCACCCGCACCGACCCGGCCCGACGATCCCCTCGAATACCTGGACGAACCCGATCCGGTGGGTACGACGGACATCGGATCGCCTCGCTCCGCGACGAGCAACCGAACGGATGGGCATCACTCATGAGCGAGCGTCAGCGAGCGAATCATCAGTGCTGCGCGGTCGTGCCTCATGCCGGCTCGGAGCGAAGCGGAGAGCCGGCATGAGCGAGCGTCAGCGAGCGAATCATCGGCACTGCGCGTTCGTGCCTCATGCCGGCTCGGAGCGAAGCGAGGAGCCGGCATGAGCGAGTACCACGGCCGGCGTACCGGGGACGGCGCCGACTCGGACGGCCTCGGCGAGAGCCCGACACAACGGATCCGGAACGCACCGATCCACGTTTCCCAGCAGCAGCAGACCGTCTTCCTGCCGCCGGACGGGTCGTCGCCCGGCGTACCGGCACCGGCCGACGCGGACGGCGCGGACGGGCTCGGGGTCGCAACGGTCAAGTCGACACTTCGCCCCACCCACCAGTCCCCCCAGGTGATCCCGTCGGGCGGCCGGGTGCCGTCCTGGGGCCAGGACTTCGCACTGGCGCCCGCACCGGCTACGACGCCGTCCGTCACCACGCCCGGACACGCGCCTGCCGCACCGCCGGTACGGCCCGCGTCGGCTCCGGTCACCCCGCCGCCACCTCCCGCCGTCGTGCCGACCCCGGCGCCGCCGGTCAGCGCACCGCCGAGCGCGGCACCGCCCGTCAGCGCACCGCCGACCGCGGCACCGCCGGTCAGCGCACCGCCCGGGTCGGCGCCGCCGGCCGCCGCCCTGTACGCCCCGGCGCCGCCGGTCAGCGCGCCGCCGACCTCGGCGCCGCCCGTCTCGGCGCACTGGCCGGATCTAGCGCCGAGTCCGCCGGCTCCGACGTGGGTACCGCCGGTTCTCGCCGGGACACCGGCGGGCGCACCGATGGCTGGGGTACCGACAGGCGGGGTACCGACCAGCGCGACACCGGCGCCGGCCGCACCGGCCGAGATCAGGCCGGTCGTCGCACCCCGGCCGGAGGCACCGGCCGAGATCCCCGTCGACAAGCCGAAGCAGGCGAGGACACCGAAGCAGAAGGCGGAGAAGGCCGGGCGGCCGCGACGGTCGTCGTTGTCCGGTGGCCGGTGGCGGCGTTCGCTGCTGATGCTCATGATCCTCGTGACGATGGGTGTCCTGGTGTTGAACGGGCTCTACCGGTTGGCGGACAAAGCGCTGTACACGCCGCCCGCGGCACCGCCGGGCGACGCGTACCCGTCGGACGCCGCGGCCGGGTATGCCGTTCGGTTCGCGTCGGCGTACCTGAGCTGGGACGAGAGCAAGCCGTCGGCGCGGGCGCAGGCGCTGGACGCGTTCTTCCCGGGCAACGGCGACAGCGGGATGCTCGGCTGGGACGGCAAGGGGATCCAGCGGGTGCTCGGCCAGCCGGTGTCCGCCGGCGTACGCGCCAGCGACGCGCACCACGGCCTGGTGAACGTCGCGGCCGACCTCGACCCCGGCGGCTGGACCTGCATGCAGGTCGCGGTCTACGCCGGCGGTGGCGGCACGTCGTTCGCGATCTCGTCGTACACGGCGTTCGTCTCGTGCCCGCGGGCCGCGACGCCGTCGATGCCCGCCGAGACACGGGACTCCGACGACCCGCTGACGAACCGGCTGCGCCCCACGGTCACCTCCTTCCTGAAGTCGTACGCGGCGTCCGACGCGGGCCTGGCGCAGCTCACCACGCCGGAGTCGGCGATCGTCGGGCTCGGCGGCGAGGTCCAGTTCGGCCAGCTCGTGAAGCTGTTCGTACCGGCGGTCAAGCACGGCGCGGACGCGACCCGGCGCGACGTGACGGTCCAGGTGCAGTGGTTGACCACGAGCGGCGGACGACTCACGCAGGAGTACCGGCTCGCCATCGAGGAGATCGGCGACCGCTGGTTCGTGTCGCGGGTCGACGGCGGGGTGCCGGCGCAGCTCATGCCGGGCACCGGCCAGGACGAGCCGCCGGCCGACACGGACGGCACGCCGTCCCCGTCCACGGCGCCGAGTACGAGCGGCTCACCGCAGCCCGGGTCGTCCTCGGGCAAGCGGGGTGACCGGTCACCGACACCCAAACGCTGAGCGATGCGATGCCCCAACCCCGTGCCTCTCGGCACCGGGCCGGGGCATCGCATCCGCGCGGAAGTACACCTCACCCGACAGCCCGGAGGAACAGACACAGTGGTCATCGAGAGCCTGGCGAACGCACACCAGCACGTCGCCCCGTTGCTCGCGGTCAGCGGGGACAGCATCGCGAGCAACATCCGGAGCACCGTCGCCCCGATCGTCGGGATCCTCATCGCGCTGTTCGGCCTGCGGTACCTGTTCGGCGCGAACAAGTCGCTGACGAACTTCCTGAGCTTCATCGTGCTCGGCGCGGCGGTGTGGGCGCTGATCCAGTTCGGCCAGCCGATCCTCGACGGGCTCGGTGGGCTGGTGAAGACGATCCTCACCTGAGCGGCGGGAGCACAGCATGATCGTCCGTACCTTCACCAACGTCTGGAACATGCGGGTCCGGCTGTACGCGATCGACGACATCCGGCTGCCGGTCAAGGACGGCCTCAGCGTGCCGCAGATCGTGTCCGGCCTCGTGGCGGCGCTGGTCTGGGTGCCGGGCCTGTTCGCGGTCGGCGCGCAGTACTGGTTCGGCAACCTCGGCGTGACCATCATGCTGTTCGTCGCCCCGCCGATCTTCGTCCTGCTCAACGCCGACCGGCCGATCGCGCACGAGAAGACCACCGAGGAGTGGTTGCAGTCGTGGCTCGCCCACCGGATGGAGCCGTCGAGGCTGGCGGCGATGACCACGGCCGACCGCCCCCGCCCGGTCCTGCTGACCGCGAGCCGCTGGATACCCGATGACGACGTGGACTGACCGGAGACGCACATGATCGCGTACGTCGCGATGCTGATCCTGCTGGCGCTGTTCGGCATCCTCGTCCTCCAGCGGGGCCAGCGGCGGCGCCAGGACCGGACCTCGCGCGCGCTGCCGCAGCGCCTCGCCGTCCGGTACTTCGACGACACGGTGCTGCTGACCGACACCGAGGCGTGGGCGTACTTCAAGCTGCCCACGATCTCGGTCGAGTTCCGTACCGCGGAGGAGTGGGACCGGGTCATCCAGGCGCACGCCCACGCGTTCGCCGGCCTGTCCGACGCCAAGATCCATCTCCGCACCGTGTTCCGGGAGTACGAGACGACCCGGTGGGCCGAGGCACTGGACGGGCGTACGCCCAACGGCTCGCCCGGCTGGCCGGAGCTGCTGGTCGCGCAGCAGCAGCACCTGCGCGACCAGCAGTTCCTCCAGAAGGAGGTGTTCCTCGGCGTCCGCCTCGGCGTACGCCGGGACGAAGCGACGGGCGCGCTGAGGTCGGCGTTTCAGACCCTGCGGCGCTGGGTGACCGCCGCGACCGACGCGGTGCTGGAGGAGGACGAGCAGATCGACCTCCGGGAGATCAAGAAGTGGCGGGGCGCCGCGGCACCGGTCGTGCGTCTGATGGAGCGCAGCACGTTCGCGGCGACACCGGCGACGCCGGACGAGATCGCCTGGCTGTTCCGGCACCAGATGCACCCGGTGATGCCGCTGCCGCCGGACCCGGGCAAGCCCAACCGGCCGTGGGGCCGGGGCGAGGTGCAGCACCTCATCGAGGGCATCGTCGACAACGGCGAGAGCCCGTACTGCCTCGCCATCACCCAGCCGAACTGGAACTACCAGAAGCAGCTGGAGGCGCACCGGCAGGACCCGCAGAACTGGCCCGAGCCGGAGCACGTCTTCACGTCGTACACGGCGACGTTGTGCGTCTCGCGGATCCCGCGCGAGATCGACACCTGGGACGCGAACCCGTGGATCCACCACGCCGAGCACCCCTCGCTCGGCTTCCCCGTGGAGTTCTCGGCGTACTGGGAGATCCACCCGCCGCGCCGGGTGAAGAAGGACGTGGAGAAGCGGCTGCAGCGGGTGTCCAGCCAACGCGACCACATCCACGGTGCGGGCGCCGAGATCCCGACCGGCATCGAGGACGCGTTCACCGACGGGCGCCAGCTCGACGTCGACATCGAACGCAACCGCAAGCACCTCGGGTACGGAGCGGGCCGGTTGATCGTGTCGGCCGCGACCCGCGACGAGCTGACCCGCCGGTGCGAGCTGCTGATCGAGCACTACCGCAACATCGGCGTCGACGTTGCCTGGACACCGAACGACCAGCTCCGGCTGTTCATGGAGCACTTCCCCGGCGACCGGGTGCGGCTCAAGGTCCGGGCGTACCGGCAGGTGCAGGAGCTGGAGACGATCACCGCCGGGCTGTTCACGGCGTCGAACTCGCTGGGCGACGGCGAGGGGCCCTACCTCGGCCGGACCACCGGCCGCAGCCAGGAGATCGTCTTCTTCGATCCGCTGTACGCGCCGCGCAACAACAAGCCGCCGGGCGTGGCGATCGTCGGCGCGCCGGGCGGCGGCAAGACCTTCACCACGCTGACCATCGCGTACCAGATGGCGTCGCGCGGCATCACGACCGTGGTGCTGGACCCGAAGGGCGACGCGAAAGGGCTGGCGACGATCGCCGGGCTCGGCGACGTACGGATCCTGGAGCTGGGCGCGGACATGGCCGGCCTGCTGGATCCGTTCTCGCTGGCCGAGTCGCGCGAGGCGAGCGTCCTGCTGGCGATGGAGACGATGCGGCTGCTGCTCGGCGGCGAGCTGACCGCGGAGCGGGAGAACGCCGTCGTGGGCGCGATCCGGCACGTCTCGATGCAGCCCGAGCCGAACCTGCACAAGGCGGTGCAGCTCCTGCTGGAGGGCGGCGTCGAGAAGCTCAACCCGGTCCGCTCCACGTACGTCGACCAGCAGATGGCGATCGCCCGTTCGGTGGGCAGCCTGCTGGAGGTGATCAGCGAGCTGCCGCTGGGCAACCTGTGCTTCTCGGCCGCCCGTACGGACGTGAAGCTGGCCCGCAACCGCCTGTCCATCATCACGCTGGCCGGGCTGTCGCTGCCGACCGCGCACACCCCGGTCGACAACTACACGTACGCGCAGCGGCTCTCGGTGACCCTGCTCTACCTGGTTACGCACTACACCCGGGCGCTGGTCACCGACCCGATGTACACCGGGCCGAAGGCGCTGATCATCGACGAGGCGTGGGCGATCACGCAGACCCAGCAGGGCGCGCAGCTCGTCGCCGAGGTCGCCCGGCTCGGCCGGTCCCGCAACACCGCCCTGGTCCTCGTCTCCCAGAACGCCCGCGACCTGCTCGCCGAGGACGTACGGAACTGCATCACGTCGATGTTCGTGTTCCGCTCCGAGGACTGGGACGAGATCGCCGCCGACATCGACCTGCTGCGCATCTCCGACAACCCGGAGCACCGCAACGTCATCGCGTCGCTGCCCACCGGCGCCAACTCGGAGTGCATCATGCGCGACGTACGCGGTCACGTCGGCACGATGCGCGTCGACCTGTCGTACCTCAGCAACGTGGTCACCGCGTTCGACTCCACCCCGGACGACGGCTCCGGCCGGATCCAGTCCGCGGCCCGCCGCATCGTCACCGACGGCACCGGCCGGTACCTCGGCGTCGCCGACACGGCCACCGAGGCCGACGCGCTGCGCCGGGCCGCGACGGCCGAGCAGGCGGGTACGGCGCCCCAGCCTCGCGTCACCGGCGTCGCGTCGGTGCCCGCGACGGGAAGGAACCCCACATGAGCACCTCCGTCGTGGTCGCGCCGGCGTTCCGGCTCCGGCGGCTGGACGCGGTGGACAGCGACTTCGTCCGTCGGGTACGGCGGCGTCGCGCGATCGGCGCGTCCCGCCTCGCCGGTGTGCTGCGCCGGCCGCCCGTGGCCTGGCTGGTCCGCCGCCTCACCCGGCTGTACGCGGGGCGGCTCTTCCGGCGGCTGGTCGTGGTGCTCATCGCGCTGCTCGCCGGCGTGACGCTGGCGGCGGCGCCGGCCCGTCCGGCGCACGCCGACCTGGGCGACCGGCTGTACCTGGCGTTCTGCGCGTTCGACCGGAAGTCGTTCTCGCCGGAGAAGGTCGACGACTCGCTCGGCCCGTTCCTCAGCACGTCGGGCGACAACCAGGACTACGCGAAGAACCCGAACACCCGGTGGGGCCAGTACGGCTCGGCCGGCGCGTACTGGGGGACGTACTGGCTGGGGTGTTACGACTTCCAGCGGCAGCCGATCAACATGATCGCCAGCCTGATGTTCAAGATCGTGAAGTGGATCGCCACGTTCGCGATCCTGTTGTTCACCTGGACGTTCCGCGGGGAGATCCTGGACATCTTCCTGGACCCTGCCCGCGGGCCGGGCATGTCCCAGCTCGACGCGGTCATCCACCGCATCAACCTGGACGTGTTCCTCGACCTGATGGGCCTGGCCGTACTGTTCGGCGCGCTGGTCATGGCGTGGCGCGTGCTGGCCAACAAGGGCGGACTCTCGGACTTCATCGGCAAGTTCATCGCGATGGCGCTGGTCGCCGGCTTCGCGATGTTCTACGGCGGGGTACCCGGCCAGCCGCCCGGCGCGTCGAGCGTGCTGCGCCAGGTCAACGACTGGACGAACCAGATCACCCAGACGGTGCTGCTCGGATTCGTCGGCGACAAGTGTTACCAGGGGCTGCGCAACCCCGAGGACACGGCGGCGGTGGACAAGGCGACCGCGTTGGACTGCATGGCCGAGGGCTTCTACGAAACGATGATCTACGAGCCGTGGGTGCTCGGCGAGTTCGGCTCGTACACGAAGGACAGTCAGGCGCAGGCCGACCTGGTGCTGAAGTACCAGGCGTTCTCGTGGAGCGACGAGCAGGTCAACGACCAGCAGAAGATCGACAACGCGTACGGCAACGACACCGACGCCGGCAAGAACTACTGCAACGACAGCAAGAACAAGGACCGTGCCAGCACCTGGAACGGCAAGATCTGCCTGCGTACCAAGATGCGCGAGAGCTGGGGTGTCGGCGACGACCAGTTGAAGAGCGCCTCCGGCTCGTACGAGGACATCAAGACCAACAACTACTCCTACTGGTACAACTGGTCCGGCGGAAACTCGGGGAACCGGCTGATGATCGCGTTCCTCGCGTTGGTCGGGTCCGGCGCGATCGCCGTCGTGGTCATCGTGCTGTCGCTGTCGTACCTGATGCTCGAAGTGTCGACGATCATGTTCGCGATGATGGCGCCGGTGGCGTTCCTGATGGGGCTGATACCCGGGTTCGGCACACGGATCCTGCTGCGCTGGGGCGAGCTGATACTCGGGTCGTTCGTCCGAAGAATCGTGCTCGGCCTGTTCATCGGCCTCGTCATGGCGCTGTACGCGGCGATCATGAAGATGGACATGCCGTGGATGATGCAACTGATCATGGTCGTGGTCATCGCGTTCTTCGGCTTCTCGTACCGGCGGAAGTTCTCCGAGTCGTTCTCGTTCAACTTCTCCGGCAGCAACGACTTCTTCGACCCCGACGACAACAGCCGCAGCCGGTACGCCCGCGGCCGGATGGGCGAGATCGTCGGCGCCGGCATCGGCTCCGCCGCGTACGCCCGGGTCGAGGGCAAACCCATCGGGCGCAGCGTCGCCGCCGGCCTGGTCCGGGGCATGTCGCCGGGCGGCATCCGGTACGGCTACCACCAGTCCGGCACCCCGTGGGTACGCGGCGGCTACCGGTCCGACGACGCACAGCGCCGGGAGACGCAGCGCTACATCGAGGAGGAAGAGGCGCGGCGCCGCGCCGAGGGCAACAACAACAACAATCGCTGAGGCCGTCGGCCGTAGGGGAGGAACGTGGCGATGCGGTCGAACCGGCAGCTCGTCTTCGGCGCCTGCATTCTCGTGGTCTGCGCGGTGCTGGGTGCGGTGGCGCTACTGTCCAAACTGGACGGTGGAGACAACCGAAGGTCCGCGGCGTCGGAGCCGCCGGCGGCCACCGCGCCCGCCGGCGGCAACCAGGCACCGGCGATGCCCGCGCTGCCCTGGTCGGAGCAGGAACTGCGCTCCGCGTACGCCCGGGCGCACGTGTTCGTCGACCTGTTCGCGAACGTCCGCGCCGACGACCAGGTACCCGACCGGATCAGCCAGTTGAAGCAGTACGTCGACCCGCCGTCCGTACCCTCGGTGCTCCGCCAGTACACCGAACAGCGGGAGCTGACGAAGGACGGTGGCAACGCGACGTACTCGGTCATCACCGCGCGCTGGCGGCTCGTCGCGCAGAACCAGGTGAGCCTCGTCGTGGACGGCTCGCTGGCGATCACCCACGGCAGCCGTACCAGCGAGGCGCAGGCCAGCTTCGCCGTCGACCTGAAACGTGCCGGCGCCGGATGGGCGATCACCTGGATCGGCGACCCGAACGCGGCCGACGCGGGCATCCCGGCCAACGGCTGACGACGGCCACGACGGTACGGGGCGGAGCACGCATGCCGATCTTCCTCGCGGGGATGGCCAACGCCGCGCGGGTCGCCGCGACGCAGCTCGCCAAGAAGGCGGGTACCTCGGCGGCGAAGAAGGCCGGCGGCGCCGCGGCCAGGAAGGCTACCGGCCGCGGCAAGCGGCGCGGCGGGGGTGACGACAGCCCGCTGTCGAAGGCGGCGAAGCTCGGCGCGAAGGCCGTCGGCATCCCCGGCCGCGACGACCTGGAGAAGCACAAGAAGAAGGTCGGGCCGATCCTGCTGGTCCTGCTCGTGCTCGGCGTGCTCGGCTGCTTCGCGGGTACCGCGCTGGTCAACACGTTCGCGGGGATGTCCGCCGCGCTCGGCGGTGCGGCGAGCGGCGCCGCGGGCAGCAGCGGCGGCGGGGTCGGTTGCGACGGCACCGATGTGGTCGCCGCCGCGAACAGCGCCGCCGAGTCGTTCGACCTGCCGGAACCTGCCGACGGCGGCCCGTTCTCCCAGGGCGGCCCGGGTACGAAACCGGGCGCGGTGCCCGCCGCCGACGACGGCGGGTTCCCGCACGTCGACCAGCTGTCCGTGATGAAGGCGGCGGGCAAGCACTACAACGTCCCGTGGTACCTGCTGGCCGCGATCTCCTGGCAGGAAACCAAACACGGCGCCGACCCCAACACGTGGAAGGAACTGTCCAGCGAGGGCGACGGCGCGCTCGGCAACATGCGCTTCACCCCCGGCACCTGGTCCGACTTCGGCGTCGACACCGAGGGCCACAAGGCGACGGCTGCCGACCGGCACGACTGGGCCGACCAGCTCTGGTCCGCCGCGAACATGCTGTCCAACTGGGACGGCGTACCCGGCTTCCGCAACGGCGACGACGTCCTCAAGGCGATCCACCGCTACAACTGGCACGACTGGTACGTCAACGACATCCTGTGGTGGGCCAAGCAGTACGCCGGCGACAACACCACGGTCTCCGGCGGCGGCTCGTGCGGCCTGACCGTACCGTCCGGCGACATCGGCACCGTCATCCAGTACGCGCTGAACCAGCGCGGAAAGCCGTACGTGATGGGCGGCACCGGACCCGACGTCTTCGACTGCTCCGGGCTGATGATGCGGGCCTGGCAGCAGATCGGCATCAACATCACCCGCACCGCGAGTACCCAGGCCGACGCGTCGAACGTGCAGATCGTCCAGAAGCGGCCGATCGACGTGTCCCAGCTGCAGCCCGGCGACCTGTTGTTCTACGACGCGAAGCCCGGCGACAGTTACCGCGGCTCGTACTCCAACCGGCTCGGCGTCGACATCTCCCACGTGATCATGTACATGGGCAACAACCAGGTGGTCGAGGCGACCCCGCCGCGCGTCATCGCGAGCACCTACACCAACCAGCGTTTCCAGGGCTTCGTCGCGGTCGGCCGCGTGACGGGCGTACCCAAGTCATGAGCCGTGCGCAGACGCCGCACCGCTGGCCGCACGATCCGGCGCGGATCCGACGAGAAGGGAAGCAGCCGTGATGCCCGACGAGGAAACACAGCAAACCGGGGACTCGGGGCTCGACGAACGGCTGGTCCTGTTCGCCGTGCTCGGGCTGGCGGCCGTGTTCGCGCTCGCGTACGTGCTGGGGCTGCTGCTCTGGCTGTCCGGTCAGCTCTCCGGGCTGTTCAGCGGGCACGGCTGGCCCGACTCGTCGCCGGGCGACGTGCCGCACATCATGATCAGCCTGCCCGCGCATCCGGGCGACCCGGGCGCCGGCTGGCCGGCCGGGGTACGCATCGGGCCGGCCTGGCTGGTGTACGTGCTGTTCGTCGCGGCGCTCACGCCGATCCCGTACGGCCTGTTCCGGCTCGGGCGGTTGGCGCTGAACTGGCGGCGCCGCCGCGAGTTCCGGCTGTTCCGGCTCGGGTTCGCCTCCGGCAACGAGATCCGCCGCAACCTGAGCGCCGGCACGGTGATCAAGAAGGGCCGGTCGGTGCGTCCGTCCGTACGCGGCCAGCGCCGCGTCGCACCCCGCCAGGTCGGCTACTTCCTGGGCCGGGACCTCCGCTCCCGACAGGAGCTGTACGCCTCCGTCGAGGACGTGTTCATCGTGCTGGCACCGCCCCGGCAGGGCAAGGACGTGCACTTCTGCGCACCGTTCACGATCGACGCGCCGGGCGCCTGCATCGTCACGTCGACCCGCGCCGACGCCTTCACCAACACGTACGCGATGCGCGCCGCGAAGGGTGAGGTGCACGTCTTCGACCCGAACGGCCTCACCAACTGGCCGGACCGGCTCCGGTGGTCGCCGATCCGCGACTGCGAACGCGCGGAGACCGCGTCGAACCGGGCGGCCGCGATCATCAGCGGCAGCGGCGTCGCGAACAACGCCAAGGACCAGTTCTTCGTCGACAGCGCCAAGGTCGTACTCCGCTGCTACCTGCACGCCGCCGCGGTCGGCCAGCGCACCGTCCGCGACATCCTCGACTGGACCAACCAGCAGACCAACCCCGACCCGGCCCGGATCCTGCGCAAGTACGAGGCGGAGGGCCGCGCGGTACCCGGCTGGGCCGGAACGCTGGAGTCGGTCATGGCGATGGCGGAACGCCCGCGCGGCGTCGTGTTCTCGTTCCTGACCCAGGCGCTGGACTGCTTCTCCGACCCGCGGGTGCTGGACGCGTGTTCGCCCGGCCAGGGCGAGCAGTTCGACCTGGCGCGCTTCCTGTCCGGCCAGAACACCCTGTACGTCCTCGGCAAGGACCAGAAGAACGGCAGCGTCGCGCCGATCGTGACCGCCCTCATGGAGGACCTGTTCGAGGGGACCCGACGCATCGCCTCCCGGAAACCCGGCAGCCGGATGGATCCGCCGCTGACCGTGGAACTGAACGAGGCGGCGCACATCGCGCCGATGCCCAACCTCCCGGCGTACATGGGTGACTCGGGCGGCTTCTCCATCGCGCTGCACGTCTACCTGCAGTCGCTGTCCCAGGCCCGCGCCAAGTGGGGGGACCACGAAGCGATGATCATGTGGGACAACGCCGCGGTCCGGATCATCATGGGCGGCGCCGGAAACATCGAGGACCTGGAGGACATCTCCCGGCTGATGGGCGAGGTCCGCGAGACACGCACCGTCAAGCCGCGCGGCCTCGGTACCCAGAACCGCCGCTACCAGGCGGAGAAGCGGCGGGTCCTCTCCCCCGACGAGGTACGCACGCTGAAGTTCGGGACCGCGGTGATCGTGGCCCGCGCCGCCCGGCCCGTCGAGGCCGTCCTCACCCCGTGGTGGAAGCGGCCGGACGGGAAGCGCATCGCGGCCGGCAAGTCGGACACCGAGAAGAAGGTGCTGGTCTACAGCGAGGAGGCGGAGCGGCAGACGTACCTGTCGCCGCAGCGCGGCGCCGCGCCGGCCACGGGCGGGATGGTGCCACAGACCGCGAGTTCGTGGCCCCAGCGGCCGCCGGACCAGCCCTGAGCCGTCACCGGCCGCCCGACATCGGGCGGCCGGTCAGGGCGTACCCGGGCCGGTGGTGTCGGCGAGGACCGCCTCGTAGAACTCCTGACGCACCTGGTCGTCCATCCAGCCCCGCACCGGGCTCTCGACGTGCCCGTTCCGGCAGGACACGAAGATCCCGGCGAGCCGGTCGCGGGTCTTGATCAGCGTGTCCTGCCAGGACATCGCCGACTTCAGCGCGCCCTTCTCGCCGTACGCGTCCTGCCAGACGTGCCACAGCGCCGTCAGCAGCTCGACCGCGTCAAGGTGCTGCCACCAGCAGGCAGTGATCTGTCCCTGCATCTTGTAGCGGTCCACAATGGACTCGACGAAGATCGCCAGTTCCTGCCACGTCGCGAACCGCTCCGGCCCGGACAGCGTCGCCCAGTTGACCGGCCGCTGCGCCCCGGCCTCCTTGTCCGACTTCCCCGCCGGCTTCTCCGCCGGTTGCCCGGCCGGCGGTTGCTCAGCCGGCTTCGCCGGAGGAGAGGCGGCCGGGCCCCCGGTCGGCTGGGCCGCGTCCGGCGGAGCCGCGCCGGGAACGCCACCCGGCCGGGACTCCCCCAGCGCCTGTACGAGCAGCCGGATCGACTCCTGCTGCGCCAGTACGGCGTCGAGGAGTCGCCGCACCGTGTCGGGATCGGCGCCCGGTACCGCCGGGCCGTCGGACGTCATGCGCACAGGATGGCGTCGCGGGGCAAGGCGGGCGCGCACGACTCAGAGTCGTACGACATTGTCACCGCGCAGGAACCCCCGGGTGTCCAGGACCCGCCTCGCCCCGCGAAGCTCGTCGCCCAGGTACGCCTGGTGTTGCTGGAGGACCACGACGATGTCGGCGGCGGAGACGTCGGCCAGCGTGCCGAAGGCCGGCATGGCGGTCCCGTCGACGGACATCTCGTCGACGTACGGGTCGTGGAAACCGACGGTCGCGCCGGCCGCACGCAGGCACCGCACCAGCGGAACGGCCGGCGACTCCCGGACGTCCGCGACGTCCTGCTTGTACGTGACGCCCAGCAGCGCCACCGACGCGCCGGACACGTCGACCTCGGCGGCGGAGAGCAGGTCCGTGACGCGCCGGGCGACGTGGTGCGGCATCTCCTCGTTGACCCGGTCGGCGACGTCGATGAACCGGGACTCGTGGCCCAGTTCCCGCAGCCGGTGCGACAGGTACATCGGATCGACGGGTATGCAGTGCCCGCCGACACCCGGCCCCGGCGCGAACGCCTGGAACCCGAACGGTTTGGTCGCGGCGGCGTCCACGACCTCCCAGAAGTCCACGCCGAGACCGCCGCTCAACATCAGCATCTCGTTGACCAGACCGATGTTGACGTAGCGGTACGTGTTTTCGAGCAGCTTCACCATCTCCGCCTCCCGGGTACCCCGGACGACGACCACCTTGTCGACGATCTGCGCGTAGAACTCCTCCGCCGCGGCCGTACAGGCGGGGGTGTGGCCGCCGACGACCTTCGGGGTGTTCCGCAGGCCGAACTCGGCGTTGCCCGGGTCGATCCGCTCCGGCGAGAACGCCAGGTGGAAGTCGACGCCCGCGACGAGCCCGGACTCCTCCAGGATCGGCCGGACGACCTCGTCCGTCGCGCCCGGACGTACCGTCGATTCGAGGACCACCAGGCTCCCGGCCGACAGGTGGGCGGCGACCAGGCGCGCGGCCGACCGTACCGCGGACATGTCCGGCTGGCGTTGCGTGTCCAGCGGGGTCGGTACGCAGATCACCACGGTCTTCGCGACGGCGACGGGCGCGCCGGACGTCGTCGCGGTGAAACCCCTGCCGCGCATGAGACGCAGGTCGGCGTCGGTCACGTCGCGGACCGGTGACCGGCCTGCCCGCAGGTCGTCGACGACCGCACCGTCGACGTCCACGCCCACCACACGAAGGCCGTTGACGGATGCCTCGCAGGCGAGGGGCATGCCGACGTAGCCGAGACCGATCACCGCGAGGTCGAATTCGAACATGTTCTCCGTACCACTGCTCAGCCTCCGCTCGCGCTGGAGGACCTGGACGAGGAGCCGCGGACGAGGGTGTCGCCCGCGTTCCGGTAGGTCCGCCCACACACGCGGCGTGGCGTGGCGTCGGGTCCCGGCCGCGGCAGGCGGAACCGATCACCTCGCCGCGCGCGGTCCGCCGCCACCCGCCGCCGAACGCCGTCTGCGAGGTTTCGGCACGTCCACCACCGGAAGCACCGTACTGGACGGTGAGTGCGTGATCAACGCGCTGTGCCGCTCGCTGACCATTTTGTCGAGCCCGCAACCCGACCGTTACCCTCACCGGCATGGCGCAGCGTCCGGCACCGGTTGTGCAGCTCCGATCGGGCACCGTCCGGGGGTTCTGGCGGGGCGCCGACTCGGCCGCGTTCCTCGGCATCCCGTACGCCGCCCCACCCGTCGGCGCGCTCCGCTTCGCGCCGCCCGCACCGCCGGCGCCATGGTCGGGCGTACGCCCCGCCTGCTCGTACGGTCCGACGCCGCAGCGCCGCCCGTTCGACCTGATCACCACGATCCCCGAGGCCACGGTGCCCGGCGAGGAGACGCTGAACCTCAACGTCCACACACCGCACCCGGCATCCGCCGGCGGTACGTCGGGTGGGCTGCCGGTGCTCGTCTGGATCCACGGCGGCGGTTTCGTCGCCGGCTCCCCAGCCAGCCCGTGGTACGACGGCGCGTCGTTCAACCGTGCCGGCGTCGTCGTCGTGACGATCACCTACCGGCTGGGCTTCGAGGGGTTCGGCTGGCTCGCCGACGCCGTACCCAACCGCGGCGTACTCGACATGGTGGCGGCGCTGGAGTGGGTGCGGGACAACGTCGAGGCGTTCGGCGGGGATCCGGAGAACGTCACCGTCGCCGGCCAGTCCGCCGGCGCGGCCGCCGTCGTCACCCTGGCCGTGACGCCCCGCGCGGCCGGCCTGTTCCGCCGCGGCATCGCCATGTCCGGGCTCACCCGGATCCCTCCCGTCGACGGCGCGGTACGGGCCGGCGAGCTGATGGCACGGACCGCCGGCGTCGAGCCGACCCGGGAGGGCTGGGCAACGGTGGGCCAGGACCGGCTGCTCGACCTGCAGGACTGGCTGCGCCGGGGCCGGCGGGACGACCCGCTCTACCTGCCCCGGTCGATCTTCGGCCACGGGGATCCGTTGGCACGCTTCGGCCCCGTCGTCGACGGCGACCTCATCCCGTACGACCTGGGCGAGGCACGGCGACGCGGCCTTCTGACCGTGCCGCTGCTGCTCGGGTCCACCGCGCACGAGTACACGCTGGCGCTGCCCGCAGCCGCCCGGGCGGCGCTCGACGGGCTGACCGCCGACGCCGCGCTGGACGCCGCCGGCGCACCCGAGGAGATGGCGTCCGCGATCCGGCAGGTACATCCGGAGCTGGCCGGTTCGCTGGTCGTCTCCCAGGCGTGGACCGACCTGAACTTCCGCGTCCCCGTCGTCGCCTTCACCGCGCAGCCCGCGCACACCTGGCTGTACGACTTCGCCTGGCCGTCCGGCGTCACCGGCTTCGCCACCCACGGCATCGACCTGGTGTTCGCGTGGGGCCTGCCCGACGCCGACGGTGTCCGGGACGCCTGCGGTCCGTACCTGCCGGGCGGCCTCGTCGCCGACATGCATCGGGCCTGGGCCCGGTTCGCCACCGACGGGGATCCCGGGTGGGCCGCCGCGGCGGGCTCGCTCACCGGCGTCCGCTTCGGCCCGGAGCAGGCCGAGACCGACGACCTCTACGGCACGGAACGCGAACTGCACGGCCTGCTCGGCTCGCTGGCCGGCACCCGGCCGCACAGCTGGGCCAGGCCGTCCGGCCCACCCCGCCCGCAGGCGCCCGTGGCCTGACGGACCGCCGGCCCCGCGCCGGGCGGTCCGAGCAACCGTCGACGGCACGCCCGTGGCGTGCC
>DASXWQ010000027.1:0-35648 GCA_036503555.1 Actinocatenispora sp.
GGACCTCGGCGCCGGTACGGCCACGCTCACGTTCTTCCACCTGCTGGGCGGGGCGGCCGGACTCTCCGTGCTGGGTACCGTCTTCGCCGCGCTCACCGCCGGGTCGACCGGCGCCGCCGCGGCCACCGCGGTCGTGTTCGCCATCATGGCGCTCGTCGCCGCGGTCGCGCTCGTCGCGGTACTGCTCATCGCCGAGCAGCCGCTGCCGGTCGCCGAGCCCGTCCCGGTCAGCTCGACGACCACGCCGCGCCGTGCGGGAACGCGTACTCCGACACCGCCTCGTCGCGCAGGGTCGAGCTGAAACCCGGCCGTGTCGGCGCCAGGTACCGGCCCGACCTGACCACGACCGGGTCCACGAAGTGCTCGTGCAGGTGCTCGACGTGCTCGATCACGCGACCGTCGAGCGACCCGCTGACCGCCACGTAGTCGAACATCGACAGGTGCTGCACCAGCTCGCACAGCCCCACGCCGCCGCCGTGCGGGCACACCGGTACCCCGAACCGGGCCGCGAGCAGCAGGTTCGCGATGTTCTCGTTGACGCCCGCCACCCGGGCGGCGTCGATCTGCAGGACGTCGACGGCCTTCGCCTGCAACAGCTGCTTGACCACGACGCGGTTCGCCAGGTGCTCCCCCGTCGCGATCCGGACCGGCGCGACCGCGCGGGCGATCGTGGCGTGCGCAAGGATGTCGTCCGGGCTGGTCGGCTCCTCCACCCAGCACAGGTCGTACTCGGCGAGCTGGAGGATCCGGCGGATCGCGACGTCGGTGTCCCAGCGCTGGTTGGCGTCGACGGCGATCCGCACGTCACCGCCGCACACGTCGCGCGCCAGCCGCAGCCGGCGTACGTCGTCGTCGGGGTCCGCGCCGACCTTCAGCTTGATGTGGGTGAACCCGTCGGCCAGCGCCCGGGTGCACAGGCTCGCGAGCTTCGCGTCGTCGTACCCGAGCCAGCCCGGGCTCGTCGTGTACGCCGGGTACCCGTCGGCGAGCAGCCGCGCCGCCCGGTCCCGGCGGCCGGGTTCGGCCGCCCGCAGGATGTCGAGCGCCTGGTCGCGGGTGAGGGCGTCGGTGAGGTAGCGGAAGTCGACGAGGTCGACGATCTGCTCGGGTGTCAGCCCGGCGAGCAGCTGCCACAGCGGCTGGCCCGCGCGTTTCGCCTTCAGGTCCCACACCGCGTTGACGACCGCGCCGATGGCCATGTGCATGACGCCCTTCTCCGGCCCGAGCCAGCGCAGCTGCGAGTCGTGCACCAGGCGCCGGGAGAACCCGGCCATGTCCGCCAGCGTGTCGTCGAGCGGCAGCCCCTCGACCATCGGCGCGAGCGCCGCGATCGCGCCGGTCTCGACGTCGTTGCCGCGCCCGATGGTGAACGCGTACCCGTGGCCCTCGTGGCCGTCGCCGGCGTCGGTACGGACGACGACGTGGGCCGCCGAGTAGTCCGGGTCCGGGTTCATCGCGTCGGACCCGTCGAGCCAGCGGGACGTCGGGAACCGCAGGTCGTGCGTGTCCAGCCGGACGATCGTCGCGCTCATCGCCCACGTCCTCTCGCCTCGGTGCCGCCGGTCCGGTAGACGCGGGCGGCGGTCTCGCGCAGCAGCTGCGCCCGCTCGGGCGCGCTGTACCCGCCGACCATCGCCTCGTACGTCTGCCACAGCGCGCGGTAGCCCGTGCTCAGCCGGTCGACCGGGAAGTTGCTGCCGAACATGCAGCGGTCCGGCCCGAACACGTCGATCGCCTCGTGGACCACCGGCGCCATCGCGTGGACGTCCCAGCCCGGCGAGACGAACCGCAGTCCGGAGATCTTCAGCACCGACCGGGGTACCCGCCGGGCGAACTCCGCGAGACCGGCGCGCCAGCCGGCCCGGTCGTCCGTGTCGCCGGGCAGCCCGGTGTGCTCCACCACGACGGTCAGGTCCGGCCGGCAGGCGAAGACGTCCGCGGCCCGGGCGAGCTGGCGCGGCCACACCTGCAGGTCGAACGTGAGCCCGCGGGCCGCGAGCCGGTCCAGGCCGGCCACCCAGCGCTCGTCGTCGAGCAGGTTGTCCCGCGGCACGTCGGCCCGCACCGACTCCGGGTCGTACCACGCCTGCTGCCGGATGCCGCGGAACAGCGGATACCGCTGGTGCCGGTCGAGGACGTCGTCGAGATCCGGCGCGCGCAGGTCGGCGTACCCGACGCAGACCGTTGGTACGGCCGCGCCGCCGGTGCCGTTCGCCGCCGCCAGGTCCGCCAGCCACGCCGTCTCGCGGGCGGGGTCGACCGAGTGGTCGAGCTCGGCCTGGACGTGCACCGTCGCCGCGACCGGTACGCCGTCGGCGTCGCGACGCCAGTCCTCGACCAGGTAGTCGTGCCGCAGCGGGGCGCTGTCCGCGTCGGCCAGCCACGGGTAGCGGAAGCTCGCCAGGTCCCACAGGTGCAGGTGGGCGTCGACGATCCCGCCGGGCGTCATGAGCGGAACCCGAAGCTCGCGCGCCCGTCCGGGCTCATCGACACCAGCCCGCCGTCGACGAGGATGTCCGTACCGGTGACGAACGACGCGGCGGACGAGGCGAGGAAGCCGATCACGCTCGCCACCTCGTACGGCTCGGCGCAGCGGTTCAGCGGGCAGGCGCCGCCCCACACGGGCTCCCAGCGCGCGCGGTCCCCGTCGGCGGCGCGGTCGAGCACCTCGGTCCACACGTACCCGGGGCTGACGCTGTTGACGCGGATGCCGTCCGGCGCGAGGTCCAGCGCCTGGCAGCGGGTCAGCTCCAGCACTCCCCCCTTGCTCGCGTTGTACGTCCACCGGCCGGCCTGCGAGATGTGCCCGGAGATGCTGGCAACGTTGACGACCGCGGGCGCGGTCGAGCGCGCGAGCGACTTCACCGCGGCGGCCACGAGCCGGGCCGGGGCGAGCAGGTTGACCTCCAGCGTCCGGCGCCACTGCTCGTCGGTGGCGTCCACCCCGGCCAGCAGGAACACCGCCGCGTTGTTGACGAGGACGTCCAGCGTGCCGTCCGGTCCCACAGCCGCGGCGACCAGCTCACCGGCCGCCTCGTCGGCGGTGATGTCCGCGACGACCGTGGCCAGGCTCCCCGGGCCCGCCGCGCTCCGCCCGACCGCCCGCAGCCCCTCGGCGTTGACGTCGACGCCCGTCACGTACGCACCCTCGGCGACGAACTGGCGCGCCGTGGCGGCGCCGATCCCGCTGCCCGCGCCGGTGACCAGCACGTACCGACCGGCGAACCGGTCGGCGACGACCGTCGGGCCGTTGCTGTTCATGCGTGGCTCCCTTCCGCCGCGACACCGCCCACCGCGTAGGCCGGGGTGTCGCGGTCGGTGCTCGCCCGCGGCACCAGCGTGGGCGTCAGCCGTACCTGGCGTGGCGACGTGCTCGGATGGCACAGCAGCCGCGCCGCCTCCCGGCCCTTGTCGGGCAGTGACTGGTTGACCGTCGTGAGGCCCATGTACTCCGCGGCCGGGACGTCGTCGTGGCCGGTGATGAGCACGTCCTCCGGGCAGCGGATGCCGGCCGCCCGCAGCTCGACCATGATCCCGAGCGCCAGCTCGTCGTTGGCGCAGGTGATCGCGTCGGGCAGGGTCGCGCCGCCGAGCAGCGTGCGCGCGTAGTGCCGGCCGCTCTCCGCGTCCGGGAACCGGACCGCGACGGTACGCCGGGCTTCGATGCCGCGGTCCGCGCAGGCCCGCTCGAACGCGTGCGCCCGCTCGGTCAGGCTCGACATCCCGGGGTACCCGCCGACGAACACGGCCGTGCGCACCCCGCGTACGCGGAGGTGGTCGACGACCTGGGTCATGCCGGAGACCTGGTCGGTGCCGATGAAGTCGACGTCGGCGAGCGCGTACCGATCGAGCTGGACGGTGGGGACACGCCGCGCGGCGACCCGCAGCGCCGGCGCGCTGCCCTCCCGGTGGACCGGGCAGACCAGCAGGGCGTCCACCCGACGGCGCAGCAGCGTGTCGAGCCGCCGGGCTTCGACCGCGACGTCGTTGTCCGCGTCGCAGAGCACGACGTCGACGGCGGTGCGGGCCAGCTCGTGCTCGGCGGCCCGGATGACGGCGGGGAAGATCGGGTTCTCGATGTCCGGTACGAGGATGCCGACGGACTGGGAGGATCGGTTGCGTAGCGCGGCGGCGAGCCCGTCGGGCTGGTAGCCGAGCTTCTTGCAGGCCCGCTCGACCGCGGTGCGCTTGGCCGGGACGACCGGGGTCCGGCCGGTGAGCACGCGGCTGACCGTCGAGGCCGACACTCCGGCCTCGCGCGCCACGTCCTTCATCGTCACCTGCACGGCGCACCTCGGTCTGCATTCGATTTCAGGATTGTGACTCTACCCCAGGGTGACACTCGGCGAAACCTGTTGCGCACACAGTGTTCATGTGGGAGAGTCGCTGCTGAACACGATTTCAGATCGTGCGCTCATCACGAGGCCGTGAAGTCGATCGCCATCTCCGGCGGTGCCTTTCGTCCCCCTGTCGGCCTGCCTCTCCCGAGAACGCCTCGGCCGGAAGGGGACGTAGGGAACCGGATCCCCCCAGCGGATCTGACCGAAGGATCGATGACGATGAACGCTCACGGTGGCGCACCGCGCCAGGCACCATCCACCCCGACCGGGCTCTCCCGCCGCACGTTCACCGTCGGCGTACTGATGACGGCGGGTGGTCTCGCCCTCGAAGGCTGCAAGTACGGCGGGGGCGACGGCGGCGGCGCGAAGGGATCGTCCGGCACGCTCGACGTCGGCGAGACGGCCGGGCCGACGAGCATCGACCCGACCAAGGGCGGCGGCGAGTCGAAGACGTTCTTCGAACCCGCGTACGACCCGCTGATCTACCTGGCCGCCGACGGCAGCCTGAAACCGCGCCTGGCCACGTCCTGGCGGTACCTGGACGGCGCCAACCGCTCGTTCGAGATGACGCTGCGCAAGGGCGTCCACTTCTCCGACGGCGCCCCGCTGAACGCCGCGGCCGTCAAGACCAACATCGAGTACGCGAAGACGGCGGGCACGCAGGTCTCGCCGTTCATGGCGACGATCTCGAACGTCACCGCGGTCGACGACCACACCGTGCGCCTCGCCCTGTCCGAGTCGCATCCGCTGCTGCCGCTGCTGTTCTCACAGCAGTACTTCGCCGGCAACATGATCAGTCCCAAGGGCATCGCGACACCCGCGCAGCTCGCCAAGCAGACGTTCGGCGCCGGGCAGTACGTGCTGTCCAGCGCGCAGACGACCACCGGCGACCACTACACGTACCTCAAGAACACCAAGTACTGGCAGCCCGACCAGGTCCAGTACGGCAAGGTCGTGGTCAAGGTCCTGCCGAACGAGAACACCGCGCTGGCCGCGCTGAAGACCGGGCAGATCGACGCCGTGCACGGCAGTTACGCGATCGCGCAGGCGGCGAAGTCGGCGAACCTCGGGGTCGCCGCCAGCCCGAGCATCGTCATGGGCATCCAGCTCAACGACCGCGACGGCAAGCTGAGCAAGCCGCTGGCGGACGTCCGGGTACGCCGGGCGCTGAACTTCGCGGTGGACCGCGAGAAGCTCACCAAGGCCCTGTTCGGCACGTACGGCGTGGCGACCGAGCAGCCCGCCGCACCCGGCCAGGACGGCTACAGCGACACCAACGTCTACCGGTACGACCCGGCGGAGGCGAAGCACCTGCTCAGCTCCGCCGGGTACGCGGGCGGGTTCACGCTGCCGGTGGTCATCTCCAGCGGCAACCCGTACGGGACGAACCTGCTGCAGGCGATGGGCGAGCAGTTCGGCGCGATCGGCGTGAAGCTGTCGATCCAGACGAAGGGGCAGGCGCAGTTCTTCCCGAGCCTCGACAAGTACCCGGCGTCGATCATGGGTTGGGGTGTCGCCCCGATCTACTTCATGGGCCGCAACCTGTGGCTGCGCGACGCGGTGGGCATGAACCCGTTCAAGTCCAGCGATCCCACGGTCGAACGGCTCGACAAGCAGGCGACCGCCGCCAACGGCGACGCGCGGGCGAGCCTGGACCGGCAGATCGTGCGGCGGCTCGTCGACCTCGCCTGGTTCGTCCCGGTGGTCCTCAGCCCGCAGTTCCTGTTCACCCGCACCACCGTCGACAGCGGCGCCGAGAAGGGCCAGGCGCTCCCCTCGGTGTACGCGTGGCAGCCCGCCGGCTGACCGGCCCCCGTCCGACGTACGACGCGACTTGGGGGTGCGGGCATGTGGCGGTTCCTCAGCCGGCGGCTGCTCGTCTCGGTGGCCCTGGTCTTCGTGGTCTCGTTCCTGACGTTCCTGCTCCAGGCGGTCACCCCGGGCGACACCGCCCGGGTGATCCTCGGCTACAACTACACGCCCGAGGCGTACCGGCACCTGCGCGCGGAGCTGGGGCTGGACCAGCCGGTCCTGGTGCAGTACTGGCACTGGCTGGTCAACGCGCTGCACGGCAACCTCGGCATCTCGCCGATCAGCGGCAACGACGTCAGCGCCGAGATCGTGAAGCGGCTGCCGGTCACGCTGTCGCTGGTCGTCCTCGCCACCCTGGTCACCGCGCTGGTCGGCGTCGGCCTCGGCGTACTCGGCGCGGTACGCGGGCGCGCGACCGCCCGCGCCGTCGACGTCCTGTCCCTCGCCGGGTACGCGTTGCCGAACTTCTGGCTCGCCCTCGTCCTGGTGACGATCTTCGCGGTGGCCGTCCCGCTGCTGCCGGCGACCGGGTACGTGCCACTCGCGACCAGCCCCGGCAGATGGCTCGTGTACCTGATCCTGCCGGTCACCACGTTGGTCCTGCAGGGGGTCGCGGTGTTCGCGCGGCACACCCGGGACTCGATGCGCGACGTCCTGTCCCGGGACTTCGTCACGATGCTGCGGGCCAACGGCATACCGGAGCGGTCGATCGTGTTCCGGCACGCCCTGCGCAACGCGGCGATCCCGGCGGTCACCGTCGCCGGGCTGACGTTCATCGGGCTGCTCAGCGGGACCGTGTTCATCGAGAGCGTGTTCGCGATGCCCGGGCTCGGCGGGCTCGCCGTCCAGGCCACCACCACCCACGACCTGCCCACCATCCAGGGCGTCGTGGTCGTGTTCACCGTCATCGTCGTGCTCGTCAACCTCGCCGTCGACCTCGCGTACGGCTGGCTGAACCCGAAGGTGCGTGTGTCGTGACCACACTGGAGGAGTCGGCGGCCGCCGAGGTGGCGCAACCCCGATCGACCCGTACCCGGGGCGCCTGGCGGGCCGCGGTGCTCCGCCCGCTCGGGCTGGTGTCGCTGTCGTACCTCGCGCTGCTCGTGGTCTGCTCGGTCCTGGCACCGGTGATCGCCGGGTACACGCCGACCGAGACCGACCTCAGCCACATCCTGTCGCTGCCGACCGTCGCGCACCCGCTCGGTACCGACGCGCTCGGCCGGGACGTCGCGAGCCGGCTGCTCTACGGCGGCCGGACGAGTCTCGTCGACGCCGCGATCGCGGTCGGCGTCGGCATGACCGTCGCGGTGTGCGCGGGCCTGCTCGCCGGGTACTTCGGTGGGTGGGTGGACCGGGCGTTCACCTGGCTGGTCGACGTCATGCTCGCGATCCCGGTGATCGTCACGCTGCTCGCGATCCTCGCCGTCGTCGGGAACCACATGAGTGTGGCGATGATCGCGCTCGGCATCCTGGTCTCGCCCGGCATCGCCCGGGTCGTCCGGGGCGCCACCCTCGCGGTACGTCACGAGCTCTACATCGCCGCGGCCCGGGTGACCGGCCTCCCGCATCGGTACGTCGTCGTCCGGCACGTGCTGCCCCGGGTCGCGGGCCCCGTCCTCGTCCAGGCGTCGCTGCTGGCCGGCGGCGCGCTGCTGATGGACGCCGGGCTGAGCTACCTGGGTCTCGGCGCGCGGCCGCCGGCACCGACCTGGGGCAACATGATCTCCGAGGCGGCCGGCGTGATCGACCGCCAGCCGTGGCTGCTCGTACCGCCCGGAGTGGTGCTGGGTCTCGCGATCCTCGCGTTCGGCCTGCTCGGCGACGTACTGCGGGACACCAGCGCGGAGCGTACGCGGCGGCGGACGACGCCGGCGCGACCTCCGCGTACCGCCCCGCCCCCGACGGAGCCGACGACGGCGCTGCTGTCGGCGCGCGGCGTGACGGTCGCCGTGCCGGGACCGGACCGGCCGGTACGGGTCGTGGAGAACCTGGACCTCGACATCGACCCGGGCGAGTGCGTCGGGCTCGTCGGCGAGACCGGCTGCGGCAAGACCATCACCGGCCGCGCCCTGCTCGGCCTGCTGCCGCCCGGCGCGGCGGTGACCGCGGGCGGCATCCGGTTCGACGGTACGGAACTGACCACGCTGTCCCGGTCGCGGCTCGGCGCGCTGCGCGGCTCGCAGATCGCGATGGTCTTCCAGGATCCCGGCACCAGCCTCGACCCGGTCGTCACGGCCGGCGCGCACATCGCCGAGCTGGTACGCCGGCACCACGGCGGGTCCCGCGCCCAGGTCCGCGCCCGGACGAGGGAGCTGCTGGGGGCCGTCGACTTCGCCGAACCGGACCTCGTCGCCGCCCGGTACCCGCACCAGCTGTCCGGCGGGATGGCGCAGCGGGTGGCGATCGCGATGGCGCTGGCCGGCGAACCGCGGCTGCTCATCGCCGACGAGCCGACGACCGCCCTCGACGTGACCGTGCAGGCCGAGATCCTCGACCTGCTGCGCAACCTGCAACGCGAGCGCGCCATGGCGATCCTGCTCATCAGCCACGACCTGCGGGTCATCGCCACGATGTGCCGCCGCGCGTACGTCATGTACGCCGGGCACGTGGTCGAGTCCGGCGACGTCGCCGGGATGTTCCGCCATCCGGCGCACCCGTACACCGACGGGCTGCTGGCCTCCGCGCCGCGCCGGGCCCGCCCCGGCGAGGACCTCACGGCGATCGCCGGCACCGTACCGGCGCCCGGGTCCTGGCCGGTCGGATGCCACTTCGCGGCGCGCTGCGAGCTGGCCACCGACGAGTGCCGCGCCGCGCCGATACCGCTCGCGCGGCCGAGGGCGCGCCGGCGTACCCGGTGCCTGCACTACGACGAGCTGCCCGGGGGGCGCGCATGACCGCCGAGCTGCTCGACATCCGCGACCTGCACGTCCGCTTCCCCGGCCGGGCGAACGGGCGGCGGGTCGTCGTCACCGCGGTCGACGGCGTCAGCCTCGCCATCGACGAGGGCGAGACGTTGGGGCTGGTCGGCGAGTCCGGCTCCGGCAAGTCCACCATCGGCAACGCGGTGCTGGGCCTGGTCCGTGCCACGTCCGGCGACGTGTACTTCCGCGGCGAGAACATCGCCCGGGCGACACCGCGTCGGCGCCGGCAGCTGGGCCGCGAGATCCAGGTGGTCTTCCAGGACCCGTACAGCTCGCTCAACCCGTCGCGGACCATCGGCCAGACCCTCGGCGAACCGCTCCGGTACGCCCGCCGGCTGTCCCGGCACGCCGCCGACGCCCAGGTACGCGACATGCTGCGGCAGGTGGGCCTGCCGCCGGAGACCACCGAACGCTATCCGGCGGAGTTCTCCGGCGGGCAACGCCAGCGCATCGCGATCGCGCGGGCGTTCGTGCTCCAGCCGCGGCTGGTGGTGTGCGACGAGCCGACGAGCGCGCTGGACCTGTCCGTCCAGGCGCAGATCCTCAACCTGCTGATGGACCTGCAACGGCGGCGCGGCATCAGCTACCTGTTCATCTCGCACGACATCGACGTGGTCCGGCACATGTCGCACCGCATCGCGGTGCTCTACCGCGGGCGGCTCGTCGAGCAGGGCCGTACGTCGACCGTCACCGGCACGCCCCGCCACCCGTACACCCGGGCGCTGCTCGGCGCCGCGCTGCCCGTCGACGACAGCGCCGACGACCCCGACGACCCTGGCGTACGCAGCGGCCAGGCCGGCCCGACGCCCGGTCGACCCGGTGACCGCGCCCGGGGCGACGGCCGTACGGCCAGCCGGGCCGACGAGGACGGCTCGCCGCCGCGGGTGGCGGCGGACGTGGCCCGGCGGGGCGGCTGATGCGACCCGGCCCGGCGTACCGGGACGCGACCGGGACGGGTGCGCCGACGCACCTGCGGGTGGAACACCTGGACGAGCCGCTCGGCCTGTACGAGGCCGCCCCGCGGCTGTCCTGGCGGCTGCCGGCCGGCACGCGCCGGCAGGTCGCGTACCGGGTCGTGGCGGGCGACTGGGACTCGGGCCGGGTGGACTCCGACCGGTCGGTGCTGGTGCCGTACGGCGGGCCGGCGCTCCGCTCGGGCCAGCGTGTCGAGTGGACGGTACGCGTGTGGACCGACGCGGGACCGAGCCGCTGGGCGGTACCGGGTTGGTGGGAGATGGGGCTGCTCGGACCCGAGGCGTGGCGCGCCCGGTGGATCGAGCCGGTCACGACGGGCGCGCCCGCGCACGCCGTCTGGTACCTCGCCGGCGAGTGCGAGCTGGCCGCCCCGCCGCCGCGCGCCCGGCTGTACGTGACCGCGCACGGCGTCTACGAGTTCGTCCTGAACGGCACGCGGGTCGGCGACGCGGAGCTGACGCCGGGCTTCACCAGCTACCCGACGCGTCTCCAGGTGCAGACGTACGACGTGACGGGTCTGCTGCACGCGGGGACCAACCGGCTCGGCGCGATCCTGTCCGGCGGCTGGGTCGACTGGGCACCGCTGTACGCGAACCTGCGGCCGGGGTTGATCGCGCAGCTCGACGCGGTCGGGGACGACGGCCGCGAGACGCTGGCCGGCACCGGACCGGGGTGGCGGGCGACGACGGGCGCGATGCTGTCCGCGGAGCTGCGGCAGGGACTCTCGGTCGACCTGCGCCGTACGCCGCGGACGCCCGAGCCCGGCGACGACACGTGGCGGGGGGTGCGGGTCGGGGACATCGATCCGGCCCGGCTGACCGGTTCCCCGGCCCCACCGGTACGCCGGGTCGGTCGGCTGCACCCGGTGTCGGTGTGGCGCCCGCGCCCGGACCGCCAGGTGTTCGACCTCGGGCAGAACATCAACGGCTGGGTACGTCTGACGAACCTCGGCCCGGCCGGTACGACGACCACGCTGCTCCACGGCGAGGCGCTGGACGCCGACGGCGACGTCACCGTCGACCACCTGTGGGGCGCGGCGGAGCACGAGCGCGGCCCGTTCCAGACCGACACGGTGGTGTCCGCCGGGTGCCCGGGCGACACGTTCGAACCGCGTCACGTCACGCACGGCTTCCGGTACGTGCAGGTGAGAGGACGCGACGACCGGCTCGGCCCCGACGACCTCAGCGGGGTGGTCGTGCACACCGATCTCCGGCGTACCGGCTGGTTCTCGTGCAGCGACCCACGGCTCGACCGGCTGCACGACGCCGTCGTCTGGAGCCTGCGCGGCAACGTGTGCGACGTGCCGACCGACTGTCCCACCCGGGAACGCGCCGGCTGGACCGGCGACTGGCAGATCTTCGTCCCGACCGCGGCGTTCCTGTACGACGTCGCCGGGTTCACCACGAAGTGGCTGCGCGACCTCGCCACCGACCAGTGCCCGGACGGGCTCGTCCGGCACTGCGCGCCGGAGTTCCTGCCGCTCGGGATGCACGTCGCCGCGGGCATCCCGCCGGGCTGCGCCGGTTTCGCGGACGCCGCGGTGATCGTGCCGTGGCACATGTACCAGGCGTACGCCGAGGTGGACCTGCTCGCCGCGCAGTGGGAGTCGATGACCGCGTGGGTCGGGTACGCCGCGGCGCGGGCCCGCGGCCACCGGCACCCGGACCGAGCCGCCCGGCGCCCCGAACCCGCGCCGTACGAGGAGTTCCTTGCCGACACCGGGTTCCACTGGGGCGAGTGGCGGGAGCCCGACGCGCCGTCCGACCCCGACGGCGAACGCGCGTACGTCGCCGCGCTCGCCACCGCCGACCACGGGAACCTGGCGACGGCGTACCTGCACCGGTCGGCGCGGATGCTCGCCGACGCCGCCCGGGTGCTGGGCCGGCCGCACGCCCGGTACGCGGCCCTCGCCGACGCGACCCGGTACGCCTGGCAGCGCGAGTTCCTCGGGCCGGACGGGACGATCACCCCGGACCGGCAGGCCAGCTACGTGCGGGCGCTGGCGTTCGACCTCGTGCCCGACGCGCTGCGCGGTCTGGTCACCCGCCGTCTCGTCGAGCACGTCCGGCGGGCCGACACGCACCTCGGCACCGGCTTCCTCGCCACGCCGTACCTGCTGCCGGTGCTCGCCGACCACGGTGCCCTCGACGTGGCGTACGACCTGCTGTTGCGGGACACGCCGCCGTCCTGGCTCGCCATGCTCGACCGGGGCGCCACGACGATGTGGGAGCACTGGGACGGCATCGACGACGACGGCGCGCCCCACGGCTCCCTCAACCACTACAGCAAGGGCGCCGTCGCGTCGTTCCTGCACACCCACGTCGCCGGCATCCGGCAGATCGACGGCGTCGGTGGGTACCGCCGGTTCCGGATCGCGCCGCGGCCGGGCGGCGGCCTGCGCACGGCCCGCGCCGCCCACGACTGCCCGTACGGCCGGATCGAGTCGGCCTGGCGCCTCGACGGGGATCTGTTCCACCTCACCGTGATCGTGCCGCCCGGCACCACCTGCGAGATACGGCTGCCGGACGGCAGCGTGGTCGAGCAGCCGCCCGGCCGCGCGGAGCTGACCTGCCGGACGCCTCAGGACGCCCGCAGCTCCCGGTAACGCGCGTGGCAGTCCGCCAGGCTCGGCAGCATCCCCGCCCGGTACGCCTCGGCCAGCGTCGGCGCCATCGCGTCCTTGGTCGACAGCACCGGCAGCACGTCCGGCGGCCACGGCAGCCCCAGGTCCGCATCCAGCGGATCGATGCCGTGCTCGCGGTCCGGCGCGTACCCGGTGGAACACAGGTACGTCATGACGGTGTCGTCGGCCAGGGCGACGAACGCGTGCCCGAGCCCCTCCGCGAGGTACACCGCGCGGCGGTTCCTCGCGGTCAGCTCGGCCGTGTCGAAGACCCCGAACGTCGGCGACCCGACGCGGATGTCCACGACCACGTCCAGCAGTGCTCCCCGGCTGCAGTAGACGTACTTGGCCTGGCCGGGCGGGGTGTCGGCGAAGTGCACGCCGCGGATCGTGCCGCGCCGGGAGACGCTCTGGTTGACCTGGGCCAGGGCGAGCGGATGCCCGACGACCTGCGCCACCGTCGCCGCCTCGTACGGCGCGTGGAAGGCGCCCCGGTGATCCGGGTACGCGGTCGGCGTGAACTCGTACGCGTCGGGTACGCGCAGCACACGCACCGACGTGGTGCCGACCCGGCTCGGCGTCGCCACGTCCCCGTTCCCCCTCGTCACGACGCCTCCCCCGGGATCCGCCGCGGCCCGGGCACCTGCTCGGGCGGCCGGACGAACGGCGCCGACCGCGCGGCGACCGCGACCGCCGTCGTCAGCAGCGCCCGGGCGGTACGCGCGGCGGCCCGGGCCTCGTCCGTCGTGACGTGGTTCCCGGCGTGGTGCAGGGTCCGGGCCCGGTGCCGGAGCCGCTCGACGTGGACGAACTGCTCGCCGTACTGGGCGGTGAGCACCTCCGTGGCCGTGCGCGCGTCGTCGGCCATCGGCCCCAGGGCGAGACCCTGCGCCCGCAGCAACGCCTGCGCGACCAGCCAGACGGACTCCGCGACCAGCCAGAACGCGGCGTCCGGGAAGGCCACCTCGGTCGACCTCGCCGCCTGCAGGTGCTTGTCGGCGAACGCGACCAGGGTCGTCGGGTCGACCGCCGCGCCGTCCACGAGTTCGAGCTGCCCGGCGCCGAGCAGCCGTGCCACGAGCGGCTCCGCCGGCGGAGCCGCCGGTACGCCCGGCTCCCGGTGCCGCGGCGACGTACGGGTCCGCTGCCGCGGTACGAGCGGACCGGACGAACCGCGTCGGGCGGCCTCGGCCCCGGCCGACGCACGCAGCCGTACCGGCCTGCGCAACCGGTACTCGATCCGTCGTACGGCGTGGTCGAGGGCGTCGTCGTCGATGACGGCATACGCGCCGGTGATCGACACGTCCACGCACTCGGGAAACTCACCGGGTATGCCCGCGCGGCGTTCGGTCCACCGGCCGCCGACAATGGCGCTGGCCACGCCGTTCACCCGGGACAGTTCGGCCTCCACCACCCTGGGTACGCCGTAGGTCTGGAGCATCAGTTCGGTGAGCGGCGTCAGCAGCGGGGACGACGTCGCGGCCTGGAACAATGTCATCGCGCCGTCGGTCCGGCTGATCAGCACGTGCATCTGGAGAAGCGGCCGGATCTCCTTCTCCACGGCCGTTACGCTGCACCCGATCCGCCGCGCCAATTGCGACAGGCTGAACCACTGGTCGGGGTTCAGCAGAATGGCGGCCAGGATTCCCGCCTGTACCCGCGAACGGAACACCGGCAGCAGCGCCGGCGGCCCCTGCGGTGGTACGACGCCGTTTCCGGGCTGCCGCCGGTGCGCCCTGATCCGCCGTTCCGCCGCCCGGTGCAGCCGGTCCGCCGGTACGTCCAGCGCGAGCGACAGCCACCGGCGGTACTCCGCCCGCGGCACCTGGCCCCGCTCCCACCGGGCCACCAGATCGCGTGTCACGGTGTGCCGACTCGACACGATCGCGAGCCGCTCGGCCAGCTTGGCCTGGCTGAGCCCGTGTCGGCGCCGACTGTCCCGAATGACGTCCGCGATCGTTTCCGGATCGGATGAGATGTCGTCCTCGGTCATCTTGTCCCCCCTTGGCCCACACTGGTGTACATTCACCTGGTAGGTTCCTCGACAATGACCCCATCCCACCTTTTCCGTACGCGGCGGGCAGCGTAGAGCTTATTTTTCCCGATGCTCTTGTTTACGGTTTTTTCGGAATACCGTGCTGTTCATGGGCGGAATCGGACAGGATCGGCAGGTGTCCGTCATCGGCCGCGGCCCGCGACGTGACGTCGGCGTACGCGGAGAACGAACGGGTCTGGCAACCATTCGTTCGCGCCGGATTCCACGATCCCTGAACCCGTTCTCGCCCCCCGTTGGCGCCGACCTCGAGAGTCGGTTCGCCCCAGCTCGGAATTCGATGATGAATCGATCCTGCCCGACTACCCGACAATCAGGAAGACCTCAAATAATGAGGCCCCCCGGCGGACGTGACGTCAGTCACGAGAACGGTCTCGATATCGGGCGACCGCGGCCGCGGCGGCCAGCGCACTCACCGAAACCTGAAGCGTGGCGGCCAGAAAAGGCAACCAGGAAGGGCCGACGATGACGCGCTCGTGTTCCCAGTCACTCACCCGTTTCCGGCCGAGCGAACGCCCGGCCTGCGCGGCGAGCAGTCGCGCCAGGGCGGCCTGGGACAGGCCGAGCTCCTGCCGACGCCGGAGAATGAGTCGCCCCACCGGTTCATCGGCGGCGCTCATCGAGCGCCGCCTCGTTCCCACCTTCGCCAGACATACTTGCCAGGATCCCTCAACCGAGTGACCTCGTCCACACTCCGTGTGGGCACAATTTCTCCGAGTAAGGAGACTCGGTGGGTTCAGGCGGCGGCCCGCCCCGCTCCGGACCCGCCGCGGGCCGCGACCGGCACGATGCGTGCCTCACGGCTCCCTCCCGTCGCGGACCCGGTCGTCGTACGCGGCGGCGCAGCCTTTCGGCCGCACCGTCGAGAGCCTTGCCAGCGGCCCCGCCCCGGTTGCGCCGGTACCGGGTCGATGTTATGCATGAGTCATGCATGATGACCGGCTCGGGAACATGCTGGGTGCGGCCGCGTTGGCCGTGTCGGATCTGATGCTGGCCCGGGTACGCGCCGCGGCAGGGGTCGGCGCCAGTGCCGCCGCGGCGCTGGTCGTGCTGGCGCACGCCACGGAGCTGAGCGTGACCGAGCTGGGCCGGCGGGTCGGCCTGTCGCAGCCCGCCGCGGCGCGCATGGTCGACAGCCTCGCGGCGGCCGGCCTGGCGCGCCGAGGCGCCGGCCGGGGCCGTACCGTCCCGGTGCGGTTGACGCCCGCCGGGCGGCGGGCCGTGCGCGGCGCTCTCGCCGCCCGAACCGAGGGGCTGTCCGCCGTGCTGGCGGATCTGGACAGTGACGACCGCGGGCACCTCACCGCCCTGCTGGAACGACTGCTCACCCGGCTGTACGACGAGGTCGGCGACGCCGACCTGCTGTGCCGGCTGTGCGACCGCGCCGGCTGCACCGGCAGTGGCACCTGCCCCGTCGGCGCGGCCGAACGGAACCGGGCAGGTTGACCGGTGGGCGCGGCCCTGGCCCTGCTCTCGGGGCTCAGCTACGGGGTGTCGGACGTACTCGGCGGCGCCGCGGCCCGTCGGACGGCCGCCGTACGCGCGGCGGCCTGGGGGCAGGCGAGCGGGCTCGCGGCGCTCGCGATCGCCACGGCGGTCCTCACCCCCGCGGTACCCGGCCCGGCGGTACTCGGCTGGGGCGGCCTGTCCGGCGCCGGTACGGGACTGGGGATGGCGTTCCTGTTCCGCGCGATGAGCCGCGGCGCGCTGTCCGTCGTGGTGCCGGTGAGCGCCGTCGCGGGCGTGACGCTGCCGGTCGTCGTCGGCACCGTACTGCTCGGCGAGCGGCCCGGCTGGCTCACGTGGCTGGGCGTCGCGCTGGCGGTGCCGGCGCTGTGGATCGTGTCCGGCGGTCCCGCGCGGCCCGCCCCCGGTGCGGTACGCGACGGCCTCGTCGCCGGCGTCGGCATCGCCGTGCAGTACCTGGCGCTGGCCCGGGCCGGCAGTGCCGCAGGTCTCTGGCCGGTCCTCGCCGGCCGGGTGACCGCACTGGCCGGCGTCGTACTGCTGGCGGCGACGGTGCTGCGTACCGCCCGCCCCGCGGTACGGGCGGTGCCGGCCCGGGTGCGACTGGCGATCGCCGGTGCCGGTGTCCTGGCCGCCGTGGCCCTGACCGCCTACCTGTACGCCGTGCGCACCGGGTACGTGACGGCCGCAGTGGTGCTCTCCTCGCTCTACCCGGTGGTGCCGGTGGCGGCGGGGATCGCGGTGTTCGGCGAGCGGGTACGACCGCGCCAGGTGGTCGGGCTGGTCGCCGCGCTCGCCGCCGCCGTCCTCATCGCCGTCCCGTGACCGGTCGGCGGTTCGCCGGGCCGCCGGTCATGGCGAGCCGGTGGAAGGCCGGCAGGGCGTCGTCGAGGGGATGCGGCCGGGGCCGGCCCGCGGCGTCGAGCGTGTTGGGCCGCATCAGGTTGACCGCGACCGACACCTGGCGTACGCCGTCGGCGCTGGTCATGGAGCTGGCGCCGCCGCCCCAGACCGTGCCGTCGTGGCCCCAGAAGGTGCCGTGGCCGGGCACGTCGAGCCGGTGCAGGCCGAGGCCGTAGTCGACGGGCTTGCCCTCGAACGAGATGACGGGGCCGGTGCGCTGCATCTCCGCGAGCAACGTGGGTGCGACGATCCGCCCGTCGAGCAGCAGCGCGAAGAAGTGGTTGAGGTCCGCGACCGTCGAGATCAGTGAGGCGGCCGGCCCGACCCAGGACATGTCGTACACGCTGAAGTCGCGCGGCGGGTCGATCATGCCGAACCAGGACTCGTAGAGCTTCGAGTGCGGCCCGTCGATGGAGGTACCGGCGGGCAGCTCGGTGTCGCGGAGCCCGGCGCGGTCGATGACGTCGTCGGTGATGTGCTTCTCGGCGGAGACGCCGGTGACGTACTCGATGAGCTGGCAGAGCAGCAGGTAGCCGGTGTTGGAGTAGATGCCGGGCCGGCCGCCCGGCGTACCGACCGCGGGTGCCGCGACGCCCAGCGCGATCAGCTCGGTCGGGTCGAACCGCGTGAACCGGTTGTCCTCCAGGCTGTCCGGCGTCGTGTCGGCCAACGACGGGAACGGCCGCAGCGACCGGTACGCGTACGGCAGGTAGTCGGGCAGTCCGCTGGTGTGCCCGAGCAGCATCCGTACGGTGATCGTCTGGCCGCGCTCGCCGGGCACCAGGCTCGGCAGGTACCGGCCTATCGGAGTGTCGAGGCCGATCTCGCCCCGCTCGACGAGCCGCAGGACGGCAGCTGCGGTGAAGGTCTTGGTGATGCTGCCGACGCGGTGCCGCATGTCGACGGTGACAGGCCGGCCGGTGTCGAGGTCGGCGACGCCGGCGGCGCCCCGCCACGTCTCGTCGCCGTCGCGTACCTCCGCGAACAGTCCCGGCATCCCGGCGCGGTGGATGTCCGCCAGCGCCGCCGCGAGCGCCGCGTGGTCGAGCGTGCCCATGGTGCCTCCCATTTTCGCTACCTCAGGTTTCGATACCAAAGGTAGCGCAATCATGGGTAGGGTGTGGGCATGACACCGACCACATCCGGAAGGCCACCCGGTCGCCCACGCGCCGGTGTCACCGCCGCGGTCTTCGCCGCGACGCTGGGCACGGTCCACGACGTCGGCTACGCCCGCGCCACCGTCGACCGCATCGCCGCCGCCGCGGGCATCGCGAAGACGACCGTCTACCGCCGCTGGCCGTCGAAGGGTGCGCTGATCATCGACTGTCTCCTCGACGCGTTCGGCCCCGTACCGGTCAGCGGCAGGAACCGGGCCGAGGTGATCACCTCGGCCATCCGGTGGGTCGCGGCCAAGATCAGCGAACCCGGCGTGGGCGACGCGTTCGCCGGCGTGTTCTCCGACGCCGTCAGCGACGCGGGCCTGCGCGCGATGCTCGCGAGCCGGTTCCAGGACCCGTACCGGCTGGCCCTGCAGGAGGTGCTCGACGAGCCGGCGCACCGGGTCCTGTTCCTCATCGACACCGTCGTCGGCACCCTGCTGCACCGGATGGGCATGACCGGTGAGCCGATGGCGGACGCCGACGTCGACGCGCTCGTCGACATGATCCTGAGCTACTTCACCCCCGCCCGCTGACCGACCCGTTCCGTGTCGACAGCGGGCGCGGGCCAGCCCCTGGCGGTCAGGCGGGATCCTGTCCCGGGTCGTGGGGCCCCTCGTCCTGGTCGGTGTCGACCGCCATGCCGGGTTGCTTGCGCAGCCAGCCGTCGAACTCGATTGCGGCGCTCACCCAGCCGACGGTGGACCGCACGAAGTGGTTCAGGCTCACGCCGGCGCCGACCAGCATCTGCGTCTCGCCGATGAGGCGTACGGTGCCGTCGTCCTGGGTGTGGCTGTAGACCTTCGGCCACAGGGTGCGGCGGTTCCAGTCGTCCGCGGCGTCCAGCAGGCGCGGCCGGTCGTCGATCGAGTACGTCCGTTCGTAGAAGGTCCGCGCCGCGAAGGTCTGCTGCTCGTCCTCGCCGTGGAACATGAAGTACGTGCGGAAGTTCTCCCAGGGCGCACAGACGTCGCCGTCGTCGTCCACCAGGTAGCGGAGCTTCATCTGGTCGAGCAGTTCCTTGACCAGTTCCTGGTTCGGTACGACGACCTCGGCGCCGGTGTCGTCGGGCTGAGACGCGGGCTGTTCGTCGCCAGCGGCCTGGATCGACGGGTCCGTGGTCACGGTGATTGTCCCTTCGTACGGTTGCGCCCATCCTGCGGCACGACCGACGCACGCGACGACCGGGGCCACCGCCCGTCGTCAGGCGCGCGGCCAGGGGCGGCCGGTGACCCGCTCGATGTCGGTGTTGAACCGTTCGAGGTCGCTGATGAAGCGGCGCAGGCGGGTCGGCGACCAGTCGGCGAGGACGGTGGCGAGGCCGGCGGTGACCTCGTCGCGTTCGGCGGCGAGACGCGCGGACCCCTCGGCCGTGATCCGGAACTTGCGGGCGATCGTGCCGGCCGGGTCGAGGATGCGTTCGACGAGCCCGTCCCGCAGCAACGCGGTGGTCTGCCGGGTGAACGTCGACGCGGCCAGCCCGAACGCGTCGACGAGATCCGCGACCGACATCGGCCCCTGTACCTCGATCCGGCTGAGGATCACGCGGGCGCTGCGGTCGAGCCGGCCGTCCCGGCGCGGCGCGGTCATGTCCAGGTGCCGGGTCAGGATGAGCAGTTCCCGCTCGATCCGCGCTTCGGGCGACGGGTTGTCCATGCCGGTCTCCTCGGTGGGCCGACCTCACCCTAGGCGAAGTCGTCCGAGCGTGGGCCTGGTTCGAGCGCGACGCACCATCAATGCATCACGCACTTATTGTGCACGATGCACTTCGTGCGTACCGTTTGTCGGAGGCGTGCGTCCCGGCGGCACCCCCGGCGAGGCACGTCCCCGCACACCCGCGCCACGAGGAGACACCCGATGGCCGAGAACGTCGTCAGCCTGCCGCTGCACACCGATGGGCCGCTGGACGCCCCCGCCGAATGGGAGCACCTGCGGGCGCGGTGCCCCGTCGCGCACGCCGGTCTGCCCAGCGGCGACACCGCGTTCTACCTCACCCGGTACGACGACGTACGCGCCATGCTGTCGGATCCCCGGTTCGCCCGGCCGACCGCCGCCGACAACAGCGCGCGACTGGCGCCGGAGGGGTCCGGCGGCCTCGCCGCCAACGGTGGGCAGAGCAACGCGCTCACCAAGGGCGAGGGCCACCGCCGCTGGCGGCGGCTCGTCGGCAAGTACTTCACCGCGAAGCGCATGATCGCGCTGCGCCCCGTTATGGAACGCATCGCCGACGGCCTCGTCGACGACATGGTCGAGCACGGCGCACCCGCCGACCTCCGCGCCGGCATCGGTTTCCCGCTGCCGGTGTACGTCATCTGCAACATCCTCGGCGTCCCGGCGGAGGACCGCGACCGCTTCTCCTACTGGTCCGACAGCTTCCTGAGCGTCACCCGCTACACGACCGAGGAGACCGCGGCCGCCCAGGCGGAGTTCACCCGGTACATGGCGGAGCACATCCACGCCAAGCGCGCCCGGCCCACCGACGACATCCTCAGCCTGCTGATCCAGGAGAGTGCCGCGGAGGGCGCGGGCCTGACCGACGAGGAACTCCAGTTCACCGGCATGGGCCTGCTGGTCGCCGGGCACGAGACCACCGCGAACATGATCGGCAAGATGATCGGCATGCTGCTCGCCGACCGGATCCGGTGGGAGCAGCTCCTCGCCGACCCGGCACTGGTACGCACCGCGATCGACGAGACGCTGCGACTGGACGCCAACGCCGGTTTCGGCCTGCGCCGCTACCTCACCGAGGACGTCGAACTCGACGGCCACACCCTGCCCGAGGGCAGCACCGTGGTGTGCAGCATGGCGGCGGCCAACCGCGACGAGTCGACGTTCACCGACGCCGCGACGATGGACCTCGGCCGCTCCCCCAACCCGCACCTGGCGTTCGGCGCCGGCCCGCACGCCTGTCTCGGCCAGTCGCTGGCCCGGACCGAGTTGCAGGTCGTCCTGGAGACCCTGCTGCGCCGGCTGCCCACGCTGCACCTGGCCGTCCCACCCGCCGAGCTCCGCCGGACCGAGGGCCTGCTCGTCGGCGGGCTCACGACCGTACCCGTGGCCTGGTGACGACGATGAAGGTCACCGTGGACGAGACGGTGTGCTGCGGCGCCGGGCAGTGCGTGCTGACCGCACCCGACCTGTTCGACCAGCGCGACGAGGACGGCATCGTGCTGCTCCGCAACCCGGACCCCGCACCCGATCGGCAGGCCGCCGCCCGGGAGGCGGCGGCCATGTGCCCGGCGAGCGCGATCACGGTCGAGTGACCGTCGCCCGTCGGTACGGCTAGTGCAGGGCCTGCTGGGAGTGCCTGGGTAGGAGTCCGACGAGCACCAGCGCCAGGACGTTGACGGCGGCGCAGATGCCGAACACCAGCTCGGCGGCGCCGAGGTACGACGTCGTCGAGGCGTGTCCGACGCGGGCGAAGAACGCGGTACCGAGCGCGGCGACCCCGATGGCGCTGGCGAACTGCTGGGCGGCACAGCGACGGGGCGACGACCGGGTGGTCGCTGCGCCGTTCGGAGACCACGAACAGTCCGAAGGCCACCAGCGCGGCGGCGATCATCGCGTACGTCCACGTCGGCCAGCCCAGGTCGCGTCCCTGGATGAGCGGCAGGATCAGCAGCGCCGAGCCGGCGGTGAGCAGGCCCACGCCGAGCAGGTCGAGACGGGCGCCGCGGTCCTCGCCACTGTGCCGGGGCAGTACGCGCCAGCCGAGTGCGGCGGCGAGGATCCCGAACGGCACGTTGATCAGGAAGACCGCGCGCCACTGGCTGCCGAACGGGTCCAGGTGCAGCAGCCAACCGGCCAGGATCGGACCGGCGACCGCGGCCAGCCCCATGATCGGGCCGAACGGCGTCAGCGCCGTGCGCAGGTGATCAGGCGGGAAGACGACCGTCACGAGCGCCATGCCCTGCGGGATCTTCACGGACCCGAACAGGCCCTGGCACACGCGGGCGGCAATCAGGACGCCGGCGGTGGGCGCGAGGCCGCAGGCCAGTGACGCGAGGGTGAAGCCGGCCATCCCGAGCAGGAACAGTCGACGGCGGCCGAGCAGGTCGCCGGGCCGGCCCGAAGCGTTGCGGGTGAGCGAGGGGATCCTGGCGATCCTGCTCGCCGGCGGCATCGAGCCGCAGGCCGCGGCGTGGGCGCTCGACGCGCTCAGCCTCTACGTCAGCGCGTACGCGCTGGAGCGCTCGCTCGTCCGGCAGCGAGGGCAGGACGACGACGGCTGGGTGGTCGGCCGCGACGAGCTCGTCGACCGGTCGGTGCGCTGCCCGCCGACCGCTTCCCCAACACCCGGCGGTACGCGGCCGAACTGACCGCAGGCAGCGGACACGAGCGGTTCGACTTCGCGGTCACGATGATCATCGACAACCTGGCCGGGTCGACCGCGCGCTGACCCCGGCCCGGGGCTCGCCTCACCAGGCGCGCAGCTTCTCCGGGTTGCGTACCGCCCAGATCCGGGAGATGCGGCCGTCGGTGAAGGCGAACGACGCGACGCCGACGGTCACGCCCGCGTGCCGGACGACAACGCCGGGCTGCCCGTTGACCGTACGCACCGACAGGGTCAGATCCGCCGCCCTGTCGGCGAAGTGGGCCAGGTACTGGGCGACGAGGTCGGCGCCCTCCACCGGGCGCAGCGCGGCGGAGACGATGCCGCCGCCGTCGGCGATCATCGCGACGTCGGGGTCGAGCAGGCCGACCAGGGCCCTGATGTCCTTCGCCTCCCACGCCTGCTTGAACTCCCCCACCAGTCCGGCCCGCTCCGCGGTCGGGGCCGTCGTGGCCGGGTGCGCGGCGCGGACCCGGCGGCGCCCCGAGGACGCCAGCTGCCGGCAGGCCACCTCCGTACGCCCGACGATGGCCGCGATCTCGGCGAACGAGTACCGGAAGACGTCGTGCAGGACGAACGCCACCCGTTCGGCCGGCGTCATCGACTCCAGCACGACGAGGAACGCCATGTGCACCGACTCGTCGAGGGTGACCCGGTCGGCCGGGTCGGCCGTGCCCTCGCCCGGATCCGTCGTGTCGGGCAGGGGCTCGGGGATCCACTCGCCGACGTACCGCTCCCGCCGGGCCCGCGCCGAGCCCAGCTGGTCCAGGCAGATGCGTCCGGCCACCCGGCTCAGCCAGGCGGCTGGCGTCTCGATGGCCTGCCGCTGCTCCGCCGACAGGGCGTACCAGCGGGCGTAGGTCTCCTGCACGGCGTCCTCGGCCTCGCTGAGCGACCCGAGCAGCCGGTACGCGAGGCCGGTCAGGTGCCGTCGCGTCCCGGCGACGTCACGCGTCCCGTCGGTCCCGGCCGGAGCGACCACTCCGCACACCTCACGATCCGCTGGCCTACGTCGTCAAGGAACCGAGACCGTACCCACCATCGGGCGCACGGCAGAAGAGAGGACCACACCATGGTCACCCAGACCACAGCCACGGCACGTCGTACCGGCACCTTCGTCCAGGTTTCGGTGGCGCTGCAGACGACGGCGATCTTCTTCCAGGCGGTCACCGCGGGCGTACTGCTGGCGTCGGCGCACGGGGAGGTACTGCACAGCGTGGGGGCGCGCGTGATGTACGGCGCGTCGATGCTCTACGTGCTCGCCGCGATCCTCGCCTGGAAGCCGGGCGGCGGCTCGCCCCGCCCCATCCTGTACGCGGCGGGCTTCCTCGTCCTCGCCTCGGTGCAGGTGGTGCTGGGCATCGCGCACGTACCCGCGGTGCACGTGCCGCTGGGGATCCTGATGTTCGGTTTCAGCCTGCTGGTGCTGGGCCTGGACCTGTCCCGCCGCCTCGGCCGTCGCTGACCCCGGGGCTTTGACTGACTGATCCAGTCAGTCAATAATGGCGGGATGCGAGGACGGGTGCCGCCGCGGCCGGTGGCGGAGATCGCCGAGGCCGCGGCGCGGGTGTTCATGGCGAAGGGCTACCGGGCGGCCGGGATCTCCGACGTGTCCGCCGCCCTGCACCTCAGCCACGGCGCCGTCTACACGTACGCGAAGAGCAAGGGCGCGCTGCTCTACCTCGCGCTGCTGCGCCTGGCCAGCCCGGAGTCCCTGACCGGCCTGGACATCCCGGTGCCGACACCGGCACCCGAGGACATCGTGGCCGCCGTCCGCGCCGGCGACGGTGGTCGCGACGCGCTGCCCGTCCTGGCCGCGGCGGCCGGCGGCCGACGGCGACAGGTGTCGGTCGCCGAGGAGTTCGGCGCGATCGTCGACGAGCTGTACGGGTACGTCGAACGCAACAGGCACCTGCTCGCGCTGGTCGAACGCTGCGCCCCCGACCTGCCCGAGCTCGCCCAGTTCTACTTCGTGCAACGCCGCCGGACGCTGCTCGCGCACCTCGGCGACTACCTGCGCCGGCACATCCGCTCCGGTGCGCTGCGCGACGTCCCCGACGTACCGGCGGCGGCGCGGTTCGTCACCGAGACCGTCACCTGGTTCGCGTGGCACCGGCTCGACGATCCGGACTCGACGACGCTCGACGGTGAGGCGTGCCGCCGCACCGTCCGCCACCTGCTGCTCACCGCGTTCCTGTCCGCACCGGACGCGGCATCCCTCTGACCCGAAACGGCGGCCGAACCAGCATGTCCGACACCCGCGTACCCGCATCGCCCGAGCTGACCGCGGCGCCGGCCGGGCCCGACACGAGACGGGGCGCGCCGCTGGCGTGGCGACCGGTGCTCGCCGTACTGGCCGTCGCCGGGGTCGTGCACCTGGCGGTGGCGACCCGGTTCGGGTGGCACCGCGACGAGTTCTACTACGTGATCTCCGGCCGCCACCTGGCCTGGGGGTACCCGGACCAGCCGCCGCTCGCGCCACTGCTGGCGCGGCTGGCCGCCGAACTGCCCGGCGGCGTACTGCCGCTGCGGGTGGTCGCGATCGCCGCGCAGCTGGGCTGCGTGTTGCTGGCCGCCGTGCTGGCCGCCGAGTTCGGCGGCCGGACGCGGGCCCAGACCGTCGCGGCCGCGGCGGTCGCGGCATGCCCCGTGTTCGTCGCCGCGTCCCTCCTGTTCGGTACGACGGTGCTCGACCAGGTGGCCTGGGCCGCCGTGTTCGTGCTGGTGGCACGGGCCATGCGGGTGGGTACCGTGTGCGCCTGGCTGCCGGCCGGCGCCGTCGCCGGGATCGGCCTGGAGAACAAGGACACCATCGGCGTGCTGCTGCTCGGTGTCGCGATCGGGGTGGTGCTGTTCCACCGGGCCGTGCTGCGTACGCCGGGGCCGTGGCTGGCCGGTGTCCTCGCCGTGCTGGTCGCCGCGCCGAACCTGGTGTGGGGCGCGCAGCACGGCTGGCCGCAGTTCCGCATGGGCGCGGTCCTCTCGGCGTCGCAGGGCGGCCCCCTCGGCGCCCTCGCGCAACTCCCCGAACTGGCGCTGGTACTCGCCGGTCCGCCGCTGGTCGCGCTGTGGATCTCCGGCGTACGCCGGCTGGGTTCGGCGGCCGGTCGCGATCACCGCTGGATCCTCGTCGTCGCCGTGACCGCGGCCGTCGTGTTCACCGCCAGCGGCGGCAAGAGCTACTACCCCGCGCCCGCCCTGATCGGACTGTTCGCGGCCGGCGCGGTGTGGGCCGAGGCCCGGACGGGACCGACCACGACCACGCGCCGGTGGCGCTGGCCGGTCTCGATCAGCGTGTCGGCGGTGTTCGCGGTGCTGATCGGCCTGCCGGTGCTGCCGCTGCGCGCGGAGAACGCGCTGCGCGTGGTCAACTCCCAACCGGTCGAGACTTACGGTTGGCCGGCCTTCGTCCGGCAGGTCACTGCCGTCGCCGACACGATGCCTCCCGGCACCACGATCTTCGCCAGCAACTACGGCGAGGCCGGCGCGTTGACCCTCCTCGGCCCGGACGCCGGCCTGCGGCTGCCCGTGTCCAGCGGACACAACGGCTACCTGCTGTGGGGGCCACCCGCCGGTACGACCCCGGACACCGTGCTGTGCGTCGGCGAGTTCCGCGCCAGCTACCTGCGCCGGTCCTGGTCCGACGTACGGGAGGTCGCACCGATCACGATGCCAGGCGGCATCGTCAACGAGGAGACGGCGCAGCACGCGGCGATCTACCTGTGCCGCCAGCCGCGCGGCGACTGGGCACGGATCTGGCCCGGCCTGCGCCACCTCGACTAGCCGCGGGCCGGTGACCGCGCCGGGCGGTCGGGCGCGCGTCGGCGGAACGTCTCGGTGATCTCCTCGACCGCGCGTCCCGTCGTCTCGGGGAGGCGCGATGGGCGGGAAACCGTGCCGGCCCGGCGCACCCACGCCGGACCGGCACTCCCCACCCCGAAACCAGGTGGTACCCGACGGGCGGCGCGGCGAAACCCGAGCCGCGGTGGAGGTGTCCCCGGGAACGACCCGCGGCCGGGCTACGGTGGCGACGTGCACATGATCAGGGCCGAGCGGATCGACACGGCGCGGCTCCTCCTGCGACCGCTGCGGGTGGAGCACGCCGAGGAGATGGCGGCGGTACTGGCCGATCCGGCGCTGCACACGTTCATCGGCGGTACGCCGGAGACCCCGGACGCGCTGCGTGCGCGGTACCGGCGCCTGACGGTCGGTTCGCCGGACCCGGCCGTCGGCTGGCTGAACTGGGTGGTCGAGCTGCGCGACGAGGCGCACCTGACCGGCACGGTGCAGGCCACGGTCGGCCCGGCCGGCGACGGGTTCGTCGCCGAGATCGCCTGGGTGGTCGGCACCGCGTGGCAGGGCCGCGGCATCGCCAGCGAGGCGGCCCGGGGACTCGTCGGCTGGCTCGGCCGGCACCGGGTACGTGCCGTCGTCGCGCACGTCCACCCCGACCACCACGCGTCGGCGGCGGTCGCCCGCGCGGCGGGGCTGGCCCCGACGGACCGCTGGCAGGACGACGAGGTCGAGTGGTACCGGCGGCTCGACCACGACACGGAGGGATGACCGATGTTGCTGGAACACCGCGGGGCGCGGCCCGAGATCGCCGAGTCGGCGTACGTCGCCCCGTCGGCGGTGCTGTGCGGTGCGGTCGTGGTCGGTGCCGGGACACGCGTCCTGCACGGCGCCGTACTCACCGCCGAGGACGGCGAGGTCCGCCTCGGGTCGAACGTCGTCGTCATGGAGAACGCGCTGGTCCGCGGCCGTGCCGCGCATCCGGCCCGGATCGGCGACGCGGTGCTGGTCGGGCCGCACGCGCACGTCAACGGCGCCACGATCAAGGACGAGGTGTTCGTGGCGACCGGCGCGTCGCTGTTCCCGGGCTCGGTCGCCGGCACGCGCTGCGAGCTGCGCATCAACAGCGTGCTGCACGCGAACTCGCGGCTGCGCCCGGACACCGTCGTACCGATCGGATGGATCGCCGCCGGCGACCCGGCGGAGCTGTTCTCGCCGGACCGGCACGAGGAGCTGTGGGAGACGCAGCGCGACCTGGACTTCCCCGGCACGGTGTACGGGGTGCCGCGCGGCACGCCGCTGCGTACGGTGATGGCGCGGCAGTCCGAGTTCTACGGTGCGCACCGGCAGGACCGGGTCGTCGACGAGCCCGGCGCCGACTGACCCGCGGCGTCACCCGAACGGCTCGTCCGGTACGTCGGGCCCGGCCGCTCGCCGGACCCGACCACACCGTCAGGGCGCGACGTAGTGGGTGGGCGCCCACCCGAGCACGACCGCGTTCTCCGGGTACGCCGGGGTGTCGCCGAGGTGCGCGAAGGCGTACCGCGGGGCGGCGGAGCCGGTGCGCGCGTACCAGCCGCGGTCGGTGGCGACGAGCAGGTCGGCGCGGTCCGGGGACTGGTAGACGGCCTGAATCTCCTCGCGTTCGGCGGGCTGGGCGTGGTCGGGCAGCGTACCGACCGCGGTGGTCAGCACGGCTCCGCCGATCTCCGGCGGCTCCAGTGTCAGGGTCGCGACCGAGCCCTCCGGCGGCGTGTACCCGCGGAGCCGGGCGAGCCGCAGGTCCGCCATGCACAGCAGGCGGGTGGCGTCGACCTGCTCGTCGCACCGGTACGGCACGAAGGATCCGTCCGCGCTGGTGACGCGGGCGGACACGACACTGGTCGAGGAGCGCAGCAGGTCCACGTACATCGACTGGCCGGCGATGCCGGGCTGGTCGGTGAGTGGTTGCTGGAGCTGCCACACCGCGTGCCGTCCTTTGGCGTCCCAGGTGGCGCTGGTGGTGGGCTGCTTCACCGGCGCCGCGGTGGTGTTCTTCGCGTCGACCGCCCAGGACGACACGAGCGCACCGTTCATGTCGTGCGCGGCGACCATGAGGCGGTCGTCGGCGAGGAACCGCGGCGTGGCGAACGTGGCGGCCGCCCCGCCCGGCAGCTTCGCCGCCTTCCACTGGTACACCTGGGTGTAGCCGGTGCCGTCGAACGCGGCGAGCCGCAGCGTTCCGTCGCTCGGTTTCCACGGTCGGCGGCACGGTGCGGTTGCGTCGGGAACACGACACCCGTCAGGCGTTCGTGGACACCGGTACGTCGGCGGGGCGGGGCGCGGCCCGGCGTTCCGGCGCGGTCGACCACGTGAGGGCGAGGACCGCGAGCGCGACGAGGGCGGCCACCGGGCCGAGCCAGTGGCTTCCCGCGGTCGACAGCACGACGCCGCCGAGGATCGCGCCCAGCGCGGACCCGACGTAGATCATCGATCCGTTGAGGCCGAGCGCGACGGCGGCGACGTCGCCGCCCGCGTTGTAGACCCGGTTCTGCTGCGGGATGAACAGGAACGACCCGACGGCGCCGAGCCCGAACAGCATGACCAGCGCCGCGACGTACCAGTGTTGGACGGCGCCGAGGCCGGCGGTCACCGCGGCGGTGGCGGCCAGCGCGACGGTGAGGGTACGCAGCGGGCCGAAGCGGTCGGCGACGCGTCCGACGAGGCGGTTGCCGGCGAAGAAGCCGACACCGAACACGAGCAACGCCACCAGCACGGCGCCGGCACCGGACCGGCTCACGCCGACGACCGGCGCGGCGTACGCGGCCACCAGGTAGAGCGGCACCAGCACGAACGCGCTGACCATCAGCAGGAGGAGCATGCGCGTGTCGCGGAGCACGGCGACCCGGCTGCGCAGCGACGTGACGGGCAGGTGGACCGGGGGCACCGCGACCCAGGCGAGTACGGCGGCGATCCCGGCCAGCGCGACGATCGTCCACATCGTGCCGCGCCAGCCGAGCCACTGCCCGATCAGCAGGCCGAACGGTACGCCGAGCACGGAGGCGAGGCTCGCCCCGGCACCGATCACCGCGAACGAGCGCGCGCGCCGCTCGGGCGGGGACAGCAGGCCGGCCACGGCGTACGCGTTGGCCTGGAAGCCGGCCGCCCCGAGCGCCGCGACGATCCGCCCGGCCAGCACCGTCGGGTACGTCGGGCCGACGGCCTGTAGGACCATGCCGACCAGGAAGACGACCATGCCCGCGCCGATGACGACCCGCCGGTCGAGCCGGCCGGTGACGGTGGAGATGATCGGCGACCCGATCGCGTACGCGACGGCGAAGGCGGTGGTGAGCTGCCCGGCGGCGGCGACGCTGACGGACAGGTCGTCGGCGATCGGTGCCAGCAGGCCGGGTAGGACGAAGCCGTCGACGCCGAGCACGAACGTACCGATGGCGAGGACGACCAGCCGCGCCGTCGGACTGTTTGATGCTTGTCGAATGGTCACACGATGGAGACTAGGCTATTGTTCGATGAGCATCAAAGAGTTTAGGGAGGTGACCGGTGTCACGGACGCTGCCCGAGCCGTCGGTCGACTCCCTCGACCTGACCGTGGTGCTCAGCGCGCTCGCCGACCCCGCCCGGCGTGCCCTCATGACCGCGATCTACCGCAACGCCGGGCCAGTGAACTGCTCGGCCGTCGTCGGGCAGGCCGACCTCGACCTCAGCACCCCGACGATCTCCCACCACTACCGCGTCCTGCGCGAGGCGGGCCTGACGCGGACGGTCGTCCAGGGGCGCACCCGGGTCGTCACGGTGCGCCGCGACGACCTGGACGCGCGCTTCCCCGGCCTGCTCACCGCGGTCCTCGGCGCCGGCTGACGCGCGCCTCACCAGGGAACGACGCCGTCGTCGTCGAAGAAGCCGCCGCTCGGACCGTCGTCCGGCAGCGTGGCGAGCCGGATCGCGATCGCCGCACCCTGCTCGGGCGTACGCACGCCGCGGAAGCCGTTGAGGTCGGTCGCACAGAACCCCGGGCAGCCCGCGTTGACCAGGATGTTCGTGTCGCTCAGCTCCTTGGCGTACTGGATGGTGACGGCGTTGAGGAACGTCTTCGACGGCGAGTACGCCACCGAGATCGGGCCCGTCTGCGCGCCCGGAGTGCTCTGCCGCGTCAGGGATCCGACCGTGCTGGACATGTTCACGATCCGCGGCGACGACGACCGTCGCAGCAACGGCAGCAGCGCGTTGGTGACGCGGATGACGCCGAACACGTTGGTCTCCACCGCGGTCCGTACGGCGCCGAGATCCGCCGTGGTCGGCTGCTGGCCCATGCCCCCGGTGACGCCGGCGTTGTTGACGAGGACGTCGAGGCGGCCCGCGCGGGCGGCGACCAGCTCCGCGGCGGCCGCCACGCTCGCGTCGTCCGTCACGTCGAGCGGTACGCCGAACGCGTCGACCCCGTCGGCGCGCAGCTTCGCCACCGCCGCGTCCCGGCGCCCGTCGTCCCGCGCGCCCACGCCGACGGCCCACCCGAGTCGGCCCAGTCCCACGGCGATCTCGTACCCGATGCCCTTGTTCGCGCCGGTGACCAGCGCGATCGTCTGTTCGCTCATGCCTCGATCCTGTCCGCGCCACGGCGGGCCGACCAACACCGACCGGGTGCCCGGCGATACCCGGCGGGTATCGATCCCCGGGTACGGTGGGCGTATGGAGACGCGGGAGCTGCGCTACTTCGTCGCCGTCGCCGAGGAACTCCACTTCGGGCGGGCGGCCGAGCGGTTGCGGATCGCGCAACCGCCGCTGTCGCGGGCGATCCGGCAGCTCGAACGGCGTCTCGGCGTCACCCTGTTCGAGCGCACCAGTCGTGCCGTCGGTCTGACCGAGGCCGGCTCGGTGCTGCTGCGCGAGGGCCGGGCCGCGCTCGACGCGGTCGACGCCGCCGACCGGCGTACCCGCCGCGCCGCGCTCGCCGCCACCGGCAGCCCCGGCCTGGTCCTCGTCACGAAGGCCGGCGCGTCGAGCGAACTGCTGGCGAAACTGCTCGACGCGTACGCCGCGGAGCCCGACGCGGTCGGGATCGACGTGCTGCTCTGCGGCCCCGGCGACCAGGAACGGCTGCTGCGCGACGGCCGGGCCGACGTGGCGCTGCTGCACCGGCCGTTCGACTCCACGGTCGGCCTCGACACCGAGGACCTGTCCACCGAGGGGCAGGTCGTGGTGCTACCGGCCGGGCACCCGCTGACCACCCGCCCACACGTACGCATGGCGGAGGTCGCCGCGCTGCCCGACCTGCCGCTGCCCCGCTGGCCCGGCCCCGACGGTACGTCGCCCGGCGGTCCCGGCCCCCTGGTGCACGACAACACCCAGCTGCTGCAACTGATCGCCCTGGGCCGGGCGTGCGCCGTGCTGCCCGAGGCGGCCCGGGTGCACCTGCGCGACGACCTCGCCGCCGTACCGGTGCTCGACGCGCCGACGGTGACGACCGTGATCGCCTGGCCGCCGCACAGCCGGTCCCTGGCCCTCGCCGGTCTGGTCCGCACCGCCGGCCGGCTCTGATCAGCGGACCACGTCGAAGACGTTCTTCTGCAGGCCGTTCGCGTACACCTCGTGCTCGACGAGCCGCAGCTTCTGCGCGTCCTTGTCCGTCTCGCTGAACAGCCGCTTGCCCGCGCCGAGCAGCAGCGGGTACACGAGCAGGTGGTAGCGGTCGATCAGGCCGGCGTCGGAGAGGTTCCGGTTGAGCTCGGCGCTGCCGTGGACGATGATCGGGCCGCCGTCGGTCCGCTTCAGCGCGGCGACGTCGTCGAGCGAGCGCAGGATCGTGGTCTCGCCCCAGTTCGACACCAGGTCACCCGCGGCGAGCGTGGTGGAGACGACGTACTTCGGCATCACCTTGTAGTCGGCGAACTCCGCCATGTCCGGCCACACCGGGCTGAACGCCTCGTAGCTGACCCGGCCCATCATCATCGCCGCGGCTTCCTGCTGCTCCCGGCCCTTGATCTCGTACGCCTCGGGCAGGAACTCCACGTCCTTGAACGTCCATCCCGCGTTGCGGTAGCCGGCCTCGCCACCCGGGGCCTCCACCACGCCGTCGAGCGAGACGAAGGCCGTGCTGATCAGGGTACGCATGTCGGATCTCCTCGGGTCCGGTGCGGCCGATCCGACCGCGCCACGTCAACTATCACCATCGGACGACGCGGCGCGGGCAAACTCATCGATCCGGTACGCGGCGCGGCGGAGGACGGACGCGCGCTGGGCGATCGTCGGGTACGTGGCCCTGGTCGTCCACGGACACCACGCTGGTCAGCGGCGCGGGCCACCGACCAGCGACCAGTCGGGGCGGCGCCCCAGGTACCGCAGGAGCTGCGCGACGTCGTCGTCGCCGGGCTGCGGGTCGAGCGCCGCGGCGAAGGCACCGTACGCGCGAAGCGGCTCGACGATGGACCGGGCGACCGACAGCAGCTCGCGTGCCAGCTCGGGGGTGAGTGGCGTGGGCGTGCCGCTGGCGACGGCGAGATCCCAGGCGTGCACGGCCGCGTCGAGCGCGCAGGCACCGACACCGACGGCGGCGGGCAGCGCGTTCGGCGGCACCGGTACGGGAACGTCGGTGGCGTCGGGGGTGACTTTGCCCCAGGCATCGGCGGCGCGGCGCAGGGCTTCGTCGGCGATCGTCTCCGGCGCCGCGGCCAGCGTGCCGCTCGGCGCGAACGGGTCGCCGTCCGGCCCGGGGCCGCCCGTGAGGAACGCGGCGTACGCGATCTGGTCGCCGGCGGCGTGCTGGAGCACCTGGGCGGCGGTCCACTGCGCGCACGGCGTCGGACCGTCCCAGTCCCGTACGCGCTCGCGGCGGGCGACGGGTGGGACGCGTTCGTCGGGTTCCTGACCCACGTCGTCGACGCCGACGTGCACTCGCTCACGGTCCGCCTGGCGGGGACGTTCACGCCGACGCCCGAGATGACCCGCGACGCCGTGCGCGCCAACGATCTCGTCACCGCGCTCGTCGAGCGCGCCCACGCCGGTGGGCGACTGCGGCGGGACGTCGTGGTCCAGGACGTCGCCCTGCTTCTGGAGAGCTGCGCGGCAATCCGCCTCCCCGACCCGGGCCGTACGCACCAGTTGCGGCGCCGCCACCTCGGGATACTGCTCGCCGGGCTGTCGGCGCCGGCCGACCCGCCACTGCCTGGGCCACCGCCGGCCGACGACGAGATCTCGCGGCGCTGGCGGCGGTACACCGACTCCCCCTGAGCCCGGACCGTCGCAACGCGAGCCGGATCGGCCACCTGGTGGCCGATCCGGCTCGTTGCGTCGTCAGTCGGTGAAGACGTCCTTGACCTTCTCGGCGGCCTGGCCGAGCCGGCCCTTGTCCTTCTGGGCGGCGCCTTCGACCTTCTGGCGCGGGTTGTCCGTGGCCTCGCCGACCTTCTCCTTCCCGGCCCCGACGACCTCGTCCTTCTTGTCCTTCGCCTTGTCCGCCATACTCATCGCACATCCCCCTCCGTGCACTGTCGGTATGCCGGTCGCCGGGCCTTCCCGCCCCCGGTGGAGGGCGCGTCGCCCTCGGGCGGATCCGGCCCGTGCCGGACCCCTTCGGAGTACCCGGCGGGGGCCGTGCCACACCAGGACGACCCCACGGGACGCTCGGGCCATGACGCGGCGGCACCCGCCACCGGGACGCGACGGGCGTCGTACCAGCGTCGTTGTCCGAGCAGCGGTCCCGGTCGGTGGGATCACACTGTGCCCCGTCGCCGGGCTCCGACATGCTGACAACGCTGTCATATCAGCGGGAACGACGGAGGAACATGCACATCGGACGAAGGGTCGCCGTACTGGCGGCCGTCACGCTGATGGCCGGGCTGGCCACCGCGTGTACCAAGAACGAGGGATCGGCGGAAAAGGCCGACGCGGCGCACCCGCACACGGCGAGCATCGCCACCGACCCGGCGGCGTCCCGCGGCCCCGCCCCCGCCGTACCCGGGGCCAGCAGCGGCGGCACGGTCCACATCCTCCAGGAGAAGGACTACGAGCACCTCGACCCGCAGCGGACGTACATCGCGAACGCGGGGATCATCGAGCAGCTCTTCACCCGTACGCTGACCGGTTTCACGCAGACCGAGGGCAAGTCCGGCACGCTCGTCGGCGACCTCGCCACCGACGCGGGCCGCGACGTACGGCACGACTGCCGGGTGTGGGACTACACGATCAAGTCCGGCGTGCGGTACGAGGACGGTTCAGCGGTCACCGCCGCGGACGTGGCGCGCGGCATCGCCCGGTCGTTCTCCCCCGACCTCTCCGAGGGGCCGCACTACCTCCAGCAGTGGCTGACCGGCAAGCAGGTCTACAACGGCGACTACACCGGCCCGTTCAACGGCGGGAGGGCGCTGCCGCCGGGCCTGACCGTGCACGGCGACACGATCCGGTTCACGTTCCCGCAGCCACACTGCGACATGCCGTACGCCGCGGCCATGTCCGGCACAGTCCCGGTGCCCGCCGCGAAGGACACCGGCGCGAAGTACGACCTGCGGCCGTTCTCGTCCGGGCCGTACAAGATCGCGGAGTACCGACGGGACTCGCGGCTGGTGCTCGTGCGCAACACGTACTGGGACGCGAAGACCGACCCGATCCGGCACCAGTACCCGGAGAGGATCCAGGTCGACCTGGGCGCGGCGGACGTGGAGCAGACCAACCGGCTGGTCGCCGACACCGGCGCGGACGCGACCGCGCTGTCGACCGCGGCGGTGCCGCAGTCGCTGATCCCGCAGGTGGAGAAGAACGCCACGGCGATGAAGCGGGCGCTGACCGGCCAGAACGGCTTCACGTTCTACCTCGCGCTCAACTGCGAGCGCATCACCGACCCGACGATCCGCAAGGCGATGTCGTACGCGGTCGACCGGTACGCGGTGATCCAGGTGCTGGGCGGGCCGAAGGCGGCGGTACCGGCGACGACGCTGCAGTCGCCGACGATCGTCGGCTGGCAGAACTACGACGCGTTCCCCGCCGGCGCGCACGGCAACCTCGCGAAGGCGAAGGAACTGCTGCACGGCCGGCACCCGGCGCTGACGTACGCGTACTCGAACACGGCGGTCAACCAGCGTGAGGCCCCGCTGATCAAGGAGATGTTCGAGCGGGTCGGCTTCACGATCACGCTGCGCGGCCTGGACGCGACGAGCTTCTCCACCTCGCTCGGCCAGCACCCGCCGTACGACTTCTACCAGACGGGCTGGGGCGCGGACTGGCCGAGCGGCGCGGCGACGCTGCCGGTGCTGTTCGACGGCCGGTCCATCCGGGCGAAGGGC
>DASXWQ010000028.1:0-159052 GCA_036503555.1 Actinocatenispora sp.
GGCGCGGCGCGGCCCCTCGGTGGCGCACCACAGGCAGAACACCACGAACGCGCTCGGGATCGCCGACCACAGCCACCAGGGTGCGTCCCAGCCGCCGATCAGCCCGATCAGCAGCCAGACCACGATCTGTACCGCGGTCGACACCAGGGTCAGCCCGGTGAACAGCCGCAGCGCGACGAACAGCCCGGCCGGCGGGTACGGGGTGATCGGCACGCCGCGCAGCGCGGTGGTGAGGTGGCCGCGGTTGGTGGCGCCGTCGATCCGGTTCAGCGCCCCGGCGTAGGTCTCGGCGTCGACGTCGTTGCGCTGGTACGCGGTGCGCACCGAGTCGCTGGCGATCCTCCGGTCGATGTCGTCGATCGGCAGTATCTCGGGCCAGAGTAGGTGGGTGGCGACCGTGGACGTGGCGCTCATCGTGCGGCTCCTGGGGGCGTGTCGGGGTGTGCGTCGGGGTTGGCGGTCCTGCACCTACCAACCTGCCCGAACGGCCGGTCGGTGACGATCCGGCGACCCGGCGTCCGGATCCTGGAGCTGTCCCCACCGCTTTCGACGCCGGCCGGGCCCCAGGGTGTACGGGCGGAGGCTTGTCCAGTACGCTCGTACTGTTAATGACGTGAGAGGAGAGCCGGGCGGATGGCCAAGATCAAGGTAGCCAACCCGGTCGTCGAGCTCGACGGCGACGAGATGACCCGGATCATCTGGCAGTTCATCAAGGACCAGCTGATCCTCCCGTACCTCGACGTCAACCTCGAGTACTACGACCTGGGCATCGAGAAGCGCGACGAGACCGACGACCAGATCACCATCGACGCGGCGAACGCGATCAAGAAGCACGGCGTCGGCATCAAGTGCGCCACGATCACGCCGGACGAGGCGCGGGTCGAGGAGTTCGGCCTGAAGAAGATGTGGCGCTCGCCGAACGGGACGATCCGCAACATCCTCGGTGGCGTGATCTTCCGCGAGCCGATCGTCATGTCCAACATCCCGCGGTACGTGCCGGGTTGGACCAAGCCGATCGTCATCGGCCGCCACGCGCACGGCGACCAGTACAAGGCGACGGACTTCGTCGTGCCGGGGCCGGGCAAGGTGACGATCACCTACACCCCGACCGACGGTTCGCCGATGGAGTTCGAGGTCGCCGACTTCACCGGCGGCGGCGTCGCCGTCGGCATGTACAACTTCGACGAGTCGATCCGCGACTTCGCGCGCGCCTCGTTCCGGTACGGCCTGGGGCGCAAGTTCCCGGTCTACCTGTCGACGAAGAACACGATCCTCAAGGCGTACGACGGCCGGTTCAAGGACATCTTCGCCGAGGTCTTCGAGGCGGAGTTCAAGGCCGAGTTCGATGCCGCCGGCATCTGGTACGAGCACCGGCTGATCGACGACATGGTCGCCCAGGCGATCAAGGGCGACGGCGGGTACGTGTGGGCCTGCAAGAACTACGACGGCGACGTGCAGTCCGACGTCGTGGCGCAGGGCTTCGGTTCGCTGGGTCTGATGACCTCGGTGCTGATGACCCCGGACGGCCGTACGGTCGAGGCCGAGGCCGCGCACGGCACCGTGACCCGACACTTCCGGCGCTGGCAGAAGGGCGAGAAGACGTCGACCAACCCGGTCGCGTCGATCTTCGCGTGGAGCCGGGGCCTGGAGCACCGCGGCAAGCTGGACAACACCCCGGAGCTGGGCGAGTTCGCGCAGCAGGTCGAGGCGGCCTGCGTCGAGACCGTCGAGTCCGGCCAGATGACCAAGGACCTGGCGCTGCTGATCGGCAAGGACGCCCCGTGGCAGACCACCGACGAGTTCATGTCGTCGGTGGCCGACCGCCTCGCGGGCAAGCGCGCCTGACGCACCTCGGTCGGCGGCCCGGACCCCGGTGGTCCGGGCCGTCGCCGTGTCCCGGCCCAACGGCCCGGCGGCTCGACGGCGCAGCGACTCAGCGGGCCAGCGACGCAGCGGTGCAGCGACGCAGCGGTGCAGCGACTCAGCGGTGCAGTACGAGCAGGTCGGCGCGGGCGGCCGGGGCCGGCTGGTCGGCGCGCGGGGTGACCCACTCGGCCACCGCCGCGAGCCACTCGTTGATCTCGTCCTCGGTGAGCGACTCGAACGTCGAGAACGCCCGGCTCCGCAGCCGTTCCAGGCCGTCCCGGTACGTGCCGATGGCTGGCTCCTCGACCTCGTGCAGGTCGACGGAGGCCCACCCCGCCGCGGTGAAATCCGCTCGGACGACCGGCAGCGTCTCGTACATCGCGGCGTCGACCTCGCGTGCCCGCGCCGAGCGCGCGAACGTCCACAGGTACGGCATCCGGTCGGCGAACTGGGTCCGTAGCAACAGCACCCCGCCCGGGCGTACGACGCGGGCGAGTTCCCGGGCTGCGGCGGGCCGGTCCGACACGTGGTGCCACACCAGGAACGCGAGGGCGGCGTCGACGGAGGCGTCGGGCAGGCCGGTCGCCTCGGCGGTCCCCGGCAGGTACTCGACGGCCGGATGTGTGGCGGTGTCGACGGCGACTTCGCGCATCCGGGCGGACGGCTCGATCCCGACGACGGGGCCGCCGCAGATCTCCGCGAGCAGCGGGGTGAGCCGGCCGACGCCGCTCCCGACGTCGAGGCCGCGCAGCGGTCGGGTCGTCGGCAGGTACCGGGCGAACGCCGCCGCCCAGTTCGCGCGCTGCCCGTCGGTGAGCGCACGGCCCTTCGCGTACACCCGGTACAGCCGGTCGTCGTAGTCGACTCGCTTCATCCGGCGAGCCTAGGGTGTGCCGTCAGTCGAGGTCGAGGACGACCTTCCCGGGTACGCGCCGGCCGAGCAGCGCGCCGATCGCCTCGTCGACCCGGCGCCACGAGCCCCGCCAGCCCACCTCGACGGAGACGACCCCGGTGGCGGCGAGGTCGACGAGCGTGGCCAGGTCGGGGCCGGGGTCGGACGCGTCGCCGAAGGAGCGCAGCGTCTTCGCCCGACCGAGGGCGAAGATCGAGTTCGGCGGGAACGTGGCGGGTTCGCCGGACGCCCAGCCGATGCTCTGCATGACGCCGCCGGGTTTGAGCAGGCCCCAGGCGGTGACCAGGTGCGGCCCGCCCACGTTCTCCAGTACCACGTCGACCGGCGCGTCCACCCGGTCGAGCCCGACCACGACCTCGTGGGCGCCGAGCGCCGCGAGCCCCGCGCCGCGTTCGGGTGCGCCGACCGACGCGATGACGTACCCGCCGGCGCGGCGCGCGAGCTGCACGGCGAGCCGGCCGACGCCGCCGGACGCGCCGGTGACCAGTACCCGGCGGCCGAGTACGGGGCCCGCGTCGCGCAGGGTACGCAGGGCGGTGATGCCGACGAGCGGCAGCGCGGCGGCGTCGGCGAGGTCGAGCCCATCGGGTACGACGGCGACGCTGTCGGTGTCGAACGCGGCGCGGCGCGCCCAGGCGCCGGCGCCGAAGGCGACGACCCGCTCGCCGACGGCCGGTCCGGTGCCGTCGGCCGCGGCCGCGACGACGTGTCCGGCCGCGTCGTAGCCGAGGACCGTACCGGCGGGGTGGAGGTCGGGGTAGCGGGCCTCGCCGAAGTTCACCGACGCGTGCCGGACGTCGACGAGCACCTGGTCGGGCCGTGGAACCGGTTCGGGGGTTTCGGCGAGCGCGACGCCGGCGGCGGACGCGGGGTCGGCGACGAGTGCGTGCACGGGTACCTCCAGGAGAGAAGCGGACCGATGGTCCGGTTGTCCACGGGATACTATACGGACCGACGGTCCGATTCCCCGGGGGTGTGATGGCGGCCGAACGCAGCGACGCGGCGCGCAACAGGCAGGCGATCCTGCGCGCGACCGAGGAGCTGCTGACCCGGCAGGGTCCGGAGCACGTCTCGCTCGACTCGGTGGCGGCGCGCGCCGGCGTCGGCAAGGGCACGGTGTTCCGCCGGTTCGGCAGCCGTACCGGGCTGTTCCAGGAACTGCTCGCCGAGCGCGCGGTACGCATCCGCGCGGCGATCGACGACGGCCCGCCGCCGCTCGGCCCCGGCGCGCCGCCCCGCGACCGTCTCCTCGGCTTTCTCGACGAACTGGCCGTGCTCGCCGCGGGGAACATCGCGCTGATCGCCGCGCACGAGCAGGCGTGCGCCACGGACAAACACCAGGACCCCACGTACCAGCGGTGGCACGGGCACGTCGCCGGGCTCGTCCGCGAGATCCGGCCGGACGCGGACGCCGACTTCCTGGCCCACCTGCTGCTCGCCTCGTTCGACGGCACGCTCGTCCGGCACGTCACCGACCACGGCGGCGTCGACCGGCTGCGTGCCGCGGTCCGCGACCTCGCCGGCACGCTCGTACCGGTCCCCGCCGGGCGCGACCGTGCCGGCTGACGTCCGCGGCGGACGTGGCGCCGGCAAATGCCTTGCCCCGGCGGCGAACCCGTGCTCAACTTCCGGCGTGATCGAACTGGACACGTCCGCCGAGGCGCTGCGCCTGCGCGCCGAGTACGACCGGCAGCTGCGGGGCCGGCCCGGCAACTCGAACGGACAAGCGGTGGAGCAGGTCGGTCCGCTGATCCGCAAGTCGGACATCAGCGGCCCGGGCTTCGTCGGATACCGGGATCTCGGCGGGCTGTCCGGGGCGGCGCTGGACGAGCTGATCGCCGACCAGGTGCGGCACTTCGCCGCGCTGGGGCGACAGTTCGAGTGGAAGTGGCACAGCCACGACCTGCCCACCGACCTGCCGGACCGGCTCCGCGCCCACGGCTTCGTACCCGACGAGGACGAGACCGTGCACGTGGGGCCGGTCGCGCCGCTCGCGGTCGAGTCGCCGACACCCGACGGCGTGGTCGTCCGGGAGGCGACGGGACGGCCGGACCTGGAGCGGATCCGGCTGATGGAAGAGGCCGTCTGGGGCTACGACCACGGCTGGCTGCCCGACGCGCTGGAGCGCGAGATGTCGGGCGTGGACGGCGATCCCGGCGTCGTCGTGTACGCCGAGGCCGACGGCGAGGTCGTCAGCGCGTCCTGGATCCGGTTCCATCCCGGCACCGACTTCGCCTCGCTGTGGGGCGGTTCGACGCTCGCGGCGTGGCGCGGGCGCGGCATCTACCGGTCGCTCGTCGCGTACCGGGCTCGGCTGGCCGCCGCGCGAGGCGTGACGTACCTGCAGGTCGACGCGTCGCCGGACAGCCGGCCGATCCTGACCCGGCTGGGCCTGCGGCCGGTCGCGGTGACGGTCCCGTACATGTGGCGGCCCGCCGACTAGGGTCGGTCCCGAGGAGCCGAGGTCCCGAGGTCCTGGGCCGTGCGGCGGACTTCGAGACCGTCGTGAGGACTCCGGTCGTCGTTCCCCGCGACGAGGAAGCACGGGGAACGACGACCGGTCGCGTGTTCGCGGACCGTCCACACCGGACGATCGGGCGTCAGGCGAGGCGGCCGGCGCCCTCCGACGGTACGCCGAGGAACGCGACGGGCTCGGCGAAACCGTTGCTGGCGAAGGCATCCCGGACCGCGCCGGCCACCGCGTCCACGGCATCGGCGTCGACCAGGGCGAGGACGCAGCCGCCGAAGCCGCCGCCCGTCATCCGCGCCCCGTACGCGCCGGCGCGCAGCGCGGTCTCCACCGCGACGTCCACCTGCGGCACCGTGATCTCGTAGTCGTCGCGCATCGACGCGTGCGACGCGGTGAGCAGCGGCCCGATCGCCCGTACCTCGCCCTGCTTCAGCAGTGCGACCGTGTCGAGTACCCGCTGGTTCTCGGTGACGATGTGGCGGACCCGGCGCCGGGACACGTCGTCGCCGAGCGCGGCGAGCGCGGTGTCGAGGCGGTCCTGGCCGATGTCACGCAGCGCCGGTACGCCGAGCTCGGCGGCGGCCGCCTCGCAGGTCGCCCGGCGCTTCGCGTACTCGCCGTCGGAGTGCTGGTGCGGCGAGCGGGTGTCGACGACCAGCACGGCGAGGCCGTCGGTGGCGAGGTCGAACGGCACCTGTTCGCTGGTCATGTCCCGGCAGTCCAGGAACAGCGCGTGCCCGGCCCGGCACAGGATCGACGCGGACTGGTCGAGGATGCCGGTGGGTGCCCCGACGTACTCGTTCTCGGCGCGCTGCACCAGCCGGGGTCGCGCGGCGACCGGTACGTCCAGCTTCGACAGGTCGGCGAGCGCGCCGAGCACGGCGCACTCCATCGCGTGCGACGACGACAGCCCGGCGCCCAACGGTACGTCGGAGTCGACGTGCAGTTCCGCCCCGGTGACCGGGAAACCGTTGGTACGCAAGGCATAGACCACGCCGGCGACGTACGCCGCCCAGCCGGTGACGGTGCCCGGCGCCAGGTCGTCGACGGTGAACGTCACCGTCTCGTCGGTGAGTACCGAGTGGACGGTCCACTGTGGACCGTCGTACCGGCGGCCGGCGACGGTGGTGCGCTGCGCCAGCGCGAACGGCAGCACGAACCCGTCGTTGTAGTCGGTGTGCTCGCCGATCAGGTTGACCCGGCCCGGCGCGTACCAGACGCCGTCCGGTGCACCGCCGAAGACGGCGTCGAAGTCGGCCGTCACGACCGGCCCTTGTCGTGCTGGTAGAAGGCCCAGGCGTCGGCGATGATGTCGGCGAGGTCCGGCTTGGCCGGCACCCAGCCCAGCTCGCGCCGCGCCTTCTCGGACGAGGCGACGACGACGACCGCGTCACCGTCCCGTCGCGGCGCCAGCGTCACCGGCAGCTTCGCCCCGGTCACCTCGCGTACGACGTCGACGACCTGCCGGTTGCTGTACCCGTTGCCGTTGCCCAGGTTGTAGATCTTGTGCTGGCCGGGCTCGGCGTGCTCCAGCGCCAGCAGGTGCGCGGTGGCGAGGTCCTCGACGTGGATGTAGTCGCGGATGCAGGTGCCGTCCGGGGTGTCGTAGTCGTCACCGAACAGGAAGAACTCGGCCCGGTCGCCGGCCGCCGCCTGCAACGCGATCGGGATCAGGTGCGTCTCCGGCTCGTGCCGCTCACCGAGGAACCCGGCCCCGTCCGCGGGTACCGACGCGCCGGCCGCGTTGAAGTACCGCAGGCTCACGGCGCCGAGGTCGGAGCCGCCGCACTCGCCGGTCAACAGCAGGTCGATCATCAGCTTCGACGACGAGTACGGGTTGGTCGGCGCGACCGCGAAGTCCTCGGTGATCTTCGCGGCCGGGTCGTCACCGGCGACGTTGCCGTGCACCGTGCCGGTGGAGGAGAAGATCAGCCGGGGTGTGCCGGCGGCGCGCACCGCGTCGAGCAGGTCGAGCGTGCCTCGGACGTTCGTGTCCCAGTAGAGCGCCGGGTTGGAGACGGACTCCTCGACCGAGATCTTCGCCGCGAAGTGCAGCACCCCGTCGAAGCCGGCGTCCGGCGTCAGGACCTGCGCCACGTCGTGGATCGACAGCTCGTGGAAGGCCACCTCGGCCGGCACGTTGTCCCGGTACCCCTTGGACAGGTCGTCCAGGACCTCGACCTGGTGGCCGGCGGCGACCAACTGCCGCGTGACGATACTGCCGATGTATCCGGCGCCGCCGGTGACGAGAAGCTTCACGGTTGGTTCGACTCCCTCAGCATCTGTGCCGCCTGCTCCGGGCGGATGTCGTTGACGAATGCCCCCATCGCCGACTCCGATCCTGCCAGGTACTTCAGCTTGCCCACCGCGCGGCGGATGGAGAACAGACGAAGATGCAGGTACGAGAGGTGCCGGTCGGCGTGTACCGGCGCCTGCTGCCACGCCGAGATGTACGGCATCGGCCCGTCGAACAGCCCGTCGAAACGCCCCAGTACGTCCAGGTACAGCGTGGCGAACGCGTCCCGTTCCGCGTCGTCGAGCGCCGGGATGTCGGGTACCTGGCGGTGTGGGTACAGGTGGATTTCGAACGGCCACCGGGCGGCGGCGGGTACGAACGCGGTCCAGTGCTCGTTCGCCGTGACGACGCGCTCACCGCCGGCGCGTTCCGCGGCGAGCAGGTCGGCGAACAGGTTCGCCCCGCCGGTCCGGTGCCCGTACCGGCGCGCCGAGTCGAGCATCGTCGCGGTCCGCGGCGTCACGTACGGGTAGCCGTAGATCTGGCCGTGCGGGTGGTGCAGCGTCACGCCGATCTCCTCGCCCCGGTTCTCGAAGCAGAAGACCTGGGCGATGCCGGGCAGCCCGGACAGCTCCGCCGTACGGTCGGCCCACGCCTCGACGACCGTGCGTACCCGGGCCGGCGACAGTTTCGCGAACGCCGAGTCGTGGTCGGCGGTGAAGCACACCAGCTCGCACCGGCCCCGGCCCGGCACCGTCGGCACGAGAGTGCCGTCCAGGGCGGACGGTGGCGCGCCGACGCGGTGACTGAACGACGGGAACCGGTTCTCGAACACCGCCACGTCGTAGTCGTACGCGGGGACCTCGGTGGAGCGCTCCGGCGTCGACGGACACAGCGGGCACTCGTCCGACGGCGGCAGGAACGTACGGTTCTGGCGGTGCGCGGCGACCGCCACCCACTCGTCCATGAGCGGGTCGTACCGCAGCTCGGAGGCGGGCGGCGGCTCGGGCAGCACTCGACGGTCGGGCATGGACCGGTCGGCGTCGTCGCGTTCGTCGAAGTAGATCAGCTCGCGGCCGTCGGCGAGCAGGATCGGGGTGCGCTTCATCGGTGGTCCTCGCCGGGTGCGATCAGCACCTGGCCGACCAGCCCGCTCAGTGCCTCCCGGGCGTCCGCCGGCAGCCCGTCGTCGGACACCACGACGTCGGCCTCGTCGAGCCGGGCGATCGTGGAGATGCCGACGGTCTCCCACTTCGTGTGGTCGGCGAGCACGACCAGCCGGCGGGACGCGCCGACGAGTGCCCGGTCGGTCTCCGCCTCCATCAGGTTCGGCGTGGTGAAGCCGGACCGCTCGTTGATCCCGTGTACCCCGAGGAACAGCTGGTCCAGGTTGAGGGACCGGATCGCGGTCACCGCGAACGGGCCGACGAGCGCGTCGGACGGGGTACGGATGCCGCCGGTGAGTACGACGGTCTGGTCGGCGCGGCCGTTGTGGTAGAAGACCTCCGCCACCGGCACCGAGTTCGTCACCACGGTCAGCCCGGGTACGTCGAGCAGCTGGTGCGCGAGCGTCCAGGTCGTCGTACCGGCGGAGAGGGCGATCGCGGTGCCGGGGGAGACGAGGGCGGCGGCGCGGCGGGCGATGGCCTCCTTCTCGGCCTGCTGCCGCATCGACTTGGCCGCGAAGCCCGGCTCGTCGGTGGAGCCGGGCACGAGCGTGGTGGCACCGCCGTGGACCTTGGCCAGCAGCCCGCGGTGCGCCAGGTTCTCCAGGTCGCGCCGGATCGTCATGTCCGAGACGCTGAACTCGCGGACCAGGTCGGACACCCGGACACCGCCGTGCCGGCGCACCAGGTCGAGGATGGCGGACTGGCGTTGCTGTGCGAGCATCTGGCCTCCCGAGTCGGGTGCTCCGACCTCACCTTGGTTCCAGACCGACCAAGAGTCAACACGTTCGAACGAAAGTGTGGCACACCGATGTCGGTACCGGCCGTGCCGGGTGGCGGGGCGTCGTGGGCGGGTTTCGAACCCCCTGCCGTGGGGTGGGCGATGGGTGACCGGCCGATGGCGTACGCGTGTCAGCGGGTCGGCCGGGCTTTGGCATCGATCAGGCCACGAGGCCGGCGAAGGACTTGACAGCCCTCATCGGTGGCGATGGAATGTGGGGACTTTTGAAGGGTCGCGTTTGATTCTTCGTTCTTTCCTGTAGGGGGTTCCGATGGCGCAGTCTCCGACCGGCCCGGGTCCTGCCCTGTCCCGGCGTACCCTGCTGCGCGGTGCGGCGTTCGGTGCGGGCGCGCTCGCGCTGCCCGGCCTGCTCGCGGCCTGCGGTGGTAGCAGCGGCGGCGGGGGCACCACCGAAAGCGGCGGGAGTGGCACCAACATCTCGTTCGGCTCGAACTACTCCGATCCCGCGCCGAAGGCGGCGTTCCAGGGGTTGATCAACGACGCCAAGACGAAGACCGGCGTCACCACCAAGATCAACACAACGGACCACAACACGTTCCAGAACAACATCACGTCGTACCTGCAGGGCACGCCCGACGACCTGGCCACCTGGTTCGCCGGCTTCCGCCTGCAGTACTTCGCGGCACAGGGACTGCTGGCCCCGATCGACGACGTGTGGGACAAGATCGGCACGCACTTCAACGACGCGGCGAAGTCGCTGTCGAAGGGCGCCGACGGGCACTACTACCTGGTGCCGCTCTACAACTACCCGTGGGTCGTGCACTACAACAAGAGCACGTTCGCGCAGAAGGGCTACGAGGTCCCGACGAACTGGGACTCGTTCATCGCCCTGGCCAAGAAGATGAAGAAGGACGGCCTGACGCCGCTGGCGTTCGCGGACAAGGACCTCTGGCCCGCGCTCGGCACGTTCGACATCCTCAACATGCGCGTCAACGGCTTCGACTACCACATGAAGCTGATGCAGAACAAGGGCGCGGCGTACACCGACAAGGAGATCACCGCGGTCTTCGACCACTGGCGTGAGCTCATGCCGTACCTGCAGACCGGCGCCAACGGGCGGATCTGGCAGGACGCGGCGAAGACGCTGGAGGCCAAGCAGGCCGGGATGATGTTCCAGGGCACCAACCAGGTCGCCGCGCAGTACGCGACCGACAAGAAGGACATCAAGGACCTGGACTTCTTCGCGTACCCGGAGATCAACTCGACCTTCGGGCAGGACTACATGGACGCGCCGGCCGACGGGTTCATCATGCCGAAGAAGGCGAAGAACACGAAGGGCGCCAAGAAGGTCCTGGAGTACATCGGGACGCCGGAGGCCGAGTCGTCGTACCTGAAGGGCGACTCGTGGGACGTGGGCCTGGCGACCGGGCTCGTCGCGCCGACGTACAACGACATCCAGAAGAAGTCCGCGACGATGATCGCGAAGCAGAAGGCCGTTGCGCAGTTCGGCGACCGGGACACCGACCCGGCGATGGCGACCGCGCTGGAGCACGCGATCCAGGACTTCATCGGCAACCCGGCCGCGTCGAACGTGCAGTCCCTCCAGAAGAGCCTGGCCAAGCAGGCCAAGTCGATCTTCGGCTGAGCGACCGGCAACGGGCGGCTGCCGGTACGCCGGCAGCCGCCCAGTAACGCAGAGGAGCAGTGACACATGGCCTCGACGGTGACCGACGCGGCGGACGACGCCGCCAAGTCGCCGGTGACACCGCGTCGCCGGAGGTACCGGGTCGGGCGGCTGTCCCGGCGCGAGATCCTGCTCGTGCTGCTGATGCTCGCCGTCCCGATCCTCGCCGACCTCGCGTTCGTGTGGGGGCCGGCGATCGCGTCGGTGTTCCTGTCGTTCTTCCGCTGGAGCGGTGTCGGCGGGCTGGAGCTGCGGGGTTGCCGGCCGGCCGGCGGACTGCTGCCGGACAACGGCTGCCTCACCGGCGGCGACAACTACTCGCAGGCGGCGACGAACTATCCGCCGTTCTGGCCGGCGGTCGAGCACAACGTGATCTGGCTCGTGGTGTTCATCGTGTTCGCCACGCCGCTGGGGATGCTGTTCGCGGTCGTCATCGACCGCGGCATCAAGGGCAGCCGGATCTACCAGAGCGCGCTGTTCCTGCCGGTCATGCTGTCGCTGGCGCTGATCGGGATCATGTGGGAGTTCGTCTACTCGCCGAACTACGGCCTGATCAACACGATCACCGGCCACAACCAGAACGGCAACCTCGTCGACTGGCTCGGCGACCCGAAGCTCAACCTGTGGGCGGTCCTCGTCGAGGCCACCTGGAGACAGGCCGGGTACGTCATGGTCCTGTACCTGGCGGGCCTGAAGGCGGCCGACCCGTCGCTGCGCGAGGCCGCCACCGTCGACGGGGCGAACGCATGGCAGACGTTCTGGCGGGTCACGTTCCCGACGCTGCGGCCGATCAACATCGTGATCCTGGTCGTCACCGTGATCGAGTCGCTGCGCGCGTTCGACCTGGTGTACATCACCAACCGCGGGTCGAACGGGCTGGAGCTGCTGTCGGTGCTGGTCACCAACAACATCGTGGGTGAGACGTCGCGGATCGGCTTCGGCTCGGCGCTCGGCGTCGTCCTGCTGGTCATCTCGCTCGTCCCGATCTCGATCTTCCTGTACCAGAACTTCAAGCGGAAGGCGGACCGATGACCACGGCCCTGGCGACGAAGCCGACGCCGGTGCGGGTGCCCCGGGTACGCCTCGGCCGGATCCTGTCGTACGTGCTGATGATCGGCGCGACGATCGTGTGGATCACCCCGATCGTCTTCACCCTGTACGTGTCGCTCCGCCCCTACTCCGAGACGTCGAAGCTGGGGTACGTGTCGCTGCCGCGCAGCCTCACGCTCGACAACTACCGGCAGGCGTGGACGCAGTCGGACATGCTCCACTTCTTCCTGAACTCGGTCGCGATCACGGTCCCCGCCGTGATCCTGACGCTGTTCTTCGCCTCGCTCGTCGCGTTCGTCGTGGCGAAGGTGAACATCAAGATCAACGTGGTGTTGCTGATCCTGTTCACCGCCGGCAACCTGCTGCCGCAGCAGGTCATCATCACCCCGCTGTACCGGTTGTACCTGCTCATCCCGATGCCGACGTTCCTGTCCGACAGCGGCCTGCTCTACAACTCGATCGCCGGCCTGGTGGCCATCAACGTCGCGTTCCAGTTGGGCTTCTGCGTCTTCGTACTGTCGAACTTCATGCGCACCGTGCCCGACGAGATGTACGAGGCGGCCGTGGTCGACGGCGCCGGCCTGTGGACGCGGTACTGGCGGCTCACGATGCCGCTGTGCCGGCCCGCGCTCGCCGCGCTCGCGACGCTGCTGACGACGTGGATCTACAACGACTTCTTCTGGGCGATCACGCTGATCGAGACCGGCAGCCGGCGCCCGGTGACCTCGGCGCTGGCGAACCTGCAGGGCCAGTTCGTCTCCAACCAGAACCTGATCGCCGCCGCCGCGATGATCGTCGCCATCCCCACCCTGGTCGTGTACGTCCTGCTCCAGCGCCAGTTCATCTCCGGCCTGACGCTCGGCTCGACCAAGGGCTGAGCGCCGGCGGGCCGGGGCGGGCTGACAGAATCGAGCCATGCCCGACAGCCGACCGCGTGTGTTCTCCGGCATCCAGCCCACCGCCGACTCGTTCCACCTCGGCAACTACCTGGGCGCGCTGCGCAACTGGGTGACCATGCAGGACACCCACGACTGCGTGTACTGCGTGGTCGATCTGCACGCGATCACGGCCGGCCACGACCCGGCGGTGCTGCGGCAGCGTACGCGGGTGGCGGCGGCGCAGCTGCTCGCGATCGGCATCGACCCGGAGGCCAGCACGCTGTTCGTGCAGAGCCAGGTGCCGGCGCACGCGGAGCTGGCGTGGGTGCTGAGCTGCATCACCGGGTTCGGCGAGGCCAGCCGGATGACGCAGTTCAAGGACAAGTCGGCGAAGCAGGGTTCGGACCGCGCGAGCGTCGGCCTCTTCACGTACCCGGTCCTGCAGGCCGCGGACATCCTGCTCTACCGGACGAACGCGGTGCCGGTCGGCGAGGACCAGCGGCAGCACCTGGAGCTGTCCCGGGACCTGGCGCAGCGGTTCAACCGGGACTTCGGGGCGACGTTCGTGGTGCCGGAGGCGTACATCCCGAAGGACACCGCGAAGGTCACCGATCTGCAGGACCCGACGAGCAAGATGTCCAAGTCGGCGTCCTCGCCGAACGGCATCGTCGAGCTGCTCGACGAGCCGGCCCGCTCGGCGAAGAAGATCCGCAGCGCGGTCACGGACACCGGCCGCGAGATCGTGTACGACGCGGAGCGCAAGCCCGGCGTGTCCAACCTGCTGACGATCTACTCGGCGCTGTCCGGCACGTCCATCGCCGATCTCGAACGGCAGTACGACGGCAAGGGGTACGGCGACCTGAAGAAGGACCTCGGTCAGGTCGTCGCGGACTTCACCGAGCCGGTCCGCACGCGTACCCGGGGGTACCTGGACGACCCGGCGGGGCTGGACAAGATCCTGGCGGTCGGCGCGGAGAAGGCCCGGGCGATCGCCGAGGAAACCCTCCGCACGGCGTACGACCGGGTGGGGTTCCTGCCGGCCCGGTGAGGCGCCGGGGGTGTACGGAAACGTTTCAGGCCGGTTAGGGTGCTGGCGCCGAGGTGCCGGCGGTACCGACGCGGGCGGCGACACTCCTGAAGTGGAGGCGCGATGCGGGTCATCGGAGTGGCGATCGACGTACCCGAGCCGTGGGGCAGCTACCTGAACCGTTGCCGGGCCCGGACCGGCGACCCGCAGGCGGCGTACGTGCCGACCCACCTGACGCTGCTGCCGCCGACCGAGGTGTCCGACGACGCGGAGCCGCAGGTCGAGCGGCACCTGGCCCGGGTGGCGACCGAGCATCCCGCGTTCAGCCTGCTGCTGCGCGGTACCGGCACGTTCCGCCCGATCACCGACGTGGTGTTCGTGGCGGTCGCCGCCGGGATCGCCGAGTGCGAGCGGCTGGCCGCGGACGTCCGGTCCGGCCCGCTGGCACGCGACCTGAGCTACCCGTACCACCCGCACATCACGGTGGCGCACGACGTGCCGGCGGCCGAGCTGGACCGGGTGTTCGCGGAGCTGGCCGACTTCGAGGTGCGGTTCGAGGCGGTCCGGTTCCGGTTGTTCGCGCACAACGGGGACCGCCGCTGGCGGCCGCGTCGCGACTTCGCCCTCACCGGCCCGACGCGCCACTGACGCCGACGAGCGCCCGCACGCCCGCCAGGTACGCGGCGCGGTCCGGGTCGCCGATCAGCGCCCGCTGCAGGATGTATCCGGGCACGAGGCCGAACAGCGCCGCGCCGACCTCCGCCGGGTCGGCGTCCGCCGGCAGGTGCCCGGCGGCTGTGGCCCGCTCGGCGTACGCGACGAAGAGGGCACGGATCCGCCGGTACATCGCGGCGACGAAGTCGGCGACCGCCGCGTCGTGCATGGACTCGCCCCAGACCTGGATCGCGATGCGCAGCACGCCGTGGGGCCCGAGCTGCTGGTCGATCTCGCCGAGCAGCGCGTCGAGCACGACCGGTACGGCCGGCGGCGGGTCGGCGGCCAGGGTGGGCGCCACGTCGGACAGGATCTTGTCGAGGGTCTCGGTGGCGATCGCCACCATGATCTCGTCCTTGCCGGCGAAGTACCGGTAGACGGCGCCGGCGGACAGGCCGGACTCGGCGAGGATGTGCTGCATCGAGGTGCGGTGGAAGCCGGCGCGCTCGAAGCAGCGCCGGGCCGCGTCGAGGATCTGCCGGCGCCGGGCCGTGAGGTGTTCCTCGGTCACGCGGGGCATGGACCCAAATTAAAACGAACATTCGTTCTTGACAAGCGGCCGCGCCGCGGACCAGGCTTGGAGCCAAGGAGAACGACCATTCGTTTTATGGGAGGGGTCATGATCCCGCAGAGCACCGTGCCGGCCGACGAGACGTCGACCACGCCCCGACGGCGCTCCGTCGGCCCGATGCTCGGCATCGTCCTCGGCGCACTGGCCGTCCAGACCCTGCTGTTCACGCTCTTCGCCTGGCCCGCCCTGCACAGCGCGCCGCGCGACCTGCGCATCGACGTCGCCGGTCAACCCGCCGCGGCCCGGCAGTTCGCCGCCCGGCTCGACCACGCGCGACCAGGCGCCTTCGACGTCCGTACCGTCACCGACCAGGCAGCCGGCGACGCCGCACTGCACGACCGCGACGCGTACGGGGTGTTCGTCGTCGCCCCGGACGGGGTACGGCTGCGCGTCGCGTCCGCGGCGAGCCCGCAGATCGCGGCCCTGCTCCGGCAGGTCGCGCAGTCCCTCGGGCAGCAGCTCGGGCACCCCGTGCCGGTCACCGACGTCGTACCGGCCGACCCCGACGACCCCAACGGCGTCGTGCTGTCGCTCGGCGTCCTGCCGCTCGCGATGACCAGCCTCGCCGCCGGCGTCCTGCTCGCCCTCCGGGTACGCGGGCGCCTCGCGCGGCTCACCGGGGTCGTGCTGTTCGCGGCGCTCGCCGGACTGGCGTCGACGGCCATCGCGCGGTGGGGGCTGTCCGCGCTGCCCGGCGACTACCTGACCGACGCGGCCGGCGTCGCCCTGCTCGCCCTCGCCGTCAGCGGTACCGCCGCCGGACTCGCCGCGCTGCTCGGACCGCCCGGCGCCGGCCTCGGCGTACTCGTGATGTTCGTGCTGGGGATCCCGCTGTCCGGGCTGACTTCCGCACCGGACCTGCTGCCCACCGGGTGGGGCACCCTCGGCCAGTACCTGCCGCCGGGCGCGGGCGGGACGCTGCTGCGCTCGCTGGCGTACTTCGACGGGGCGGCGACGGGACGGCCGCTCGCGGTGCTGTCCGGCTGGGCGGCGGTCGGGATCGTGCTGCTGGTGCTCGCCCGCCCACGCGCCGAGCGCGCCTGACCGGCGCTGTCGACGGCAGGGCTGCGGGCAGCGAAGCTACGGGCAGAGAGACTGCGGGCATAAAAACGACCCATGGGTGCTTCCTTCCCCGCTTTCGCGAGGGAAGGCCCGGGTGGACAAGTCCCGGGACCCATGGGCCGGATGGTTGTCTGATATTCACCGGCCGCCACGGTCGTCAACGCCTACGTGTTGGCGCCTTGGCTACTGCCCCTGATCGGAACCAGGACCAGCCCTGGTCGGTAAAACCAGTCGTCCGACGTACGGCGGCCTAGCGGACAACCACCTCGTGAGTCCGTTTACCACACATGAATCGGACCACCTCCTCTCCCACGTGGCTCGAACACTACTGCGGGGCGGCGGGGGTCGCCAAGGTCTTTTTCCGGGCGTACCGGGGGCAGGTTCGACGGGTCGTAGAAGACCGGCCATACTCGCTGCCGTGAAGCTGTCTCGGTTGACGTCGACCCTGCTCGTCGCGTTCGGGGTGTGGTCCTGGGTGATCTGGCCGCGGTTCGCCCTGGCGATCTGGCAGGACGACCGGTCCTGGCACCACGGCTCGGCGACCTCGTTCCTGTGGGTACACGCGCTGATCGTGGTCGCCTCGGTGGCCTTCGGTACCGGCATCGGGGTACTCGGGATCCGGGGCTGGCTGGCCCGACGGTCGCCCGACGGACGCTCTCGGTAGACGCCGTCGGTGCCGATGGAAACGGCCAGGTCACGGCTCGGTGTCGGGAGCCGGTCCGCGTCCATACCACGGGATCCCACCGACTACGCTGCGCACCGATGAAAGCCACCGCAACTCCTGTGGTGGCATGGTGCGGAAGGAGACCGTCTTGCGCCGGGTGCGTGGGGTGCGGCTCGTCACGGTGCTCGCGGTCGGAGGGCTCTCGCTCGCCGTTGCCGCCGGGTGTGGCAAGCCGCCAGCGAAGAGTTCCAGCGGTGGCAGCGGCGGCGAGTACAAGGCCTGCATGGTCACCGACACCGGGGGCATCGACGACCACTCGTTCAACGCGTCGGCCTGGCAGGGCATGCAGGACGCCAAGAAGGCGGACAGCAGCGTCCAGGTCCAGAACACGCAGTCCTCGAGCGAGCAGGACTACGAGCCGAACCTGACGAAGTTCGTCCAGGCCAAGTGCGACCTGATCGTCGGGGTCGGCGGCCTGATGGCGGACGCGGTCACGAAGGTCGCCAAGGCGAACCCGAAGCAGCAGTTCGCCATCATCGACGCCAACGTCGCCCTGTCCAACGTGTACTCGATGCAGTTCAACACGGCGCAGCCGGCGTTCCAGTCCGGGTACCTGGCCGCGGGCATGTCGAAGACCGGCAAGGTCGCCACGTACGGCGGGCTCAAGATCCCGCCGGTGACGATCTACATGGATGGCTTCGCCGAGGGCGTCGCCTACTACAACCAGCAGAAGCACAAGAGCGTCAAGCTCCTGGGCTGGGACGAGAAGAGCCAGAAGGGCGTCTTCGCGAACAGCTTCACCGACCAGAACAAGGGTCAGTCGATCACCAAGACGTTCATCTCGCAGGGCGCGGACATCGTCCTGCCGGTGGCCGGCGGTACCGCGCTGGGCACCGCCTCGACGACCGCCGCGTCGAACGGCAAGCAGGCGACGATCTTCGTGGACTTCGACGGCTGCGTCAGCGCCTCGACGTACTGCAAGACGTTCCTGACCTCGGTGACCAAGGGGATCGCCGGCGCGGTCAAGGACGCCGTGGTGGCCGGTCAGAAGGGCAAGCCGCTGACCGGGTCGTACATCGGTGACCTGAAGAACCAGGGCGTCGGCCTCGCGCCGTACCACGACTGGGAGTCGAAGGTGCCCGCGGCGCTGAAGACCGAGGTCACCCAGATCGGCTCGGACATCCAGTCCGGCAAGATCACGGTCAAGTCCACGGCACAGCCCAAGTAACGAACGAAGGCTCTCGGCGGTGGGTCCCACGGGTCCCACCGCCGACTCGTCAGGGAGGCGGACGCTGAAACTCGAACTGCGCGGCATCACCAAGCGGTTCGGCGATCTGGTCGCCAACGACCGTATCGACCTGACGGTGGAGCCGGGAGAGATCCACGCACTGCTCGGCGAGAACGGTGCCGGCAAGTCCACCCTGATGAACGTCCTGTACGGCCTGCTCACGCCGGACGAGGGCGAGATCCTGGTGGACGACGTACCGTGCCGGTTCGCCTCGCCGCGGGACGCGATCAACGCCGGGATCGGCATGGTGCACCAGCACTTCATGCTGGTCCCGGTGTTCACGGTGGCCGAGAACGTGATGCTCGGCGCCGAACACACCCGCCGGCTCGGCTGGCTGGACCGGCGGCGCGCCCGCCGCGACGTGACCGAGGTGTCCGAGCGGTACGGCCTGCGGGTCGACCCGGACAAGCTCGTCGAGGACCTGCCCGTCGGCATCCAGCAGCGCGTCGAGATCATCAAGGCCCTGGTACGCGAGGTCGACCTGCTGATCCTCGACGAGCCGACCGCCGTACTCACCCCGCAGGAGATCGACGACCTGCTGTCGGTGATGCGTTCGCTCAAGGCGGCCGGCAAGTCGATCGTGTTCATCACGCACAAGCTGAAGGAAGTCAAGGCGATCGCCGACCGGATCACCGTGATCCGCCGCGGCCAGGTCGTCGGCGACGCCGCACCCGACGCGTCCGAGGACGAGCTGGCCGCGATGATGGTCGGCCGCAGCGTCAAGCTCACCGTCGACAAGGAGCCCGCCGAGCCCGGCGCGCCGGTGCTCGACGTCGCGGGGCTGTCGGTCGTGGACGACCGCGGTCAGCGCGTCGTCGACGGCGTCGACCTGGACCTGCGGCACGGCGAGATCCTCGGCGTCGCGGGTGTCGAGGGCAACGGGCAGACCGAGCTGGTCGAGGCGATAATGGGCCTGCGTCCCGCGATCGGCGGCACGATCCGGCTCAACGAGCGCACCATCCTCGACGCCGCCGCCCACCACACCACCGGTACGAGCGACGTGCTCGGCCAGGGCGTCGGGTACGTGCCGGCCGACCGCAGCCACGACGGCCTGATCTCCACGTTCAGCGTCGCCGAGAACCTGGTGCTTGACATCTACCACCGGCCGCCGTTCGGCCGCGGTCTGTCGCTGCGGCCCGCCGCGATCCGGGAGTCGGCGAAGGAGCGGATCGCCGAGTTCGACGTGCGTACCTCGTCGCACAACACGCCGGTGGGCACGCTGTCCGGCGGCAACCAGCAGAAGGTCGTGGTGGCGCGGGAGATGTCCCGGCCGCTGGAGTTGCTGATCGCCGCGCAGCCGACCCGGGGCGTCGACGTCGGCTCGACCGAGTTCATCCACGCCCGGATCGTCGCCGAACGTGACCGCGGCACCGGCGTCATGCTGGTGTCCAGCGAGCTGGACGAGATCCTGTCGCTCGCCGACCGGATCGCCGTCATGTACCGGGGCAAGGTGCTGGCGGTCGTCGGCCCGGACACCCCACGCGAACGGATCGGCCTGCTGATGGCCGGCGTCACCGGCGAGCCGGCCGCGGAGGACACGGAATGACAAGCGACGACGAGCGCCCCGACGCCGACCCGTCGACCACGCCCGACCCCGACGCGTCGGCATCGAAGCCGGGCCCGCCGTCGGACCCGGAGCCGGCGGCGTCCGAGCCGAAGCCCGGCGACGCGAAGCCCGAGCCGGCCGCGAAGCCCGAGCCGGCCGAGTCCGAGCCGACCCCGAAGGCCGAACCGGCCGAGGCCGAGCCGGCCGTGAAGGCCGGGGCGGTCGAGAGGTCGGGGGCGAAGGCGGCGGAGCCGGGCGGTACGAAGCGGCCGGCGGGCGCGAAGCCCGGGCCGGCGGCGAAGGCACCCGCGCGCGGCGACGCGAAGCGCAGCCGTACCGGGATCGTGATCGACGCGGTGACCACGGCGAACAGCTTCACCGTCACGCTGCTGGCGATCGTGCTGGCGCTGGTCGTGGGCGCGATCGTCATCGCGCTGTCCGACCAGGCCGTACTCGACTCGACGAAGTACTTCTTCGCCCGGCCCGGCGACACGTTCTCGGCGGCCTGGCACGCGATCAGCACCGCGTACGCGGCGCTGTTCACCGGCTCGATCGTGGACCCCGAGACGCTGAACGAGGCGTGGTGGGGCATGACGAGCTGGAGCGCGGTGCTCAGCCCGATCTCGGAGACGCTGACGCACGCCGCGCCGCTGATCGGTACGGGTCTCGCGGTGGCGCTGGCGTTCCGGGCCGGCATGTTCAACATCGGCGCGCAGGGCCAGGCGATGATGGGCGCGATCGGCGCCGGCCTGGTCGGTTTCGCGGTGCCGTGGCCGCCGGTGATCGGGGTGGTCGCGGCGGTGCTCGGCGGCCTGCTCGGCGGCGGCCTGTGGGGGCTGATCGCCGGCTGGCTGAAGGCCAAGTTCGGCGCGCACGAGGTGATCACCACGATCATGCTCAACTACATCGCCGCGCCGAGCTTCGTGACCTGGCTGGTCACGCAGAAGGGCGTGCAGCAGCCCGGCCGCAACGACCCGATCAGCAAGGCCGTCGTGCCGAACGCGCAGCTGCCGCACCTGTTCGGCAGCGGGCTGCGCGCGAACCTGGCGATCATCCTGGTGGTCGCCGCGGCGCTCGTCGTGGCCTGGCTGCTGCGCCGCTCGACGCTCGGCTTCGAGTTCCGCGCGGTCGGCGCGAACCCGGCCGCGGCGCGTACCGCGGGGATCAGCCTGAACCGGACGTACGTGCTGGTCATGCTGTTCGCGGGTGCGCTGGCGGGGCTGGGCGGCGCGAGCATCGTGCTCGGCAGTACGCCGAACGCGATCACCCCGTCGGTGGTCGGCACGATCGGCTTCGACGGCATCACGGTGGCCCTGCTCGGCCGGGGCAAGCCGGTCGGCACGGTGCTGGCCGGCCTGCTGTTCGGCGCGTTGCAGGCGGGCGCCGGCCAGATGCAGGTGACCTCGCAGGTACCGATCGAGGTGTCGACGATCATCCAGTCCCTGATCGTGATCTTCGTGGCGGCGCCGGCGCTGGTGAAGGCGATCTTCCGGCTGCGGGCCGCGGGCGGCAGCGCGCTCGGCCAGAACCTGGCGAAGGGATGGAACGGCTGATGGTCGGCCCCGGACAGGTGATGCTCTCCGCCACGGTCGCGGAGTCTGCCGCGGTCCACGGCTTCTGGACCCGGTCACGCAAGGCTGGCCTGGTGTACCTGCTGGTCGGGCTGGCCGCCGCGGTGGTGTTCGGGCTGGCCACGAAGGCCGGCGAGATCGCCACGTTCACGCTGTCGACGCATCCCGGCGGCGCCGGCCTGGACCTGCCGGCCCGGCCGTTCACCATCGCGTTCGGCGTGGTGTGCGCGCTGACCGGCGCGGCGATGCTCGGCGGGTACTTCCGGCGGCACTTCGGCGCGACGACCGCGGTGGCGATCGTGTCGTTCGTGCTGTCGTTCCTGTGCTGGCAGGTGGCGGGGAACGACCTGCCGATGGTGGGGCTGGCGCAGCAGACGCTGTTCCTCGCCGTACCGCTGATCCTGGGGTCGCTGGCCGGTGTGCTCGGCGAGCGGTCCGGCGTGATCAACGTGGCCATCGAGGGCCAGCTGCTGACCGGGGCGTTCTGCGGTGCGCTGTTCGGGTCGATCGCGGCGAGCGCCTGGGTCGGCCTGGTCGCCGCGGCCCTCGGCGGCGGCATCATCGGCGCGATCCTGGCCGTCCTCGCCATCCGCTACCTGGTCGACCAGGTCGTCCTCGGCGTCGTGCTGAACGTCTTCGCGATGGGCGTGACCGGCTACCTGTACGACCGGTTCATGCAGCCGAACACGCAGGCGTACAACAACCCGCCGACGTTCCCGGAGATCAAGATCCCGGTGCTCGGCGACATCCCGGTGCTCGGCCCGGTGCTGTTCCAGAACACGATCATCACGTACCTGGCGATCGTGCTGGTGGTCGTCGTGTCGCTGGCGCTGACGAAGACCCGCTGGGGCCTGCGTACCCGGGCGGTGGGTGAGCATCCGACGGCGGCCGACACGCTGGGCGTACGGGTCCGGCTGGTGCGGTACCGCAACGTGATCATCGGTGGCCTGATCGCCGGGATCGGCGGCGCGGCGTTGACCGTCGGGTCGGTCGGTCAGTTCGGCAAGGACATGTCGAACGGGCGCGGCTTCATCGCGCTGGCCGCGCTCATCTTCGGCCGGTGGAGCCCGACCGGCGCGCTGCTCGGCGCCCTGCTGTTCGGCTTCGCCGACGCCCTGACGGGGTTCATCGCGTTCCCCGACAGTGTGGTTCCGTCGCAGTTCCTCACCATGCTGCCGTACATCGCGACGATCCTGGCGGTGGCCGGTCTGGTCGGCAAGGTCCGGGCGCCGGCCGCCGACGGCAAGCCGTACGTGAAGGGCTAGATGGACATCGACTGGGAGACGCTGCGCGCCGCCGCGACCGACGTGATGCGGCGGGCGTACGTGCCGTACTCGAAGTACCCGGTGGGTGCCGCGGCGCTCGTCGACGACGGCCGCGTCGTCGTGGGCTGCAACGTGGAGAACGCCGCGTACGGCGTGGTGCTGTGCGCGGAGTGCGGTGTGGTCTCGGCGCTGCACGCGAGCGGCGGCGGCCGGCTCGTCGCACTGTCCTGTGTGGACAGTCGGGGTGTCGCGCTGATGCCGTGCGGCCGCTGCCGGCAGTTGCTGTGGGAGAACGGCGGCCCGGACTGCCTGGTCGACGCGTCGCCGGGCCCGGTGTCGATGGCCGAGCTGCTGCCGCGCGCGTTCGATGTGGAGGATCTCGGCCGCGGATCCCTTGCCCCGTAGAAGAATGGTGACCGGGCCGCGCGCCGGGCGCGGCATCCGCCGGAGGTCGGAGCAAGGCATGACAGAGGGACTCACCGCGGTCGACGTGATCCGGGCCAAGCGGGACGGGCACGCGCTGTCCGACGCGCAGATCGACTGGGTGATCGACGCGTACACGCAGGGGTCGGTCGCCGAGGAGCAGATGTCGGCGCTGGCCATGGCGATCCTGCTGAACGGCATGACGGCCGGCGAGATCGCCCGGTGGACGGCGGCGATGATCGCGTCGGGTGCCCGGCTCGACCTGTCCGTCGGGCGCGCGACCGTGGACAAGCACTCCACCGGCGGGGTCGGCGACAAGATCACGCTGCCGCTGGCGCCGCTGGTCGCGAGCTTCGGCGTGGCCGTACCGCAGCTGTCCGGCCGCGGTCTCGGCCACACCGGCGGCACGCTGGACAAGCTGGAGTCGATCGCGGGCTTCCGTACCCGGCTGTCGACGGACGAGTTCGTCGCGCAGCTGCGGGACGTGGGCGCCGCGGTGTGCGCCGCGTCGGACGACCTGGCCCCCGCCGACCGCAAGCTGTACGCGCTGCGCGACGTCACCGGCACCGTCGAGTCGATCCCGCTGATCGCCAGCTCGATCATGAGCAAGAAGATCGCCGAGGGTACGGGCGCGCTGGTGCTGGACGTGAAGGTCGGGTCCGGCGCGTTCATGAAGGACGTGGCCTCGGCGCGGGAGCTGGCCCGCACGATGGTGGAGCTGGGCGGCGCGCACGGGGTGCGTACGGTCGCGCTGCTGACCGACATGTCCGTACCGCTGGGGCTGGCGGTCGGCAACGGCATGGAGGTGGCCGAGTCGGTGCAGGTGCTCGACGGCGGCGGCCCGCCGGACGTGGTGGAGCTGACGCTGGCGCTGGCCCGGGAGATGCTGGCGGCGGCCGGACTGTCCGACGTGGACCCGGAGGCCGCGCTGGTCAACGGGCACGCGATGGATTCCTGGCGGGCGATGGTACGGGCGCAGGGCGGTGACCCGGACGCGCCGCTGCCGGCGCCGAAGGAGACGGAGCTGCTGCGCGCCGAGTCGTCGGGCGTCGTGGCCGGCATGGACGCGTACGGCGTGGGTGTCGCGGCGTGGCGGGCGGGTGCCGGCCGGGCGCGCAAGGAGGATCCGGTGTCGGCGGCGGCGGGAGTGTTGTTGCACCGGCGGCCGGGCGAGTGGGTGGAGCGCGGCGACGTGCTGGCCGAGCTGCGCGCGGACGATCCGGCTCGGATCGCGCCGGCGATGGCCGAGCTGCGCGCGGCGATCACGGTGGCGGGCAGCGCGCCGGATCGTACGCCGTTGGTGATCGACCGCATCGCCTGAGGCTCACGTCAAGATCTGGTTGACGCTCCGAGTGTGTCAACCTATGGTTGACGCATGACCACACCTCAGGTGTCCCTCGGCACCCTCATCGACCGCGTGTCCGGCTCCTCCACCGACCCGCTGGAACGGCTCGACTCCGCCGTACGCACCGCCAGCGACCTCAGTACCCTGGGCGACCAGCTCGTCAGCCACTTCGTCGACGCGGCCCGCGCCACCGGCGCCTCCTGGGCGCAGATCGGGCAGTACCTCGGCGGCGTCAGCAAGCAGGCCGCGCAGCAGCGGTTCTCGCCGGACCTGGCGAAGTTCGACTTCTCCCGCTTCACCGAGCGGGCCCGGAAGGCGGTCGTCGGCGCGCAGGCCGTCGCCCAGGAACACCAGCACAGCTACATCGGTACCGAGCACATCCTGCTCGGCCTGTGCGCGGACGCGGACAGCCTCGCCGGCAAGGCGCTCGCCCGGCAGGGCGGCTCCCTCGACGCGGTACGCCAGGCGACCGAGGCGCGCCTCGGTGACCCCAGTCCCGTGCAGGCCAAGCCGCGGTTCACGCCGAAGGGGCGGGCGGCGCTCGCCCAGGCGCTCAGTGCGGCGCTGAACCTCGGCCACAACTACATCGGCACCGAGCACCTGCTGCTCGGCCTCGCCATGGGCGGCGGTACCAACGACCAGCCGTCGCTCGCGATGGAGATCTTCGCCGAACTGGGCATCGGGTACCAGGCGCTGCACGACGACGTGGTGGCGCAGATCGCCGGCCTCACCGGCAAGTAGGGTTCACCGCATGCCCGAGCTGATCGACGCACCGACGCAGATCCCCGTACCCGGCGGCAAGATCATCAACGAGTACGCGGGGCGGGTGAACACCGGCACCGAGGCCGTGTCCATCGCGCACATGGTCGCGCCCGGTGGGTGGGAGGAGCCCGCGCAGGCCCCCGAGTTCGACGAGTACACGGTGGTGTTGCGCGGGGTCCTCGTCGTCGAGCACGACGGCGGGGTCACCGAGGTCGGGGCCGGGCAGGGTGTCGTCACGCGGGCCGGCGAGCGGGTGCGCTACCGCACCGGCCCGGACGGCGCGGAATACGTCGCGGTCTGCCTGCCGGCGTTCGCGCCCGACCTGGCGCACCGCGAGGACTGATCCACCCCAACCGGGTGGCCCATCGTCATCCAACCGTCCGTGCTGCGTTGATCACGCAGAGCGTACGACGGGGGTGGGTGGCGGTGGAACAGGCGGTGCTGGATCGGGCGGTCGTCGTACCGGACCCGGTCGCGGTCCGGGAGGGCACGGTCGAGGAGCTGCGGCGGCTCGGCGTACGGCTGCCGCCGCCGCACTACCCGCTGGTGTGGGACCCGGGCGACCGGGTGCTGCTGCGCCCGCGCGGCGAGCTGGCGGCGCGCGCCGCGATCCTCGGCGTCCTGCTCGCCACGTACGACGGGCTGCCCCGAAGGCAGGCGATGCGCTGGCTGCGGGACGCGCGGCTGCTGGAACGCGTCACCCGCCGCGAGTGGCGCTACATCGCCGGAGGTGTCGGCGACGGCGCGCTGATCGATCTGGAACGCGACGCCCTGCACGGTCTCGCCTGGCTGCTCGGCCTCGCCGACGACCTCGACCCGCTGCTGCCGCGCTCGCCGCACCTGACCGACCTGCTGCCCGACCCGACCGCGCCCGGCACGCGGTACCCGTACTGGCGCGCGGCGCTCCCGCCGGCCCGGCGCGACCCGGTCGAGGCGGCCGTCCTCCTCGACCTGTACTACTGCCTGGACTGGGCGTACCAGGAGGCCGAGCGGTACGGCGAGCCCACGCCGCCGCCCGTCCCGCCGGTCGCGATCGGCTCCCGCCGCTGGGCGCTGGAGTGGGCGGTCGTCCTCGTCGGCCCGCACCATGACGACCCGGCCGGCTGGGAGGACGTCGACCTGGGCGTCTGACGGGGCGCGCGGCTCAGGACAGCCGGATGAGGCGGCGGCGTACCGCCTCGGCGACGGCGGCGGTCCGGCTGTCGACGCCGAGCTTCGCGAAGACGTGCACCAGGTGCGTCTTGACCGTGGCCTCGCTGAGGTAGAGCCGGGCCGCGATGTCGCGGTTCGCGAGCCCTTCGGCGACGAGCCGGAGGATGTCGGTCTCCCGGTCGGACAGCGCCGTCCCCGGCTCCCGTACGCGCCGCATGAGCCGGGTCGCGACCGACGGCGCCAGAGCCGTCCCGCCGGCCGCGACGGTACGGATCGCGTGGTAGAGGTCGTCCGGCGGCCCGGCCTTGAGCAGGTACCCGTCGGCGCCGGCGTCGACCGCCCGGCCCAGGTCGGCGTCCGAGTCGTACGTGGTGAGCACGAGCGTGCGGGTGTCGTCGGGGAGCCGGCGGATCACCTCGACGCCGTCGATGCCGGCGCCGAGCGCGAGGTCGACGAGCACCACGTCGGGGCGCAGCGCGGCGGCGGCGGTGAGCGCCTGCTCGCCGGTCGCGGCCTCGCCGACGATCTCGATGTCGTCGACGGCGGTAAGCAGCGCGACGAGCCCGGCCCGGACGACCGGGTGGTCGTCGACGAGCAGTACCCCGATCATCGGGCCCCCGGGACGGCGGCGGCGATCACGGTGCCGCGGCCCGGTTCGCTCTCCACGACCAGCGTGCCGCCGATCTCGGCGAGCCGGTCGGTGGCGAGCCGCAGCCCCCGCCCGCGTACGCCGTCCGGCCGGGTGCGGGCCGGATCGAAACCGACACCGTCGTCGTACACGTCCAGCGCGATCCCATCGTCCACATAGGACAGTGTGAGGACCGCGGTGCGCGCGTGCGCGTGTTCGCGGACGTTCGCCAGCGCGCCCTGCGCGACCCGCAGCAGCGCCGCCGCCACCCGCGGCGGCACCGGGCCGGGCGCGCCGTCCACCCGTACCGTGACGGCCAACCCGCTCTCCGCCCCGGTACGCCCGGCCAGCTCGCGCAGCGCGTCGGGCAGCGAGCCGCCGGTCTCGTCGAGGTCGGCCGGCGCCAGGTCGTTGATCACCCGGCGCGCCTCGGCCAGGTTGTCCGCGGTCGCCGACTCCGCCAGCGCCAGGTAGCGCCGCGCCGCCGCCGGGTCGCTGTCCGCGGCGCGCTGCGCCGCTTGGAGCAGCATCCGGGTACTGGAGAAGCCCTGGGCCAGGCTGTCGTGGATCTCCCGGGCCAGCCGGGCCCGCTCGGCCAGCACCCCGGCCGTACGCTCCGCCGCGGCCAGCGCGTCCCGGGTGCTCACCACCTCGGCGATGAGGCGGCGCTGGCGGCGGGTCTGCGCGGCGAGCGCGGCGTACGCCGCGAGAGTGATGCCGGCGACGGCGACCGGGGTCAGCACCACGCTCGCGTCGAGCGTCGCGCCGAGCCGTACCTGGGCGACGACGACCGCCCCGGTCAGCACCGCGGTGAGCGCGACGCTCGCGCGGACCGACAGCAGCGGCAGCGCCACGAAGAACAGCGGTACGGCGCAGACGGCGAAGCTCGGCGCGGCCACCACCAGCGCCAGCCACAGCGCGACCACCACGGCGAGCCAGCCGAGCCGCGCCGCGCGGGGCACCGTCGCGGGCAGCACCACACCCACCGCGTACGCGCAGGCGAGGCCGGCGACGAGGCCCACCACGGTCGGGGTCGCGCCGTGCCAGCCGTGGTGCCCGACGAACCGGGCGGCCGACGCGGCGAGCAGCAGAGAGAAGCCGGCGTGCATGACCGGCCCGAGCCACGTGGGCGTCGCGGTGTCGGTCGGCTCGGTCACGTGCCCACGCTAACGCTCCGGCCAGGGCCGACATCGATCAAAAGGTTGAGCCGGCCGCGCCACGCGGCGCCGGCGTACCGATCCTTCGCGCGATCCGGCAGGCCGCCCGGAACCGGACAGTGGAGACATCGCCCGCTCCGTGACCCCCTGGCGGAGCGGGCGGCGGACCGAGACCCGGCCGCCCGGCGCGGGCGGCACCGAGACAGGGCCGACCCGGTACGGGCGGCGCCACCGGACGGAAGGAACGAACATGATCATCTCGCGGACGAAGGTCGCACTCGCCGGCGCCGGACTCGCCGTGGTCGGCGGCGTCACCGCGCTCAGCCTCACCCACCCGGCCGGCGCCGACGCCGCACCGCGGCAGGCCGCGCCGGCGATCACCCGGCAGGCCCCGGTACTCACCGTCGACGCCGCGACCCGGGCCGCGCAGGCCGCGCTGGACGCCGCGGAGAAGGACGGCCAGCACGTCACGGTCACCGTCGTCGACCGCGCCGGGCGTACCAAGGTCGTGCTGGCCGGGGACGGCGCCGGGCCGCAGACCGCGTCGTCGTCGCAGGAGAAGGCGTACACCGCGGTGTCGTTCAACGCGCCGACCTCGGACCTCGCGAAGCGGGTCACCGGACCGGGCGCGACGCTGCGGGACATGGACGGGACGCTGTTCCTGGCCGGCGGCGTACCGGTGACGGTGCAGGGCTCGCCGGTCGCCGGGATCGGCGTCGGCGGCGCGCCCGACGGCGCCATGGACGAGTCGTACGCCAACGCCGGCCTGGCCGCGCTCCGGTGACACGCGCGGTGAAGCTGGCCGCCCTGGCACTCGCGGTACCTGTCGTACTGTCGGCGTGCCAGGCCGCCCGGCCCGAGGCGAAGGGAACCACGATGCCGAACGACACGCCGTCGGCGAGCGCGCCGGCCAGCCGGGACCCGGCCGCGGACGCCGCGCTGCTGGCCGCCGCCCGCACCGGCGACGCCGACGCGGTACGGACCGCGTTGGACCGCGGCGCCCGCGTCGACACCCGGGACACGCACCGGCGTACCGCGTTGGTGGTGGCGGCGAACGGTGACCACGTGGCCGCCGCCCGCGTACTCGTGGCCGCGGGCGCCGACCCGGACGCGCAGGACGACCGGCGGGACTCCGCGTTCCTGGTCACCGGCGTGACCGGCAGCGTGGCGATGCTCGACGCGCTGCTGCCGGCCCACCCCGACACCACCGTCACCAACCGGTACGGCGGGGTCGCGGTGATCCCCGCGTCGGAGCGCGGCCACGCCGACTACGTCGAGGCGGTGCTGACACGTACCGACATCGACGTGAACCACGTCAACGACCTGGGCTGGACGGCGCTGCTGGAGGCGGTCGTCCTCGGCGACGGCGGCGCGGCGCACCAGCGCGTCGTACGCTCGCTCGTCGCGCACGGCGCCGACGTGAACCTCGCCGACCGGGACGGCGTCACGCCGCTGCGGCATGCCGTCGACCGCGGCCAGGACGAGGTCGCCGATGTGCTGCGTGCCGCAGGCGCGCGGTAGCCGAATGTCGAGGCGCGGGCCGGCCGACTAAGGTCTGTGCATGGCACGACCTGCACCCAGTCTTGAGGACATCCGGCACGCACCGAAGGTGCTGCTCCACGACCACCTCGACGGCGGGCTCCGGCCCGCGACGATCATCGACCTGGCCCGCGACATCGGGTACACGGACCAACTGCCCGCGACCGACCCGGCCGAGCTCGGCCAGTGGTTCGTCGACGCGGCGAACTCCGGGTCCCTGGAGCGATATCTCGAAACGTTCGACCACACCGTCGCGGTGATGCAGACCGTCGAGGGGCTGCAGCGGGTCGCCGCCGAGTGCGCCGAGGACCTCGCCGCCGACGGCGTCGTGTACGCCGAGGTCAGGTTCGCCCCGGAGCAGCACACCTCGCGCGGGCTGAGCCTGTCCGAGGTCGTCGCGGTCGTGCTGTCCGGCTTCGCCATCGGTACGCAGCGGGCGAAGGAGGCCGGCCACCAGATCCGGGTCGGCACGCTGCTGACCGCGATGCGGCACCAGGCCCGGTCGATGGAGATCGCCGAGCTGGCCGTCGAGTTCCGCGACGAGGGCGTCGTCGGCTTCGACATCGCGGGCGCGGAGGCCGGCTTCCCGCCCACCCGGCACCTCGACGCGTTCGAGTACCTCCAGCGGGAGAACTTCCACTTCACGATCCATGCGGGCGAGGCGTTCGGGCTGCCGAGCATCTGGCAGGCGATCCAGTGGTGCGGCGCGGACCGCCTCGGCCACGGCGTACGGATCGTGGACGACATCGCGCGGATCGGCGACTCGTACCGGATCGGCCGGCTCGGGCAGTACGTGCGGGACAAGCGGATCCCGCTGGAGCTGTGCCCGTCGTCGAACGTGCAGACCGGCGCCGCCGCGTCGATCGCCGAGCATCCCATCGGCCTGCTGCACGACCTGCGTTTCCGGGTCACCGTCAACACCGACAACCGGCTGATGTCCGGCACCAGCATGTCGCGGGAGATGGCGCTGCTCGCCGACGCCTTCGGCTACGGCTGGGCGGACCTGCAGTGGTTCACCGTCAACGCGATGAAGAGCTCGTTCCTCGGGTTCGACGAGCGGCTGGCGCTGATCAACGACGTCATCAAGCCGGCGTACGCGAAGCTGATCGGCTGACGAAGTGATGCGGCTGCTGCGGGCGCTCGGCTGGGTCCTGGTCGTCCTGCTGACCGTGGTGATCACGGTCCGGTGGGCCGGCTGGGACCGCGTCACGCCGTTCGTGCAGGCGATGGTGTTCGTGCCGTACCTGGCGGGCGCCAGCCTGCTGGGCACGCTGATCCTCTTCGCCGGCGGCCGCCGCAAGCTCGGCGTCTTCATGGTCATCGTGACCGTCGCGTACGGCGGGGCGCTGCTGCCGCGCTGGGCCGTCGGCCCGGTCGCCCGGCCCAAGGGCTACACGCTGCGGGTCATGACGGTCAACCTCAACAAAGGGTCGGCCGACGCGAAGGCACTGGTACGCCGGATCGCCGCGGAGAAGCCCGACATCCTCGCCGTACAGGAGCTGACGTCCGGCGAGGCCGCCGCGCTGTCCCGCGCCGGCATCGGCAAGTACTTGCCGGCGACCGTTCTGCGCACCGCGTCGGGCACCGCCGGCACCGGCCTGTACGCGCAGGGCGGGCTCACGTCCGTCGGCCTGTCCGGTACCACCTCGAAGCTGGCCCGGGCCCGGATGTCGGTGGGCAACGCGTCGCTCGACCTGGTCAGCGTGCACACCCGTACGCCGATGCTCGGGCACACCGTCTCCGACTGGACGCACGACCTGGACGCGCTGCCCGTACCGAAGGACGCCGGTACCCAGGTGCTGCTCGGCGACTTCAACGCCACCCAGGACAACAAGGCGTTCCGCGACCTCGAACGCGACGGCTACACCGACGCGGCGATCGGCGTCGGCTCCGGCCTGAAGCCCACGTACTCCCGCTGGCCCGTGCCGCCGACCCCGGTCGACCACGTGCTCACCGAGGGGCCGGTCGAGTCGTACCGGATCCGGGCGTACGACCTGGGCGGGACGTCGCACCGGATCCTCGTCGCCGACCTCGCCGTCACCTGACGACGGGTGGGGCGCCGGGGCGGAGTCCCCGGCGCGGGGTCTGGGGGCTGCGCCCCAGGGATCCCGGTCCGCGCACCCTGCGGACACACCTCACCTGATCGCGAAACAGGTATCAGGCGGGGGTGGGTGGGCCGCCGGGCTCGGTGCTGCTGCCGGGCGGGCCGGCCGGGCGCTCGGGCGGCGCGGCGGTCGGATCCTCCGGCGTCGTCGGCGCGGCCGGCGTGGTCGGGGCGGCCGGCTCGTCGAGGCCGATCCGTACGTTCGGGTCCGGGGGGATCGCGGCCGGCGGGGGCTCGTCCAGCCCGATCCGGATGTTCGGGTCGTGGGAGACGGGCGGCGGCGCCTCGTCCAGCGCGGTACGCACCACGGAAAGCGCGCCCTCCGGCAGGTCGGACTGCATGATCGTGGCGCCGGGGAAGCGCTCCAGCTCGGTCTGCAGCGCGCCGGAGCTGACGTGGCTGAGCAGCAGCGCCAGGGCCGTGGTGCCCGGCCGTACGGTCTCGCGGAGGCCCTTGACCTGATCGTCCTTGATGCCGGTGTCGATCAGCTTGGCGAGCAGCGCCCCGCCGCCGGCCGAGGCCGCACCGCCCACCAGGGCGCCGATCGGGCCGCCGAGCAGCGTGCCGATCAGCACGCCCCACATGGCGCCGCCGAGCGCGCCGCGGCCGGGCGTCAGGTCGGTCGTCTCCCGCACCGTGGACCGGCCGTCGGCGTCGCGGCTGATGAACACGGCGTCGTGCAGCGCGAGCTGACCGTCCTTCACCAGCCGCATCGCGGCGAGCAGGAACTCCTGGGCCCGCATCGCGTCGTCGAAGTCGATGACGACCAACTTGCGTGCATTTTCCTCGGCCACTGACCCTCCCGATCACCGGTCTGTAACCCCAAGCCTAGGTCAGGTGGCTGGAAATTCGCTGGGTTCCACCCGGAAGGCGAAACGGTTGCAGTGGCGCCGGCCTCATCTGACCGGACCGGTTGGCAGCAAAGGAAACCCCAATGGTTGGCTGATCCGCGTACGCCTGGGGGGGCGTACTTCTCGGGGGTGAAACCATGCGCACGACCGTGTTCACGATGCTGTTCTCGATTCTGTCGCTCGTCGTTCTCGCCGGCGGCATCCGGGCCGTTCTTCGGCGGGACGCCGGGGAGCGCTGAGCAACCGTCCCGGCGGACCGCCGGGAGCCGCCCGCCCGGCATACCACTAGCGTGGGGAGCGTTGGTCGTATGCCGAGGTCGGGGAGGTTTGCGGTGACCGAGCAGATGGAGCGGACCGGGCAGGCGCTGTGCGGGGTGGACCCGCGCACCGGTGAGCCGGTCGGGTCACCGGTCCCGGCGAGCGACTCCGCAGCCGTGGACGCCGCGGCCCGGGCCGCCGCCGAGGCCGCCGCGCCACTGGCGGCGCTGGGGCCGGCCGAGCGCGCGACCCTGCTCCGTACCGTCGCGTCGGCGCTGCGCGACGCCGGCGACGAGCTGGTCGCGCTGGCCGACGCGGAGACGGCGCTGGGCTCACCGCGGCTGCCGGGCGAGCTGGCGCGTACCTGCGCGCAGCTCGACATGTTCGCCGACGCGGTCGAGGAGGGCTCGTTCCGCGAGGCCACCATCGACCTGCCGGACCCGAACGCGATCCCGCCGCGTCCCGACCTGCGCCGCCTTCTCGTACCGCTGGGTCCGGTCGCGGTGTTCGCCGCGTCGAACTTCCCGTTCGCGTTCTCGGTGGCGGGCGGCGACACGGCGTCGGCGCTGGCGGCCGGCTGCCCGGTCGTCGTCAAGGCGCACCCGAGCCACCCCGGCCTGTCCGTGCGTACCGGTGAGGTCGTCGTCGCGGCGCTGCGTGCGGCGGGCGCGCCGGAGGGCACGTTCGCGGTGGTGCACGGCGAGCAGGCCGGCCGGGACCTGGTGACGCATCCGGCGATCACCGCGGTCGGCTTCACCGGCTCGCTCGGCGGCGGGCGGGCGCTGTTCGACCTGGCCAACGGGCGGCCGGACCCGATCCCGTTCTACGGCGAGCTCGGCTCGCTCAACCCGGCCGCCGCCACCCCGGCCGCGGTCGTCACCCGCGGCGCGGAGCTGGCGAAGGGCTTCGTCTCCTCGTACACGATGGGGTCGGGGCAGTTCTGCACGAAGCCGGGGCTGCTGTTCCTGCCGACCGGGCACGCGCTGACCGAGCTGCTGGCGAAGGCGGTCCGCGAGACGACCGTGGCGCCGCTGCTGAACGGCCGCATCCGGGCCGCGTACGACGCGGGGGTGGCGACGCTCGCCGCCGTCGACGGGGTACGCGAGATCGTCGGGCCGTCCACTGTGGACGGCGCGGGGCACGGGGCGAACCCGGCGCTGCTCGCGGTCGACGTACCGACGCTGGTGGCGCGGGCCGACGAGCTGCTGACCGAGTGCTTCGGCCCGGTCTCCCTGCTCGTCGAGTACACCGACCCGGACGAGCTGCTGCGCGCGGTCGAGCTGCTGCCCGGCAGCCTCACCGCCACCGTGCAGGGCGAGGAGTCGGAGGGCGCCGACGGGCTCGCGGCCGCGCTGCTGGAGGTGTTCGCCGAGCGGGCCGGCCGCGTCATCTGGAACGGCTGGCCCACCGGCGTCGCCGTCTCCTGGGCGCAGCACCACGGCGGCCCCTGGCCCGCCACGACCGCGCCGCTGCACACATCGGTCGGGGTCACCGCGGTCCGCCGGTTCCTGCGCCCCGTCGCGTACCAGGACGTGCCGGACGCGCTGCTGCCCGCGGAGCTGCGCGACGCGAACCCGCTCGGCCTGCCCCGCCGCCTCAACGGCGCCCCGACCAGCGGCGCGGTCGTCCGCTAGGGGGAGATTCACCAGACAGCGGGGGATCATTGCGCCCGGCCGCCACGGCTGGCACGCTCACTCCTCGCGTGGGGAGTGTGTGAGGAGGCAGGCGTGGCGGCCGATACCGAGCTGGTGTACGACCCGCAGACGTACGTGACGGGTGTGCCGTTCGAGGCGCTGGCCCGGCTGCGCGAGGCGGCGGCGGTGTCGTGGGTGCCGGAGCGGTCCGCGGACGGCGTCGAGCACGGCCCCGGATACTGGGGGGTCTGGCGGCACGCCGAGGTCCGGCAGGTGCTGCGCAACCCGGCGCTGTTCTCGTCCGAGCTGGGCGCCACCCAGATCCGCGACCCCGCGACGCCGGACGACCTGGCGTACGTGCGGAAGTCGATGCTCAACATGGACCCGCCGGAGCACTCCCGGCTGCGGAAGATCGTGAACCGGTCGTTCACGCCGCGGGCGGTGGAGCGGCTGCGCGAGCGGATCGTCGATCGGGCCCGGGGGATCGTCGACGAGATGATCGCCGGCGCCACCGACGGTACGGTCGACTTCGCGAAGGCCGCCGCCGACCTGCCGGTGTGGACGCTCGCCGACGTGCTCGGCGTGCCGCAGACCGACCGGTACCTCATGTTCGACTGGGCGAGCCGGGTGATCGGCTTCCAGGACCCGGAGTACGCGGCGATCTCGCTGACCGACGCGCAGGCCGCGACCACGATGGCGAAGGCCGCCCTCGCGGTACGGCCGAGCCCCGGGCCGGACGGCACGATGCCCGATCCGCGTACCCGGGAGGGCATTCCCGACCTCTACGCGTACGCGCACGAGCTGGCCGCGGAGAAGCGCGCGGCGCCCGGCGACGACATCATGTCGATCATGCTGTCCCGGGTGGACGGCGACGGGCTGTCCACCGACGAGTTCGAGAACATGTTCTGGCTGTTCGCGGTCGCCGGCAACGAGACGCTGCGCAACGGCATCCCCGGCGGGATGTACGCGCTGCTGCACCACCCCGAGCAGTGGCGGCGGCTCGCCGCGGACCGGTCGCTGCTGCCGGCCGCGGCCGACGAGATGCTGCGCTGGTGGACGCCGGTCGTGCACTTCCGGCGTACCGCGACCGAGGACACCGAGCTGGCCGGGGTACGGATCGCCGCCGGCGACAAGGTCGTCGTGTACTTCGCGTCGGCGAACCGGGACCCGCGCGTCTTCGCCGACCCCGACACGTTCGACGTGTCCCGTGCCGCCGCCGACCACCTGTCGTTCGGCCACGGGCCGCACTACTGCCTCGGCTCGATGCTCGGCAAGGCCCAGCTCGTCGCCATGTTCGACGCCCTGCTGGACCGGCTCGCCGAGGTACGCCCGGCCGGTGAGCCGCGCCGCCTGCGCTCCAACTTCCAGCACGGCATCAAACACCTGCCCGTGTCGTTCTCGCTTCGCTAGGCCAACGTCAGCGGGCGGGGGTCTTGACGATGGTGCCGGCGAGGCGTTTGAGGGCGGCGGCGACGCCGCCGACGATGCCGCGGGGGAGCAGCCGGAGCACGAGGATCAGCGCCAGGCCGTACGCGATGATCTCGACCTGACCGCCCGCGTGGCTGGACACGTCCGGCAGCCACTCCTTGGCGAAGCGGACCAGGGAGATGACCACGAACGACCCGACGGCGGCGCCGAACACGCTGCGCCGGCCGCCGACCGTGACGATGATCAGCAACTGGAGCGACACGTTCAGGTCGAGGGTGCTGGCGTCGACGAAGCCCGACCAACTCGCGTACAGCGAGCCGGCGACCGAGGACAGCGCCGCGGCCAGCACGAACATCGACCGCTTGACCGGCGCCGGGTCCACCCCGCAGGACTGCGCGGCGATCGGCGAGTCCGAGATCGCCAGCAGCGTCTTCGCGAACGCGGACCGGCACACCAGGTGCACGACGACCGTCGCGACGAGCAGCATCCCGGCGATCAGGTAGAAGAAGTTGACGTCGCCGCCGATGTCCGCACCGAACAGCGTCAGCGGCGCGACACCCGGCAGGCCCTCGGCGCCGCCGGTCACGTCGACCTGCTTCACCACGACGCCGAGCGTCAGCCCGATCGCGATCGTGGCGAGCGTCAGGTAGTGCCCGGCCGCCCGGAACAACGCCAGCCCCAGCAGGTACGCCAGCAGCCCGGCCACCACCGCGCCGACCACGATCGACAGCCACGGACTCACGTGGTACCGCACGGTCAGGATCGCCGTCGTGTACGCGCCGGTGCCGTAGAACGCGGCCTGCCCCAGCGACACTTGCCCCGCGTACCCGGTGAGCGGGACGAGACCGAGCCCGGCGATGGCCAGCAGCACCATCTGTACGCCGTCGGCCATGGTGTACGGGTGCACCCGGGTGAAGACGAACGGCACGAGCAGCAGCCCGCCGACGAACAGCCCGTACGAGGCGAGCAGCGCCGCCGGCTTCCGGTACCGCGTGAGCATCAGACTCGTTCCACTCGTAGTGCGCTGAGCAGTCCCGTCGGCCGTACCAGCAGGACAAGCAGCAGCAACGCGAACGCGATCGCGTCCGCGTAGCCGGAGTAGCCGCTCGGCAGGTAGCCGGCGGCGACCCGCTCGACGATGCCGAGCGCCAGGCCGCCGACGACGGCGCCGCCCGGCCGGCCCAGCCCGCCGATCACGGCGGCGGCGAACCCCTTGAGGCCCAGGGCGATCCCGATGCCCGCGTCGGGCGACTGGAGCGGCGCGAGGACGATGCCGCCGATCGCGCCGAGCGCCGCGGCCACCACGAACACGACCAGCGACATGCGCGAGGGCGAGATGCCCGACAGCTGCGCCGCCTCCGCGTCCATCGCCGTGGCCCGCATCGCCCACCCGAGCCGGGTACGCGTCAGCAGCACCCACATCGCGACGAGGACGACGGCGGTGACCGCCAGGACCCAGACGTACTGCGGGGTGATGTGCACGCCGCCGAGGCTGAGGGCGCTGCCCCGGGTGAACGGCCGGGCGAAGTGCGGCTCGGTGCCGACCACGACCAGCGCGACGCCCTCGATGACGATCGAAGCGCCGATCGTCAGCATGATCGTCTGGTCGGTACGTCCGGCCTTGGCGCGGGGGAGTACGAGCCGTTCCAGTACGACGCCGACCGCGACCGCCAGGGCGACCGCGACGGCCGCCGCCAGCGGCGTCGGCAGGCCCTTCTCCTCCAACACGGCGAAGGTGAGTCCCCCGAGCATGACGAACTCACCCTGCGCGAAGCTGATCACGCCGGTGACCTGGGCGATCAGTGCGATGCCCAGGCCGACCAGCGCGTACGTGGCACCGGTGGTGAAGCCGGTGACCACGAACTGTGCAAAGGACGTCATCAGGAGGTGAGCGTCCAGGTCCCGTTCTTCACCACGAGCAGGGCCAGCGACGACTCGTCGACGCCACCGTGGTTCGTCGGGCTGAACTCGTACGTCCCGAACGCCCCGTCGAAGGTGAGCTTCTCCAGGGAGTTACGGATGCTCTCCCGGTCGACGCGGCCCGCCTTTGTGATGGCCTGCACGATCGCGGTCAGCGCGTCCGCGGCCATCGGCGCGAAGCCGGAGAAGTTGCCGTAGTCCCGCGAGTAGTCGGTGAAGAACTTCTTCTCCGCCTGCGCGGCCGGCGTGGTCGCGGTGATCTGGTCACCGGCCAGCACCCGGGAGTGCACCATGTACATGCCCTCGGACGCGTTACCGGCGCCCTTCACGAACAGCTCGGCGCCCGCGCCGGTGTCGAAGTACACCTGGTTCGACGGGTACTTGGCCTGGCGCAGGTTCTGCGCGGCGATACCGGCCTGCGGCGGGATCGCCCACACCACGACGGCGTCCGGCTTCTTCTCGGTGGCCTTCGTGACCTGAACCGTGAAGTCCTTGTCCTTGTCGCCGAACGTCTCGCTGTCGACCAGGTCGATCTTGCCGGCCTTGTCGAGGGCCTGGAACGCCTTGAGCCCCGCGTCGCCGTACGCGTTCTTCACGGAGAGCATCGCGACCTTCTTGATGCCCTTGCGCTGGAACTGCTTCAGCATGACGTCGGCGATGACCGGCGTGTTGCCCGGCGTCTTGAAGATGTACTTGCGCTTGTCGATCGGCTGGACGATCGCGCCGGACGACCCCATCGACACCAGCGGCACCTTCTTGGCCTCCACGGTGTCGACGATCGACATCGTGGTCGGTGAGGCGCCGCCGCCGATGATGGCGGCCACGTTGTCGTTGTCGATCAGCGACTTCGCGACGCTCAGCGACTCGGCCGGGTCGCTCTTGTTGTCGCGGATGATCAGCTTGACCTTCTTGGTCTGGTTGCCGACCTTCACGCCGTTCTGGTTGATCTGCCCGGCTACGAGCTTGAGGGCCCGCTCGTACGCCTCGCCCTGGACCGACGCGGGGCCGGACTTCTCGATATCGACGCCGATCGGGATCTCCGTGGAGTCGCCGGCTGCGCTCTCCTGCTTCGCGCAACCCGCGCCCGCGGTGAGTGTCAGCACCGCGGCGAGTCCGACCGCCATCCAGTGTCGCGTGGACACTTGTTGACCCCCTGCTCAGTACTCGAAAGGGTTCCCGTACGGGCGGGGTGCCGCGACCGGACGGTCGTGTGCCCCACCCGGCGCTCGTGCGCGCACTGCCGCGTCCGCGGCCATCGCGTGAAGTGCAGCGATGATCCTGGTGATGGACGTTTGGCCGCGTCAAGAGTGAGACGGCGGCGAAGTCGGATTGATACTCAACCGCAAAGCGGTACTACCCGATGAGTCTGAGTCCGGCCCGAACCGGACAACCCGGTCCGTGATCTTGTGGTGACGAGCGGTCAGGTCAGCGTCGCCGGCTCGGCGGCCGGGTCGCCCACCGCGCGGGCGATCGCGCGCCGTACCGTCGCCGCGGACGCCGGCCGGCAGCCGAGCGCGGCCTGCCGCGTCAGGATCCGCGACTCCGCGCGGTAGAGCCGGACACCGCGCCGCAGCAGGGTCGCCGGCGGCTTGCGGTGCTCCCGCAGGTCCCGTACCAGCCGGCGAGCGAACGTCACGCCGCGCGGCCGGCGCAGCGCGTACGCCCCGGCCAGGACGCCGCGGTCCCGGCACGCCGCCACGATCTCCGCGGCGAAGATGCCCTCGGCCACGAACACCGGCGCGTCCGCCAGCGACAGCCGCTCGTACCCGGTGCACCGGTCGACGCTGATGTCGTAGTGCGGTACCTCGACCGATCCGGTCCGGGCCAGCAGCTCGATCGCGGCGACCGCCGCCGTCGCGTCCCAGCTCGCCGGCGACTCCCAGTCGACGGCGCCGTGCGCCGTGCAGGGACGACCCGGCCGGCGCGACACCACGTCGTGCTCGTCGCCGATCCGCGGCAGCCGCGGGTCGTCGCCGTTGAGATAGAAGTCGTCCAGCGGGAGGACGGGGAGCCCGGAGCGACGGGCGACGTACGACTTGCCGGAGCCGGACGGCCCGGCCAGCAGCACGACCCGGGCGATGTCGTTGGCTGCCCTCATCGCCCCTCCCAGTCGACTCGGCGACCGGCCTACTCCGCCGGCGGCGCACGGCGTCGGGACCTCGCGGACCGACGGTTGCAGGGTACCGACATGTCACCCGCCGGCCACCGTGACGATCCCCGCAGTACGCCGAGGAACGCGCCGGCTACCGGACCGGCTGGCCCAGGTACGCCTCGTGCACGCGCGGATCGTCGCGCAGTGCGGCGACGTCGCCCGCGGTCACGAGAGTGCCGCGGTCCAGCAGGTAGCCCCGCTGCGCGACGTGGAACGCGACCGTCGCGTTCTGCTCGACGAGCGCCAGCGTGGTACCCCGGCCGGCGAGCTCGACCAGCGCGTCGGCGACCTCGCGTACCGCCAGCGGGGCGAGGCCCAGAGACGGCTCGTCGAGCAGCAGCAGCCGCGGCCGGCTCATCATGGCCCGGCCGATCGCGAGCATCTGCTGCTCGCCGCCGGACATCGTGCCGGCCGCCTGGCCGCGCCGGTCGCGCAGCTTCGGGAAGAGCTCGTACACGGTGGCGAGGCCCTCGGCGGCCAGCGACCGGGCGTGCGGGTAGCCGCCGAGCCGCAGGTTCTCCTCGACGGTGAGACCGGCGAACACCCGGCGCCCCTCCGGTACCAGCGCCAGGCCGGCCCGGGTGCGCTTCTCCGCCGGCCACCGCGTCACGTCCTGCCCGGCGAACTCGACCCGGCCACGCCAGGGCCGCATCAGCCCGGCGACGGTACGCAGCAGCGTCGTCTTGCCCGCGCCGTTCGAGCCGATCAGCGTGACCGCCTCGCCGTCGTACACCTCGATGTCGATGCCGTGCAGCGCCTCGATCCGGTCGTACCCGGAGACCAGGCCGCTGACCCGCAGCACCGGCGTCGCGTCGTCGGTCATGTCCACTCCTCGCCCAGGTACGCCGCGCGTACGTCCGGATCGGCCGCGACCGTCTCGGGCGTACCGTCGGCGAGCAGTCGGCCGTGGTCGAGCACCAGCACCCGGCCGGAGACCGCGAGCACGCTCGCCACGTCGTGTTCGACCAGCAGTACGGTGACGCCCTCGCTCGCCACCTTCGTGAACAGGTCGGTGAGGTCGGCGCTCTCCGACCGGGACAGCCCGGCCAGCGGCTCGTCCAGCAACACCAGCGCCGGGTCGCCGGCGAGCGCGCGGGCGATCTCGACCCGCCGCTGCAACCCGTACGCGAGGCTGCCGGCGGGGGTGTCCGCGTACTCGGCGATGCCGACGCGGTCGAGCAGCTCGGCCGCGACGGAGCGCTCGGCGGCGATCCGGCGGTGCGCGTGCGGCAGCCGCACCATGTCGGCGACCGCGGTGCCCCAGCCGCGGGTCACCCGCGGCAGCAGCACGTTGTCCAGCACCGACAGCGAGCCGAAGACCTGGAGGTTCTGGAAGGTACGGGTGATGCCGAGCCGGGCGATCTGGTGCGGCCGGCGGTCGGTGAGGTCACGGCCGTCGAGCCCGAACCGCCCGGAGCTGAGCCGGACCGCGCCGGACAGCACGTTCAGCAGGGTGGTCTTGCCGGCGCCGTTCGGGCCGATCAGCCCGATCACCCCGCCGTCCTCGTGCCGGAACGACAGGTCGTCCACGGCCGCCACGCCGCCGTACCGCACGGTCGCGCCGGCCACGTCGAGCACGGCGGTCATCGGTCCGGGGTCCGGTGCAGAGGTGACATCTTTCCCTTACCATCGTTGCTCGTCGGCCGGTCCGTGCGCCGGTCGCGCCGGCTCGGACCGTGCGGTTCGTGGCCGCCCCGCCCAGGTCAGCGTGGGTCTGCCTGGTCCAACCCAACCATGGCCGAGCCTTGCCGAGGGCGCGGGCGATATCTTCATGTGTTCTGCTCGATCCCGTCAAGGTAACCTCAACCCGCTGCGGTCGGATCGATCCCGATCAATCTTCAGAGATGGACACCGTGGGTAGCTCGGAACGCCATACCCGGCACCGCTCACCGGTACGACACGTAGTCGTACCGGCACCCTCTGGTTGCGGTGTTGGTCCAGGTGAGCTGGCCTGTGCCTTATACCACTTGCCGTACGGTGCCCGGGGTTTCTCTTTCTCAGCGGGCGTGGTGGAATCTCGGGGGTTCGGTGTGGTGGCCCGGCCCGGTAACCGGCACGCAGTCTCGGAAGGCGGCAAGCAGTGAGCAAGCGGACCGCGGCGACCCAGTCCGGGCGCCCGCGCCAGCGGACCATCATTCCGCGGCTGAGCGACGTCCGCATCCAGTCGAAGCTCGGACTGATCCTGCTGGTCCCGGTCCTCGCCGTCGTCGCGCTGGCCGGCATCGAGCTGGCCTCCGCCGGTCAGACCCTCGTCGGCGCCCGCCGAGTCGACACCACCATCAAGCTCAGCACCCAGGCCGGCACGCTCATCCAGGAACTGCAGAACGAGCGGCTCGACGCCGCCCAGGTGCTGCTCGCCAACAGCCGCTCCACCCGCACCACCCTCACCGACGACTTCAAGCGGCAGAACGGCGTCACCGACCAGCAGATCGCCGCGTACAAGGAGAAGCGCGCCGGGGTCACCGACCTGCCCAGCGCCATGACCGACGAGCTCGGCCTGATCGACAACCAGCTCGACGCGCTGACCAAGAACGGCCGGCTCGAGGTGCTGTCCCCGTCCGACGCCACCGTCGCCTCCGTCGTCTTCCGGTACCAGGTGCTCATCTCCGAGCTGCTCGACCTGCGGCAGTCGGTCGTCCAGCTCAGCGACGACACCGGCCTGTCGTACGAGCTGGGAGCGAACGCGGCGCTCTCCCAGGCCAAGGAGTACGCGGCGCAGGAACAGCTGTCGCTGCTGCGGGTGATCGCCGACAAACAGGGCTTCGACAGCACCAGCTTCGAGTCGTTCCTCGGCACGCTCACCGGCCAGCAGTCGTCGTACGACGCGTTCAACCGCACCGCCACCGAGGAGCAACGGCAACTCCTGCAGGACGAGGTCAACGGCCCGCACGTGCAGGACTCGACGGCGCTGGAGACCGAGGCCCGGACCGACGGCCTCGGCAACGCCCTGTCGATCACCCCCACCTCGTGGAACAAGGCGATGGCCGAGCGGATCGACGCCATCCGCGGCGTGGAACGCCAGCTCGACGCGCAGGTCGCCGCGCACTCGCAGGACGTCGTCGCCGCGGTCGTCCGCAAGGTCATCGCCGAGTCGGCCGCCGGCCTGCTCGTACTGCTGATCGCGATCGTCCTCGCGCTGCTGGTGGCCCGCGCCATGGCGCGCTCGCTGCGGTCGCTGCGTGAGGGCGCGCTGCGCGTGGCGTACGAGGGGCTGCCGCAGGCGGTGTCCCAGCTGGAGACCGCCGACTCGATCGGCGGACTCAGCCCGGACGAGATCGCCAACCAGGTCGGCGACGCGATCGCGGTCCAGGGCCGGGACGAGATCGGCCAGGTCTCCGAGGCGTTCAACGTGGTGCACCGGGAGGCCGTCAAGACCGCCGCCGGCCAGGCCGTCCTGCGCGCCAGCGTCTCCACCATGTTCATCAACCTGGCCCGCCGGTCCCAGCTGCTGGTCGACCGGCTGATCGGTCACCTCGACCGGTTGGAGCAGGGCGAGGAGGACCCGGACCGCCTGGCGCAGCTCTTCCAGCTCGACCACCTGGCCACCCGGATGCGCCGCAACGACGAGAACCTGCTGGTCCTCGCCGGCGCCGACTCGACCCGCGCGCGCCGCGAGGCCGCGCCGCTCGGCGACGTACTGCGGGCCGCCCAGTCCGAGGTGGAGCAGTACACCCGGATCGAGTTCGGCGTGGTGGACCGGGACGTCGAGGTCGAGGCCACGGCCGTCAACGACGTCGTACACCTGATCGCGGAGCTGCTCGACAACGCGACCGCGTTCTCGTCGCCGGACACCGCGGTCGTGGTCGACGCCCGGCGCGTCGGCGACCGCGCGATCGTGCAGATCGAGGACCGCGGCATCGGCATGTCGCCCGACGTACTGGGTGAGCTGAACGACCGGCTCGCGAATCCGGCCCCGGTCGACGTCGCGGTGTCCCGGATGATGGGTCTGGTCGTGGTCGGGCGACTGGCCTCCCGGCTCGGCATCCGGATCGTGCTGCGCACCGCGGCGGAGCGCGGCACCATCGCCGAGGTCACGCTGCCCACGACCGTGTTGGTACCGCTGGACCGGGCGGGGCAGCGGCCGAACGGCCTGCCCCCGCAGCCTGCCCAGCCCGCACCGCTCGCGCAGTCCGCGCCGCTGGCGCTGGACTCCGGGAGCGGCGAGCCGTCCCGGCCGACCGCACCGGCCGACCCGATGCCCGGCGTCCCGTTCCAGCCGGCGGCCCGCGACACCCTGGCCGACGCGGCCAACGGCCACCGGCACGGCAACGGTACGTCCGCGCTGCCGCGCCGTTCGCCGACGCGGCCGGCCGGCGACCCGGAGCCGTCCGACGAGACGAGCGCGGGCGAGCCGATCCGCCGCAGCCTGTTCGACCCGCCGCCGCGCAGGCCGGCCCAGGAGGAGCCCGGCTCGTACGACGAGACCGGCGCGTCGAGCTGGTCGACCACCGGCCGCGACGAGTCCGGCCCCGACTCCCGATCGACCTCCGACCGCGGTGAGTCCGGCACCGACTCCTGGTCGACGACCGCCCGGGACGAGTCCGACGCGGACTCCTGGCCGGCCGGACTCCGCGACGACGCCGGCGCGGACTCCTGGTCGGCCGGTCACCGGAACGAGTCCGGCGCGGACTCCTGGGCGGCGAGCGGCAAGGACGAGTCGGGCGCGGGGTCCTGGTCGGTCGACGACACGGACGAGCCCGCCGCGACGACCTGGTCGGCGACCGGGGCAGCGGACGACCGGACGGACGGGTGGGCCGAGTCCGCCGCGGACCGTACGGACCGGTGGGCGTTGCCGGCGGCCGACGACCGACCCGCGGACGCGCCGCGGCCGAGCGTCGCCGACCGGTGGGCCTCGCTGCGGTCCAGTGCCGGCCTGTCGAGCGACCGGGACGACGACATGGACCGGGGCGACGCGGACCGCGGCGGCGCGGACCGCGCCTCGGGTGAGCGGCGGCAGAGTGCCACCGACCGCTGGCCGTCCTCGGCCACGACCGCCGACAGCGGTACGACCTCGGGCGGGCTGCCGCGCCGGCCGACCGCGGCCGAGGACCGGTCGGAGCCGGCCCAGCCGGAGCGCCGGCCGCGGCCCGCCGTGTTCGACGACCTGACCGTCGAGACCCCGCAGGTCACCCGCGGTACCGGCTGGAATGCCGCCGGTGAAGCGGGCAGTGCGGATGAATCGCAGCAGGTCGGTAACGGTCGGCCGTCTGAGGACGTTTCTGCCCGGAGCGGGCTAGACTCGGCCGCACCGGAGCCGGCCAACGGCTCCGGTGGTCGTACCGAGATCATTCCGAGGAACGTCGACGACACGATGGAACTGCCCATCTTCCGCGAGGTCGAGTCGGCCTGGTTCCGCACCAGCCCGTCCCGGCCCCGCTCCGGCCCGGCGGTGACCACACCGTCGCCGTCGCCGACGCCGGCGGCTCCATCCGCCACGCGTACGACGACACCGGAACCGGTCGTGGACACCCCGCGACCGGAGCGGAAGCGGCCCACCGTGCTGCCGACCCGCCCGACCACCGGTTCGCCGGCGCCGGCCGGTCCGGCTCCGACGGCCCCGGCGTCGACCACCCGGTCGTACGCCGAGATCCCGGCCCGGCCCACGACGGAGGTCCCGTCCGAGGGCCGGCCGGACATCGACCCGTGGGCGTCGGCCGCGGACAAGGGCTGGCAGGCCGCTTCGGCGGTGTTCCAGGCCCCGCGTTCCGACGAGACCACGAGCACTGGCCTGCCGAAGCGGCGACCGATGGCGCAGCTCGTACCGGGCGGCGTCGAGGAGCCGGCGAAGCAGCCCAGCGCGAGGGAGCGTTCACCGGAAGCGGTCCGCGGTCTGCTGTCCGCGTACCACCGAGGCGTCCAGCGCGGGCGGGCCGGTGGCACCACGCCGCAAGCCGCGTCCGTGCCGGGACACAGAAGCACCGGTGACGGTGCTGGCGAGGAGCAGGAGGCATGACGACCCAGCAGATAGGTACGCAGGACCTCGGTTGGCTACTGTCCAACTTCGCGGACAGGGTCCCTGGTGTGGCGCACGCGGTCGCGGTCTCCGCCGACGGCCTCCTGCTCGCCGCTTCGCGGGATCTGCCCCGGGACCGTGCCGACCAGTTGGCCGCGATCGCGTCCGGACTGGTCAGCCTGACCCAGGGCGCGTCGCGCTGCTTCGAGGGCGGCGCGGTGTTGCAGACCGTGGTCGAGATGGACAACGGTTTTCTGTTCTTGATGTCGATCAGCGACGGCTCCTCGTTCGCGGTGCTGGCGGCCCGAAGTTGTGATGTCGGGCAGGTGGGGTATGAGATGGCGTTGCTCGTCGACCGGGTCGGCGAGGTTCTCACCCCGGCACCGCGCAACGAAGGATCCGCACGGCTGGGTTGACGCCCAACCGTGGATCGGGGTGTAGGGCATGATGAACGACTCTGACGAACCGAGCAACGCGCTGGTTCGCCCCTACGCCGTGACCCGGGGCCGGACCCGGCCCCGGGTGGAGATCGCGATTGAGGCGCTGGTGGAGACGACCGCCCGGGGTCGTGACGCCAGCGTGGTCGGCGGGAGGGAGCAACAGCTCATCGCCGGGCTGTGCGCGCTCCGCGTACAGTCCCTCGCCGAGATCGCCGCACGTATGCAGATGCCCTTGGGCGTGGCACGGGTGCTGGTCGCGGACATGGCCGCGGACGGGCTTGTCGCCGTGTACGAACCGACCCAGGTCGGGGACGACGCCGTGGGTACCGAACTGCTGGAGAGGGTGCTGAGTGGGCTTCGGAGGCTCTGACGAGGGCTACCGCCGGCCGAGCGGGCGGGTGACCTCGTCCAAGATCGTCATCGCCGGCGGCTTCGGCGTCGGAAAGACCACACTGGTCGGTTCCGTCTCGGAGATCACACCGCTGACCACCGAGGCGATCATGACGTCGGCGAGCGTTGGCGTGGACGAGACGGCGGGCGTGCCTGGCAAGACCACGACCACCGTCGCGATGGACTTCGGCCGCATCACGATCGACCAGGACCTGATCCTCTACCTGTTCGGCACGCCCGGGCAGACACGGTTCTGGTTCATGTGGGACGAGCTGGTCAAGGGTGCGATCGGCGCGATCGTACTGGTGGACACCCGGCGGTTGGCGGACTGCTTCGCCGCCGTCGACTTCTTCGAGCACCGCGGCCTGCCGTACCTGGTGGCCGTGAACTGTTTCGACGGTGTGCAACTGCACCAGCTGGAGGACGTACGGGAGGCGCTCGCGGTCGGTGCGCAGGTTCCCGTGATTCCGTGCGACGCCCGGAGCCGGGAGTCGACGAAGCAGGTGTTGATCACGCTGGTGGAGTACGTGCTGAACATGCGGCGTACCCGGCAGGCGACGCCCTCGCGGTAGCCGCCGGTCGATGTGTCGGTGCCCCCGTCCGGTCCGCCGGGCGGGGGCACCGTCGTGTCCGGGTGCCCCCGCGACTGTCTTACCGCGTGGGCCGGGGCGGGCCGTTCGGTGGATGTCACCCGAGTGGGCCACAACTCAAAATCCTCAAACGTTCACGGTGAGTTATGTCACCTGCTTAGACTGCCTCCTCGGGCTCCAACAGCCGCCACCCGATCCTGCCCGGATTCGGCTCGGCGGCCTCCGGAGTCCCCCGGCCGCGGCGTGGGGCGCGCGCGGCCTTGACAGGAGGGTGACAAGGATGCGACCACGGGTGGCACTGGCTGCCACGAGTGCCGTGGCTCTGCTGGCCGTACTTGCCGCGTGCAGCAAGAACACCGGCAGCAGCAGCGATGACAACGGACAGGGCTCCACGCAGTCCGGCTCCATTTCGACCAACCCGGCCGACTCGAAGGGTCCGGCGCCGGCGGTCTCCGGCGCGAAGCGCGGCGGCACGCTCTACCAGTACCTTGAGGCGGACTACGACCACCTCGACCCGGTACGGGCGTACGTGAACAACGCGACCGCCGTCGGCAACCTCCTGGTGCGGACGCTGACCATGTTCAAGGACGACGGGAAGGGGCACCTGACGCTGGTCGGCGACCTCGCGACCGACGCCGGCAAGGACACGTCCGGCGGCAAGTGCACCTCGTGGCAGTTCACGATCAAGGACGGCCTGAAGTACGAGGACGGCAGCACGATCACCGCCGCCGACGTGGCGTACGGGATCGGCCGTTCCTTCTCGCCGGACCTGGCCGAGGGCCCGCACTACATCCAGCAGTGGCTGGCGAACGACGTCAACTACAACAAGACCTACAAGGGCCCGTACAACGGCGGCGCGGACGTGCCGCCGGGTGTGAAGGTGTCCGGCAACAACATCAGCTTCAACTTCTCCCAGCCGCACTGCGACCTTCCGTTCGCCGCGTCGTGGGGTACCACCTCGCCGCTGCCGAAGGCGAAGGACACGAAGACGAACCTGGACCTGCGGCCGTTCTCGTCCGGGCCGTACAAGGTGAAGCAGTACACCCGGGACAGCAAGCTGGTGCTGGAGCGCAACAAGTACTGGGACGCGAAGACGGACCCGATCCGGCACGACTACTTCGACTCGTTCGAGGCCGACTTCGGCGCCAGCGCCGAGCAGCAGGCGAACGCGATCAAGTCCAGTCAGGGCAAGGACGCGAACGCGGTGATGGGTGCGAACGTACCGCCGGCGCTGCTGCCGACGGTGCAGAACGACCCGGCCGTGAAGAAGCGCGTGGCCGCGGGCTTCACCCAGTTCGTCTGGTACATGGCGATCAACAACCAGCGGATCAAGGACCTGAAGGTCCGGCAGGCGCTGAACTACGGCTTCAGCAAGAAGGCGTTCATCCAGGCGCTGGGCGGCGCCACGGCCGGCGAGGAGGCGAACACGCTGCTGTCGCCGACCACGATCGGCTTCAAGGACTACAACGCCTACCCGTACGACCAGGCGAAGGCCAAGAGTCTGCTCGGCGGGAAGCACCCGCAGCTGGTGTTCGCGTTCGCGAACACGGCGCGGTGGCAGAAGCTGGCGACGACCGTGCAGAGCACGTTGCAGCAGGTCGGCTTCAAGGTCGTGCTGAAGCCGATCGACTCGGCGAGCTACTACACGCAGATCGGTAAGAACCACAACCCGTACGACCTGTACTTCGCGGGTTGGGGTTCGGACTGGCCGTCCGGGTCGACGATCATTCCGCCGGTGTTCGACGGCCGCAACATCCAGGCCCAGGGCAACTCGACCTATCCGTACTTCAACAGCGACACGGTGAACACGGAGATCGACAAGCTCAACAAGGAGTCCGCGAACGACGCGGCGCCGGGCTGGGCCGCGCTGGACAAGAAGATCATGACGACGTACGCGCCGGTGGTGCCGGTCTACTACGACAAGGCGTACCAGCTCTACGGGACGAACGTGGGGAACATGAAGATCGGCCAGAGCAGCGGCTGGCCCATCTATTACAACGCGTTCCTGGTGAACGGCAAGTAGCAGCGCACCGCACGGAGACGGGGGTCGGGCCGGGAGGCCCGGCCCCCGTTCGTCGTCGGCGGTACGCAATCGTTAGCGCACCGTGACGGCAGCCGGACCCTCCGCTCCTAGCGTCAGCCGCGGGATGGCGACCACGAGTCGACGTCCCTCTTCCCGCCCGGCGTACACCGGGCGGTGCGGACTCCGAGGAGGATCCATGCGACCACGGGTGGTACTGGCCGCCGCCGGTGCGGTGGCGCTCGCCGCCGCGCTCGGCGCGTGCAGCAAGAACACCGGTGACAAGGGCACGGACAACGACACCGTCAACGCACAGGCCGGCGGCATCGGTACCGCCGCCGACTCGAAGGGCCCGGCCGCGGCCGTCACCGGCGCGAAGCGGGGCGGCACGATCTACCTGGTCCAGGAGAAGGACTTCGAGCACCTGGACCCGGCGCGGGTGTACGTGAACAACGCGCAGGTCTTCTCCCGGCTGTTCACCCGGCAGCTCACCGCGTTCGTGGACGACCCGAAGACGCACAAGTCGACGCTCGTCGGCGACCTCGCCACCGACCCGGGCAAGGACACGTCCGGCGGCAAGTGCACCTCCTGGCGCTTCACCCTGAAGGACGGCCTGAAGTACGAGGACGGCAGCGCGATCACCGCCGCCGACGTGGCGTACGGCGTGGCGCGGTCGTTCTCGCCGGACCTGGCGGACGGCCCGCACTACATCCAGCAGTGGCTGGCCGACTCGATCCAGGACTACAACAAGACCTACAAGGGCCCGTACGACGGGGCGCCGCTGGTGCCGCCGGGCGTGAAGGTCGACGGCAGGACGATCACGTTCACGTTCAAGCACCCGCACTGCGACATGCCGTACGCGGCGTCGTGGGGGACGACGGCCCCGGTGCCGAAGGCGAAGGACACCAAGACGCGGTACGACCTGCATCCGTTCTCGTCCGGGCCGTACAAGATCGAGACGTACAACAAGGACAGCCGGATCGTGCTGAGCCGCAACAAGTACTGGGACCAGAACACCGATCCGCTGCGGCACCAGTACCCGGACCACTTCCAGGTGGAGATCGGGCCGGACGCGGTCACCCAGACCAACCGGATGATGGCGTCGAACGGCACCGACGCGTACGGCATCATGCAGGCGTCCGGCGGCGTGGACCCGACGCTGGTGAAGAAGGTCCAGTCGGACGCGTCGCTCGCGAACCGGACGCTCTCCGGGTACACCCAGTTCGTCTGGTACCTGGCGATCAACAACCAGCGGATCACCGACCTGAAGGTGCGGCAGGCGCTCAACTACGGGCTGGACAAGCGGGCGTTCATCCAGGCGCTCGGCGGTCCGGCGAAGGGTGAGCCGGCCGGCACGCTGGAGTCGCCGACGACCAACGGCTACCAGAAGTACGACCAGTACCCGTTCAACGTCGACAAGGCCAAGCAGCTGCTCGCCGGCAAGCACCTGAAGCTGGTGTACGCGTACGGCAACACGGCCAACGGTCAGAAGCAGGCGACGGTCATCCAGAGCAGCCTGCAGAAGATCGGCGTGCAGGTCGTGCTGAAGCCGATCGACGCGGCGAACTACTACACCGAGATCAGCAAGAACCACAACCCGTACGACCTGTACCTGGCGGGTTGGGGTTCGGACTGGCCGTCCGGCTCGACGATCATCCCGCCGGTGTTCGACGGCCGGACCATCATCCCGGTCGGCAACAACGACTACTCGTACTTCTCCAACGCGGACGTCAGCAAGCGGATCGACGAGATCAACCTGCTGGCGCCGGACAAGGCCGCGCCCGAGTGGGCGAAGCTCGACAAGGAGATCATGACGAAGTACGCGCCGCTGGTGCCCTTCTACTACCAGAAGGAGTACACGCTGATCGGTACGAAGGTCGGCGGCGTCGCGCTGGGTCTCAGCAGCGGCTGGCCGGAGTACACGAGCGCGTTCGCGAAGTGACGCGCGTGGGTCGGGTCCGCGGGTCGGACCCGACCCTTTCGTGCCCTCACGGCTACGGTCCGCTGTCGATCTACGCCGCAGCGGGGTTGCTCGTTGTCGTCGGCGTCGACTGGGAACGTAATCGTTAGTTTCTCGTGACGGCGCTACCGGTCAGTTCGATTAGCTTCCATCCAGAGAGCCGGCCGCTGTGGCCGCGCCCATCCGATCGCCCCCCCGGGTGAGCGGTAGAGGAGGAGGAGACATGCGACCACGGCTGGCAGTAGCAGCCGCCGGCGCACTCGTCGTCGTCGCCGCGCTCGGAGCCTGCAGCAAGAACACCGGCTCCAGCGACGGCTCGAACAACGATGTCAAGGCGCAGGAAGGCGGGATCGGGAACGCCGCGCAGTCCAAGGGCCCGGCCGCCAAGGTGGCCGGCGCCAAGAACGGCGGCACGATCTACCTGATCCAGGAGCAGGACTTCGAGCACCTGGACCCGCAGCGGTTCTACGTCAACAACGCCCAGGTCTTCGCGAAGCTGTTCTCCCGGCAGCTCACCACGTACGTGGACGACCCGAAGACCGGCAAGTCGACCCTCGTCGGCGACCTCGCCACCGACCCGGGCACCGACACCTCGGGCGGCAAGTGCCTGTCGTGGAAGTTCACGCTCAAGGACGGCCTGAAGTACGAGGACGGCAGCGAGATCACCGCCGCCGACGTGGCGTACGGGATCGGCCGCTCCTTCTCGCCGGACCTGGCCGACGGCCCGCACTACATTCAGATGTGGCTGGCCGACAGCATCAACTACAACAAGGACTACAAGGGTCCGTACAACGGCGGCGCGGCGATCCCGCCGGGCGTGAAGGTCGACGGCAAGACCATCAGCTTCACGTTCAAGCACCCGCACTGCGACATGCCGTACGCGGCGGCCTGGGGCACCTCGACCCCGCTGCCGAAGGCGAAGGACACCAAGACCAAGCTGGACCTGCACCCGTTCTCGTCCGGCCCGTACAAGTTCGAGACCTACACCCGGGACAGCAAGATCGTCCTGGTCAAGAACAAGTACTGGGACGCGAACTCGGACCCGCTGCGGCACCAGTACCCGGACAAGTACGAGGTCGACATGGGCGCAGCGTCCCTCGACCAGACCAACCGGATGATCGCCGACAACGGCAACGACCAGTACGGCATCATGCAGGCCAACGTCGACCCGACGCTGGTGAAGAAGGTCGAGGCGGACGCCACGCTGCAGAACCGGATCCTCAAGGGCTACACGCAGTTCGTGTGGTACCTGGCGATCAACAACCAGCGGATCACCGATGTGAAGGAACGCCAGGCGCTGAACTACGCGCTGAACAAGAAGGCCTACATCCAGGCCATCGGCGGCCCGAACATCGCTGAGGCGGCGGGCACCCTGGAGTCGCCGACCACGGTCGGCTTCCAGAAGTACGACCAGTACCCGTACAGCGTCGAGAAGGCGAAGCAGCTGCTCGGCGGCAAGCACCCGAAGCTGGTGTACGCGTACGCCAACACCGCCAACGGGCAGAAGTTCGCGCCGGTCATCAAGAACAGCCTGGAGCAGGCCGGCTTCAAGATCGTGCTGAAGCCGATCGACGCGGCGAACTTCTACACCGAGGTCGGCAAGAAGAACAACCCGTACGACCTGTACAAGCCGGGTTGGGGTTCGGACTGGCCGTCCGGCTCGACGATCATCCCGCCGCTGTTCGACGGCCGACAGATCCAGCCGCAGGGCAACTCGACGTACGCGTACTTCAACAACGCGGACGTGAACAACAAGATCGACGAGTACAGCAAGCTCGACGCGAAGGACGCCGCGCCGAAGTGGGCCGCGCTGGACAAGGAGATCATGACCAAGTACGCGCCGGTCGTGCCGATGTACTACGACAAGGAGTACACGTTGACCGGTAGCAAGGTTGGTGGCGCGTACCTCGGCGCCAGCAGCGGCTGGCCGGAGCTGACGAGCGCGTTCTGCAAGTGACGCGCTAGCACGTCAGTCACCTGAGTCCCATGGCCGGACCCGTCTCGCGCGGGTCCGGCCATGTGGCGTCCGGGGCGCGGACCGCGCCACGGTACGGTCGCCCCGGCAGGATCGGGTCGAGGAGGTAACGGATGCGGTTACGACGGATTGTCGGTGGGCTCGGCGCGGCGCTGCTCGTGGCGGCCGGGGTGGCCGGGTGCGCGAAGAACACCGGCGTCGACTCGAAGGGCCCGGCGGTACGCCCGAACACCGGTGCGATCGCCACCGACCCGGCCGACTCGCGCGGCCCGGCGAAGCCGGTGAAGGGCGCCGTGCGCGGCGGCACGCTCTACTCGATCCAGCAGTCCGACTTCGAGAACCTCGACCCGCAGCAGATCTACGTCAACGACTCGATCGCCGTCGGCCAGCTCTTCTCCCGGACGTTGACGATGTTCCGCCGGGACCCGTCGACCAACAAGGACCTGCTCGTCGGTGACCTCGCCACCGACACCGGCACCGACGTGCACCACGACGGCCGGACCTGGCGCTACACCCTGAAGACCGGCCTGAAGTACGAGGACGGCAGCGCGATCACCGCCGCCGACGTGGCGTACGGGGTGGCGCGGTCGTTCTCACCGGACATCGCCGACGGGCCGCACTACATCCAGCAGTGGCTGACCGGCCGCTCCGACTACAACGCGAGCTACCGCGGGCCGTACGACGGCGGGTCGACGGTGCCGCCGGGTGTCACCGTGTCGGGCCGCACGATCACGTTCCACCTGAAGCAGGCCGAGCCGGACTTCCCGTTCGCCGCGTCGATGGGTACCACCACCCCGCTGCCGCCCTCGCGCGACGCGAAGCCGTCGGCAATCGCCGACCACCCGTTCTCGTCCGGGCCGTACAAGGTGCAGACGTACCAGCGGGAGCACGAGCTCGTGCTGGTCCGCAACACGCACTGGGATCCGCGGACCGATCCGGTGCGGCACGACTACGTCGACCGGTTCGTCGTGCAGATCGGGCCGAGCGCGGTCGAGCAGACCAACCGGCTGGTCGCCGACAACGGCGACGACCGGTACGCCGTGCAGGTGGACCCGGTGGCGCCCGAGCTGGTCGGCGCCGTCCTGCGCAACGACGACCTGAAGGGCCGGGAGCTGTCCGGCTACCTCGACTACGTGCGCTACCTGAACATCAACACCCGCCGCGTCACCGACGTCACGGAGCGGCGCGCGCTCAACTACGCGATGGACAAGGCGGGGTTCCTGCAACTGGTCGGCGGTGCGCCGGTCGGTGACGTGGCCTCGACGATCCAGTCGCCGACGACGATCGGCTGGTCGAAGTACGACGCGTACCCGACGGCCGGCGGGCACGGCGACGTGGCGAAGGCGAAGAAGCTGCTCGGCGGGAAGACGCCGAAGCTGGTGCTGGCGTACGCGAACACGGCGAAGGGCCAGAAGGAGGCGGCGATGGTGCAGCAGAGCCTGACCCGCGCCGGCTTCCGGATCGTCGCCAAGCCGGTGGACGACGCGAACTACCTGACGATCCTCGGCCGCCGCGACAACCCGTACGACATCTACGTGTCGGCGTGGGCGTCGGACTGGCCGTCCGGCTCGACGATCATCCCGCCGCTGTTCGACGGTACGGCGCTCGCGGCGAGCGGCAACAACTCCCGCACGTACCTGGACGAGAAGCCGGTCAACGACCGGATCCACGCGATCGAGCAGGAGCCCGCGGCGAAGGCGGCCGGCGACTGGATGAAGCTGGACCGGCAGATCATGACCGACTACGCGCCGCTCGTACCGCTCTACTACGAGAAGAACCTGTCGCTGATGGGCAGCCACGTGCACGGCATCCTGCAGGGCGGCGCCCCCCGCTACTACGACGCCTGGGTGACGCGGTAGCCCATGATTCGCAGGGGCGCCGTGGCCGTCCTGGCGGTGCTGCTGGCCGCCGGGTGCACCACGGCACCCCGGGCGGGCCGCCCGCGTGACAACGGCTCCGGCACCTCGCGCGGCCCGGCCGAGCCGGTACCGGGTGCGCGCCGCGGCGGCACGCTGCTGACGGTGCAGTCCGCCGACTTCCTGCACCTCGACCCGCAGCGGCAGTACGTGACGAACGCGAACGCCGTCGACCAGCTCATCGTCCGCACCCTGACGATGCTGAAGAACGACCCGGCCACCGGTCGCGAGGTCGTCGTCGGCGACCTCGCCACCGACGCCGGCACCGACGTGCACCACGACGGCCGGACCTGGCGTTACACCCTCAAGTCCGGCCTGCGGTACGAGGACGGCTCCGCGGTGACCGCCGCCGACGTGGCGTACGGCGTGGCCCGGTCCTTCGCGCCGGAGCTGTCCGACGGCCCGCAGTACATCCAGCGCTGGCTCACCGGACATGCCGACTACGCCTCCACGTACGCCGGGCCGTACGCCGGCGGCCCGGCGACGCCGCCCCACGTGACGGTGTCCGGCCGGAGCATCACGTTCCACCTCGCCTCGCCGCACCCCGACTTCGGGTACGCGGCGTCGCTCGGTACGACCGCACCGGTGCCGCGCGCGAAGGACCGCGGGCCGGCGGCGATGGACGAGCGGCCGTTCGCGACCGGGCCGTACAAGGTCGGGTCGTACGTGCGGGGGCAGCGGCTGACGCTGGTCCGCAACCGCTACTGGGATCCGGCGACGGACGCGGTGCGGCACGACTACTTCGACAGGTTCGTCACCGAGGTCGGGCCGGACGCCACCGCGCAGACCCGGCGGATGATCGCCGACCGCGGCGCCGACCGGTACGGGGTGTCCATCGACGGCGTCCCCGCGGACCTGGCCGCGACGGTGCTCGACGACCGGGGTCTGCGGTCCCGGCAGCTCGCCGGCTTCTGGCCGTTCGTCACGTACCTGAACATCAACACGACGCGGGTCACCTCGCGCGCGGTGCGGCAGGCCGTCAACTACGCGATCGACAAGGCGGCGTACGTGCGGGCGACGGGTGGCGCGGCCCGCGGCGAGGTCGCCACCACCCTGCTGTCGCCGACCGTTCTCGGCTACCGCCGGTACGACGCGTACCCCACGCCCGGCAGCCGCGGCGACCCGGCCAAGGCGCGGCAGCTGCTCGGCGACACGCACCCGCCGCTGCGCCTCGCGTACCAGGACACGGCGCAGGGGCGGGCCGGCGCGACCACGCTCGTACGGTCGCTGCGGCGGGCCGGTTTCCGGGTCACCGCGACCGGGCTCGCGCCGACGGACTACTACGCGCGCATCTCCCGCCCCGACAACCCGTACGACCTGTACCCGGGGTCGTGGGGCGCGGACTGGCCGACCGGCTCGACGGTGCTGCCGCCGCTGTTCTCCCCGGCGGCGGCGGCCGGGGGCACGAGCTGGACGTACCTCGACGAGCCGGCCGTGAACGCCCGCATCACCGAGATCGGCGCCGAGCCGACCGACCGCGCGGCCGGCGACTGGGCCGCGCTGGACCGCGACATCATGCAGCGGTACGCGCCGTGCGTGCCGCTGGCGTACGTGAAGACGTTGTCGTTGACCGGAAGCCGGGTGCACGGCGTGTTCCAGAGCGGCACGTCCGGCAGCCCGCTGTTCTACGACGCCTGGCTCGGTTAGATCCGTGACGTTTCTGTGATCCCGTACCGATACGTTCCGGGCAACACGACAGGCGGGCGGTGGTCGACGGTGCGGCGGCTCGGCATCACTCTGGCGATCCTCGCGGTGGGCGCCACGGCGCTCACCGCGTGCAGCAAGAACACCGGCGCCCCGGCCGACCACACCGGCAAGCAGGCGCCGCAGACCAGCGCGATCGACAGCGACCCGGCGCACTCCCGCGGCCCGGCGAAGCCGGTGTCCGGCGCCCGCCGCGGCGGCACGCTGTACGCGTTGCAGGAGGCCGACTTCGAGCACCTCGACCCGCAGAACGTCTACATCTCCGACGCCGAGTCCGTCGGCCAGCTGCTCTCCCGCTCCCTCACCACGTACCGCGAGGACGGGTCGGGCACGATGACGCTCGTCGGCGACCTCGCCACCGGCCCGGGCACCGACGTGCACCACGACTGCCGCGTCTGGCGCTACACCCTCAAGTCCGGCCTGCGGTACGAGGACGGCAGCACGATCACCGCCGCCGACGTGGCGTACGGGGTGGCCCGGTCGTTCTCGCCGGACATCTTCCACGGGCCGCACTACGTCCAGCAGTGGCTGTCGGGCAGCCTCGACTACAACGCGAAGTACAAGGGGCCGTACGACGGGGGATCGGTGCTGCCGCCCGGCGTGACCGTGCAGGGCGACAAGCAGATCACCTTCACGTTCCCGAAGCCGGCGTGCGACATGCCGTTCGCCGCCGCCTGGGGTACGACGGCGCCGGTGCCGCGGTCCAAGGACGGCAAGCCGACGGCGCTCGACACCCACCCGTTCTCGTCCGGGCCGTACAAGATCGCGAAGTACGTGCGCGGCACCGAGCTCGACCTGGTGCGCAACACCTACTGGGACCCGCGGACCGACCCGATCCGGCACGACTACCCGGACCGGATCGTCACGCAGATCGGCGCGACGGACGTGCAGCAGGCTCAGCGTGTACTCGCCTCGCACGGCGACGACGCGGCCACGGTTGCCCGCGCGACCGTACCGGCCGAGCAGGTACCGGTGGTCCAGCGCGACAGCTCCGCGAGCAAGCGCGTCGTCACCGGCTACACGCCGTACGTGACCTACCTGAACATCAACACCGAGCGGGTCACCAGCCTCGCCGAGCGCCAGGCCATCGAGTACGCGTTCAACCGCCGCGGCTACCTCCAGGCCGCCGGCGGCGCCACCGCCGGGGAGCCGGCGACCACCATCGAGTCCCCGCTGACCATCGGCTACCACCGCTACGACGCGTACCCGGCCGGCGCGTCCGGCGACCCGGCGAAGGCGACGAAGCTGCTCGGCGGCAAGCACCCGAAGCTGGTGTACGCGTTCACCAACACCGAGCTGGGGCAGAAGCAGGCGGTCGTGGTGCAGCAGGCGCTGCAACGCGCCGGCTTCACCGTCGTCCTCAAACCCGTCGACAAGTCCAGCTACTACCACCAGGTCGGCCTGCGCCACTCCGGGTACGACATCTTCGTGACGAAGTGGGGCGCGGACTGGCCGAGCGGCTCGACGATCATCCCGCCGCTGTTCGACGGGCGTGCGATGGACGTCAACGGGAGCTGGGTCTGGCTCAACCGCGCCGACATCAACGCCGGCATCGACCGGATCTCGGCGGAGGACGCGTCGCGCGCCGGCGCCGACTGGGCGAAGCTCGACGAGCACATCATGCGGGCGTACGCGCCGGTCGTGCCGATCTACTACCTCAAGAACTACTCGCTCGTCGGCGACAAGGTCGGCGGTGTCTTCCTGAGTGCGTTCGTCGGCGCCCCGGTCTACTACAACGCGTACGTCAAACCCTGACCGCTCGAGGTGCGAGACCGCGGGCTAGCGGCGGATGACGAGGCCCTCGACGCGGACGAAGAGGCTGCGCTCGGCGGTGTCGCCGGTGAGTGGATCGATGCCGTCGAGGTAGACCCAGCCGGTCTCGGAGGACGGGCGGACGGCGCTGACGCGAAACCAGTAGCTCTTCGCGAAGTGCGGCCCGGCGGACGGGCCGACCAGCACGGTCTCGCCGGCGCGGGGCAGCTCACCACACACGGCGCTCATGACCGCGCCGTCTCTCGCCGCGCCGTCTCTGACCGCGCTGTTCTCGGACGCGCTGTTCTCGGACGCGCTGTCCCCGGACGCGCTGTCTGTGGCCGCGCTGTCCCATGCCGTGTCGTCCCTTGCCACGTGGCCGCATGCCACGGAACCGCCGGTACGGGCATCGCGGGGCCCTCCTTCGCCAAGGCCGGGCCCGCGGTACGGACGGGCCCGGCCGGCCTGATCACGGGCGCCGCCGCCTGGTCTGGCGAAACGACGACGCCCGTGGGTACCTGGACCGGCGAGTGGGACGTTTCAGATGGCGATGCCGGTCCAGGACAGTGTGCTCGTAACTGACCCAATACGCAACTCCCGATTTTAGTGCGGAGTGCTGATCAGTCGTACCGTTTGCGACTCGGCATGTCGCGTCGATGGCGCGGACTGTGGGCGTTGGAGCACCATGTCCCCATGTCGACCAGGACAAGCCCCACCGTCAAGCGTCGCCGGATCGCATCCGAGCTGCGCCGGCTGCGTGCCGGTACCGGAATGTCGGCCGAGGAGGCCGGTCGCCGGGTCGGTCTGAGCAAATCCGCGATCAGCCGGATCGAGAATGCGGAGTCCACCGGTCAGGTCGCCACCGTCGCCGCACTCATGCGGTTGTACGGCGTGGCCGAGGAGGACATCGAGCAGATCGAGGTCATCGCCCGCCAGGCGCGTACGCGTGGGTGGTGGCAGCGGTGGAACGACATCCTTCCGGCGTGGTTCGACACGTACGTCGGGCTGGAGTCCGAGGCGAGCCACATCTGCGAGTACGAGCCGCAGCTCGTGCCGGGCCTGCTTCAGACGGCCGACTACGCGCGGGCGGTGATCCGGGCCGAGCATCCGGACGACACCGCGGACGAGATCGAACGCCGGGTCGAGTTGCGGCTCCAGCGGCAGCACGCGGACGACCCGCCGAAGCTGTGGATCGTGTTGGACGAGGCGGTGTTGCACCGGATAGTCGGCAGTCGCGACATCATGCGGGATCAGCTGAAACGGGTACTCGACACCGCTCAGCGACCGGGCAACGACATTCAGGTGCTTTCATTCGAAGCGGGCGAGCACGGGTCGATGGGGTCCGCGTTCTTCATTTTGCGGTTTCCGGACAGTCGTGACACTCCGTGCGTGTACCTGGAGAACCGAGCGGGTAGCCTCTATTTGGAGGAAGTCGACGAGGTTCAGCAGTACACGACGCTGTTCGACCATTTGCGGGCGACTGCGCTCGGTGTGCGCCGATCCGAGGAGATGCTCTCCGATGCAATTAACAGGCTCTAGTCCAGGAGCCTGCCGAACCTAGAGAAAGGAGCGCGGGATGTCCTCGCCAGACCTGGCCCGCGCCCTCTGGCGCAAGAGTACCCGGAGCAACGGCTCGGGTGCATGCGTCGAGGTGGCACGGAACCTGCCCGGAATTGTCGCCATCCGAGACAGCAAGGACCCTCAGGGGCCTGCGCTGGCCGTGGCGCCGAACGAGTGGGCGTCGTTCACCGCCGTCATCAAGGGTGGAAAGCTGGACGGCTGAGCTAGCCCGTACGAGAGCGGCCGGTCGCCCCTGGCGGCCGGCCGCCGCCGTGCCCCGCCCCCGGATGCGCCGCGCCGGCGGTGTCCGCGGCGGAGATATGTTGGCCCCGAGCTGCTACTCCTCGGAGGCTGACTGATGACCGATCTGCCCGCTCGCCGGCTCCTGCTGGTCCACGCCCACCCCGACGACGAGGTGATCGGCACCGGCGCCACCATCGCGCGCTACGTCGCCGAGGGCGCCCACGTCACGCTGGTGACCTGCACGCTCGGTGAGGAAGGCGAGATCCACGTACCGGAGCTGGCGCAGCTCGCCGCGGACCAGGCCGACCAGCTCGGCGGGTACCGGATCAGCGAGTGGCGGGCGGCCGCGGCGGCATTGGGGCTGACGGACGCGCGGTTCCTCGGCGGGGCCGGACGGTTCCGCGACTCGGGGATGATGGGCACCCCGGCCAACGACAACGCGCGCGCGTTCTGGCAGGCCGACCTGGACGAGGCGGCCGGGCTGGTCGCGGACGTCATCCGGGAGATCCGCCCGCAGGTCGTCGTCACGTACGACCCGAACGGGTTCTACGGGCACCCGGACCACATCCAGGCGCACCGGGTCGCGATGCGCGGCGTCGAGCTCGCCGCCGACGACTGGCAGGTCGCGAAGGTGTACTGGACGGCCATCCCGAAGAGCGTGCTGGCCGAGGGGATCCGGGAGTTCGCGGGGAGCACGGACAACCCCTTCGCGGGCGTGACCAGCGTGGACGACCTGCCGTTCGGATCGCCGGACGAGGAGATCACCGCACGCCTCGACGGCGCCGCGTACGCGTCGGCCAAGTCCGCGGCGATCCAGGCGTACCCGACGCAGATCCCGCCGACGAACTGGCTGAACTCGATGGCCGACGCGGACGGCCACGCGCTGGGTGTGGAGCACTTCCGGCTCGCGGTGGGGCAGCGCGGCCCGGGCGGGGAGTGGGAGGACGACCTGTTCGCCGGCATCGACTGAGTACCGCGTCCGTCCGGCTCGGCCGAGCGGTGCTGCCGGCTCCGGCCGAGCGGCGGTGAGGGCGGTCGACGTCGGGCGCGCGGCGCGGGGCGGGCGGCCGGGGTCGGGTTGGCGCGGGCTACGCTGCGCGGGTGAGCGACCCGCGGCGCCTTGACCACCAGTCGACCGTACCGGCGACCCCCGCGCTGCGGGCGCTGGACATCGTGCTGCGGGTGCTCGGCGGCGTGGTGGCGGTGTGGGGTGGTGTGCTGACCGCGCTGCTGGAGGCGTTCCTGGTGCCGCTGCGGCTCGGCGGCGTACGGATACCGCTTTCCCTGGTGCTGGCCGTCGTCTGCAACATCCTGCTGATGCTGTTCGCGCGGGCCGCGACCGGCAACCGGTTCGTGGCCCTGCTGCCCGGCGTCGCCTGGTTCGTCGTGACGATCGTGCTCAGCGGGCAGACGTCGGCGGGCGACACCGTACTGGTCGGCAACGACTGGATGCCGATGGCCCTGCTGCTGGGCGGCGCCGCCGCCGTGACGGTCGGCGCGTTCCTGGTCGTCGTACCGCGCCGGCACTGAGCCGCGGTGCCACGCCGGCGGCGACGGTCTTGCCGGACACAGCTTCGGTGTGCATCCTGACGGCACGTACGCCAGATGGAGAGGACACACCGTGCTGCGTCACCGCTGGACACCGGTACTGGCCGTCGCGCTGGCCCTGTTCGTGATCAACGTGATCGGCCGGCTGGTGGTCCTGATCGCCGGGGTCAAGGCCGACGACGAGATGGTCCAGGCCAGCCTGTACTCGATGGTCGCGATGGCGCTCGTCGCCGGGTACGCCGGGTACCGGTGGATGCGGCGGTACGAGACGGTCCGGGTGGTGGGTGAGGTCGGCGCGGCGATCGTGCTCGGCTGCCTGCTCACCACGCTGGTCGGCCCGCTGATCGTCGGCCTCGACCCGTTCACCGGTGGGTTCGGCATCTTCATCCGGCAGGTGGGGTTGTGCCTCGGGATCTGCGTGCTCGGCGCGTTCGTGGGCGCGTTGATCGTGCTGGCGATGGGCCAGGACCGCACGTCGCGGGCGTGGAAGTACCAGGAGCAGCGGGCGCGCGCCAAGCCGAACCGCGCCGCCAAGCGCTGAGCCGGCCTCAGGGCGCAACGCGGTAGTGGTACGCGTGGTGGAGGCGGAAGCCGAGCCGGTCGTAGAGCGTACGTGCGGCCGTGTTGTCGTCCTCGACCTGCAGGAACACCGTGTGCGCCCGGTCGGTGTGGCGGTCGGCGAGCGCGGCCATGAGATGCCGGGCCAGCCCCCGCCGGCGGTACGCCGGGACCACCTCGACCGCCGCCACCAGCAGGTGCCCGTCGGCGGTCGCGCCGCGACCGATGGCGGCCAGCTCGCCGCCGTCCCCGCGTACCTCGGCGAAGGTGGTGTCGCCGCCGGTGAGGACGGTCCGGGCGGCGGCCGACACGCCCTTCCGGGCGCCGAACAGGGCCAGCCAGTCGGCGGACGGCTCCGCCGCGAACGTCACCGGCGGCAGGGCGCCGGCCGTCGCGGCGGCGCACACCCGGCTGATCGGGGCGGTCAGCAGCAGCGTGCTGGCCTCGGCGGGCCAGCCGCGGTCGGCGAGCAACGCGTCGAGGTCGTCCGCCTCGCCGTCGGCGAGCTGGGCGAGCGGCGGCAGGCCGCGGGCGGCGTACCAGGCGGTGACGGTGTCGACGGCGGCGGCCAGCGGCGTCCCCGGGTCGCCGACGGCGAGCACCGAGTTGGCCCGGCGGGTCCAGCCGTCGGAGGCGCGCAGCAGCCAGTCGCCCAGGGGCGCGGTCTCGACCGCCGGCCAGGTACGAGCGCCGATGCGTTGCAGCTCGCCGGTGCCGGCGCGGTGCCGGCGCGGCGGTACCGGCTTGGCGGCAGTGATGTCGGCGCGGGCGATGCGCGCGTCGGGGCCACCGCGGTCGGGCCGTACGACGAGGTGGGTGGCGTCGGCTGCGACCAGCTCGCCGAGCGTGTCCGCGTACCGTGGGCGGCCGTCGGCGGTGCCGACGACCCGGCGTACGACGACGCGGCGGCCGACATGCCCGGTGTCCAGCGGATCCATGCCGATCAGCCTCCCACATCGTGGGGTGGGCCCCGTGAGTCGGCGTCCGTCCGGGCGGGATACTAGGCTTGCCGATGGCGGTCGAGGACTGTGCACACGTTGGCTGCTGGAGCGGAGAGGACGACCCGTGACCTACATCATCGCCGAGCCGTGCGTTGACCTGATCGACAAGGCCTGCATCGAGGAGTGCCCTGTCGACTGCATCTACGAGGGCAACCGGATGCTCTACATCCACCCGGACGAGTGTGTGGACTGCGGGGCCTGTGAGCCCGTCTGCCCGGTTGAGGCCATCTTCTACGAGGATGACGTGCCCGAGCAGTGGCGCGACTACATCTCGGCGAACTACGACTTCTTCGACGACCTGGGTTCGCCCGGCGGCGCGTCGAAGACCGGCAAGATCGAGAAGGACGCGGGCGTGGTCGTCGGGCTGCCGCCGCGGGAGAACGCGCACTGACCGTGCCCGACCGATCCCCAGGTGGTCGCGTCTCGGCGCGACTGCCCGACTTCCCGTGGGACCTGCTCGCGCCGTACGGACGGACCGCGCGCGCCCATCCCGACGGCATCGTCGACCTGTCCATGGGTACGCCGGTCGACCCGGTGCCGGACGTGATCCGCGCCGCGCTGTCCGCGGCGTCGGACCTGCCCGGCTACCCGTTGACCGCCGGTACGCCGGAGCTGCGTGCCGCGATCGTCGCGTACCTGGGGTCCCAGGGGGTGCCGGACGTCGACGCGTCGGCGGTGCTGCCGACGATCGGGTCGAAAGAGCTGGTCGCCGGGCTGCCGGCGCAGCTCGGGCTCGGGCCCGGCGATCTCGTGGTGACACCGGCGCTGGCGTACCCGACGTACCAGGTGGGTGCGCTGCTGGCCGGCGCGCGCTGTGTGGCGACCGACGCGCTGACCTCGCTCGGGCCGGAGCGCGTGTCGCTCGTCTGGGTCAACTCGCCGAGCAACCCGACCGGCCGCGTACTGCCCGTCGAACATCTGCGCAAGGTCGTCGACTGGGCGCGGGAACGCGGCGCGGTCGTGGTCAGCGACGAGTGCTACCTGGAGCTGGGCTGGTCGGAGCGCCCGGTGTCGGTGCTGCACCCCGACGTCACCGGCGGCGACCACACCGGCGTACTGGCCGTGCACTCGCTGTCGAAGCGGTCGAACTTCGCGGGCTACCGGGGCGGGTTCGTCGCCGGTGACCCGGCGCTCGTCGCCGAGCTGCTCGCGGTACGCAAGCAGGCCGGGCTGATCGTCCCCGGACCGGTGCAGGCGGCGATGGCCGCGGCGTTGTCCGACCCGGCGCACGTCGAACAGCAGCGCGCCCGGTACGGGCGGCGGCGCGAACTGCTGCGTACCGCCCTGCTGGGAGCGGGCTTCCGGGTCGAGCACTCGGCGGCCGGGCTCTACCTGTGGGCCACCCGCGACGAGGACTGCTGGCGGACCGTGGAGTCGTTGGCGTCGCTGGGGATCCTGGTATCCCCGGGCATCGTGTACGGCGCCGCCGGCGCGCGGCACGTCCGCGTCGCGCTGACCGCCACCGACGAGCGCGTAGCCGCGGCCGTCGCCCGCCTCACCTGACGACAGCGGCCCACCGCGCGCTGGGGAAGTCGATGCGGGTCTGGTTGCGCCGCAACGGTTTCCCGCGTGCTGGCTTCGGGTCGTCCGGCCGCGCTGGCGGCGCGGCCGGACGGGCCGGTCAGTTCGTGTGCAGGTCGGGGTTGAGGGCGATGGCGGAGCGGCCGGCGCGCGGCCGTGCCTCCAGCGCGCCGGTGGTGGAGTTGCGCCAGAGCAGCAGGCTCGACTGGCCGGACAGCTCACGGGCCTTGACGGTGGTGCCGTCGGGGAGGGTGAGCTTCGCGGCGGCCGTCACGTATGTCCCCGCCTCGACGACGCAGTCGTCGCCGAGCGAGATGCCGATGCCGGAGTTGGCGCCGAGCAGGCAGCGTTCGCCGATCGTGATGACCTCCGCGCCGCCGCCGGAGAGGGTACCCATGATGGAGGCGCCGCCGCCGACGTCGGAGCCGTCACCGACGACGACACCGGCGGAGATGCGGCCCTCGACCATGGAGGCGCCGAGGGTGCCGGCGTTGTAGTTGACGAAGCCCTCGTGCATGACGGTGGTGCCGGCGGCGAGGTGCGCGCCGAGGCGTACCCGGTCGGCGTCGGCGATGCGCACGCCGGTGGGTACCACGTAGTCGGTCATCCGGGGGAACTTGTCCACGCCGTACACGGTGAGGCGGTGGCCGGCGCCGCGGGCCGCGGCGCGTACGGTGTCGGCGCGTTCGGCGGGGACGGGGCCGAGGTCGGTCCAGGCGACGTTGGCGAGGACGCCGAACACGCCGGTGAGGTTCGCCTCGTGCGGGCGGATGTGCCGGTGGGACAGCAGATGCAGCCGGAGGTACGCGTCGACGGCGTCGGCGGGCGGCTGGTCGAGCGAGTCGACGACGATGCCGACGGCGACCGTACGCACGTCCCGGACGGGGTCGCGGCCGAGGCTCGCGGCGAGCACGTCGCCGAGCGCCTCGACGGCGGAGTCGGCGTCGAGCTGGGCGCTGCCCGCGCCGTCCGCGGCGAACGGCGGCTCGCCGAGGCCGAGCTTGCCGGTCGGGAACCAGGTGTCCAGGATCGCGCCGCCGACGTCGACCGTCGCGATGCCGACGCCCCAGGCGGAAGTCTGCTGCTTCGTCACGCGCACCACCGTACCGGCGCTGGTCAGCGGGCCGGCAGGTGGCGGCGGACCGGTCCGGCAGGTGGCCGTCCCCGGGTGGCGCGGTCGCCCGCGCCGGGCCGTAGGGTCACGACCGTGGACAGGCTCAGTACAGACACGCTGGCGGATCCGGTCGCGCTCACCCGGGCACTGGTCGACATCGAGTCGGTGTCGGGGGACGAGGCGCGCATCACCGACGCGGTCGAGGACGCCCTGCGGTCCGCCGGGCACCTCACGGTCGAGCGGGACGGCAACGTCGTGGTCGCCCGTACGACGCTGGGCCGGCAGCGGCGCGTCGCGCTCGCCGGTCACCTCGACACGGTGCCGATCGCGGACAACCTGCCGGCACGCGTCGACGGCGACGTGATGTGGGGCTGCGGCACCAGCGACATGAAGTCCGGCAGCGCCCTCGCCCTGCACCTCGCGGCGACGCTCACCGACCCGCGGTACGACATGACCTACCTGTTCTACGACTGCGAGGAGGTCGAGGCCGAACGCAACGGCCTCAACCGGATCTCCCGTACCCGCCCGGACTGGCTCGCCGCGGACTTCGCCGTCCTGCTGGAGCCGACGTACGGGGAGGTCGAGGCCGGCTGCCAGGGCACCATGCGGGCCCGCATCACGCTGACCGGGGTACGCGCGCACCCGGCGCGGAGTTGGCTCGGCGTCAACGCGATCCACGCCGCCACCGACGCCCTGGACCGGCTCCGGCGGTACGAGGCGCGGCGGGTGACGATCGACGGCTGCGAGTACCGCGAGGGGCTGAACGCGGTGCGCATCGTGGGCGGCGTCGCCGGCAACGTCATCCCGGACGAGTGCGTGGTCGACGTGAACTTCCGGTTCGCGCCGGACCGTACGGAGGCGGCGGCGGAGGCGCACCTGCGCGAGGTGTTCGCCGGCCTGGACCTTGAGGTCACCGACTCGGCGCCGGCCGCGCGGCCCGGCCTGGCCGATCCGGCCGCCGCCGAGTTCGTCGCCGCCATCGGTACGCCGCCGCGGGCGAAGCTCGGCTGGACGGACGTGGCCCGGTTCGCGGCGGCCGGCGTACCGGCGCTCAACTACGGGCCCGGCGACCCGAACCTCGCGCACAAGCGCGACGAGCGTGTCGAGATCCCGCGGATCCGGTCCGGCGCCGACGCGCTGCGCCGCTGGCTCACCCGCTGACGCTTCGGAACCGGCCGCACCTGCCGCGCGTCGTACCGGCATGCGGATCCGGGCGATCGCGGTCATCGCGGTACTGGTCGGCGCGCTCGGCGCGCTGGGCGTGGCGACACCGTGCGCGGCGTGCTCGTGCGCGGCCGAACCGCCGGCGGAGCTGGCGGCGGCCAGCTCCGCCGTGTTCACCGGCACGGTGACCGACGTGACCGACGTCGACGACGTACTGCTCACCACGTTCGCCGTGACGAGCGTGTACCGCGGCGACGTGCACCGTACCGAGACGGTGGCCAGCGGTACCGAGGGCGCGTCCTGCGGGCTGGAGGCCGCCGTGGGCGAGCGGTACACGGTGTTCGTGCGGCGCGACGCGTTCTTCGAGGCGCCGTCGTACGGCGCGCGGTTCGCGGCGGGCCTGTGCGACGTACGCCCCGGCTCCGTCGCGCCCGGCCCCGGGCATCCGCCGCTGGCCGGCGCGCGGGTGGCCCGGCCGCCGGCCGCGTCGCCCGGGCGTACCGGGGTGTCCGTCGGGCTCGGGGCGGGGCTCGGCGCGGTGCTGCTCGCGCTGCCGGTGGCGCTCGCGTGGCGCGGCCGGCGCATGCGCTGGTGATCTCGCCGCGGCTGCTGGAGACGTGGCTGGGCCGCGTGCGCGGTCGTCCGGCGGTGGTGACCCCGGGACGGCGGGTTCCGGACGGGACGGTTGCCGCGGGGTGACCGGAGTCGGCACGGACCGGGTGCCGCCGGGCGGTCCGGGCGTGCGCTCTACGGTGGTGGCATGAGCGCAGACCGCAGGCGGCCGACCGAACCCCCGACCGGCCAGCCCGACGAACCCTCGGACGCCGGCGCGGGACGCGACGGCGCGGCGAAGGGCCGCAGCTGGCAGCGCGGCCCGGTCACGTTGCGGCGCGGTGCGCTGCCCCGCAGCATGACCGACCAGCGGCTGCTCGACTCCCGCGGCCCGGTCGACTGGGTACACACCGACCCGTGGCGGGTGCTGCGGATCCAGTCGGAGTTCGTGGAGGGGTTCGGCGCGCTGGCCGAGCTGGGGCCGGCGGTGAGCGTGTTCGGCTCGGCGCGGACCAAGCCCGGCTCCGACGAGTACCAGATGGCCGAGGACCTGGCCGCCGCCCTCGCCAACGCCGGGTACGCGGTGATCACCGGCGGCGGTCCCGGTGTGATGGAGGCCGCGAACAAGGGCGCCAGCCAGGCCGGCGGTACGGCCGTCGGGCTCGGCATCGAGCTGCCGTTCGAGCAGGGCCTCAACGAGTGGGTCGACCTCGGCATCAACTTCCGGTACTTCTTCGTCCGCAAGACGATGTTCGTCAAGTACGCCCGGGCGTTCTGCGTGCTGCCGGGCGGGTTCGGCACGCTCGACGAGCTGTTCGAGGCGCTGACGCTGGTGCAGACCCGGCGGGTCACCCGGTTCCCGGTGGTGCTGCTCGGCACCTGGTACTGGCAGGGGCTGATCGACTGGCTGCGGGACACGATGCTGCCGGCCGGCAAGATCAACCCGGCGGACCTGGAGCTGGTGCACCTGACCGACGACATCGACGACGCGGTCGCCCGGGTCGTCGAGTCGGACGCGGCGCTCGCCGAGCGGCAGGTCGAGCTGGAGGCCGGCCAGCCGCCGGTGGAGGGCTGACGTGGCGGCGATCGGCGTGTTCTGCGGGTCGTCGACCGCGGTCGACCCGGCGTACCTGGACCTCGCGCGTACGGTCGGCGCCGAGGTGGCGCGGCGCGGCCACACGCTGGTGTCGGGCGGCGGCCGGGTCGGCATGATGGGCGCGGTGGTCGCCGCGGCCCGCGCGGCCGGCGGCCGCACCGTCGGGGTCATTCCCGAGGTCCTGTACGGCCGGGAGGTCGCCGACACCGACTCCGACGAGCTGATCGTCACCACCGACATGGCCGAGCGCAAGGAGCGGATGGTCGAACGCGCGGACGCGTTCGTCGCGCTGCCGGGCGGCATCGGCACGATGGACGAGCTGTTCGAGGTGTGGACCACCGCGCACCTCGGCCTGCACGAGAAGCCGATCGTGCTGCTGTCTCCGGACCACTTCTACGCCGGCCTGCTGTCCTATGTGGACACCCTGGTCGAGCAGCGTTTCCTCGGCGCCGCAGGCCGGGACCGGCTGCACGTCGTACACACGGCGGCGGCGGCGCTGGACGTCGTGGACGCCGCCCTCCGCTGACGCCGCGCGAGCGGTCAGGCGAGGCCGCGGCGGGCGGCGGCGGGTTGGCGGTCGCCGCGGATCGTGGCGACCATGTCGAGTGCCTGCCGGGTGGCGCGGACGTTGTGCGCGCGGAAGAAGCGGGCGCCGAGCCAGGCGCTGACCACCGTGGCGGCGAGGGTGCCGGGCAGGCGGGCGTCGACGGGCAGGTCCAGAGACTCGCCGACGAAGTCCTTGTTGGACAGCGCGACCAGCACCGGCCAGCCGGTGGCGGCCAACTCGTCCATCCGGTGCGTCAGGTCCAGCGAGTGCCGGGTGTTCTTGCCGAAGTCGTGCGCCGGGTCGATCAGGATCCCGTCCGGCCGTACGCCCAGCGTCACGGCCCGGTCCGCCAGCCCGGTCACCGTGCCCAGCACGTCCGCCACCACGTCCGGGTACGCCGGCCGGTGCGGGCGTACCCGGGGGGCGAGGCCGCCCGCGTGCGAGCACACCAGCCCGGCGCCGGTCGCCGCGGCGACCTCGGCCAGGCGCGGGTCGGCGCCGGCCCAGGCGTCGTTGAGCAGGTCGGCGCCGGCCGCGACGGCCTGCCGGCCGACCTCGGCGCGCCAGGTGTCGACCGAGATCACGACCGCGGGGTGGCGTTCGCGGATGGTGGCGACGAACGGCACGATCCGCCGGATCTCCTCCGCCTCGTCCACCTCGGCGCCCGGGCCGGCCTTCACGCCGCCGATGTCGAGGATGTCCGCGCCCTCCTGCACCGCCCGGTCCACCGCGGCCAGCGCCGCCTCCGTACCGAACGTGGCGCCCTGGTCGTAGAAGGAGTCCGGGGTCCGGTTGATGATGGCCATCACGGCCAACTCGCCGACCGCGAACGTACGCCGGCCCAGCCGCACCGGTCGTCGCCGTACCTCGTCCACTGGGCCTCCCGCTCACTGTGCCACGACCGTACCCGGGTCGTGGCGGCGTGCTCGGCGTGCCACGATTGCCGGTATGCGCGAGATTCTCCTGCTGCTCGTGGTCGCCCTGGTGGCCGCCGGCATCGTTTTCGGCGTCGCCGTGCTGCTGACCGGGGGCGAGAAGGGCATGGCCCCGGCCGAGCCCGACGACCGGGTACGCCGACTGCCGGGCGACCGTCCGCTGAGCGAGCGCGACCTCGCCGAGATGCGCTTCGACACCGCGCCCCGCGGGTACCGGATGCGGCAGGTGGACGTCGCGGTGTCCCGCGTCGCGTACGACCTGGGGTACAAGCAGGAGCTGATCGCGGCGCTGGAGGCGGAGGTCGACGCGCTGCGCGAGGGCCGCGCCGAGGAGGCGGACCTGCTGCGCGACCGCCGGCTCGCCGCCCGCGAACCCGGCCGCGGCCCCGAGCCCACCGAGCCGTCGGGCTTCGACCCGACGGCGGTCGACCCGCTGGCCGCCGACCCGACGGCCATCGAGCCGGTGGCCATCGAGCCGGCGGACGCCGAGCCGGTGGACGCCGGCACGGTGAACGCCGGACCGGTGGGTGCCGGGGCGCCGGACGCCGGGGCGACCGACGCTGCGCCGCTGGACGGCGACGAGTCCGCGGACCGGGACGCGGCGGCACCCGACGGGGTCGACGGGCCGGTGGCCGATGACGGCGAGCACGCAGGCGATGGGTCGGCCGACGAGGAGCAGCCACCCGGCGCCGCGGGCGACGAGCCGGCGGGCGACGTGCGGACCAACGGGCGGTCGGCGGACGGGTCGGCCGGTACGAGCGGGGCGCGGTCGGCGGCCGTCGCCCGGCGGCGGTGACCCCGGTGGCCGCGCGTACGTCACCCGACCTGCTGGTCGGCGCGGACGGTCTGGGCCGGTGCCCGTGGGCCGGCAGCGCCCCGGAATACGTCGAGTACCACGACCACGAGTGGGGCCGCCCGGTCCGCACGGACGACGGGATGTTCGAGCGGCTGTGCCTGGAGGCGTTCCAGTCCGGCCTGGCGTGGATCACGATCCTGCGGAAGCGGCCGGCGTTCCGGGCCGCGTTCGCGGACTTCTCGATCGCGAAGGTGGCCGAGTTCGGCGAGGCGGACCGGGAGCGGTTGATGGCCGACGCGGGGATCGTCCGCAACCGGGCGAAGATCGACGCGGCCCTACAGAACGCGCGGGTCGCCCGGGACCTGCCGGACGGCCTGTCGGCGCTGCTCTGGTCGTTCCGGCCGGCGCCGCGGCCCCGTCCGGCGCGGTCGGCCGACGTACCGGCGACGACGCCGGAGTCGACGGCGATGGCGAAGGCGCTGAAGAAGCAGGGGTTCCGCTTCGTCGGCCCTACCACGGCGTACGCGTTGATGCAGGCGGCCGGCATGGTCGACGACCATCTCGCGGGCTGCTGCGTACCCGCCTGACACCGGCATGGTGTGATGGAGCGGAGCGTACGCGGAGGTGTCAGTGGGGCAGTGGATGGTCGCGGTCTGCGCCGAGCGGTACCAGGCCGAGCGGCTGTACCAGCACGACCAGGTGGAGTTGTCGGTCGCGGCCGGCCACCCGGTGGCGGTCGGCGATCCGGTGGTGCTGGTCGCGCCGGGTGACGACGACCCGGTGGTGTTCGGACTGGGTCGGGTCGTGACCCCGCCGTACCAGGCCGGTCGGGTGCCGGACGACCCGGACGACGCCACCGATCCGGACGCGCCCGCCGCGATGCTGGTGGCGTACCTGCGGCGGCGGCTGGACGTGCCGGTACCGGCGTCGACGCTGGGACTCGCCGACGAGGCCGAGGCCGCGGTGCGGGCGCCGGTGGCGCTGGCCGACGAGACGTACCGGCGGGTGGCCGGCGCGCTCGGCCCCGGCCCGGACCCGGTGACGCCGCAGCCCGAGTGGATGGTCAGCCTGGACCTGCCGATCGAGGCGTCGTCCCCGGCCGAGGCCGTCCGCATCTTCTGGACGTACGTCCGGCAGCTCGGTCCGCGCGAGCTGCCGGCGTTCGTGTGGCCGCGCGGCGACGAGTCCGCGATGCGGCCGTACGTGCTGGGGGCCGAGCACGAGATGGACCCCGAGGAAGAAGAGGACTGAGCTCAGCGGCCGTGGAAGGTGGGTCGGCGCTTCGCGACGAACGCCTCCGTCGCCGCCCGGTGGTCCTCGGTCGCGCCGGAGATCGACTGTGCGTCGGCCTCCACCGCGAGCGCGTCGGCGAGACTGCCCGAGGCTCCGGTCGCGAGCTCCCGCTTGAGCTGCGCGTACGCGACGGTCGGGCCGGCGGCGAGCCGGGTGGCGAGCGCGGTCGCGGCGGGGAGTACTTCGTCGTCGGTCTCGCGCAGCTCGGTCAGCAACCCCAGCCGGTACGCCTCGTCGGCGGTGACCTTGGTGCCGAGCAGCGTCAGCTCGGTCGCCTTCGCGAGCCCGACCAGCCGCGGCAGGCTCCACGAGATGCCGGTGTCGCCGGCGAGGCCGACCCCGGCGAAGCTCATCGAGAAGCTGGTACCCGGCCCGCCGATGCGGAAGTCGGACAGGAACGCGAGCGCCGCGCCCGCCCCGGCGGCCGGCCCGCGTACGGCGGCGACGACCGGCTTCGGCATCCCGCCGAGCAGCGTCGCGATCGGCGTGTAGTGCTCGTGCACGGTACGCATCGCGTCGCCACCGGCGGCCAGTGTCTCGACGTGTTCGCGCAGGTCCTGGCCGACGCAGAAGCCGCGGCCGGCGCCGGCCAGCACGAGCGCCCGGCAGGTCGGGTCGGCGGCCAGCTCGGCGAGCGCGTCCCGGAATGCCTCCTTCAGCGCCACCGACAGCGCGTTGAGCGAGTCGGGGCGCCGGAACGTGAGCGTCGCGACGCCGGTGTCGGCGCGTTCCACGGCGAGCGGTGCGTCGGTCATCTGGGTGCCTTTCAGTGGCGGCGGGATCGGCCGGGACCGAGGCAGGCGTCGACGTACCGGTCGGCGGCCGGGCGCAGGCGCCCCGCGTACCGGTCGAAGAACGCGGCGGCCTTGGTGCCGGGCCAGTCGGCGGGCAGCAGCTCGGGCGGCAGTTGCGGATCGGAGAACAGGAACGTACGCCACGCGTGGACCAGCCCGAAGCGCGCCGCGTACCCGCGCTCGTCGGGCAGGTCCGCGGGCAGCGCCGTCATCGCCGGCGTGTACTCGGCGACGAACCGGCGGTACGAGTCGGCGAGCGCGCCGAGGTCCCACGCCCGGCGTACCAGCTCGGCGGCGCCGGTGCTGCCGGCCTGGTGTCGCGCGACGAACCGCTCCGCCGGTACGCCCAGGTCGGTGAGCAGCTCGGTCACCTCGGCGTCGCGGGCGCGTACCGCGCCGCGGCGGGGCGCGGCCCACGTGGTCGGCGACAGGGCGCCGAACCCGAGGAACGTCAGGGTGTCGACGAGCCGTGCCCGGTCGGCACGTACCGCCGGCGGGGTGACGACGACCAGGTCGAACCGGCCGTCCCAGTCGCGCCGGTTGGTGCGGTAGATCCGGGCGGCGGCGTCGTCGAGTCGGTGCAGCGCCCGGGTGGTCAGCGCGTACCCCGGGCCGGCCTGGAGCCGGACGGGGCGGAGCCAGCCCTGCCGTACCATCCGGGACACGGCGGTGCGCACCGCGGGCGCCGCGATGGACAGCGGCGCGAGCAGCCTGACCAGCGCCGCGACGGGCGCCTCGCCACCACGCGGGCGCAGGTGATCTCCGTAGAGATCGAACAGCGCTGACCGAGCCTGCACGCTCGCGAGTGTGACAGTTCGATACCGAAGATGCCAACAACTGTCACAAATCTCCGGGGCCGGTTTGGGCCCGGGCCCGCTCATCAGGGAAAATCAACGGGTAGCGCGTGTCGACGATCAGCGGGCCGGCAGGTCTCGCCACGCGGAGGGTATGTCGGCCGCGGGTAACCGCGGTGTCGAGTCGAGGGGAGACAACATGGCGGCCATGAAGCCGCGGACGGGCGACGGTCCGCTGGAGGTCACCAAGGAGGGCCGCGGCATCGTCATGCGGGTTCCGCTCGAAGGCGGGGGGCGTCTGGTTGTCGAGATGACTCCGGAAGAGGCCGGCGAGCTCGGTGAGGCGCTGAAGAACGTCGCGGGCTGACCCGCTTCACGCGCGCCACACCGGCGCGCGGCGGGGGCACCGATCCCCGCATCCTGACACCGGTTCCGGTGCCCGGCTCGATCCGGGACCGGAACCGGTGCCATGATCACCCGAAGGTCACCGCCCCGGCCGCGGCGCCCCGGCGGGTCACCGCGGTGACACCCCGGCCGCGGCCCGCGATCGGAGGAGGAACCGCGTGGCGACGCTCGCCCTGCGTACCGGAACCGGCACCCGACCCGTCGTACTGGCGGTGCCGGTCGCCCCGCCGACCGACGGCGACGTGGGCACGCTGCCGGACGGTGTCGTGCCCGCCGACCTGACGGGCCCGCTCGCCGCGTTCCTGGCCGACGTCGAGCACGCCGGTACCGCCGGCACCACACACGTCCTGCCCCGCCCCGGAGCCCGGCCACACCGGGTCGTGCTCGTCGGCATCGGTGCCGGCAACGCCGCCGACTGGCGCGCCGCCGGAGCCGGGGTCGTCCGGGCGGTCACCACCGACACGACCGTGACCGTGGCGTTGCCGGACGGCACCGAGCCCGACGCGGTCGCCGGGTTCGCCGAGGGTGCGCTGCTCGCCGCGTACCGGTACACGCTGAAGTCGGCCAAGGACGACGAGCCGACGCTGCGCCGCATCACCCTCGCCGTCGACGACCCCGAGCGGTACGCGGCGGCCCTGGACCGCGGCCGTACCGTCGCCGAGGCATGCGTCCTCGCCCGGGACTGGACCAACACCCCCAGCGGCGAGAAGTCGCCGGCCTGGCTCGCCGCCGCCGTCGTACGCGAGGCGGAGCGGGCCGGCGTCCGCATCCGGGTACGCGACGCCGACGCGCTGGCCGCCGAGGGCTTCGGCGGCGTACTCGCGGTCGGTTCCGGATCGCCGCGCCCGCCGAAGCTGGTCGAACTGCGCTGGCGGCCACGCGGCGCCACCCGGCACGTGGTCCTCGTCGGCAAGGGCATCACGTACGACACGGGCGGCATCCAGCTCAAGCCGGCCGCGTCGATGCTGCTCATGAAGAAGGACATGGCCGGGGCAGCGGCGGTCGCCGCGGCCACCGTCGGCGCCGCCCGGCTCGGCCTGCCCGTGAAGATCACCGCGCTGCTGCCGATGGCGGACAACTTCCTGTCCGGCGACGCGTTCCGGCCCGGCGACGTGGTCCGCCACTACGGCGGGCTGACCAGCGAGATCCAGAACACCGACGCCGAGGGCCGGATCGTGCTCGCCGACGCCCTCGCGTACGCGGTGCGGCGGCTCGCCCCGGACGTCGTGGTCGACCTCGCCACCCTGACCGGTGCGCAGAGCGTGGCGCTCGGCAAGAAGACCGCCGCCCTGTACGCCGCCGACGACGTGCTGGCCGCCGCCTTCACCGAGGCGGCCGACGCGGCGGGCGAACCGGTGTGGCGGATGCCGATGCCCGACGACTACGTCGACGCGGTGCGCACGTCGCTCGTCGCCGACCTGAACAACGCGCCGATCCACGGCATCGCCGGGTCGGTCATGGCGGCGCTGTTCCTCCGCGAGTTCCTCGGCGACCGTGCCGGGCAGTGGCTGCACGTGGACATGTCCGGGCCCGCCTGGTCGTCGGCCGTCGACGGCGTGCACGCCAAGGGCGCCACCGGCTGGGGCGTACGCACCCTGCTCAACTTCCTCGACCAGTAGTCTCCACCCGGTTCTCCACCCACGCTCCGATCCGCCCGCGACACCCGGCTCCTACCGTCGGATGTCGTTGGTACACAAGGGAATCGGGGAGTGGCAGTGAGCGTCACGACGGTCCTGATCGTCGGTGTGGTGGTCGTCGGAGTGATCGCCCGCCGGCTGTACGGCGAGCCGCTGAGGGCCCGTCGGCTGTTCGTCGCACCGCTGGCCGAACTGGTCATCGGCGGGTACGAGATCGTCCAGCACGGCGGCCTCGCCGCGGGCCAGGTGCTGTCGCTGGTGGTGACCGGGGTGCTGTCGTTCGCGCTCGGCGCCGGGCGCGGCGCGACGGTGCACCTGTTCGAGCGGCGCGGGTACCTGTGGCAGCGGTACCGCCCGCTGACGTTCCTGGTGTGGATCGGGGCGTTCGTCACGCGGTTCGGGGTTCGGGCGCTGTTCGCCGCGCTCGGGGTCACCGCCACCACCGCGATCGACGTACACGCGCTGACGACCGGGCACCGTCCGGAGTTCAGCGGCGCGCTCATCGGCACGATGCTGATCACCTCGGCGCTCGGCTTCGTCGGCGAGTCGCTGGTGCTGGTACCTCGGGCCATGGCGACCGGTGTCCCGTTCGCGCCGGCCGGCGTCGGCGGCGGGCTGCTCGGCGGACTTCTCGACACGACCGGCCCGCGTACCGGACCGGCGGCTAGGGTCACCTCGTCGGATCGGCGGGGACGGCGAAAGGGGTAGCGGTGTACACGACCTGGCTGGGCAGGCCGGAGGACGGCCCGCCCACCTGGGACGTCCGGGTACGGCGCGTGATGAGCGCCGTCCTGCTCGCCGGCATGTCCGCCGCCGTCGCCGCCACCGAGGTACGCCACTGGTCGCCGCCGCGCAGCGTCGCCGTGCTCGCCCTGCTCGGCGTGTGCGCCGTCGCCATGTTCGGCGCCGGCCTGCTCGGCCGCCACGCCCCCCGGTACGTGCCGTGGGTGCTCGTGCCGACCGCCGTGCTGTGCGCCGTACTCGGCATCCTCAGCCCGCAGGGCGTCGGCTTCCTGTTCCTGTTCATGCCCGTCGGCCTGGCCTCCAACCGGTGGCCGCTGCGCGAGTCCGCCCTGCTCACCGCCGGCACCGCCGCGCTCTACTGGTTCGGGTACCGGCTGGCCTGGGGCGACTGGCCGGAGTGGTACCTGCTGGCGGCGCTCGCCGGGTCGTACCTGGGCGGGCGGCTGGACCGGGCGTACCACGAGCGGGTGCGGCAGAGCGCCGAACTGCTCGCCCAGACGCAGCGCGCTCGCGACGCTGAAGCCCGGTCCGCCGCGCTCGCCGAACGGACCAGGCTCGCCCGCGAGATCCACGACGTACTCGCGCACTCCCTCGCCGCCCTCGCCGTCCAGCTCGAAGCGGCGGACGCGCTGCTGGCCGGCGGTCGCGCCGACGACGCGCGCGACGTCGTACAGACCTCGCGACGGCTCGCCCGGGAAGGTCTCGCCGAGACCAAACAGGCGGTACTCGCGCTGCGCGAGGGCGGCACCGTACCGCTGCCGGAGGCGCTCGCCGGGCTCGTCCGCATCGCCGGACCGACCGCGACGCTGCGGGTCACCGGCACCGCCACCGACCTCGGCCACGAGACGGGCTTCGCGCTCTACCGCATCGCGCAGGAAGCGCTGACCAACGCCGGCAAACACGCACCCGGCGCGCCCGTCGACGTCGAACTGTCCCGTACCCCCGCCGAGGTCACCCTCGTCGTCACCAACGGCCCGGGCACCGGCGGCCAGGCGCTCTCCGACACCGGCAGCGGGTACGGCCTGGTCGGCATGCGGGAACGGCTCGAACCGCTCGGCGGCACCCTCACCGCGGGGCCGGATGGCGCCGGCTGGCGGGTCACCGCGAAGATCAGTGTATGAGTGGCTCCGTACGCATCGTGGTCGCCGACGACCAGACCACCGTCCGGCAGGGGCTGGCGACCATGCTCAACCTGCTGCCCGACGTCACCGTCGTCGGCACCGCGGCCAACGGCGCCGAAGCGCTCCGGCTCGTCGCCGACCACGCGCCCGACGTGGTCCTGATGGACCTGCACATGCCCGGCATGGACGGCGTCGAAGCCACCCGCCGCATCCGCGCCGAACACCCCGCCACCAGCGTCGTCGTCCTCACCACCTTCGCCGACGACGACTCCGTCCTCGCCGGCCTGCGCGCCGGCGCCCTCGGGTACCTGACGAAGGAGGCCGGGCGGGAGGAGATCGGCCGGGCCGTGCAGGCCGCCGCCGCGGGGCAGTCCGTGCTCGACGCCGGCGTACAGCGGCGGCTCGTCGCCGCCACCGGCGCGCCGGTCGCCCGGCCGGACCGGCGCGCGCTGCCGGACGGGCTGACCCCGCGCGAAGGGGAGGTGCTGGCGCTGATCGGCGCCGGCCTCACCAACCGCGAGATCGCCACCCGCCTGTACGTCAGCGAGGCCACCGTCAAGACCCACATCAACAACCTCTTCGCCAAGGCGGGCCTGCGGGACCGCGCCCAGGCCGTCCGCTACGCGTACGACCGCGGGCTGGCGCCGTGATCCGGGGTCAGGCGGCGCGGTGGCGGGTGGCGTGCGTGGTCGGGACGCCGAGCCGAGCCAGTGCGGTCTTCGCGTAGTAGCCCCACCAGCCGATGTATCGCCCGTATCGCTCGGCGACCGTGTCGATGGGGACGGCCGGGCCGTAGAGCCGGGTGGCGATGTCGGCGAACTGCGGCATCGCGAGCGGCAGCCGGTCGGGCCGGCCGAGCACCCGCAGCATGATCGCGTTCGCGGTGAACTCGCCGACGCCGCGGATGCGCCGCAGCTCCGCCAGCGCCTCCCCGTACGGCGCGGTGCGGAGCCACTCCTCGTCCAGCTCCAGCAGCGCGTGCACGGTGGCGACCAGGTATTCGGTCTGGCGCAGGTTGGCGGTGAACCGGCCCACCTCGTCCGGGCCGAGCCGGGCGAGCGTCTCCAGGCCGGGGAACGCCTGGTAGCGCACGCCGTCGACGCTCGTCGCCGGGCCGAACGCCGCCGCCAGCCGCCGCTTGCGCACCCCGGCGACGCGCTGCGAGGTCCGCTGGGTGAGCACGAAATAGGTCGCGCCCTCCGCGAGCGACGCGAACCGCACCTGGTGCAGCCCCGCCACCTCGTCGAGCACCGGCGCGATCGCCGGATCGTCGGCCGCCACCGCCAGGAACCCGGTGGTGTCGTCGGCCAGCCCGAGCCAGTCGGACACCGCCCGCTCCGCCCACCGCCGCTCCGCCTCGGTCAGGTCCCGCTCCGCGAACACCGCGAGCGACGCCCCCACCCGGCCGTCGCCGCGCGGCCCGACCTCGACCACCGCCGCGTCCTCGCCGCCCGGCAGCGCGAGGGCCTTGCGCACGGTGCCGTCGGCGACCCGCTGCTCGCCCGCGCACGGGGCGAACCCGTCCAGCGCGCGAAGGCTCTGGCGCAGGTCGAACGGCGACACGGCGGGAAGCTTGCAGGTGTGCTGAAGGCTGCTCGACATGCCCCGCATCATCGAACAGGGGTACGACAGTTTCCCCGCGTCCGGTATAAGGGATCGCGAACACCAGCCGAGCCGGGAGTACCCATGTCGAACCGTACGGACGTGCTTGTCGCGGGTGCCGGGATCGCCGGACTGACGGCGGCGCTCAGCCTCGCCCGGGCCGGCGTACCCGTGACGGTGGTGGACCCGGTGCGTGCGCTGACGCCGCTCGGCGTCGGCATCAACCTGCAACCCCACGCCGTACGGGAGCTGACCGAGCTGGGGCTGGGCGACGAGCTGCCGCGCATCGGCATGCCCGTCGAGGAGTGCGTGCACGTCGACCGGCACGGCAACCGGATCTGGGGCGAGCCGCGCGGCACCGCCGCCGGATACCGCTGGCCGCAGTACGCGGTGCACCGCGGCGAGCTGCAGATGGCGCTGCTGCGCGCGGTACGGGAACTGCTCGGCGACGACGCGGTCCGGCCCGGCACCGCCGTCACCGGCTTCGCCGACGGGCCCGACGGGCTGACCGTGACCCTGCGCGACCGGGCCTCCGGTGAGGAGTCGGAGCGGCCGGCGGCGGCGCTGCTCGGCGCGGACGGCCTGCACTCGACCGTGCGTACGCTGCTGCACCCGGGCGAGGGCGCGCCGCTCGGCAACGGCATCCGCATGTGGCGCGGCACCGTGCCCGGCACACCGTTCCTGACCGGCCGGTCGATGCTGGTCGCCGGCTGCAACACCTGGTCGAAGTTCGTCGCCTACCCCATCTCCCCGGTACGCGACGGTCAGGTCACCCTCAACTGGGTCGCCGAGGTACGCCTTCCCGACGGCGACCTCGCCGCCGACTGGACCGCGTCCGGCGAACTGTCCGACGTGCTCCCGCACTTCGCCGGCTGGCGGTACGACTGGCTCGACGTGCCAGCGATGATCCGCGGCACCGCACGCATCCTCGAATACCCGATGGTCGACCGGGACCCGCTGCCCTGGTGGGGGCGCGGCCGGGTGACGCTGCTCGGCGACGCCGCACACCCCATGTACCCGATCGGCTCCAACGGCGGATCCCAGGCGATCCTCGACGGCAGGGTCGTCGCGTACCAGCTGGCGACCACGGACGACCCGGCCGCGGCGCTCGCCGCGTACGAGGCGGAGCGGCGGGACGAGGCGGTCGCCGTGCAGGTCGCGAACCGCGGGATGGGCCCGGAACGGGTGCTGCGGACCGTCGCCGAACGCGCCCCCGACGGCTTCGCCCGCATCGAGGACGTGCTGTCCGCCGACGAGCTCGCCGCGATCGGCTCCGCGTACCAGAAGACGACCAGCATGGACATCCCGGCGCTGAACGCGCGCCGGTCCTGGACCGCCCCGCCCGTCGCCGACCGGGCGGTCAGCGGGTGATCGTCCGGTAGAGGTCGACGGTGCGGGCCGCGATCGCGTCCCAGCCGAACTCGGCGACCGCCCGCGCCCGGCCGGCGCGCCCCATCTCCGCGGCCCGCTCCGGGGCCGTGAGCAGCGCGTTCAGCGCCTCGGCGAGGCGCGCCTCGAAATCGTCCGGGTCGGCCGCGTCGTAGTGCACCAGCAGCCCCGTCGTACCGTCGTCGACGACCTCCGGGATGCCGCCCACATCCGACGCGACCACCGCCGTCTCGCACGCCATCGCCTCCAGGTTGACGATGCCGAGCGGCTCGTACACCGACGGGCAGCAGAACACCGTCGCGTGCGTGAGCAGCGTGATCACCTCGTCCCGGGACAGCATCGTGTCCAGCCACACCGTGCCGCCGCGGTGCGCGTCCAGCTCCTCGACCGCGGCCGCCACCTCCGCCGCCAGCTCGTCCGTGTCCGGCGCCGCGGCCGCCAACACCAGCTGCGCCTCAGGTACGAGATCGACCGCGGCGCCCAGCAGGTGCGGCAGGCCCTTCTGCCGGGTGATCCGGCCGACGTAGAGCACGTACGGGCGGTCCGGGTCGATGCCGTGCCGGCGCAGCAGCGCCTCGTCCGGCCGCGGCTGGTACAGCGCCGTGTCGATGCCGTTGTGGATCACGTGCACCCGCTCCGGATCCACCTCCGGGTACGCCGACAGCACGTCGTCGCGCATCCCCGCCGACACCGCCACCACCGCGTCCGCCGCCAGGTACGCCGTGCGCTCCGCCCACGACGACAAGGCGTACCCCCCGCCCAGCTGCTCCGCCTTCCACGGCCGCAGCGGTTCCAGCGAGTGCGCCGTCACCACGTGCGGCCTGCCGTACAGGAGCTTCGCGAGATGGCCGGCCAGATTCGCATACCAGGTGTGGGAGTGGACCACGTCGACCGCCGGGTCGATGCCCGCCGTGACCCGCAGGTCGGTCGACAGGGTGCGCAGCGCAGCGTTCGCCGCCGCCAGCTCCGGATCCGGCAGGTATCCGCGGGCATCCGCGCGGTCCGCACCGAAGGCGTGCACATCCACGTCGATCAGCGCCCGCAGCTCCCGGACCAGGAAGTCGACGTGGACACCCGCCCCACCGTAGATGTCCGGCGGGTACTCGTTCGTCAGCATCGCCACGCGCATGCGCCCACAGTACGGGCGCGGACGGTGGCGGCGGGCGGAAGCGTGTCGTCCGGGGAGCGGCGTACCGGGGCGGGGCCGTTTGGGTGGCGGGTTGGGCGGGCTCGCCGCGGCACGGCGCTGGGGTGGACCTTCGTCGGGCTCGCGCGGATTTACACCCCCACCCACCATGGGGGGACGACCCCGGCCCACCCTACCGTCGCCGGGCGGTCTCGACAGCGGCCTGTGGACAACGGCCGGCGCCCTGTGGACAACGCGGCGACCAACGCCAACGGCCCCCTAGGATGGCCGCCGTGGACGACCCGATGAGCCGCGGCGCGTTCGCCGATCCGGTCCGGCGCGGCGACACGGTCGAGCGGCGGCCCGGCCCCGGCGCGACCGCCGTTCGGGCCCTGCTCGCGCACTTCGAGCGGGTCGGGTTCGGCCTGGCGCCGAGGTTTCTCGGCACGACGGCCGACGGCACCCGGGAGATCCTGAGCTTCGTCGCGGGCGAGACGGGATACCCGCCGCTCACGGCCGCGCTGCGCTCCGACGCGGCGCTGACGGGCGTGGCGCGGGCGATCCGGGCGATGCACGACGCGACGCGGGGTTTCCCGCTGGCGGAGCACGACGGTTGGGCCGCACCGGAGGTGGCGATGCCGGTCGCCGTCGACTGTGTCGGGCACCGCGACCTCGCCCCGTGGAACCTGGTCTTCGACGGCAGTCGCGTCGTCGGGATCATCGACTGGGACTTCGCGGGCCCGTCCAACCGCGCCTGGGACCTGGCGTACGCGGCGCATCAGTTCGTGCCGTTCCATCCGACGCCGCACCTGCCGGCGTTCGGTTGGGCGGAGGAACCGGATCGCGCGGCGCGGCTGCGGCTGTTCGCCGAGGCGTACGGCGGAGCGGTGACGCCGGACGAGATCGTCGACCTGGCGATCGTCCGTCTCGTGGCGACCGCCGCGCACATCGAGGCACGGATCCGCGCGGCCGACCCGGCGTACGAGATGCACCGGCGGGACGGGCACGCCGCGGGATACCGGGCGGCGGCGGCCTTCGTGACGGCGAGCCGCGCCGCGTGGCTGCCCTGAGGCGCGACCCGCCCGGCACACCGCGATCCACCGACACCGACGTTGAGCCGCGATCCGCGGGCCACACCACCATCGACCCGCGATGCGCCAGGCACAACCAGCGGGACAGGCGACGCGAAGCGGCTCGCCGACAGCGCCGGCGGGCCGCTTCGCGGTACCGCGGTGTTACGCGGTGGTGGTCAGGTTCGCGCCGCTGTGCGGTTCGAACACGTGGATGGAGTCCGGGTCGAACCAGACGTCGAGGCTCCGTCCTTCCCTTACCGGGGAGCGGGCGTCGAGTTCGGTGACGAGCTGTGCCGCGCCGACCTCCTCGGAGCCGGTGTCGCGTTCGATCTCGGCCAGGTGCTCGGAGTCGACGTGCGCGTTCTCCAGGGAGAAGTACGCGAACTTCTCGGAACCCATCGACTCCAGGATGTCCACCTGCGAGGTGAAGGTGACGCCCTCGCCGCGGCCACCGTCCACAAGGGACGCGTCCTCGAACGCCTCGGGCCGGATGCCGATGATCACGTCCCGGGGTACGTCCTTGTGGGCGTCGAGGTTGCGCCGGACCCGGTCGGTCAGCGGGATCTTGCCCAGTACCGTGTCGACGGCGTTCTCGGCGATCGTGCCGGGTACGAAGTTCATCGACGGGGAGCCGATGAAGCCGGCGACGAACAGGTTGACGGGCCGCTCGTACAGTTCCTGCGGCGAGCCGACCTGCTGGATCAGTCCGGCTCGCATGATGACGATGCGGTCGCCGAGGGTCATCGCCTCGGTCTGGTCGTGCGTCACGTACACCGTGGTGGTGCCCAACCGTTTCTGGATCCGCGAGATCGACGTACGCATCTGCACGCGGAGCTTGGCGTCCAGGTTGGACAGTGGCTCGTCCATGAGGAACGCCTTGGGGCTGCGGACGATCGCGCGGCCCATCGCCACGCGTTGGCGTTGGCCGCCGGACAGCGCGCCCGGCTTGCGGTCCAGATAGGCCGTGAGGTCGAGGATCTGCGCGGCCTCGTCGACCTTCTGTTTCATGGTTGCCTTGTCCACCTTGGCCAGCTTGAGCGGGAAGCCGATGTTCTCCCGCACGGTCATGTGTGGATAGAGCGCGTACGACTGGAACACCATGGCGATGTCCCGGTCGCGCGGTGCCATCTCGTTGACCCGCTTGCCGTCGATCCGCAGTTCGCCGTCGGAGATGTCCTCCAGTCCGGCGATCATGTTGAGGGTCGTCGACTTCCCGCAGCCCGAGGGGCCGACCAGGATGACGAACTCCTGGTCGGCGATGTCCAGGTTGAAGCTTTCGACCGCAACGGTGCCGTCCGGGAACCTCTTGGTCACCTTGTCCAGGACAATCTCAGCCACCGTACTCACTCATCCCTTCACGGCACCGGACGTCAGTCCGGACACGATGCGTCGCTGGAAGATCAGCACGAAGATGATGATCGGAATCGTGATCACGATCGCCGCCGCCGAGATGGAACCCGTCGGGTCCTCGAACTGTGACGCGCCCGTGAAGAACGCGATCGCCGCCGGCGCGGTACGCGCGGAGTTCGACGACGTCAGCGAGATCGCGAACAGGAAGTCGTTCCAGCAGAGGATGAACGCGAGAATCGCGGTCGTCACCACACCTGGCATGGCGAGCGGCGCGATCACCTGACGGAACGCCTGGAACGGCGTGGCGCCGTCCATCTTCGCCGCCTTCTCCAACTCCCACGGGATCTCCCGGAGAAAGGCGGACAGCGTGTAGATCGTCAGCGGCAGCGTGAACGTGATGTACGGGATGATCAGACCGATCCACGTGTTGAACAGCCCGAGCGAGCGCTCGATCTGGAACAGCGGCGTCACGAGCGACACCTGCGGGAACATCGCGATCAGCAGTGAGCCGCCCAGCATCAGGCGCTTGCCGGGGAACTCCAGCCGCGCGATCGCGTACGCCGCGAACGTGCCGATGACGATCGCGATGAGCGTGGAGATCAGCCCGATTCCGATCGAGTTGATCAGTGGCCTGCCGAAGCCGCCCACCTTGAAAATGTTGATGTAGTTGTCGAACGTGAACTTCCGCGGGAAGTAGTGCCCGTCGGTGAAGGTGCTCGGATCCTTCAGCGACAGGGACAGGATCCACACCACGGGAATGAGCACGTACAACGCCACGATGATGTTCGCGACCGTCCAACCGGAACGCTGGCGCCTGCTGACAGCCATCATCGCCTCCCCTGGTTGTCGCTGCCGGGTGCCGCCGTACCGAAGCCCTTGATGAAGATGGCGGCGATGATGACGACCGTGATGAACATCAGCACGGACATCGTCGACCCGATGCCGAGGTTCAGGCCGCCGATCAGGTTGTGGTACGTGATGATCGACAGCGAGCTCGTGCCGTTCGCGCCGTTGGTCAGGATGTAGATGTTGTCGTAGACGCGTACCGCGTCGAGGACGCGGAACAGCAGCGCGACGAGGATCGCCGGCTTCATCAGCGGCAGCGTCACCCGGACGAAGCGCTGCCAGGTCGACGCGCCGTCCATCGACGCCGCCTTCTGTAGCTCGTCCGGCACGATCGCGAGGCCCGCCATCAGCAGCAGCGCCATGAACGGCGTGGTCTTCCAGATCTCGGCGAGGATGATGATCCCGATCGCCGGTACCTGCTGGGTCAGCGGCGCCGAGCCCGCCGGCAGCAACTGCGCCAGGTATCCGGTGCCCGGCGTCCACGCGTACTGCCAGCTGAACGCGGCGACAACGGTGACGATGCCGTACGGGATCAGGGCCAGGGTCCGGATGGGCCCGCGGCCGATGACCGTACGGTGCATGACCAGCGCCAGCGCCATGCCGAGCACCAGCTCGACCGCGACGCTGACGACGGTGATGATCATGGTGACCACGAACGCGTGCCACCAGAACGAGTTCGTCAGCACCGCGCCGTAGTTGGCGAGCCCGATCCACGCCTTCTGGTTCGGGAAGCGCAGGTCGTACCGCTGGAAGGACAGCAGGATCGAGTAGACGATCGGGTAGATCGTCACGACCACCATCACGACCGCGGCCGGCGCGCACAGGATCCAGGCGAGCTTCCGCTCGGACCGTCGCCCCTGGCTGACCTTCGGCTTCACCGCGGCCGTACCGCCCGGCTGGGCGACCGTACCCTCGGCGAGCCGGCCCGGTGCCTGTGGACGTTCGCGGGAACCGGCCCGCTCCTCGCTGCTCACGGCAGCACCCCCTTGGATTGGAGCGCGTCGGAGATCTGGGCGCGCAGCGTCCGTTCGGTGGACGGCGGGTTGATCGACGAGGGGGGCGAGAGCGTCGCGGACGTGACCGTCGAGACGTTCTGGTACGTGGCGGTCACCGGCCGGGACACCGCGTTCTTGATCTCCGCCAGGATCGTGTCGCGCATCGGGTACGCGGTCGCCATGCTCGGGTTGGTCTTCGCGTCGACCTTCTTGTTCGGGTCGAGCCCGGTGTTGTCGTGGTACAGCGACTCGATGGTCGGCGGTACGCCGTCCTTGATCGCGGCGAACTTCTGGTTCTCGGGCGAGCGCAGGCACAGCGCCGCCTTGAACGCCATGTCCGGGTGGTCGGAGAACTTGCTGACGGCGTAGTTCTCGCCGCCGATCGTGGCGCGGCCGGTACCGGTGATACCGGGGATCGGCGCCCACTTGAAGTTCTTCAGCATGTCCGGCTTGTCGGTGGCCATCGAGGCGTACACGAACGGCCAGTTGATTTCCATGGCGGCGGTGCCGCCCTCGACCGCGAGCCGGGCCTGGTCCTCCATGGTGTTGGAGAGCGACGGGTCGGCCGCGGCGGAGGTCGCGAACCTCTGCACGGTGTCCAGTGCCGTCACCGCGGGAGGGCCGAGCGCGACCCGGGTGCCGGCCTTGTTCAGGATCGACCCGCCGGCCGCGGCGAGCACCGAGTTGAACCACACCACGAGGCCCTCGTACTGCGCGCCGGTGACCTCGACGTAGTGCGGCTTGCCCGCCTGCTTGAGCCGGGTCGCCTCGGCGATGATCTGGTTGTAGGTCTTCGGTGCGTTCGGCACCAGATCCGACCGGTACCACAGCAGCTGCACGTTCGTGTTGTTGGTCGCGGCGTACAGCTTGCCGTCGATGGTCGCGGTCGACAGCGGTGCCGCCAACGTGTCCCGTCGCGCCTGGAGCTTGTTGGCGCCGGTCCACTCCCGGATCCACCCGGCCTTCGCCAGTTCGGCGGTCCAGGTGACGTCGAGTCCGAGGATGTCCATGCCGTGGTCGGCGGCGGCCAGACGGCGTACCAGTTGCTCGCGCTGCTGGTCCGCGGTGCGTGGCAGGATGTTCAGCTTGATCGTGTACTGACCGTGCGCCGCCTGGTTGCAGCGCTGCACGATCGCCGGCCGGTTCTGCTCCGGGTACGCGTAGAGATTGAGTGTCGGAGTACCGGATGAGCTGGACCCGCATGCGCTGAGGAGCGTGCCGGCCATGATGGCCGCCGCGCCGACGGCGAGTGAGGTACGCATCCGGCCCTGGGTTGTCCGTGGCCGCACGAGACTCTCTCCCTTCCGGCATGGCAGGACCGGAAAGTGCCCGCGCCCGGCCCCCCGTGGATGGTCGTCGCTCGCACCGGAACAGGCGCCAGCGACGGTGTCCCGGCGGGATACGACAGTCCGTAATCTAATTCCGGCACCGGTAGACCGTTGGCGTTTCCGCCAACACGTGATGTCGCCGTGCCATCCCGTGACTCCGGTGCGCTGCCCGCGCGCGGTTGCGTCCGTGCTGGGCGGACTGGCCGGCTCGTCCCGTCCGGGCCGCATCGTCTCCGGACATGGCGTATCGCTTGCCCTGCAACGGTTTCCGCATCGCCTCGGCGAAACCGACCCGTGTGGGCGGACATGCGAAACGGCCCGCCGGATGTCCGGCGGGCCGCTTCGTGGTACCTCTGGGTGTTAGTTGGCGGCGGTCAGGTTCGCACCACTGCCCGGTTCGAACACGTGGATGGAGTCCGGGTCGAACCAGACGTCCAGGCTGTGTCCCTCCTTCACCGGGGAGCGGGCGTCGAGCTGCGCGACGACCTGCGCGGTACCCAACTCCTCGGAGCCGGTGTCGCGTTCGATCTCCGCCAGGTGCTCGGAGTCGACGTGCGCGTTCTCCAGCGAGAAGTACGCGAACTTCTCCGACCCCATCGACTCCAGGATGTCGACCGGCGCGGCGAACGTGACGCCCTGGCCGCGGCTCGCGTCCACCAGCGACACGTCCTCGAACGCCTCGGGCCGGATGCCGATGATCACGTCCCGGGGTACGTCCCGGTGCGCGTCGAGGCTGTGCCGGACCCGGTCGCTCAGCGGGATCGAGCCGAGCGTCGTGTCGATCGCGTTGTTGGCGATCGTGCCGGGTACGAAGTTCATCGACGGGGAGCCGATGAAGCCGGCGACGAACAGGTTGACGGGCCGCTCGTACAGCTCCTGCGGGGAACCGATCTGCTGCACGTGACCGGCCCGCATGATGACGATGCGGTCGCCGAGGGTCATCGCCTCGGTCTGGTCGTGCGTCACGTACACCGTGGTGGTGCCGAGGCGCTTCTGGATCCGCGAGATCGACGTACGCATCTGCACGCGGAGCTTGGCGTCCAGGTTGGACAGTGGCTCGTCCATGAGGAACGCCTTGGGGCTGCGGACGATCGCGCGGCCCATCGCGACCCGCTGCCGCTGACCACCGGACAGCGCGCCCGGCTTGCGGTCCAGGTACGGCGTGAGGTCGAGGATCCCGGCGGCCTCGTCGACCTTGGCCTTGATGGTCGCCTTGTCGGCCTTGGCCAGCTTGAGCGGGAAGCCGATGTTCTCCCGCACCGTCATGTGCGGGTACAGCGCGTACGACTGGAACACCATGGCGATGTCCCGGTCGCGCGGCGCCACCTCGTTGACCCGCCGGCCGTCGATGCGCATCTCGCCGTCGGAGATGTCCTCCAGTCCGGCGATCATGTTGAGGGTCGTCGACTTCCCGCAGCCCGAGGGGCCGACCAGGATGATGAACTCCTGGTCCGCGATGTGCAGGTCGAACTCCGCGACGGCCGTCGTGCCGTCCGGGTACTTCTTGGTGACGCGGTCGAGAACGATCTCAGCCACTGTTGACACTCATCCCTTCACGGCCCCGGACGTGAGCCCGGAGACGATCCGACGCTGGAAGATCAGTACGAAGATGATGATCGGGATCGTGATCACGATCGCCGCCGCCGCGATCGACCCGGTCGGGTCCTCGAACTGCGAGGCGCCGGTGAAGAACGCGATCGCCGCCGGCGCGGTCCGCGCCGAGGTGGTGGACGTCAGCGAGATCGCGAAGACGAAGTCGTTCCAGCACTGGATGAACGCCAGGATCGCGGTGGTGACCACACCCGGCATCGCCAGCGGCACGATGACCTGACGGAACGCCTGGAACGGCGTCGCGCCGTCCATCTTCGCGGCCTTCTCCAACTCCCACGGGATCTCCCGCAGGAACGACGACAGCGTGTAGATCGTCAGCGGCAGCGTGAACGTGATGTACGGCAGGATCAGTCCCGGCCAGGTGTTGAACAGCCCGATCGACCGCTCCACCTGGAACATCGGCGTCACGAGCGACACCTGCGGGAACATCGCGATCAGCAGCGACGCGCCCAGCATCAGGCGCTTGCCGGGGAACTCCAGCCGCGCGATCGCGTACGCCGCGAACGTGCCGATGACGATCGCGATGAACGTCGCGATGACCGCGATGCCGATCGAGTTGAGCAGCGGTCGGGTGAACCCGCCCACCTGGAAGATGTCGATGAAGTTCTGGAACGTCCAGCCGCGCGGGATGAAGTGCCCGTCGGTGAACGTGCTCTTGTCCTTCAGCGACAGGGACAGGATCCACAACACCGGGATCAGCGCGTACAGCGCGACGATGGTGTTGGCGACGGACCAGCTGGCCTTCTGTCTGGTGGTGACGACGGCCATCAGCGCCTCCCCGTGTTCTCGCTACCCGGGGCAGCGGTGCCGAAGACCTTGATGAAGATGAACGCGATGAGCGCCACCGTGATGAACATCAGGACCGACATGGTCGATCCGATGCCGAGGTTCAGCCCGCTGATCAGGTTGTGGTACGTGGTGATCGACAGCGAGCTCGTCCCGTTGGCGCCGTTGGTCAGTACGTAGATGTTGTCGTACACACGGACCGCGTCGAGGACGCGGAACAGCAGCGCGACCAGGATCGCCGGCTTCATCAGCGGCAGCGTGACCTTCGTGAACCGCTGCCACGGTGAGGCGCCGTCCATCGCCGCCGCCTTCTGCAACTCTTCCGGCACGATCGCGAGACCCGCCATCAGCAGCAGCGCCATGAACGGCGTCGTCTTCCAGATCTCGGCCAGGATGATGATGGCCAACGAGGACGCCTGGTGGGTCAGCGGCGCCGAGCCGCTCCACAGCGGAAGCTGGGCCAGGTACCCGGTGTTCGGCGTCCACGCGTACTGCCATCCGTACGCGGCGGCCACGGTGACGATGCCGTACGGGATCAGGGCCAGCGTCCGCACGAAGCCCTTGCCGATGACCGTGCGGTGCATGACCATCGCCAGGGTCATGCCGAGAACCAGCTCGAACACCACGCTGACGACCGTGATGACCATCGTGACGGCGAACGCCCGCCACCAGAAGGAGTTCGTCAGGACCGTCGCGTAGTTGGCGAACCCGACGAAGCCCTTCTTGTCCGGGAACCGGAGATCGTAGCGCTGCAACGACAGCATGACCGAGTAGACGATCGGGTAGATCGTCACGACGACCATCACGACGGCCGCCGGCAGGCACAGCAGCCAGCCGAGCTTCCGCTCCGACCGCTTGCCGTCACTCAGTGGTTTCTTCGCCTTGCCCGCAACGGAACCGGACGAGAGGCGAGCCTTGCTCTGCACGGTGGCCTGGGTCACGGCAGGACCCCCTTGGATTGGAGCGCGTTGTCGACCTGGTCGTGCAGGTACGTCTCGGTGGCCGCGGGATCGATCGACCCCGGCGGCGACAGCGCCGCCTGGATCACCGTCGAGACGTTCTGGTACGTCGGCGTGACCGGACGCGGCGCCGCCGTCTTCAGCGCGGAGAGGATCGCGTCACGCATCGGGTACGCCGTCGCCATGCTCGGGTTGTCCGGGCCGGCCTTCTTGGTCGCGTCGAGCGGCGTGTCGTCGTGGTACACCGACTCGATGGTCGGCGGCAGACCGTCCTTGGTTGCGGCGATCTTCTGGTTCGCGGGCGACCGCAGGCACAGGGCCGCGTCGAACGCCTCGGCGGGGTGTGCCGAGTACTTGCTGATCGCGAAGTTCGAGCCGCCCAGCGGGGACTTGCCGGGACCGTCGATGCCCGGGTACGGCGCCCACTTGAAGTCCTTCTTGAACTTCACCGCGGTGTTGGCCTGCATCGCGGGGTACACGTACGGCCAGTTGACCTCCGCCGCCGCGAACCCGCCTTCGAGCTGCAGCCGCGCCGGGTCCTCCTGGGTGTTGGTCAGCGAGGGGTCCGCCGCCTTGGAGTTGGCGAAGTCACGCAGCGTCTGCATCGCCTTGACCGACGGCTGCCCCATCGACACCTTGGTACCGCTGGAATCCAGCACGGAACCGCCGGCCGAGGCGACGAGGCTGTTGAACCACACCGTCAGGCCCTCGTACTGGGCGCCCTGCGCCTCGACGTAGTGCGGCTTGTTCGCCGCGGCAAGCTGCTCCGCCTGCTTCTGCAGTCCGGCCCAGGTGTCCGCGGGCTTCGGCAGCAGGTCCGCGCGGTACCACAGCAACTGAACGTTGGTGTTGTACGGCGCAGCGTACAGCTTGCCGTCCCACTGCGCGGTCTTGAGCGGTGCCGCGAGGGTGCCCTTCTCGGCCTCGGCCCTGTCGGCCCCGGTCCACTCGCGGATCCAGCCGGCCTCGGCCAGTTCCGCGGTCCAGGTGACGTCGAGGCCCAGGATGTCGAGCCCGCTGTCACCGGCGGCGAGCCGTCGTACCAGCTGCTCACGCTGCTGGTCGGCGGTGCGGGGCAGGGTGTTCAGCTTGATCTGGTATTTGCCGTTGGCCGCCTTGTTGCAGTTGGCCACCATCGCGGCGAGGTTCTGTTGTGGAGCGTTGTAGAGGTTGATCGTCGGGGTACCGGTCGACCCAGACCCGCAGGCAGTGACAAGCGTGCTGGCCATGATCGCCGCCGCCCCCACCGCCAACGAGGTCCGTAGTCGACCCCGGTGGTTGTGTGGCCGCACGAGCCGCTCTCCCTTCCGGCATGGACGGACCGGAAAGCAGCACCCGGTCCCCACGTCGTTGGTCGTCGCGCCCGCACCGGGACAGGCACCAGCGACGAAGCCTCCCGGCGGGTACGACGGTCCGTAATTTCGACACGACACTCACGCAGTGGTGCCGTTACCGCCCAGCACGCGATGTTGCCGCAGGCCAGGTGGCCGGACGTCGTTACCCGTCGAGGATTGTGTCCAGAGGGAACATCGGAGCAGATCGACCGGTACGGCGGCATCGAGTGCAAAAGTCACCCTAATCAAGGTGACGGTGCGTTGTCGATTCACATCCGACGCCCACCGTGGACGTATTGGCGAAGTTACCGGTCTGTTATCGGCTGGTGTCCGACTCATGCCTCCCGCATGGCACGCAGCGACTCCTTGAGGGAACCCATCGTGGCGAGCACCGCGCTCGGCTCGTACCCGCAGTGCGCCATGCAGTTGTTGCAGCGCGGGTCCTTGCCCCGGCCGTACGAGTCCCAGTCGGTGGTCTCGACCAACTCCTGGTAACTGGTCGCGTACCCGTCGCCCATCAGGTAGCAGGGACGCTGCCAGCCCTTGAGCGAGTACGACGGGATGCCCCAGGCGGTGCAGCCGAAGTCGGCCTTGCCCTCCAGGAAGTCCAGGAACAGCGGGGAGTGGGACAGCCGCCACTTCTTGCGGTTGCCGCCCGCGAACGCCTTCCGGAACAGCTCCCGCGTCTCCTGTACGCCGAGGAAGTGCTCCTGGTCCGGCGCCTTCTCGTACGCGTACGCCGGGGAGATCATCATCTCGTCGACCTTCAGGTCGTCGTTGAGGTAGTTCAGCACGTCGATGATGGTCTGCGGGGTGTCGGTGTTGAAGAAGGTCGAGTTCGTGGTGACGCGGAAGCCCTTCGCCTTGAGGAACCGGATCGCCTCGACCGCCTCGTCGAACACGCCCTCCTGCGACACCGACTCGTCGTGCCGCTCGCGCAGCCCGTCGATGTGCACCGCGAACTGGAAGTACGGAGAGGGCTTGAAGTCGAACTTGTCGAAGCGCTTGCGCAGCAGGACGGCGTTCGTGCACAGGATGACGAACTTCTTGCGCTTCACCAGTTCGGCGACCATCTCGTCGATCTGCGGATGCATCAGCGGCTCGCCGCCGGCGATCGACACGGCGGGCGCGCCGGACTCCTCCACCGCGGCCACCGCCTGCTCGACCGGCATCCGCCGCTTGAGTACGTCGTGCGGCTCCTGGATCTTGCCGCAGCCGACGCACGCCAGGTTGCAGGCGAACAGTGGCTCCAGCTCGACCACGAGCGGGAACTTCTTCCGGCCGGTGAGCTTGTTCTTCAGCACGTACGCACCGACGCGCGCGGCCTGCCGCAGCGGAACTGCCATCGTCAACGCACCTCCTTGAGAAGCCTGAGCGGGGGGACCGGGTCGCGCCGGGCGGCCCAGTCGGTGAGGGCGCCGGCCACGGCGGGCAGCCGGGACAGCGCGGTTCGCAGTCGGAGCAGGGTGGCCGGACTGACCAGCCGGCCGGTGTCCGCCACCACGCGGACGCAGGCGAGCGGCCGCACCGGCCCGGCGAGCAGCCAGTACGACTCGGTGTCCGCGACGAGCGCCGTGTCGGCCAGTTCAGCCCGGCGGCGCCCGGTCACCAGGCGCCGCGCGCTGTGTACCGGTCCGATGTGGACGGTGAGCCCGGCGGCGCGCAGCGCGTCGGCCAGACCGTCCACATCGGACAGCTCGATGCCGCCGCCGGGCGTGCGCACCGTGTCGGCCACGACCACGTCCCCGGTACGTACCAACGGGGAGAGACCGCCGCCGACGCCGGCGACCGCGACCGTACGGCGCGCCAACCGTTCCGCCGACCGGACGGACCGGGCCGGGCCGACGCCGGTGTGCAGCACGGGCAGCGGCGTACCGCGGCGCAGGGCGCGCGCCTCGGCCCGCATCGGCGCCAGCAGCAGCGGGTTCACCGGACCGACTCCCGGCCGAGGATCCGGCCCAGCGCGCTGACCGGGAAGACCATCCGGTACAGGTGGTAGTTGAGGTAGAAGTCGCCGGGGAAGCCGGTGCCGGTGTGGAAGTCCTCGTCCCACGAACCGTCCGGGTTCTGCGTCGCCGCCAGGTACGCGACGCCGCGCCGCGCCTCGGCCCCGTCGGCGCGGCCGGCCGCGTGCAGCGCGAGCAGCGCCCACGCGGTCTGCGACGGGGTCGACTCGCCGCGGCCGCGCCACGCGTCGTCCACATAGGACCGCATGTCCTCGCCCCAGCCGCCGTCCGGGTTCTGGTGCGCGGACAGCCACTCGGTGGCCCGTCGGATCCGCGGGTCGTCCGGCCGGATGCCGGCGGCGACGAGCGCCGGTACCACCGCGCCGGTGCCGTACACGTAGTTGGCGCCCCACCGGCCGTACCACGAGCCGTCGTCCTCCTGGGCCCGCATCAGCCAGGTCAGGCCGCGGCGTACCTCCGGGACGTGGGTGAGGCCCTCGGCGCACAGGCACTCGACGACGTGCGCGGTGACGTCGGCGGACGGCGGGTCGGTCATCGCGCCGAAGTCCGCGAACGGGATCTTCGCCGGGATGCTGCTGGTGTTGTCGGCGTCGAACGCGCCCCATCCGCCGTCGGCCGACTGCATCCCGCGCAGCCACGTCACGGCCCGGTCCACGGATGCCTTGCGCGCCACCGAGTCCGCCGTGTCGGACCGGATCCGACGCAGCGCCAGGACGACCTCGGCGGTGTCGTCGGTGTCCGGGTATCCGTCGTTCGCGAACTCGAACGCCCATCCGCTCGGCGCCAGGCCGGGCCGTTTCAGCGCCCAGTCGCCGGTCCGCCGGATCTCCTCGTCCACCATCCACCGGCCGGCGCGTACGACCGCGTCGTCGTCGGGCGCGACGCCCGCGTCGAGCAGCGCGGTCACCGCGAGGCAGGTGTCCCAGACGGGGGACTGGCACGCCTCCATCCACCGCACCGGACCCTCGGGGGAGTCCTCGTGCACGGTGAACCCGTCCAGCCCGGCCAGCGCCGCCCGCTGCACCGGGTGGTCCAGCGGGTATCCCAGCGCGTCCAGCGCCATCAACCCGTACGCCCACGGCGGTTGGATGCCGCCCCAGCCACCGTCGGCCTCCTGCCGGGCGAGGATCCACTCCGCGCACCGGGCCAGCGCGAGCCGGCGCAGCGGCCGCACCGGATGCCGCTCGTACGCCGACAGCACGTGCCGGTCGAGCCGGTGGAACAGGCCCGGTACCGACAGCGCCTTCGGCGGTGTCGGGCGCGCCGAGCCGCCGCGCAGCTCGGCCACCGTGACCCCGAGTGTCCGATGTGGACGGAGTGCGCGCAGCACCGCGATCGGTACCACGGTCTGCCGGGCCCAGCAGCCGAACGAGTAGAGCGACAGCGGCGCGGACGGTGGCAGGAACACGATCTCCGGCGGGATCACCGGTACGAGCCGCCACGGCCACTCGCCGAACAGCGCCAGCCACACCCGGGTGAACACCCGGGTCGACTCCAGCCCGCCGTTGGCCAGCACGTACCGCCGGGCGGCGGCCATGTGCGGCGCCTCGACGTCGTCGCCGGCCAGCTTCAACGCCACGTACGACTCGACGGTGGTGGACAGGTCGGGCGGGCCGCCGGCGAAGTTGGCCCACGTGCCGTCGGCGCGCTGGTGCCGCCGGATCCAGCGGGCCGACGCCTCCGTCTGCTCCGCGGTACGCACCCCGAGGAACTGCCGCATCAGCAGGTCCTCGGCGTCCATCGTCACGTTCGTCTCCATGTCGCCCTTCCACCAGCCCGGTTCGGTCTGGTGGTCGCGCAGCCACGCGACGGCGCGGTCGAGGGCCGCGCCCGCGGCCTCCACAGTGGACTCTGCTTGCAGGGTCATCGGTCCCGTCCCGTGACGAAGTGGGCGAGGTCGGACAGCGCCTCCCGTACGTCGGGCGGCAGCGGATGCCGGGTCACCCCGTCCTCCGGTACCTGCCGGGCCAGCGCGTCGATCTCGTCGAGCTGGCTCAGCGCGAGGTCGAGGCGGCGGGCCGCCTCCCGCTCGGTCCACTCGCGGCCGCCGGCCTCCTCGACGAGCTTCGCGGCCAGCGCCAGCCGCTCGTCGTCCAGCTCGCCGGGCGTGAAGTACAGCTCGCGCAACCGGTCCGCGGCGGTGACGCCGGCGTTCAGCGCGTACACGACCGGGATCGACTTCTTCCGCGACTGGAGGTCGTGCAGCACCGGCTTGCCGGTCACCTCCGTGCTGCCCCAGATCCCGAGCAGGTCGTCGACCAGCTGGAACGCGATGCCGACGTGCTCGCCGTACCGGGCGAGGCGCAGGGTCAGATCGGCGGGCGCGTCGCACAGCATCGCACCGGACGAGCAGGCGCAGGCGAACAGCGCCGCGGTCTTGCCGCGCACCATGTCCAGGCACTCGGACAGCGGTACGTCCTGCCGGCGTTCGAAGCTGAGATCGGCGTTCTGCCCCGCCACCAGCCGCCGTACGGTGACCGCCAACGTACGCAGCACCCACGGCGCGGTCGGCTCCGCGCTCTCGCCCAGCACCTCGAACGCGAGGCCGAGCAGCGCGTCGCCGGCGAGGATCGCGTCGGCCTCGCCGTACACGGTCCAGGCGGCGGCCCGGTGCCGGCGTTCGGCGTCGCGGTCCATCACGTCGTCGTGCAGCAGCGAGTAGTTGTGCACCAGCTCGGTCGCGACCGCGGCGGGTGCGCCGCGCGTGGCCGGTGCGCCCGCGGCCCGCGCCGACAGCAACGCGAACGCGCCGCGCATCCCCTTGCCGCCCCCGCCGGTCGGCGTACCGTCGGCCTCCCAGAAGCCGAGGTGGTAGCCGGACACCTGACGGGCGCGCGGATCCAGCCGGTCCACCGCGTCCCGCAGCCCGGGCTCGACCAGCGCGCGTACGGACTCCAGACTCCCCGGCATCGTCGCGGTCATGCACAACCTCCGGAAATCGCTGCTACAGAACGGATCCGCGTCATGAGGCGGCCATCCGTACCGCTCGGTCGTCCACAGTGGAGCTACGGTGGCCGAGGTGCGCGGCGACCACGTCGGCGGCGGTGTCGCCGCTGCGTACCGCGCCCTCCATGGTGTCCGGCCAGCCGGTGTCGATCCACGCGCCGGCCAGCGCCAACCCGAGCAGGTCGGTACGCGCCGCCGGCCGCAGCGCCCGACTGCCCGGCGCCTGCCGGAACGTCGCGTGCGGCTCCCGGGTCACGAACGCCGTGGTCAGCGTCGCCTGCCGGGCCGCGGGAAACAGCTCCTCGATCGCGGCGCGCTGCTCGGCGATCAGGTCGGCCGCGGGCCGGCCGACCAAGGCGTCCGCCGCGGACAGCGAGACCGCCAGGTACTGCCCGCGCGACAGGCCCGACTCCGCCGTCCGGTCGAACACCCACTGCACCGGCGAGTCCACCGCCGCCGCCATGCCGTAGTCGGTGACCTTGCGGTCGTACACCAGGTGCACGTTGACGATCGCGGTGGCGGACAGTCCGGCCCAGCGGGCCGGATCGGCGACCGCGCCCGGCGGTACGAGCGCCGCCGCGGCCGGGTGCGGCACGGCCAGCACCACCGCGCGCGCCGGCACCACACCGTCCGATGTGGACACCGCGAAGCCGTCCGGGGTCGGCGCGATCTGCCGCACCTTCGCGCGGGTGCGTACGGCGGGGCCGAGGATCCGCGCGGCCGGATCGCCGTGCAGCGTGGACAGGCCGACCCGGGGTCGGCCGATGTCGCCGGCCCGCGCCGACTCCAGCAGCCCGGTGCGGAACACCCGCGCCGCCAGCGCCAGCGACGCCTCGTCCGGCGGTACGTTCAGCGCCGCCACGGCCACCAGCTCCCACAGCCGGCGTACCGTCGCCGCGGACTGGCCGTGGTGGGCGAAGAACTCGCCGAGGCTGTGGTCGTCGGTGCCGGGCGCGTCCGGGTCGACGAACCGCAACGCCGCCGCCGCCCGCATCGCGCCGATCCGTTCCGCCACCGATAGCGGCCGGTAGGTGGCGAGCGCCGGCAGCAGGTGCAGCGGCGCCGGCGCGAACCTGGCCCGCCGCAACAGGTGTGGCGCGCGCCCGGGCGTCAGCACCGGTACCTCGAACCGGTCCTGGATCTCGACCAGGTCCGCGGTACCCAGTCGCCGCAACAGATCCAGGTAGGCGGTGTAGCACCGCAGGAACACGTGCTGCCCGGTGTCGACGGACAGCCCGTCCCGCTCGAAGGAGTACGTCGCGCCGCCGAGCCGCGGCCGGGACTCCAGCAGCGCCACCGACGCGCCGCTGTCGGCGAGGCGTACCGCGGCGGCGATACCCGCCAGCCCACCGCCCACAACGGCGACGTCCACGGCGCCGGTCATCGCGGCCGCACCAGGGCACGGGCCGCGACGAGTGCCTTCTCCCGGCCGGGCAGGGCGACCCGGCCGCGGGTCACCGCCAGCGGGTCGCGCCAGATCCGGCGCAGCAGCCGGTGGTAGATGCCGGCCATCGCGCCGGTGCAGGCCGCGGAACGCCGGTCCAGCCGGGGCAGCAGGCGCAACCCGAGCTCGTACCAGCGGCCGGCGCGGGCCGCCTCGTACCGGATGAGGCCGGCGAGCGCGGCCCGGTCGTCGGTGAACGCCACGGTGTCGACACCGTCCACATCGGACAGTCCCAACCGGACACCGAACCGGGTGAGGTCCCGCTTCGGCAGGTAGATGCGCCCGTTGCGACGGTCCTCCACCAGGTCCCGCAGGATGTTCGTGAGCTGGAGCGCGATCCCCAGGACGTCGGCCAGCTCGGCCGAGCTGAGCCCGTCGGCGTCGTCCGGCGACGTGTCGAGCATCTGGCCGATCGGCAGCGGCGCCCCGACCGCCCCCTCCAGCGGTACGAACACGCCCAGTGACAGCCGCCCCACCGACCCCGCCACCTGTCGGCAGTACCCGACCAGGTCGGCCAGGTCGTCGTACGTGCCGCCGCGTACGTCCGCCTCGCACCCGTCGACCAGCTCACCGAACGCGTCCAGCGGGACCGGGTACCGCCGCGCCGCGTCGGCGAGCGCGACGAGTACCGGATCGTGCGGCGCGTCGCCCGCCGGCCCCTCGGAAACCAGGTCCGCCAACACCTTCAGGTCGGCGCGGACCGTCGCCAGCCCGGCGAGGCGTTCCTCGACCGTGCCGGTACCGTCGCCGATGTCGTCGATCCGCCGGGCCAGCGCGTACACGGCGGACAGCGCGCGCCGCTTCGGCGGCGGCAGCAGCCGGATGCCGTACGAGAAGTTGCGCGCCTCGGTGCGCGTGATCTCCTCGCACCGGTCGTACGCGGCGGTCGTCTCGTCGGTGGTCGTCATGCGCGCCTCCCCAGCGCGGTGCGGACAAGGGCTCCGAGCACGGCGGTCTTCCCCGCTTTCGGTGGTCCGGGCAGCGGGTCGTACCCGCTGCGGGCGAGCGCGCCCAGCGCGGCGCGGCCACCGGCGCAGTAGCCGGAGACCGCCAGCCGGGCGTACCCGCCGAGCGAGCCGAGCAGCGGTTCCCCGGCGGTGAGCCAGGCGGCGGCGCGCGCCGCCTCGTACTCGACGAGCCGGCGCAGCGCCGGCGAGGCCCGGGGCGCCGCGAGGTCGGCCTCGCCCACCCCGAACCGGTCGAGATCCTCCTTCGGCAGGTACACCCGGCCGGCGCGGTGGTCCTCGGCGACGTCCTGGAGGTGTTCGACGATCTGCAACGCCGTGCAGATCCGGTCGGACAGCGCGACCCGCGCCGGGGTGTGCGCGCCGAAGACGTACAGCACGAGTTCGCCGACCGGGTTGGCCGACAGCGTGCAGTAGTCGACGAGCTGCTCGAACGTCGCGTACCGCGCGGTGACCTGGTCGACCCGGTTCGCCTCGATCAGGCGTACCAGCACGTCGACGGGGATGCCGCGGGCGTCGACGGTGCGGGCCAGCTCGCGCAGCACCTCGTCGGTCGGTGGTTGCCCCGCGTAGTGCGCGCGCAGCTCGTCCTCGACGGCGTCGAGGTGGGCGAGCCGGTCGCCGGGCGCCTCGTCACCGAGGTCGTCCACCATCCGCGCGTACCCGTAGATCGCCATCAGGTGGCGGCGCGGCCGCGTGGGGAGGATCCGCAGCGCGACGGGGAAGTTCTCCCCGCCCGCCTGCGCAGTGGGATCGATGTCCCGGTACGTGCTGGGATCGGTCATGTCTCCGTCCGGGTGGGGGTTGCTCACCTGCCGGCCGGTCGGTGCCCGGTCGGGGTGCTCGTGTCGTACCGACTCGACTTGCATCGTCAGGCCGATGCCGCCGGGGCCGCCGCGGTCCGGCCCAGGGCCGTCAGGGTCGCCTCGGCGATGCCCGCCGCGTCCAACCCGTACCGCGCGAGCAGACTGCCGCGCGAGGCGTGCGGCAGGTAGTCCCGGGGCAGGCCGAGCGCACGCACCGGTACGTCCACGCCGGCGTCGGCCAGGCGCGCCGCGACCGCCAGGCCCACCCCGCCCTCGCGTACGCCGTCCTCGACGGTGACGACGAGCCGGTGCCCCGCGGCGAGGCCGGCCAGCTCCGGCGGCACCGGGCGTACCCAGCGCGGGTCGGCGACCGTGCACTCGTATCCGGCGGCGGCCAGCGCCTCGGCCGCCCGCAGCGCCGCGCCGGCCAGCGCGCCGACCGGCACGAGCAGCACGTCCGGCCGGTCCGGTACGCGGAGCAGGTCGACACCGCCGACCCGCCCCACCGCCGGGATGTCCGCGGCCAGCGACGCCTTCGGGAAGCGCAGCACGGTCGGCCCGTCGGACACGTCGACCGCCTCGCGCAGCTCCTCGCGCAGCGTCCCGGCGTCGCGCGGCGCGGCCAGCCGCAGCCCCGGTACGACGCCCAGCGCGGCCAGGTCCCACATGCCGTGGTGGCTCGGCCCGTCCGGCCCGGTGACCCCGGCCCGGTCCAGCACGAACGTCACCGGCAGCCCGTGCAGCCCCACGTCCATCAGCACCTGGTCGAACGCCCGGTTCAGGAACGTCGCGTAGATCGCGACGACCGGATGCTTGCCGCCCATCGCGAGGCCCGCCGCCGACGTCACCGCGTGCTGCTCGGCGATGCCCACGTCGAACGTCCGCTCCGGGTACGTGTCGGCGAACGCGCCGAGGCCGGTCGGCCGCAGCATCGCCGCCGACAGCGCCACCACGTCCGGCCGGTCCGCGCCCAACGCCACCAGCTCGTCCGCGAACGCGTGCGTCCAGGTCCGCTCCGACGCGGCCGGCGTACCCGTGGCGACGTCGACGGTGCCGATCGAGTGCAGCCGGTCCGCCACGTCCGTCTCGGCCGGCGCGTATCCCAGGCCCTTGCGGGTCAGGCAGTGCACGACCACCGGCCGGCCCGCCTCCCGCGCCGCCGCGAACTCCGCCGTCAGCGCCTCGATGTCGTGCCCGTCCACCGGCCCCCGGTACGCGAAGCCCAGCCCGCCGAACAGCTCGCCCGCCGACGGCGCCGACACGTCCCGGCCCTTGTCGAGCAGCGCCAGCACGTCCGCGTACCCGGCGCGCCGGCGCAGCGCCGCGAGCTGCCCGGCGAGCCCGCCGACCGTCGGCTCGTACGAGCGGCCGTTGTCGTTCAGGACCACCACCACCGGCCGGTCCGACGCGCCCAGGTTGTTCAGCGCCTCCCAGGCCAGCCCGCCGGTCAGCGCGCCGTCCCCGATCACCGCCACGACCCGCCGGTCCGACCCGTCCAGCGCGTACGCCTTCGCGAGCCCGTCCGCGTACGACAGCGCGGTCGAGGCGTGCGAGTTCTCCACCACGTCGTGCACCGACTCGGCCCGGCTCGGATAGCCCGACAGGCCACCCTCCTTGCGCAGCGAGTCGAAACCGGCACGCCGGCCGGTCACCAGCTTGTGCACGTACGCCTGGTGGCCGGTGTCGAACACCAGCCGGTCGAACGGCGACCCGAACACCCGGTGCAGCGCGATCGTCAGCTCCACCACGCCCAGGTTCGGCCCGAGGTGGCCGCCGGTCGCGCACACCGTACGGATCAGGAAGGTGCGGATCTCGGCGGCCAGCTCGGGGAGTCGGCTGGCGGCGAGCCGTCGGAGATCCGCCGGCTCGGTGAGCGAATCGAGCAGAGCCATCACTGCCTCCGCATGCAGCCGCGACCAGAGGGAACGTGCCTTCTGCATGGGAGTACCCCACCCACCCGGGCAATATCATCTCGGCGCCGCAGATTTCTTGCCGGGACCGCCCGGCGGCGGCACGATGCCCGGCACGCGGGCCGGACATGCGGTGGCACCATGGACCCGTGGGTACCGAGAGCGGCGCGGCGGTGCTGCCCGCCGAGCAGACCGAGGCCGACGAGACGGCCGAGGCCGACCGTCCCTGGGTGACGGTCGTGTGGAACGACCCGGTCAACCTCATGACGTACGTGACGTGGGTGTTCTGCACGCTCTTCGGGTACAGCCGGCCCAAGGCGGAGAAGCTGATGCTCGACGTGCACCAGAAGGGCCGGGCTACCGTGTCCACCGGTGCCCGGGAGCGGATGGAGTTCGACGCGAACCGCCTCCATTCGTACGGGCTGTGGGCCACCGTCGAGCAGCAGTGAGCGTGGGGAGTCAGGCGCTGTTTGTCCGAGATGGCGGAGAGGTCGTCGGATCCTTCGCACCCGAGTACGCGGTGGTGCTGCGCCAGCTGATGAGTCAGTCCGGTGAGTTGCTGGCCCGCCCGGTCGACCTCGACGACCCGGGCATCGCCCGGCTGTTCCCCGACGTGTACCCGGACTCCGACAGCGAGTCGGCCGAGTTCCGCCGGCTGACCGAGAGCGAGCTGCGTACCGACAAGGTCGCGTCCGCCGACACGGTGCTCGCCACCCTGCCCGAGGGTGGCGGGGACGTGCACCTCGACGACGAGCAGGCCGGCGCCTGGCTGCGCGCCATCAACGACGTACGCCTGCTCATCGGCTCCCGGCTCGACCTCACCGACGACACCGACATCGCCACCGAGCTGGACGACGCGATCATGCGCGACCCGCAGTCGCGCCACGTCGCCGAGCTCGCGACGTACGGTTACCTCACCGAGATCCAGGAGTCCCTCGTCCTCGCCCTGTCCGGCTGGTAGGCCGGGTGAGACGGGACACTGCCGGTGCGAGGATCCGGCCGGTACTGTTGGCGGCGTGCTGAGGCTGGACCGGTCCATCAGGGACGCGATCGTCGAGCACGCCCACCGGGACCATCCGGACGAGGCGTGCGGCATCGTGGCCGGGCCGGCCGGTTCCGACACCGCCACCCGCTTCGTCCCGATGCTGAACGCCGAGCGTTCCATGACCGGCTACCGGTTCGAGGGCGACGAGTGGCGGCGGGTCTGGCTTGAGCTGGACGACCGGGACGAGGAGCCCGTCGTCATCTACCACTCGCACACCGCCACCGAGGCGTACCCGTCGCGCACCGACGTGAACCGCGCCCGGGAATACGCGACGATGCTGCCCGACCCGCACTACGTGCTGGTCAGCACCCGCGACCCGGAGGTGACGGAGCCGGCCGAGGTCGAGTTCCGGTCGTTCCGGATCGTCGACGGGGTGGTGACCGAGGAGCCGGTCGAGGTCGTCGACGGTGACGCAGTGCTCGACTGTGAGGCACCGGTGCAGTCGTACAAGTTCGGGCACACGCCGACGTCGGTCGTCTACGACTGTTCCGCGGAGTCCTGAGCCGCCGGCTCCGCCCGGCACCAGCGTGCCCGTCTCGTTTCCACCCGGCCGTACCCGAGGAGAACACCCATGGCCATCGAGGTCCGCATTCCGACCATCCTGCGTAGTTACACCAGCGGCGCGAAGAGCGTCGAGGGCTCCGGCGGGTCGCTCGCCGAGCTGCTCAAGGACCTCGACGGCCGGCACCCCGGCCTGCGCGGCCGGCTGGTCACCGACGAGGGCGCCCTGCACCGCTTCGTCAACGTGTACGTCAACGACGAGGACGTCCGGTTCACCGGCGCCCTCGACACCGCGCTGAGCGACGGCGACTCCGTCACCATCCTGCCGGCCGTGGCCGGCGGCTCGCGCTGAGGCGACACCCGTGACCCGGTACGACTCGCTGCTCGACGCCTGCGGCGGTACCCCGCTCGTCGGGTTGCCGCGGCTGTCCCCGGCCCCCGACGTACGGCTGTGGGCGAAGCTGGAGGACCGCAACCCGACCGGCAGCGTCAAGGACCGGGCCGCGCTGTACATGGTGCGTGCCGCCGAGGCGGCCGGCACGCTCCGCCCCGGCGACACGATCCTGGAGCCGACCAGCGGAAACACCGGGATCGCGCTGGCCATGGTGGCGAAGCTGCGGGGATACCGGCTGGTCTGCGTGATGCCGGAGAACACGTCGGTCGAGCGCCGCCAGATCCTCACCATGTACGGCGCGGAGATCATCTCCTCGCCCGCGGCCGGCGGCTCCAACCAGGCCGTCGCGATGGCGAAGGAGCTGGCCGCCGAGCATCCGGACTGGGTCATGCTCTTCCAGTACGGCAACGAGGCCAACGCCCGCGCGCACTACGAGACGACCGGCCCCGAGCTGCTGCGCGACCTGCCGGACGTCACGCACTTCGTCGCCGGCCTCGGCACCACCGGCACCCTCATGGGCACCGGCCGGTACCTGCGGGAGAAGAAGCCCGACATCCAGGTGATCGCCGCCGAACCCCGCTACGGCGAGCTGGTGTACGGGCTGCGCAACATCGACGAGGGCTACGTCCCCGAGCTGTACGACGCGACGGTGCTGACCCGCCGGTTCTCCGTCGGCACCCGGGACGCGCTGCTGCGTACCCGGCAGTTGATGGAGGTCGAGGGACTGTTCGCCGGCCCCTCCACGGGGGCCGTGCTGCACGCCGCGCTCGCCGTCGCGCACGAGGCCCGGAAGGCCGGCCGTACCGCCGACGTCGCGTTCGTCGTCGCCGACGGCGGCTGGAAGTACCTGTCGACCGGCGCCTACTCCGGCACCCTCGCCGAGGCCGAGGAACACCTCGAAGGCCAACTCTGGGCCTGACTCGGCCCGCTCAGCGAAACCCCGGCGGCGTTCTCGACCCGTACGCGGCGGAGAGGCCGGCGACATCCTCCGCGGTTCGGGTCAGACGGCGTTGGCGGTGAGGACGAAGCCGGTGATCAGGGTGGCGGTGCCGAGGCCGAGCAGCAGCCAGGGCAGGCCGCGCCGGTCGACCAGGGGGAACGCGGCGGCGGTGAACGCCAGGCCGACGATGCCGGTGACGATGATGGTCGGCTCGAACCAGCCGGTGGTGGCGCCGGCGAGGATCGCGACGAGCGCCCAGACGCCGCAGCCGATCCCGCCGAAGCAGAGTACGAGCGCCCAGATCGCCGCGATGGCGAGCTGTCGCATGCGCGGGCCTTCGGCCATGAGGCCGTGGCCGGGCGCCGGCGACTGCATGCCGAGCACCGCGTCGCGCCGCGGTACGCCGGGCATCGTCGGGAAGGTCTGGGTGGCGTCGTCGACCGGCCCGGTCACCGGGTAGGGCCCGGGCATGGTGGTGGTCACGTCGGCCGCGCCCATCGGCGGCGGCCCGGCCTGCACGCCCATCGGGCCAGGACCCGCGGAACCGGGGCCGGCGCCCAGGGGGGCGGGTGCCGCGCCGCTCACGGGGCCGGGAGCCGACGTACCCGGGTCGGCGGGATAGCCGGCGCCCACGGGCTGACCGGATGCCGCCGGGCCGGCGGCACCGGGATACGGACCGCCCGCCGGTGCCGCTCCCGCGAGGGCGGCGGGGTCGGTTTCGGGCGCGGGGCGCTCCTGGGGCCAGACGGGCATCGGGCCCGTCGCCGGGCCACCGTCCGGCGCGGGCGTGTCGGTACGGCTGTCGTTGGCGGTGCCGCTGCTCGATGCCTGCGAGTCCACGTCGCTTCGCGTCTTCCCCTGCGTCGGTTGGGTCGGTGCGTCCGGCACGGTACGGCATCGCGGGAGCGGGCCGCCGTCGCCACCGTCACGTTCGCGGCGGCCGCGGACAGCATCTCAGGTCCCCGACCGGCCCGAGCGGTACGACCGTTCTGGTGCGGCTATCAGGGTGTCACGTTGGTGACACCTCTGTCGGCGAGGCGGCTTCGGCGTGTTGGGAACGCGTAGGCTCCGCCCATGCTCGACGACTCGCGCCGACGGACGGCGGGTGACGCGGTCCCCGAGCGGGACGCGCCGCCGGCCGCGTCGCGTACGGACGCGCCGATCGGGATCTTCGACTCCGGTGTCGGCGGCCTGACCGTGGCCCGCGCCGTCCTCGACCAGCTTCCGCACGAGGAGCTGCTGTACGTCGGGGACACCGCCCGCGCGCCGTACGGTCCGCGTCCGATCGCCGAGGTCCGGCGCTACGCGCTGGCCGCCCTGGACCACCTGGTCGAGCAGGGCGTCAAGATGCTGGTGATCGCCTGCAACACGGCGTCCGCGGCGTGCCTGCACGACGCCCGCGAGCGGTACGACGTGCCCGTCGTCGAGGTGATCCGCCCGGCGGTGCGCCGCGCCGTCGCCGCCACCCGCAACAACCGCGTCGGTGTCATCGCGACCCGCATGACGGTCATCACCGCCGGGTACGACGACGCGTTCTCGGCGGCGCACCAGGTGTCGCTGCGCAGCGTGGCGTGCCCGGAGTTCGTGCCGTTCGTGGAGCGGGGGATCACCGCGGGCCGGCAGCTGCTCGGCCTCGCCCAGTCGTACCTGGAGCCGCTGCAGCGCGACGGTGTCGACACGCTCGTGCTCGGTTGTACCCATTACCCCCTGCTCGCCGGGTTGATCGGCCTGGTCATGGGAGACGACGTGACGCTTGTCTCCAGCGCCGACGAGACGGCGAAGGACGTGTACCGCGTTCTCACACAGAGAGACCTGCTGCGTACCGAGGGCGCTCCCGCGCCGCGGCACAGGTTCCTGGCCACTGGCGACCCGGCGCGGTTCGCGCCGCTGGCCCGGCGGTTCCTGGGGCTGTCGGCGGCGGACGCGGAGCCGGCACCGGGGCACGCGTTCGGCGGGATCTCGCTGGCGTCCTGACGGCGCCGGGGAAGCACCGAGGGGTAGAGACGTGAAACTGACCGTCGTCGGCTGTGCCGGCAGCTTCCCGGGACCCGACGCACCCTGCTCGGCGTACCTGGTGGAGGCGGAGGGGTTCCGGCTGCTGATGGACTTCGGCACCGGTTCGCTGGGCACGCTCCAGCGGTACGCCGACCCGCACTCGATCGACGCGATCTTCCTGAGCCACCTGCACGGCGACCACATGTTCGACGCCTCCGCGTACGTCGTGGCGCGGCGTTACGCGCCGACCGGGCCGTACCCGACGATCCCGGTGTTCGGGCCGGGCGGCACGGCGGAGCGGCTGTCCGCGGTGTACGACGGCGGCGTGGAGCCGATGGACGACATCTACCGGTTCGTCACGTTGGCGCCGGGTACGGGGTCGATCGGGCCGTTCCAGCTCACCGTGGACCGGATGAACCATCCGGTCGAGACGTTCGGTGCCCGGATCGAGCACCGCGGCCGGGTCCTCGCGTACTCGGCGGACACCGCCGGCTGCGACCAGCTCACGAAGCTCGCGCACGGCGCCGACACGTTCCTGTGCGAGGCGAGCTACGTGGAGACCCGGCAGAACCCGCCGGACCTGCACCTGACCGGCCGCGACGCCGGCATGCACGCGACCCGCGCCGACGTCGGCCGGCTGCTGCTGACCCATCTCGTACCGGCGTGGCACTCCGAGGCGCAGACCCTCGACGAGGTGTCCGGCCAGTACGCCGGGCCCACCGAGGTCGTGCGCCCCGGCGCCTCGTACGAGGTGTGAACCCGCCCGTCGGTAGGGTGGCGGCATGACGCGAGCGGACGGACGGGCGGCGAACGAGCTGCGACCGGTGACGTTGGACCGGAGCTGGACGCGCAACCCGGAGGGCTCGGTGCTGGTGTCGTTCGGCGACACCCGGGTGCTGTGCACGGCGAGCGTGACCGAGGGCGTGCCGCGCTGGCGCAAGGGATCCGGCCAGGGCTGGGTCACCGCGGAGTACGCGATGCTGCCCCGCTCGACGAACACCCGCGGCGACCGGGAGAGCGTGAAGGGCCGCATCGGCGGGCGTACCCAGGAGATCTCCCGGTTGATCGGCCGCAGCCTGCGGGCCTGCGTCGACTTCAAGGCGCTCGGCGAGAACACCGTCGTACTCGACTGCGACGTGCTGCAGGCCGACGGCGGCACCCGCACCGCCGCCGTCACCGGGGCGTACGTGGCGCTCGCCGACGCGGTCGCCTGGATGAGCCGCAAGCACATCCTCGGCGGTACCCCGGCGAAGGCACTGTTCCGGTCGGTGTCGGCGGTCAGCGTCGGCGTGATCGACGGGGAGCCGCGCCTCGACCTGCCGTACGAGGAGGACGTCCGTGCCGACGTCGACATGAACGTGGTGTGCACCGGCACCGGCGAGTTCGTCGAGGTGCAGGGCACCGGCGAGCACGACGTGTTCGACCGCGCGCTGCTGGACTCGCTGCTGGACCTGGCCTCCGCCGGGTGCGCCTCGCTGGCCGAGGCCCAGCGCGCCGCGCTGGCCGCGTCGTGACCGCGACCACCAGGCTGCTGCTGGCCAGCCGCAACGCGAAGAAGCTCGTCGAGCTGCGCCGCATCCTGGCCGCCACGCCGGCCGGCGAGCGGGTCACGCTGGTCGGTCTCGACGACGTCCCGGAGTACGCGGAGGTGCCCGAGTCCGGGCTGACCTTCGCGGAGAACGCGCTGATCAAGGCGCGCGAGGGTGCGCTGCGTACCGGGCTGCCGACGGTGTCCGATGACTCCGGCCTGGCCGTCGACGCGCTGAACGGCATGCCCGGAGTGTTCAGCGCCCTCTGGTCCGGCCGGCACGGCGACGACGAGGCCAACCTCCGGGTGCTGCTCGGCCAGATCAACGACATACCCGACCAGTACCGGGCGGGGGCGTTCGTGTGCGCCGCGGCGATGGTGTGGCCGGACGGGCGCGAGCAGGTCGTCGAGGGCCGCATGGCCGGCCGCGTGATCCGCGAGAAGCGCGGCGCCCACGGCTTCGGGTACGACCCGATCTTCGTGCCCGAGGGGTACGAGCTGACGTCGGCCGAGCTGTCCGCCGACGAGAAGGACGCGATCAGCCACCGCGGGAAGGCGTTCCGCGCGCTGGCCGACCTGATCGCGGCGGAGCTGGTCGAGCCGGCCTGACGCCGGCCGTCCGGGTGGCACCATGTGGGCATGGGTGTGCATCTGGCCGGTGAACCCGCCGCCGACGAACTTCTGTCGTCGTCCCCGCTCGCGCTGCTGATCGGGATGCTGCTGGACCAGCAGGTGCCGATGGAGGTGGCGTTCGCGGGGCCGGCGAAGATCGCGGACCGGCTCGGCGCGTTCGACGTCGCCTCGATTGCGGACGCCGAACCGGAGTCGTTCGCGGCGCTGTGCGCGACACCGCCGGCGGTGCACCGCTTCCCCGGCTCGATGGCGAAACGGATCCAGGCGCTCTGCCAGTACCTGGCCGAGGAGTACGACGGGGTGCCCGAGGCGCTGTGGACGCGCGGCGACCCGTCCGGCGCCGAGGTGCTGCGCCGCCTCAAGCAACTCCCCGGGTACGGCGACCAGAAGGCCAGGATCTTCCTCGCCCTGCTCGGCAAGCAGTTCGACGTGCGGCCCGCCGGGTGGCGCGAGGCCGCCGGGGCGTACGGCGAGGAGGGCTCGCGGCGCTCGATCGCGGACGTGGTCGACGACGCGTCGCTGGCCGAGGTACGCGCGTACAAGAAGGAGATGAAGGCCGCCGCGAAACAGCGGTGAGCCCCCGGTGGGGCCGGTGAGATTCGAACTCACACTGGCATGGACCTAAACCATGTGCCTCTGCCGTTGGGCTACGGCCCCGGAACCGCGAGCACAGTCTAGGCGTACCGGGGACCGGCGGCGATCATGGACGGCCCTAGGTCGCGTCGGGCCTGTCGTCGCCGTCCTCCGGCTTCGGCGGGTCGACCGGCAGGTCGAAGCCGAGGTCGGCCAGGTCGAACGACGAGGTGCCGGCGAACGTCTCCGGGTCGGCGAAGTCGTCGGCGGACGGCAGCAGGTCCGGGTGGCTCCACACCGCGTCGCGTCCGTCGATGCCGCGGTGCGACCGCAGCGCCTCCCACAGCGCCGTCGCCTCACGCAGGCGGCGGGGCCGCAGCTCCAGCCCGACCAGCGCGGCGAACGTCTGCTCGGCCGGACCGCCCTCGGCGCGCCGCCGGCGGAACGCCTCGGCGAGACGCTCCACGTTCGGCAGGCGGTCGGCGACGGCGGCGGCCACGACGTGCGTCACCCAGCCCTCGACGAGCGCCAGTGAGGTCTCCAACCGGTTCAGCGCGGCGCGCTGCGCCGGCGTGTCCTCCGGCGTGAACACACCCTCGAAGTTCAGCTCCTGCATGGACTCCGGGTTCGTCGGGTCGACGTGGCCGAGGGCCTCCTCGACCGCCTCCCGGTTGACCGTGATGCCCTGCGCGTACGCCTCGACGGCGGTCAGCATGTGCCCGCGCAGCCACGGTACGTGCGCGTACAGCCGGTGGTGGGCGGCCTCGCGCAGCGCGGTGTAGAGCCGGACCTGGTCGGCGGGCAGCTCCAGGCCCTCCCCGTACGCGGCGATGTTGGTGGGCAGCAGACCGGCGACACCGGCCGGGCCGAGCGGCAGCCCGATGTCGGAGTCGGACAGCACCTCACCGGCGAGCGAGGCGAGGGCCGCGCCGAGCTGGCCGCCGAACATGGCGCCGCCGAGCGACTGGACCATCGCGTTCATCGGGCCGAGCTGGCCGCGCAGCTCGTCCGGTACGAGATCGCCCATGGAGCTGACCATGCGCCCGGCGACCGGATCGCACAGTTTCTGCCAGACCGGCAGCGTGTTGTCGACCCAGTCGCGCCGGGTCCACGTGGTGGTGGACGTGACGCCGGTCGGCAGCGTGGTCACCGGGTTGAGCCACAGGTCGGCCAGCTGCATCGCCTCGGCGAGCTGCGCCTTGTCCTCCAGGCCGAGCGCCGGGTCGTCGGACGAGAGCTGGCTGATCGCGACCTGCTTCGCGAGGTCCCAGTTGACCGGGCCGGACCCGGGCGTGGAGAGGAACTGCTGCAACTGGGACAGAAACCGCGCGACCTGCTGCGGGTCGTTGGGGTCGGGCGTGCCGCCCGGCACCGAGAACCCGAACGGAATATCAGTCATCACAACGTCCCATCGCACCGCGTGCATCGAAGGTGCAACCGCCCGGTCACACCTTCCACGGTACGCGACGGCCGGCGTACCGGTGCCGGCCAGGCGTCCGCCGACGGCGAAACATCGGTCAGCTCACGCGGCGCGGCGCCGGGGCGGGGTGCCGGGGGTGTGCCGGCGCCGAATAGGCTGCCGAGCATGGAACGTCGCGGGTGGACCGTCCTGATCGGCACCGTCCTGGTCGCCGCGCTGACCGCGGTCTCGTTGCTGGTCAAGGTGCCGTACGTGGCGCTCGGCCCCGGGCCGACGACGAACACGATGGGCAAGGGCCCGGACGGCAAGCAGATCATCACCGTGGTCCGGGGCGGTACGGCCTCGGAGTCGAAGGGGCAGCTGCGCCTGGTGACGGTGACCGTCACCGACAACCTGACGCTCTGGTCGGCCGTGTGGGACTGGTTCGACGACGACTACGCGGTCGTGCCGCGCGACGTGGTCTACCCGCCGGACCAGTCGGACCAGCAGACCGACCAGCAACAGCAGCAACAGTTCCAGGACTCGCAGACGGCCGCGGAGACCGCCGCGTACCGGGAGCTGGGGTGCACGGGCCCGGCAGAGGTGACGGTCACGTCGGTGACCAAGGACTCCGGTGCGGACGGCAAGCTCAGGTCGGACGACGTGATCACCACCGTCGACGGCCAGAAGGTGACATCCACCGAGAACCTGGTCAAGCTGGTGCAGGCGAAGCCGGCCGGCACCGAGCGGACGGTCGGGTACGAGCGGGACGGCAAGGCCGGCACGGCCCGGATCACCACCGGCAAGGGCTCGACCGGCAAGGCCGCGCTGGGCGTGACGGTCAGCGAGAAGCAGCCCTGCAAGTACGAGGTGAAGGTGAGCCTCGGCGACATCGGCGGGCCGTCCGCCGGGCTGATGTTCGCCCTCGGCATCGTGGACACGCTGACGCCGGCGGACCTCACCGGCGGGATGGTCATCGCCGGTACCGGCGAGATCGACGCGGCCGGCAAGGTCGGCCCGATCGGCGGCATCCAGGAGAAGCTGATCGGCGCGCGCCGCGACGGCGCGACGGTGTTCCTGACCCCGAAGGACAACTGCGCCCAGGCGGCCAAGTCGGTGCCGGACGGCCTGCGCTTGGTGAAGGTCGACACCCTGCACGACGCCGTCCAGGCACTCGCCGACCTGCGCGCGCACAAGCCGACACCAACCTGCTGACGGGTGTCGTACCTGGTCACCACGGGCGGTTCGGCGCGCTGACAGACGCAGCACGTACCCTGGGACGCCAAGCGCCGGGGGGAGGGGCGCGGGGCTGCCGGGCACGGTGCCGGCGGTCCGGCTCCCGGTAGGGATCACCGGCGCACGAAGCCGTCAGGAGTGCCGGTGACGATGCGTACGCCTCTGCCCAGGGTCGGTCGGCGCGGTCGGCTGGTCGCCTGGCTGCTCGTCGCACTGCTCGTCGTGGTGATCGGCGGTGGCTGGGCGGTGTCGGCCTGGGCCGACTGGTTGTGGTTCTCGGAGGTGCGCTTCACCTCCGTGTTCACGACGAACCTGCGGACCAAGGTGGTCATGTTCGCCGTGTTCGGCGTGGTCGCCGCGGTGTGGCTGGGCGGCAACCTCTACCTGGCGTACCGGCTGCGTCCGCGGGTGTGGCCGGACTCGCCAGAGCAGCGCAACCTCGACCGGTACCGGATGGCGGTGACGCCGCGGATCCGCGCGATCATCGGCATCGTCGCGGGCCTGACCGGGCTGATCGCCGGGCTGTCCGCGCGGTCGCACTGGGCGCAGTGGCTGCTGTTCACGCACGCCCAGCCGTTCGGCCAGACCGATCCGCAGTTCCACACCGACATCGGCTACTACATCTTCAAGTTCCCGTTCTACCGCTACCTGTTGGGCGTCGGGTTCACGCTCGTGTTCGTGGCGCTGCTGGCGGCGCTGCTCACGCACTGGCTGTACGGCGGGGTCCGCCTCACCGGCCGCGGCGACCGCATCACCGCCGCCGCCCGGCTGCACCTGTCCGTGCTGGTGGCGCTGTTCGTGGTGCTCAAGGCGGTGGCGTACTGGCTGGACCAGCGCGGCCTGCTGCTCGGACACAACGGGAGTACCGGACTGGACGGCGCCGGATACACCGCGGTGAACGCGTTGCTGCCGGCGAAGGAGATCCTGGCGTGGATCGCCCTGGTCGTCGCCGTCGCCGTGCTCGTCTTCTCCAACGCGGTGATGCGCAACCTGATCTGGCCCGGCGTCTCGCTGGGCCTGCTCGCGATCGCGGCGGTCACGATCGGCGGCATCTACCCGGGCATGGTCTCCACGTTCACCGTGAAGCCGAACATCCCGGCCAAGGAAGGGCCGTACATCGCCAAGAGCATCTCCGAGACCCGTGCCGCGTACGGGATCGACGGGCTCGGCGGGTCGGTCTACACCGCGGCCAACACCACACCCAACGCCGCACTGCAGAACGACAAGAACACCCTGCCGAACGTACGGCTCCTCGACCCGGCGAAGGTGTCCGAGACGTTCACCCAGCTGCAACGGGTCCGCGGGTTCTACGACTTCGGCTCGAAGCTCAACGTCGACAGGTACACCGTCGGCAAGCGCACCCAGGACTACATCGTCGGCGTACGGCAGCTCGACTCGTCGCGGCTGGCCGACAACCAGACCAAGTGGCAGAACCGGCACGCCGTCTTCACCCACGGGTACGGGTTCGTCGCGGCGCCCGCCGACACGACGTGCTCCGACGGCCAGCCGTCGTTCGTGGTCGGCTCGCTCGACGACAGCAGCAACTCGCCCGCACGCCAGGGCGACTGCTACTCCGGCCCCGACCAGATCAACGTCAAGCAGCCGCGGATCTACTACTCCGACCGCATGACGGACTTCTCCATCGTCGGCAAGGGCGGCGCGTCCGCGGCCGACAAGGAGTACGACCGGCCCGGCGGCAACGGCGCCAGCTCGCCCGAGCAGAAGAACACGTACGCCGGGTCCGGTGGCGTGCCCGTCGGCTCCTTCGGCCGCCGCCTGCTTTACTCCATGTACTTCAAGGACACCAACTTCGTCCTCGCCAGCGACTACTTCAACAAGAACTCCAAGCTGCTCTACGTACGGAACCCGCGTGACCGGGTGCAGAAGGTCGCGCCGTTCCTCACCGTCGACGGCGACCCGTACCCGGCCGTCGTGAACGGCCACGTGCAGTGGATCCTCGACTGCTACACCACCGCGTCGACGTACCCGTACGCGCAGCGCACCGACCTCGGCGCGGCGACCAACGACTCGCTCACCGGCGCCGGCACCGCACCGCAGGACCGCCGCGACATCAACTACATCCGCAACTCGGTGAAGGCCACCGTCGACGCGTACACCGGCAAGGTCACGCTCTACCAGTTCGACACGCAGGACCCGGTGCTGAAGGCGTGGAACGCGGCGTACGGCGGGATCGTCAGGCCCGCCAAGGACATCCCGCCCGCGCTCGCCGCGCACTTCCGGTACCCCGAGGACCTGTTCAAGGTGCAGCGGGACATGCTGACCAAGTTCCACGTCACCGACGCGCAGGCGTTCAACAGCCAGGACAACTTCTGGGCCGTACCCAAGGACCCGACCACGTCCGGCGCGCAGAAACAGCCGCCGTACTACGTCGTGGCCCAGTTCCCCGGGCAGGCGAGCCCCACGTTCCAGCTCACCGCCGCGCTCACCCGGCTCAACCAGGACAACCTGGCCGCCATGTTCACCGCGTACTACGACGACCGGGGCCGGCCGAAACTCGCCCTCACCGAGCTGCCCACCAACTCCAACGTGCTCGGCCCCAACCAGATGCAGTCGAAGATGCAGAACCAGGAAGGCATCCAGAACAACCTCGCCCTCGGCGAGTCCAAGACATCGTCGCTCGACTACGGCAACCTGCTCACCCTGCCCGTCGCCAACGGCCTGCTCTACGTCGAGCCCGTCTACATCAAGGGCCGCAACGTGCCGTACCCGCTGCTCAAGACCGTCCTCGTGGCGTACGGCGGGCAGGTCGGCTACGGCGCCGACCTGAAGTCCGCCGTCGACAGCATGGTCGCCTCCGCCGCCGGCAAGGCACCACCCGCCGGATCCGGAAGTACCGGCGCCGGCTCGGACACCGGCAGCAGCGACACGGCCGCCGCCGTACGCGCCATCCGCAAGGCCCTCGCCGACCTGTCCACCGCCCGCAAGAACGACGACTACGCCGCCGAGGGCAAGGCGCTCAAGGAACTCGACGCCGCCACCAAGCAGTACGAACAGGCCCAGAAGGCCCAGTCCTCGCCCAAGCCCACCCCGACGCCACGCAAGTGACCGGCCTCTCGGTACCCCCGATTTGGTGCTGCTCGGACCCCCGGCTAGTATTGCAATCACCGCCGCGGGGTGGAGCAGCTCGGTAGCTCGCTGGGCTCATAACCCAGAGGTCGCAGGTTCAAATCCTGCCCCCGCTACGAGGGAAAACGCCCTCCTGGAGGTCATCCAGGAGGGCGTTTTCATGTCCCGTGCTAACGGATTTGCTAACCGGCCGCCTCGTCGGCCGACCCGGGCGGCTCGTCCGGCGGCAGGATCAGGTTCGCGATGGTGTCGGCTGCATCACGATCCATGCCAGGCAGCACGTGCGTGTAGACCGACATCGTGAACGCTTCGGACGCGTGACCAAGCCGTCGGCTCACCACCGCCGGGTGCACACCGGCCTTGAGCGCCGCCGTAGCGTAGCTGTGCCGCACGTCGTGCAGCCGGATCCTCGGCAGCCCGCACGCGGCGGCCATCCGGTGAAACCGCTGCCGCACCACGTCGGGGTGAATCGGCCGCCCGTCCTCCCACGTGAACAGGAGATCGGTGCCGTCGTACTCCTCGTCGTAGAACGGGCGCTCGGAACGCTGAACGGTCCGCCACTCGCGTAGCGCGTCAACGGTCGCCTTGTCGAGCGAGAGCAGCCGGGGCGCGTTGTCCGTCTTGCCGTCGCTGGTCTCTGCGCGACCGTCGACCACCACCCGCGGCGAGCCGGGATCGACCGCCAGGTGCCCGGCCTCGATATCGACGGCCGACCATGTCAGCCCGCACACTTCCGCCCGCCGCATTCCCGTTGTCGCGACGACGAGATACAGCGCGTAGAACCGGTCCGTACGGGCGTACGCGAGGAACGTGCCGAGCTGCTTTGGCGTCCACACCGGACGGCGCCGTTTCGGTACTCGCGGCGGCTTCACACTCGCGGCAACATTCTCGGTGACGTAGTGCCAGGCGAGGGCATCCGTCAACGCCTTGTGCAGCATGGCGTGGATGTTCCGGACGGTCTTCGGATCGAGCCCGGGGTTTACCGCTTTCGGTGTGCGGCCGGCACGGTACCGGCGAACGGCTGCTCGTGCCGCGTGAATCGTCACGCCGCACGCCTGCATCACCTCCCGCGGTTTCGGTTCCTCGCCCTTCTTCTGGCGGGCGGTCCAGTAGCCGAACATCGCCTCGTCGGCGGTGCGCTTCACACGGCCGGTGGTCAGCAGGTGCTCGTACAGCGCGTGCAACCGAACCGCGGTGAGATCCTGCATCCGGACCTTTCCAATGGCGGGACCCACGTTGGAAGTCGTGTAGTGACGCCAGCTCGCCCACGTCGACGCCGCGACCGTCCGGCGCACGACCGGAAGCCATTGCGACACAAGGAATTCCTCGACGGTTCGCGTTGACGGTTCGGCGTACTTCCCGGACTCCACTTGCTGCATCGCCTCGCGGCACTTCTGCCAGGCGATAGTCTCTGTCTTCCACCCGCCTTTGCTGATCTGCTTGCGGTCACCGGTGAGCGGGTCAGGCTGGCCATCGAACATGTACGTGTACGTCTTGCCGCGCTTGTAGACGTGGCCTTTCATCGTGTGGTGCCTGCCTCTCGGGAGCCGTAGCGGTAGCGGGTCAACAGGGGTCGCCAGGCGGCCAGCACCGGCCCGGCGGCGTATGCGCAGGGCGGGCCGCTACCCGCTACTGACTGGCGTTGTCGCTGGTAACGGGGCGGTTCTTCGGTAGCGGGTACCAGTAGCGCCGCCGCTACCGGTAGCGGGGTGGATAGTGGAGGGACGGCGGCCACCTGGTCGACGGCCAGGCGGCGTGTTCCGGCACCTGGCGTGGTGGCGCCGCTATCGGCTATCTGGCTGGTCATGGGGCTAGCGGCGGGGCTATCGATTGCGGCGGGTGGGGCTATCCGATAGCCCCGGTGCGGGCGGGTCATGCGGCGCCCCCGATGGTGTCGGTGGGCAGGGGTGCCCCCGCCGCTCGCGATGTCTGCCGCCCGACGCCAGCGGCGGGGGCATCTCGCGATGAGGTGACGGAATGCGGTCGATGCTGTTCCGTCACTGCCGGGCGCCGCCAGGCGGGGGAGCGGTGCGGCGCCAGATGCCGTGAGACGGCCCGGCGTTGTTCGGCGCGACCGTCGACCATCGCGCCGATGGGTTCGCAGCGGGCAAACTAGCGGCCTCTGAGACGGCCGTAGGCGGCCGAAATCGGCTCGTTGGTAGTCCTAGGGGCCGGGTCGCTAGAGGCTAGGCCGCAGGTGACCGGCCAAGTGCCCGGCTAGCGGCGCCGCTAGGTCTAGCGTCGGGGGCAGCTAGGCCTAGCGGCGTTGTCTAGGGTCCGTGTCGAAGCCCCCGGCCACGATGTCCGGAGAGCGAATGCCACCGCGTGCCGGCCAAGAGGAGACGCTATGCAGATCAGTCGACAGGTCGTCGTGTTCGACGCGCCGGACCTCACTGCCGAGAGTGATTTCTGGGCTGGCGTCATGAAGGGTGTTGTTGACAAGGAAGATGACTGGCACATGGTGATCGTGGACGGCAAGGCGCGAATCGGCGTGCAACTGGCGCCCGACCATGTCCGTCCCCAGTGGCCGGGAGGTCCGGAGCGGCAGCAGATTCACCTCGATCTGTACGTCGACGACCTCACCGCAGCGCACGACGAGGTCACCGCTCTCGGCGCCACGCTGCTTCAAGCCGCCGATGATCCTGAGGCGAAAGGGAGCTTCCAGGTGTACGCGGACCCGGCAGGGCACCCGTTCTGCCTTTGCCTCTTCCGCCCCTGACCCGCGGCCCGGCAGGCGGCGCGGATTGCTAACGAGACTGCTAACGCGACGGCCGTAGATCCGTGCGGATCGTGCGAAACGAGCAACCCTCGCCGGGGTAGATCCGTTGCAGGACAACGGATCTAGTGACACTGGTGAAGGGTGCGACACGGCTTGAGCTGCTCATAACCCAGAGGTCGCAGGTTCAAATCCTGCCCCCGCTACGAAGGAAGAAGGCCGTATCTGCGGAAAGCGCAGATACGGCCTTCTTCGTGTCTCCTTCTGGGGGGCCGAGCCCCCCAGACCCCCGCGTTCCTGCACCTCACCGGTCAGCCCTGCCGTGGCGACGGCCGCGGCGGGGGCGCGGGAGGGGGTGACTTTCGGTGGACGATGCGCCAGCCTTCGGTCGTGCGCGCGTCACACAGCTGGCCGGGCAGCGCGATCACCTCGCGGATCTCCAGGCGGTCGGCGGCGGTCAAGGCCACGGCGTACTGATACATCGGGGTGGAAGGGTTGTCGAGGCTGCCTCGGCTGCTGGCCCAGGCCCAGGCGATTCGCTGTTTTCCCTGTCGTACCGGGGACTCCGCGGTCACATGCGGTCGGGGGCGGGGATGCCGAGGAGGTCCAGGCCGGTGGCGAGGGTACGGGCGGTGAGGTCGCAGAGGACGAGCCGGGACGTGCGCGTCGGCTCGGGTGCGGCGAGGACGGGGCAGGTCTCGTAGAACGTCGTGTACGCCGAGGCCAGACGGAACAGGTACCCGGTCAGGTGGTGCATCCGCGCGGTCTCGGCGACGTCGGCGAGGGTGGCGCCGAACGCGAGCAGGTCGAGTGCGAGCGCCCGCTCGGCCGGGTCGGCGACGACGAGGGTGTCGACGCCCGGCGCCGCGGTCAGGCCGGCGCGCCGGAAGATGGACAGGATCCGGGTCCGCGCGTACTGCAGGTACGGCGCGGTGTCGCCGGTGAAGGCGAGCATCCGGTCGTAGTCGAAGACGTAGTCCTTGCCCCGGTCGGCGGACAGGTCGGCGTACTTGACGGCGCCGATGCCGACGGCCCGGGCCAGCGCCGGATCGTCGGCGTCGACGAGCGCGGCGGCCCGGCGTACCGACTCGGTGAGCAGGGACGCCAGCGTGACGGAGGTACCGGCGCGGGTGCGGAGCATCCGGCCGTCGGCACCGAGCACGGAGCCGAACCCGACGTGTTCGGCACTCGCCGCCCCGGTGAGCCAGCCGGCCTCGCGCGCGAGCTGGAACACCATCGCCAGGTGCTGCCGCTGCGGCGCACCGACGACGTAGCACAGCCGGGTCGCGGACAGCTCCGCCAGCCTGTGCCGGATCGTGGCCAGATCCGTTGCGGCGTAGCCGAAACCGCCGTCACTCTTGCGTACGATCAGGGGCAGCGGTGCGCCGTCGCGGCCGGTGAACCCGGCGGGGAAGGCGCACAGCGCGCCACCCGATTCCCGCAGCAGGCCGAGCCGGTCCAGCTCGTCGACGACGGCGCCGAGCCGGTCGGCGTACCGGCTCTCGCCGTCTCGGTCGGCCGTGGCCAGCCGCACCCCGAGCAGCTCGTACACCGACTGGAAGTACGTGTCGGAGCCGGCGACGAGGGCCCGCCACAACCGGAGCGTGGCCGCGTCGCCCGACTGGAGCAGGACGACCCGCCGCCGGGACCGTTCGCGGAACGCCGGGTCGGCGTCGAACGTCGACCGCGCCGCCTGGTAGAAGCCGGACAGGTCGCCAGCGGACAGCGCATGGACGGCTTCCGTCTCGCCGACCGTGATCAGGTGCTCGATGAGCATCCCGAACGGGGTGCCCCAGTCGCCGACGTGGTTCTGCTGGATCACCGTGTGCCCCAGGTGTTCCAGCAGCCTGCCGAGGGCGTCGCCGAGGATGGTCGACCGGAGATGACCGACGTGCATCTCCTTCGCCGCATTGGGTCCGGAGTAGTCGACGACGACCGTCTGCGGCTCGGCGGTCCGGGGCACGCCCAGCCGTACGTCGCCGGCCACCCCGGCGAGCAGCGCGCCGAGCACGTCGTCGCGTACGGTCAGGTTGAGGAAGCCCGGGCCGGCGACATCCACAGTGGACAGATCGGCCAGGTCCGCGACGGCGACCACCTCAGCGGCGACCTCGCGCGGCGCGCGGCCCAGCCGCCGCGCCACCGACAGCGCACCGTCGGCCTGGAAGTCGGCCCGCCGGGATCGGCGCAGGGCGGGATCCGTCGGCGCGCCCGCGACCGACGCGAACGCGGCGGCCAACCGTTCGTGCAGCAGGTCCTCGATCCCGGTCATGCCGCAGCACCCTACGGCCCGCGCCAATCGGTCGCACCGCATTTCCTTGCGTACCAACGGGTGGCGGACGGCTGCGACCATCGTTCTGTGCGGATGCTGCGGCGGGTGCGGTTCGGGCTGTTCGTTCTCGGGATGATCGGCGGCGCGGTGCTGACGCTGCTGTGTCTGGTGGGTCGGCTGCGCGGGTGGGACACGCTCGGCCTCGGCCGGGCGCTGGGGATCCTGACCGGTGCGCTGTTGCTGCTGGTGTGGCCCAGCACCCGGGCCCCGGTCAGACCCGCGCCGCACGGCGCGGTCGTCGCGCTGGGCCGCGCGGTGATCGGCCTGGGCTGGCTGGCGCGCGCCGTGCTCGCCGGCTTCCTCGTGTACCGGGTCGCCGGCCGGGTGGACCAGGCGACGTTCCAGCCGGTACTCGCGGGGGCGGCCGCGCTGGTCTGGTTGCTCGACCTGACGTACCGCGCGGGGCTGGTGATGGCGGGCTTTCCGCGCGGCCGGCGCGGCTCGCGGCTGGCCGCGGTACTTCGTTCGCTGGCGACGCTCGCCGTCGACATCCTCATCGCCGGCTTCGCCAACCCGCTGAGCGCCGTCGCGGCGCTGGTGACGCTGTGGTTCCCGGAGCGGGCGTACCACCTGGTCATGGGTTGGACCGGTACCGGCTGGGTGGCCCTGCCGGTGGCGATCCTGGTAGCCGGCGTGTGGTGGCTGCTGCTCGCGCTGGTGGGGTTCGTGCTGCGCCGGGTGTTCACCCGGTTGCTCGGTGACGGGAACGCCGTCGGCGAATGGATCGACGACAGCCTGCCCTGCACCCTTTCCACCGACGGCGGCGCGCCCGACGTACCGCCGATGCCCGAGCCGCCCACGCCGACCGGATACCTCGGGTACCACTGAGGGTCCGGTCGGCCGCGGCGTTCGGGTCGGGTCGGGTCGGTGCTGAGGCTGGCTCAGGTTCGGTGGCGCGGCGCTTGGGTCGAGGCCGCGCTCAGGCCGGGTGTAGAGCGTGCTCCTGGCAGGCGCGCCGCCTTCTGAGCGCGGGCGCTCAGGTTTGTGCCGGCCATGCGGGGTCGCGGCCGCTGAGTCCGACGACCCGGTCCACCAGCGGTGCGTCGTCGGGTACGGCGACCGGCGGGCCGAACATGCCACCGGACTCCGCCGCCGGCAGCATCAGCTCGTAGGACCCGCGGAGCGACTCCTCGGTCGGCCGGTACGGCTGGCCGGTGGCTCGGGCGAGGTCCCAGCCATGGACGGTCAGCTCGTTGAGCGCGACCTGGCCGGCGACGGCCCCAGGCAGGTCGATGCCGCCGGCCTGGGTCATGCCCTGCCATGCGGCCGGGTCGCGCCACGCCTTCGCCACATCGGTGAGGCGCGCCGGCAGGATGATGCGCCACTCGTCGGGCAGGTCGGTGGTGATCGTGCCGGGCGGAGTACCGGTGGTCGGGCCGAGGTCCTTCCGCGCCGCGTCGCGGAACGCCACGCTCAGGCCGATCAGGTGGAACAGCAGGTCGCGTACCGCGTAATCGGGGCACGGGGTGCGGGCGTCGAGGTCGTTGTTGGTCACACCGGGCAGCAGGGCCGCGATCGTGTCGGCGGCGGAAGTCAGGTCGTACGGCATGGTTTCTCCCACGGCGCCCACGGTACGCACTCCCCGCACCCACGTGCGATCTGCGGCCCCTGCCCGAACCCCCGACCGTGGGACGGCACGATCCGATCGGTTGACCCGGGCCGGTCGCCGGGCTGCGGATACTGAACGTACGGCCCCGGTAGCGGGCCGACGACGTTGAGATCGCCTGGAGTCCTTGCGGCTGACGCGTACGGATCGCGGGCGGCGTGGGGCAGGCGGACGGCCCCGGTGGAGCACCGGGGCCGTTTCCACGCCTCGATGCGGCAGTCGCTACGTCGACCGGTATGTCCCGGTGTGCGTCTCATCCTTCCTTCCTTGCACGGCCGGTCAGGCCGTCGGATGTGCCGTGTGGATCAGGTCGAGCACGCGGTCGATGGGTAGCGCTTCGATGTGGCGGTCCCGTACGCCGGAGATCGGGGTGCCGGCGAAGAGCGAGTTGAGCACCGCCTCGTCCACCGCCTCGGCCACGGCGGTGAACAGCGCGTCGAGTGCCGGACCGTCCTCGGCCAGCACCGACACCTGCCGTACGGCCGACGTCGGATAGTGCGGCACCCGGTCGGCCGTGCTGAAGGCGATGGCGTATTCGCCGCTGCCGTGCTGCATGACGCTGCCGGTGCGGGCCAGCCCGACTCCGGCACGCCGGGCCAGCCGGCCGAGCTGTCGGGCGTCGAGCGGCGCATCGGTCGCCAGGACGACGATGCACGAGCCCGCGCCACGCTCTGCCGGTTGGTTGACCGGCCGTACGGTCGATCCGACCGGAACGCCGTCGACGCGCAGGTCCGCCGCCCGGCCGAAGTTGGTCAACAGCAGCGCTCCCACGGTGTGTCCGTGGACGTGCCGGGACGCGGTGCCGATCCCGCCGCGCCAGCCGTAACAGACCATGCCGGTGCCGGCGCCCACCGGCCCCTCCGCGACCGGGCCCGACGCCGCGGCGGACAGCGCCGCGAGCACGTGGTCGGGTGTCACGGTCCGGGCGCGGATGTCGTTCAGCAGGCTGTCGTTGCACTCGAACACGACGGGGTTCACCGTGCTCGTGCGCACTCCGATGTCGTCGTGCGCGGCGAGTGTGTGCCGCACCAACCCCTCGTAGGCCGAGGCGACGGCGAGCGAGTTCGTCAGCGCGATCGGCGTTTCCAGCGTGCCCAGCTCTCCGAGCTGGGTGACGCCGGTGGCCTTGCCGAACGCGTTGAGCACGGCGATCGCGGCCGGGAACTTGTGATGGAACACCGAGCCGGGGCCGGGCACCACCACGGTCACACCGGTGCGTACGGTGTCGCCGCGCAGCAGTGTCTCGTGGCCGACGAGCACTCCGGCCACGTCGGTGATGGCGTTGTCCGGCCCGGTGGGCAGCTCGCCGACCGGCACACCGTGCTCACGCGCGCGTCCGCTCATGCCGCCCAGGCTTTCATGCGGCCCGGACTCTCCGACGGCGCTGCCTTCCCTCGGACACGGCCCGGTCCTCTCCTGGTGGGTCGCTGCCCCGGGCGTTTCCGGCGCGGTCATGGCTGGAACACGACCTCGGGGTACGTCGGCGACGGCCCGGCGAGCAGCGGATCGGGTGCTCCGCGCAGGTGCTCGCGCAGGAACGCCGAGACGTATGCCCGGGTGATCCGCACGGACCGGGCGCCGGGTACGGAGGAAACGGGTGGGATGCCGAGCTGGTCGGCGAGCAGCGGGTAGTCGGTAAACGTGAAGTGTGCGGAGCCGGTGACGGTCAGCCAGCGGCGCCAGCCCGTCAGCCGGGACCACTCGGTGTCCCACTTCCGGTCGGCTCCCGGGACGTGGTTCTCGGCGGCGCCCACCATCAGGAACGGCCGTGACAGCCCCGACGCCGGCAGCGGGATCTGCGGCGTGCCGTCCAGGTTGACACCCGCGTCGACGCGCCGGTCGGCCACCATGGTCGCGGACGCCGCGGCGCCGCCGATCGAGTGCCCGGCCGTCGCGATCCGGGTCGGGTCGATGCGGTCCGCGTATCGCCAGGCGGGGTGCCGGCCGGTGAGCCGGTCCAGCACGAAACGCAGGTCGGCCACACGGCCCCGGGCGATCTTCGCCCCGTCCGTCGTGCTGCACGCGACGCAGTCGGTGACGTGCCCGTCCGGGAACGTCGTCGCCACCGACTCGTACGTGTGGTCGACCGCGGCCACCACGTATCCCTGGCTGGCGAGGTCCTCGGCCAGCGCGGTCAGCGAACTGGCCGGCAACGAGAAACCGGGCGACAGCACCACCAGCGGGCGCCGGCCGGGCAGCGGTGATGCGCCGACCGTCCCGTACGTCCGGGTGTGGCTGAGCGCGTCCGGCGGTACGCCCGTCACATGCTGGGCGGCGAGGAACGCGGCGGACTCGGTGGGTGTGACGTAGCGCGCGGGCGGGCCGGATCGGGGCGGCCCGGCGGTCGCCGGATAGCGCATCGTGACCATGAGCTGGCGCGGCCCGGACGACGGCACCCAGGGATCGGTGCGGTGCGGGTCGACCAGGTGCAGGGTCTCGACGCCGACCCGGCGTGGGCCGGTCGGGGCGGGCAGCGCGAGCCTCGTGTCGGTGGTGAGGGCCGAGCGGGCGGTCGCGGCGGTGGCGGGGCCGACCGTCACCGCCAGCCCGACGAGCAGGGCACCGACGGTACGTCGGAGACGGGTCCGATGTGTGGTCATGCGGCCAGGCTGGCCCACGGAGGGCCGACTGCGCGTCGGCCGATGGTGACAGCGGCTTCCTCCTTTCGTCGCATGCGCGGCTCGACTCTCGTCGTACGAGACTTCGCGGCGACCGCCCTACGCTGGGGCGATGGAGTACGTGGCGCGCTCGGCGACGGGCGGCAGGCTGTTCGCCGGGCTCACCGGGCTCTCCGTCCGGTGCGCACCGGTGCTGGTCGGGCTGGTGGTGTTCGGCTTCTCGCTCGCCGGTGTCGACGGTTTCCTCGGCGTGCCGGGGATCTGGCACCGGCCCGCCGTGGTGGCGGCCTGCGCGCTCTGCGGCGTGGTCGCGGGGCTGGCGCGGGTCCGGCTGTGGCCGCTGTTCGTGGCGGCGCCGTTCGCGATGGTGGGGCTGATGCTGTGGCCGGCGGCGGTCGTGGCCGCATTCCATGCTGGCAGCCGGCTTCGAGGGCGCCCGCTGCTCCTCTTCGTGCTCGCGGCGCTCGGCACGTTCGCGGTGTCCGTCGTGGTGAACGTACAGGCCGGCGGATACCGGGAGTTCTGGGCCGGGCCGGCCAACGCTGTCGTGCAGCTCGTCGTCTTTCTCGGCCTGCCGCTGGTGCTCGGGCTGTGGCTCGCCGCGCGCCGGCAACTGCTCGCCGAGCTGCGTGAGCGGGCTGACCGGCTGGAGCGCGAGCAGACGGCGCACACCGAGGCAGCCCGCTCCGGCGAACGGGCCCGCATCGCCCGCGAGATGCACGACGTGTTGGCGCACCGCGTCTCGCTGATGGTGCTGCATGCGGGCGCGATCGAGGTGCACGCCGCCGACGGGCGGCTGGCCGAGGAGGCGGCGCTGATCCGGTCGACCGGCCGCGCCGCGCTGTCCGACCTGCGCGAGGTGCTCGGCGTGCTCCGGGCCGGCTCCGGCGGCACCGACCCGCAGCCGGTGCTGGCCGACCTCGACGCGCTGATCGCCGCGTCCCGATCCGCCGGCGTACCGGTGGGCCGACGGGTTGAAGGGGCGCCGGTGCCGCTGCCGGACACGGTGCAGCGCACCGCGTACCGGGTGGTGCAGGAGGCGCTGACCAACGTGCACCGCCACGCCGGCCGGGCCGACACCGAGGTGATCCTGCGATACGCGCCGGGCCGCGTCACCGTCAGCGTGCGGAACGCGCCGCCGCCCGAGCCGGTCGAGCCGCCCGTGACCAGCGGGTACGGGTTGGCGGGGCTGCGGGAGCGGGTCGCCTTGCTCGGTGGCCGCTGCGCCGCCGGCCCCGACCCGGACGGCGGCTTCACCGTCCGCGCCGACCTGCCCGTCGCCGGGACCGCACCGCCGCCAACCCGGACCGAGCCGACACCCGAAGCCCTACCACGCGAAGTCGGGCCCCCCGAAGCCCGACCACGCGATGCCGGGCCACCCGATGCCGGGCCCCCCGAAGCCCGACCATGCGATGCCGGGCCATCCGATGCGGGGCCACCTGAAACCAGGTCACCCGAAGCCGGGTCATTCGGCGTCGGGCCACCTGGAGGCGCGCTGCCGACCCGCGAGATCGGGCTGCCGACGTCGAGGGCGGCAGTGTGATCCGGGTGCTGGTGGTCGACGACGAGGCGCTGGTCCGGTCCGGGTTGCGGCTGATCCTGGCCGCGGCGGAAGACCTGCTGGTGGTGGCGGAGGCCGGCGACGGCGCGGCGGCCGTCGCCGCGGTGACCCGGCACCGGCCGGACGTCGTGTTGATGGACGTTCGCATGCCGGGCGTCGACGGTCTCACCGCCGCCGAGCGCATCCGCGCCCTGCCCGACCCGCCGCACGTGGTCATGCTCACCACGTTCGACGAGGACGAGTACGTGCACCGGGCGCTTCACGCGGGTGCCGTCGGTTTCCTGCTGAAGGACACACCGCCGCGCGACCTGGCCGAGGCCGTCCGTACGGTCGCTGCCGGGCACGCGATGCTGGCACCGACGGTCACGCGGCGGTTGATCGACGCGTTCGACATCCGGCACCCGACGCGGGTCGCGGCGGCCCGCGCGCAGCTGGCCGAGCTGACCGACCGTGAGCAGGACGTGATCCGCGCAGTCGCCGACGGCCTCTCCAACGCCGACATCGCCCGACGCCTCGGCACCACCGAGGCCACGATCAAGAGCCACGTCAGCCGGGTGCTCGCCAAGCTCAACCTGGCCAACCGGGTGCAGGCAGCGATCCTCGTGCACGATGCCGACCTCCGCGGACCGGACGCCGACCCTCGCTGAGGCGGTGTCGACCTCCATGGACCCGGGGCCGACCCCGTTGACGTGGCGCCGGCCCCGGTGGACCCGGGGCCGACCAATGCGGCGGCGGTCGTCTCCCCGGACCCGTGGGGACCCGCCTGGCGCGGCGCTCGCCCGCTTGGACCTGACGCCGGCCTCGGTCGACCCGGCTCTGGCCGCCCCTGGACCGGTGGCTGACCCACGCTGACGCGGCTCTGGCCGCTGCGGACGGTGGCCGCAGTCGGCTGCCGCGGCGCCCGCCTCGGTGTGCCCGGCGCTGACCTTCACCGACGGTCATCGATCTCCCGGACCCGGCGCTGACTTTCATCGACGCCGCATCGACCCCCGGAACCGGCGCTGAGTTTCACCGACGCGGCATCGACCACCCGGACCCGTGGCTGGCCTTCACCGACCCGGCACCGAGCCTCCCGGGCTACCGGCACCGAGCCTCCCGGGCTACCGGCAGCGAGCCTCCTCGGACTGGTGGTTGACCTTCGCCGACGCGGCGCGGGTCTCCCGGACCCGCGGCCGACCTCTGTTGCAGCGGCGCCGGCCTCCGCGGACCTGCGCCGACCTTCGCCCATGCGGTACTGCCCCTCCGCCGACCGGCGCCGACGCGGGACCGGCCTTCGGTGAAGCGGTCGCGGACCCGGGCGGCGACGTACGTTGGTGGGCGTGACGGGGACACGGGTGCCGGGCGAGGGGCCGGCACCCGTGTGGCCCGCCCGGGACGTCAGGATCCGTGGGCTCACCACCCGGGTACGGGAGACGGGTGGCGCCCCGGCCGTGGCGTACGTGCACGGGCTGGGCGGGTCGGCGTTGGACTGGACGGACCTGGGCGAGTTGCTGGCGCCGGACCTGCCGGGCGCGGCGCTCGACCTGCCGGGCTTCGGCGGTAGTGCGCCGCTGCGGCGGTACAGCCTGGCCGCGCTGGCGGACCACGTGGCGGCGTGGCTGGCCCGGCTCGGCCCGGTGCACCTGGTCGGCAACTCGCTGGGCGGTGCGGTCACGGTGCTGGTGGCGGCGGAGCATCCCGAGCTGGTGCGGACGCTGACGTTGATCTCGCCGGCGATGCCGTTCCTGCGGCCGTGGCAGTCGGACCTGGGCAGGCTCGTACCGCTGCTGTGGCTGCCGGGGGTGGCGCGGGTGTTGGCGTCGTCGATGGCGCGGCTGGGGCCGGACGGGTTGACGCGGCAGACGATCGAGACGTGCGTGACGGATCCCGGTGTGGTGCCGGCCGAGCGGATCGCGGCGTTCACGGACGAGGCCGAGCGGTGGCTGGCGTCGCCGTGGCACGCCGAGGCGTACGTGCGGACGTTCCGGGCGCTGCTCGCGGCGTACCTGCGCCCGGGTGCGGGTTCCCAGTGGGCGCGGGCGGCGCGGATCGCCGCGCCGACGCTGGTCGTGTGGGGCCGCGAGGACCGGCTCGTACCGTCGCGTTTGGCGTCGCGGCTGGCGGCGACGGTGCCGGACTGCCGGCTGCTGGTGCTCGACGGGGTGGGGCATGTCGCGCAGGTGGAGCGGCCGCTCGCGGTGGCGGACGCGATTCGCGCACTCGTCGACGAACATCGCGCAGGGTGAGATAGCTCGCGGGTTCGTGTCACGCGCGGTGTGGGCGGGGTGGTCGTGGCACCCTGATCTGCGATGTCTCCGACGCCGACGTACCAGCGCACCCGGTCCCGCGCGGCGGCCCGGGTGGATGCCCGGCAGCTCGCCCGGGCGCGGATGCTGCGTCGCCGGCGGCGTACGTTCCTGCTGGCCGTGCTGATGATCGCGCTGGTCGTCGTCGGTGTGGACGTGCTTCAGGGCGGGACGAAGGATCCGAAGGACACGGCGGTCGCCGCGACGAAGCACCCGGAGACCATCGTGGCGACGACGCCGCCGCCGTCGGCCAAGCCGTCGGGTACGCCGCGTGCCGAGCCCGTCACGTACCCGAAGGACGGGTCGCGGAGCTTCACCACGGCGCCCGGTACGGGCAAGGTCGCGGGTCGGTCCGGCACGCTGCTGCGATATCAGGTGGCGGTCGAGAAGGACATCGACCATCTCGACGTGCCGGGCTTCGCGGACGCGGTGTCCACGATCCTCGGCGCGCCGCAGGGTTGGACGGCCGGCGGCGACTGGCGGCTCCAGCGGGTCGGGCCCGGCGAGTCGCACGACTTCACGCTGTACCTGGTCACCCCCGGTACCCGGGACGCGATGTGCGGTGACACGCCGGACGGGTACACGTCCTGCCGGAACGGCGACAACGTCATGATCAACGTGTCGCGCTGGGTGCACGGGGTGTCGTTCTATCCGAGCCTGTCGGAGTACCGGGACTACGCGATCAGTCACGAGGTCGGGCACCGGCTCGGGCACGGCCACGAGCTGTGCCCCGGCAAGGGGAAGAAGGCGCCGACGATGCAGCAGCAGACGTTGGGCCTGCACGGCTGCGTGGCCAACCCGTGGCCGTACCCGGACAGGAAGCGGTACGCCGGCCCGCAGGGTGACTACTCGCAGACGCACATCCCGTCGGACCCGCCGAGCTACTTCACCGGCTGACGACGCCCGCGCCGGGTCCGAGGCGTGGGAAGGGTGGCCGGGGTCACCGGCGTTGCACCGGTGAGCGAGCAACAATGTTCGATGAACGTCCACCTAGGTCTCGGAGGAGTCGTGTCGCTGCCACCGCTCGTCGAACCCGCCGCGGAGCTGTCCGTGGACGAGGTGCGGCGATACTCCCGGCATCTGATCATTCCGGACGTCGCCATGGACGGCCAGAAGCGCCTGAAGAACGCCAAGGTGCTGTGTGTGGGCGCGGGTGGCCTCGGCTCGCCCGCCCTGATGTACCTCGCGGCGGCCGGTGTCGGCACGCTCGGCGTGATCGACTTCGACACCGTCGACGAGTCGAACCTCCAGCGGCAGATCATCCATGGCCAGTCCGACATCGGTAAGTCGAAGGCCGAGTCGGCCCGTGAGTCGATCAAGGAGATCAACCCGCTGGTCGACGTGATCGTGCACAACGAGCAGCTCTCCGTCGACAACGTCATGGAGATCTTCGCCGGGTACGACCTGATCGTCGACGGCACCGACAACTTCGCCACGCGCTACATGGTCAACGACGCGGCTGTGCTGCTCGGCAAGCCGTACGTGTGGGGGTCGATCTACCGGTTCGACGGCCAGGCCAGCGTCTTCTGGGCGGAGTACGGGCCGTGCTACCGCTGCCTCTACCCGGAGCCCCCGCCGCCCGGCATGGTGCCGTCCTGCGCCGAGGGTGGCGTGCTCGGCGTGCTGTGCGCCTCGATCGGCTCGATCCAGGTGACCGAGGCGATCAAGCTGCTCACCGGTATCGGCGAGCCGCTGGTCGGTCGCCTGACGGTGTACGACGCGCTGGAGATGTCGTACCGGACGATCAAGGTCCGGAAGGACCCGAACTGCCCGCTCTGCGGCGAGCACCGGACGCAGACCGAGCTGCTGGAGGACTACGAGGACTTCTGCGGCGCGGTGTCGACCGAGGCGGCGGACGCGGCGCGGGGCGCCACGATCACCGCGACCGAACTGAAGGAGTGGCAGGACGCCGGCAAGGACTTCGTGCTGGTCGACGTGCGGGAGCCGGCGGAGTTCGAGATCATCCGGATCCCGGGCTCGGTGCTGATCCCGAAGGGCGAGATCCTGTCCGGCGAGGCGCTGTCCCAGCTGCCGCAGGACAAGCAGATCGTGCTGCACTGCAAGTCCGGCGTACGGTCGGCGGAGGCGCTCGCCGCGCTGAAGGCCGCCGGCTTCCGCGACGCCGTGCACGTGCAGGGCGGGGTGCTGGCCTGGCAGGCGCAGGTCGACCCGAGTCTCCCGACGTACTGACCGCCCGGAGCTGATCGAGCGGGCCCGACCGGGCCGTGCCGCGGTGTCGCGGCACGGCCCGGTTGTTCGTTTTCTGCGCGATATGCTCCGAAGGGCTCGCGTCGGAGGGCGACTGGTCGCACACTTGTGCGTACCTCGCGGCGCCAGGTCGGCGCCGTCGTAGAGCCACAAGGAGCAGGAGTTGCACGCGTCGCAGTACAACCACATGGCCCAGGCGCTCAAGCGGTACCTGCCGAAGGACCGTCATCTGGACGTCCTGGAGTTGGGTTCGGCCACCTCGCCGAACCAGGTGATCACCCACCGCACCCTCTTCCAGGACATCGACCACTCGTACTTCGGGGTCGACATCCGGGACGGCAACAACGTCGACGCGGTCATGCCGGCGCCGTACACGATCCCGGCGAAGAGCAAGAGCGCCGACGTGGTGGTCGCCGGCTCGGTGTTCGAGCACGTACCGATGCCGTGGGCGTCGATCCTGGAGGTCGCCCGGGTGCTGCGGCCGAACGGGCTGTTCTTCTTCACGGCGCCGTCGCGCGGCCACAAGCACACGGTCGTCGACTGCTGGCGTTACTACCCGGACGCGGTGCGCGCGCTGGCCGCGGCGTCCCGGCTGACGCTGAAGGACGTCCACACGCACTACCCGCCGTTCACTGAGAACCGGCGGCACGACTACGAGAACATCGACGCCGCGAACGACTACTGGGGTGACACGGTCGCCGTGTTCCAGCGGCCGGCGAAGTACGCGCCGACGATGCGGTTGATCCGTCCGGTGGTGCGCTGGTGGGCGAACCGGGCGTCCCGGCAGGGCCCGCTGGGTGCCACGCCGGAGCCGAAGTTCCGGTGCAGCGTCTACAAGGGCGACGACGAGAAGCCGTGGGACGAGGTGCTGCGGAAGTCGAAGGCCGAGCAGGCCGACACCGAGCAGGCCGAGACCGAGACCGCGACGGTCGGAGCCGAGAAGTAGGACGTACGACGCCGACGGGTGTCAGCGGAACCTACCCGCTGACACCCGGCGCCCCCGTGCTGTCGGTCGGGCGTACCCGACCGGTGCGGGACCGGCCCGCGTCGCCGCGCCGAGAGCGCAGCAGGCCATTATGAAGACTGTTAACAATGGCTGTCCACCCCGTCCGTGATGTCCGGGTACACGTGTTGACAACGCTCAGCATGATCATGGCGTGTCTGACTCGCTGCTGGCCGCCTGCCGTACGCTGACCGCCGCCGACGACGCCGGTTTCGGCGCCGCACTGTCCATCGCGTACGGACGGATCGCGGGCACGGATCCTGGCGAGCGGCGCGCCGCCATGGCGTACCTCGGTGACCACGTGGAGCGGGTCGATCCGCGGCACGCGAGCTGGGTCGCGATCCTCGTCGCCGCGCTCGCCGAGTATGACACCGACCCGACGCCGGCCGCCGCACCGATCCTCGCCTGCCTGAAGACCGCCGCCGAGGCCGCCGCGTACTTCGTCGACGCCTGGCGGGACGTGACCGACGAGCGGCTGCCCGATCCGGCCGGCGTACCGGATCGGCGGATCGAGCGGATGCTGCGGCCCGAGTTGGGCGACGCGACCGCGGTCGTCGTCGAGGCGTGGGGGAGCCTGCCGCGCTGGGCCGCCGCCGCGCACGCCGTGCTGGAGGCGTCGGCGGAGGCGCGCCGCCCCCGCGCCGACACGCCGCAGCTGGTGCGGGTCGTTGCCGCCGCCGCGGCGTACTGCCCGCAGTTGCACCAGGTCGGTGAGCTGCTGCGGGTGCTCGACGGGGTGCAGGTGCTGGTGCTGCACCGGGACACCGCGCGCGGGTTCGTCGTCGCGGTCGGCGGGATCGGCGACCACCGCCAGCTCCAGACGTTGCTCGCCGGCGCGCTCGTCGAGCGGTACGGCCTGCCCGGCCATCCGGTCGACCAGCGCTGGGTGGCCGCGTTCGTCGACGCCGACGACGACCCGGCGGTACCGCCGGTGACCGGCTGGTGGGACCTGGTCGGGGTGGACGGTGAGCCGCTGGGGACGGAGTCGACGCCGGCCGACATCCCGGTCGTGGACGGCATGCGGGTGCTGGTGCTCGATCCGCCGACCCGCCGGCGTACGTGGCGGGCGGGGCGTCGCCATCCGCGCCTGACCGGCACGCTGACGGTCACCGGCGAGCTGTCCGCCGGCCAGCTCGCCACCTGGTGGCACCGGGTACGTCCGGCGCCGGTCGGCTGACCCCGCGAGCCGGCGGCGGCGCCGCGGGTAGGTTGGCCGCATGGAGATCCCGGAGCACGTGGACCGGGTGCTGGCGGTCGTCGAGTCGATCCCGCCGGGCCACGTCATGTCGTACGGCGCGGTCGCCGAGGTGGTGCGCGACCACGGCGGCGTGGCCACCGCCCGTACGGTCGGGACGGTCATGGCCCGCTACGGCGGGGCGGTCGCCTGGCACCGGGTGGTGAACGCGGCGGGCCGGCTGCCACCGGGACACGAGCGGCAGGCGCGCGCGGCGCTGACCGAGGAGGGCGTACCGTTCCGCGGCGCGCACGTGGACATGCGCGCCGCGGCGTGGTATCCGGAGAGCTGAGTCCACAGTGGAGCGCGGTTGCTCCACTGTGGACAGCGGTTACTTGACCGCGCGGGTGTAGTCGGCGATCGGCTTGGCCAGCGCGTCCGCCTGGGCCTTGAGGTTGGTCTGCGCGGCGTTCGGGTCGCCGCCGGTGATGGTCTTCTCCAGCGCCTCCTCGGCCGCCTGCCGCGCCTGCGGCATGACGCCCAGCGCGCAGCCGGCCGTCGCCACGCTCGGCTTGGTCGAGTGGAGCTGGTTCACCGCGACGGTGAACTGCGGGTACTGCTTGACCCACGCCTTGTCGGTGGGCTGGTCGAGCGCGTTCTTGTTGACCGGGAAGTACCCGGTGCCGGTGTGCCAGGCGGCCTGCACCGCGGGCGACGCGGCGTACTTGACGAACTCCCAGGTGGCGCGCTTCTGCGCGTCGGTGTGGCCGATGCCGTTGATCCACAGGCTGGCGCCGCCGATGATCGTGCCGCCGGTCGGCGAGCCACTGCCGGCGAGCCGCGGGAACGGCGCGGCCACCACGTCGAACTTGCCCTTCGACGCGTTGATGTAGTCACGCATCTCGCCGGTCGACTCCAGCGACATGCCGACGGTGCCGGACTTGAAGGCCTGCTGGGCGGCGTCGGTGGTACGCCCGGTGTTCGAGGCGTACCCCTTCTTCACCATGTCGGTCCACCACTGCGCGATCTTGACGCCGTCGGGCGAGTCGAACTGGACCTTCGTCGCCAGCCCGCTGCGGCCGTTGTCCTTGTCGCAGTACTGGTCGCCGTTGGTGGCGAGCAGCTGCTCCAGGAACCAGCCGTAGATGGCCGCGTTGAAGCCGACCACGTTGTGCTTCTTGTCGGTCAGTTTCTTCGCGTCGGCCATGATCTCGGCCAGGTTCGTCGGCGGCTTGTTCGGGTCGAGGCCGGCCTTGGCGAACAGCTTCTTGTTGATGTAGAGCAGCGGCATCGACGAGTTGAACGGCATCGAGTTGAGCTTGCCGTTGAACGTGTAGTAGTTCGCGATGTTGGGTTCGAGCTGACCCTGGTCCCACTTGTCCTTGTCGATGAACTTGTACATCGGCACGGTCTGCTTCGAGTCGATCATGAAGCGGGACCCGATGTCGTACACCTGGATCAGCTCGGGCGTGTGCTTCTGCTGCACCGAGGTCTTGTACTTGGCGATCGCGTCGTCGTACTCGCCGACGTACACCGGCTTGACGACGATCTTGCCCTTGTGCGCGGCGTTGAAGCGGCTGGCGATCGAGTTGAGGGCGACCGCGTTCGGCCCCTTCATGCTGTGCCAGAACTCGACGGTCGTGACGCCCTTCGCGTTGGACAGCGCGTCGGCGCCGGGTGCGTCGGTCGAGCTGCCGCCGGAGTCGCTGCCACCGCACGCGGCCAGCGCGGTCGTCGTGGTGAGCGCCGCGGCGGCGGCGAGCAGCCGTACGCTGCGGCGAATGTGGCCATGCCTCATTCCGTTGCCTCCCAATGCTTCTCGTTACCGGACCGCGCCGGCGGTGAGGCCGCGCACGATGTACCGCTGGCCGAACAGGACGATGACCAACGTCGGGATCACCGACAGCGCGACGCCGGCGATGACCAGGCCGAGGTCGCCGACCTCGGCGTTGCGCAGCTGCGTGATGCCGATCTGGAGGGTCTGCTGCGCCGGGCTGCGCGTCACCAGCAGCGGCCAGAAGTACTGGTTCCACGCGGTGAGGAAGATGTACACGCCGGCCGCGGCGATCGACGGCCGGGCCAGCGGTACGAGGATGCGCCAGAGGAAACGCAGGTGCCCGCAGCCGTCCATGACCGCCGCGTCCCGCAGCTCGGACGGGAACTGGAGGAACGCCTGGCGCAGCAGGAACGTCCCGAACATGTTGGCCAGGAAGGGAAGTACGAGTCCGAGGGCGACGCCGGGCGTCATCCCGCCGGTGCCGTTGAGCAGTCCCCAGTCGGCGATGTGCAGGTAGTTCGGGATGATGATGGACTCGGCCGGCACCATCAGCGTCGCCATGAACGCCGCGAACAGGAACCGCCGGCCGGCCATCCGCATCCACGCGAACGCGTACGCGGCGAAGATGCTGGTGACGAGCTGCGCGACGGTGATGATCCCGGCCTGCAGCACGGAGTTGAGGTATTGCGTGGCGAGCGGGATCGAGTCGAACACGCCCGTGACGTTCTGCCAGGCGAACCCGGTCGGGAAGATCTTCGGCGGGGACGAGGCGAGGTCGCTGCCGGGCATCACGCTGCCGACGAACGCGTAGTACACCGGGAAGACGACGGGGATCAGGGCGAGCACGAGCACGACGTACACGACGATCCGGCCGGCGCTGACGCGGCGCCGCCGCCGGGCCGGACGCGGACTGTCCACTGTGGATTCGCGGGTGGCGGTGGCGGTCATCAGTAGTGCACCCTCCGTTGCAGCACGCCGAACTGGACCGCGGTGCAGGCGAGTACGACCGCGAGCAGCACCATCGCCTGCGCGCTCGCCGAGCCGAAGTCGCTCGACCCGAACGCGAACGCCTTCTTGTAGATGGAGTACACGAGGGTGGTCGTGGCGCCGTCGGGGCCGCCGCGGGTGAGGATGTGGATCTGGCCGAAGCTCTGCAACGACTGGATCGTCGACACCACGACGAGGAAGAAGATCTGCGGCGACAGCAGCGGCAGGATGATCCGGCGCGCCAGCGTGACGCCGGTGGCGCCGTCCAGCCGCGCCGCCTCCATCACCTCGCCCGGGATCGCGCCGACCCCGGCCGACAGGACGAGCACGTTGTACCCCAGGTTCATCCACACCGTGGTCAGCGCCAGCGACACCATCGCCATGTGCGGGTCGGTGGTCCAGCCGACCTTGTCGACGCCGAGGAAGCCGAGGATCCCGTTCGCCAGGCCGATCTGGTAGTTGTAGATGACCGAGAAGATCACCGACGCGGTCGCCACGCTGAACGCGAACGGCAACGCGAACGCCGTACGCAGCACCCTGGTCCCGCGGATCTGCGACTCCAGCAGCAGCACGACGACGAGCGCACCGAGCACCCCGGGTACCACGGTCAGCAGCACGAACTCGAGCGTGTTCGCGAGGACGTGGCCGAACTCGGCGGAGGTCAGCATGTCGGTGTAGTTCTGTGCGCCGACGAAGACCGACGCCCCGCCGAACAGGTCGCTGCCGTGCAGCGACAGGTAGACGGAGTCGCCGAGCGGCCAGGCCACGAACAGCCCGAACACCAGCGCCGACGGTACGAGGAACAGGTACGCCATCAGGTGCTCGCCGGGGTGCCGGGACGGTGCCCGTGCCGCCGTGCCGCCAGCTGTCTCGGCGGTCATGTCACATTCCTCCCGTACGCCCGGCCGGTGTTGGTCAGGGAGTACCTGCCGGTTCTTGGTTGGAGCTCGCCGATTCTGCCATGTCTGGGGCGGTTGCGCCGTGCCCCGCGTTGGCGGGAGCCGGGGCGTTCGGTGAACACTCGCGGCTTACGTCCGATCTGCGACGCCACCGTGATGCCACATCGACTTGACTGACGTCATTGGCGACATCATGATGGTGTCCCCAGGGACATTCGTGCGACCGAGAATGTCGGTACCGATGTCTAGCCTGCCCGGGCAGACTGGGCTGCTCCGTCCTGTCGTGGACCACAAACCAGCGGGGGAAGACGCACCATGATCATCGAGACGAAGGCGCTGCGGAAGACGTTCCGCAGTCGCCGCGGGACCGTCGAGGCGGTCCGCGGCGTGGACCTCGCCGTACCCGAGGGACAGGTGTTCGGGTTCCTCGGCCCCAACGGCGCCGGCAAGACGACGACGCTGCGGATGCTGTCGACGCTGCTGAGCCCCGACGGCGGCGAGGCGACAGTCGTCGGCGTCGACCTGCGCCGCAACCCCGGCGAGGTGCGCCGCCGCATCGGATACGTCGGGCAGAACGGCGGGACCTGGCGCGAGGCCACCGCCCGCGAGGAGCTCGTCATGCAGGCCCGGTTGTACGGGTCGGCCAAGGCCGAGGCCGGCCGGCGTGCCGCGGAGTCGATCACCGCGTTCCAGCTCGACGCGTTCGCCGACCGGAAGACCACGACGTACTCCGGCGGGCAGAAGCGCCGGCTGGACATCGCGCTCGGCCTGGTGCACGGCCCGCGGCTGGTGTTCCTGGACGAGCCGACCACCGGCCTTGACCCGCAGAGCCGCTCGCACGTCTGGGACGAGGTGCGCCGGCTGCGCGGCGAGGGCATGACGGTCTTCCTGACCACCCACTATCTCGACGAGGCCGACGCGCTCTGCGACAAGATCGCGATCATGGACGACGGCCAGATCGTCGCCGAGGGTACGTCGGACGAGCTGAAGCGGCAGGTCGCCGGCGACGTCATCACGCTCGGCTTCGGGCCGGACGGCGCGGAGACCGTGGGCACCGCCCGCAAGCTCGTCGCGGACGCGGACTACGTGCGCAAGTCCGAGGAGGCCGGCACCGAGCTCCGGCTGTACGTCGAGGCCGGCGCCACCGCGATGCCGATGATCCTGCGCGAGCTGGACGGCGCGGGCGTGACGGTCGAGTCGATCGAGCTGCACCGCCCCAGCCTCGACGACGTGTTCCTGCACCAGACCGGCCGTTCGCTCCGCGACGACGCGGCCTGAGATCCCAAGGGAGACAAGGACAATGGGCAAGTTCCTGCGGGACACGTGGCTGGTGTTCCAGCGTTCGATGCTGTTGACGCTGCGCAACCCGACCTGGGTCGTGGTCGGCCTCGCGCAGCCGCTCTACTACCTGCTGCTGTTCGCGCCGCTGCTGAAGAAGGTGCGGGCGCCGGGCATGGCCGGCGGCGACGCCGCGTTCGCGTTCTTCATCCCGGGGCTGCTGGCGCAGCTGGCGTTGTTCGGCACGCTGTTCGTCGGCTTCGGGCTGATCGGCGAGCTGCGCGACGGCGTCATCGAGCGGATGCGGGTGACGCCGGTCAGCCGGTTCGCGCTGCTGCTCGGCCGCGCCCTGCGGGACGTGGTGACGCTCGTGGCGCAGGCCGTCGTACTGGTCGTGATCTCGGTGCCGTTCGGGCTGAAGGTGCACTTCCTGCCGCTGCTACTGGTGCTGGCGCTGATGGTGCTGCTGGCGGTCATGGGCGCCTCCGTGTCGTACGCGGCGGCGTTGATCCTCAAGAGCGAGGACGCGCTGGCGCCGCTGGCGAACGGCATCGCGATGCCGATCCTGCTGCTGTCCGGCGTGTTCCTGCCGATGGCGGCGGCGCCCGGCTGGCTGCAGGCGGTCTCCCGCATCAACCCCCTGCGGTACGGGGTGGACGCGGCGCGCGACCTGTTCGCCGGTCGGGTGAGCACCGCCGCGGTGTACGAGGCACTGGTGATCCTCATGGCGCTGACGGTCGCGGCGGTGATCTGGGCGGCCCGCCGGTTCGCCCGCAGCGTGGCCTGATCCGCCGGAACGTCCTCGACCGGCCGGGCCGTTCGGAGGCGTCCACTTCGCCGGGAAGACCCGGCCGGTCGTGCGAGGGGTGCGACCGGCCGGGTCTTCGCGTTTCGACGTGGTTACCCCTTGTGTCGTGTAGTTGTGTGGGTTTAGGTTCGGGTGCGGCGCTTCAGGCGGCGTCGTTCCCACACAGCTCCACACAGGTCCCCGTCCCCTCGCCCGCCGCCGATGCGCCGACCCAGCTCACCGGACGGGTACCGGCTGCCCACCCCTCGGCGGTCCGGACCCGGTAGCGAAGGGGTGACCGACCATGCGAAGACTCCTGGCGCTGGCCGCGGCGGTCGTACTCGTGGCGAGCGGTGCGGCCGCCGCCGCGACGGCGCACCCGACCGAGGCGCGCGCCCTGCCCAACGGGCTCGCGCTGACCCCGCCCATGGGGTTCAACGACTGGAACTCGTTCGGCTGCGACGTCGACGAGCAGCTCATCGAACAGACCGCCGACTTCTTCGTCTCCAGCGGTCTCAAGGCCGCCGGCTACCAGTACGTCAACATCGACGACTGCTGGTCGGAGAAGCAGCGCAGCGCCGACGGGCACCTCGTACCGGATCCGGTGAAGTTCCCGGACGGCATCAAGGGCACCGCCGACTACGTGCACGCCAAGGGGCTCAAGCTCGGCATCTACTCCAGCGCCGGGGACAAGACGTGCGCCGGGTACCCGGCGAGCTTCGGGCACGAGACCGTGGACGCGCAGGACTTCGCGGCCTGGGGCGTCGACTACCTCAAGTACGACAACTGCGGGACGCGCGACACCCCGGAGACCAAGGACGGGTACGTCGACCGGTACTCGCGGATGCGTGACGCGCTCGCCGCGACGGGCCGCCCGATCGTCTACAGCCTCTGCGAATGGGGCAACTTCGACCCGGCGTCGTGGGCCGGTGATGTCGGCAACCTGTGGCGTACCACCGGCGACATCTCGGACAACTGGGCCAGCCTCAAGAACATCGTCCGGCAGAACATGGGCCTGTACGCCGCGGCCAAGCCCGGCGCCTGGAACGACCCCGACATGCTGGAGGTCGGCAACGGCGGGATGACCGACACCGAATACCGCACGCACTTCGGGCTCTGGTCGATGATGGCCGCGCCGCTGCTGATCGGCACCGACCTGCGGCAGGCGACACCGGCAACGCTGGCCGTCCTGAGCAACCGCGAGGTCATCGCGCTCGACCAGGATTCGCTGGGTACGCAGGCGAGACCGGTCAGCGACTCCGGCGGGCACGTGGTCTTCGCGAAGCCGCTGGCGAACGGCGACGTCGCGGTCGCGCTCTACAACGAGAGCGACACGGCGGCGACGATCTCGACGACGGCAGCCGCGGCCGGTGTGCCGAAGGCCGCCGCGTACACGCTGCGCGACGTGTGGCAGCACGCCACCACCGAGTCCGCCGGCACCATCGCCGCCTCCGTACCCGCGCACGGCACGGCGATCTACCGGGTCGCCGCGTCCGGGAACTGGTCGGCGTACCCGCCGGCGGTGACGGCCGGCGCGACCGCACCGCCGGCGTACCCGGGGGCGCCGGTGTCGGTCGTGGCGCCGGGTACCGCGAACCCGGTGTCGACCACGGTGACCGACGGCGGTCGCGTTGCGCTGTACGGGGTGTCGGCGTCGCTGACGGCGCCGGCGGGCTGGACGGTGCGCGCGACGTCGCCGCGTACCGCGCCGGCACTGCCGTCCGGTCGGTCGCTGAGTACACAGTGGACGGTCACGCCGCCGGCCGGCACCCCGCCCGGCACCTACCCGCTCGCCGTGACCTCCGCGTACGCGTGGGACGGGCACCACGCGAGCGTGTCCGGCGCGACCAGCGTGCTGGTGGCGGTGCCACCGGCGGCCGGCACGTACGACGTCAGCGACCTGGACTGGTTGTCCGCCGACAACGACTGGGGGCCGGTCGAACGCGACACCAGCAACGGCGAGACGGCGGCCGGTGACGGGCACACCATCACCATCAACGGCGCCACGTACGCGAAGGGGCTCGGGACCAACGCGCCCAGCCAGATCACGTACTACGTCGGGAAGCGGTGCTCGTCGCTCACCACCGACGTCGGCATCGACGACGAGAAGGACGGCAGCGTCGCACTCGCGTCGTTCCAGATCTACGCGGACGGTGTGGCCGTCGCCGACAGCGGCCAGATGACCGCCGCCGACGCGGCGCGCCACCTGACCGCCGACCTCACCGGCGCGAGCATCGTCCAACTCGTCGCGAACGACGAGGGCAGCGCCAACTCCGACCACACCGACTGGGCCGGCCCGGTCCTGACCTGTTCCTGAGCCGAAGGGGTGCGGTGCCCGGTCCACCGCGCACCGCACCCGCCTCAGCCGAACCGCCCGCCGGTCAGGTCAGGTGGGCGTCGGCGTACGCGAGCATCGCGTCGTGCTGGTACCGGGCCAGTCCCTCGGCGATCCGGTCGAAGTTGGACCGGAACCGCGGGTCCTCCAGGTACGTCCGCGCCAGCCCGCGGTACGCCTCGGCGTTCGGCGTCCAGAACCGGCAGACGCCCTGGTAGTGCTCCGCCACCTCGGCCTGCACGGCGGGGTCGTCGACCGGCGTGCCGGCCACCATCTGCTCCGCCATGCGGATCAGCTGGGCGGTCACCTCGCGCTGCCACCGCTCGTTGTCCGCCGGCGTCATCGCCTCGGTGGCGGCCCGGGACTGCTCCCACGCCTTCGGCCATCGTTCGCGGGCCTCGGCCTCGGTCTCGGCGCGGACCTCCTCGCTGAAGCCCTCGAACAGGTTCTCCGGCCGGTTGATCGTTGTCATGTCGTCGTCGCCCTCCTGTAGCTCGGCGATGGTGCGGCCGACGGTACGGGCGAGCGTGTCGAGCCTGTCCCGTTCCGCCAGCAGCCGCCCGTGATGCTCGCGCAGCATGGCCACCCGGTCGACCTGGCTGGACAGGACCGCGCCGATCTCACGCAGCCCCAGCCCCAGCTCCCGCATCAGCAGGATCTGCTGCAACCGCAGCAACTCGGCCTGTTCGTACCAACGGTGTCCGTTGCTCGCGATCCGGGCCGGCGGCAGCAGGCCGATCTCGTCGTAGTGCCGCAGCGTCCGGGACGTCACCCCGGACATCCGCGCCACGTCGGCGATCGACCAGCCCATGACGCCGCCTCCCTTCGCCGGCCGGTGCTTCCGGCCACCTCGAACCGTAGAAGTTGACGCAGCGGCAACCGCAAGTCGAACCGTCAGGCCCACAGCTCCGGCAGCGCGACGCCGAGGTCGGCCAGCAGCGTACGCAGCAGCGGCAGCGAGACGCCGATGACGGTGCCGGGGTCGCCGTCGACGCCGGTGACGAACGGGCCGCCGCGCCCGTCGATGGTGAACGCCCCGGCCACCTGCAGCGGCTCGCCGGTGGCGACGTACGCGGCGATCTCGGTGTCGGTGACGTCGGCGAACCGTACGGTGGTCGACGCCACGGCGCCGACCGCGGTGCCGGACCGGGTGTCGATCAGGTGGTGGCCGGTGTGCAGCACGCCGGAGCCGCCGCGCATCCGCCGCCAGCGCGCCGCGGCGTCGGCCGCGTCCGCCGGCTTGCCCCACGTTTCGCCGTCGAACTCCAGGACCGAGTCGCACCCGAGTACGAGGGCGTCGGCGGCGTCGGGGCGGGCCGCGACGGTGACGCACTTGCGGCGCGCCAGCTCGGCGCACAGGCCGGCGGCGGAGTCGATCGTCACCGCCGACTCGTCCACGCCGCTCACGATCACGTCGGGGGCGAACCCGGCCGCGCGCAGCGACGCGAGCCGAGCCGGACTCTGCGACGCCAGTACGAAACGCACACTCATACCGTCTGTCTACCAGCGCCGGCCCGCGTGGCAGGGGGCCGGGGTCAGAGCCAGTCGCGGTGTTTGAAGACGGCGTAGAGGGTGACGAAGCTGGCGACGAGGACCACCACGCAGAGCACGAAGCCCCACTGCTGGTTGATGCCGGGGTAGGGCACGTTGATGCCGAAGAACCCGGTGATGACCGCCGGTACGGCGATGAGTGCGCCCCACCCGCTGACCTTCTTGCTGATCACGGTCATTCGGCTGTCGTGCAGGGACATCGCGGTCTGCACGATCGTGGCGACCATGTCGCGCAGGCTGTCGGTCCAGTCGGCGAGCCGGGTGACCCGCTCGTACACGCCGTGCATGTACGGCGCGATCGTCTCGTCGTACGGCGGCTCGGCGTCGCCGGTGAGCGTGTCGAGCGCGTCCTCGAACGGGAAGATGGTGCGGCGCAACAGAACCAGCCCACGGCGCAGAACCAGCGAACGGCGCTGTACGACGCTCTCGTCGGCCTTCTCGTCGAGCAGCGAGTCGGCGAGGTTGTCCAGCGCCTCGTCGAGCGCCCGTACGACGGCGGCGGTGTCCTTCGACAGCGTGTCGAGGAAACCGTAAAGCAGGAAACCGCTGCCGGATGAGGCGAGCTCGGACTCCTCGCCCCAGCGGTCGACGATGTCGTCGGCACGCAGGAAGTCGTTGCGGCGCACCGTGACCAGCGCATCGTCGGTGACGAACGCGGCGACCGGGCTGACCCGCAGCAGGCCGCGCGACGGGTCGAACGTGGTGGCCCGCAGCACCAGCAGGCAGTGCCCGGCGTACCGGGCGAACGAGTGCGACGGGTGCTCGGCGAGCGCGTCGCGGATCGCCATCGCGTGGAAACCGAGCCGGTCCGCGAGCGGAGGCAGCGCGTCGAGGTCGTCGGGTCCGAGGTCGATCCAGACGGCGGTGTCTGCGGTGCCGATCAGGTCGGCGGCGGCGGACACGTCGAGGTCGTCGTGCAGGACCCGACCGCCGCGGTACACCCGGGTGCGGGCCATCACTGCGGCCGGGCGCCGGTGCGCCAGGCTAGCGGGCCGCGGCGGGTGACGCCGAGCCGGGCGGCGGGGTCGCGCCACAGCGGGCGCGGCGCGGGCGGCGCGGCGGCGGGCACGGCACGGGCGGCGAGTACGGCGACGAGCGCGGCGAGCTCGTCGGCCATCGGCTCCCCACCTACCACCGTCAGCACGGGACTGTCCACAGTGGACCTCCGGTCAGAGCGGGATGTTGCCGTGCTTGCGGGGCGGGTTGGTCTCCCGTTTGCCGCGCAGCATCGCGAGGCCGCGCGAGACTGCCAGCCGGGTCTGCGCCGGCGGGATCACCGAGTCGACGTAGCCGCGTTCCGCCGCCTCGTAAGGATTGCAGAGCGCGTCCTCGTACTCGGCGATCAGCTCCGCGCGTGTCGCGTCCGGGTCCTCGGCCGCCGCGAGCGTACGCCGGTGCAGGATGTTCACCGCGCCCTGCGCGCCCATCACCGCGATCTGCGCGGTCGGCCAGGCGAAGTTCAGGTCCGCGCCGAGGTGCTTCGACCCCATCACGTCGTACGCCCCGCCGTACGCCTTGCGCGTGATCACCGTGATGAGCGGGACCGTCGCCTCGGCGTACGCGTAGATGAGCTTGGCGCCGCGGCGGATGATGCCGTTCCACTCCTGGTCGGTGCCGGGCAGGAAGCCCGGCACGTCGACGAACGTCAGGATCGGCACGTTGAACGCGTCGCAGGTGCGGACGAACCGCGCCGCCTTCTCCGACGCGCCGATGTCCAGGCAGCCCGCGAAGTGCAGCGGCTGGTTCGCGACGACACCGACCGGCTGCCCGTCGACGCGGCCGAACCCGCACACGATGTTCGCCGCGTACAGCGCCTGCACCTCGCAGAACTCGCCGTCGTCCAGCACGTGCCCGATGACCGTGTGCATGTCGTACGGCTGGTTCGCCGAGTCCGGGATCAGCGTGTCCAGCTCCCGGTCGGCGTCCGTGACCTCCCGCGGGCCCGCCACGTCCGGGTACGCCGGCGGCTCGTCCAGGTTGTTGCCCGGCAGGTAGCTCAGCAACTGCTTGACGTAGTCGATCGCGTCGTCCTCGTCGGCCGCCAGGTAGTGCGCGTTGCCCGACTTCGTGTTGTGCGTACGCCCGCCGCCCAGCTCCTCGAACCCGATGTCCTCGCCGGTCACCGTCTTGATCACGTCCGGGCCGGTGATGAACATGTGCGACGTCTGGTCCACCATCACGGTGAAGTCGGTGATGGCGGGGGAGTAGACCGCGCCGCCCGCCGCCGGGCCGAGGATCAGCGAGATCTGCGGGACCACGCCGGACGCCTTGACGTTGCGCCGGAAGATCTCCGCGAACAGACCCAGCGCGACCACGCCCTCCTGGATGCGCGCGCCACCGCCGTCGTTGATACCGACGATCGGGCAGCCCGTCTTCGCCGCCAGGTCCATCACCTTGCAGATCTTCTCGCCGTACACCTCGCCCAGCGAGCCGCCGAACACCGTGAAGTCCTGGCTGAACACCGCGACCGGGCGACCGTCGACCGTGCCGTAGCCGGTGACGACACCGTCCCCGTACGGCCGGTTGGCCTCGATGCCGAAGTTCACCGAGCGGTGTCGGGCCAGCTCATCCAGCTCGGTGAACGAACCCGGGTCGAGCAGCATGTCGATCCGCTCCCGCGCGGTCTTCTTGCCCCGCGCGTGCTGCTTCTCGACCGCCCGGGCCGACCCCGCGTGCACCGCCTCGTCGTACCGCCGGACCAGGTCGGCGATCTTCCCCGCCGTGGTGTGGATGTCCGGCTCCGGCTCGCTCACGTCAGCACTCACGCCGCCGACTCTAACCGTGCGTCGTCGCCGCGACCGGTCGGTACGCTCGGCACATCCGGACAGGAAGGCGGCAGCATGGCCGACGGGGGATCAACCGCGCGCCGACGACTGGGCTGGGCGCTGCTCCTCGGCCTCTCGGGCATCGCCGCGGCGTTGCTCGTCGTGCACCTCGTCTGGCCCGACCGGGTCGACATGATCACCCTGATCCTGCTGGTCCTCGTCGCGCTGCCGGGCCTCGGCCTGGTCCTCGACTCGGCCGAACTGCCCGGCGGCGTGAAGGTGCAGTTCCGCACGCTCGAACGGCGCGTCGGTCGTACCGAGGCCACCGCCGACGCCGCGCTCGGCGCCGCCACCGCCCTCGGCGCACCCCCGGCCCCGGGCGTACCCGCGGCACCGGGCGCCGTCCTCGCCGCCGCGGCGGCCGGCCCGCGCCTCGCGTACGCCCCGGCGCCCGTGCCCGCCGTCCGGCGGTACTGCGGGTCCTGCGGCTCGCCCACCCGGCCGGCCGACCGGTTCTGCCTGTACTGCGGTGTCGCGCTCCCCGGCGCGGCGACCGCCGCGTCCGAGCGCCCCGCCCCATCGACCCCCGCCACCAGCGGTCACACACCGGGCGCCTGGACACCGTGGCCCGGCGAGGGCGCCGAGGCGTCCGGGCTCGGCGACCCGTCGACGCCCGGATCCGATGACACGCCGGGCGACACCGCGGCCCCGACCGGCCGCCCACCCGTCGTCCCGAACGAGGATGCGGTCCCGACGGGCCGCCCACCGGTCGTCCCGAACCAGGATGCGGCCCAGGCGGGCCGCCCACCGGTCATCCCGAGCCAGGGTGCGGCCCCGACCGGCCGTCCACCAGTCGTCCCGAACCACGGCGTTCCGGCCGACGGGCCGACCGGGCCGGATCACGGCACGGTGCCGACAGGTCCCGAGCACCCCGCGGGGCCGACCGGTCCGGAGCACGGGGCGGGGCCGACGGGGTCGGGTCGCGGTGCCGGATCGGCGGAGTTCGGTGCGCCGGTGTCGGGCGTCCCGGGGCCGGTCTTCCCTGGCCCGACGGGAGGAACCGTGCAGCGGGCCGGGGCGTCGGAGGCCGGCGCACCGGTGCCCTTCCAGCTCGCGCGGGACTCGCCGTACGTCCGGCGGACCCGCCGACCGTGGTGGCGGCGGTGGTGGCCCCGACGCGGCTCGGGTCTGCCGGCGGCGCCCCCGCCGCAGTCGGCCCCGGCGTGGGACCTGACGCCGATGCCGTACGCCGGTGAGGTCGCCGAACTCGCCGCCCGGTACGAGGACCTGCGCGCGCGGATGCGATCCGGCTCCCGCCGTACGGCGGCGATGAACGAGCTGTTCGGCCGGCTGTCGGTGGCGGCGACGCGGGCCGCCGGGTTCGACGCGGAGGCGGCGCTGCGCTCGTACCGGGCGGGCTGGCGGCTCGCCGGGTACGCGCACTGCTACGCCACGCCCCGGCCCGGGCTGCTGTCGACGCTGCTCGCGAGCGTGCTGGCGGAGCCGTTGCCGTTCAACCAGTACTGGGGGCTGCGGGCGCTGGGGCGGGTCGTCGCGCTGCCGGAGTGCCCGCCCGTGCCGCCGCGGGTGTACGAGGATCTGGTGGGGTTGCGGCGCCGGGTGGCCGACCGGGACTCCGACCGGGCGCAGGAGATCGACGTGCTGCTCGACCTGCTCGCCGAGCCCGACCGGCTGGCGCCGTAGCCTGGGCGGATGGAGTCGCCGTACACCGACCTGGACCGCCCGCCGCTGTCCGCCGCCCGGCTGGAACGCGGGCTGGTGGGCCCGGACAGCCCATGGACCGGGGTCCGGGTCGTCGCGTCGACCGGGTCGACCAACACGGACGTGGCGGCGGAGGCGGCGGCCGGTACGCCGGAGGGCCTGGTGCTGGTCGCCGAGCGCCAGGAGGCCGGCAAGGGCCGGCTCGGCCGGGTGTGGACGTCGCCCGCCCGAGCCGGGCTGCACGTGAGCGTGCTGCTGCGGCCGGGCCGCGCCGACGGCGACCACCCACCGGTACCCGCGCCGCGGTACGGCTGGCTGCCCCTCGCGGCGGGCGTCGCGCTGACCGGCACGGTACGCCGGCTCGCTGCGGTCGAGGCGGCCCTGAAGTGGCCGAACGACCTGCTCGTCGCGCCGGCCGGCCAGCAGCCGGACCGCAAGTGCGCCGGCATCCTCGCCGAGACCGTGCCGGACCCGGACGCCGACGCGCCCGCCGTCGTCCTCGGCATCGGGCTGAACGTGTCGCTGCGCGCCGACGAGCTGCCCCGCGCCGACGCGACCTCGCTGGCGCTGGCCGGCGCGGCCATGACCGACCGGGATCCGTTGCTGCGCGGGCTGCTCCGCGACCTGGCCTCGTGGTACGAGCGGTTCCGTGCGGCGGCCGGCGACCCGGTGGGCAGCGGCCTGCTCGCCGCGTACCGCGCCGAGTGCGCGACGCTGGGCCGCACGGTACGGGTGGAGCTGCCCGACGGCAGCACGCTCACCGGCACCGCGACCGACGTGGACGGGGACGGCCGGCTCGTCGTCACCCCTGCGGGGGGCGCACCGGTGGCGCTGGCCGCCGGCGACGTCACCCACGTACGCCCCGCCTCCTGACCCGGCACCGTCCGGACCGGGCGACACGACGTCGCCGCCGGACCTCGCGCCGGACCTCGCGCCGTCGAGGCGGATCCGGGGAGTCGGCGCGGCCGGGCGACCCGTTGGGGCCGATCTGGCCGGTTCCGGCGTACCCGAGTTGGCCGGACTCGCCGCATCCGGCGGCGAAGTAGATCACTCTGTGTATGTCGGCGACTCCGGTCAGCGTTGCGCTGGGTGGGTCGGCGCGAACGGAGGAGCGATGTCGCACCGGCAGTTTGGCTTCCTCGCCGGCCTGCTGATCGCCTGGCTGTGGGCGACGACCGGCTTCCTCGTCGCGCTCGGCGGCGTCGCCGCCGGACTCGTCGGGTACGTCGTGGTCCGCGTCCTTTCGGGCGACATCCGGCTCGGCGACCTGACCGACCGCTTCGGCTCCAAACGCACCTGACCGCCGCCACGAACCAGCACCGCGACACGAGGGAGTACGACGATGGCGAACACCGCGACCGCCACCAAGCCGGACACGCCCGCGGCGCCGGCCAGCCCGCCCGCCCCGCGCAGCAACGGTTCCGTCGGCACGCACGCCTCGTTGACCAGCGCGAACGGCCAGACCCGGATCGCCGATACGGTCGTCGCGAAGGTCGCCGGCATGGCCGCGCGGGAGATCCCCGGCGTGCACTCGATGGGCAAGGGCTTCGCCCGGCGGATGGGCCAGCTGCGCGCGCTGGTACCGGGCAGCAGCGACGTGTCGACCGCGACGCAGGGCGTCTCGGTGGAGGTCGGCGAGCGCGAGGCGGCGATCGACCTGGACATCGTCACCTGGTACGGGCAGAGCATCGTCGAGGTGTCCGAGGCCGTACGCGCCAACGTGATCCAGCGGGTCGAGGGCATGACCGGGCTGAAGGTCGTGGAGGTCAACATCAACGTCGACGACATCTTCGTGGAGGGCGAGGACGAGGAGCCGAGCCAGCCACGGGTTCAGTAGCGTGATGACGGACGAGATCACGGACCGGGGCACGCTGGCCCGCGCGGTCGCCGCGGCGGCCGGTTCGACACCCGGGGTGGCGCGGCTGGTGCCGGGCGCGGGCGTACCCGTGGTGACGCAGGTGCCGGGTGGCGCGGTGCCCGGCGTGGGCCTCGGCCCCAGCGCCGTGTCCGTGCACGTGGCGGTCGACAGGTTCCCGCTCGAACCGGTGATCACCGGCGTCGTCGAGGCGGTCAGCGCCGTCCTCGCCGGTGCCGGCGACCCCCGGCGGGTCGAGGTCGTCGTCGAGGACGTGGACGACGAGGCCGTCGAACGCGCCGCCGACCAGCGGGACGACTACTGATGCGGGTCGTCAACCGGCTGGCCGCGGTCCTCGTCGGGCTGGTCCTGCTGGCCGGCGGGCTGCTCGTCGCGCTCGCCGCCGTCCTCGCCGCCGCCGGGCGCCGCCCCTGGCCCGTCGACGTCTCCACCTGGTACGGCCCGCTGACGCGCACCACGATCGGCGCGCCCGTCGTGGTCGGCGTGGCGATCGCCGTCGGGGTGGTCGGCCTGGCGCTGTTCGTCGCCGAGGTACGCCCGTGGGCGCCGCAGCGGCTCGCGATCCGGCGCGACGGCGACGCGCGCCCGGTGTCCTGGTGGGTGTACCGCCGCTCGGTCGAACGGGAGGTGTCGACCACGGTCGACGCCGTGCCCGGCGTGGCCGGGACCCGGGCCCGGCTGCGTGGCCGCGGCGAGAAGTGGAAGCTGACGGTACGCCCGCGTGCCCGCGCCGACGCCGAGGAGACCGTACGCAAGGTCGTGTCGGCGCAGCTCGACCGGATCGCCGCCCCGGTGCCGGTACGCCTGCGCGTGGCGCTCCGGAAACCCAGGCGGGTGGCGTGATGGACCGCGTCAACCGTGCGCTGTTCGTCGTCCTGGCGGTGCTGCTGGTGCTCGCCGGCGCCGCCGGTACGCTCGCCGCCCTCGGCCGGCTGCCCCGCGTCGACAACGCCAAGCACCTGCTGCCGCACGCGGTCCGGGACCGGTGGCACGACTGGGGTACGGCGGCGTGGCTGGTGCTCGCCGCGGCCGGGCTCGTCGTCGCGGTGCTCGGCTTCCTGCTGGTCCGGGCGCAACTGCTGCCGCGGCTCGGCCGGCCGATGCCGGACCTGCTGCTCACCGACCCGGTCGCGGACCGTACCGACGACACCCCGCCGGGCCGCACCCGGGTACGCGCGGCGGCCCTGGTGCACGGCATCGAGCGGGACCTGGCGCGACACCCGAAGGTACGGCGGGTGAGCGTCGGGCTGGGCGGCGACGCGGCCGACCCGCGCGTACACGCCCGGCTCGAACTGGCGTCCGGCGCGGACATCGCGCATCTCCAGTCGTACGTGTCGGAGTCGCTGTCCCGGTTCGCCACCACCACCGGGCTCGACCCGACCGCCGTCCGCGTCGTGCTCACCCTCACCGACCGCGACCACCACCGGGTGCGCTGAGCACCCCGGGTTCGCCCGCGTCCGCTAGGGTTCCGGGTACTTCCCAGCCGGTCGCAGGAGGATTCGCCGTGGGGTTCCCGGACAACGTGCTCGTCGACGAAGAGCAGGTCGTGCTGCGTCTGCACCCGCACTGGAAGCGGCTGGTCGGCGCGCTGCTGGTCACCGTGATCGTGGTGGCGTTGGCGGTGCTCGGCGTCGTCGTCAGCCCCTGGCCGATCCTGTCGTACGTGATCGCCGGCGTCGCCGTCGTCCTTTTGCTGGTGTACCCGTTCCGCCGGCTCCTGTCGTGGGCGACCACCCACTACGTGTTCACCACGCACCGGATCCTGCTGCGACACGGCGTCCTGTCCCGCACCGGCCGGGACATCCCGCTGGACCGGATCAACGACGTGTCGTTCGCGCACAACCTGTTGGAGCGGCTGGTCGGCTGCGGGACGCTCACGATCGAGTCGGCCGGCGAGCACGGCCAGATCGTGCTGAAGGACGTGCCGCACGTCGAGCGCACCCAGGGCGTGCTCTACCAGCTCGTCGAGCAGGACACCGACCGCGAGCGCGACTGACGTCGGTCAGTCCGCGTCGCGGCGGGCGAACCAGCCGCGGAACCGGAGCAGCAGCACGGGCGGTCCCGGCTCCCCGTCGCCGAGGGTACGCAGGGCGCCGGCCAGGTGGACGGTGCCGAGCCCGGGACGGGTACGCGACGGTTCCCGGTCGGTGACCCGCAGCTCGGCGGCGAGCTTGTCGCCGGCGTACACCGGGGCCTTCCAGCGCAGCTCCTCGACCCCGGGCGAGGCCGCGGCGGCGGCGCGGGACAGCACGTGGTCGACGTACGCGCGCATGAACAGCGCGGCGGTGAACCAGCCGCTCGCGATCAGCGCGCCGTACTCGCTGGCCTCGGCGAGTCCCGCGTCCACGTGGTACCACTGCGGGTCGAAACGTCGTGCGTACGCCAGCATCTCGGCGCCGTCGACCTCGATCACGCCCAGGTCGAACACGCGCCCCGGGGTCAGGTCCTCGTAGTACCACTCGGGGGTGGCGCCGGTGCCGGACCTCACCGCTCACCCGCGGGGCTGGTGTCGTCCTCCGGCTCGGGCAGCCCGGTGGCCGGGTCGACCGGCGGCTCGCTCGGCGGCAGGAACACCCACCGCCGGTACGAGTAGAAGCGGAACAGCGTGCCGAACGCGGTGCCGACGATGTTGCCGGAGATGTTGTTCGCCAGCGGCGTCTGGAACACGCCCGGCCACTGCGCGCCGAGCACGTAGTAGCTGAATCCCAGGCACAGCAGGGAGATCAGCAGACCGACCGCGTTCATCACGAAGTAGAGGAAGTACTCCCGGGCAAGGTTGGTGCGCGGCCGGTGCCGCCACGTCCAGTACCGGTTGCCGACGAACGCCAGCGTCGCGGCGACGGTGACCGAGATGGTCTTCGACGTGAGCGGGCCGAGCCCGAGGACCGACTCGCAGACGTTGTACAGGCCGATGTCGACGAAGAAGTTGATCCCGCCCACGACGCCGAACTTGGCGGCCTCGTGGATCAACTGCCGGAACCGGGCATACAGCCCGCGCAGCCCGCCCACCGCGGGGCGGGCCGGGACCTGCTCGGCGCGTGATTCCGCCACCCGGCCGAGAGTACCGACCGGGTGGCCGTCGCCGGGCCGGCGCGCGGCAAAACGTCGACCGTTACTCGGGACCCGCGATCGCCAGGCCGCCCAGGAACATCCGGTCGCTGCCGCTGTCCAGTGACATCCGGCCGTTTCCCGGTACGGACACCGTGCGGGTCTGCACGTCCGTGCCGAGGGTGTTCCAGTTCGGATCCTTGCCGGTCTCGGGCGCCGCGGGGCAGAAGCTGTGCCCGACGTCCGAGACGGTGGTACCGCCGATGCGGAGCGAGTCGTCGCCGAGGTCGCCGCCGCTCACCCGGTCGCCGTCCCACAGCACGGTGCCGACCTGCGCGGGGCCGCCGGTACCGACGGCGAGTCGGGCCGGCACCCCGGAGCCGACGTCGAGCGCGCCGTCGAAGACCGCGACGTTGCTGCTGGCGGCGCCGGGCGCGTCGACGACGACGAGCAGGCCCCAGCCGTCGAACACGCCGCCGTCGGCGGTGCCAAGGTAGAGGCTGTCCGTGTCGAACGTCCACAGCCCGCCGCCACCGCCCGCGACCAGCGACGTCACGTCCGCGCTGTACTGGCGACCGCCGTCGATCGCCGTCCCCGACCCGCCGACCGTACGGACGGCGCCGCCGGGCGAGGTCAGCCGCACCGAGCCGGGCAGCGCGCCCTGGCTGCCGCGGCCGGCCCAGGTGAGTCGCGCGTACCGGACGCGGGCGCCGGCCGGCAGGTCGAGCCGAGCCCGGCTGCGCGCCCCGGTCACGCCGGACGTCCCGGGCAGGTCCGGGATACCGGCGCGGCCGTCGGTGCCGGCCCCGCCGTCACCGTGGTACGCGCTGACGGTGCAGTCGTCGTTGATCTCGCACTGCCGCCGGTCGAGGATCGGCAGCAGCCCCTTGGTACCGCGGATGAGGGTGTTGCCGGCGGAGACGATGCGCTGCGCCCCGGTCGCCGCGTACACGGTGCGGGTCTGGTCCGGTGCCACCACGACCGGGAAGCTCTGCCGCTCGGCCGAACCGGCGGCGGTGATCGAGAGCCGGACCGGCTGGAAGCCGGCCACGGAGCCGACGTTCACACGCAGCTTGGCGGTCGTACTGGTGCCGGGGTCGAGCGCGGAGTGCCGGCAGGTGACGTGCGTGGCGCCGCCCTGGCAGGTCCAGCCGTCGCCCGCGGCCGGGCCGGCGCCGCCCGAGGCGAGCGTCATCGGCGCCGGCAGGTCGACCGTCATGGTGATCTCGCCCGGCCCGTTCGAGCCGGGTGTCGGCGACGCGCTCGGCCCCGGCGACGGGCTCGACCCGCTCGGCGTCGGCCCCGGCGTCGTCGTCGGTAGACCCGGCAGTCCGGGCAGCCCCGGCAACCCCGGCAACCCCGGTACGGGCGGGCCCGGCGCCGGCCGCGGTGTGGCGACACCGCCCGGGTCGCCGCTGCTCGTCGGCGTCGGCAACGGGATCGGATCCGATCCGGTGCCCCCGCCGGTACCGCCGGTGGACGGCAGCGGGTTGCTGATCGTGATCGGCAGCGACCCGTTCGTCGTACCGGCGGTGAGCGTCCCGGTGGTCAGCTTCGGCGGCGTGATCCGGTACGGCGGCTGCGTCGGGGTCGGCGCCGGTGCGTGGCTGGCCGGGTGCTTCGCCGGCGGCCTCGTGGCCGGTGGCGTACTGCCGGGTGGGGCCTTCGCCGGCGGGTTCTTGGCCGGTGGGTTGTTGCCGGCCGGCGGGTTGTTGGTACCGCCGCCGGCGGGTGGCGGCGCGGCGGCCTGCTTCCGCGGCGGCGGCGAGGTGTGCGAGACGAGCAGCAGGCCGGCGATCACGGCCGCGACGACCGCGACGGCGCCGCCGCCGATCGCGGCGTTGCGCGGGCCGACCTTCGCGACCAGCCCCTTGACCCAGCCGACCACCGCGTGCCACGAGTGCTGCAGCCAGGCGAGCAGGCCGCCACCGGCGACCGCGGCCGCCTTCGTCGCGCTCCCGATCCCCAGGTACGCCTGCCAGGTCGAGCCGACCACCAGCGGGGCCAGCACGGTACGCAGGCCGGAGTTGACCTCGCCCAGCTCGGTGTAGAGCATGGTGCACTTCGCGCAGTCGGCGAGGTGCGCGTCGACCCGCTCCCGTTCCCGCTTCGCGAGCCCGTCGCGGACTCGGGTACCGAGCCGCTCGGCGGCCCAATGGCACGTCGGGTCGGTGCTGTCGGCGATGTGTTCCTGCAGGTACATCTGCTTGAGGCGTTCACGCGCCCGGTACGCGAGCGCGGACACGCCGTTGGCCGTCAGGCCCAGCATCGGCGCCACGTCGGCCGGGCTCTCACCCTCGACCTCGGTGTGCCACAGCACGGTCTGCCACCGCTCCGGCAGCTTGCCGAACGCCCGCGCGGCGAGGCTGCGCTCCAGCCCCTCGCTCGCCGTGTCGGTGAACTCCTCGCCCGGGTCGTACTTGCTGAGGTCGTCGGTGACCTCCAGCCGCTTGTCCCGGCGTACCTGGTCGTAGAACGTGTTGCGCAGGCTGGTCAGCAGGTACGCGCGGAAGGCGACGTCGGGGCCGTGGCCCGCGCGCAGCGTCGTCAGCACCTTGGCGAACGCCTCGGCGACCAGGTCGTCGGCGGCGGCGCCGTCGCGCACGAGGGTACGGGCGAGCCGGTTCGCGGCGTCGACGTGGCGCAGGTAGAGCAGCCCGAAGGACGCCGAGTCGCCCTCTCTGGTCGCCGTGATCAGCTCGGCGTCGCTCTGGTCGACGGCGGAGGGGTCCGTCGATCCGTGCTGGGGGGAAGTCGTCATGGCCCGGCCGTTCTGTGGGGGGATCCGCAGCTGGGATACGGACAAACGTGCCTGTACGAATGAACGCGCGAGGTGGATCTTCGTGACGCTCCAGCAGTGATCAATTGCTCGGTGTTTTCTTCAACAAAGTAGGTCATACCAGCACCGAAGCCACCTGGTTCGGTCGAAATTTCCTGTCGGACTCCCGTCATGAACCTGGCCGCTGCGCGTCCCACCCTCGGAGCCGACACGGGTTGCCGACCTGCCGGGGCGAAGGGAGCGTGCGTGACAGGTAGCCACCGCCGGCTGACCAGCGTGCCCGAGGGGACCGGCCCGGGCGGGAGCGGACGCTGGCAGTACGGGCGGGGACCGGACGAACTGCGCGCGGCGTGGCGGTCGGAGGCTGCGGCCACCGGCTGGTCCCGGCCGCGCGACTGGTGGCTGCCCGAGGTCGACGAGCTCGCCGCCACCCTGTGCCGCACCGCCCCCGGGTACCCCTCGGGCGGGGTGCTGTCCTGCTGCGCACGGCTCGGCCGGGCCCGTGCCGAGGCCGGCGTCGGGCTCACCGAGGCCCTCGACGACCTGGCCGCGCTGTACCGCCTGCTGCCGGTCGGCGCGCCACCGCTGCCGGCGGTACGGGCGTTCGTGGAGGCGTGGGCGGACGTGTGGCTGCGCGCCGTGCACGACGCCGGGTGCGTGGACCCGCTGACCGAGCTGGCGAGCGCCGCGTACCTGCGGACCCGGCTGGGCGAGCTGTACCGCGCGGCGGACGCGGCAGGCTGGTCCGTACCCGACCGGTACGGGCTGCTCGTGGTGGGTCTGGACGGCACCGGTGGTGGCTGGGGCCTGCTGGTCCGGCGGATGTCGGTCGCGGAGACGCTGCGCTCGGTGTTCCGCGGCGGCGAGACGCTGACCGCGCTGGCGCACGCCCGGATCGCCGTGCTGGCCGAACGGGCCGGCGTCGACCGTACGGCGGCGTCGCTGCGCCGGATCCTCGCCGGCCGCCGCGGCGTACGCCCGGCGCGGGTGTGGCTGGCCGACCTGCCCGCCCGCGCCGCCGACGTCGCGGCGCTGCTCACCGACCTGGCGGACGGGCCGGGACCGTAATCGGCGAAACGTCGGGTGTGCCGGGCGGAATGCCCGTAGCGTCGCGGGAAACGGCTCGTCGACGGGGGTCACGATGGCAGGTCTGGAGAACAAGCTCGACAAGGCGTGGGAGACGAAGAGCGTCCAGGAGATCGCGGACGCTCCGGTCGCGGCGTTGCAGGGCGTCAGCGACGGGGACGCCGAGCTGCTCGGCCGGGCGTTCGGGATCCGGACCGTGCGCGATCTGGGTACGAACAAGTTCTTCCGCTGGGCGCAGGGCATCGCCACCCTCGCCGACTGAGATCCACCTGGCAGCCGGCGGAGTCGCTGGTCGGGACGTTCGGCGGTACCCATAGGGTGGGTGCCGATGGACAGGCGTACCGAACTTCCCGTGGTCGGCATGGTGGGCGCCGGGCAGCTCGCCCGGATGACCCACCAGGCCGCGATCGCGCTCGGCCAGTCGCTGCGGATCCTGGCCGCGTCGCCGGACGACGGCGCGGCCCTGGTGGCCGCCGACGTACTCGTCGGGCAGCACAACGACCTCGACGCGCTGCGCCGGCTCGCGGCGGCCTGCGACGTGGTCACGTTCGACCACGAGCACGTACCCGGCGAGCACATCCGCGCGCTGATCACCGACGGCCACACGGTCTACCCGGGGCCGGACGCGCTGATCCACGCGCAGGACAAGCACGTGATGCGGGAGAAGCTGACCGCGCTCGGCGTCCCGTGCCCGCGGTGGGCGCCGGTGACCTCCGCCGACGAGCTCACCGCGTTCGCCGACGGCGCCTGGCCGGTGGTGCTCAAGGCCGCCCGCGGCGGGTACGACGGGCGCGGCGTGTGGATGGTGCCGGACGCGGCCGAGGGCACCCGGCTGGTCGCTGAGCTGCTCGCGGCGGATACCCCGCTGATCGTCGAGGAGCGGGTCGCGCTGCGGCGGGAGCTGGCGGCGGTCGTGGCGCGGTCGCCGTTCGGCCAGATCGCCGCGTACCCGGTGGTCGAGACCGTGCAGTCGGACGGGATCTGCGTCGAGGTGCTGGCGCCGGCGCCGGGGCTGTCGGAGGCCCGGGCGATCGAGGCGCAGCAGCTCGCGATCCGGATCGCGAGCGAGCTGGGCGTGGTGGGGGTGCTGGCCGTCGAACTGTTCGAGACGACCGGCGGCGACCTGGTCGTCAACGAGCTGGCGATGCGCCCGCACAACTCGGGGCACTGGACGATCGAGGGCGCGCGCACGTCCCAGTTCGAGCAGCACCTGCGCGCGGTGCTGGACTACCCGCTGGGCGCCACGTCGATGGCCGCGCCGGTCGTGGTGATGGCGAACGTACTCGGTGGCGAGCCGGGCGGCATGGGCATCGACGAACGGCTGCACCACCTGATGGCCGAGGTGCCCGACGCGAAGGTCCACCTGTACGGCAAGCAGCTCCGGCCGGGCCGCAAGATCGGCCACGTGACGGTCCTCGGCGACGACCTCGCCGAGGTACGCCGCCGCGCGAACCGGGCCGCGGCCTGGCTGCGCGACGGCCGCTGACGAGGGGAACGACTGTGGCGGAACAGGCACCGGCCGTCGGTGTGATCATGGGCAGCGACTCGGACTGGGCGACGATGCGGGCCGCGGCCGACGCGCTGGCCGAGTTCGGCGTGGCGTACGAGGTGCGGGTCGTGTCGGCGCACCGGACGCCGCGGCTGATGCTCGACTACGCCCGCGACGCCGCCGACCGCGGCATCCGCGTGATCATCGCCGGCGCCGGTGGCGCCGCCGCACTCCCGGGCATGGTCGCCGCGGAGACGCCGCTGCCGGTCATCGGGGTACCGGTGCCGCTGAAGCACCTCGACGGCATGGACTCGCTGCTGTCGATCGTGCAGATGCCGGCCGGCGTACCCGTGGCGACGGTGTCGGTGGGCGGCGCCCGCAACGCCGGCCTGCTCGCGGTGCGCATCCTGTCCACCGCCGACGAGGCCCTGCGTACCCGGATGGCCGGGTTCCAGCGTGACCTGGAACGCCTGGTCGCCGAGAAGGACGCCGCGCTGCGCGCCTCGCTCTGACCGCCACCCCGCCTCAGCGCCGCTGCCGGCTCGGGCTCAGCGCCGCTGCCGGCAGGGGCTCAGTGCCGGCTCGCGCTCAGCGCCGTGGCCGGCCCGGGGTCAGCGCCACTCGATCGCGGGGCAGGTGTCCATGACGACGTCGAGCCCGGCCTTGGCGGCGCGGTCGGCGGCGGCCTCGTCGATCACGCCGAGCTGCAACCAGACCGCCTTCGCGCCGATCGTGACCGCCTCGTCGACGTGGACGCCGGCCTGCTCGGACCGGCGGAAGACGTCCACCACGTCGACCGGGCCGGGGATGTCGGCGAGGCTGGCGTACCCGGGCTGGCCGTGCACGGTCTCGCCGCGCGGGTTGACCGGGATGACGCGCTTGCCGCGGTCCAGCAGGAACCGCGCGATCCGGTACGCGGTGCGGTCCGGGTTGTCGGTGAGGCCGACGACGGCCCAGGTGTCGAGTGCCAGTACCCGGGTGATCGTGTCGGGATCGCGGTAGTTCACGCCAGCTCCGTCATGTCGGCAATTTCTCCGAAATCGACCACGGCCGATCGGTGCGCTCTGCATGATCGCAGATGCCGTGGTCGCGGTGCCGGTCCGCGGTCGGGCGACCGTACGGAGGTGCCGCGATGTCCGTCCGACGCGCAGTCCTGGCGCTACCAGCCTTGCTCGCCGTCACCGCCGCGACCACCCTGGCGACGAGCACGTCCACC
>DASXWQ010000029.1:0-47515 GCA_036503555.1 Actinocatenispora sp.
GGCACCTCGATGTCGGCTCGTCGCATCCTGGGGCTGGAGTAGGTCCCAAGGGTTGGGCTGTTCGCCCATTAAAGCGGTACGCGAGCTGGGTTTAGAACGTCGTGAGACAGTTCGGTCCCTATCCGCCGCGCGCGCAGGAGACTTGAGAAGGGCTGTCCCTAGTACGAGAGGACCGGGACGGACGAACCTCTGGTGTGCCAGTTGTCTTGCCATGGGCACGGCTGGTTGGCTACGTTCGGAAGGGATAACCGCTGAAAGCATCTAAGCGGGAAGCCTGCTTCGAGATGAGGTCTGCTGCCCTTTGTTGGGGTAAGGCCCCCAGTAGATGACTGGGTTGATAGGCCGGAGGTGTAAGCACGGTAACGTGTTGAGCTGACCGGTACTAATAGGCCGAGGGCTTGACCACAATTACGTTTGCGTCCACTGTGTGGTTCTGGGACCACGCGCAGCCTCACTGTTGTGGTGGGTGGTGTGCTTGTTGGTTCGATAGTTGTTTCGGTGGTTTTAGCGAGGGGGAAACGCCCGGTCCCATTCCGAACCCGGTAGCTAAGCCTCTCAGCGCCGATGGTACTGCACTCGGGAGGGTGTGGGAGAGTAGGACACCGCCGGACTTAACATGATGGAAGGCGCCGGAGCGTTGGAGCTTGATGCTTCAACACTCCGGCGCCTTTCGCTATTTCGGGACTCGTGACACCGCCGAGCGGGCTGCCAAAGCCGCCAGGACGCGGGTACGTCGTCGGCGGCCGAGCGGCGAGCGAATACTGGAACTGGTCGACCCGGGGCGGCGGGGACCAGGACAGGTCACGGATCGAATGTCCGGCAAGTAGAGGAAGATGTCTGTCGTGCCATCCAATTTTGAACAGCGTGGTGCGCGTCGAGAGCGCGACGACCGGTCCGGACGCGGATCCGACCGGGGAAGCGCGGAGTCCGGGCGTTCGCGTGGCGCTGGAGCAAACGGTTCGGGACGATCGTCCGGCTCGTACAATCGCGGCACGCGGAGCGACAGCGGACGGTCCGACCATGGCGGCCGGAGTTCTGACGGCCGACCCCAGCAGAGCGCGTCGTACGGCGGAGGTTCGCGGGGCGGCTCGTCATGGCGTGGCAATGACGATCGGCGAGGCGGCGGCGAACGCGGTCGGGATGAGCGTGGTCGGCCGGGTCGTTCGACGGGCGGAGACCGTCCGCGTTTCGACGGGGCGCGTGGCGGAGACCGGGCACGATCCGGATCGCGGGAGCCGTGGCGGCGCGACAGGCCGGAGGGCCAGGAGCGTAGGGATTCCGACCGCGGTGGTGCGGATCGGGGCCGGGCCACCGGCGGCCCGGGAGCTCGGGGCCAGAGGCAGGACTATCGGAGCGGTCAGGATCGCGGCCCTTCTCGCGGGGCGGAGCGCGATCGCGGGTCGTTCCGAACGGATCGTGGCGGCGACAGGCGGCCAAACCAAGGTGACCGGGGTCAGGATCGCACCGAGGGGCGCACCTGGACACGCAACGACCGGGGCACCGCGCCCGGGGACCGGCGCGGCGGCTACGCCGGCGGGGACCGGTCCGGCCGTCCCGGCGGGGATCGGCGTGACCGGCCGGGATTCCGGGCTGACGCGGGTTCGTCCGGGCGTGGCGCACCGGATCGACGCAGCGATGGCCGGCGCGAGGACCGTACGTCGACGCACGGCGGAGCCGACCGCGGTTTCCGTCGCGAGTCGGACGCCCGGGGCGGTTTCCGCGGTGAGCGCGGTGGCTCCAGCTATGAGCGACGGGGACCGCGTGATGAGCGGACCGGCTCGGGGTACGGGCGGCCTGGATCACGCGACGAGCGCGGCGGCTCCAGCCATGAGCGACGGGGACCGCGTGACGAGCGAAGCGGCTCCGGGTACGAGAGGCGTGCGCCTCGCGACGACCGGGGTGGCACCGGATTTGAGCGGCGTGGGCCCCGCGAGGAGCGTGGTGGTTCCGGTCAGGAGCGGCGGGGGCCACGGGATGACCGGGGCGGTTCCAACTATGAGCGGCGCGGGCCGCGCGACGAGCGCGGTGGCTCCGGGTACCAGCGGAGCGGTTCTGGGTTCGAGCGGCGTGGGTCGGGTGACGAACGGCGTGGGCCGGGGGCTCCTCGGCGGGATGCGCGCGACGACCGGGGCGGTGCGCGGCGCGGCTTCGACGGCGATCGGCGCGGTGCGCGAAGCGACGCCGGCGCACGGCACGGTGCTCGGGATGAGCGGCGCGGGCCGAGGGATGAGCGGCGCGGGCCGAGGGACGAGCGGCACGATCGGGGTGGGGAGCGGCGGGTCGAGCGTGCTCCGCGGCGTACCGACTCCGAGACGGACCCGGCGCTGCCGGATGCGGTGGCGGCGCACGAGCTCGACCGGGACGTACGGGCGGAGCTGCGGTCGCTGTCGAAGCTGAGCGCGGACACGGTGTCCCGGCGGCTGGTGGCGTCCGGCGAGTTGCTGAACGTCGACCCGGAGTTGGCGCTGCGGCACGCGCTGGCCGCGCGGCGCATCGCGTCGCGGATCAGTGCGGTGCGTGAGGCGGTTGGGCTCGCGGCGTACCAGTGCGGGCAGTGGCAGCTGGCGATCGCGGAGCTGCGGGCATTCCAGCGGATGACCGGCCGGAGTACCCATCTGGCGGTCCTGGCCGACGCGGAGCGCGGGCTGGGGCGTCCGGAGCGGGCGGTCGACATGTTCCGGCACACCGAGCGCAAGTCGGTTGCCATGAACGAGTGGATCGAGTTGCTGATCGTCGCGGCCGGTGCCCGCCGGGACATGGGGCAGCATGCCGCCGCGGTGACGATGCTGCAGGTCCCCGCCTTGGAAGGGGCCGGCACGGAGCCGTGGCGCCCACGCCTGCGGTACGCGTACGCCGATTCGTTGGCGGTGGCGGGACGGACCGAGGAGGCGTACCGGTGGTTCGCCCGGACGATCGAGCTGGACCCGCAGGGCGAGACCGACGCGGTCGATCGGCTGCTCGCGCTGGAGGGTGTCGTCATCGAGGGCGACGACCTGCCGGACGAGCCGGACGACGAGGAGACGGACGCCCGTACTGACGCGGCGCGGCCGGCCGTGGCCGGACGTACGCGGGGAGACGACACGGAGCGGTCGGTGTCGGATGTCGACGCGACTGCCTCGCCGAACGCGGACCGCGATGTTGCCGACGACGGCGATCCGACGCCTGCCGGCGAGCAGGGCGTCAACGGCATCGACGGCGGCCAGACCGACGACCGTGACGCCAGTGGCACCGTCGGAAGTGCCGAGACCGTTGGTGGTGCCGGCGACCTGGGCACGGACGGTGTCGCCGTGGGTGGCCAGGATGTCGACGGTGCGGCGGCGGACGTCGTGGACGGCGACGGGGCTGGTCCCGGCAGCGAGCCTGCCGATGGGGGCCGGAGCGATCGCGGTGCTGTCGATGGCGATGCTGCTGGCGCGGGCGGCGAGGTTGCCGAGACGGGTGCGGACCGCGCTGCTGGCGCGGATGGCGAGGTTGCCGAGACGGGTGCGGACCGGGCTCCGAGCGCGGACGGCGACGGTGCCGAGGCGAGTGCGGATCGCGCGCCGGGCGTCGTCGCTGCCGGGGCTGTGCAGGGCGACGGTACCGACGAGTCCGGGGACGCCGACCGGACGGCCGGCGTGGAGCAGTCGGCGAAGGCACCGGAGTATCGGACGGTGCGGGCCGTCGAGTTCTCCGACGGTACGGACACGGCGGGACGGCCGGAGGACGAGAAGTGACCGACCAGGGCGGCGGCCTGCGGGGATGCGGGCAGCCGTTGGTGCCGGCGTACGACCTGGTGTTGCTGGATCTGGACGGTGTGGTGTACCTGGGCGACCAGCCGGTGCCCCATGCGGCGGCCGCGCTGGCGGAGGTACGGGCGCGCGGCACGGCGGTGCATTTCGTCACGAACAACGCCGGCCGGCGGGCCGACCGGGTCGCGGAACGGTTGCGCGGCTTCGACGTCGAGGCCGAGGCCGCCGAGGTCACGACGTCGGCGCAGGGCGCCGGCGCGCTGCTGGCCGAGCGGTGGCCGGCAGGCTCGGTCGTACTCGTGGTCGGGTCGGAGGCGTTGGCGGCGGAGGTGTCGGACGCCGGGCTGGTGCCGACGCGTACGGCAGACGACAAGCCGGTCGCCGTGGTGCAGGGGTACGGGCGGGACGTCGGCTGGGCGCAGCTCGCCGAGGCGACCGTGGCGATCCGTGCCGGCGCGACGTGGATCGCCACGAACCTGGACAGCACGCTGCCGTCGCCGCGGGGACCCCTGCCGGGCAACGGTTCCATCGTCGCGGCGGTGGCGAACGCGACCGGCCGCCGGCCCGATCTGGTGGTCGGGAAGCCGGAGCCGGCGCTGTTCCGGCAGTCGGCGCAGCGGCGACACGGCGCCCGCCCGCTGGTGGTCGGCGACCGCCTGGACACCGACATCGAGGGCGGCAACCGCGCCGGTATGCCCGGCCTGCTCGTACTGACCGGCGTCACCACGCCGGCCGAACTGCTCGCGGCGCCGCCCGAGTTGCGCCCGGCGTACCTGTCGGCGGACCTGCGCGGGCTGCTCGTCCCGCACGAGGCGCCGGCGGCCCGTGACGGTGCGGTGTTCTGCGACGGGTGGCGGGTGACGCGGGAGGCCGGCGCCTGGCGGCTGGCCGGCGACGGCGACGAGGTGGCGGCGCTGCGGGCGTTGTGCACGGCGTACTGGTCGGCGGACGGTGCGATCACCGCCGGCGACAGCTCCGCCGAGGCGGCACTCGCGAGCCTCGGGCTGGCTTGACCGTGAGCCTCGGGCTGGACTGACTGCGAACCTCGGGCCGGGCTGAGCGGTGTCTCTCGCCGGGTACGGCTGAACGTTGCGACTGTGGCGCTGGGGCCGGCTGGGCGGTGAGGGCGCGCTGTCGAAGCGACGGTGGTGTGGCGGCGCCGCTGGTCAGAGCAGCTTGCGGAGCTTGACGAGGTCGAGCACGTTGGCCTTGACGGAGAGGCGGCCACTGGCCCAGGACCGGGCGAAGTCGAGCTTGCCGTCGACGAGCGCGACCAGGTCGTCGCTGGTCAGCTCCAGGCTGATCTTGGCGTGCGGATCGTCCCCCGGCTCGATGTCGGTGATGGCACCGTCGTGCAGCCGGCCGTGGAACGCCTCGCCCAGGTCGCGCAGCCGGCACACGATCGGCCGGTCCAGGGTGATGCGACCGTTCAGCTCGGCGGCGTGCGCCGTCATCCGCGCGGAGAGCGTGTCCAGCGCCTCGCGGCACTCCTCGATCGTGGCCATGGACGCCTCCGGGTTCCGGATCGGACACTCGATCGGCACGGTACCTCACGGCTGGTCGGTGTGGCCCGGTAGCGTTCAGGGTGACGTTTGTGACGGCCGGCCGACAGCACGCGACACGAGGGGGATTCATGCAGCAGGACGCCTGGCGTACGTATCTGGAGCTGGCGCTGGGGCTGACCGAGAAGCCTCGGAAGCGGGCGAAGCAGGTCATCGACTCACTCGCGCAGCAGAGCGGGGCGAGTGTCGACCAGCTCCGGTCCATGACCGAGGACCTGGTGGAGACGAGCCTCGCCAACCGGGAGGCGGTGTCGAAGCTGGTCCGGGCCGAGCTGGACCGCGCGCTGACGCGGGTCGGCCTGGGCAACGCCGAGGAGCTTGCCGAGCTGCGCGCCCGGGTCGACGAGCTGGAGCAGCAGGTCGCCGAGGCCGCCGCGACGACGGGTGCCGCCCCGTCGGCCGCGAAGACGGCCGGGACGAAGAAGACCGCCGCGAAGAAGGTCGCCGCCAAGAAGACCGCCGGCGCGCAGCCGACCGCGAAGAAGGCGGCGGCCACGAAGACCGCGGCCACGAAGACGGCCAAGAAGGCGGCGAAGAAGACCGCGGCGAAGGCGGCCACGAAGAAGACGGCGGCGAAGAAGACGGCGGCCACGAAGAGCACGGGTACGAGGGCGGACGGATGAGCGACGAGTCGACACCCCGCCCGAGCCCGCACCTGTTCGGGCGGGGTCCGGTGCAGCCCAGCGTGGTCTCGGTACCGCCGGAGGCTGCCGCCGAGACCGGCGAGCTCGTACCGACGGGTGAGCCGCGGGTGGACGGTGCGCTGACGACGCTGGCAGGGCTCGCCGAGCGGCCGGTGTCCGAGCAGGTGGCCGGGTACGAGGAGATCCACCGGGCGTTGCAGGACACCCTGGCGACGGTGGACGACGCGTGAGCGGCGGGCATGGCGCGTAGGGCGCGGCTGGACGCCGAGCTGGTGCGGCGCGGCCTTGCTCGCTCGCGCGAGCAGGCGGGCGAGCTGGTCGGCGCGGGACTGGTCGAGGTGGCGGGGCTGGTGGCGCGCAAGCCGGCGACGGCGGTCGACCCGGCGGCGGCGATCCGGGTGCGGGACGACGGCCCGGTGTACGTGTCGCGCGGCGCGCACAAGCTGATCGGTGCGCTGGACGCGTTCGCGCCGGCCGGGCTGTCCGTCGAGGGCCGCCGGTGCCTGGACGCGGGCGCGTCGACGGGCGGGTTCACCGACGTGTTGCTGCGCCGCGGCGCGGGCGAGGTGGTCGCCGTGGACGTCGGGTACGGGCAGCTGGCCTGGTCGCTGCGGACCGACGAGCGCGTCCGGGTGTACGAGCGGACGAACGTGCGGACGCTGACCGCGGACGCGATCGGCGGTCCGGCGCAGGTGTGCGTGGCGGACCTGTCGTTCATCTCGTTGCGGCTGGTGCTGCCGGCGCTCGCGGCGTGCCTGACCGACGACGCCGACATGGTACCGATGGTCAAGCCGCAGTTCGAGGTGGGCAAGGAGCGGGTCGGCGCGGGCGGCGTGGTTCGCGATCCGGCACTGCGCGCGGAGGCGGTGGTGGACGTGGCGCGGGCCGCCGGCGAGCTCGGGCTCGGGGTGGCCGGCGTGGCGGCGAGTCCGCTGCCGGGGCCGTCCGGCAACGTCGAGTTCTTCCTGTGGCTGCGCCGCGGCGCGCCGGCGGTGGACCCGGCGGAGGTGCACCGGTGCGCCGGTGCCGCCCCGCCCGAGACGGCGGAGGACGTGTGACCCGCGAGGCGCTGCTGATCACCCACACCGGCCGGCGCGACGCCACGGTGCACGCCCAGACGGTGGCGCGTGACCTGCTCGCCGCGGGCCTGCGGGTACGGGTGCTGGCCGACGAGGTCGGCGATCTGGACGTGCCGGGGCTGGTATCGGTGGGTGCGGAGGAGGCGGCGGACGGCGTCGAGATCGTCTTCGCGCTGGGCGGCGACGGTACGCTGCTACGCGCCGCGGAGCTGGCTCGCCCGGTCCGCGCGCCGCTGCTGGGCATCAACCTGGGCCGCGTCGGGTTCCTTGCCGAGGCCGAGTTCGACGACCTGGACCAGGCGGTACGGGACGTCTGCGACGGCGCGTACACCGTGGAGGAGCGGCTGACGCTCGACGTCACCGTCCACCGCGGCGGCGCGATCGTGGCCCGCTCCTGGGCGCTGAACGAGGCGACCGTGGAGAAGGGTACCCGGGAGCGGATGCTGGAGGTCCTCGTCGAGGTCGACGGCCGCCCGCTGTCCCGGTACGGCTGCGACGGCGTGGTGTGCGCGACCCCGACCGGGTCGACGGCGTACGCGTTCTCGGCGGGCGGCCCGGTGGTGTGGCCGAGTGTCGAGGCGTTGCTGCTCGTACCGGTGAGCGCGCACGCGCTGTTCAGCAAGCCGCTGGTGGCGGTGCCGACGTCGACGTTCGCGATCACGGTGGAGCCGTACGCGTCGTTCGCGATGCTCAACTGTGACGGCCGGCGGATCATCGAGCTGGATCCGGGCAGCAGGGTCGTGGTCGAGCGCGGCGAGTTGCCGGTGCGCGTCGTACGGCTGCGGGCGCAGTCGTTCACGGAACGGCTGGTGAAGAAGTTCGCGCTGCCGGTCGACGGCTGGCGCAGCGCACCCCGCTGACCTCCGCCTGCGGCACCATCTGCTGGCGTGCCGCTCACCGACGCGCGGAAGTGTCGCCGGGTACGGCTATGGTCGTCGTGTGCTGGAGGAGCTGCGCATCACCGGGTTGGGCGTCATCGACGACGCGACGCTGCCGCTGGACTCCGGGCTGACGGTGATCACCGGGGAGACCGGCGCGGGCAAGACGATGGTGGTGGCCGGGCTGGGCCTGCTGTTCGGCGGCCGGGGCGACGCGGGCCGGGTCCGGGCCGATCCGGGGCGCGCGGTCATCGAGGGCCGGCTGCGCTGTTCCGGCCGGGTGGCGAAGGCGGTCGCGGCGCGGATCAGCGACGCCGGCGCCGAGCCGGACGACGACGGCGCGGTGCTCCTGTCCCGTTCGGTGAGTGCCGAGGGCCGGTCCCGCGCGCACGTCGGCGGCCGTTCGGTGCCGGTCGGCGTCCTGTCCGACATCGGCTCCAGCGTCCTCGCCGTACACGGCCAGTCGGACCAGATGCGCCTGTTGCAGCCGGCCGAGCAGCTCGCCACCCTCGACCGGTACGCGGGGGCCGAGCACGAGAAGCTGCTGGAGAAATACCGCGAGGTCTTCGCGTCCTGGCGCCGGTGCGACGAGGAGCTGACCGAGCGCCGCGCGCACGCCCGGGAGCGCAACCAGCAAGTGGACCTGCTGCGGCTCGGCCTGTCCGAGATCGCCGCGGTCGACCCGCAGCCGGGTGAGGACGTCGAGCTGCGTTCCCTGGCGCAGCGGCTGGAGCACACCGAGGGACTGCGCAGCGCGGTGGCGGCGGCCCAGCAGGCGCTGGCCGGTGACCTGGACGACCCGTCGTCGGGCACGGACGCCTCGACGTTGCTGGGTGTGGCGCGGCACAGCATCGAGGCGCAGGTCGACGTGGACGAGTCGCTGGGCGACCTGGCGGGCCGGATCGAGACCGCGGCCCGGCTGGTGGCAGACGTGTCGAGCGAGCTGACCAGCTACCTGGCGAGTCTCGACGCCGACCCGGCGAAGCTGGCCGAGGTGCACGAGCGGCGGGCCGCCCTCCGCGCCCTGACCCGGAAGTACGCGGAGGACACCGACGGCGTGCTCGCCTGGGCGCGCGACGCCGAGCGGCAGTTGGCCGAGCTGGACTCGTCGGACGAGACGCTCGCGGCGTTGGAGGCGGAGCGGGACCGGCTCGCCGCCGAGGTGGCGGAGCTGGCCGGTCGGCTGGCCGCGTCGCGCCGCGAGGCGTCGGAGCGTTTCGGCGTCGCGGTGAGCACCGAGCTGGCCGGTCTGGCCATGCCGCACGCCCGGGTCGTCGCGCACGTCGCGCCGCGCCCGGCCGTCGCGGGGTACCCGACGGTGTCGGTGGACGGGGTGTCGGCGGGTGTGGGGCCGGACGGGGCGGACGAGGTGGAGCTGCGGCTGGTCCCGCACCCCGGCGCCCCGGCGCTGCCGGTGCAGCGCGGCGCGTCCGGCGGCGAGCTGTCCCGCGTGATGCTGGCCGTCGAGGTCGTCTTCGCCGGCGCCGGTGGTCCGCCGACGCTGGTGTTCGACGAGGTCGACGCGGGTGTCGGCGGCGAGGCGGCGGTGGAGATCGGCCGTCGCCTGGCGAAGCTGGCCGGCCGGCACCAGGTCCTGGTGGTCACCCACCTGCCGCAGGTCGCCGCGTTCGCGGACCGGCATCTGGTGGTGCAGAAGGGATCCAACGGCTCGGTCACCACCAGTGGCGTGCGGGTGGTGGAGGACGGCGACCGGGCGCGCGAGCTGGCCCGGATGCTCGCCGGTCTGCCCGACTCGTCCCTCGGCGTCGCCCATGCCGAGGAGCTGCTGGCGATGGCCCGGTCGGCGCGTTCGCGCAAGTGATGGGAGGGGGTGTGCCCGCCGGGAGCGCGGGCCTTGATCACTCGCCTTGTTTTCTGGGGGCGCGGCCCCCGGGCCCCGCGCCGGGGGCGTAGCCTCCGGCACCCTACGTCGGGTCGCGGCCAAGCCGGGTGATGCGCGCGTGCGTCGCTTCGCCTGGGAACGGGGTGGTTGTCCGGAAACGGGGTGGGGCCTGGTCTTGACACTGGTAGATTTGCGCGCATGTCGCGGTCATGCTTGCCGGCATCCCGGTGTCAGTATTAGTAGCGATGCGGCTACCTACCCTCCGTCGCAACCGGACGGCAGAAGCAGGCGCGGTCATTGGACCGGCCCGGCTGGATCGGCGCACGAAACGGCTGACCGGTCGGCTCCGACCCGGTGACATCGCGATCATTGATCACCTCGATCTGGACCGGGTCGCGGCGGACTCCCTGGTGAGTTGCGGCGTGGCGGCGGTCGTCAACGCGAAGCCGTCGATCTCCGGGCGGTACCCGAATCTCGGCCCGGAGGTCCTGGTCGAGGCGGGTATTCCGCTGGTCGACGACGTCGGTGAGGACGTGTTCCACAAGATCCGCGAGGGTGACTCCGTGCGGATCGACGGTGGGACGGTCTTCGTCGGCGACGAGAAGATCGCCACCGGCGCCCGGCAGGACGCGGAGACGGTCACGGCCGCCATGGCCGACGCCCGGGAGGGCCTGTCGGTGCAGTTGGAGGCGTTCGCCGGCAACACCATGGAGTACCTCAAGCGCGAGCGGGACCTGCTGCTCGACGGGGTCGGTGTGCCGGACGTCGAGACGCGGCTCGCCGGCCGGCACTGCCTGATCGTGGTGCGCGGGTACGACTACAAGGCCGACCTGGACGTGCTCCGGCCGTACATCCGGGAGTTCAAGCCGGTGTTGATCGGCGTGGACGGCGGGGCGGACGCGCTGGTTGAGGCGGGGTACACGCCGGACATGATCGTCGGGGACATGGACTCGGTGTCCGACGACGTGCTGCGCTGCGGTGCCGAGGTGATCGTCCACGCGTACGCGGACGGTCGGGCGCCGGGGCTGGCCCGGGTGGAGCGGCTGGGCGTACCGGCGGTGACGTTCCCGGCGGCGGCGACCAGCGAGGACCTGGCGATGCTGCTGGCGGACGAGAAGGGTTCGTCGCTGATCGTCGCGGTCGGCACGCACGCGACGCTGGTCGAGTTCCTCGACAAGGGCCGCGGCGGGATGGCGTCGACGTTCCTGACCCGGCTGAAGGTCGGCGGCAAGCTGGTGGACGCGAAGGGCGTGTCCCGGCTGTACCGGCAGAACATCTCGACGTCGTCGCTGCTGCTGCTGGTGCTGGCGGCGATCGCGGCGCTGGCCGCGGCGGTGGCGGTGTCCACGATCAGCCGGTCCTATCTCCAGGTTCTCGCCGAATGGTGGGACAACCTCCTGTTCCAGGTGCAGAGGCTGTTTTCGTGATCAACTTTCGGTACCACGTCGTTTCGCTCACCGCTGTCTTCCTGGCCCTGGCTGTCGGGCTCGTGCTCGGCACCGCGGCGCTCAACGGCACGCTCACCGACAACCTGAACGACCAGGTCGGCGAGCTGCGCAAGTCGAACGAGCAGTACCGCGGGCAGGTGCAGCACCTGACCCAGGAGGCCAACAAGAAGGAGGACTTCGACCGGCAGTTGGCGCCGCGGATCCTCGCCGGCACGGTGAAGGACCGGCGGGTGCTGGTCTTGGCGCTGCCGGGCGCGGACGACAAGGCGATCAGCGGCACCGAGCAGATGCTCGGGTACGGCGGGGCGACGGTGACCGGCGAGGTGAAGCTGACGAGCACGTTCACCGACCCGGCGAACTCGGACGCGCTGGGCGACCTGGCGTCGGCGAAGCTGCCGGTCGACATCCACACGACGCTGCCGAACAACGCCGATGGCGTCGAGTCGTCGGCGGCGCTTCTGGCAGCGGTGCTGATGAAGCAGGACCGCGCGGTGTCGAAGGACTCCCGCACCACGGTGCTCACGGCGTACTCGACGGGGCAGAACCTGACCGTCGGCAAGGCGGTGACCGGCCCGGCCGAGGCGGTCGTCGTGGTCGCCGGTACGCCGGCCACCGACAACGACGCGGCCAAGCGGAACGCGGCCTCGCTGACGGTGGTACGGCAGTTCGCGAAGGCGGGGCAGACGCTCGTCGCCGGCCCGGGTACGTCGGGCGACGGCAATGTCATCGCCGCGGTACGCGGGGACGGCGCGCTCTCCTCCTCGGTGTCCACTGTGGACACGTTGAACCTGGTGCAGGGCCAGATCACCGCGGTGCTCGCGCTCGCCGAGCAGTTGGCCGGCACAGCCGGTCAGTACGGGCTGGGCGACGGGGCGGCGGACCTGCTGCCGAAGAGCCAGTGACGGGCCGGGGTGCGCTGCGCCGGCTGCTCGTGGCGGGCGCGGGCGCGGTCGTGGCCCGTGCCGCGTTGCGTGCGGTGACGGCGAGCCCGGCGGCACCGGCGTTGGCGCGTACCAACCACCGCGGCCGTATGGTGAGCCTCGCGGCGGGCCCGGCGTTGGCGGTCGCGGCGGCGTCCGGCGCGGCGCTCGGCGCGGGTGACGTCCGGCTGGGCGCGGCGGCGCTGACGGTCGGGCTGTCCGCCGGCGCGGTCGGACTGTACGACGACGTTGCCGGCCAGCGCCCGGACCAGCGCACCGCCAAGGGGTTCCGCGGGCACCTGGGTGCGCTGCGGCAGGGGCGGGTGACCAGCGGCCTGGTGAAGATCGCCGGTATCGGCGCGGCGGGTCTCGCCGCCGCCGCGCTCGCCGAGCGGAAGCCGTCGGTCGTGGACACGCTGCTGTCGGCCGGTGTGATCGCCGGCGCGGCGAACCTGGCGAACCTGTTCGACCTGCGTCCGGGGCGAGCCCTGAAGGTGGGCCTGGCGACGGGCGCGCCGCTGCTGCTCGGGCCGGCCGGTGCCCTCGCCGCGGGTACGGTCGGCGCCTCGGTCGCGCTGCTGCCCGACGACCTGGGCGAGCGGGTGATGCTCGGCGACGGTGGGGCGAACGCGATGGGTGCCCTGCTCGGCCTCGCCGCGACCCGGGCGACCGGCCGCGCCGGCCGGATCGTCCTGCTTGCCGGCATCGCCGGGCTGACCCTGGCGAGCGAACGTGTCAGCTTCACCCGGGTCATCGAGGCGACTCCGGCGCTGCGCGCCGTCGACGAGTGGGGCCGCCTGCCGGCCGAGACCTGACCCCGCGAGTGGCCGTCCGGCCCAGCGCCGCGGCCTGACCCCGCGAGCGCGTCCGGCCGGCAGCCACGGCTGCGAACGGGCGTCCGTCCCGGATCCGTGGTCTGGGCTCGCGGGCGGGGCGTCCGGCCCGGCGCCGAGGTCCGCGCATGCGAGCGGGCGCCGATCATGGGGCCGGTTCGCCCGGGTCTGGTACGCCGATTCCGGTCTCTGTATGGTCTCCTGATCGCTCCGGCGGAAGGAGATCGGCGTGCGGCGTCGACCGAGGCGGGTGCTCGCCGCCGTGATCCTGGCCGGGGCCGTCGTGCTCGCCGGTGTTACGCCGGCGGCGGCGCTGCCGTCCGCGCCGGCAGTCGACGGCGCGTGGCACGGCCCGTCCGAGCCCGTGGCGGAGCCCGAGTGGTTCGGCACCGCCGACGGCGGTTTCTACGCCGACCCGGACTCCGGCGCGAACCGCTGGGTCGCCGCGAACCCGGACAACGCCGCCACACCGACGATCCGGGACGGCCTGGCGAGCCGGCCGCAGGCGAAGTGGTTCGGCGACTGGAACACCGACGTACGGTCCGATGTCGACGCGTACGTGAGCGGCGCGGCGAAGGCCGGAAAGCTGCCGATCCTGGTGGCGTACGACATCCCGCAGCGGGACGCGTGCGGTGGCCAGTCCACCGGCGGCGCGCCCGACGAGCAGGCGTACGCGGCATGGATCGGTGCGTTCGCGGCGGGGATCGGTACGCGGCCGGCGGTGGTGGTGCTCGAACCGGACGCTGTCGCGCAGACCGTCGACCCCGGCTGTACGGCCGTGGACCGGGCGGCGCGGATGGCCACGCTCAACGACGCCACGAGCGCGTTGCACGACGGCGCGCCCGGCGCGCGGGCGTACCTGGATGCGGGGAACGCCACGTGGATCAGTGACCTCGATGCGCTGGCGACCGCGCTGGACGGCGCGGGGCTGCGGCGGATCCGCGGCTTCGCGCTGAACGTCGCCCACTACCAGCCGGTCGTCGGCTCCGAGGCGTACGGCGGAATGCTGGACGCGGCGTTGTCCGCGCGGCTCGGCCACCCCACGCCGTACGTGGTGGACACCAGCCGCAGCGGTGGCGGCCGACCGGAGCCCGGCGACTTCTGCAACTACGGCGACGCGCGGCTGGGCGTGCCGTCGCGGGAGAACGACGGCGGCGGGGCGGAACTGTTGCTGTGGGTCAAGGATCCGGGGGAGTCCGACGGGGTGTGCGGGGCATCGTCGCTGCCGGCCGGACAGTTCGACTGGCGCTACGCCTACCGCCTGGTCACCGGAGCCTGGCCCGGGTAGGCGGTCCGCACCGGACCGTCCGGTGCGGGCCACCAACCCCGCTCGCCGCCGGGCGTACCGGGTTTGTCACAGTGGTGTCCTGGCGGCGACGGGGAGACGTGCTGTGGGCGAACGGGGTCGGGTCGCTCTGGTGCTCGGCACCAGTACCGGTGGGATCGGCCGACATGTCCGGTCGCTGGCCGCGGGCCTGTCCGCCGACGGGTACCCGGTGACGGTGCTCGGGCCGCCCGACACGGAGGACCGGTTCTGCTTTACCGGCGCCGGCGCCGACTTCCGGCCGGTGGACATCGCCGCCGGCCTCGACCCGGTCCGGGACACCGCCGCACTGGCCGCGCTGCGTACCGGGCTGCGTGACGTGGACGTGGTGCACGCGCACGGCATGCGCGCCGGGCTGCTCGCCGCCGCGGCCCGCCGCGCGAAGCCGCTGGTGGTCACCTGGCACAACGTGGTGCTCGCGGACGGCCTGAAGGGCCGGCTGCTGGCCGGGTTGGAGCGGGTGGTGGCCCGGTCGGCCGCGGTCAGCCTGTGTGCGTCGGACGACATGGTGGGCCGGCTGTGGCGGCTCGGCGCCCGCGACGTACGGCCGGCGCCGGTCGCCGCGCCGACCCTGCCGCCGCCGACCCGCGACCCCGCCGAGGTACGCGCCGAGCTGGGCGCTGCCGACCGCCCGCTGGTGCTGTCCGTCGGCCGCTTGCACCCGCAGAAGGGGTACGAGCTGCTGGTCGAGGCGGCGACGCGGTGGCGGGACCGTACGCCGGTGCCGCTGGTGGCGATCGCCGGCTCCGGACCCGCCGCCGACGACCTTGCGGCGCGTGTCGCGGCGAGCGGCGCGCCGGTCGTCCTGCTCGGCCACCGCGACGACGTGGCCGACCTGCTGGCCGCCTGCGACGTGGCGGTGGTGTCGAGCCGTTGGGAGGCGCGGCAGCTGTTCGCGCAGGAGGCGTTGCGCGCCGGGCGTCCGCTGGTGTCGACCGCCGTCGGCGGGGTACCGGGACTGGTCGGTGACGCCGCCGTGCTCGTACCCGTGAGCGACGACGCGTCGACCGCGGTCGCGCTGTCCGACGCGGTGACGGCGCTGCTCGACGACGACGCGGCCCGCGCCCGGTACGCCGACGCCGGCCGGCGCCGCGCCGAAACCTGGCCCACCGAGGCGGCCACCCGGGCCCAGGCCGAGGCGGTGTACGCCGAGCTGCTGGGCGCGGGCGGATGACCGTACCGGCGCCCCGTCGGCGCCCGGCCGGCCCGGGGACACCCGGGCTTGCGGCGTACCGGTGGGTGTGGCTGGTGGTGCCGCTGCTGGCGGCGGTCGCGTCCGTACTCGGCGGGTCGGTGCCGGCGGCGGCCGCGCCGACCAGCGACCGGGTGATCGTGGTGGGTGTGGCCGGGCTGCGCTGGGACGATCTGTCCACAAGGGACACTCCGGCGTTGTGGCGGCTCGCCGCGCACGGCAGCACCGGCACCCTGACCACCCGCTCGACGCAGCCGCTCACCTGTGCCGACGACGGCTGGGTGACGCTCGGCGCGGGCAACCGGGCGCAGCGCGGGCCACACCGGCAGGTGTCCGGCGACTGCCCGCGTACCCGGGTGGGGCTGGCGACGCACGCGGACGGTTCGGCGACACTCACCGACCAGCCGTCCGTGGTGCTGCGCAACCAGCCGGCGCGGTCGCGTCCGGGGGCGCTGGCGGAGGCGTTGCGTTGTACGACGGCGATCGGGCCGGGTGCGGCGATCGCGGCGGCCCGCCCGGTCGGCCGGATCAACCAGTACCTGCCGGTCGCCCCGGACGGTCTGACGCCGGTGATCGCCCGCTGCCCGCTGACCGTCGTCGACGCCGGTACCGTCGCCGGACCGGACCGAGCCGCCCAGGTACGCGCCGCGGACCGCGTCGTCGCCCGGGTGCTCGCCGCCCGTCCCCCGAACTCGACCGTGCTGGTCGTCGGCGTCGCCGACACCGGTACGCCCGCGCGGCTGCACGTGGCGATCGCCGACGGCCCCGGCTTCACCGGCGGGTGGCTGTCGTCGGGCACCACGCACCGCACGGGGTACGTGCAGCTGACGGACGTGGCGCCGACGGTCACCGCGGCGTTGGGACTGCGGCGGCCGGTGTCGTTCGCCGGCCAGCCGTGGCAGCGCGGCTCCGAGCGGGGTGTTCCGCTCGCGGTGGCCCGGGACCGGATGATCGGCGCCGACCAGGTGTCGGTGACGACGGCGCGCAACTCCGGCCGGTTCGTCGCCGTTCTCGTCGCCGTCCAGCTCGCCCTGTACGCGCTCGCCGCCCTCGCCCTGGTCCGGCTGTCCCGGCGGACCAGCGACCCGCCGCCCGGCTGGGTACGCCCGGCGATCGAGACGGCGGCGAGCGCCGCGGCGCTGATGGTCCCGGCGATGCTGCTGGCCGACCTGGTGCCCTGGTGGCGGGCGCCGCGCCCGGGCCTGGTGCTGGTCGCGGTCGTCGCCGGCGTCGTCGCCGCCCTCACCGCCGTGGTGTCTCTCGGCCCGTGGCGTCGCAGCCGCCTCGGCCGTACCACCGCGACCGCCGCCGCGGTCGTCGCGGTGATCGGCGTCGACGCGCTCACCGGCGCGCACCTGGAGCTGGACAACGTCGTCGGGTACGCGGTGGTGACCGGCGAGCGCTACACGGGGCTCGGCATGATCGGCCTCGGCGCGTTCGCGGCGGGGATCCTGGCCCTGGCCGGCTGTACCGCTCGGCGGATGTCGCGCCGCTACCGGCCGCTCGCGGTGGCGCTCGTCGGCGCGATGGGCGTGGTCGTCGTGGGCAGTCCGTACCTGGGGGCGGATCCGGGCGCGGCGATCGCGATGACGGCGGGCGTGGCGGTGGCGTCGGTCCTGTCCGGCGGCGGCTGGCTGACCCTGACCCGGCTGGGGTGGGCGGTCGTGACCGGCGTCGTGGTGGCGGGTGCGTTCGCCCTGCTGGACCTGACCCGGCCGGCGGACGAGCGCGGCCACCTGGGCCGCTTCCTCGCGAACCTGTTCGGCGGTACGGCCCGGCCGGCGCTGAGCCGCGTCGCCGAGGCCAACACGATCGCGACGTTCACCAGCCTGCTCACCGTGCTGGTGATCGCGGTGGCGCTGTTCACGGCGCTGGTGCTGCGCAGCCCCACCGGCGGCCTGCGCCGGGTGTACGGCCTGTTCCCGACGCTGCGCGGCGCCTTGGTCGGTACGGCCGTGGCCGGGGTGCTGGCCGGGCTGTTCGACGGCGCCGGGCTGATCGTGGCGGGCGCCGCCGCGTCGGTCGCGGTGCCGCTCGCCATCCAGTACTGCTTGCACGTGGCCCGGCCGAGTCCGGAGTGATACGTAGCCGTTCGTCCGGCTTGCCCCGCAAACCGCTGCGGGTTGGGGCTCTTCGGTCCGAGGAGGACCTGCTGTTACTCTGGAATCCCGTGGATCGCGTGGCATTTTTCGCGGACGGCCCCCTGGCGGGTCCGGTCAGCGGCCCCACCACCAGCGGCACGGCCCGTCTCGGCGCCGCCGCTGTTCACATCGCATCCGCTGCACTCACCACGGGAGTCCGTTTTGGCCGCTTCGGCGCGAACGACCAAACACATCTTCGTCACCGGGGGCGTAGCCTCGTCGCTGGGTAAGGGCCTCACCGCGTCCAGCCTGGGGAACCTGCTCACCGCGCGCGGGCTGCGGGTGGTGATGCAGAAGCTCGACCCGTACCTGAACGTCGACCCGGGCACGATGAACCCGTTCCAGCACGGCGAGGTGTTCGTCACCGAGGACGGCGCGGAGACCGACCTGGACGTCGGCCACTACGAGCGGTTCCTCGACTCGCCGCTCTCCGCCTCCGCGAACGTCACCACCGGCCAGGTGTACTCGACGGTCATCGCCAAGGAACGACGCGGCGAATACCTCGGCGACACGGTGCAGGTGATTCCGCACATCACCAACGAGATCAAGGAACGCATCACGGCGATGGCCGCGCCGGACTCCCGGGGCCGCACGCCGCACGTGGTGATCACCGAGGTCGGCGGTACCGTCGGCGACATCGAGTCGCTGCCGTTCCTGGAGGCGATCCGGCAGCTGCGGCACGAGATCGGCCGCGACAACTGCTTCTACCTGCACGTCTCGCTGGTGCCGTACCTGGCGCCGTCCGGCGAGCTGAAGACCAAGCCGACGCAGCACTCGGTCGCCGCGCTGCGCAACATCGGCATCCAGCCGGACGCCGTGGTCTGCCGCTCCGACCGGGAGATCCCCGAGTCCGTCAAGGCCAAGATCGGCCTGTACTGCGACGTCGACGCCGAGGCGGTCATCGGCTGCCCCGACGCGCCGAGCATCTACGACATCCCGAAGGTGCTGCACCGCGAGGGCCTCGACGCGTACGTGGTGCGCCGGATGAACCTGCCGTTCCGGGACGTCGACTGGACCCGCTGGGACGACCTGCTGCACCGGGTGCACCGGCCGCGCGGCAGCGTCACCGTCGCCCTGGTCGGCAAGTACATCGACCTGCCCGACGCGTACCTGTCGGTCACCGAGGCGCTGCGGGCCGGCGGGTTCGCGCACCGGGCCCGCGTCGAGATCCGCTGGGTACGCAGCGACGACTGTGACACGCCCGCCGGCGCCGCCGCGGCGCTGCGCGGCGTGGACGGCGTCCTCGTCCCGGGCGGCTTCGGCGTACGCGGGATCGAGGGCAAGATCGGCGCCGTCCGGTACGCCCGGGAGAACCGGATCCCCGTGCTGGGCCTCTGCCTCGGCCTGCAGTGCATGGTGATCGAGGCGCTGCGCGAGGTGGCCGGGCTGGTCGGCGCGGACTCCGCCGAGTTCGACGAGGACGCGGCACACCCGGTGATCGCGACGATGGCCGACCAGCGCGACGTGGTCGCCGGCGAGCGCGACATGGGCGGCACGATGCGACTCGGCGCGTACCCGGCGAAGCTGGCGCCCGGCTCGCTCGTGGCCGAGGCGTACGGGGAGACCGAGGTGTCCGAGCGGCACCGCCACCGGTACGAGGTGAACAACGCCTACCGGGACAAGCTGGCCGCGGCCGGCGTGGTCGTGTCCGGCACGTCGCCGGACGGCCGGCTGGTCGAGTTCGTCGAGATGCGGCGCGACGCGCACCCGTTCTTCGTGGCCACGCAGGCGCACCCGGAGTTCAAGTCCCGGCCGACGCGGCCGCACCCGCTGTTCCGGGCGTTCGTCGCCGCCGCCGTGTCGTACGCGGAGGCCGAGCGGCTGCCCGTGGACCTGCCGGACGACGACGCGGCGGAGCTGACGGCCGCGGAGGCCGCGGTATGACCGACACCGGCTACCAGGTGCTGGACCACCGGGAGCAGCCGGTCAACAAGGTGTTCCGGCTGGTCTCCGACGACGTGCGGATGCCGGACGGCGAGGTCGCCACCCGCGACTACCTGGCGCACACTGGCGCCGTCGCGGCCGTCTGCGTCGACCCCGAGGACCGGGTGCTGCTGCTGCGCCAGTACCGGCATCCGATCGGACGCACGATGTGGGAGCTGCCGGCCGGGCTCACCGACGAGCCGGGCGAGAAGCCGGTCGACGCGGCCCGGCGGGAGCTGGCCGAGGAGGCCGACCTCACCGCCGCCCGCTGGGACCTGCTGCTCGACCTGCACACCACGCCGGGCTGCTCGGACGAACTGATCCGCGTGTACCTGGCGCGCGACGTCGCCGACGTCCCCGTCGCCGACCGGCACCAGCGGGTCGCCGAGGAGGCCGGCCTCACCAGCACCTGGGTCCCGCTCGACGACGCGGTACGCATGGTGCTGGCCGGCGAGATCACCAACGCCACCTGCGTGGCCGGGGTGCTCGCCGCGGCCCGCGGCCGGCAGAGCGGCTGGGCCGGCCTGCGCCCGGCGGACTGACCACCGCCCGTCCCGCGCCCCCGGAGGCGCGGGACGGGCGCAAAAAGACCGGTGGGCCGGGCCCTGTCGGGCCGACCCACCGGTCGGATGGTGGTGCCGAGGTCAGTTGTCGCGCAGGCGCCGACCGTCGGAGTCGGTGCCACCGTTGACGAGGATCATGATCCCGTCGATGAGGCCCCAGACCCAGCCGAGCGTGCCGCAGGTGACCACGGTGACGGCGATCTGGCCGATGGCCAGGCCGACGTGACCGGTGTAGAAGCGACCGACGCCGAACGAGCCCAGGAAGATGCTGAGCAGACCGGCGACCATCTTCGTCTTGTCGGACAGCGGCTGGCCGGTGGCCGGGTCGATCGCCGGCGCACCGTAACCCTGCTGCTGGTACGCGCCCTGCTGGCCGTAGGCGGCCTGCTGCTGCGCGTACGGGTCGCCCTGGGGCGGGTAGCCGCCGCCGCTCGCCGGCGTGGCCGGCAGGTTGCCACCCTGGTACTGGCCGGGCTGCTGTTGCTGTTGGTAAGGGTCACCGCCCTGCGGAGGGTACGGCCCGCCGCTCGACGGCGCGGCACCGCTGGTCGGGTAGCCAGCGCCGCTCGTCGGGTAGCCGGGCCCGCTCGCGGGGTAGTTGCTGGCGTTGGGGTCCTGGTTGGGCGGAGGATACTGACCGTTGGGGTCGTACGTCATGGCGGCGACGGTATCTAATCCGCGCGACGCTGCCAATCGCAGGGGTGCAAAACCGACCGTAATGACGGCGGGTCCGCGTACCACATCCCCCTCGTGCCCCGATTGGTCACACTCCGTACTCCGGCGTCTGGCTAGGATGTCACCGGCCGATGGAGGTGGGTGGACCGATCGATCCGTCGACGAGCCCGACCGGCGCCGCGAGCGGAGCGGAGCCGTCCGCCGAGCTGCGCGGGGCGGTCCGGGCATATCTGGACCATCTGCTCGTCGAGCGCGCGTTGGCCCGCAACACGCTCGCCTCGTACCGACGGGACCTCACGCGTTACACGGCGTGGCTGGCGGACGCCGGGATCGGCACACTCGGTGCGGTCGGCGGGACCGACGTCAGCGGGTTCCTGGCCGTCCTGCGGGAGGGTGACGCCGAGCATCCGCCACTGTCCGCATCGTCCGCCGCCCGTACGGTCAGCGCCGTGCGCGGCCTGCACCGGTTCGCGGTACGGGAGGGCCTGGCGGTCGGCGACCCGGCGCGCGACGTACGGCCGCCGGTGCCGGCGCGGCGGCTGCCGAAGGCGCTCCCCGTCGCCGACGTGGAACGACTGCTCGACGCGGCGGGCCCGGGCGCGGACCCCGGCCCGCTGCCGCTGCGCGACCGCGCCCTGCTGGAGTTCCTGTACGGCACCGGCGCCCGGATCTCCGAGGCCGTCGGCGCCGCGGTCGACGACCTCGACCTGGCCGAGGGCACCGTCGTCCTGTCCGGCAAGGGCGGCAAGACCCGCCTGGTCCCCGTCGGCGGGTACGCCTGCCGCTCGGTCGGCGCGTACCTGACGCGGGCCCGGCCGGCGCTCTCGGTACGTGCCGACGGCGGGCGCGGCGCGCTGTTCCTCAACGCCCGCGGCGGCGCGCTGTCCCGGCAGAGCGCGTGGACGATCCTGCGCCGCGCGGCCGGCCGGGCCGGCCTCGCGGGCTCCGTCTCGCCGCACACCCTGCGTCACTCGTTCGCCACCCACCTGCTCGACGGGGGTGCCGACGTCCGCGTCGTGCAGGAACTTCTCGGGCACGCCTCGGTCACGACCACCCAGGTCTATACGCTGGTGACGGTAGACAAGCTGCGTGAGGTGTACGCCACGACCCACCCTCGCGCGCTGGGTTGAACCGACCCGTACCGTTTCCGGGAGGTGCCGACGCGGATCGTGTCGGAGCCTGACGGATCCTGTCGGTACGGGCAGGGACGCACCGGGGGGCGCGTATGCGGTGTCCGGTGAGTGACAGGAGCGTGCCGCACTTGCGACACGCCGGGGATGATGGCGGACGGCTGAACCGTGCGTGGCGTACAGTCGGGCCACGGCCGCCCCTCTTCCCCGGTGGTGCCGGGGCGGTGCCGGGAGAACCGGGCAGCCGGCGGGAAGGGTGTTGACCATGACGAGTCTCAGCGGGGACGCGTGGGACAAGCTCCGGCAGGAGCCGCCTCCCATGGAGCTCGGCGCTGAGGCGGAGCTGGGTCCGGCCGACCCCTCGGCGTACACGATCAAGCGGCCCATCCTGCAGCCGCCGCCGATCGACCGGCACGGACCGGCCCGCATCATCGCCATGGCCAACCAGAAGGGTGGCGTGGGCAAGACCACGACCACCATCAACCTGGGCGCCGCGCTCGCGGAGTACGGGCGCCGGGTGCTGATGGTCGACTTCGACCCGCAGGGCGCGCTGTCCGTCGGCTTCGGCGTCAACCCGCACAACCTCGACCTGACCGTCTACAACCTGCTCATGCAGCGCGACGTGTCGCTGGACGAGGTGCTGTTCAAGACGAACGTGGACGGTCTGCACCTGCTGCCCGCCAACATCGACCTGTCCGCGGCCGAGATCCAGCTCGTCAACGAGGTGGCCCGGGAGCAGACGCTGACCCGGGTGCTGCGCCCCGCGCTGCGGGAGTACGACTACATCCTCATCGACTGCCAGCCGTCCCTCGGCCTGCTCACGGTCAACGCACTGACCGCCGCCGACGGCGTCCTCATCCCGCTGGAGTGCGAGTTCTTCAGCCTGCGCGGCGTGGCGCTGCTGCTCGACACCATCGACAAGGTGCGCGAGCGGCTCAACTTCGACCTGGAGCTGGAAGGCATCCTCGCCACCATGTACGACTCGCGCACCACGCACTGCCGCCAGGTGCTGCAGCGGGTGGTCGAGGCGTTCGGCGAGCGGGTGTACCAGACGGTCATCACCCGCACCGTCCGGTTCCCGGAGACCACCGTCGCCGGCGAGCCGATCACCACGTGGGCGCCGTCGTCGTCGGGAGCGCGTGCGTACCGGCAGCTGGCCCGGGAGGTCATCGGCCAGCAGTCGGCACGGCAAGGGTTGTAGCGCCCGGTGCTCTTCGCGCTCGTCCAGCCGTTCTCGTTGCTGGGCCTGGTGGCGGCGTTCCTTCTGGGCGTCGTGATCCGCGCAGGCGGCCAGCAGCTGCTCGCCCGCTGGCTCACCGACAGCACCCGCGGCCAGGTGCACGGCGTGCGCGGCCTCCTCCGTTGGCTGCTCGACCCGTTCGGCTGCGTCGCGGCGGTGCTGGGCGGCACCGGCTGGGGGCACGCCGCGCCGGTACCACCGATGGTGTTCGCGACCCGCGCCGCCGTGTTGCGCCGGCTCGCCGTGTACCTCGCCGGCCCGGTCCTGCCGATCCTCGCCGGCGAGGCCGTACTCGGGGTGTACTCCCTGGTCTTCCCGTCGTCGCTGGGCCTGTCGCTGTACCGGCCGTCGGACGTGCTGCACGGCATCCCCGGCGTACCGGGGGAGCAGGTGCTGCTGTCGCTGGGAGTCGGGCTGCTGTCGTTCGGGGTGTTCGCGATCGTGCCGCTGCCACCGTGCGACGGCTGGGGGCTGCTGTGGCTGGCGTGGCGCCGGCCGGGCGAGCGCGCCCGCCGCGTGCGGTACTGGCTGGAGGAACGCAACCTGGGCGTGGCGATCCTGCTGCTGCTCATGCTTCCGCTCGGCATCACCGGCGCGATCGGGTACGTGCTGCTGGACGCGCTGGGTACTCCGCTGGTGCGACTGTGGTGACCGACGAGTCGTCCGGGCCTGAGCTGCGTTACGTTCAGGTGGTGAGATCGTCCGTACCGTCCGAACCCGAGTCGTCACCGACCGCAGGTGTCGACCCGTCGGCCACGCCCGTCCCGCCGTCGGATGACGCCTCCGGCGTACCGGTGGACGGGCCTGAGGCGTCGCCGGCGGACGTTCCGGCGGCGGGGGAGGCCGAGGCCGGGCGCGTCGCCGGGTTCAGCGTGCGGCTGGACAACTTCGAGGGCCCGTTCGACCTGCTGCTCCAGCTGATCAGCAAGCACAAGCTGGACGTGACCGAGGTGGCCCTGTCGAAGGTCACCGACGAGTTCATCGCGCACATCCGCAAGATGGGCGCCGAGTGGGACCTGGACGAGGCCAGCGAGTTCCTGGTCATCGCGGCGACCCTGCTGGACCTGAAGGCGGCGCGGCTGCTGCCGGCGGCCGAGGTGGAGGACGAGGAGGACCTGGCGCTGCTGGAGGCGCGGGACCTGCTGTTCGCCCGGCTGCTGCAGTACAAGGCGTTCAAGGAGGCCGCGGCGTACCTGAACCGGTTGGAGCAGAGCGCGGCGCGGCGCTGGCCGCGGGCGGTCGGGCTCGAACCGCGGTACGCCGAGGTCCTGCCCGAGATCGTGCTCGGCCTCGGCCTGGAACGGTTCGCGCAGCTCGCGGCGAAGGCGATGACGCCGAAGGTGCCGCCGACCGTCGGCATCGACCACGTGCACATGGTGCGGGTCAGCGTCCGCGAACACGCGGCGATCCTGTCCGACCGGCTGCAACGCATCGGCACCGGTACGTTCCGCGCGCTGTGCGCGGACTGCGGCTCGACGCTGGAGATGGTCGCCCGCTTCCTCGCCCTGCTGGAGCTGTACCGGGAGAACCTGGTCGGCTTCGAGCAGTTGCAGGCGCTCGGCGAGCTGACCGTCCGGTGGATCGGCGGCGAGCACGCCGGTGAGATCGACGTCGACGAGTACGCCGGCGCCCTCGCCGCCGCCGACCCGCCCGCCGCCGGACCGCCACCCGACGGGGCTTCCACCGGCGTACCGACCGCTGGCGAGCCGCCTGCCGCCGAACCGACAGAGGAGAACCGCACGTGACCGCTCCCGCCCGCACCGTACGACCGGCCGTGGAGGCCGCGGCGTGAGCGAACCGACCCCCGGCGCCGCGGACCAGGGCGGATCCCTGGCCGACAGCGTCGCCGCATGGACGCCACCGTGGGCCCGCCCCGACGCGGCCCCGGACGTACCGGATGACCCGGCCGGCGCGGACCGGGCCGAGGCTGCCCCGCCGGCCGAGGCCGAGCCGGCCGACGTCGTCGCCGAAGCCGATGCGCAGCGCGCGGCCGTACCGGCCGAGTCGGATGCGCAGCACGCCGGGCCGGTCGAGTCCGATGCGGAGGATCCCGACGAGCCCGTCGAGTCCGATGGGCAGGACCCCGACGAGCGCGTAGAGCCCGATGCGGGAGACGCCGGCGAGCCGGTCGCGGCCGGTGCGGGGGCGGACGACCTGCCGGTCGAGCCCGACACGGCAGGCGCCGGTGTGCCGGTCGGATCCGATGCGGAGGGCGCCGACGTACCAGCCGGGTCCGATGCGCAGGACGCCGGTGAGCCGGTCGGGTCCGACGCGGAGCACGCCGACGAGCGGCCGCCCGGGTCGGAGGCGGAGGACCGCGGCGAGCCGGTCGGGGCCGCTGTGCGGGCGGACGACCTGCCCGTCGAGTCCGAGGCGGACGTCGTCGATTCGTCGGTCGAGTTTGACTCGGGGGAGTCGGTGGCTCTGCCCGACGAGATGTCCGAGCAGGCCGATGCGCCGGGGTTGAGCGGGACGACGAGCCGGGCCGATGAGCCGGGCGAGGACGGTACGGTCGACGCGCTCCGCGCCGGGGACGTGGCGGACGCCGGGACCGAGGTCGCCGGTGCGGCCGGGCCGGTCGACGTCGGCGCCGGGGCGGTGCCGGCGGCCAGGGCGTCCACGGAGGATGCGGGGCAGCCGCTGCCCGAGCTGGACGACCCGACGGTGCTGCGGGCCGCGCTGGAGGCGATCCTGATGGTCGTCGACGAGCCGGTACCCGAGGTGATGCTGGCGCAGGTGCTGGAGCGACCGACGGAGACGGTGGCGGTGGCGCTGCGCGCGCTGGCCGCCGAGTACGCCGAGCAGCGGCGCGGCTTCGAGCTGCGGCAGGCGGCCGGCGGGTGGCGGATCTACACGCGGGACGACTTCGCGCCATACGTCGAGCGGTTCGTGCTGGACGGCCAGCAGGTACGGCTGACGCAGGCGGCGCTGGAGACGCTGGCGGTGGTGGCGTACAAGCAGCCGGTGAGCCGGGGTCGGGTGTCGGCGATCCGGGGCGTCAACTGCGACGGTGTGATCCGTACCCTGCTGACGCGTGGCCTGATCGAGGAGTGCGGCGCGGAGCCCGACTCGGGCGCGCACCTCTACCGTACGACTGTGCTGTTCCTGGAGCGGATGGGGATCAACTCGGTGGACGAACTGCCGGAGCTGGCCCCGTTCCTGCCCGACGACCTGCCCGAGGAAGCGTGATGACGGAGCCTGGTGGCCCGCAGCGGCTGCAGAAGATCCTGGCGGCGGCGGGCCTCGGCTCGCGGCGTGCCTGCGAGGAGCTGATCGCCGAGGGCCGGGTCACGGTGGACGGGAAGGTCGTCGAGCTGGGCGCCCGTGCCGACGCGCGTACGTCGGTCATCCACGTCGACGGCCTGCGCCTGGTCACCGACGACCGTACGGTGCTGCTGGCGTTGAACAAGCCGCGCGGCGTGCTGTCGGCGATGTCCGACGACCGCGGCCGCCCGACCCTGGAGCAGTACGTGCCGGAGGGCGTAACGCGGTTGTTCCACGTCGGCCGGCTCGACGCGGACAGCGAGGGTCTGCTGTTGCTCACCAACGACGGCGACCTGGCGCACCGGCTGATGCACCCGTCGTACGAGGTGGCGAAGACGTACGTGGCGGAGGTGCCGGGGCCGGTGCAGCCGCAGGTCGGGCGGCAGCTGCGGGCCGGCGTCGAGCTGGAGGACGGTCCGGCGGCGGTCGACAGGTTCCGGGTGGTGCAGACCGACGGTGCCCGCGCGTTGGTCGAGGTCGTGCTGCACGAGGGGCGCAAGCACATCGTGCGGCGGCTGCTGGCGGAGGTGGGCCATCCGGTGAGCCGGCTGATCCGTACCCGGATCGGTCCGGTGAACCTCGGTGACCTGCGTCCGGGAAGTACCCGGCGGCTCACCACGACGGAGACCGGCGAGCTGTACCGCGCCGTCGAGCTGTAGCCCGTCAGCGGCGCAGCCGGCCCAGGTAGCCGAGGGCGAACGGGGTGAGCCGCGCGGTGGTCACCGCGTAGCCCAGGTCCGTGAGCCAGCCGGTCACCGTGCTCTCGGCGTACGCGGCGGAGAAGAAGCCGTCGCCGCCGCGGAACACGAGCCGGTCCGGCCCCTCGCCCCACGTGCCGGTGAACCCGCACTTCAGGTAGTACTCCAGGCGCACGTCGCGGGCCACGTTGCCGTCGTCGTAGGTGAAGATCGCGATGTCGGAGCCGCAGGAGGCGGTGGCGGCGAGCGCCGCCCGCGGGTCCGGCCGCAGCTCGCCCAGCAGGTTGAACGGGTACGCGGTGAGCAGGCCGTCGGACGGCAGCCGCAGCAGCGGCGCGAGCCGTGCCAGGTCCTCGATGTCGCCCTGCACGATCCGTACGTCCCGGCCGGCGAGCGTCGCGTCGCCGGGCGCGGTGTCGGCGAGCTTGGCGTCGGCGAGGGCGCGGTTGCCGGCCTCGACCGCCGCGCCCGCGATGTCGATCCCGACGTACGCCGTGCCGGGCCGGCGCAGCACCTCCGGCAGCAGCAGGTCGCCGTCGGCGCAGCCGGCCTCGACGACCAGCTTCGGTGACAGCAGCCGCAGCCATGCCGCCATCTGCCGCCGCTCCGCGGCCAGGTAGCGCCCGATGTCGTCGGTGCGGGTCTTGACGATCGGGTGCCAGTACCTCTCGAAGAACCTGACGCGCTCGGCGCCGGCCGTCATCGGCGTGGTTCTGATCGACGTGTCAGTAGACACGGGCGCCCACTTGGCCGCCCCGTCCCGGCACCAACAGCGACAGCTCGCCGTCCTGCCCCGGTACGCCGAGCAGCAGCACCTCGGACGAGAACCCGGCGATGTTGCGGGGCTTCAGGTTGACCACGCCGACCACGGTCAGGCCGAGCAGGTCCTGCGGGTCCGGGTACGCCGTCTTGGCCTGCACGCTGGACCAGCGGTCACCGACCTCGGGACCGAAGTCGACGCGAACCTTGTAGCTGGGCTTCTTCGCGCGCGGAAACTGCTGCACCTCGACGATGGTGCCGGCGCGCATGTCGACCTTGGTGAAATCGGTGATGTCGATGTGGTCGTCCGGCATTCCCACTCCTTCGGCGGCACCGGAATGCGTGATCTGCCCGACCGGGTGGGTGCTCGGCTCACCGATGGGGCATCACACCAGGTTATCCGCGTCCGGGACGCGCGTCCCAGCCGGGGCGTTGGCGTCCGGTACGAGACGGATCACCACGTCCGGCGCGTGCCCGTACTTGAGGAGGAACAGCTCGCGGACCCGGCGGCGCAGCGGCTCGGCGTCGACCGGGTCGACGTGGTAGCCCTCGTCGACGGCCGGTACGCCGGGCGGTCGGCAGCGCACCGTGATGCCGTCCCGTCCGTGCTTGATGACGTGGTTGACCAGCACGGGCGTGTCGACGTAGAAGGTGCCGTCGGCGAGTACGAAGTCGGCACGGCAGTCGCCGAGGTCGGAACCGTGGTGCGACAGGCCCATCCGCATCGTCATGAACGCGTCGAGCCGGCGGGTGTCCTTCGCCGCCCACATCTCGTCGAACCGGTTCTGCACGAACTCGCCCCACGGCGTGGCCATGAACGCCTCGATCTGCGGCGTGTCGTACGCGAGCTGGCCGAGCGGGTAGAAGGAGATGAACGCCTTGTCGTCCCAGCGGTAGAGCTGCACCGACGGCATCGCGTCGTACACCCGGATGTCGACCTGGCGCCGTAGCTCCGGCTCCAGCCCGGTACGCCAGAACGCGTACAGGTCGCGCAGGTTGGTGAGGATGGAGCTGGCCACGTCGTGGCCGCCGAGCTCCTCGGTGCGCTGGACCGCGGCGTTCGAGTCCGGGTCGAGCAGCAGGATCTTGACCGCGACGCCGCGCCCGGCGGCGAGGCGCACCGCGGACAGGAACTGGTCCAGGTACGGCGCCTCCAGCAGGCCGGTCCAGGTTTCGAGGATGTCGACCCGGCCGTGGCTGGACTCCACCTCGTGGATGAAGCGCGAGTAGTCGAGCCGGTGGTGCTCGCGGATGCTCGCCGCCGCCAGCTCGGAGAACAGCGGGTTGAAGATCAGGTAGGTGGCGATGACGAGGACCAGGCTCGCCCCCACGTTCAGGCACAGGTCGTACCAGTAGCCGTCGAGGCGGGCCGCGCCGACGAGCATGGCCACGGACGCGAGCGCCAGGACTGCGACCACCACCGCGTGCCGGGTGCGCCGGCGGATCGAGCGGGCCAGCGTGGTGAACAGGTCGGTCATTGCCTCCCCCGGGGACGTCCGCCGACACGCGCCTACCGCGGCGGACCGGGTCGGTGACGGCCCACCGGCATCCGGCGCGCTGCCGGTGCCGGGTCGACGACCGTCGCCGGCGGATCATCCCCGCGAGCTGCCCAGCGCGTCGGAAACCGGGCAGCCCCGGCAACTCTACCCGTGGAGCCGGGGGACGTCCGCGAGCAGCCGACGGGTGTACTCGTGGCTCGGCGCGAAGATCACCTCGTCGGTCGGGCCGGACTCCACGACGCGCCCGTTGCTCATCACCAGCACCCGGTCCGAGACGTAGCACGCCTGGCCGATGTCGTGCGTGATGAACAGGATCGCCAGGCCGCTCTCCGACCGCAGGTCGGTCAGCACGTTGAGGATGGTCGCCCGCAGCGACGCGTCGAGCATCGACGTGGCCTCGTCGGCGATGAGCACCCGGGGCCGCATCAGGAGGGCGCGGGCGATCATCACGCGCTGGCGCTGGCCGCCGGACAGCTGGTGCGGGTACCGCCCCAGTACGTCCGCCGGCCGTAGCCCGACCTGCTCCAGCGCCGTGTTCACCCGCTCCTCGGTCAGCTCCGCGCCGAGCAGCCGGCGGGCCCGGGCCAGCAGCCGCCGTACCGTGAAGAACTGGTTGAACGCGCTGAACGGGTCCTGGAAGACCGCCTGCACGTCCCGCCAGTACGCGGTGGTGTCGGCGCCGGTCGTCACGTCCCTGCCGTCGAGCAGCAGCCGGCCGCCGCTCGGCGGGAGCAGCTTGAGCAGCAGCCGGGCCAGCGTCGACTTGCCGCTGCCGGACTCGCCGACGACGGTCGTGACCTCACCGGCGTTCAGCGTGATCGACACGTCGTCGACCGCCCGTACGGCGTCCTTGCCGCGGCCGAAGGTCCTCGCCAGGTGCTCGCCGGCGAGCAACGGTACGTCGTCGGTCGTCACAGGCTGCGCTCCAACGGCTCGTCCGGATGGTCCTTCGTCCACCAGCAGGTCGCGTACGCCTCGGCGTCGCCGACGACCGGCGGCGTGGTGGTGCAGACGTCCATCGCGAGGCTGCACCGCGGATGGAACCGGCAACCCGCCGGCGGATCGGCCAGATCCGGTGGGGCGCCACGGATCCCGCCGATCCGGCGCCGGCGTACCTGTGGCTCCGGCACCAGCACCGACGACAGCAGTGCCGCCGTGTACGGGTGGCGCGGGTCGTCGACCATGTCGGCGGTGGGGCCGGTCTCGACGATGCGCCCGGCGTACATGATGGCGATGCGGTCGGCGACGGCGCGCAGCACCGGCAGGTCGTGGGTGACGAACACGATGCCGCCGACCAGCCCGCGCCGTACCAGCTCACGCAGCAGGTCGACGAGCGCGCGCTGGGTGGACACGTCCAGCGCGGACGTCGGCTCGTCGGCGATCAGCAGCCGCGGGTCGAGCAGCGTCGACAGCACCGTCACCACCCGCTGCCGCATCCCGCCGGACAGCTGGTGCGGGTACGCGCCGATCACCCGCCGCGGCAGGTCGAGCGCGTCGAGCCGGTCGGCGAGCAGGTCGAGGGCGACGCCGCGGGGGACCCGGCCCCGGTGCGCGCGTACCACGTCGACGGCGACGTCACCGACCTTCGCGGTCGCCGACAGCGCGTTCATCGCACCCTGCGGCAGCAGCGACACCACACCACCCCGCCAGGTACGCGGGGGTTTGCGGCCACCGGAGAGGTCGAGCCGTTCGCCGTCGACCGTCAGCTCGCCGCCGAGGACGGACAGCGGCGGGCGGGCGGTGAGCGACAGCACCGCCGCGAGCGTCGACTTGCCGCAGCCGGACTCGCCCGCGATGCCCAGCACCTCGCCGGACCCGACGCTCAGCGCCACGTCGTCGACCGCCACCGTCGGCCCGTACGCGGCGCGCAGCCCGCTGGCGGTCAGTACCGGCCCAGCCGACGTACCGGCCGTCGCCACATCCGCGGTCCGCTCGGTGCTCATGCCGCCTCCGCAGAGAAGAGTGCGTCGGCGGTACTCATGCCGCCTCCGCCGTCGGGGTCGCTGCCGGACGGCGGCGGCGCAGGAAGCGGCGCAGCCGCGGGTTGAACACCTCGTCGAGGCTGGACTGGAGCATCAGCAGCGCGAACGCCAGCAGCGTCAGCAGTAGCGTCGGCGGGACGAAGGCCCACCAGGCGCCGGTGCGTACGGACTCCCAGGCGAGCGCCCAGTGCAGCATGATGCCGAGCGACACGCCGCCGGACGGGCCGAGGCCCAGCATGGACAGCGCCGCCTCGTTGAGCACCGCGCTCGACACCTGCAACACGAACGCCATGCACAGGTACGACAGCATGTACGGCACCACGTCGTAGCAGATGAGCGACATCGTGCCGGCGCCGGACAGGCGGGCCACGTCGAGATGCTCGCGGGTGCGTACGCTCGCCGCCTGGGCGCGGACGGCGCGGGCCGTCCACGGCCAGCTCGTCACGCCGAGGACCACGGCCATCGCCACCGTGGAGCGGGTACCGAGGGCGATCGAGATGAGGATCAGCACCACGATCGACGGGATGGCGAGGATGACGTTGGTGACGCCCATGAGCGCCTCCTCCAGCGCCCCGCCGCGGTACCCGGCGAGCGTGCCGACGACCACCCCGATCAGCGTGGCGAGCGCGCCGGCGACCAGGCCGATCACCAGCGAGGTACGCGTGCCGTACATCAGGTTGGTGAAGACGTCGTGGCCGATGTTGTCGGTGCCGAGCCACAGGCGGCCCGACGGGTGGTCGTAGAGGCCGCCGACGACGGTGCCGAGCTCGTGGCCGGAGAACACCAGCGGGCCGAGCACGCCGAACAGCAGGACGGCGGCGACGATCGCGGCGGCCACGTAGAAGCGGGGCGTGAAGCGGGTCATCAGCGCTCACCCCGGTTCGCCGCGCGGATCCGCGGATCGATCACCCCGTACGCGATCTCCACGCAGAAGTTCGCCACCAGCACCGCGACCGCGATGAGCAGGGTCAGCCCGGCGACGACCGGATAGTCGTTCTGGCTGATTGCGGTGAACAGCAGCGTGCCGACCCCGGGGTACGAGAAGACGATCTCGGTGATCAGCGCGCCGCCGACGAGCGTGCCGATGGACAGCGCGAGGCCGGTGACCTGGGGCAGCATCGCGTTGCGGAAGATGTACCGGACGAGGGTGCGGTCGCGCAGGCCGAGCCCGCGGCCGTAGTTGACGTAGTCGCTGCCCAGCTCGTACACGGCCATCGACCGCATGCCGACGGCCTGCCCACCGACGAACACCAGGACCAGCGACAGGAACGGCAGCCAGTAGTGGGTGAGCGCGTCGGCGACGAACGCGCCGGACAGCTCGGGCACGTTGCCGAACGAGTACCCGCCGGTCGGCGGCAGCACCGGTATCGCCACGGCGAGCAGGTAGAGCAGCAGGATCGCCAGGCAGTAGTACGGCATCGACGAGGTGAAGAGCGAGCCGAGGAACGCGCCCCGGTCGAACCAGCCGCCCCGGTACGCGGCGATCGCACCGAGCCCGTTGCCGACGATCCAGCCGATCAGGATCGCCGGCAGCTGCAACGCGATGCTCCACGGCAGCGCCTGCGCGATCAGGTCGCTGACCGACGCGGGCGACTGCGCGAACGACGTACCGAGGTTGCCGTGCGCCAGGTTCCCCAGGTAGATGAGGAACTGCTGCCACATCGGCTTGTCGAGGCCGAACTCGTGCACGTAGTGCTCGTGGATGGCGCGCAGCTGTGAGCCCTCCACGCCGCCGCGGCCGAGCGACGAGACGATCGCGTCGACCGGGTTGCCGGGGATCAACCGCGGCAGCAGGAAGTTCAGCACGATCGCGACCACCAGCGCGCCGAGGTACCAGGCGGCCTTCCGGGCCAGGTACCGGAGCAGGCTGGTGGACGCGGCCTGTCCCTCCTCCGCCGCTGCCGCGTCGGCGGAGGTGACGTCGGCGGTCAGCGCCATGGCGCGCCCCGGTGGTCGGCGGCCGTCATGACTTCGTGGGCTTCAGGCCGTAGAGCCAGTCGACGCCGGCGCCCCGGAACTGCGGCGGCGCGGTCGGGTGCTTGCTGGTCGGGAAGCCGGACCAGGTCTTCGTGTTGAACTCGTAGAAGTCCAGCGGCCGGTACATCAGCGGGATCATCGGCGCGTTCGCCATGAAGATCTGGTCGAGCTGGCCGTACACCGCCTTCGCCTCGGCGCCGGTCAGCGTCGCGGCCCGGTCGATCAGCGCCGGTACCCGGGAGTCGGAGAACCGGCCGTAGTTGTAGAAGGCCGAGACGCCGAGCTTCGGTACGGCGCGGTGGTCGAGCACGTCGTGGAACCGCTGCCACGGCGAGGCGGCGCTGACCCCGGCCACGTACCAGCAGGCCAGGTCGAAGTCGCCGTTCTGCACCGCGGTCGTGGTCTGCGCGGCCTGCGGGAACTTCGTGGAGATGTCGAAGCCGGCGGCCTTCGCGTTCTCCGCGACGACCTGCAACGCGGTCTGCCAGTCCGACCAGCCGGTCGGCGTCTGCGCCGTCCACGGGCCGAGCCGCGTCCCGTCGGGCAGCTTGTACACGCCGTCCGAGCCCTTCGTCGCGTGCAGTTCGTTCTCCAGGATCGCCCGCGACTTCGCCGGGTCGTACGTCCAGCCGTGCTGCGCGACGTTCTGCGCGTCGAAGTACTCCTCCTCCACCCCGCGCGGCAGGATCACGCTGGACTTCGCCGGGTCGGAGTACTGCGACATCGCGGTCTTCGCGATCCGCGCGTAGTCGATGGCGTACGCGAGGGCGCGGCGCACCCGCGGGTCGGACAGGCCCTTGCGGGTGGTGTTGCAGACCAGCATCGGGATGCTGCCGGGTACCTGGTAGGGCGCCTTGTCGTACCAGGTGGCGACCGGCTCGTGCTTGTCCTGCCACATCTTCCAGATCTGCGGCGTGAACTGCTGCATCGCGTCGATCTCGCCGCGCTCGAACGCGAGGTCACCGGCGCTGTTGTCCTTGAAGATCGGATGCACGATGTACTTCGGCACCGCCAGCTTGCCGCGCACCGACTTGCCCCAGTAGCCGTCGTACCGGGTGTACGAGATCTGCGCCGAGCTGTGCTTGTCCAGCTTGTACGGGCCGGAGCCGACCGGCGTCATGTTCGGCACCTGGGTGATCTGCTTGTTCTTCGCCGCGATCGGCGCCCAGATGTGTTTCGGCATGATGTAGTAGGCCGCGAGCTGCTGCTTCACCATGTTCGCGTTGGGGTGCGCGGGGTCGAGCGCGATCGTCACGGTGTGCGGGTCGGTCGCCGTGATCGACTTCGCGAACTGGAAGAACGATGCGTACGGCACCTCCGGATGGGTCTTCGCCAGCTCGAACGTGAACACCACGTCGTCGGCGGTGACCGGTTTACCGTCGTGCCACGTGGCCTTCGGCTGCATCGCCACCGTCAGCGTGTGCTCGTCCGGCGAGCTGATCTTGCTGCCGAGGTGCGGCGTGAGCGAGCCGTCCAGCAGGTTGAACCCGAACAGCGACTCGTAGATCAGCTGCATCTGGTCCTCGGCCGTCGGCCAGCAGGCGGTCGGGTTGAGCGGGTTGAAGTTCGTGGGCGGCGACCACTGGAAGCCGGCGATGAACAGGGTCTGCGCGCGCTTGCCGCCGGTCGCGCCGCTGCCGGAGCATCCGCTCAGCAGGGTGCCGCCGAACCCGGCGCCCGCGCCGGCCAGGGCGACCCCGGCCAGAAGTCGTCTGCGGCTGGTACGTGGTGCGGATTCGTCGGTCATCGTGCTGTCTCCTCACACGGGAGTGCTACGGCTTGGTTATTGCCGGGTCAGCGACGAGAAATGGCACCGAAAAAACGCGTTTCCCGCATCGGGACGAACCCCTCGGCGGGTCGTACACGGGCGTCGGAGCAGGGTCGGATCCGCGCTCGGAGCCGCCCGTACGGGACGAACGGGCGGGCCGCGGAGCGGACCGGTAGAAGGAGATTAGAACCGTCACAGGCGCCGCGCAATCCCACGGTCAACCCGATTTCACCCGGCCGAAATGGGGAGCTGTCACGCATTGTGGTGAACCGGTTTGGTCTCACGTACGCAGCGGTCCCGCGCATTTGTCATTCCGGGCCGCCGGGCCGCGGTGACCGCCCGCGCCGGTGCGCTCCGTAGACTCGTCGGTGGTACCGGGCGGAGCCGGTGCCGGCCGACGTACTTTCCGCCGCGGAGGCCGCAGGGGGCTGGCCGGCGTACCTTCCCCCGCGGAGGCCGCAGGGGACTGGCCGACGGCCGCGGCAGTGCAGGGAGGACAGCGGTGCAGACCGACAGCAAGCGGACAGCGGAGCCGTTCCGGGGCGTGGTCGCAGTCGACGGACCGTCCGGTTCCGGCAAGTCGACCGTGTCGAAGCGGCTGGCCACCTCGCTCGGCGCGGGCTACCTGGACACCGGCGCCATGTACCGCGCGGCGACCTGGGCGGTGCTGTCCGCCGGCGCCGACCTGACCGACCCGGCCGCGATCGCCGCCGCCGTACACGCCGCCGAGCGGACCATCACCACCGACCCTGCCGCCGTCGCGGTACGGGTAGACGGGCACGCCGTCGACGCCGAGATCAGGGGCGAGGCGGTCACCGCCGCGGTCTCCGCCGTCTCCGCCGTGCCGGCCGTACGGGCCGAGCTGATCGCCGAGCAGCGCCGGATCATCGACGCCGCCCGTGACGCCGCCGGCATCGTCGTCGAGGGCCGGGACATCGGCGCGGTCGTCGCGCCCGACGCCGACCTCAAGGTGTACCTGACCGCCGACGCCGCCGAGCGTGCCCGGCGGCGCAGCGCGGAGACCGCGACGGCGCTGGCCGCCACCCAGGCGGACCTGCAACGGCGCGACCGGGCCGACTCGAAGGTGACGAAGCCGTTGGAGGCCGCGGAGGACGCCGTCGCCGTCGACACGACGTACGACACGATCGACGAGGTCGTGGACCGGCTGCTGGTGCTGCTGGCCGAGCGTCGCTCGGCCCGGGTCGACGCGTCGTGACCGTCTGCCGGCGACGCGCCGGTGACGGTACGCGGCGGAGCGGATGGGGGACATGAACACCACGGAACACGCGTTCGACGAGTCGGACTTCGAGCCGGCCGGCGACTGGCTGGACGACGACGGCTTCGGCGCGCCAGGCCTGACACTGCCCGACGTACCGACCGGCCCGGTGCCGGTGGTGGCCGTGGTCGGCCGGCCGAACGTCGGCAAGTCGACCCTGGTCAACCGGATCATCGGGCGCCGGCAGGCGGTCGTGCAGGACACGCCGGGGGTCACGCGCGACCGCGTGACGTACGACGCGAACTGGAACGGCCGGCCGTTCACGGTGGTGGACACCGGCGGCTGGGAGCCGGACGCGAAGGGTCGGGCCGCGGCGATCGCCGCGCAGGCCGAGACTGCGATGCAGGCCGCCGACGTGGTCATGCTGGTCGTGGACGGCGTGGTCGGCAGCACCGACACCGACGAGGCGGCGGCCCGCGTGCTGCAGCGCGGCGGCAAGCCGGTGATCTTGGTCGCCAACAAGATCGACAACAACCGGCAGGAGTCGGACGTCGCGTCGCTGTGGTCGCTCGGCCTCGGCGAGCCGTTCCCGGTGTCCGCGCTGCACGGCCGCGGCTCCGGCGACCTGCTCGACCTCGTGCTCGCCGCGCTGCCCGAGCAGACCGGGCTGAGCCAGCCGGCCCCGGGCGGGCCGCGCCGGGTGGCGCTCGTCGGCCGGCCCAACGTCGGCAAGTCCAGCCTGCTCAACAAGCTGGCCAAGCAGGAGCGTTCGGTCGTCGACGACGTCGCCGGCACGACCGTCGACCCGGTCGACTCGCTGGCCCAGATCGGCGACGAGACCTGGCGGCTCGTCGACACGGCGGGCCTGCGCAAGCGGGTGGGCAACGCCAGCGGTACGGAGTTCTACGCGAGCCTGCGTACCAAGGGGGCGATCGACGCGGCCGAGGTGGCGCTGGTGCTGCTGGACGCGTCGGAGCCGATCAGCGAGCAGGACCAGCGGATCCTGACGAAGGTCGTCGAGGCCGGCCGGGCGCTCGTGATCGCGTTCAACAAGTGGGACCTGGTCGACGAGGACCGGCGCTACTACCTGGCCCGCGAGATCGACCGGGACCTGCGCCGCATCACCTGGGCGCCGCGGGTCAACATCTCCGCGCTGACCGGCCGCGCGGTCGACAAGCTCGCGCCGGCCCTGCGTACGGCGTTGGCCGGGTGGGAGACCCGGGTCTCCACGGGTCGCCTGAACCAGTGGGTGACCGAGCTGGTGCAGGCCCACCCCCATCCCGTACGCGGCGGCAAGCAGCCGCGCATCCTGTTCGCCACCCAGCCGGGTGTCTGCCCGCCGCGCTTCGTCCTGTTCACCACCGGCCCGCTCGACGCCGGCTACGTCCGGTACGTGGAGCGCCGGCTGCGCGAGGACTTCGGCTTCGTCGGCAGCCCCATCCAGCTCTCGGTACGCCCGCGCAAGCGCCGCGAGCCCCGTCGCCACTGACGTGTCGGGCCGGCCGGCGCCCGCGCCGGACGAGAGCGCGTTCGTCGGCCACGTCGCCCGGGTGACCCGGGCGACGGGCGGCGCCACCGCGGACCTTGCGGCCCGCTGCCTCGTGGCGCCCGCCGACGTCTGGTACCTCCCGCGCTATCCGGGCCTGACCAGGATCGTCGCGCCGCGCGGGCTCGCCGGGTCGTTGGCCGGGTTCCTCGCCGAGCACCGCCGGCTGCTGATGGGTGGCGGGCTCCTGCTCGGCACCTGGATCAATCCGGAGACCGGGTCCTGCTACCTGGACCTGATCACGCAGGCGGCGACCAGGCGCGCGGGGGTGGCGCTCGCGCGACGGTACAGCCGGGAGGGCGGGCGGCGGATCATCGCGATCTGCAACCCGTTGCGCGGCACCACCGAGCGGGTGTGGCGCCGGGCCGTGTCGCCGCGGCTCTGGTCGGGCGCGCCGGCGCAGCCCATCGGCCATGACGATGCGGGCTAGGACCGGTGCCGGCAGGGGTCGGAGGTCAGGCCGGCCGTCAGGAAGTGCGGGCACGCGGCGAGCGACGGGTGTCGGCAGGTCTCCGCGTGGTGCAGGCTCTCGCGGATCGCCGTCAGGTGCTCGATCTGCGCGTCGACCTCGCGGGCCCGCTCGGCGACCAGCCGGCGCAGCGCGGCGTCGGTCGGGCGATCGGTGAGCAGCGCGGCGATCTGCCGGAGGCTGAACCCGGCGGTCGCGGCGGCGCGGATCCGGGCCAGCCGCGTCAGCACCTCCGGCCGGTACGTCCGGCGCAGCCCGTTGCGGCCGTCCGGCCCGATCAGGCCCCGACGTTCGTAGAAACGCAGCGCGGAGGGGGTGAGCCCGCTGCGGCGGGCGACCTCGGCGATGTCGAGCAACTCGTCCATGGCGCTTCCCGTTGACTTGGACCGCGGTTCAAGTGCCACCGTAGCCGCATGACAGACGTACTGCTTGTGGTGCGGGACGGCGGGGGGACCGCCGCCGTCGAGATCCGGGTGGCGCGGCGGCTCGTCGCGCACGGCCACCGGGTCCGCATCGTCGGACCGCCGTCCGTGGCCGACCTCGCGTCGGGCCTCGACTTCCGCCCCGTCGAGGACACCGATCCGGCGCCGCTCGCGGCGTACCTCGTCGACCGGCTCGACGGCGTCGACATCGTGGTCGCCGACTGCATGCTGTACGGCGCGCTGATCGCCGCGACCGTCCGCGGCGTACCGTCCGCGGCGCTGATGCCGACCGTCTACCTGGCCGACCGGCTCGTCGACTCGGCGATCGCCCGGCAACCGCACTGGGCAGGGGTACGCGCCGCGGTCAACGAGGCGCGTGGCCGCTTCGGGCTGGCGCCCGTCGACTCGGTCGCCGACCAGATCCTCGCCGCGGACCGGGTCCTCGTGCTCACCAGCCGCGCCTTCGACCAGCCGGACCCGTCCCCGCCGGCCACCGTCGAGTACGCCGGACCGCAGGTCGACGACGCCCTGGTGGACTGGCGGGAGCCGACGTGGCCGGCGCGGTGGGCGGACGCGCCGCTGGTGTTGGTGAGCCTGAGCACCAGCGACCAGGACCAGGTCGTCCTGCTGCGCCGGTTGCTCGCCGCGCTCGGCTCGCTGCCGGTACGCGCGCTGGTCACCGTCGGACCCGCCGTCGACCCCGCCGTCCTCGCCCCACCGGACAACGCCGTCGTCGCGCGCGTCGTCCCGCACTCCGCCGTGCTGCCGCACGCCGCGCTGGTGGTGACGCACGCCGGGCACGGCACGGTCATCAGCGCGCTGCGCGCCGGCGTGCCGCTGGTGTGCGTACCGATGGGACGTGACCAGTTCGACGTGGCGGCCCGGGTACGCCGGCGCGGCGCGGGCGTCACCCTGCCCGCCGACGCCGCCGTACCGGTGCTGGCCGACGGCATCCGGGACGTCCTCGGCACGCCGGCGTACGCCGACGCGGCGCGTCGCCTGGCCACCGCGATCGGCGCCGAGGACCCGGACCGGGTCGTCCCGGCGATCGTCGCGACGGCGCGCGCCCGCGCCGATGCGGCGCCGTGACGCGGCCGAGTGATGCGTATGGGTGTGCAGAGCCGCTCTGCGCACCCATACGCATCGCGGCGCCGCGCCCGGTGCGATCCGTGCACGTCGTCAGTCCGGCCGCACGGGGTCGGCGGCGCGCACGAGGTGCAGGCCGATGCCGTACCCGTGCAGGACGGTGAGCGTGTAGGCGTCGACCGGCGTGCCGTCCGCGTCGTACGCGACGCCGGTGATGGCGAGCGCGGGTGCGCCGGCCGTACCGCCGCAGAGCCGGGCGGACGCGGCGTCGAGGGTGGTCGGTTCGATGCGTTGCAGGCTCTCGGCGGGTCGGCGGCCGACCGCGGCGAGCGCGTCGACGACGGTCGGGCTGCGCCGGCGTACGTCGGCGTCGATCCGGTCGGCCACGTCGGCGGGCAGGATGTCGGTCGCGATGCCGTAGACCGTGTCGTCGCGTACCCGGATGCCGCGGAAGCGGACGGCCGCGCCGCCGACCGGGATCCGCAGCCGGGCGGCGAGTGCGGCGTCGGCGGTGACGTCGCGCCGGGACCGGCGCAGCTCGTGCACGTGGTGGGCCTCCTCGTCGAGGTCGTCGAGGAAGCCCGTGTACACCGGCCCGGAGCGCGGCGACAGCGGCTCGACCGGAACCTCGCCCGCCACGTACGTGCCGGAGCCCTGCCGGCTGGTCACGTACCCGGCGGCGCGCAGGTCGGCGATCGCCTGGCGGATCGTGGCGCGGCTGGCGCCGAAGCCGGCGGTCAGTTCCTCCTCGCCGGGCAGCCGGCTGCCGGGTGGGTAGGTGCCGGCGAGGATCCGTGCCTTGAGGGACATGGCGATGCGCACGTACAGCGGCCGGTCGTGACCCGGCGGGCGTACCACGTGCTCAGACGGCCGCGAGCGCGGCGCGGATGCTGGCCTTCGTCGCGCCGTCGGCGTACGACGCGTCGAGCGCGGTGGTCTGTAGCGCCCGCAGCGCCGCCCGGTCCAGCCCGTACGTCCGGTGCGCCAGCGCCAGCTCGTCGGTCAGCGTGGTCCGGAAGTACGCGGGGTCGTCGGTGTTGAGCGTCACGACGAGGCCGGCGGCGAGCATCGCGGTCAGCGGATGCTCCTCGATCCGGTCGACGAGCTGGAGCCGGGCGTTGGAGGTGACCGCGACGTCGAGCGGGATCCGTTGGGTAGCAAGGTGTTCGACGAGTGCGGGGTCCTCGACGCAGCGGATGCCGTGGCCGATCCGCGCGGCGCGCAGCGTCCGGACCGCGCCCCAGATGCTCTCCGGCCCGACGGTCTCCCCGGCGTGCGGCAGGGCGGCGAGCCCGTTGGCCCGCGCCCGGTCGAACGACGACGCGAACAGTTCCGGCGGGAAGCCGTCCTCGATGCCGCCGAGCCCGAGCCCCACCACGCCGTCCGGCGCCTGCGGCCCGAGCAGGTACCCGATGGTGAACTCGGACGCGGGGTCCTCGGACTCGCGGGAGATGTCGCACACCCAGGCCAGCTCGATGCCGTGCTGCTGCCTCGCCCGCCGCCGGCCCTCGTCGAGCCCGGCCCGGTACTCGGCCAGCGGTACGCCGCGCCGGTGGTGGTTGACCGGCGACGTCGTGACCTCCGCGTACCGCACGTTCTGCGCGGCCAGCTCGGCGGCGAGCGCGACGACCGCGTCGGCGAAGTCCTCGGCGGTACGCAGCACGGACAGCCCGGCGAAGAACAGCGCGGCGAAGTCGTCGAAGCCGCCGAACGTGTACCGCTCGGCCAGTTCCTCGGCGGAGGTGGCGCCGACGTCGACGCCGTTGCGCTCGGCGAGCCGGAACAGCGTCGCCGGCCGCAGCGATCCTTCCAGGTGTACGTGCAGCTCGACCTTCGGCAGCGCGCGCAGCCAGGTCACCGTCTCGTCTTCCGTCATTTGTACGGTGTACCATACAACTCGCCCGCGTCGACAACCCCTTCTCGCCGCGCGGGCCGGCACGACGTCGTGCCGCGTCATCCAGAGGATCCGAGGGACCTGGCCCCGCGACGATCCGGCAACCTGCCTCGGCAAGGTGCCAACGCCAGGAACGATGAGGAGTTGCCCCATGCACCCGAGCTTCGACGTGCCTGCCCTCTCCGGCTCGCTCGTCCGGCTGGAACCCCTGTCCGCCGGTCACGTTCCCGACCTGGCGGCCGCCGTGGAGGAGGACCGCGGCAGCTACGCCTTCACCCTCGTACCCCGCGCCGACACGGTCGCCGACTACGTCGCGGCGCAGCACCGCCGGATGGCGCAGGGACTCGTACCCTTCGCGCAGATACGCCGGTCGGACGGCCGGGCCGTCGGCTGCACCGCGTTCTGGGATCCCCGCTACTGGCCGGACCGCGCCGTACTGCGGGCCGTCGAGATCGGCTTCACCTGGCTCGGCGCGTCCGCGCAGGGCTCGGGCATCAACGCGGAAGCGAAGCTGCTGCTCATGACGTACGCGTTCGAGACGCTCGGGGTGTCCCGCCTCGACCTGAAGACCGACGCGCGCAACCGCCGGTCCCGCGCCGCGATCGAGGCGCTCGGCGCCACCTTCGAGGGTGTACTGCGCAGCTGGTCGATGTCCTGGGCGCCCGGGGAGACCGGCCTGCGCGACTCGGCGATGTACTCGGTGGTCGCCGCGGAGTGGCCCGGGGTCAGGGCCCGCCTCACCGACCGTCTCGCCGGTCGCCGGGCCGCGGCCGGCGACGACGCGGCATGACCGCGCGGTTGGGCGGTGTCGTCATCGACGCCGCCGACCTGGACCTGCTGGCCGGCTTCTGGAGCGGACTGCTCGGGCTCGCGGTCACGCGTCGCGAGCCGGACTGGATCAGTCTCGGGCCCCGTCTCGCCCTGCAACGGGTACCCGAGCCCGGGACCGGGAAGAACCGGGTCCACCTCGACCTGGTCGCCGAGGACTTCGCCGAGACGACGGGCCTTGCCGCCGCACTCGGTGCCACCCCCGCCGGGCCGATGCGGGAGGACCTGTGGCAGGTCTGGCGCGACCCCGAAGGCAACGAGTTCTGTATCTGCCGGTCCTGAACGCCGGGACCGCGACGGGCCAGCGCGCCGCGCCGGGACCGCGACGGGTCAGCGCGGCGCGCCGGGACCGCGACGGGCCAGCGCGCCGCCAGGGCGGTGTCGACGCCGCGCCGCGGGCATCCAGGCGATGTCCGTACCCGGCGCCGCCGGGTCGGCGCGCCGCTGGACCGTCTCGGTGCGACGAGCCGGTTCCCGGCGTGCGCGCAGCCGCAACGCCGCGGCTGGCGCCGAACCGTGGCTTATGCGGGTCCGGCGCCGGCCGGACGGCCGACCGGGCGGGTGCCGGGCGGCAGGGTGCCGGCGCGGGCGGCCTTGTCGAGGTAGTCGAGCAGGACGTCGCGCAGCGCCCGGGCGGCACGCGGCGGCTGGACGTCCTTGCGGTGGGCCAGGCCGATGGTCCGGGACAGCCCGGGCCGGGCGAAGCGGGTGATCCGGAAGCTGTCCGCGACGACCATGCTCGGTACCACCGCGAGGCCGAGCCCGGCCGAGACGAACCCGAGTACGGCGTCCATCTCGCCGCCCTCGATCGCGAACCGCGGCTCGAAGCCGGCGTCGTGGCAGGCGTTGACGGTGAACTCGCGCAGGTCGTACCCGCGGCGGAACATCACCAGCGGCTGGTCCTCCAGGTCGGTGATGCGCATCCGGTCGGTGGCGGTGGGCGGCGGCGCGTCGATCGCGGAGGCGACGACCAGCTCCTCGCGGAGCAGCGGAGTGGTGGCGAGCGCCGGGCCGGACGCGGCGACCGGCAGGATGATCAACGCCACGTCCAGCTCGCCCTCGGCGAGGTCGCGTACCAGGTCGCGGGAGCCGGACTCCTCGATGAGCAGCCGGATCCCCGGGTACCGCGCCCGGTACGCCCGCAGCACGTCCGGCAGCAGACCGGTGAGCAGGCTGGGTGTGGCGCCGAGCCGGACCCGGCCGGAGCGCAGCGTGGCCAGTTCCTGGACCTCCAGCCGGGCGGTGTCGACGTCGGCGAGGATGCGCCGGGCCAGCGGCAGCAGCGTCTCGCCGGCCGGGGTGAGCGCGATGTTGCCGCGGGCCCGGCTGAACAGCGGTGCGCCCAGTTCGTGCTCCAGTGCCCGGATCTGCTTGGACAGCGACGGCTGGGCGACGTGGACGGCCTCGGCCGCGCGGGTGAAGTGGCGCGTGTCGGCCACGGCGAGGAAGTACGCGAGCTGCTGTAACTGCACGCCTCCACGATAGCCAGTGGCTATCGAGTCCAGCGCGATCATGTCTTGGACCTCATGCCCGGTCCGGTCCTACCGTTGTCGGACGTGGCAATAGCGACCCGGGCAACCCGCCCGTCACTCCTTCGTACGCTGTGGCACTCGACCGTCGGCAAGAAGGCGGTCATGGCGACCACCGGCGTGATCATGCTGCTGTTCCTGGTGGTGCACATGGCCGGGAACCTCAAGATCTTCTTCGGTCCGACCGACTTCAACGCGTACGCCGCCTGGCTGCGGACCATCGGCGAGCCCGTCCTGCACCAGACCTGGTACCTGTGGGTCCAGCGGATCGTGCTGCTCGCCTGCCTCGTCGCGCACGTCACCTCGGCGATCCAGCTCACCCGCCGCGACATCCACGCCCGCCCCCAGCGGTACCGGTCCCGTCGACCGTGGCGCGCCTCCTTCGCCACCAACACCATGCGGTACGGCGGCGCCATCCTCGCCCTGTTCGTGGTCTGGCACATCCTCGACCTGACCGTCGGCGCGGTGAACCCGCGCGGCGAGGCCGGCCACCCGTACGAGAACGTCGTGGCGGACTTCCAGGTCTGGTGGATCGCCCTGATCTACGTGGTCGCGATGCTCGCCCTCTGCCTGCACGTCTACCACGGCTTCTGGTCGGCGGCGCAGACCCTCGGCGCGAACAACGCCGCCCGCAACGTCGTCTTCAAGACCATCGCGACCGTGCTGGCACTCGTCCTCACGGTCGGCTTCCTGTCCGTACCGATCGCGGTCATGACCGGGCTGGTGAGGTGAACATGTCGAACTCCGTGGGTGCGTACACCGTGGGCGAGGACATCGTCGACGAGAAGGCACCGGCCGGGCCCGTCGAGCAGCGCTGGGACAAGCGCCGCTTCGAAGCCAAGCTGGTCAACCCGGCGAACCGGCGCAAGCACCGGGTCATCGTCGTCGGCACCGGCCTGGCCGGCGGCTCGGCCGGCGCGACGCTCGCCGAGCAGGGGTACCACGTCATCCAGTTCTGCTACCAGGACTCGCCGCGGCGGGCGCACTCGGTGGCGGCGCAGGGCGGCATCAACGCCGCGAAGAACTACCGCAACGACGGCGACTCGATCTACCGGCTGTTCTACGACACGGTCAAGGGCGGCGACTTCCGCTCCCGCGAGTCGAACGTCTACCGGCTGGCGCAGATCTCGGTGGAGATCATCGACCAATGTGTGGCGCAGGGCGTCCCGTTCGCCCGGGAGTACGGCGGGCTGCTGGACAACCGGTCGTTCGGCGGCGTGCAGGTGTCCCGCACGTTCTACGCCCGCGGCCAGACGGGGCAGCAGCTGCTGCTCGGCGCGTACCAGGCGCTGTCGCGGCAGATCGAGGCCGGCAACGTGGAGATGCACGCGCGTACCGAGATGCTCGACCTCGTGGTGGTCGACGGCCGCGCTCGCGGCATCGTCGCGCGCGACCTCGTCACCGGGAAGATCGAGACGTACCTCGCGGACGCGGTGGTGCTCGCGACCGGCGGCTACGGCAACACGTTCTACCTGTCGACCAACGCGAAGGGCTCGAACGCGACGGCGGTCTGGCGGTCGCACAAGCGCGGTGCGCACTTCGCGAACCCGTGCTACACGCAGATCCACCCGACGTGCATCCCGCGCTCCGGCGACCACCAGTCGAAGCTGACGCTGATGAGCGAGTCGCTGCGCAACGACGGCCGCATCTGGGTGCCCAAGCAGAAGGGCGACACCCGCTCCCCGGAGCAGATTCCGGAGGACGAGCGCGACTACTACCTGGAGCGCATCTACCCGGCGTACGGCAACCTGGTGCCGCGTGACATCGCCTCCCGCGCCGCGAAGAACGTGTGCGACGAGGGCCGCGGCGTCGGCCCCGGCGGCCTCGGCGTGTACCTGGACTTCGCCGACGCGATCGCCCGGATGGGCCTCGACAAGGTCTCCGAGAAGTACGGCAACCTGTTCGAGATGTACGAGCGGATCACCGGCGAGAACCCGTACCAGGTGCCGATGCGCATCTACCCGGCGATCCACTACACGATGGGCGGGCTGTGGGTCGACTACGACCTGCAGTCGTCGATCCCCGGCATGTTCGTGATCGGTGAGGCCAACTTCTCCGACCACGGCGCGAACCGGCTCGGCGCGTCGGCGCTGATGCAGGGCCTCGCCGACGGGTACTTCGTGCTGCCGTCGACGATCAACGACTACCTGGCGCGCGGCGCCTTCGACGCGGTCGGCGCCGACGACCCCGCGGTGACCACGACCGTCGCCGAGGTGGAGCACCGCATCAAGCGGCTGCTCGCCGTCGACGGCGACCGTACGGTCGACTCCTTCCACCGCGAACTCGGCACCCTGATGTGGGACGAGTGCGGCATGGCCCGCAATGCCGAGGGCCTGCGGAAGGCGCTCGCCCGCATCCCCGAGCTGCGCGAGGAGTTCTGGCAGCGGGTCAAGGTCCCCGGCACCGGGTACGAGCTGAACCAGTCGCTGGAGAAGGCCAACCGGGTCGCCGACTTCCTGGAGCTGGCCGAGCTGATGTGCCTCGACGCGCTGGTACGCGAGGAGTCGTGCGGCGGCCACTTCCGGGAGGAGTCGCAGACCCCGGACGGCGAGGCGAAGCGCGACGACGAGCGGTTCAGCCACGTCTCCGCGTGGGAGTACACGGGCGTCGGCGAGCCGCCGGTGCTGCACAGGGAAAAGCTCGACTTCGACTACGTCCACCCGACCCAGCGGAGCTACGCCTGATGAACCTCACCCTTCGCATCTGGCGGCAGGCCGGGCCGGACGCCGCCGGCGAGATGGTGACCTACCAGGTCACCGACGTCAGCCCGGACATGTCGTTCCTGGAGATGCTGGACATCCTCAACGAGGACCTGATCCTGCGCGGCGAACAGCCCGTCGCGTTCGACCACGACTGCCGCGAGGGCATCTGCGGCTCGTGCGGCATGGTCATCAACGGCTCGGCGCACGGGCCGGTGCAGACCACGACCTGCCAGCTGCACATGCGGTCGTTCTCCGACGGCGACGTGATCGACGTCGAGCCGTGGCGGGCGTCGGCGTTCCCGGTGGTCAAGGATCTGGTCGTGGACCGGTCGGCGTTCGACCGGATCATCCAGGCCGGCGGCTACATCAGCGCGCCGACGGGTACCGCGCCCGACGCGCACGCCGTACCGGTGCCGAAGCCGGACGCGGACCTGGCGTTCGAGAACGCCACCTGCATCGGCTGCGGCGCCTGCGTCGCCGCCTGCCCGAACGGCTCGGCGATGCTGTTCACCTCGGCGAAGATCAACCATCTGAACGTGCTGCCGCAGGGCCAGCCCGAGCGCGAGTCCCGGGTCCTGAACATGGTCACGACCATGGACGCCGAGGGCTTCGGCGGCTGCACCAACACCGGCGAGTGCGCGTCGGCCTGCCCGAAGGGCATCCCGCTGGCCTCGATCGCCACGATGAACCGCGAGTTCCTGCGGGCCGCCCGCAAGGCGCCGCGCTGACCGACCCCGGTCGCGGGGGGGG
>DASXWQ010000030.1:0-32101 GCA_036503555.1 Actinocatenispora sp.
GGGGGGGGGTCGGCGCCCGGCGCGTCCCCCGGCACCGCCGCACCGGCATCGTCGTCCACATCGGACGGTGCGGTGTCGCCGTCCACATCGGACGGTGCGGTCGGGGCGCCGGGGTCCACGTCGGACGGTGCGGTGCCCGCCGGCGTGGTGTCCACATCGGACGGTGCGAGCGCGGCGTCGGGCTCGGGCGGGTCGGTACGGGCGGTCGTCACCAGGCGGTCCTCACTCATCGGATCGGCGTCGAGCGGGGCTACGGCTTCACGCCGGTGATCTCCACGTTGTAGAAGAACTCCTTCGGTACGACGCGCGACAGCAGCTTCTCGTCCACCGCCGACAGCGCCCGCCACGAGTTGAACGCGAAGCGCGCCCAGCCCCAGCCGAGCTTGTCCGCGGGGACCGCCGCCTCGAACGTACGCACCGGCCAGCCGAGGAACGCCGCGGTCAGCTCGTCGGTCGCCACCTCGACGTCGATCGCGCCGGCCGCCTCGGCGGTACGCCGCAGCGAGCCCGGGTCGAACGTGTGGATGTCGACGACCGCCTCCAGCGCGGCGGCGGCGCTCGACTCGTCGAGCTCCTGCTGCGGCCGGCGCCAGCCGGTCAGTCCGGGCAGCTTCGTCAGGTTCGTGGTGGCCCACCAGGTCGCCTGGCCGAGCTTGCGGGCGTACCAGTCGCCGACCTTCGTCGGCTCACCACAGAACACGAACCGGCCGCCGGGTCGCAGCACCCGCAGCACCTCGCGCAGCGCCTTCTCCACGTCCGGGATGTGGTGCAGCATCGCGTGCCCGACGACCAGGTCGAACGTGGCGTCGTCGTACGCGATGGTCTCGGCGTCGGAGACCTGGCCGGACACGTCGAGGTCGAGCTGTCTCGCGTTGCGCAGCGCCACCTCCACCATGCCGGGCGAGATGTCGGTGACGAACCCCTGCTCGATGACGCCCGCCTGCATCAGGTTGAGCAGAAAGAAGCCGGTGCCGCAGCCCAGCTCCAACGCGTTGCGGTACGGCCAGCCGTCGGTGCCGGCGACGTGCGCGAAGCGGTCCCGGGCGTAGTTCACGCACCGCTCGTCGTACGAGATGGACCACTTCTCGTCGTAGGTGTCCGCCTCCCAGTCGTGGTACAGGATGTTTGCCTGTTTGGGATCGTCGCGGGCGGCCTCGACCTCGGCAGCCGTAGGACGTGATGTACTCATGGACGCTCCTCCCTCCGGTCGGACCGCCCACAAGGCACCAACACACAGTGCTTCCGATTCGTTCGCTCACGCCGACTCGTGGACGCTCCTCCCTCCGGTCGGACCGCCCACGAGGCACCAACACACAGTGCTTCCGATTCGTTCGCTCACGCTCACTCATGGGTTCACTTCCCGGTGAAGTCGGGCTTCTGCTTGGCCAGGAACGCGGCCATGCCGATCTTCTTGTCCTCGGTGGCGAACAGCGCCGCGAACAGGTGGCTCTCCAGCGCCAGGCCGGAGTGCAGGTCGACGGACAGGCCGCCGTCGATCGCCTGCTTCGCCGCCCGCAGTGCCTGCGCCGGCCCGGTGACGAACGGCTCGACCAGCGCGAGCGCCGCGTCGAACACCGACTCGCCGTCGGGTACGACCCGGTCGACCAGACCGATCCGCTCGGCCTCCTCGGCGCTCACGTGCCGGCCGGTGAACACCAGGTCCTTGGCGCGGGCCGGGCCGACGAGCCGGGCGAGCCGCTGGGTACCGCCGGCGCCGGGGATGATGCCGAGGCCGATCTCCGGCTGGCCGAGCTTCGCGGTCGCGGCGGCGACGCGGAAGTCGCAGGTCAGGGCCAGCTCGCAGCCGCCGCCCAGGGCGTACCCGGCGATCGCGGCGACGACCGGCTTCGGGATGCGGGCGACGGTGTCGAAGGCGCCGGACAGCTCGGACGCGCGGGCCGCCATCTCGGCGTACCCCTCGTCGGCCATCTCCTTGATGTCGGCGCCGGCGGCGAAGACCTTCTCCCCGCCGTACACGACGACGGCGCGGATGTCCTCGCGCGCGGACGCCTCGGTCGCGGCGGCTCGCAGCTCCGTCTGTACGGTCGAGTTCAGCGCGTTCATCGGGGGGCGGTCGAGGCGGATCACGCCCACGCCCGGATGCTCGGCCACGGTCTCCAGCCGGACGAACTCCGCCACGGCACCTCCTCCTAGTGGTGACTCAGGCGGCGAACCGGGTCACGATCGCCGCCGCCAGCGCAGCCTAACCCGCGGGCCGGCACGGCCAGCGACGACGCGGAGGTTCAGACCGCCTGGGCGGTGTACCGGTCGCCGATCCGGTTGACCGCGAGCGGCAGGCCGAACGTCTTGCTCAGGTGCTCGCCGGTGATCACCTCGGGCGCCGGGCCGGCGGCGACGACCCCGCCGTCGCGCAGCAGCAGCGCGTGCGTGAAGCCGGGCGGTATCTCCTCGACGTGGTGGGTGACCAGCACCGTCGCCGGCGCGTCCGGGTCGAGGGCGAGCGCGGACAACCGGTGTACGAGGTCCTCGCGGCCGCCGAGGTCGAGGCCGGCGGCCGGCTCGTCGAGCAGCAGCAGTTCGGGGTCGGTCATCATCGCGCGGGCGATCTGGACCCGCTTGCGCTCGCCGTCGGACAGCGTGCCGTAGTGCCGGCCGGCGAGGTGCCCGACGCCCCACTGCGCCAGCAGCTCCGCGGCCCGCGCCGAGTCCATCTCGTCGTACTGCTCGTGGAAGCGGCCGACGACGCCCCACGCCGCGGTGAGGACGGTGTCGAGCACGGTCTCGTCGCCGGGGATGCGGGCGCCGGCGGTGGCGGTGACCAGCCCGAGCCGGGTACGCAGCTCCGCCACGTTGGTACGGCCGAGCCGCTCGCCGAGCACGTGCACGGTGCCGGTCGTCGGGTACAGGCGGGCGGAGGCGAGGTTCAGCAGCGTGGTCTTGCCCGCCCCGTTCGGGCCGAGCACCACCCAGCGCTCGTCCAGCTCCACCTGCCAGGCCACGTCCTGGACCAGGTGGGTCCCGTCGCGGGTGACGGTCACGTCGTCGACCGCGATGACCAGATCCGGGTCGACCTCGGGGGAAGGGTTCGCTGCCAGCACGGCACACATCCAACCACGTCACGGGGTACGCGGGCGCCGTGGCCCGGATCCCCCGACTCCGACGCCGAGCCCGAGGGATCATGGAACCCGGACAACCGGGGAGGCTTCGTGGAGCTGGGCGCGACGGCGGACGACCAGGGCGTACGGTTCGCCGTGTACAGCGCGGCGGCGACGGGCGTCGACGTGTGCCTGTTCACGCCGGACGGCACCGAGCGTCGGATGCCGCTGCCGGACCGTACCGACAACGTGTGGTCCGGGCGGGTCGACGGCATCGGCCCCGGCCAGCGGTACGGGTTCCGTGCGCACGGGCCGTGGGACCCCGGGCACGGGGACCTGTTCAACCCGGCGAAGCTGCTCCTCGACCCGTACGGCCGGGCCGTCGCCGGCACCCTGCGTGACGATCCGGCGCTGCGCGCCGGCAGCACCGCCGACTCCGCGCCGTACGTGCCGCGCTCGGTGGTGGTGCCCTCGTTCGCCCCCGCGGTCCGGCCGGCGTTGCGTCCCTGGACCGACACCGTGCTGTACGAGCTGCACGTCCGCGGCTTCACCGCGGCGATGCCGGAGGTGCCGCCGGAGCTGCGCGGGACGTACGCGGGGCTCGGGCACCCCGCCGCCGTGGCGTACCTGGCGGGGCTGGGGGTGACGGCGGTGGAGCTGCTGCCGGTGCAGCACAGCGTGACCGAGCCGTCGGTCGCGGCGCGCGACCTCACCAACTACTGGGGCTACAACACGCTCGGCTACTTCGCCCCCGACACGCGGTTCGCCGGGCCGGGGTGTCCGGTGGAGGAGTTCCGGGGGATGGTCGACGCGCTGCACGCGGCGGGCATCGAGGTGATCCTCGACGTGGTGTACAACCACACGGCCGAGGGACCGCCGGACGGGCCGACGCTGTCGTTCCGCGGCCTCGACAACCGCACGTACTACCGGCTCGACCCGGGCGACGGGAGCCGCTACCGCGACTACACCGGCTGCGGCAACACGCTGGACCTGCGGCAGCCGCCGGTGCTGCGGCTGGTGCTCGACTCCCTGCGGTACTGGGTGACGACGATGGGTGTGGACGGCTTCCGGTTCGACCTGGCGAGCGCGCTGACCCGGTCGGCGGACAGCGTCGACCGCTACTCGGCGTTCCTCGGCGCGGTTGGCCAGGACCCGGTGCTGCGCGGCGTACGCCTGATTGCCGAGCCGTGGGACCTGGGCATGGACGGGTACCGGGTGGGCGGCTTCCCGCCGCCGTGGGCGGAGTGGAACGGCCGCTACCGGGACGCGGTACGCGACTTCTGGCGCGGCTCGCTCGGCCACCTCGCCGAGGTCGGTACCCGGCTCGCCGGCTCGGAGGACCTGTACGGGCTGTCCGGGCGCGGACCGTACGCGTCGGTCAACTTCGTCACCGCGCACGACGGCTTCACGCTGCGCGACCTGGTCAGCTACGAGCGCAAGCACAACGCCGCGAACGGCGAGCGGGGCGCCGACGGTACCGACGACAACCGGTCGGAGAACTTCGGCGCCGAGGGCGACACGGCCGACCCGGCGATCGTGGCGGCCCGCGGCCGGCAGGTACGCAACCTGTTGGCCACGCTGCTGCTGTCGGCGGGTACGCCGATGCTGGTGGCGGGCGACGAGTTCGGCCGGACGCAGCACGGCAACAACAACGCGTACTGCCAGGACAACGCGACGTCCTGGGTGGACTGGTCCACTGTGGACGGCGAGCTGCTCGGGTTCGTCCGGGACCTGCTGGCGCTTCGCGCGAGCGAGCCGGTGTTCCGGCGGCGCGGCTTCTTCACCGGCGTCGCGGTCGACGGCCGCCGCGACCTCGTCTGGTACCGGCCGGACGGCGCCGAGGTCACCGCCGCCGACTGGTACCGGCCGGGCGACCGGACGCTCGGCGCGTACCTCGACGGGACGCGCGCCGACACCGGCGCCGGCGCGTCCTACCTGGTGTACCTGCACAGCGGCCGGGACGCGGTGGACGTCGTGCTGCCGCCGCCGGCCGGGGCGTACACGGTGGTCGTGGACACCGCCGGCGCCGCGACCGGCACCCGTCCGGCCGGTGCGACGCTGCGGCTGCCGCCGCTGTCGGTCCTGGTGCTGCGCGCCGACGAGCCGGCGGCGGACTCCCGGTAGCATCGCGCCGAAAACCGGGAGGCTGATGGTGGACCGACGGACCGTACGCGCCGGCCTGGCGTGCCTGCTCGGACTCGCCGTTGCCCTCGCCGCGGCCGGCTGCGGGACGGGCGCCGCCGGCACACCGGGCACGTCACCGGCACCGCGCCGTACCGGCGTGCTCGACTCGACGATGCGGGCGACGGACGCGCTGCCCAGCGTCCAGTCGATGATCGCGCTCGACCGGCACTGGCGTACCGCCGACGACGGCGCGGTCGAGTGGTCGCGTCCGGACGTGGTCGACGGCCGCGCGGCGCGCCAGCACTGCGAGCGCGAGTGGCGGCGCGACTGCCCGGGGCTGACCATGACGGGCGGCGCCGGCTACGACCTGGCGTACGACCGGTCGGTGCGCGCGACGGCGAGCTTCACCCTGTACGCGTTCGACACCCCCGACGCGGCGCGGCAGGCGATGGCTGTCCTGCCGGCCCTGCCGGGCACGGAGAAGTCGAAACCCGTCGACCTGCCCGGGGGCGCCGGTTCGGCCCGCGCGTACTCGACCCGCGCCGGGGCGCCGCACCGGATCGAGTCGTTCACGCGTACCGGCACGGTGGTGACGGTGGTCGACTACCGCGCCACGCCCGCCACGACGGCGGCGGCGGGCGCCCTCGTCTCGCTCCAGGCCACCCGCCTGCGCACCGTCCTCACCGGCCACGAGCCGGCGCTGTAGCGCTCACGCCTGCACGTACGACATGTACTTGTCCCAGTCCCAGTTGGGGCCGGGGTCGGTGTGGTCGGTGCCGGGGACCTCGACGTGGCCGATGATGTGGTCGCGGTCCAGGGCGATGCCGTACCGGTCGCAGATGTCGCGGGTGAGCTTCGCCGACGAGCGGTACATCGCGTCGGTGAACCAGGACGGGTCGTCGACCCAGCCCTCGTGTTCGATGCCGATGCTGCGGGTGTTGTAGTCCCAGTTGCCGGCGTGCCAGGCGATGTCGTGCTCGCGCACCATCTGGTCGATGTACCCGTCGGCGGAGCGCACCACGTAGTGCGCGCAGGCGGCGTGGCTGGGGTCCTGGAACAGCGTGATCGTGTCGTCGAACGTCTCCTGCGTGACGTGGATGACGACCATCTCGATCGGGTACGTGCTGGGCCGGTTGGACTTCGTGTAGTTGCCGGTGCTGGCGGCCACCCAGTGGGCGTCGGGGTAGTCGACGGCGTCGGCGTGGCGGCCGGCGGCGTACCCGGTGGCGGGCAGCAGGCCGGCGGCGGCGACGCCGGCCGCGATGCCCGTGGCGGCGGTGAACAGCGAACGGCGGGACAGCCCGCCCTCGTCTCGACTCATCGGTGCTCCCCAGGATCCGGAGATTGGGCGACTTCTGCGACTCAATACCGAGACGAGCGTGCTGTCAATACTTGCCACGTTCTGGCCATCATTACGACGCTTTCTTACGAACCCGATCGGCAACCGTTTGCCCACCACCGATCACCCGCTCGGACCGCGCGCCGGGAGATTCGGTACTCTCACTCGGAGAACGTTTGCCGATCCGGAGGGATGATGCAGCGCCAGAGCCTCACGGTCGTGGGCAGCCTCAACCTCGACCTGACGTGCCGCACCGCGCGGCTGCCCGCCCCCGGCGAGACCGTCACCGCGTACGGGCTGGACCGCACGCCCGGCGGCAAGGGTGCCAACCAGGCGGTCGCCGCCGCGCGCCTCGGCGCGGCGGTACGGATGGTCGGCGCGGTCGGCGACGACGACGCCGGTCCCGTGCTCCGCGCCGCGCTGCGTGCCGCGGGCATCGACGACGGCGCCGTCGCCACCGTGCCCGGACCGAGCGGCACCGCACTCATCGCCGTCGACGACCGCGGCGAGAACCAGATCATCGTCGTACCCGGGGCCAACGCCCGGGTGCCCGTCGACCCGGCCGTCACCGACGCGCCCGCCGTGCTGTGTCAGCTGGAGATCCCGCTCGACACCGTGCTCGCCGCCGCCCGCGCGAGCCAGGGGTTCTTCGCCCTCAACGCCGCGCCCGCCGTCCCGCTGCCCGACGAGCTGCGCGCCCGCTGCGACCTGGTCATCGTCAACGAGACCGAGTACGCGGCGCTCGACGGGCTGCCCGACGCGCGTCTCGTCGCCGTCACGTACGGGGCGGACGGGGCACAGCTGCTCGCCCACGGTCAGCCGGTCGCCCGCGCCGAAGCCCCGGCCGTACGCGCGGTCGACAGCGTCGGGGCCGGCGACGCGTTCTGTGCCGCGCTGGTGCTCGCACTGCGCGCCGGGTACGACCCGGACACGGCGCTGGCAGCCGCCTGCCGCGTCGGCGCGTACGCGGTGACCGTGCCGGGCGCCCGGCCCGAGCTGCCGCCACTCGCGGAGTTCCTTGCCCCGCAAGGAAACCCGGCATGACCGACGACGCCGCGGAGCCGGTGGGCCGCCGCGCGAGCTCGCAGCGGGGTGCGGCGTGCGGGTGACGATCCGGGACGTGGCGGGGCGGGCCGGCGTGTCGGTGTCGACCGCGTCCCGGGCGCTGTCCGGCGCCCGGCCCGTCGCACCCGAGCTGACGGCCCGCGTCACCGCCGCCGCCCGCGCGCTCGGCTACCGGCAGAACCGTCTCGCCAGCGCCCTGCGTACGCAGCGGACCGGGACCGTCGGCATGGTCGTGCCGCAGATCAGCAACCCGTTCTTCCCCGCACTGGTCGAGGCGATCGAACGCGGCCTGTCCGGCAGCGGCCGGCAACTGCTGCTCGGCGACGCGCGGCGCGACCCCGAGGTCGAGGCCGCGCGCCTGGAGGCGCTCGCCGACCGGCAGGTCGACGGGCTGATCGTGGCGCCGGTGTCCGCCGTGGCCAGCGCCCCGGCACTGCGCGCGATCGCCGCCGAGATCCCCGTCGTCCAGGTCGACCGGTACGTCACGGACGCCGCGCTCGACTGGGTCGGCGTCGACGACGCGGCGGGGATGCGGCTGCTCGCCGAACACCTGGCCGACGTCGGCGCCCGTACCGCGGTGCTGGTGAGCGCCGGCCCCGACTCGTCCACCGGGCACGCCCGGCTCGCCGGGTTCGGCCCGGCCGCCGCCCGGCACGGCCTGGCCACCGCCGAACCGCTGCTCGGCGAGTACGGCGTCGACTGGGGCCTGCGGGCCGCCGGCCTGCTGCGCGCCCGCGGGCCGCTGCCCGACGCGGTCGTCTGCGGCAACGACGAGATCGCGCTCGGCGTCGTCCGCGGCCTGTCCACCGCCGGCGTACGCGTGCCCGACGACGTGCTGGTGACCGGCTTCGACGACGCCGGGTTCGCCGCGCTCGCCGACCCGGCGATCACCACGGTCCGGCAGCCGCACGCGCTCATCGCCGACGAGTGCGTACGCCTGCTGGACCTGGCGCGGGCCGGCGGCGAGCACGCCCCGCGCCGCACCGCCCTCGCCCCCACCCTCGTCGTCCGCGCCTCCACCCGCCGCGCCTAGCCGACGACGGGCTCAGCTCTGCTGCGGGTAGCGGACCAGGCCCAGCTCGGCCGGCCCGGACAGCAGCGGATGCGACGGTACGACCCGCACGGTGTAGCCGAACGCGCCGGCGTGCGCCAGCGGCACGTCCACCTCGTACCGCAGCCGGCCGCCCGCGCCGTCGCCCACCGGGCGCATCGGTACGCAGCGCACCTCGGTCAGCTCCTCCGACTCGTCGGACGCGACCCGGCCGGAGCACGCCTGCACCTCGACGTCGCCGGCGGTGAGCCGGCCCAGCCGTACCTCGGCGCGCAGCCGCAGCGTCGCGCCCAGCCGCGGCGTCGTGGCCTGCTCCTCCGCGCCGGACGACTCGACGTGGTCGACGGACACCTCACCCCACGACTCGGACACCCGCCGCGCGAACGCGGCCAGCTCCCGCCCCGGCGCACCGCCGTCGGCCGACATCCGGCGGGACGCCGCGCCGGCCGGCAGGTACAGCCGCTGGACGTAGTCGGTGAGCATCCGGCTGGCCAGCACCTGCGGCCCGAGCGTACGCAGGGTGTGCCGGACCATGCCGACCCAGCGCGCCGGTACGCCCGCGGTGTCCCGGTCGTAGAACAGCGGGACGACGTGGTTCTCCAGCAGTTCGTACAGCGCGGCGGCCTCCAGGTCGTCGCGCCGCTGCTCGTCGACGACGCCGGTGGCGGTGGGGATGGCCCAGCCGTTGTGCCCGTCGTACAGCTCGTCCCACCAGCCGTCCCGGACCGACAGGTTCAGGCCGCCGTTGAGCGCGGACTTCATGCCGGACGTACCGCAGGCCTCCAGCGGACGCAGCGGGTTGTTGAGCCACACGTCGCAGCCGGCGACCAGGTAGCGCGCCATGCCCATGTCGTAGTCGGGCAGGAAGACGATCCGGCCGCGCATCCGCGGGTCGTCGGCGAACCAGACCAGCTCCTGGATCAGCTTCTTGCCGCCCTCGTCGGCCGGGTGCGCCTTCCCGGCCACCAGGATCTGCACCGGGCGGTCGGTGGACGCGAGCAGCCGCGCCAGCCGCTCCCGGTCCCGCAGCATCAGCGTCAGCCGCTTGTAGCTCGGTACCCGGCGGGCGAAACCGATCGTCAGCACGTCCGGGTCGAGTACCTCGTCGACCCAGCCCAGCTCCGCCTCGGTCGCGCCGCGGTGGGTCGCCGAGATCCGCAGCCGGCGCCGCGCCTCGACGACGAGCTCGGCGCGCAGCGCCCGGCGTACCGACCAGATGTCGGCGTCGGGCAGTTTGGTGACCGTCTCGAACGCCTCGTCCGGTGCGGCGTGGTCGACGTCGGCGAGCCCGGCCCGCTCGGCCAGCTCCATCGACTGCCGGGACACCCAGGTACGCCCGTGCACTCCGTTGGTGACCGACGTGATCGGTACCTCGTCGACGTCGAACCCCGGCCACAGCGACCGGAACATCTCCCGACTCACCGCGCCGTGCAGCGCCGACACGCCGTTGGCGTGCTGGGCCAGCCGCAGCCCCATGTGCGCCATGTTGAACACGCTCGGGTCGGCCTCCGCGCCCAGCGCCAGGATCCGCTCCACGGGTACGCCCGGGCTCGTGTTGTCGCCGCCGAAGAACCGCTCGATGGTCTCGCGCGGGAAGCGGTCGATGCCGGCCGGCACGGGGGTGTGCGTGGTGAACACGGTGCCGGCGCGGACCACCCGCAGCGCGGCGTCGAAGTCCAGCCCGGCGTCGATCAGCTCCCGGATCCGTTCCAGGCCGAGGAAGCCGGCGTGCCCCTCGTTCGTGTGGTAGACGTCCGGCGCGGGGGTGCCGGTCCGCTCGCACCAGGCCCGCACCGCGCGTACGCCGCCGATGCCGAGCAGCGCCTCCTGGAGCAGCCGGTGCTCCACTCCCCCGCCGTACAGCCGGTCGGTGACGGCCCGCTCGGCCGGCGCGTTGCTCTCCAGGTCGCTGTCGAGCAGCAGCAGCGTCACCCGCCCCACGAACGCCTGCCACACCTGCGCCCGCAGCACCCGCCCCTCGGGCAACCCCACCCGGATCTGCACCGGCGCGCCCGACGCGTCGCGCAGCCGGCTCAGCGGCAGCCCGTGCGGGTCGAGCGCCGGGTACTGCTCGGTCTGCCAGCCGTCCGGCGTCAGCCCCTGGCTGAAGTACCCGGAGCGGTAGAGCAGCCCCACCCCGAGCACCGGTACGCCGAGGTCGCTCGCCGCCTTCAGGTGGTCACCGGCGAGGATCCCCAGCCCGCCCGAGTACTGCGGCAGCACCTCGGTGACGCCGAACTCGGGCGAGAAGTACGCGATGAGCCCGGGCGTGTCGTCGTCGAGCGTCTGGTACCACCGCGGCTCGGTGAGGTAGTGCCGCAGCTCCTGGTGCCGCTCGGCGAGCCGCCACCGGAACTCCTCGTCGGCGGCCAACTCGGCGAGCCGGTCGGCCGACACCTCCCCCAGCAGGCGTACCGGGTCGTGGCCGCAGGCCCGCCACAGGGCCGGGTCCACCGACTCGAACAGGTCGAGTGTCGGTGGATGCCAGCACCAGCGCAGGTTGCCGACCAGCTCTTCCAGCGCGGCGAGCGGCGCTGGCAGAGCCGCCCGCACCGTGAACCGTCGTAGCGCTCTCACGGGTTCTGGACCCTACCGTACGGCCGGCGCCGGTTCGGACAGATCGGACCGACCCGCGCGCGGCGGTCGGCCGGATCACCCCTCAGGGTGCGGCATCGGCCCGTTCGGACACTGTCAGGTAACGGCCCGCGTTGCGGGGGCGCGGGCCGGTCGTCAGGTCGCGGCGTCGGCCGGGTCGGGCGCCTCGGTCGCGGAGTCGAAGATCTCCTCCCGGGCACTGTCCAGCGCGGTGAGGACCGCGCCGTGCAGCACCGGGTCGGCGGCCACACCGGTGGTGACGACCCGGGGCGCGACCGGCGCCAGCTCGCGTACCTCCCGGCCGACCCGCTCGGCGAGCTGCGCGCCGCCGGCCTGTCCGATCTCCCCGGCGAGGACGACGAGGCCGGGGTCGAGGACGACGGACACGGCCGCGGCGCCGAGCGCGATCCGCCGGGCCACCTCGTCGAGCAGCGGACCGCCCTTCTCGGGGTCCGCGGCGGCGGCCTCGATCGCCGCGTCGGCGCCGACCCCGGCGAACCCGTACTCGGCGGCCAGTGCCCGGATCGGCTCCGCGCCGGCGAGCGCGCTGTACGGCGCCTTGTGCTGCCGGGACACCCCGTGCACCAGCTCGACCCCGGGTACGGGCAGGTAGCCGACCTCGCCCGCGGCGCCCATGACGCCCTGGTACAGCCGGCCGGAGAGCATGACCCCGACGCCCATGCCGCGGTCGCACCAGAGCAGGACGAAGTCGTCGACCTCGGCGGCGGCGCCGAGCCGGTGTTCGGCGACCGCGGCGAGGTTGACGTCGTTGACGATCCGTACGGGCCGGTTGAGGTCGGCGGTGAGCGCGGCGAGCAGGCCGCGGTGCCAGCGCGGCAGTTCCCAGGAGAACGACACCTCGCCGGAGCGCGGGTCGATCACGCCGGGCGAGCCGAGGACGACGTGCCGGATCGACTCGACGGTGATCCCGGCGGAGGCGGCGACCTGCGCGAGTGCCGCGTGTACGAGTCCGACCGGGTCGTCGGAGATGTCCGCGTCGACCTGGACCCGGCCGCACTCGGCACCGGTGATGTCGGCGGAGGCGGCGGTGACGCCGGTCGGGCCGATCGCCATGCCCACCACGTACGCCGCGCCGCGTACGACGGCGTAGAGCTGGGCGCTCGGCCCGCGTCCGCCGGCGGACACACCGACGCGCTCGACCAGGCCGCGGCTCTCCAACCGCTCGACCAGTTGGGACGCCGTGACCTTGCTCAGTCCGGTCAGTTCGCCGAGCCGGGCGCGGGTGAGCGGGCCGTGCGCGAGCAGCAGCTCAAGGGCGGCCCGGTCATTAAGAGCGCGTAACAACCGGGGCGTACCGGGCTGCGGGCGTCGACTCATACCCATTCGTCCTCTAGTCTTTAGGAAACTTTCCTATTAGATTCCCCACGGCAGACATCAGCCAGCTTACGGTCGGTCCACGCTGCCTCCCGAGCGGAGGCGGGCCGCCCCGCCGCCGGCGACCCGGCCCGTCACAGGTGCCCGGCACGATCAGCACATCCAGGGAGGATGGCGTGAAGCATCGGCTCATCGCCGCGGCCGGACTGGCCGCGGTCCTGTTGGGGGCCGCGGCCTGCGGCACCGGCGGCGGCACGGCAGCGACCGGCGACAAGCTCAGCATCGGCGGCGACGCGAAGGCCACCGGCACGCTCAAGGTCTGGCTCCAGGTCGACGCGCAGACCGGCTGGCCGGACGCGGTCAAGGCCGCGACCACGGCGTTCCACCAGAAGTACCCCAAGGTGCAGGTACAGGTCGACTACCAGCAGTGGAACAACCACCTGACGAAGCTGGACGCCGCGCTGTCCGGCAGCAAGGTGCCCGACGTCGTCGAGATGGGCGACACCGAGACCACGTCGTACCTCGCGGCCGGCGCGTTCCTCGACCTCACCAAGAGCACCGCGCTGTTCGACGACGCGACCAACTGGAACAAGGGCCTCGCCGCGTCCTGCACCTTCGAGGGCAAGACCTACTGCGTGCCCTACTACTCGGGCAGCCGTACGGTCTTCTACCGCAAGGACATGTTCGCCAAGGCCGGCATCGCGAAGCCGCCGACCACGTACGACGAGCTGATGGCGGACGGCGCCAAGCTGACCGGGAAGTACGGCAGCGACCCGAAGTTCTCCGCGTTCTACATGCCGGGCAAGTTCTGGTACTCGGCGCTGTCGTTCGTGTACGACGCGGGCGGCACCATCGCCACCAAGGACGGCTCCACCTGGAAGGGCGGCCTCGACTCGCCGGCCGCGATCAAGGGCCTGACCCAGTGGAAGGCCATGACCGACAAGCTGTCGAAGGCCAGCAGGACGACCGACGAGGCCAACCCGCAGCAGTACACGGTGATGGCGCAGGGCCACGTCGCCATGATGTACGGCCTGGGCTGGGAGGGCGGCAGCGTCGCGGCCGACGGCAACGGCGGCAACCCGAAGCTCAAGGACCAGATCGGCAGCTTCGCCATGCCGAGCACGGCGGGCAACCCGGCGATGCAGTCGTTCGCCGGTGGGTCGGACCTCGCGATCACGACCAAGAGCAAGCACGCCGACTGGGCCGCCGCCTGGGTCAACGCGATGACCGGCACCGAGAACGAGCGCGCCCTGATGAAGGCCGGCAACATCCCGAACACCACGACGCTGCTGTCCGAGGCGGCGAAGAACCCGGCGCTGGCGCCGGCCGCCGCGTCGGCGAAGAACAGCTGGATGGTGCCGATCGCCGAGGGCTGGCCGAAGGTCGAGAAGAGCCTCGTCCTGCAGAACGGCCTGGCCGACATCGCCTCCGGCAAGAAGAGCGTCGCCGACGCGGCCAAGCAGATGAATGCCGCGGTCGAGTCCACGCTGAACGGTTCCTGACCCGCCCGGGCCCGACCCGAACCCTCCGCGGGTCGGGCCCGGCGCGCCACCCGTCACCACGGGCCGGACGTCCCGGCCGAGGGAGCGCCGATGAGTACGCAGACCGAAGCACCACCGATCGACGCCGTCGGGCCGCCGGGTACGTCCGCGCCGCGCCGGCGCCGGCGGATGACGCCGAGGCTGGTCGGGTACCTGCTGATCCTGCCGACCGTCGTGGTCCTCGCCGGTGTCCAGGGGTACCCGCTGGTCAAGCTGGTGCTCCTGTCGCTGCAGGACCTGACGCAGCGGGAGCTGTTCAGCGGGCTGCCCGCGCCGTACGTCGGGTTCGCCAACTACCAGAAGGTCCTCACCGATCCGGACTTCTACGTCGTGGTGGCGCGCACCGTGGTGTTCACCGTGGTCAACGTCGCCCTGACGCTGCTGCTGGCGACGGGCGTGGCGCTGGTGATGCGGGCGGCCTCGCGCTGGTGCCGGCTGCTGCTCACCGTCGTCCTGATCTGCGTGTGGGCGATGCCACAGGTGGTGTCGACGCTGGTGTTCAACTGGCTGTTCGACTACGAGTTCGGCGTGGTCAACTGGCTGCTCGGCCGGCTGCCCGGGGTCGACATGGACAACCACGACTGGTACGCCAACGCGTTCTCCGGCTTCGGCGTGATCACGCTGATCGTGGTGTGGGGCGCGATCCCGTTCGCCGCGATCACCCTGTACGCCGGGATCTCGCAGGTACCGAAGGAGCTGGAGGAGGCGGCGCGGGTCGACGGCGCGAGCGCGACGCAGACGTTCCTGCGCGTGACGTACCCGATCCTGCGGCCGATCTACACGATCGTCACGGTGCTGAGCGTGATCTGGGACTTCCAGGTCTTCAACCAGATCTGGGTGGCGCGCGGCAGCAAGCCGGAGCCCGAGTACCAGACGCTCGGCGTCTACTCGTTCATGCGCGCGTTCGGCGTCAACGAGTACAGCCTGGGCGCCGCCGTCGCGGTCGTCACGGTGTTGCTGCTGCTCGTGTTCACCGTCTTCTACATCCGGCAGAGCCTGCGACTCGGGGAGATCGACTGATGGCCACCCTCGCCACCCGCCGGCGGCCACGCTCCCGGGGCCGCGTCGTCGCGAACGTCGTCGGCGTCGCCGTCTCCGTCGTCATGATCTTCCCCGTGTACTGGATGCTGCTGACCGCGGTGAAGCCCGGCTCGGAGATCCTGACGTACACGCCGAGGTTCGTCACGTGGCATCCGAGCGGGTCGAACTTCGTCCGGGCGGTCTCCTCACCACACTTCCTGGACGCCCTCGGCAACAGCGTGCTCGTCGCGTTCGGCACGATGGTGGTCGCGCTGGTGCTGGCACTGCTGGCGGCGGTCGCGATCGCGCGGTTCCGGTTCTACGGTCGGAAGGCGTTCGTGTTCGTGATCCTCGTCGTGCAGATGGTGCCGCTGTCGGCCCTGATCATCCCGATCTACCTGCTGCTCAACTCGATCGACGCGGTCAACACGCTCGGCGGCGTGATCCTCACGTACCTGGCGTTCGTGCTGCCGTTCACGATCTGGACGCTGCGCGGGTTCGTCGCGGGCGTACCGGCGGAGCTGGAGGAGGCGGCGATGGTCGACGGGTGCACCCGGTTCCAGGCGTTCCGCAAGGTCGTGCTGCCGCTGGTGTTCCCCGGGCTGGTCGCGACGTCGATCTACGCGCTGATCCAGTCGTGGAACGAGTTCATCATGGCGTACGTCCTGCTGAGCGACCAGGACAAGGAGACGCTGCCGGTGTGGCTGGTGTCGTTCGTGACCGCCCGCGGCATCGACTACGGCGCGCTCATGGCCGGGGCGACGATGATGGCCGTTCCGGTGGTCGTCTTCTTCGCGATCATCCAGCGCCACGTGGCGAGCGGCCTGACCGCAGGCGCGGTCAAGGGCTGAGAGAAAGGGACCACAGCACCATGTCGGAAACGTCCGTGCGCGCCCAGGCGCTGCGTACCCTGCTGGCCGCCTTTCCCGGCACCACCGCACCCGACTGGGTACGCCGGCTCGGCGACGAGGGTCTCGGCGGGATCGTCCTGTTCGGCCACAACATCGTCGACGCCGACCAGGTGACCGGCCTGATCTCCGCGCTGCGCGAGGGCCGGCCCGAGCTGATCGTCTCGGTCGACGAGGAGGGCGGCGACGTCACCCGCCTCGGCTACACCAGCGGCAGCCGGTACCCCGGGAACGCGGCACTCGGCGCCGTCGACGACGAGGCGCTGACCCGCCAGGTGTACCGGGCGCTCGGCTCCGAACTAGCCGCCCTGGGCATCACGCTGGACCTGGCGCCCACCGTGGACGTCAACTCGGCGCCGGACAACCCGATCATCGGTACCCGGTCCTTCGGTACGGATCCGGCGCGGGTCGCCGCACACACCGCCGCCGCGGTCGCCGGGCTCGGCGACGCCGGCGTCGCCGCCTGCGCAAAGCACTTCCCCGGGCACGGCGCGACGCGGGTCGACTCGCACGACACCGTACCGGTGGTCGACGCGCCGCTGTCGGTCCTGCGGGAACGGGACCTGCCGCCGTTCGCCGCGGCGATCTCCGCCGGCGCACCGGCGATCATGACCGCGCACATCCGGGTACCCGAGGTGACCGGTGACCTGCCGGCCACGTTCAGTCCGGCGGCGCTGCACGGCCTGCTGCGCGACGAGCTGGGCTTCACCGGCGCGATCGTCACCGACGCGCTGGAGATGCGCGGCGCGTCCGGCGGCCACGGCCTCGGCGTCGCCGCCGTACGCTCGCTCGCGGCCGGCGCCGACCTGCTCTGCCTCGGCGCGAGGATCACCGAGGAGCTGGTGGAGGCGACCGTCGCCGAGATCGTCGCCGCGGTACGCGACGGCCGCCTACCGGCCGACCGGCTCGCCGACGCCGCCGCCCGGTCGGTCACGCTCGCCACCGCCACCCGGCCCGACCCGGCCCGGCTGCGGGCCGCCGCCAACGGCCAGGAGGAGATCGGGCTCGCCGCAGCCCGGCGCGCGCTGCGCGTGCACGGCGTCGTACCGGCGGCCGGCCGGCCGCTGATCGTGGAGCTGGACGCGCCGCCGACGATCGCGGTGGGCGAGGTGCCGTGGGGTCTCCTGCCGTACCTGGAGCGGACCGCAGCGGACGCCGACCTGGTCCGGCTGCGCCCGATGGGTGACGCGCCGATCGACGTACCCGGGCTGGTGGCCCGGTCCGCCGGCGGCCCGATCATCCTGGTGACCCGGGACACCCACCGGCACGAACGGATCCGCACCCTGATCGAGGACATCACCGCGGCGCACCCGCAGGTGGTGCTGGTCGAGATGGGCTGGCCGGCGTGGCGCCCGCCGCGCGCCCTCGGCTACCTCGCCACGTACGGCGCCGGCCCCGCCAACGCCCGCGCCGCCGCCGAAGCCCTCCTCCCGTCCTGACCTGCCACACCGACCAGCGGCCCGGTGACGGGCCTGGCATGTGGGCGGTAGCGTGACGGCACCCGTACCGAGACCGCTCGTTGGAGCCCTGATGTCGTACCCACCGCCCGGCCCCCAGCAGTACCCACCGCAGCAGCCGTACGGCCAGCCCGCCCCGGGCGTGCCGATGTCCGGCGTGCCGATGTCGGGCGCGCCGGGCGCCGCCGCGCCGTACTCGGCTCCGCCCGGCCAGCCGCCACAGGGCGGGTACCCGCCACCCGGCCAGTACGGCCCGCCGCAGTACGGCGCGCCGCAGCAGTACGGGCAGCCGCCGTACCCGCCGCCGGCGTACAACCCGTATCAGGGGACGCAGCAGGGGCAGCAGGGCAGCCAGTGGAAGAACGCCGCGGCGAGCGTCGGCACGTCGCTCGCGATCCGGTTCGCGATCCGGATCGGGATCGCGCTGGTGGCGGCGGTCATCGCCGTCGTCATCGCGGTCGTGAAGATGATGTCCAGCTGAGGGCCACCACGAGAGGGGTCGGTCCGGCAATCTCCCGCTGAACATCTGCGCGGCGTGCTGCGCCGCCGCCGCACGGTGGATACCGTGGTCAGCGATGACCGGACGAATCCCCATCGAGCGCGTATCCCCCGTCGTCGACTGCGGCCGGCACATGGCGAAGGCCGTGGTCGGCGAGCGGGTGACGATCGCCGCCACCGTTTACCGGGAGGGCCACGACGCCCTCGGCTGCAACGTGGTCTGGCGCAGCCCGGCCGGGATCAAGCAACCGTTCACCCGGATGACCGAGCAGACCTCGGGGCGGGACCGGTGGTCGGCCGGGATCGAGCCGGACCTGATGGGTCGCTGGACGTTCTGCGTCGAGGCGTTCGCCGACCCGTACCGGACGTGGCGGCACGCGGTGACCGCGAAGATCGACGCCGGGCAGGGCATCGAGGACCTGCACAACGACCTGGCCGACGGCGCCGAGGTGCTGGTCCGGGCGATCCGGCTGGCGCCGAAGGAGCACCGGCCGGACGTGACGGCCGCGGTGCTCGCGCTGCGCGACGAGTCCGCCGACCTCTACCACCGCGTCGCGCCGGCGCTCGCCCTGGCCGACCTGCTGTGGGAGTACCCGGTGCGCGACCTGGTGTCCCGCTCGGCGACGTACCCGGTGTGGGTGGACCGGCCGCGCGCACTGTTCTCCTCCTGGTACGAGTTCTTCCCCAGGTCGGAGGCCGGCGAGCAGGGCGGGCACGGCAGCTTCAAGACGGCGGCGGAGCGGCTGCCGGCGATCGCCGAGATGGGTTTCGACATCGTCTACCTGCCGCCGATCCACCCGATCGGCGCGGCCAACCGCAAGGGCCGCAACAACGCGCTGGTCGCCGGCCCGGACGACGTGGGCGTGCCGTGGGCGATCGGCTCGGCCGACGGCGGGCACGACGCGATCCACCCGCAGCTGGGCACGCTCGCCGATTTCGACGAGTTCGTCGCGCGTACCCGGGAGCTGGGCATGGAGGTCGCGCTGGACCTCGCCCTGCAGTGCGCGCCGGACCACCCGTGGGTCACCGAGCACCCGGAGTGGTTCACGCAGCGCGCGGACGGCTCCATCGCGTACGCGGAGAACCCGCCGAAGAAGTACCAGGACATCTATCCGCTGAACTTCGACCGCGACCCGAAGGGGCTGCGGGCCGAGGTGCTGCGGATCGTGACGCACTGGATCGGCCACGGGGTGAAGGTCTTCCGGGTCGACAACCCGCACACGAAGCCGGTGAACTTCTGGCAGTGGCTGATCGCCGAGGTGCACAAGGCGCATCCGGACGTGCTGTTCCTGGCGGAGGCGTTCACCCGGCCGGCGATGATGCGGGGCCTGGCGAAGGTCGGCTTCACCCAGTCGTACACGTACTTCACGTGGCGGACCGGCAAGCAGGAGCTGACCGAGTACGGCGAGCAGCTCGCCGCCTCGATGGACTACATGCGGCCGAACTTCTGGCCGAACACGCCGGACATCCTGCACGAGGCGCTGCAGCACGGCGGCCCGCCGATGTTCAAGATCCGCGCCGCGCTGGCCGCCACCCTCAGCTCCAACTGGGGCGTCTACTCCGGCTACGAGCTGTACGAGCACGCGCCGCGGCACGAGGGCAGCGAGGAGTACCTCGACTCGGAGAAGTACCAGCTCCGGCCGCGGGACTGGGCGGCGGCGGAGGCCGCGGGGCGCAGCCTCGCGCCGTACCTGACCCGGCTCAACGCGGTACGCCGGGCGAACCCCGCCCTGCAACAAATGCGTGACCTGGTGTTCCACCCGATCGACAACGATTCGATCATCTGCTTCTCGAAACGTGACCATCGCACGGGTAACACCGTTCTGGTCGTGTGCCTGCTCGATTCACACAACGTTCACTGGGGCAACACGGCGCTGGAGCTGCCCGCACTGGGACTGGACTGGACGGACCGGTTCCGGGTGCGCGACGAGATCTCCGGCGCCGAGTACGACTGGGGTCAGTTCAACGCGGTACGGCTCGACCCGTACCAGGAGCCCGCGCACGTGTTCACGGTGCACCCGTACCGATGACGCGCGAGACGACAGAGGTGTGCGGTGAGTGAGACGGTGGTCCGGTCGGTCCCGGACGAGGGCGAAGGCAGTCACGTCACCGCCGACGGGCAGGTGACGCATCCCCAGCCTGCGGACTACCGGTCGGCGCGGGCGCTGCCGACCGACCCGCACTGGTTCAAGCGGGCGGTCTTCTACGAGGTGCTGGTCCGGGCGTTCAACGACTCGACCGCCGACGGTTGCGGCGACCTGCGCGGGTTGACCGCGAAGCTCGACTACCTGTCCTGGCTGGGCGTCGACTGCCTGTGGCTGCCGCCGTTCTACGCGTCGCCGCTGCGCGACGGCGGGTACGACATCAGCGACTTCTACCAGGTGCTGCCCGAGTTCGGCACGGTCGAGGACTTCGTGCTGCTGCTCGACGAGGCGCACAAGCGGGGCATCCGGGTCATCACCGACCTGGTCATGAACCACACCTCCGAGGCGCATCCGTGGTTCCAGGAGTCGCGCCGCAACCCGGAGGGCGAGTACGCCGACTACTACGTCTGGTCCGAGGCGGACGAGCGGTACCCCGGTGCGCGGATCATCTTCGTCGACACCGAGGAGTCCAACTGGACGTACGACCCGGTGCGGCGGGAGTTCTACTGGCACCGGTTCTTCTCCCACCAGCCGGACCTCAACTACGACAACCCGCGGGTGCAGGAGGAGATGCTGTCGGTCCTGCGGTTCTGGCTGGACCTGGGCATCGACGGCTTCCGGCTCGACGCGGTGCCGTACCTGTTCGAGCGGGACGGCACCAACTGCGAGAACCTGCCCGAGACGCACGCGTTCCTGCGCAACGTGCGCAAGGTCGTCCAGGACGAGTACCCGGGCCGGGTGCTGCTGGCCGAGGCGAACCAGTGGCCGACCGACGTGGTCGAGTACTTCGGTGACCCGGACGTCGGCGGCGACGAGTGCCACATGGCGTTCCACTTCCCGCTGATGCCGCGCATCTTCATGGCGGTACGCCGCGAGTCCCGGTTCCCGATCTCGGAGATCATGCAGCAGACGCCGGCCATCCCGTCCGGCTGCCAGTGGGGCATCTTCCTGCGCAACCACGACGAGTTGACGCTGGAGATGGTCACCGACGACGAGCGCGACTACATGTACGGCGAGTACGCGAAGGACCCGCGGATGCGGGCCAACATCGGCATCCGCCGGCGGCTCGCCCCGCTCCTCGACAACGACCGCAACCAGCTGGAACTGTTCACCGCGATGCTGCTGTCGCTGCCCGGCTCGCCGATCCTCTACTACGGCGACGAGATCGGCATGGGCGACAACATCTGGCTCGGCGACCGCGACGCGGTGCGTACGCCGATGCAGTGGACGCCGGACCGCAACGCCGGCTTCTCCCAGGCCAACCCGGGCCGGCTGTACCTGCCGCCGATCATGGACGCGATCTACGGGTACCAGGCGATCAACGTCGAGTCGCAGCTGAACTCGTCGGCGTCGCTGCTGCACTGGACCCGCCGGATGATCGAGGTACGCAAGCGGCATCCCGCGTTCGCCCTCGGCGACTTCCACGACCTCGGCGGCTCGAACCCGTCGGTGCTGTCGTACCTGCGCGAGTACCGCGGGCATGCCGACCCGGCGGACGAGACGTCGCCGGAGATCCACGACGTGGTGCTGTGTGTCAACAACCTGTCCCGCTTCCCGCAGCCGATCGAGCTGAACCTGCGGCAGTGGGAGGGCTGGGTGCCCGTCGAGCTGTCCGGTCTGGTGCCGTTCCCGCCCGTCGGTGAGCTTCCGTACCTGTTGACGCTGCCGGGGCACGGGTTCTTCTGGTTCCAGATCAGCGCGCGCGACGAGGGCACCTGAGCCAGGATGGATGTGACTCCATCGCTGGCGGCGGGCGGGAAAGGGACGGCGGGCATGAGGCACGATCCTCCACGTACGGCCCGCCAAGGGTGTGGCATGAGCGAGCGTGAGCGAGCGAATCATCGGTGCAGCGCGTTGGTGCCTCATGACGGCTCGGAGCGAAGCGAGGAGCCGGCATGAGCACGCCGGAGGCACGGGCCGAGGGGTTGTCCGGACCGCTGGCGGCCTGGCTGCCGGAGCAGCGCTGGTTCGCCGGCAAGCACCGCACCGTGCATACGGTGACACCGGTGTCGTGCGTATCGCTGGTCGACACCGAGCCGCTGCTCGACCACGTCGTCGTCGAGGTGTCGTACACGGCCGGCTCGCCGGACCGGTACCAGGTGCTCCTCGGGTACCGGCGGCAGCTGCCGGAGAAGCTGGAGCACGTACGGATCGGCACCGTCGACGGCCTCGTCGGCTACGCGGGGCTGTGGGACGACGTGCTCGCCGAGGCGCTGCTGCGGCTGCTCGACGCCGGCGCCGTACGCGGTGGCCTGCGGTTCCAGCCGGAGGCGGACGCCACGGTGCCGCAGGGCGAGCCTAGCCGGGTGGTCGACGTCGAGCAGTCCAACACCAGCGTCGTGTACGACGAGTCGGCGATCCTCAAGCTGTTCCGCCGCCTGACCCCCGGCCGCAACCCGGACGTGGAGCTGAACCGGGCGCTGCGCCGCGCCGGCTCGACACACGTCGCCGCCCTGCTCGGCGAGATCGAGGGCGAGCTGTTCGGCGACACCGTCTCCTACGCGATGGTCTCGGCGTACGCGGCGAACTCGGCCGAGGGCTGGGCGATGGCCACCGCGAGCGTGCGGGACCTGTTCGCCGAGGGTGACCTGCGCGCCGACGAGGTCGGCGGCGACTTCGCCGGCGAGGCGGAGCGGCTGGGCGAGGCGATCGCCGCCGTCCACGCCGACCTCGCCGCGGCGCTCGGCGTCGCCGAGCTCGACCCGTCCGGGTACGCGGAGCTGTCGGCCGGGATGATCGGCCGGTTGTCCGGCGCGGTCGAGCTGGTGCCCGAGCTGGCGCCGCACGCCGACGCGCTGCGTACCGAGTTCGCCCGGGTGGCGCGGCTCGCCGAGCCGTGCCCGGTCCAGCGCATCCACGGCGACCTGCATCTCGGCCAGGTCCTGCGTACGCCGACGACGTGGCTGGTCATCGACTTCGAGGGCGAGCCGGTCAAGCCGTTGTCCGAGCGGCTGCAGCCGGACTCGCCGCTGCGGGACGTCGCGGGCATGCTGCGCTCCTTCGACTACGCCGCCGAGCACCTGCTCGTCGGCGACACCGGCGACGACCACCAGCTGGAGTTCCGCGCCCAGGAGTGGGCCGCCCGCAACCGCAAGGCGTTCTGCGCCGGGTACGCGGCGGGCGCCGGGGTCGACCCGATGCGGCGCGCGGCACTGCTCCGGGCGTACGAGCTGGACAAGGCGGTGTACGAGGTCGTCTACGAGGCCCGGCACCGCCCCGCCTGGCAGTCCATCCCGCTCCGCTCGATCGCCCGGATGCTTCGCGGCGACGACCCCACCGGCGCCTGATCGGGCGCCCGGCCCCGGGCGTCAGCGGCGGGCGGTGACGATGCCGGCCGCGGCGACCCAGACGAGCAGCAGCGGCAGCGACACGACGGCTGTCTGGGCGGGGCCGGCGAGCAGGAACAGGTAGCCGACCGCCGTGACGGCCATCGTCACGGCCAGCGCCGCGCCGAGGTACGCGAGCCAGCGCGGCAGGCCCCGCCCGGCCAGCGCGACGCCGGCCGCGCCGACCGCCCCGAGCAGCAGCATCTTCGTACCGTCGACGCGGCTGATCGCGTCGACGAGGTCGCCGGCCGCGGCGGCGTGGCCGCCCGGGACCGCCCACAGCGTGAGGACGGCGCCGAGGACGAACATCAGGAGCGAGAGCCCGGCGGCGGCGAGCCCGGTCGCGGCGACGGCCCGGCCGGTACGGCCGCCGGCGGCACGGCCGACGGCCACCGTGACGATCGCGAGCCCGATGGCCGGCAGGCCCTCGGTGCAGAGGAACTGGAGCAGCCCGGCGGCCTCGTGCCCGGCGTACTGCTGGAGGACGGCGGTGTCGGTGGCGTGCGGGTCGGTGGACACCGACGACAGCGACAGCCCGACGATCCAGGACGCGACGAACCCGAGTCCGGCGACGCCCGGCACGGTGGCGATGCCGCGGTACCAGCGGCGGTCACCGCTGCGCGGAAGGGAGATATCCATAGCCATAAAGCTAAGGCGCTTAGCTTTGATTGTCAAGCGGTGCGGCGTCGGGTGATTGCGGCGCTGTCGTACCCGATCGGTAGGGTCTGCGGCATGACAGGACGACCGTTGTCGGACGTGATGGATCCGAGTTGGGCCGAGGCGCTGGCGCCGGTGGCGGACCGGATCACGGCCATGGGTGAGTTCCTCCGCGAGGAGAACGCGGAGGGCCGCGGCTACCTGCCGGCCGGGGACAACGTGCTGCGCGCGTTCCGGCAGCCGATGGCCGACGTGCGGGTGCTGATCGTCGGCCAGGACCCCTACCCGACACCCGGCGACGCCGTCGGCCTGTCGTTCTCGGTCGCGCCCGACCGCCGCATCCCCGCCAGCCTGCGCAACATCTTCAAGGAATACTGCGAGGACCTCGGCTACCCGAAGCCCGCGAACGGCGACCTGACCCGGTGGACCGAGCACGGCGTGCTCCTGCTCAACCGCTGCCTCACCGTACAGCCGGGCAAGCCGGCCGCGCACCGCGGCAAGGGCTGGGAGGCCGTCACCGACGCGGCGATCACCGCCCTGGTCGCGCGCGGCGGTCCGCTCGTCGCGATCCTCTGGGGCCGCGACGCGCAGTCGCTGCAACCGCTCCTCGGCGACACCCCGGTGGTCAAGAGCGTGCACCCGAGCCCGATGGCCGCCAGCGGCGGCTTCTTCGGCTCCCGCCCGTTCAGCCGCGCCAACGACCTGCTGGTCCAGGCGGGTTCCGAGCCGGTCGACTGGAAGCTCCCCTAGACCACCAGCGCCTCGCCCGGCGTCGCGAGGGTGACCGGGCCGCGGAAGACCGCCGCGGCCCGCTCCACCGCGTCCGTCCCGGTCAGGAACGGGCCGACGTGGGTCAGCACGAGGCGGCCGACGGCGGCCGTCGTCGCGGTGGCGCCGGCGTCCTCGGGCGTGTGGTGCGCCTCGTCCGGTCGCGCGCCGTCCGCCTCACACAGCAGCAGGTCGCACCCGGCCGCCAGGTCGGTGAGCGCGGCGCACGGCGCCGTGTCCCCCGAGTACGCCACGGCCACGTCACCCGCCGCGATCCGCACCGCGAACGCGGGTACGTCGTGCTCGACGGCACGGGCGGTCAACGTGACACCGCCGACCTCGACGCGGTGCCCGTCGTACAACTCGTGCACGGCGAACGCGCGGTGCACCGGGCTCGGCGCCGCGTCGCCGCCGAGGAACCGGGCGAGCCGGTCGCCGAGCCCGGGCGGGCCGTACAGCGGGATCGGCGCGGCGGGACGCAGGTCGGCGAAACGCAGCGCGTAGTACGCGGTGAGCAGGTCCGCGGCGTGGTCGGCGTGCGCGTGGGAGACCCAGATCGCGTCCAGCTCGTCGGGCCGGACGTACCGCTGGAGTTCGGCGAGCGTGCCCGTGCCGGCGTCGAGCCAGATCCGCGCGCCCGGCCCGGTGACCAGGTACCCGGAGCAGGCGTTGCCGGGCCGCGGGTACGGCGTGGCGGTGCCGAGGACGTCGAGCCGGATGGTCATCCGGCGAGCATAGGCAGCACGGCCCGGCGGACGAGGCAGGTCCGTTCGTAGACTCGGCAGATGGCCGCACGTGCGGTCTACGACGACATCGCGGAGTGGTACGAGCGGAGTTTCCTCGGCGACCGGGACACCGACGCCGACACGCTCGGCATCGACCGCGCGGTACGCGAACTGCTCGGCGCGGGCACCGGCGTCTGCCTGGAGCTCGGGTGCGGCACCGGCGTCCACGCGGACCGGGGTGCGGTGGCTTCGCGGACCGCGGCGACCCGGCGGCCGTGGTGATCCGCACCGGCTGTCTCGACGGGCACTGGACAATGGCGTCCTGGACCGGCGAGGGCCTCCGCGCCAGGGTCGGCGCCACGCACCGGCCACTGCCGTCCCTGCTCCACGCGTTTCTCGACGCGGGGCTCACCGTCGAGCGGCTCGCCGAAGGCGGTGAGCCCGCCCCGGCGGTGCTCGCCGTCCGGTGCCGCAAGCCACCGGCCGGGTGGCGCGGGTCAGTTCCGGGTGTCGGAGTCGCCGCGGGAGAGGGCGGCCAGCCGGTCGGACTCCGGCTGGAACATCGGCGTCCCCGACTCGCGTTCGCGGGCGGCGGCCAGTTTCTCCGGCGAGTAGAAGCGGCGCGCCCAGAATGACTCCGGTTTGGCGAGGCGGATCGCGCCGACCCACCAGATCGGATGGAAGAACACGCCGGCCGTGGCCATGCCCTGCTTGCCCTTGAGCGCGGTGATCGTCAGCGGCACGACGTACACGGCCACGGCCCCGATGACGATCAGGGTCACCACGAACTTCTCCATCGTCGGATCCCTTCGACGGTACGGAATGTCGGAAACCGTAGGCGGATCCGCGTGGGAGGGGTCCCGGATCAGTCGGTGCCTCGGTCCAGCAGCGCGAGGTCCGGCGGGATCAGCGTCGTCGACAGCAGCAGCTCGCGGAGCAGGTTGTCGTTGAGCGCGTTGCCGACCGGCTCGCCGACCTCCTCCCGGGTCAGCCCGGCCAGCCCGTCCCGCGACAGCCGGGTACGCACCGCGACGACGTGGTGTTCGACGCGCTTCTGCGTCCACCCGGCGTCGGGGTACAGCTCGGTCAGGGTCGCGGCGGCCTGCCGCCAGGTGAGCGGCTGCGGGTGGCTTTCGTGCCGCAGGTACCGCTGGCCGAGCACGGTGAGCACGGCGCGTTCGTCCGGCGACAGTCGCCACAGCCGCGGCGGCTGGGTGGGGTCGAGGTGGCGCGGAGTGGGCCGGTCGCCGGCCGCCTCCGCGACGTACACCTCGAGGAGGTGGTCGCGGCTGCGCGACCCGCGGACGAACAGCGGCGAGTATCCGGTGGTCAGCGGCACCGGTTCCTCGCCGTGGAACAGCAGCCGCGAGTCGGGCAGCCGGATCGGCATCTGGCCGGTGTTGCGGACCCACCAGCGCCCGTCCTCCCGCAGCAGTACGCCGTGCTGGCGGCTGACGCCGCGGTCGTCGCCGCCGACGCACACGTGCACGTCGTCGGCGTTGCGGCCGAACAGGATCGTACGGCCCTCCCGCGGTCGCATCTCGATCCCGCCGGCCACCGCCAGCGCGAAGATCGTGCCGGGCACGGACTCCGGTACGCCGAGGGCCAGGCTGTCGTGTCCGGGCCGCAGCGGCTGACCCGACGATCGCCTCAGGTTGTGCACGCCACGCCTCCCGTTCCGGCTTCCCGCCAGCATGACCACGCGGGACGGGGTTGGTCTACCGCGGATGCCGGGGACCGCTCCCCGATCGCGCGGGTAGACAGGTCAGGGATGTGGCAGGCGGGTGGCGACGGTGCGGGCGAGGTCGGTGGCGAGCGGACAGGAGCGGGAGCCGTCGGTGTCGCCCTCCACGACGAGGTACGCGATCTCCTCGGTGGGCTCGCCGTGCGCGTCGGTGTAGCGACGGCCGACGACCTGCACGAGGCAGGTGTCGTCCCCGTCGCCGGCCGGCTGCACGAAGCCGGCGTGCCCGGCGAGCCGGACGGGTCTGCCGTCGTCGCTGGTCAGCGGCTCGTTGCGATCGAAACGCAGGTGTACGTGGACGCCGCCGGCGCCGGCGGCCGAGCACTCCCAGCCGGCGTACCCGGGCTCGGTGGTGCCGGCGCGTACGCCGGTCGCGCCGCGCAGCAGCGCGCACGTGTCGAGGCGGGCCAGCGACCCGGCCGGGAACGGCGCGTCCCGGCGGGGCATCGTGCCGCGCCGGAGGACGGCGACGGCCGCGGCGGTCCCGGCGTCGGCGAGGCCACACAGTGACGCCGTACCGTCGGCGAGCAGTTCGGCGCTCACCCACACCTGGTAGCCGTCGGCGAGCGGGACGACCCGGTCGCACTCGTCGTCCTCGGCGGGCAGCCGCAGCACGGGCATCCCGTCGACCTCGCTTCGCGTACCGGCGGGCAGGTCACCGCCGTCCAGCTCGACGCGGACGTCCACGTCGCCGCCGTGCGGCCGCTGCACGATCGCGTCGCACCGGTTGAAGTTCCCGTACGCCGTCTCGACGTCCACCTTCCCGTACCCGGCCAGCCGGTCCGGCGCGACCAGCGCGCACGGGTCGGCGGTCGCGGCGACATCGACCGACGGTACGACGGCGGACCGGGCGGTGTCTCCGGCGGCGCCGAGCGCGACGAGCAGGAGCAGCAGCACCAGGCCGAGCGCGACGGGTACCCGGTGCGGCGGGCGCCGCGGCGCCCGGCGGGACCCGGCCAGCGCCGCGAGCCGGGTACGGGCCTGCGCGGCGGTCGGCCGGTCGGCGGGGTCCGGCGCGAGCAGCGCGGTCAGCAGCCGGGCGAGCGCCGGACCGGACCGGGCGGGTGGGGCGATCGCGCCGGCCCGGGCCCGGCGTTGCAGCGCCGCGGGACTGTCGGAGCTGCCGAAGGGGGAGACGCCCTCGACCGCGGCGTACAGCGTGGCGCCGAGCGAGAACACGTCGGACGCGGGCGTCGGCTCCTGCCCGTCGGCGACCTCCGGCGCCAGGTACGCGGGGGTGCCGCGGACCAGCCCGTCGCCGAGCGCCGCGTCGTCGCCGAGCAGCCGGGACAGCCCGAAGTCGGTGAGCTTCGCGGCGCCGTCGTCGGCCACCAGGACGTTGCCGGGCTTCACGTCGCAGTGCACGATTCCCTTGTCGTGCAACGCTTCCAGCGCTCCGGCGAGCTGCGCCCCGAGCCCGGCGGCGCGCCGCGGCGACAGCGGCCCGGTGTCGGCGACGCGCTGCGCCAGGCTGCGCCACGGCAGGTACTCCATCACCAGCCAGCGCTTGTCGCCCTCGGCGACGACGTCGTACAGGGTGACGACGTGCGGGTGCTGGAGCACCGCGGCGATCCGCGCCTCCCGGTGCACCTGGTGACCGCCGCGCGCGCCGGCCAGGTGCGACTGCTTGAGCGCGACGACGCGGCCCAGCTCGTGGTCGGTGGCCCGCCACACCAGCCCCATGCCGCCCAGCCCGACCTGCTCCCCCAGCTCGTACCGGCCGGCGATCAGCCCACCCATCCGCACAACCCTCCGGACCGCTACGCAAAACGGTCAGTACGGCAGCCTAACCGCAGCGCTGATGAGTACCGACCGGGCCGGGGACACGACCCGCCGGTACGGGCCGAAGGGCGCGCGGTGGGCGGCGGGGACCCTTAGGGTTGTCTGGTGGCGACTGCGCGATCGGTGGACAAGGCCGAGCTGGAACGGTTGGTACGGGGCGAGGTCCACGACCCGCACTCGGTGTTGGGCGCGCATCCGGTCGGTGACCGGACCGCCGTGCGTACCCTGCGGCCGGGTGCGACGGGCGTCGTGGTGATCGACGGCGACCAGCGTTATCCGGCGACGGCGGTGCACGACGGCGGGGTGTTCGAGGCGTTGCTGCCCGGCGGCCCGCGCGACTACCGGCTGGAGGTGACGGACGCGGCCGGCAGCCGCACCGTGGATGATCCGTACCGGTGGCTGCCGACGCTGTCCGACACCGACCTGCACCTGATCGCCGAGGGCCGGCACGAGGAGCTGTGGCGGGTGCTCGGCGCGCACGTCCGGTCGTACTCGACGCCGAACGGTCAGGTCACCGGCGTGTCGTTCGCGGTGTGGGCGCCGAACGCGCACGCCGTCCGGGTGATCGGTGACGGCGTCGGCTGGGGCGCGTACGACGGGCTGTCGATGCGGTCGCTCGGCTCGTCCGGCGTCTGGGAGCTGTTCGTCCCGGACTTCCCCGCCGACGGGCTGTACAAGTTCCGGCTCCTCGGCCCGGACGGGCACTGGCGGGAGAAGGCCGACCCGATGGCGCAGGCCACGGAGGTGCCGCCGCGGACCGCGTCCCGGGTGCACCGCTCGACGTACGAGTGGGGCGACGGGACGTGGATGTCCCGCCGGCGCGGCGCCGCCTGGCACGAGCTGCCGGTGTCGATCTACGAGGTGCATCTCGGCTCGTGGCGCCCCGGCCTCGGCTACCGGGAGCTGGCCGACCAGCTCGTCGAGTACGTGACCGGGCTCGGTTTCACGCACGTGGAGTTCCTGCCGGTCGCCGAGCACCCGTTCGGCGGGTCCTGGGGCTACCAGGTGACGAGCTACTACGCGCCGACCTCGCGCTTCGGTTCGCCGGACGACTTCCGCCATCTCGTCGACCGGCTGCACGAGGCGGGCGTCGGCGTGATCCTCGACTGGGTGCCGGCGCACTTCCCGCGCGACGAGTGGGCGCTGGCCCGCTTCGACGGCACCCCGCTGTACGAGCACGCCGACCCGGCCCGCGGCGAGCACCCGGACTGGGGCACGCTGGTGTTCGACTTCGGCCGGCGCGAGGTCCGCAACTTCCTCGTCGCGAACGCGCTGTACTGGTGCGAGGAGTTCCACATCGACGGCCTGCGGGTCGACGCGGTCGCGTCGATGCTCTACCTCGACTACTCGCGCAACGAGGGCGAGTGGACGCCGAACGTGCACGGCGGCCGGGAGAACCTGGACGCCGTGTCGTTCCTCCAGGAGGCGAACGCCACCGTCTACAAGCGGCACCCCGGTGTGGTGATGGTCGCGGAGGAGTCGACGGCGTGGCCCGGCGTCACCCGCCCCACGTACCTGGGCGGGCTCGGCTTCGGCTTCAAGTGGAACATGGGCTGGATGCACGACACCCTCGCGTACGTCGCGAAGGACCCGGTCTACCGCCAGTTCCACCACCACGAGATGACGTTCTCCCTCATGTACGCGTGGAGCGAGAACTTCGTGCTGCCGATCAGCCACGACGAGGTCGTCCACGGCAAGGGCTCGCTGTACGCGAAGATGCCCGGCGACCAGTGGAACAAGCTCGCCGGCGTACGGGCACTGCTCGGGTTCATGTGGGCGCATCCCGGCAAGCAGCTGCTGTTCTCCGGCAGCGAGTTCGCCCAGCCGGGCGAGTGGAGCGAGGAACGCGGCCTGGAGTGGTCGGTGCTCGACGACCCGGGCCACGCGGGGGTCGCCGCGATGGTCACCGACCTGAACGCGCGGTACCGGGACCTGCCGGCGCTGTGGAGCCAGGACACCTCGCCGGGCGGGTTCGCGTGGATCGACGCGAACGACGCCCCCGGCAACGTCTTCTCGTTCCTGCGTTGGGGATCCGACGGCAGCGTGCTCGCCTGCGTGGCGAACTTCGCCGGCGGACCGCACGAGAACTACCGTCTCGGCCTGCCCCGTGCCGGCCGCTGGGTCGAGGCCCTCAACACCGACGCCGCCTCGTACGGCGGGTCCGGGTGGGGCAACCTCGGCGAGGTCGTCGCCACCGACGAGCCGTGGCACGGGCTGCCCGCCTCCGCCGTCGTCCAGGTACCCCCGCTCGCCACCCTGTGGCTCCGCCACGTCGCGGACTGATCAGGCGGCCAGGTCGGCGCGGTTCAGCAGGATCGGTGCGGCGACCGCGCCGGCGACGAGAAGCGTTGCGGCGCAAGCGATCGGGACGCGCAGGCCGTACCGGTGGGCGACGAACCCGGCGGCCAGCGCGCCGAGCGGACCGACGCCGAGCGTGACCAGCCGGAAGGCGCTGTTGACCCGGCCGAGGAACCCCTCGGGTACGAGGGCCTGCCGGGTCGAGATGGCGAGGACTCCCCACAGCCCGTTCGCCGCGCCGAACACGCCGACGGCCACGCCGGCCGGTACGGGACGGTCGGCGAGCGCCATGCCGGCCGCGCCCGCCGCCGCGGTCGTCAGCGCCGCGAGCAGCGCCGCCCGGCGCCCGATCGCCGCGGACAACCGGCCCGCGCCGAGCGACCCGACTACGCCGCCGACCGCGAACGCCGCGACCAGCACCCCGTACCCGAGGGTGCCGAGGTGCAGCACGCTGCGGGTGTAGAGCACGAGCAGCGCCACGGTGACGGTGGTCATCAGGTTGATCACCGCACCGTACGCGCAGAGCCGGCGCAGCAGCCGGTGGCCGGCGAGGAAGCGTAGGCCGGCGGTGACGTCGGCCCGCATCCGCCCGGTGGTACGCGCCGCGGCGGGCACCGCGCTCGCCGGGATCGCCGCGACCAGCACCGCCGCGACCGCGAAGCTCAGCG
>DASXWQ010000031.1:0-202050 GCA_036503555.1 Actinocatenispora sp.
CCCCCCCGCCACCGTGCCGGCGGCGCCGGCGGGTGCGGCGGACGGCGGTGGCCGGCCGGACCCGGTGGTACTGCTGCCGACCGGCGACCAGGTCACGCTGCGGACCGACACGAGCGGGCGGCAGCTCGCCACCGTCGTACCCGCGGCCGACTCGGGCGTCGGCCGGCTGCTCGTCCACCTGAACCTCGCCGGCCACGCGTACGAGGTGCCGGCGGCGGCCATGCCCTACCTGGGGCGCGGGCTGGACCCGTCGCTGTTCGACCTGACCGCGCTCGCCGCCGCACGCCGCAACGGTCGCCTGCCCGTACGCATCGACCACGGCGCCGGGGCCGCCGCACCCGCCGGGGTGACCGTCACCGCCGACGGCGCCACCACGACCAGCGGGTACCTGACGGCCACGTCGGCGCGGGCCTTCGGCCGGTCGCTGGTCGCGCAGTACCTGGCGGACCGGAGGGCCGGCCACTTCGGCGGCCGGGGCCTGTTCGCCGGCGGTACCCGGATCGCGTTGGCCGGCGCGGCCCGCAAGCCGGCCCGGCCGGCGTACGCGATGCACACGCTGACCGTGTCCGGCGCGAACCCCGCCGGCGTGCCGGACGACGGCGACCCGGTGCTCGTCTACAACGTGGACGACTCGGCGCGGTTCGGCGACCCGACCGAGTCGATGAACTGGTTCGACGCGGGTACCGCGAAGTTCAGCGTGCCGGCGGGTCACTACGCCGCGCTGGCGCTCTACTTCACGCTGTCCGCGGACGACGAGGTGACGGCCGTCAGCCTCGTCACGCGGCCCGAGTTCGCCGTCACCGCCGACACCGGGATCCGGCTGGACGCGGCGTCGGCCACGTCGGCCGTCACGATGGTGACGCCCCGGCCGAGCCTCGCGGCCGACGGCGGCTTCGTGGTGGACCGCACCCCGGCCGCCGGCGAGTCGATGTACGTCGACGTCCAGACCGGCCCCGGGGTACCGGTCCGGGTCGCGCCGACCGCCGAGCGCGTCACCCTCGGCACCCTCCACAGCTACCCGTACCAGCGGCGCGTGTCGCCGCCCGGCCCCGGCGTGCCGTACGAGTACCAGCTCCAGTACCCGACGGCGGGCAGGATCCCGGCCCGGCAGCGGTACGTGGTCCGGCCAGCGGATCTGTCCACTGTGGACTCGTACTACTACAGCGAGAAGCGCGTCGTCGGGCAGCGGCAGGCGATGGGCGTCTACGACTGGGAGGACGGCACGGTCTCCCGCGCCAGCCACCCGCTCGACCTGCCCACCCACCAGACCGAGTACGTCACCGGCGACAGCTCCGTCGTCTGGTGGAACGGCCTCGCCAAGTACGTCGACGACCCGGCCAGCGGTTCCATCGGCTGGGAGGGCAGCCAGTACGAGGCCGCGGTGCGCCGGACGCCCGGCGAGACGATCCGCGAGGACTGGAACCGCTTCCCGCTGCACCCGGCCGGCGCGGTCAACCTGACCCCGGACGACCCGTACGGCAGCACCGTCCCCGCCGCCGTACGCCAGGGCGACACCGACCGGCTCGCGTTCACCGTCTTCAGCGACAACCAGCCCGGCCACCTCGGCTCCGGCAGCTACGCCGACAAGGACACGACCACCGCGGGATCCTGGTCCGTCACCCGCGACGGTACGACGCTCGCCACCGGCGACGACCCCGACTACATCCCGCCCGTCACGGTCGACCCCGCGCCGGGCACGATGACGCTCACGGTCGACGCCACCCGGAAGGGCGCGATGTTCGCCCTGTCCACGCACACGCACACCGAGTGGACCTGGCGTACCGCACACCAGCAGGGCGGCGCGCTGCCCGCCGGGTACGAGTGCGGGCCGCACAAGGGGCCGCACGCGCCGGACACCGACTGCGCGGTCGAGCCGCTGATGACCGCCGCGTACGCGGTCGGCGGGATGGATGTGACCGGCTCCGTACCGTCCGGCGCGCAGGGCGTCGAGCTGTCCCTGGGGCACCTGCCACTCGCCCGGACCGCGGCGGTCACCGGCGCGACCGTCGAGTACGCGATGGCCGGCGGCGACTGGCGGACGGCGACCGTGACCGACCTCGGCGGCGGCCGCTACCGCGCCGACTTCGCCGTGGACGCCTCGCAGGGACCGTACGACGGGACGCCGGTGTCGCTGCGGGTGACCGCGACCGACGCGGCCGGCGGTGGCTTGGCCGAGACGATCACCGACGCGTACCTCGTCCGATGACGGACCCACGACCCGGGGAGGGTCCGATGCACCGAGCCATCGTCCGTGCCGGCTTCGCCGGCCTCACCGCACTCGCCGCGACGGCGCTCGCCGCCCCGGCCGCCCTCGCCGCACCCGCACGCCACGCCGCCGCGGCGCGGGAGGTCGTGGCGTGTCCCGAGCGGCCCGGGCCGTACGCCCGCTGCCTCACCCGGTACGCGCCGCAGACCGCCGTCAACCGCGCCCGCGCGGCCGGCGAGGACGCCGCGCCCGACGGGTGGGGCGCCGGTGACCTGGCCGCGGCGTACGAGCTGCCGGTCGGGACCGCGTCGACGGCGACCGTCGCCGTCTCCATCGCGTACGACGCGCCGAACCTGGAGGCCGACCTCGCCGCCTACCGCACGCAGTACGGGCTGCCGGCGTGCACCACGGCCAACGGCTGCTTCCGCAAGGTCGACCAGACCGGCGCGGTCGCGCCCCTTCCGGCGACCGACCTCGGCTGGGCGGTCGAGGCCACGCTCGACGTGTCGATGATCTCGGCGTCCTGCCCGACCTGCCACATCCTCGTCGTCGAGGCCGACGACCCGAGCTTCGCCAACCTCGCCGCCACCGAGGACACCGCCGTACGCCTCGGCGCCGACGTGGTGTCCAACAGCTACGGCGGCCGGGAGGGCGGTGCGGCACTGCGGTACGCGGCGTCGTACCGGCACGACGGCCACGTCGTGGTCGCCTCGTCCGGCGACTCCGGCTACACCGCGGCCTCGTTCCCGGCCGTACTCGACAGCGTCGTCGCGGTCGGCGGCACCACGCTCGCGCCGTCCGACGACGCCCGCGGGTACACCGAGCGGGCGTGGCAGCGGGGCGGCAGCGGCTGCTCCGCGTACGTGGCGCGACCGGCGTGGCAGCCGGACGGCGACTGCGGCATGCGTACCGTCGCGGACGTCGCCGCGGTCGCCGACAACGTCGCGATCTACCAGGCCGACGCGGGCGGCTGGCTCACCATCGGCGGTACCAGCGCGTCCGCGCCGCTCGTCGCCGGCATCTACGGCCTCGCGGGGCACGCCGCGACCGCCACCCCCGCCGACCTGTACCGGCACGCCGACGCGTTGTTCGACGTCACCGCCGGTGCGAACGACCCGGCCGGCGACGGTTCCCGCTGCGGGCACGACTACCTGTGCCAGGCCGGCCCCGGGTACGACGCGCCGACCGGCCTCGGCACCCCGAACGGCCTCGGCGCCTTCTGAGTCGTCCGGTGACCGTCGGGCCACCCGGCGGTCACCAGACGCGCGGGTCCGGGACCGGGACCGGCCGGCCCTCCGGCCGCTCGTACGTCCACTGTGGACCGTTCGCGGCCAGCTCGGCCACGGCGGCGACCAGCCGGTCGACGTGCTCGACGGTGGTGCCGAGGCCGATGCTGGCGCGTACCGCGGTGGCCGGCACGTCGCCGCCGGCCCGGTGCAGCAGCCGCCGGGTCAGCGGATGCGCGCAGAACAACCCGTCCCGCACCCCGATGCCGTACTCGGCGGACAGCGCGGCGGCGAGCACGTCCGAGTCGATCCCGCGTACCGCGAACGCGGCGATGCCGACACGCGCCGCGTCCGGCTCGAACAGGCTCAACTCGACCACGCCGTCGATCGCCGCCAGACCGGCGCGCAACCGGTCCGTCAGCCGCCGCTCCGTATCGGCCAGCGCGTCCCGGTCCGCGGCGGCCAACGCGTCGCACACCGCGCCGAGCGCCACCGCGCCCAACACGTTCGGGCTGCCGGCCTCGTGCCGCGCCGGGCCCGCCGACCAGCGCACGTCGTTCGTCGCGTCACCGACCAGCGCCGTCGCCCCGCCACCCGCCAGGTACGGCCCGGCCGCGGCCACCCAGTCCGACCGGCCGGCGAGGACGCCCGCGCCGAACGGCGCGTACAGCTTGTGGCCGGACAACGCCACGTAGTCGACGCCCAGCGCCGCGACGTCCACCGGCCGGTGCGGCGCGAGCTGCGCCGCGTCGACGAACACGCGCGCCCCGTACCGGTGGGCGACCGTGACGATGTTCTCGATCGGCCACAGCTCACCCGTCACGTTCGACGCGCCGGTCACCGCCACCAGCACCGGCCCCGCGCCGTCGGTGCCGCGGCGCAGCTCGCGCAGCGCCGCGTCGACACTGCGTACCGCCGCGCCCGGGCTGTCCGGTACCGGCAGCCGGACCGGCCGCCGCCACGGCAGCAGCGTCGCGTGGTGCTCCGAGTCGAACACCACCACCGTCGCGTCCGCCGGCAGCGCGTGCGCCAGCAGGTTCGTCGCATCGGTCGTGTTGCGGGTGAACAGCACCGTGTCGTCCGGCCGGCAGCCGAGGAACCGGGACACGCTGTCCCGCGCCTGCTCGTACCGCCGGGTACAGAGCTGCGACGGCAGCCCCGCGCCGCGGTGCACGCTGGCGTACCGGGGCAGCAGGTCGCCGATCGCGTCGGCCGCGGCCGACGCGCAGGGCGCGCTGGCCGCGTAGTCGAAGTTCGCGTACCCGACGGTCCGGCCGGTGACGAGCGGCACGGTCAGCTCGGCGTCCAGCAGCGCGAGCGGGTCGCGTCGGACCTGCTCGGCCCGGGGTACCGGCACCAGCCGGGGCCGGCCGGTCTCGCCCGCGGCGGGCTGGGCGGCGCCCCGGGTGGCGTTCCGTGCGGTCTGCCGGGTGGTGTTCCGGGTGGTGTCGCGGGCGGGCACGGCGACGGGGCTCACGGACATGGCACTCCTCCGGGCGGTCAGGGACCCCACGGCAGGGTGCGAGGGTCCGCGCTTGCCCAGCGCCAGGGAGGCGTCGGGCCCGGTCTTCACCCGGGGCACCCCACCGCGGAAGCGAGGGTTGCCGGCCAGCAAGCCGGGGCTTTTCGCTGGCACTCGTGACCTGCGAAGCAGCATAACCTCGCTAGGCTGGCCGCATGGCAGACCTCCCGCCCTCTGGGACACCCGGCCCGAACGAGCGGCCGAGCGGGCCCGAGTGGACCGGCCCGCCGCCACCCTGGGCCGAGCCGCCGAGCGTCGGGGCCCCCACCGGCCCCGGCGGGCCCGGCCCCGACCCGACACCCCCGGCCCCGCCCGGCCCATCCGGCGAGGGCGGCCCGTCCGGTCCGGGCGGCTCGTCGGGTCGAGGTGGCCCGTCCGGTCCGGGCTCGGCGGGTCCGGGTGGTGCGCCCGAGCCGGCCCGCGGGACGTACGGGGTGTCGGGTGGGGAGCCGTCGCCGTGGGCGTCGCGCGACAGCGTGGCGGGACCGCACGCCGCACCACCCGCCCCGGTCACGCCCGGAGTCGGGGCGCCGGGGGTGCCGCCGCCCGGCGGGTACGCGCAGGCGTTCGAGCCGACGGTGCCCGGGCTGACGGCGCCGAAGCGGGCGCGGTTCGACTGGCGCCGGTTGGTGCGGCTGCTGCTGGCGATCGTGCCGATCGTCGCCGGCGCCCTGGTGATCATCCTGGTGGTGGGCACCAACATCGGGCCCGTCGCGTTCACGATCGGGCTGGCCGTCGCGCTGATCCCGGTGCCGTTCCTGGTCGGCTGCTTCCTCTGGCTGGACCGGTACGAGCCGGAGCCGTGGAAATACCTCGCGTTCGTGTTCGGCTGGGGCGCGTGCGTGGCGACGTCCGTCGCGCTGGGCGTCAACACGCTCGGGTCGTACGTCTTCGTCAAGATCGGCATGTCGAGCGGCGCGGACGCCGTGCTCGTCGCGCCGTTCATCGAGGAGACGATGAAGGCGCTGGGGCCGGTGCTGCTGCTGGTGTTCCTGCGCCGCCGCCGGCGCCAGCCGATCACCGTGGTCGACGGGATCGTCTACTTCGGACTGTCCGCGACCGGGTTCGCGATGGCGGAGAACATCCTCTACCTCGGCGGCATCTACGTGACCGGTTCGCAGGAGGGCGGGGCGGTGACCGGCGCGGTCATGGTCGTCGCGCTGGCGATCGTACGGATCGGCATCTCCGGCTTCGCGCACCCGCTGTTCACGTCGATGACCGGGATCGGCTTCGGCCTGGCCGCAAGCGCCCGGGACCGCCGCGTACGGTACCTCGCGCCGCTGGCCGGCTGGATCGGCGCGATGTGCCTGCACTCCGGGTGGAACCTGATGTCGTCGCTGGGTCAGCAGGCCGTCCTCACCGGGTACGCGGTGATCATGGCGCCGATCTTCTTCGCCGCGGTCGGCGTGGCGCTGTGGGCGCGGGGCCGGCAGGCGAAGCAGATCGCCACGATGCTCCGGCCGTACGTGCGGTCCGGGTGGCTGGCGCCGCCCGAGCTGGGCGCGCTGTCCACGATGACCCGCCGGATCGCCGCCCGCCGCTGGGCGAAGCGTACGTCCGGGCCGGCCGGGATGCGCGCGATGGAGGCGTACCAGGACGCGTTGAGCAACCTGGCGCTCGCCCGCGACGCCGCGCTCCGCGGCTTCAACGCGGACGACTTCCCGGGCCGGGAGCGGGAGCTGCTGGAGCAGGCCGCCGGGTACCGGCAGACGTTCACCGGGCACGACCGGGCGATGCCGCCGGTGCTGTGGGACGGCGGCACCTACCACGTACGGTTCCCGGACGGGTCGGTGCGGACGTTCCCCCCGCCGGCGCAGCCGGTCGTACCGCTGCCCGTCGCGATCTACCCGACCCCGGTGTACGGCTCCGGCTGGTGGTGAGCCCCGGCCGGCGCGACCTGCTCGCGCAGTACGACGAGTTCCTGGCGATGGTGCGCAGCAACCCGGTCGCCGCCCGGATCCTCGACCGGGGACCGGAGCTGGGCGTACCGGACTGGTGGCTCACCGCGGGTGCCGTCTTCCAGACCGTCTGGAACTGCCTGTCCGACCGCGACCCGACTGCCGGGATCGCCGACTACGACGTCTTCTACCACGACCCGACCGACCTGTCGTACGAGGCGGAGGACGCGGTGATCCGCCGCGCCGACACGCTCTTCGGCGACCTCGGCGCGCCGGTCCAGGTGCGCAACGAGGCGCGCGTCCACCTCTGGTACGAGCGGAAGTTCGGGGTGCCGTGCGCGCCGTTCGCCGACAGCACCGACGCGATCGATCACTTCGCCGCGACCACCTGCTGCCTGGCCGTCAGCACCACGCCCGACGGCGCCACCCGGGTGTACGCACCGCACGGCTTCGCCGACCTCTTCAACCTTCTCGTACGCCCGAACCCGGTGCTGGCCCCGCGCGCCGTCTATGAGCGGAAGACCGCCCGCTGGCAACGCGAATGGCCGACGCTCACCGTCCTCCCCTGGCCGGAACCGGCTCAGAGATAGAGGCCCGTGGCGGAGTTGTCGACGCGGGCGGCGGCGACGGCGTGCACGTCGCGCTCGCGGAGCAGGATGTACGGCCGGCCGTGCAGCTCGACCTCCGACCGGTCGTCCGGGTCGAACAGGACGCGGTCGGCCGTCTTCACCGAACGGACGTTGGGGCCGACGGCGACCGCGACGGCCCAGGCGAGCCGGTGCGCGACGGACGCGGTGGCGGGGATGACGATGCCGGCCGCCGACCGGCGCTCACCCTCGGTGCCCTCCTGGCGTACCAGGACACGGTCGTGCAGCAGCCGGATCGGGAGCCCCTGCTCCAGGTCGTCGTCGCTCGACTCGCTCACGTCCCGGAACGCTACCGGCCGCGGTCGGCTCGTGCGCCTGAGGGGTATCGACGCGCGCCGGTACGGTAGGGCGATGCAGGCGTGGGGGTCGACCGGCGACGGGGCGTACCCGACCGTTGGGGGGCAGTGCTGAGCCGCTTCGAGGAGATGAGGGGCCGGGCGCAGCGTGCCTGGCGGGCGGCGCGTGGCCGGCTGGAGGAGGGCCGGGAGCGCAGCGACGAGGCGCTGCTGGCGACGGCCGAGGCCGAGCCGGCCATCCCGCAGCCCGTGCCCGCCGAGCCCGTGCGCGAGGCGCCGCCGCGACCCGCGGAGGAGTCCGTACCGCGCGGCGTACGGGTGGCGGCCGCCTGGTCCTGGCGGATGATCATCATCGCCGCCGCCGTGATCGGCATCTTCTACCTGCTGACGTACGTGAGCAACGTGGTGATCCCGGCGATCATCGCGCTGCTGCTGACCGCGATGCTGCAGCCGGGCGCGAGCTGGCTCGCGCGCCACGGCGTACCGCGGTCGCTGGCCGCGCTGATCATGGTGGTGCTCGGCATCGTGGTCGTCGCCGGCGTCCTCACCGGCGTCGTCACCTCGTTCGTGAACGGCTTCTCCGACCTGTCGGAGAACGTCGCCAAGGGCATCAACACGATCCAGAGCTGGCTGCACACCGGGCCGCTGCACATCTCCGACAAGCAGATCAACGAGGCGCTGAAGACCGCGCAGACCTGGGTCAGCCAGCACAAGGACGTGCTCACCTCCGGTGCGCTGTCCACCGCGACCACGCTCGGCGAGGTCCTGGTCGACCTGTTCCTGATCCTGTTCACCACGTTCTTCCTGGTACGCGACGGCCGCGGCATCTGGAACTTCCTGCTCCAGCTCGTCCTGCCGCGCGCCGCCCGCAGCTCCGTCGACGACGCGGGCAGCGCCTCGTGGCGCACCCTCGTCGCGTACGTGCGGGCCACCGTGCTCGTGGCGTTCATCGACGCGGTGTGCATCGGGGTGGGCATCAAGGCCGTGGGCGTGCCGTGGAGCCTGGCGATCCCGCTGGCGGCGCTGGTGTTCCTCGGCGCGTTCATCCCGATCGTCGGTGCCACCGTGTCCGGTGTGGTCGCCATCCTCGTCACGCTCGTGACGCAGGGGCCGATCGCGGCGATCATCGTGCTCGCCGTCGTACTGGGCGTCCAGCAGATCGAGGGGCACCTGCTGCAACCGCTGATCATGGGTCGGGCGGTGGCGATCCACCCGCTCGGCGTCATCCTCGGCATCACCGGGGGCATCGCGATCGCCGGCATCATCGGCGGTCTGATCGCCGTACCGTTCATCGCGGTGATGAACACCGCGATCCGCCGGCTCGTCGCCCGACAACGCCACCTCGCCGATCCGGTACCCGACGCGCCGACGCTGCCGCCACCCCAGTCCGGCGACGACACCCCACCGGCCGGCGGCACCCCTCAGCCCACCGCCTGACACCGGCCGAAAACCCGGTGTGGGCGCGGCGCCCTGTCGGTAGCGTGCGGCGCGATGACTCTGACACATGACATCGCCGGCGACGGGCGGACCGTCGTACTGCTGCACTCCGGGGTCTGCGACCGACGGATGTGGGACCCGCAGCGGCCCGCGCTGCTCGACGCCGGATACCGGGTGGTGCGGTGCGACTTCCGCGGTTTCGGCGAGACGCCGGCCGCCACCGGGCCCGCCCGGGACGACGACGACGTGCTGGACCTGCTGGACACGCTCGGGCTGTCGCGCGTCACCCTCGTCGGCTCCTCGTACGGCGGGCGGATGGCGCTGCACGTCGCCGCGCGCTGGCCGGACCGGGTCGACGACCTCGTCCTGCTGTGCTCGGGCCGGCCGGACCACGAGGCGGGGCCGGAGGTACGCGCGTTCGGCGCCCGCGAGGACGAACTGCTCGAAGCCGGCGACGTCGACGGCGCCACCGAACTGAACGTCGCCACCTGGCTCGGCCCGGACGCCGACGACGCGGCCCGGCGGGCGGTGTTCGAGATGCAGCGGCACGCGTTCGACGTGCAGCTCGCCGCCGAGGAGTACCCCGCGCCGGACGCCACCGTGGACCTCGGCCGGATCACCGCGCCGTCGTTCGTCGTGTCCGGCGCCAAGGACCTGCCCGACTTCCGGCAGATCGCCGTCGACCTCGCCGACCAGCTCCCGGACTCCACCCACGTCGAACTTCCGTGGGCCGGGCACCTGCCCAACCTCGAACGCCCCGCCGAGACCACCGCCCTGCTCCTCTCCGCCCTCAGCCGCTAACCCGGCGTGCGGGAGGTCCGGTGCGCCGGGTCGGCCCGGGCGGCACACTGGCGGGATGACCGAGATCCTCACCGACGCGGACGTACGGGCCAGGCTGACGGCGACGGGGGCGGTGGCCGCGATGCGCGCCGCCGTACTCGCCGACGACCTGGCCGCGCCGCCGCGCCGGTACGCCCCGGTCGGCGACGGGCGGATGGTGTTCACCGTCGGCGGCCGGCCCGGCCGCTGGTACGGCTACCGCTCGTACGACACGCTCGGCCTGCCCGACGGCGACCAGGCCGTCGTCCTGCACGATGGCACCACCGGCCGGATCACCGCCGTCGCGATCGGGGTACTCCTGGGGCAGCTCCGGACCGGCGCGCTCGGCGGTGTCGCCGCCGACGCGACCGCCCGCGCCGATGCCACGACACTCGGGATCATCGGCACCGGCGCCCAGGCGTACGCCCAGGCGTGGGCGATCGGGGCGGTCCGTGACCTGACCGAGGTCGCCGTGTACGGGCGGGACCCGGCGCGGCGGTCGGCGTTCGTCGACCGGCTGCGTACCGAGCTGGACCTGCCGGCGCGGGCCGTCGAGGCGCCCGAGCAGGCGGTGACCGGACGCGACATCGTCGTACTCGCGACCAACAGCGGCACGCCTGTGATCGACCCCGGCTGGCTGTCGCCGGGTACGGCCGTGACGACGCTCGGACCGAAGCAAGTCGGGCGCGCCGAGTTCGACCGGGCGCTCGCCGAGCGGGCGGCGCTGCTCACCACCGACTCGCCGGAGCAACTCGCCGCGTACGACCCGCCGTTCGTGCTCACCGGCACCGCCGTGGCCGACCGGGTGGAGCCGCTGCGCGCGGTGGTCGCCGGCCAGACGCCGCGGCCGTCCGCCCACGCGATCCGGCTGTATCTTTCGGTCGGCCTCGCCGGCACCGACGTCGCGCTCCTCGCCCACCTGCTCGGCACCGCCTGAGCCGCCGGCGACGAGGTGTGGTCAGGTCGTGGCGAGGCGGCTGAGCGCGCCGTGCACCACGTCCCGACTCGTCGTGTACCAGAACGGGGGGAGCGAGTCGCGCAGGAACCCCCCGTACGACCGGGCGGTGTGCAGGCGCGGGTCGAGCACCGCCACGACGCCGCGGTCGCTGGACGCGCGGACCAGCCGGCCGGCACCCTGCGCCAGCCGGACCGCGGCGACGGGGACGCTGACCGCGGCGAAGCCGGACCCGCCGGCGGCGTCGACCGCCGCGCTGCGTGCCGCGGCCAGCGGCTCGTCCGGCCGCGGGAACGGCAGCCGGTCGATGACGACGAGCTGGCAGGCGTTGCCCGGCACGTCCACCCCCTGCCACAGCGACATGACGCCGAACAGGCAGGACTCCCGCTCCGCCTTGAACTTCCGGACGAGGATCGGCAGCGCCTCGTCGCCCTGTAGGTACACCTGGAGGTCGGTGCGGGCGCGGACCACCTCGGCGGCGCGCTCGGCGGCGCGGCGGGAGGAGAACAGGCCGAGCGTCCGGCCGCCGAGCGCGCCGACCAGCCGGATCAGCTCGTCGGCGGCCGGATCGGACAGACCGGACTGGGTCGGGCGGGGGAGCTGGGCCGCCACGTAGAGAATGCCCTGCTTGGCGTAGTCGAACGGGGAGCCGACATCGAGCGCGCGCCACTCCGGCGGTGCCGCCGGCCCGTCGTCGGACTCGACCAGGAACGGCTGGGTGGAGCGGGTCGGCTTCGGCGCCGACGCGCCGGCCTCGGCGACGGGCGGCTCGCGGCGGACGTCCCCGGTGGCGGGCGTCCGCCCGTACGCCGGGACGAGGCCGAGGCCGGCCGCGACGGTGTCGAACCGGCCGCCGAGGGCGAGCGTCGCCGAGGTCGCGACGACGGTCCGGTCCTGGTAGAGCAGCGCGGAGAGCAGGCCCGCCACGGACAGCGGCGCGACGTGCAGGCCGGGTCGCTCGTGGCCGGGCTGGCCACCGCCCTCGACCCAGATGACGTCGTGCGGCGAGCAGTCGAGCAGTCGCTCGGCGACCTCGGTGAGGGTCAGCACGATGGACTTGCCCTGCTGTTTGCGCACCGGGTCCGGGTCCTCGCCCTTGACGTCGCCGATCGCGCTGACCGCGGCCCGGCCGGCGGCCTGCGCCAGGCTGACCGCGTCCCGTACCCCGGCCGGCAGCTCGACGAGGCGCCCGGTGCGGGGACCACCGCCGTCGGCCAGGGCGAGCGCCAGCGCGTCCGCCGCCTCGGTCAGCCGCTCGATCACCCCGCCGTCCACAACGGACCGGATGCGCCGGGTCGCCCGGTCGATCCCGTCCGGGGACAGCTCGGCGCGGGCCGCGGACGTCATCCGGTCGGCCAGCTCGTGCGCCTCGTCGACCACCAGCACGTCGTGCTGCGGCAGGATGTGCCGGCCGGCCATCATGTCGACGGCGAGCAGGCTGTGGTTGGTGACGACGATGTCCGCCGACCTGGCCCGCACCCGGGACGCCTCGGCGAAGCAGTCGTCGCCGAACGGGCAGCGCTGCGCGCCGACACACTCCCGCGCGGGCATCGACACGCTGCGCCAGACCTGGTCGTCCACGCCCGGATCGAGCTCGTCGCGGTCGCCGGTGGCGCTGGTCTGCACCCACTCGCGGACCCGGACCACCTGCTTGCCGATCCGCCCGGCCTGCCCCAGCCACTGGCCGCCGCCACCCTCGCCGAACAGGTCCGGCTCCGGCTCCTCGGTGCCCGCCTCCAGGCGGGCCAGGCAGGCGTAGTGATGCCGACCCTTCAGCACCGCGAACGTGGGCCGCCGGCCGAGCAGTGGCGCCGCCGCGTCGGCCAGCCGCGGCAGGTCGGACTCGACGAGCTGGGCCTGCAACGCCAGCGTGGCGGTCGAGATCACCACCGGCGTGTGCTGCGGGCCAGCACCGGATCGTCGGCCGACACTGTGCAGCAGCGCCGGCACCAGGTAGGCCAGCGACTTGCCGGTGCCCGTGCCGGCCTGGACGAGCAGGTGCTCGCCGGTCCGGATCGCCTCGTGCACCGCCTCGGCCATCCGCACCTGCCCGGGCCGGGCCACGCCACCGGGCACGGCGTCGACCACCGCCGCCAGCAGGTCGGTGGCGGACGGCTTCCTCGTCGTGGGCACGGTGCTCGTCACGCCGGCGACGCTACCCGACCCCGCCGACGGTGCCGCCGTTGTCCACAGGGCGCCGCGGCGTTGTCCACAGGCCGGTGCCGTACGGCGAGCGGCTGGATAGGGTCGCGGGCATGGCAGGAGAGCGGGTTCGAGTCAGATACCGGAAATACGACGGGGCGTTGCACTGGCACTTCGACGCGGTGCGCCTGGGCGCGGACGAGTTCGGCACCTGGTTGGGTTGCCCGCCCGGCACGACCCTCCAGCGCGGTCACGAGCTGACCGTCGTGTGGGAGGAGGCGCAGGTGCTCCTCGTGCCGGAGGAACGTTGGTGGACGGCGAACTTCAACGACGAGCCGAACAAGACGGAGATCTACTGCGACATCACCTCGGTGCCGACCTGGCACGGCGACGAGCTGCGCGCGGTGGACCTCGATCTCGACGTGGTGCGGCGCCGGGACGGCCGGGTCGAGCTGCTCGACGAGGACGAGTTCGCCGAGCACCAGGTGCGCTACGGCTACACGCCGGACGTGGTGGCCGCGGCCGAGGCGTCCGCGGCCGAGCTGCACCGCGCGATCAGCGCGAACGAAGAGCCCTTCGCCACGGTCTACCAGACCTGGCTGGCGATGGTCACCGCACCGGCCACACCGAGTGGCCCCGGTCCGGCTCCGGTACGTGGGTGAGCTTCGCGGGGTTGAGCTGGTTCTGGATGGCGGTCACCCGCCCGTCGGCGTACGCGAAGGACATGACGGAGGTGAGGTCCTGCGCCTCGTAGTGGAACATCACGCCGAGGTCGCCGTTGACGAGTACGGGTTCGGCCGTGACGTTGCCCTCCGTCACCGCGCGCCGGCCGAGGCCGAGCAGGAACCGGGCGACCTTCGGCAGCTCCACGATCGGTACGCGGATGGCCGGCGCGGCGCCGCCGCCGTCGCCCACGAAGGTCACGTCCGGGGCGAGCACGGCGAGCAGCCCCTCCAGGTCGCCCTCCCGGCACGCCCGGAGGAACGCGGTGAGTACGGTGCGCTGCTCGGCGAGCTCGGCGGTGTGTTTCGGCGTGTCCGCCTTCACGGCGCGGCGGGCCCGGGAGGCGAGCTGCCGGGCAGCCTCGACGCTGCCCCCGAGCGTCGCCGCAACCTGCTCGAACGGCACGTCGAACACGTCGTGCAGGACGAACGCGACACGCTGCTCCGGCGTCAGCTTCTCCAGCACGGCGAGCAGCGCGACGTTCACCTCGTCGGTACGCGCGGCCTTCTCACCGGGGTCCATCGCCAGCGGGTCGGCGAGCCGCTCCACGAGGGGCTCCGGCAGCCACGGCCCGACGTACGACTCGCGTCGGACCCGGGCGGAGCGCAGCACGTCGAGGCAGATCCGGCCGGTGACAGTGGTCAGCCAGCCGCGCGCCGACTCGACGCCGCTCCGGTCCGCGGTGGTCCAGCGCAGCCAGGTCTCCTGGACCGCGTCCTCCGCCTCTGCCCAGCTCCCCAGCATCCGGTACGCGACGCCCAGCAGGTGCCGTCGATGCGCCTCGAACTCGTCCGCCTCGCCCACCGTGCCATTCTGCCCCGCCCGCCGCCGCGGCGCGTACGGACGTGGGTTCGGCGGACCGCGGCGGCGCGGCGTGCCAGGCTCGGGGCGTGAGCAGTCTCGGCGCGGCCGTGGTCGGTCTGGTGGGGCTGGCACTCGCCGGCGGCGGCGCGGCGGCTGCCGGCGTGGTGGCCGGCCGCCGCCATCCGTACCTGGCGAACGGGCACGCGCACAACGACTACAAGCACCTGCGTCCGCTGGTGTCCGCGCTGCGGTACGGGTACGCGAGCGTCGAGGCGGACGTCTTCCCGGACGGCACCGAGCTGCTGGTCGGGCACGGGCGGCGCGAGGTCGCGCCGGACCGTACCCTGCGTGGGCTCTACCTCGATCCGCTGGCCGCCCGGGTACGCGCGGACGGGGCAGTGCATCCGGGCGCGCCGGCGCCGTTCCAGCTGCTGGTGGAGCTGAAGGCGGAGCCGGAGCGGTGCTGCCGGATCCTCGCCGACCAGCTCGGGCCGTACGCGTGGATGCTGACCCGCTGTGTCGACGGGACGGTCCGGCCCGGCGCGGTCACCCTCGTCCTGACCGGCTCGGGCACGCCGTACGAGGCGGTCGCGGCGCGGCGCGACAGATACCTGTTCTGCGACGGCTCACTGTCCGATGTGGACAGTCGAGGGTTGCCGCCGAGCCTGGTACCGCTGGTGAGCGAGAACTGGTCGCGCCGGTACCGCTGGCGGGGTCGCGGCCCGCTGCAGGACGACGAACGCCGGGCGTTGCGCGCGCTCGCCGACCGGGTGCACGCGGACGGCCGCAAGCTGCGGTTCTGGGGCTTCCCGGGCTGGCCGCGCCGGGCGCGGATGGCGTTCTGGCGGGAGCTGACGGCGGCCGGCGTCGACTACGTCGGCAGCGACCACCTGCGCGCGCTCACCGCCTTCCACCGCCGCACGATCCGCCGCCGCACGGGGTGACCGACCAGTGATGCGAAGAGGTGCGCAGAGCCGCTCTGCGCACCTATTCGCATCACCGCCTCAGGCGGGGTCGAGCAGGCCGTGCCGCTTGAGCATCCGCTGCACCGGCGCCGTCTCGAACCGGCGTACCCCGGTGAGTGAGCCGATCCGGCCGGCCAGGTACTCGTGCAGCGCGGCGCCGTCCGCGCAGCTGACGCTGGCGAGGATGTGGGACGGGCCGGTGATGATCGCGGCGAAGTTGACCTCGGGGTGCGTCACGAGCGACTCGGCGGTGCTGGTGAGCGTGCTCGGCAGCACCGCCAGCCACAGCAGTACGTGCGCCCGGGTACCGGTCAGCGGTCCCTCGATGTCGATGTCGAAGCGCAGGGATCCGCTGCGCCGCAACACATCCAGTCGCCGCCGTACGGTCGACTCGGAGGTGCCGGCGGCGCGGGCGAGCTCGGCCAGCCCGGTGCGGCCGTCGCGGTTCAGGACGCCGATCACGGCGCGGTCGGTGTCGTCGAGCGGCGTGGGCGGCAGGTCGCGCGGCGCCGGCCGCAGCCGGTCCACGGCGTCGGCGTCGAGCCCACCCGACGCGGGCTCGCCGGCACCGGCGCCGAGCCGTACGCCGAACAGCAGCGGGTCGGGGTCGTAGCTGCGCAGCAGCTGGTGGGCCTGGACGTCGGTGACGCGGGGTGTCCGGGGAAGTTTCTGGAGCAGCAGCGTGTCGTGCCGTTCGGTGTTCTGCGGCCGGGTGACGCAGAGGATCTCGGCGCCGCCGGACGCGAGCTGCACCCAGTACGTGTCGTCGCGGCGGGCGAGCGCGTCGGCGATGGGCATCGCGGCGTCGGGCGTGCAGCGGATCCGGACGAACCATTCGTCCTGCCCGGGGATCTGCGAGCCGGGCATGCCGACGACGCGGAGCACGCCGGCGGAGCGGAGCCGCTGGTACCGCCGGGCGACGGTCTGGTCGGACACGCCGAGCGCGGCGCCGATCGCGCTGAACGTGGCCCGCCCGTCGACCTTCAGCGCGTGTACGAGCATCCGGTCGAGCCGGTCGAGGGATTCCATCACTCGAACGTACGTCATGTCGAGATCCGTCATGTGATCGCTCACGGGTACGGATACCGCTGTCATCCGGGTGACGCTGCTGCAGGAGGTGGCCGCGTCGGCGGCACCCGGAGAGACCAAGGAGTCCGGTATGCGTACCTGGTGGCCGCTCGTGGCGGTCTGCCTCGGCACCCTGATGCTGATGATCGACGCGACGATCGTGATCGTCGCGCTGCCCGACATGGCGGGCGGACTGCGGGCCTCGTTCCCGGCGCTGGAGTGGGTCATCGACGGCTACGTGCTCGGCCTCGCCGCGCTGCTGCTGACGATGGGCTCGCTGGCCGACCGGTACGGTCGCCGCCGCCTCTACCTGGTCGGCCTCGTCGTCTTCGCGCTCAGCTCGCTCGGCTGCGCGCTCGCCCAGAACACCGCCGCGCTCATCGCGGCCCGCGCCGTGCAGGGCGTCGGCGGCGCGGCCATGCTGGCCACGACGATGGCCCTGCTCACCTCGGCGTACCAGGGGCGGCGGCGCGGTGTCGCGTTCGGCATGTGGGGCGCGGTGTCCGGCGCGTCGGCGGCGGCCGGGCCGATCGTCGGTGGCCTGCTCACCGAGTACCTGGACTGGCGGTGGATCTTCCTGGTCAACCTGCCGGTCTGCGTGGTCGCCGTGCTCCTCGCCCGGTACGCCCTCGCCGAGTCGGCGAACCCGCGGGCGGGCGGCCTGGACCTGCCGGGCATGGCGGCATTCACGGTCACGGCCGGCGCGTGCACGTACGCGCTGATCCGCGGCGCGGCGAACGGCTGGTCGGCGCCCGGCACGGTCGTACCGTTCGTGCTGGCCGCGGCGGCGCTGGTGGTCTTCCTTGCCGTGGAGGTACGCCGGCGGGAGCCGATGCTCGATCTCGGGCTGTTCCGCGGGCGCTCGTTCACGGCGCTGCTGGCGGCCGCGATGCTGCTCCAGGCGGGCGCGTTCGGGTACCTGTCGTACACGTCGCTGTGGTTGCAGTCGGTGCTGGGCGCCGGTCCGGTACGGGCGGGCCTGCTGGGGTCGATGGCGCTGTCGGCGGCGGGGTTCGTGGTGTCGGCGGTCGCCGGCCGGTTCCTGTCGGCCGTGTCGCCGACGCTGCCGGTGGGGTTGGGCATGCTCCTGCTGGCCGCGGGCGACCTGCTCCAGTCGCGGCTGGACGCGTCGTCCACGGGTACCGCGCTGCTGCCGGGCCTGGTCGTCGCGGGGGTCGGGATGGGCCTGGCGCTGCCGACGCTGTCCGCGGCGGTCATGTCGTCGGTGCCGCGGGACCGCGCGGGCGTGGCGGGCGGCGCGCTGAACACGTTCCGCCAGCTGGGGCAGGCCCTCGGCATCGCCGTACTGGGTGCGGTGTTCCGGGCGGGTCTCGCGTCGGGCGTGCCGGACCGTACGGCGGACGCGCTGGCGGCGGGCCGCGCCGGCCAGGTGTTGGGTGCGACACTGCCGGCGCACCGGGCGGCGGCGGCACACCTGGTACGCGCCGCGTTCGCGACGGGCCTGCACCGGACGCTCGTCGTCGCGGCCGTGGTGGCGGCGGTCGGCGGCGTCGCCGTCCTCGCCCTGGTACGCCGGCGCGACGGCACGCCGCTGCCTCGTACGGCGGGAAAATCCGTTGCCACGACGGGCATTCCGGCGGATTCTGGTGTTGCCGCCGAGGCATGATCAACCTCTGCGGGTACGGAACTGATCCGGCGTGTCACGCCGGGCCGCCCCGGGGGGTGTGTCCCCGGGGCGGCGTTTCCGTTCACGGCGTTCCGCCGGATGCGGCCACGGAAGCGGAGATATCCGGGCAGATCCCGTACGCGGGGGCGTCTGGTGCGGCAGGATCGCGGCATCGACCCGCGACGCGCCCGGGCACGGAGTGTGTGCGTGGCGCTGCGTACCGGAAGCGCACGCGAGGTGCCGATGAACGGAAGATGAACGGCTCCTGAATCAGGTCCGACCAGGGGTGGTCGGTTGTCCTGCCGCTCGCGGGAATGCCTAGCATCGGCACCGGCCGTGCCGTAGAAAGCCGGCGCGACCGTCGCGGCGCCCGCCGCCGACACCACCCCGCAATTCGCGACGAGGTTGCCGTGCGATTCAAGCTCCGTCCGTCCGAGGACGCGTTCTACGACTACTTCAACGAGGCCGCACAGAACCTGGTCCGCGGCGCGGAGCTGCTGACCGGCCTGACCGCCGGGGCCAGTGCCGAGCAGATCCAGGGCATCAGCGAGGGTCTGCAGGAGGTCGAGCACCAGAACGACGACGTGACGCACGCGCTCTACAACAAGATCAACTCAACGTTCATCACGCCGTTCGACCGCGAGGACATCTACCGGCTCGGGTCGCTGCTCGACGACGTCATGGACGCCATGGAGTCCGCCGGGAACCTGGTCTACCTGTACGGCCTGTCCTCGATCCCGGCCCTGCCCCGCGAGATGAGCGAGCAGATCGACACGCTCAACCTGCTCGCGAAGCTCACCGCCGAGGCGATGCCGCGGCTCAAGGGCATGAAGGACCTGGAGTCGTACTGGATCGAGGCCAACCGGCTGGAGAACGAGGGCGACCGCTCGTACCGGATGCTGCTCGTGCGGCTGTTCTCCGGCGAGTACGACCCGCTGGACGTGATGAAGATGAAGGAGGTCGCGGACGACCTCGAGGCCGCGATCGACGCGTTCGAACACGTCGCGAACACGGTCGAGACGATCGCGGCCAAGGAGTCCTGAACCGGTGGACACCGCACTCCTCGGCACGATCGTCGTGATCGTCGCTGCGATGGCCTTCAACTACACCAACGGATTCCACGACGCCGCGAACGCGATCGCGACCTCGGTGTCGACCCGGGCGCTGACGCCGCGGGTCGCGCTCGGCATGGCCGCCGTCGGCAACCTCGTCGGATCGTTCTTCGGCGCCAAGGTCGCGAAGACCGTCGGCGAGGGCATCGTCTCGCTGCCGTCCGGCTCGCAGAGTCTCGTCGTGGTGTTCGCCGGCCTGTTCGGCGCCATCGTCTGGAACCTCATCACCTGGTACTACGGGCTTCCCGCGTCGTCGTCGCACTCCCTGATCGGCGGTCTCGTCGGCGCCACCCTCGCCGCGATCACCGTGGGCGTCAACGGATCCGTGCAGTGGGGCGGCATCCTCGACAAGGTCGTCCTGCCGATGATCATCTCGCCGGTGATCGGGCTCGTCCTGGGATACCTGGTCATGCTCGCGCTGATGTGGATGTTCCGGAAGTACGCCCCGGGCAAGCTCAACCGCGGCTTCCGGCACGCGCAGACCGTGTCGGCGGCGGCCATGTCGCTCGGCCACGGCATGCAGGACGCGGCCAAGACCATGGGCATCGTCGTACTGGCGCTGGTGGTCGGCGGCCGGCAGAGCGACTACTCGATCCCGCTCTGGGTCTACTTCCTGACCGCGATCGTCATCGCGGCCGGCACGTTCTCCGGTGGCTGGCGCGTCATCCGTACCCTCGGGCGCCGCATCATCCACCTCGACCCGCCGCAGGGCTTCGCCGCCGAGACCACCGCCAGCGCCGTGCTGTACGTCGCGGCCCTCGGCCTCGGCGCGCCGATCTCCACCACGCACACCATCACCGCGGCGATCATGGGCGTGGGCGCGACGAAGCGGCTGTCCGCGGTGCGCTGGGGCGTCGCCAGCAACATCGTCACCGCCTGGGTGCTGACCCTGCCGGCCGCCGCCCTCATCGCCCTCGTCGTCTTCTACATCGCCCACGCCATCGTCGGCTAGCCGGTCCTACTCGCCCGGGTAGCGGACACCCAGCTGGGCGCGTACCGCGTCGAGGGTGCGCAGCACCGACAGCGTGTCGGCGAGCGGGACCAGCGGGCTCTCCGTCTCGCCCGCACGCAGGCAGCGCATCGCCTCGGCCGCCTCGTGCACGTACCCGCGGGCGGTCGGCTCGGCGGCGACCTCCTCGACCGTGTCGCCGCGGTACAGCCGGAAGGCGTGCGGCGCGAAGAACCCGCGGGACAGCTCGACCCGCCCCTCGGTACCCGTGACCGAGGCGGTACGCGGGGTGTCGGCGGTGATCGAGCACGACAGCGTGGCCACCGCACCCGACGGGTACCCGAGGAGGATGCCGGCGGTCTCGTCGACGCCCTCGGCGGTGAGCCGGCCGGCGGCGCGGATCGTGTCCGGCGTGCCGAGCACCATGTGGGCGAACGACACCGGGTAGACGCCGAGGTCGAGCAGGGCGCCGCCGCCCAGCTCCGGCGCGCGCAGCCGGTGCGCCGGCGCGAACCCGCCGGACAGCCCGAAGTCGGCGGCGACCACGGTCGGGGTGCCGATCGCGCCGGCCTCGATGCGCGCCAGCATCTCCCGTACCGCGGGGAGGGTGCGGGTCCACATCGCCTCCATGAGCAGCACGCCGGCCCGGCGCGCCCGCTCGACGAGGTCTGAGGCCTGCGCCACGTTCAGCGTGAACGCCTTCTCCACCAGTGCGGCCTTGCCGGCGTCGAGGCAGACGGCGGTGGCGGCGTGGTGCGCCGAGTGCGGCGTCGCGACGTACACGATGTCGACGTCCGGGTCGTCCGCCAGCTCCCGCCAACTCCCGTACGCCCGGGGGATGCCGTACCGCTCGGCGAACCGGCCCGCGGACTCCGGCGTGCGGGAGCCGACCGCGACGAGCTCCGCGTCCGGCATCGTGAGCAGGTCCTCGGTGAACGTGGCGGCGATCCCGCCCGTGGCCAGCACACCCCACCTGATCTTCCGCATGGCCCACACTCTGCCAAACGGCGGTAGTGTCGCGGCCGTGGACGCCTACCTCATCGACGCGGTGCGTACCCCGTTCGGCCGGCACCGGGGCGGCCTGTCCGGCGTACGGGCGGACGACCTCGCTGCGGCCCCGATCGCCGAGCTGGTACGCCGACGGCACGGCCTGGACCCGGAGCGGATCGCCGACGTGGTCCTCGGCGACACGAACGGCGCCGGCGAGGACAACCGGAACGTGGCGCGGATGGCGGCGCTGCTGGCGGGACTGCCGGTCTCGGTGCCGGGTACCACGGTCAACCGGCTGTGCGGGTCGGGCGCCGAGGCGGTCGTCCAGGCGTGCCGGGCGGTCGCCGTCGGGGACGGCGAGCTGGTCGTGGCGGGCGGCGCGGAGAGCATGAGCCGCGCGCCGTACGTGCTGCCCAAGCCGGACGAGGCGCTGCCCCGCGCCATGAGCCTGGTGTCGACGCAGCTCGGCTGGCGGCTGGTGAACCCGGCGTTCCCGGACCGCTGGACGCGGTCGTTGGGCGCGTGCGCCGAGGCCGTCGCGGTCGAGCTGGGGATCGGGCGTACCGAGCAGGACGAGTGGGCGCTGCGCAGCCACCAGCTCGCCGCCGCTGCCGCCGACGCCGGCCTGCACGACGACTACCTGCTGCCGGTCGAGGGCGTCACCCGGGACGAGTCGGTACGGCCGGACACGTCGCTCGCGGCGCTGTCCGCGCTGCGCCCGGCGTTCTCCGCCGACGGGCCGGTCACGGCGGGCAACTCGTCGCCGATCAACGACGGGGCGATCGCCGTACTCGTCGGGTCGCGCGCCGCGGCCGACTCGCTCAACGCCGAGCCGCTGGGCCGGTTGGTCGCCTCGGCGGTCGTCGGCGTCGAGCCGGACCGGTTCTCGACGGGCCCGGTGCCGGCGATCCGCGCGGTACTCGCCCGGGCGGAGCTGGCCATGTCGGACATCGCGGTGTGGGAGATCAACGAGGCGTTCGCGGCGATGGTGCTGAGCTGTCTGAAGGAGCTGCCGGGCATCCGGCCGGACGCGGTGAACCCGCACGGCGGCGCGATCGCCCTCGGGCACCCGCTCGGCGCGTCGGCGGCCCGGATCATCGTCGACGTGTGCCGCGAGCTGCGCCGCCGCGGCGGTGGGTACGGTGTGGCCGCGGCGTGCATCGGCGTCGGCCAGGGCTTCGCCGCGGTGGTACGCGTCGACTGACGGTCGTGCGGAGGTGGATGTGACCGACGGATGGGAACTGCCGGCGGATCTGGCGGAGCAGGCGCGCCGGTTCCACGCCGACGGCGGCGTACCCGTGACGCCGCGCCGGGCGGCGACCGTGGTCCTGCTGCGCGACGGCGCGCACGGCCCGGAGGCGTTCCTGGTACGCCGGGCGGCGTCGATGGCGTTCGCCTCCGGCATGTACGCGTTTCCCGGCGGTGCGGTCGATCCGCGTGACGGCGAGGCGTCGCCGGGGTGGCGCGGTCCGTCGGCGGCGGAGTGGGTACGCCTGCTCGGCCTCGGATCCGACGCCGCTTCCGACCCGGACGTGGCGTCCGCCGACGCGGAGGCGGCGCGTGCGGTGGTGTCCGCCGCGGTGCGGGAGGTGTTCGAGGAGGCCGGGGTCCTGCTGGCGGGTCCGGTCGCCGGCGCGCCGGTCGGCGAGGTCACGGGCGACGACTGGGCCGCCGCGCGACTGTCCCTTGTGGAGCATCGCGCCGGCCTGGCCGAGCTGCTGGCCGGCCGCGATCTGGTGGTACGCAGTGATCTGCTGCGCGGTTGGGCGCGCTGGATCACGCCGGAGTTCGAGCCCCGGCGGTACGACGCGTTCTTCTTCGTGGCGGAGTTGCCGCCGGGGCAACGGGCCCGGGAGGTCGGCGGGGAGGCGGACCGGGCGGCCTGGATGCGTCCGGAGGACGCGGTGTCCGGTTACGACGCCGGTGCGTTGGCGATGTTGCCGCCGACCGTGTCGATGCTGGCGGCGCTGCGCGGTTTCCGTTGCGCCGCGGACATTCTGGCCGTTTCGCACGAGCCGCTGCGGCCGGTGACGCCGCGCGTGGTCTGGGCCGGATCCGGTGGCCGACTGGTGGTCTGAGCCCCCGGCCGGTGCCGGCTCGCCTCGAACTTCCCGGGATCGACCTTCGTTGATCTCTTCGTGGTCGTAGCGTGGCTCTGGGTAGGCAATCCGGAGCCTGGAGGCAGTCATGAACAAGGCAACGATGGAGCAGTCGCAGGCCGAGCGCGACGCGGTGCCGGACCTGCTGGCTGAAGACGAGCCCGAGCGGCGACGACGCGGCCGGCGGCTGCTGTTCGTGGGTGTCGCCGGAGTCGTCCTGGTCGGCATGGCCTGGACCCTCGCGACGGTACGCACGGGCATGGCAGCGATGCGCGACGAGAAGCGGAACCGCAAGGGCCGCAACCGAAACCGGCGTCACTGACCGAACGCGTACCGACTGTCCGATGTGGAGTATCCACATCGGACAGTGTCGTCTCCGGGCACCGTTCCGCCGCAGGCACGTGTACCGCTCCGGCGGGCTGTAAACGAGCGTTTATGTGAAACTTCACAAGCGGTTTACAAGCCTGAATTATCCGGACAACACTGGCGGGTGCGGTGCGGGACGTCGCGCACCGCCGCGTACGCCGGTGGCATCGGTGCCGCCGCGGCGTGTTCGAGGCGGGAGGTCCGCATCTGATGTGTGGCATCACGGGCTGGGTGGACCACGGGCGCGACCTGACGCGACACGAGGGGACCGTCCGGGCGATGGTCGAGACGATGGCGTGCCGCGGACCGGACGCCGCCGGGCTGTACCTGAAACCGCGCGTCGCGCTCGGCCACCGGCGACTCGCCGTGATCGACGTCGAGGGCGGCCGGCAGCCGATGACGCACGGCGAGGTCGCCCTGACGTACTCGGGAGAGGTCTACAACTTCCGCGAGCTGAAGGCCGAGCTGCGCGGGCGCGGGCACGAGTTCCGGACGGAGAGCGACACCGAGGTCGTGCTGCACGCGTACCTCGAATGGGGCGAGTCCTTTGTGGACCGTCTCAACGGGATGTACGCCTTCGCCGTGTGGGACGGCCGCACCGACACGCTGCTGCTGGTACGCGACAGGATGGGCATCAAGCCGCTGTACTACCAGGAGATCGGCGGCGGCATCCTGTTCGGGTCGGAGCCGAAGGCGATCCTGGCCAGCGGCGAGGTCGAGACCGTCGTCGACGCGGACGGGCTCCGCGAGCTGCTCGGCTTCGTCAAGACCCCGGGCACCACCTACTTCCGCGGCATGCGGGAGCTGCGCCCCGGCCACCTGCTTCGCTTCGACACCAACGGATCCACCGAGATCCGCTACTGGTCGCTGGAGGCGTACGAGCACCCCGACGACCTCGACACGACCATCTCCACCGTCCGGGATCTGTTGCAGGACACCGTGTCCCGCCAGCTCATCTCCGACGTCCCACTGTGTACGCTGCTGTCCGGCGGGCTGGACTCCAGCGTCATCACCGCCCTGGCGCAGCGGTCGCTGACCGCGGACGGCACCGGCCCGGTGCGGTCGTTCGCCGTGGACTTCGTCGGCCAGACGGAGAACTTCAAGCCCGACGCGATGCGCGACACCCCGGACGGGCCGTACGTGCAGGATCTCGCCGCGCACGCCGGCACCGACCACACCGACGTCGTACTGTCCACATCGGACCTGATGGACCCGGCGGCGCGCACCGCCGCGCTGGTGGCGCGGGACGCGCCGCCGTTCGGTGACATGGACACGTCGCTCTACCTGCTGTTCAAGGCGATCCGGGAGCGGTCGACGGTCGCGCTGTCCGGCGAGTCGGCGGACGAGGTGTTCGGCGGGTACAAGCAGTTCCACGACCCGGAGATCGTTGCCATGCCGACGTTTCCGTGGCTCGGGCTGCGTCGCCGGGCCGGCCGCGGCGTCGGCGCCGACGCGCTGCTGACCCCGGACGTCGCCCGCACCCTCGACATCGAGACGTACGTCGCCGACCGGTACGCCGACGCGCTGGCCGAGGTGCCGCGGCTGGCCGGCGAGGAGGGCCTGGAGCGGCGCATGCGGGAGGTGTGCTACCTGCACCTGACGCGGTTCGTACAGATCCTGTTGGACCGCAAGGACAGGATGAGCATGGCGGTCGGCCTCGAAGTACGCGTGCCGTTCTGCGACCACCGGCTCGTGCAGTACGTGTTCAACACGCCGTGGGCGTTCAAGACGTTCGACGGCCGGGAGAAGAGCCTGCTGCGCGCGGCGGGCCGGGACGTGCTGCCGCAGTCCATTGTGGACCGGGTGAAGAGCCCGTATCCGTCCACACAGGACCCGACGTACCACGAGGCGTTGCGGGAGAAGATGGAGAAGCTCCTGGCCGACGACTCCTCGCCGGCGCTCGGGCTGTTCAACCGGTCGGTGCTGACCCGGCTCGCGGCGATACCGGCCGGCGGTGAGCAGTTCGCCCGGATGGGGCTGGAGCTCGTCCTCAACACCGACGCCTGGCTCACCCGGTACAACGTCCGGCTCGCCGTGGCCTGACCGTCTCCGACCCCGGGTGGCGACACCCGGGGTCAGAGCGTGTCGAGCCAGCGTTGCAGCCGGCGACCCTCGACCGCCATCAGCTCCGGTTCGCGGAACGTGTTGGTCAGCACCGAGATCCCCTGGTACGCCGCGACGAGCGCGACGGCCAGCTCGCGCGCGTCGCGCCGGTGGCCCATCGCCCGGAACTGCCGCTCGACCCAGTCGACCAGCGTGCGTACGTGCGCGGCCAGCTTCTCGTCGAGACCGTCGGCGCGCTTGCCCAGCTCGGAGGCCAGCGTCCCGGTGGGGCAGCCGTACCGCGCGGCGAGGTCACGCTGGTCGACCCACCCGCGGACGAGGCGCTTCAACCGGTCGCGCGGCTCGGGTACCTCGTCGAGCCGGGCGAGCAGCGCGCGCAGCGTGTCGCCCTGCGTACCGATGGCCGCCTCGACGAGGTCGTCCTTGGTCTTGAAGTAGTAGTAGACGTTGCCCACGGGTACGTCGGCGGCGCGGGCGATGTCGGCCAGCGTCGTCTTCTCGACGCCCTGCTCGTGCAGGACCTGGGCAGCGGCGGCGGTGAGCCGCTCCCGCTTGCCCGCTGTTGAGTGAGTCACCTGACTAACTCTAGACGCGCCGTCTCGCGTCGGCTAGCGTCTCCGTTGTTAGTCAGTCAACTAACTAAGAAGCGAAAGAGGCAACGAGATGATCGTGGTGACGGGCGCGACCGGCAACGTCGGCGGCGAACTGGTTCGGATCCTCGCGGCGGACGGCGAGCCGGTGGTGGCGGTCTCCCGCCGCGCCGGCACGCTCCCCGACGGCGTACCCCATCGGGTGGCCGACCTGGCGGACCCGGCGAGCCTCCGACCCGCGCTGGCCGGCGCCGACGCGCTGTTCCTGCTGGTCGCAGGCGACGACCCGGAGGGCATCCTGCGCACCGCCCGGGACGCCGGCGTACGGCGGGTCGTGCTGATGTCGTCGCTCGGCGTCGGCACCCGACCCCAGGCGTACCGGCACGCGGCGGCCTTCGAGGCCGCGGTACGCGGATCCGGCCTGGCGTGGACGATCCTGCGGTCCGGCGGCCTCAACTCCAACACGTACGCCTGGGCCGAGACCGTGCGCGCCGACCGTACCGCCGCCGCGCCGTTCGGCGACGTCGGCCTGCCCACCGTCGACCCGGCGGACGTCGCCGCGGTCGCCGCCGCCGCACTCCGCGACCACGCGCACACCGGCCAGACGTACGAGCTGACCGGGCCGGCGCCCGTCACCCCGCGCGAACGCGCCGCCGCCCTCGGTGCCGCGCTCGGCACACCGGTCCGCTTCGTCGAACAGACCCGCGACGAGGCGCGCGCCCAGCTGCTCACCGTCATGCCCGAGCCGATCGCCGACGGTACCCTCGCCATCCTCGGCGACCCGCTGCCCGCCGAACGACGCGTCAGCCCCGACGTCGAACGCGTCCTCGGCCGCGCCCCGCACACGTTCGCCACCTGGGCCAGCCGTACCGCGGACGCCTTCCGCTGACACCGCCGCGCTTCCGCCGGACGGCGCCGTTCCGGCGCTTCCGCCGGGAGACACCGGGCAGCGCCGGGCTTCTCCGCCGACCCGGCGCTCGCCGGGAACGCGCCCGCCGGTACGCCGCACACCGCCGGGCGGCGACATCCCCGTGACCCCGACACCTGACAGGACACCAGCATGCCCAGCACGCCCGTACTCGACTCGACCATGCACCACCGCGAGACCGGTGCCGGCGCACCGATCGTCTTCCTGCACGGCAACCCGACCTCGTCGTACCTGTGGCGACACGTACTGCCCGCCGTCGGCGGTCCCGGCCGGCTGCTCGCGCCCGACCTGATCGGCATGGGCGACTCCGGGAAACCGGACGTCGACTACACGTTCGCCGATCACGCCCGCTACCTGGACGCCTGGTTCGACGCGCAGGGACTCCGCGACGTCGTCCTCGTCGGGCACGACTGGGGCGGCGCGCTCGCCCTCGACTGGGCCGCCCGCCACCCCGACCGGGTACGCGGCGTCGCGCTCACCGAGGCCATCCTCAAGCCGCTGTCGTGGGCGGAGTTCCCGGCGGCGGGTCGGGACCTGTGGCGCGCCATCCGTACCGAGGGAGTCGGCGAGGAGATGTTCCTCGGCGACACGTTCGTCACCGACGGACTCGCCGCCATCTCGCCCCGGCTCGGCCCGGCCGACCTCGCCGCCTACCGCCGGCCGTACCCGACGCGGGAGAGCCGGATCCCGTTGCTGCGCTGGGCCCGCTCGATGCCGCTGGCCGGCTCACCCGCCGACGTCGTGGCCCGGACGACCGCGTACGACGGGTGGTTGGCGACCAGCCCCGACGTACCCAAGCTGCTCGTCACGTTCGCGCCCGGGTACGGGACGATGACCGAACCCGCCGTCGTCGAGTGGTGCGCCGACACCATCGCCGCGCTGGAGATCGACTCGTACGACGAGGTCGCCGGCCACCACACCCCCGAGGACCAACCCGAACTGCTCGCCCGCTCCCTCACCCGCTGGCTCCGCCGCCACCACCTCCGCTGAGCGGGAGACCGGTGGTGCCCCGACGCTCCCCCTCGCTTCGCGGCTGAGCGCCGGACGCGGGAACGGGTGTCCTGGCCGCCGAACCCGTCGGCTACGCCACCCGTTCGGGTGCGGGGACGTGGACCATGTCGCCGGTACACGCGCCCGAGCCCGACGTCGTCCGTTCGCCGCGCCCACCGCGGTCGTCTCGTCTGGTCGTGGGTTCGCGGCGTGCGATTCCGGTGTTACGTTGGGCGACGCACCACGGCCAAGCGCGGGACGGCAGTTTCGAGTTCGTCGTCAAGAAGGTGCGCTGCGGCGACTCGGCCTTCCTCACCGACATCAACCCCGGCAACACCGTGACCGGCGACATCGCCTTCGACCTTCCGAAGACCGCCAGCATCGCGCGCTTCGAACTCCACGACTCCGCCTTCTCCTCCGGCGTCAGCGTGGCCAACACCTGACCGCCCTGGCGAAGCCGCGCTACTCCGCGCCGGGGAACGCCGGCAGCAGGCGGTCCCGCACCAGCAGGGCGATCCGGTCCCGCTCAGTCTCGGGTACGAGCCGGTCCGGCGGGACGCCGAGGTGCCGGCGGAAGATCCCCGGGCCGTGCGCCTCGTCCGGCAGGTCCGCGTGCCGCGGAATCACGTGCACGTGGACGTGCCGGTGCCGGGGATGGTCCGAGAACTGCACCACGTACGTCCGGGGGCAGCCCACCACCTCCTGCACGGCGCGCGACGCCGCGCGTACCAACGGGCCGAACTCCGCGGTCTCCTCGTCGGTCAGGTCCGCCACCGACGTGATGTGTCGGCGCAGCACCAGAACCAGCCAGCCGGCCAGGTCCGTCCCGTTGTTGTGGACGACGTCCCAGCCGGCCGTCCGCACCATGCGGTCCCACAACGGCGCCAGCCCCGCGTCGCGCCGCGCGAGCAGCTCACAACTCCCGCACTCCGTCATCCCGCGAGTCAACCAGACCGTCCGGGTGAGCGGGTTCAGGACGCGAGGAAGGGCCGCACCTGGGCCAGGAACGCGTCGGGGGCGTCGGCGTGGATGCCGTGCCCGACGGGGATCTCGACCAGGCGGGAGTCCGGCAGCAGCGCGGCCGCCTCGGCCAGTACGGCCTGGTCGATGTGGCTGGCCGGGCCGCCGGCCAGCACCAGCGTCGGCGCGGTGACCGTCGGGATGTCGCGCCACCACGCCGGATCCGGGTCGTTGAGCTGACGCATCACCGCGTCGACGGCCGCCCAGTCGAACGGCAGCTCGCCCTCCGGCCGGTCCGGCACCGGAACCGGCGGGTCCCCCGGACGGGGCAGCGGCGTGTCCTCGACGACCAGGTGGGCGATCGCGGCCGGCCGCGCCTGCGCGACGAGCCACGCCACCGTGCCGCCCATCGAGTGCCCGACCAGATCGACCGGTTCGGCGCCCACCGCGTCCAGCAGGCCGAGTACGTCGTCCCGCATCAGCTCGAACGAGTACCGCCCCGGCCGGTCGCTGTCACCGAACCCGCGCAGGTCCGGCGCGTACACCCGATGCGTCGCCGCGAACGCCGGCCCGATTCCCGCCCAACTCGTCCTGTCGTTGCCGCCCCCGTGCAACAACACCAACGGCCGCGCCCCAGCCGTACCGCTCACCGAGACCGCCAACCGCACCCCGCCAAGCGTCACATTCTCCAAGCCTGTCATCCGACTATCGAACATCACCCGGGAGGACTGAAGCGAGCCGAATCAGGCCGGCGCAGCGACCCTTACCCGAAGCGGCCGGTGATGTAGTCTTCCGTCTTCTTCTCGGTCGGGTTCTGGAAGATCTTCGAGGTGTCGTCGAACTCGATGAGCCGGCCCGGGTCGCCGGTCTTCTCGATGGAGAAGAAGGCCGTACGGTCGGAGACGCGGGCGGCCTGCTGCATGTTGTGCGTGACGATGATGATCGTGTAGCGGTCCTTGAGCTGGCCGATCAGGTCCTCGATGGCGAGGGTGGAGATCGGGTCGAGGGCCGAGCACGGCTCGTCCATCAGCAGCACCTGCGGCTCGACGGCGATGGCGCGGGCGATGCAGAGACGCTGCTGCTGACCGCCGGACAGGCCGCCGCCGGGCCGCTTCAGCCGGTCCTTGACCTCGTCCCAGATGTTCGCGCCGCGCAGCGACTTCTCGGCGGCGTCGTCCAGCACGGCCTTCTTCCGTACGCCGTTGAGACGCAGGCCCGCGACCACGTTGTCGTAGATGGACATCGTGGGGAACGGGTTGGGGCGCTGGAACACCATGCCGATGGTGCGGCGTACCGCGGTGACGTCGACGGTCGAGTCGTAGATGTCCTCGTTGTCGATCATCATCTTGCCCTGCACCTTGGCGCCGGGGATGACCTCGTGCATCCGGTTGATGGAGCGCAGGAACGTCGACTTCCCGCAGCCGGACGGCCCGATGAACGCGGTCACCGACTTCGGCTCGATCGTCATCGTGATGCCGTCGATCGCCTTGAAGGAGCCGTAGTGCGCGGTCACCTCGACCGCCTCGACACGCTTCGCCATGGTCGTACCCACCTTCTACCGGCCGATCTTGGAGCGGCGGGCCAGCAGCTTCGCCGCGATGGTCAGGACCGCCACGAGGGCGATCAGGGTCAGGGCCGCCGTCCAGGCCCGGCCCGGCGCGTACCGTGACGCGTCTCCGGCCTGCTGGTACACGAAGTACGACAGCGACGCCTGGTTGCCCGAGAACGGGTTGAAGTTGATCGCGGGCGTACCGCCGGCGACGAGGATCACCGGGGCGGTCTCGCCGGCGGCGCGGGCCAATGCCAGCATGATGCCGGTGACGATGCCGGGCAGCGCCGTCGGCAGGACGACCCGCATGATGGTCTTCCACTTCGGTACGCCGAGTGCGTACGCGCCCTCGCGCAGCGCGGTCGGCACCAGGCGCAGCATCTCCTCGGAGGACCGGACGATCGTCGGCAGCATCAGTACGGTCAGCGCCAGCGCCGCGGCGAAGCCGGAGTACCCGGGGCGGCCGTGGTTGAAGACCGGCGTGACGATCAGGACCCAGAACGCCAGGATGAACAGCCCGGCCACGATCGACGGGATGCCCGTCATGACGTCGACGAAGAACCGGATCATCGAGGCCAGCCGGCCCCGGCCGTACTCCACGATGTAGACCGCGGCGGCCAGGCCGAGCGGGATCGCCAGTACGCAGGCGATGCCCACCTGCTCCAGCGTGCCGACGATCGCGTGGTACGCACCGCCGCCCGAGTCCAGGGCGGTGATGTTGTTCATCGAGTGGGAGAAGAAGTTTCCGTCGAGCCGGTTGGTGCCCTTGCTCAGCAGGGTGATGATCACCGAGCCGAGCGGCAGCAGGGCGATGATGAACGCGCCCCACACGGCGATCGTGGCGAGCCGGTTCCGGGCCCGTCGGCCGCCCTCGACGGCCCAGGCGACGACCAGCGTCACGAGCGCGAAGAGCAGCGCCGCGACGACGACGGTGAGTACCCAGCCGCCGACGCCGGTGGTGTGGATCCCGCCGACGCTGGCCGCGACGGCGGCGACGGCGATGACCGGGGTCACGACCCGCGGCAGCCGCCGCCCGCGCAACGAGGTGGTGTGCGTCAAGGTGGTCATGCGCTGCTCCCGACGAACTCGCGGCGCCGGTAGATGATCGCCCGGGCCGTCACGTTGACGACGAGCGTGATCGCGAACAGGACGAGACCGGAGGCGATCAGCGCGCCGAGACCCGTGGGGCTCGCCTCGTTGTACGAGTTGGCGATGTTCGCGGCGATCGAGTTCCCGCCGGCGTGGATGATGTCGATGGACAGGCCGAACGTCGAGCCCAGCGTCAGGGCCAGCGCGATCGTCTCGCCGAGCGCCCGGCCGAGGCCGAGCATGACCGCGGCGATCACGCCGGGCTTGCCGTACGGGAGGACCGCGGTGCGGATCATCTCCCACCGGGTCGCGCCGAGCGCGAGCGCGGCCTCCTCGTTCTGCGTGGGTGTCTGGACGAACACGTCCCGGCACAACGCGGTCGTGATCGGCAGCACCATGATCGCCAGGACGACCGAACCCAGCAGGATCGAGTTGCCGTACGGCCCGCCCGAGCCGAACAGCGGGATCCAGCCGACGTACTGGTGCAGCCACGCCGACAGGTCGCTGACCGGGCCGACCAGGTAGTCGCGGCCCCACAGGCCGAAGATGACGCTCGGCACCGCGGCGAGCAGGTCGATCACGAAGCCGAGGCCGGTGGCGATCCGGCGCGGTGCGTAGTGCGAGAGGAACAGCGCGATGCCCAGCGCGACGGGTACGGCGAGGATCAGCGCGATGACCGCGGTCAGCAGCGTCCCGTACGCGAGCGACGCGATGCCGAAGTGCGGGTTGTCCGTGTCGTTCGGGAACCACTGCTGGTACGTGAAGAAGTTGGCCTTGTTCGCGGCGAGCGCCGGGATCGCCTTCGTGACGAGGAACGCGGCGATCGCCACGATGATCACGAGAACCAGGACGCCGGCACCGGTGGTGAAGAACCGGAAGAAGGGTTCGGCCCCGCGCCGCCGCTTCGGCAGGCCGATGTGGGGGCCGCTCTCGTCCGGCCCGCCGGCGGGCGTGGGCGTGTCGTGTGCGGTGTGCTCACTCAGGGCGCCGGACACGGTGAAGCCGGCCGGCGTGGGCCGACCGTCCGTGTCGGCCGGGCCGGCCGTGTCGGCCGGGCCGGCCGTGTCGCCGTCCCGGGGCTGGCCCGCCGGTGAGCGGGTGGGCGATTCGGTCATGTCGTCGCCGTGATCCGTCCGCATGTCGAGGGGTGTACGTCGAAACGGGTGCCGGCCGGGACGGGTGTCCCGGCCGGTCGAGGTCGTGGGTCGTTGCTGGTCGTGTCAACCTGGCCGCGACCCGCGACCCCGTCGTCCGGTCGGGTCAGGCCAGGGCCTTGACCGCGGCCTGCACCTTGGTCTGCACCGACTTCGGCAGCGGTGCGTAACCCTGCTCGGTCAGCGCGGCCTGGCCGTCGTCGGAGGAGACGTAGGTCAGGAAGGACTTCAGCAGCGGCAGCTTGTCCGACGCGTTGCCCGTGGAGCACGCGATCTCGTACGTCACCAGGACGATCGGGTACGCCCCGTCGACCTTGGCGTTGTAGTCGATGTCGAGCTTCAGGTTGTTGCCCTTGCCGACGACCTTGGCGCCCTCGATCGTCTTGCCGGCGGCCGCGGCGGTCAGCTCGGTGTACTGCCCGGAGCCGTTGTAGATCTTGGCGATGTTGAGGCCGTTGGTCGTCGCGTAGGACCACTCGTCGTAGGCGATGGTCCCGACGGTCGAGTGCACCTTGCTGGAGACACCGTCGGACTTGGCGGCGGCGATGCCGCCCGGCGCCTTCCACTCCTTGGCGTGGTCGTACGTCCAGTCGGCCGGCGCGGTCTTCGACAGGTACTTGGTGAAGTTGTCCGACGTGCCGGAGGAGTCGGCGCGGTGCACCGCCTGGATCGGCGTCGACGGCAGCTTCGCCGACGGGTTGTCGGCCTTGATCGCCGGGTCGTTCCAGGTCTTGATCTTGCCGGAGAAGATCTTGGCCAGGGTGGCCGGCCGGAACTGGAGACCCTTGACGTCGCCGATGTTGTAGACGACCGCGATCGGGCCGGTCACCATCGGCAGGTCGAGCGCCTCGCCGCCCTTGCACCGCTTGTCCGCGCCGGTCTGCTCGGCGCCGTCCTTCAGCGCGGAGTCGGAGCCGGCGAAGTCAGCGGTACCGCTGGTGAACGCCTGGATGCCGGCGCCGGAACCGGTGCCGTCGTACGTGATCTTGGCGCCGGAGCACTTCTGCTGGTACGCCTTGATCCACTGGTCCATCGCGTTCTTCTGGGCCGTCGAGCCCTGCGCGGTCAGCGAGCCCTTGGCGCAGTCGGTGCTCGGCGCCTTCGCCGCCGCCTTGCTGTCGCCGGAGCCGGTGTTGTCCGACCCGCACGCGGCCATCGCCAACGTCGCGGTGATGGCCAGGGCGGCGAGTGCGCCGTGCCGCTGGAGCTTCACGCGAAGTTCCCCTTCACTGTGCGTCTGAGGAGTGCCCGGAACGCGGGGCGCGCCGGGATCACCGCCGTGGTGGCGGGTCGCCTCGGACGCTAGAAGCGGGAGGTTGCCGCGCAGCCGGGGAACGGTAAACGAGCAGTGAACAGCTATGGGACCACCAGTAACTCGCCGCCGGAGTTGTGATGGACGTCGGGTGAACGCCCGCGTGCCCGCCTTGCGGTCGGCGCGCCGAACGTTCCCCTTGCCGTACCGGCGTCAGAGCCAGCCGTTGTCGCGCGCGGAGTGCAGCGCCTCGATCCGGTTGCGGGTACCCGTCTTGCCGATCGCCGCCGACAGGTAGTTGCGGACCGTACTCTCCGACAGGTGCAGGTCGGCCGCGATGTCGGCGATCGTGGCGCCGTCGGCGGACGCCGCCAGCACGTCGCGCTCCCGGGCGGAGAGCGGGTTCGGTCCGGCGCGCAGCGCGGCGGTGGCCAGGCCCGGGTCGACGACCGTCTCGCCCGCCACCACCCGGCGGATCGCGTCCGCGAGCTGCTCCACCGGGCTGTCCTTGATCAGGAACCCGCCGGCGCCGGCGTCCATCGCGCGCCGCAGATAGCCGGGGCGCCCGAACGTGGTCACGATCAGTACCCGGCACGCCGGCAGCGCGCGCCGCAGCTCCGCGCAGGCGTCGAGACCGGACATCCCCGGCATCTCGATGTCCATCACGGCCATGTCCGGCCCGTGCTCGCGGGCGGCGGACAGCACCTCGTCGCCGCGGGAGACCTGCGCGACGACGGCGAGGTCGTCCTCCAGGTCGAGCAGCGTGGCGAGGGCGCCGCGCATCATTCCCTGGTCCTCGGCGAGCAGTACCCGGATCACCCGCACATCCTCGCAGCCGTCGCCGGGACCGTGACGGTCAGCATGAACCCGCGGCCGTCGGGCTCGGCGCGTACGGTCCCGCCGGCCGCGGCGAGGCGCTCGGTCAGCCCGCGCAGGCCGTTGCCCAGCTCGGCCGCGCCGCCCGCCCCGTCGTCGGCGACCCGCAGCACCGCCTGCGTACCGTCGTGGTCGAGGGTGATCGTGCAGCGGCCGGCACCGGAGTGCCGGATGACGTTGGTGGTGCCCTCGCGTACCGCCCAGGCGAGGAGCGCGTCGGCCCGCTCGTCCAGGTCCACCGCGGTACGCCGGACGACGGGGGAGATGCCCGCGTCGGCCAGCGCGGTCCGCGCCCCGTCCAGCTCGGCGGCGAGCCCGCGCTCCCGGTACCCGGTGACGGCCTCGCGTACCTCGACCAGGGCCTGGCGCCCGATCGTCTCGATGTCGGCGGCGGCCTCGGCGGCGCGGTCGGCGTCGCGGGCCGCGAGCCGGCGTACCACCTCGGCCTTGACGACGATCACGGACAGCGTGTGGCCGAGCAGGTCGTGCAGGTCGCGGGAGAAGCGCAGGCGTTCCTCGGCGACCGCGGCGTGGGCCAGGTCCTCGCGCGCCTCGCGGAGCAGGCCGATCGTGGTGAACAGCCGGCGCAGGATGAACATCACGAAGCCGGACAGGAACGCCGACATCGCCACGGCCGTCACATCGCCCCAGCCGTGGCTGGCGACGGCGACACTCACCACGGTCACCGTGACCACGCCGAGGAACGCGGGTGCCACCAGCGGCAGCACCATCGCCGTCGCCATCGACGGGAACACCACCAGCAGCGCGCCGCTCTCACCCAACCGGTGCGCCAGCCACAGGCCGAGCACGACCATCGGGCCGAGCATCGCGTACCGGGCGAGCCGCCGGAGGCCGGTCGGCCGGGTGGCCATGATGACGGCGAACAGTGCGGCGAAGACGACCAGGCCGGGCACCATCAGCCAGACCGGCCCGTGCTGACCGCCCGCCGCCTGGGTCAGCGGCCAGATCAGCATCACCAGCCAGATCAGGACGCCGCCGGTGCCGACCTTGCCGTCCGCCTCCTTCATGCTGCCGGAGCGGATCTTCTCCCGGGTGCGGTGCAGCGACCGTTCGTCGAGGGCCTCGACGCGGGCCACGAGCCACGCGAGCCGCCCACCGCGGGCCGCCGCACCGCGCCGGTCGGCGGGTGCGGCGTGCTGCTCGGTCCGGTCGCTCATGGCCACCATCGTCGCCTGCCCTCAGACCGTCCGGCGACCGGCCCGGCGGTACGCGACGGTCGCCAGTCCGGCGAACACCACGAACCACGCGGCGAGGACGGCGACGTCGGCGCCGTGCGGCATCGCGTTGAACGCGATCTGGCGGGAGATCTCGGCGTACCCGAAGGTCGGGACGAACTGGCTGACCGCACGCAGCGTCGCGGGGAAGACGGAGGCCGGCATCCAGAGCCCGCCGAGGATCGACATCGACAGGTTGAGCAGCATCGTCACCGGCTGCGCCGCCTGCGTCGACACCAGGTAGCCGATGCCGAGGCCGAGCAGCGCGAACGGTGCCGTGCCCAGCCACAGCAGGCCGACCACGGCGAACCAGTGGTCGAGCGGCAGGCGTACCCCGTTGATCAGGCCGCCGAGCACGCACACCGCGAGGATCGCCGGCAGCGCGGCGAGCATCCCCGTGAGGCCGCGGACCACGACGACCTTGCCGGGGCGCAGCGGAGTGATGAGCAGCTGCCGCAGCCAGCCGTACGACCGGTCGGCGACCACGGACAGGCCGTTCGTGAGGGCCGCGCCGACCGCGCCGAACCCGGCCATGCTGATCATCAGGTAGACGGCCGTGTCGTGCCGGTCCGCGGGGGACCCGCCGTACACGTTGGTGATCACGAGGTACATGACCAGCGGCATCGCCAGGCTGGACATCAGGTATCCGGGGCTGCGGAGCAGGCGACGGATCTCGATCGACAGGTAGCCGAGCATGTCAGTGGATTCCTTCCGCGGTCGCGCCGGTGAGAGTGAGATAGGCGTCCTCCAGCCGGGCGCCGCGTACCTCCACCTCGCGCAGCAGGCCGCGCTCGACGAGGGCCAGTACGACGGCGTCCGGGTCGGTCGTCGTCAGGTACGCGCGCTCGGCGCGCACCTCGACCGTGGTGACGCCCGGCAGCCGGGTCAGCCCCGCCGCCCCGTCCCGCGGTACGGCGATCGCGACGGTCTGCGCGGACGACGCGCGGCGCACCGCGGCGGGCGTACCGTCGGCGAGGATCCGGCCGTCGGCGATGACGACGACCCGGTCGGCGCTCTCGTCGGCCTCCTCCACGTAGTGCGTGGAGAACAGCACCGTGTGGCCCTCCCGGGAGTACCGGCGCATGCTCGCCCAGAACTCGTGTCGCGACTCGACGTCCATCGCCGCCGTCGGCTCGTCGAGTACCAGCAGGTCCGGGCGGCCGGCGATGGCGACGGCGAACTTGACCCGCTGCGACTGGCCGCCGGACAGCTTCTCCAGGCGGCGGCCGGCCAGGTCGCGCAGGTTCGCCACGCGCAGCAGGTCGGCGGTGGGCATCGGGCGCGGGTACAGGCCGCGGACGAAGTCGAGCAGCTCGCCGACCGTGACCCGCGGTACGAGGCGGGTCTCCTGCAACATCGCGCCGACCCGGCCGGCCGTGCTGGCCGCCGCCGGGGTACCGCCGAACAGTTCGATCCGGCCGCGGTCCGGGGTGAACAGCCCGAGCATCAGGTTGATGGTGGTGGACTTGCCGGCGCCGTTCGGGCCGAGCAGGGCGACCGTCTGTCCACAGGGGATGGTCAGGTCGAGGTCCTGGATCGCCCGTACCGGGCCGTAGCTCTTCGACACCCCGGTGAACACCACCGCGTCGGCGGCGGCCCGGTGACCGGCGTCGACCGGCCCGCGCAGCGCTTCGTTCAACATGCCCGGAACGCTACGGTCGGCCGGTCGTCGCGGGCAGGCGCCGGCGTACCCGATCCGGCAGGACAAATGTCCTGGTCCGCGCCGGCCCCCGGCGGCCGGGTCTAGACGAACGGCGCGAGCGCGACCTGGGCGTCGCGGGTGAGGCGGGTGACCTGCCGGACGCCGCCGGTGTCGACGTTCCAGGCGAGGATCCGGTGCGCGGTCGTCTCGTGGTCGTCGACGAGCACCACGTCGCCGCCCTTCGGCCAGCCCAGCACCGCGCAGCACGTCTTCCCGCGCGTCCTCGTGTACGGCAGGGTCAGCGCACGCTCCGGCGTCGACCGCCCGATCCGAAGGGCCACCACGGTTTCCCCGTCCTCCATTGTGGACGGTTGGCCGAACGAGGCGCGGACCACGCGGGTCCCGTCCAGGCGTCGCCGTACCAGCCGTGCAGCCCGGCGGGCAGCCGTACGGTCGTGGTCGACGGGTGCTTCGCCCCGTCCAGGTAGCGGCTGATCGTGCTGCCGGTCAACCCGACCTGCGGCTCGACCGACGTCAGCCCCTGCGGCAGCGCCACGTCCGCGGGCGCGTACCGGTCGACGCGGCCGGCGTGCAGGTCGAGCAGTCGGGTGCCGTCGTCGGTGCCGAGCACCCTAGGGGGGCGACCCCGGCGCAATCCTACGTCCGCGCACCGCCACGTCGCCCGGCCCTGTGGACAACCCGCGGCGCCTGTGGACAACGCCGCCGCTCCCGACGTATCCGCAGGTAACCTCGCCCCGCACGACGCCGCCGCGGACACCCTCGCCCCGGGCGGCGCCGGCCACGCCGCGGCGGACGGGTCACCGCGGAGCGACATCCTCACCGGACCCGGTGAAACGCCACGTCCGTGACCCACTGGACGAAGCCGAGCTTGCGGTAGAGCGCGACCGCGCGCGGGTTGTCCTCGTCGACGTACAGCAGGACCTGGTGGACGCCGCGGGTGTCCCGCAGGTACCGCAGCCCGGCGGCGGTCAGCGCCGCGCCGAGGCCGCCGCCCTGCGCGGACGGGTCGATGCCCAGGACGTACACCTCGCCGACCGGGCGCGGCCCCTCGCCGTGCACCTTCGTCCAGTGGAAGCCGACGAGCGCACCGGCCTCGTCCACGGCGAGCAGGAAGCCGGCCGGGTCGAACCACGGTTCTCGTTCGCGCAGCAGCAGGTCGTCGCGGGTCCACCGGCCCTGGTCGGGGTGGTCGGCGAAGGCGCGTGCGTTCACGCGCAGCCAGGCGTCCTCGTCCACGCCCGGTTCGAACGGCCGGACCCGCACCCCGGCCGGCCACTCCGGCTCGGGTACCGCCTCGGCCAGGTCCCGCCGGAACTGCCACAGCACCCGGTACCGCCGGAGCCCCGCCGGGTGGCCGAGCGCCGTGGCAGACGGGTGGTCCCCGTGCGCCCACATCCGCAGCGCGTCGGGCGCCGCCGCCAGTACGTCGGTCAGCAGCGCGCGCCCCACCCCGCGCCGCCGGTACGCCGGGTGCACGACCAGCTCAGCCTCGTCGGCGTGCAGCTGCGCGTACCCGATGAGGATGGTGCCGGCGCGCGCCAGCAGGTGCAGCACGTCGGTGCCGTCGTGCCGCAGGCGCAGCTCGAACGCCTCGGACAGCGGGGACACCCCGTCGGCGATGCCGGCGGCGGCGGCCAGCTCGGTCACCTCATCCAGCTCGTCGATCGTGAGCCGTTCCACCTGGTCGACCGCGACGTCAGCACCCATGCCGTTACCGTAGCCGCCCGGGTGGGCGGGTCCGCCGGCTCGCGGCGGACCGGTCGTCAGCCGACGGAGACGGGTGCCGGGTCCCGGTCCGGCAGGCTGCGCGGGGGCTGGGCGGCGATGAACTTGTACCCGACCTGCCGCACCGTGCCGATCATCGACTCGTACTCGCTGCCGAGCTTGGCGCGCAGCCGCCGTACGTGCACGTCGACGGTGCGGGTGCCGCCGAAGTAGTCGTACCCCCACACCTCGCGCAGCAGCTGGTCGCGGGTGAACACCCGGCCGGGGTGCTGCGCCAGGAACCTCAGCAGCTCGAACTCCTTGTACGTCAGGTCGAGCGGCCGGCCCCGCAGCCGCACCGAGTACGTCGCCGGGTCGATGACGAGGTCGCCGGAGCGTACGAGCTCGGAGTCGCCTTCGGCGGCGAGCGCCTGGCGCCCGGCGGCGAGCCGCAGCCGCGCCTCGACCTCGGCCGGCTCGGCGGCGGCCAGCACGACGTCGTCGATGCCCCAGTCGGCCGCGACGGCGATCAGCCCGGCCCCGGTCACCACCGCGATCATCGGTACGCCCTGGCCGGTGGCGGCGAGCAGCCGGCACGTCGACCGGGCGCCGGCCAGGTCGGACCGGGCGTCCACGAGCACGGCGTCGGGGGTCGGGCCGGACAGCAGCGCCGGTACGCCGAGCTCGGCGACGCGCAGCTTGTGCGGCAGCAGGTCCAGGGCCGGCAGTATGGCGCTGGCCGAGGTCACATGTTCGGTGAGGACGAGGATCTCCACGTGGGGCACCTCCCGCTCGGTCCGCCCCTGCGGTGGGGGCGGCCGGCCTTCGTCGACGTCCCGACGGCGCTGACGGGCGGTTGTCGCCAACAGATTACCGGAAACCCGTCGCCGCCCACCTTGACATGTCTCACCCTTCGCCCGGCCGATGGCCTGCGGAAACGCGCGTGTGACGGCCGTGTTTCGGGCATGTTGCGGGCGGTAGGGCGCGGCTCGGTGCAGCAGCCACTCGCGGTTGTTGCGACCCCTCTGGCACCATCGCTGCGTGCCCGCGAACCCGCCACCGCGCCCGCGCGACTCCGGAACCGGCCGAGATCGGTACGATCCGGCCTGGCTTGCGCCGTCCGCGGACAACGCCCCGTCCGGGTATGAAACGCCCGACACGTCCGGTGCCGGGTTTGATGGCTTCCGCGCCGGTTACGACAGCACGCCCGCGGACGCGCCGGCGGAGGGCGAGCCCGGCTGGTTCGACCGCGACGGCTTCGCCGCGGGAGGGGCCCCGACCCCCGCAGCCCGCTCCGTCCCGCCGCAGCCCGGTTCGGGTCCCGGCGGCATCGACTGGTTCGGCACGGGCCGCGGCCCCGAACCCCCACCCAGGGCGTACGACTCGCCCACCAGCGAGCAGCCGGTGTACCGGCTCGGCCCGGCCGACCCCGGCCCGCGGTACGACGCCGAGCCCGACCGGCGGGACGACGCGGACCCGTTCGCTGACCTGCGTGCGCCGGAACCGCGCGGGGCGCGCCCGGCACCGCACTACCCTGACTCTGTGGAGTACGACGGCGACTCCCCGTACGGCGGCGGGTGGGCCCCGGCCGACCGCCCCGCGTACCCGGAGGAGCCGCGCACCGGATACGGCGCCGCGCCTCGCGAGACCTACCCCGCCGCGCCGGAGCCGGCGCCCTACGTCCCGCCCCAGCCGTACGAGACGGATCCGTACGACTCCCGCCGGCCCCGAGCCCCGGAGCCCTACGAGCCACGCCAGGCGCAGGAGCCCGGCCAGCCGTACCCGCCGGAGTCCTTCGAGTCGCGCGGCGGGTTCGAATCCGGGTACGAGCCGGAGCCGACCGCCGGGTACGGCGCGCCCCCCGGGTACGGGATGCCGGATGCCCCGCCGATGGCCGGGCCGTGGGACGCGCCCGGTGATCAGCGGGCGGCCGACAGTGCGTCGGCGGACGCGGCGCCGGCTCCGGTGCCGCCGGACCGGCTCGCCGCCGGCGTGAACGCCCTGGTCGCGCTCGTGCTGTTCGGTGCGCTGCTGGTCGGTGGCCGGCTCGACCGGCCGCTCGGGCTGGCGGCCTGCGTCCTCGTGCAGGTCGCGTTCGTGGCGGCCCTGGTCCTCGGTACGCGGCGCCCCGGCCCGGTGGTCGTCGCCGCGGTCGGGTTGGGCGCCGGCCTCGTCGCCGACGCGTACGCCGGCTTCGGCCCGGCGGTGTCGCTCGCCCCGTTCGGGTACGTGCTGGCCGGCGGTCTGCTCGCGGGCGCGGCCGGGCAGCTCGCCCGGGGTGGCGACCGCACCCGCGTCACCGACTCGCTCGCGTCGACCATGTACGCGGTCATCGGTACCGTCGCCGTTCCGTCGGCCGTGATGCTGACCCGGCACGAGCACGGCGTCGAGGCGTTGACCACGCTGCTGGGCGCGGCCGCCGCCGGCGTGGTGGTGGCCCGGCTGATCGACATGTTCTGGCACACGCCGCGGGCGAGCGCGCCGGTGGCGCGGGGCGTGATCGGCGTCGTGGCCGGCGGGGTCCTCGCCGCCACCGCCGTCGGGTACGCGGCGGGTGTGGCGACCGGGCTGCCGGCGCTCCAGTCGGCGGTGGCCGGCCTGGTGATGGGGCTGGCCGCGGTGCTGTCGGACATCGGCATCAGCTTCGGCAGCTCGGGTACGGAGCTGTCCGGCGAGCCGGTGCACCGCCTGCCGGCGCGGTTCGTGCTGGGCCCGGCGTTCGCGGTGACCGCCGCGGCCCCCGTCGGGTACGTGTTGGGCTGGCTGGTGCTGCTGCCACGCGCGTGATGCGGCTGTCCGTGCCGTCTCGACCGTTTCGTAACCTCCCGCGGAGGCGGTTCTCGACGTCGTCTGGCAACCTGGCACCCGTGGTAGTTCACGGAATGCCGAGGCGGAAGCATCGCGGCCGCAGGGCCCTCATCGTGCTGCTCGTGCTCCTGCTCGTGATCGTGGCCCTGTTGGTGGTCGCGGACCGGGTCGGCGCGTCCGTCGCCGACGACAAGGTCGCCGAGCAGGTCGCTGTGCAGGCGGAGAAGAAGGACATCAAGCTGGGGCAGCAGCCCACGGCCGAGATCACCGGCTTCCCGTTCCTGACCCAGGTCGCCGCCGGCAGGTACGACAAGGTCCTGGTGCACATGCGTGACATCCAGGCCCAGGCGTACTCGGTGCCGAAGCTCGACATCACCGCGACCGGTGTGCACGCGAAGGCCGGCGAGATCATGGACGGCAACGCGCACATCACCGCCGACCGTGTCGACGGTACGGCCACGATCGGCTGGGGTTACCTCCAGCAGACCGCGAAGGACCAGCTCAAGCAGAAGGTCCAGGTCGACGACCTGACGCTGACGGGCACCGGCGACAAGCTCACCGTGCACATGACGGTCCCGGTCCTCCAGCAGCAGATCAAGGTCGTCGGTTCGGCGAAGCTCGCGCTGTCCGACGACGGCCACGACGTCGTCGTCTCCGTGCAGGACCTGAAGCCGGACGGCGTCGACCTCCCGTCGTACGCGCAGCAGGCGCTGAACGGCCTCGCGCAGCAGCTCACCGTGCGGATCGCGCTGCCGGAGCTGCCGTACGGGCTGAAGCTCACCGGGATCGACCCGGCGTCGGACGGCCTGAAGGTCACCGCCACCGCGTCGGACGTCGCGCTCGCCGGCTGACGTACCGGCGCGCTACGGTCGACCCGTGCCGAACTGGGCGTGGGGTGTGCTGGTCGCGGCGGTCGTGCTGGCCGCGGCGACCGGGTTCGGGCTGTTCTGGCGGAGCTGGGACGGCCGGTTCCGTCCCACCGCCGAGACGCGCCAGACCGATCCGCAGCAGCAGGCGGACGGGGTCGAGGGCGGGACGGCCGACGACCCGGCGGAGGCCGCGGTGCTGGCCGGCCTCGGCGTCGAGCGGGGCACGCCGGCGACGCTGGTGCAGTTCTCGTCCGCGTTCTGCGCGCCGTGCCGGGCGACCCGCCGGTTGTGCGACGAGATCACCGGCCTGCTCGACGGCGTACGGCACATCGAGGTCGACGCGGAGAGCCACCTCGACGCGGTACGCGCGCTCGACGTGATGCGCACCCCGACCCTGCTCGTCGTGGACCGCGACCTGCGCGTGGTCCGGCGCGCGAGCGGCCTGCCGACCAAGCCGCACCTGATCGCCGCGCTGGCCCCGCTGCTTGCCGCCGACGAGCCGGTGTCCGGCTCCCACACCGGCCCCGCGTAGGGTCGGCTCAGAGGTCGAGGCCGCTGCGCAGCATCGCCTCGATGTGTTGCAGCGTCTCGTGGTCGACCAGACCCTGTTCGGGACCGGTGAGCCAGTCGCGGTACACGCGGGTCAGCGAGCAGCCGTCGGCCCACCGGCCGTCCGGTAGCCGCACGGTCAGCAGGTCGCCGGAGTCCCCGTCGCGTACGTCGAGGGCGTAGAGCCAGCTCCGGGTCGAGTCGTTGATGCCGTCGGCGGAGACGATCAGCACGTCGCGGCGGCGCGGTGAGCCCTTCGGTTCGTACCGGTAGATCGCGCCGCGCTTCACGCGGCACCCTCGGCGGCCAGCAACTCGTCCTCGTCGTATCGGGCGTGCAGTTCGGCGTCGGGCTGGGGTACGGCGCCGATGCGGAGGGCCTCGCGGCGGGTCGCCCGGGACACCCACGCGGACACCGAGAGCCCGGCGCGCGCCGCCGCCCGCTCCACCAGGAACGCTGCCTCGTTGTCGAACGTGATGGTGCGTTTGACCGTCATGCCGGGCAGCGTAGCGACTCCGCGCAGGCCGCTTTCCGCGCGGCGGCGGCGATCCCGGCCGGTCGGGGCGTACCCGGGCGGTGCGTGCCGGATAGGGAATCCGTGAGCGGGGTCACTCGGAGGGTGAGCGGTCGTCGGTGGGCGTGTTAGCGTCAGCGCATGGGCCCGCTGCTCACCCGTCGACGTGCGATCGACCATTGCCACGTCGCGACCTGCCTCTGTCGTCGTCCGGCCTGACCGGCGACGACCGGTTCACGCACGCAGCCGCCCGTTCCGATTTCCCGCCTTTCCGGTGATCGTTGCGGCGTACCCATCGCGTGAACTCTCGGTACCGAAGATCTGACCAGCGGTAGACCGTTGGTGTCGGATTCGGCATAGTCGCCGCGGAGACGTTCTTTTCGTCCCTCGGAGGTGCGCTGTGCCATCCCCATCCGTGTCCGGACTTCTCGATCCCCGAGGCCCGCGCTTCGCCGCGTGGGTCACCACCATCGTCCTGGTGGCGGTGCTCGTGCTGGCGTTCGTCGCGCCGGTGGCCGCCGGGATTCTTGTCGCGGCGCAAGCCGTGGTCTTCGCGATCGGCGCGATCGCCGGACCCAGGTCCGCGCCGTACGGCCTGGTGTACAAGGCGCTCGTCGCGCCGCGGCTGGGTCGGCCGGGCGAGCTGGAGCCGGTGGCGCCGGTCCGGTTCGCGCAGGCGGTCGGCCTGGTGTTCGCCGTGGTCGCGACGATCGGGTTGCTGTCCGGTGTCGTCGCTCTCGGCGTCGTGGCGGCGGCGTTCGCCCTGGTCGCGGCGTTCCTGAACGCCGCGTTCGGGCTCTGCCTCGGCTGCGAGGTCTACCTGATCTACCGGCGGGTCACGCGCCGCCCGCTGGCCGCACGTACCAGTCCGTCCCAACCCTAGGAGCGCACATCATGAGTCGCGACACCGCACTCGTCTCGGCCGACTGGGCCGAGAAGAACCTCGGCCAGCCGGGGATCGTCTTCGTCGAGGTCGACGAGGACACCACCGCGTACGACGGCGGCCACCTGCCGGGCGCGGTCCGGCTGGACTGGAAGACCGAACTCCAGGACCCGGTACGACGCGACTTCGTCAACCAGAAGCAGTTCGAGGAACTGTTGTCCCGCAAGGGAATCGGCAACGACGACACCGTCGTGCTGTACGGCGGGAACAACAACTGGTTCGCCGCGTACGCCTACTGGTACTTCTCGCTGTACGGGCACGGCGACGTGAAGCTGCTCGACGGCGGCCGCAAGAAGTGGGAGCTGGACGGGCGTCAGCTCGTCACCGACGGCGCGGAGCGCGCGGCGACGCAGTACCGGGCGAAGCCGCAGGACCTGTCGATCCGCGCGTTCCGCGACGAGGTCGTCGACGCGATCGGCGTGAAGAACCTGATCGACGTCCGTTCCCCCGACGAGTACGCCGGGCGGCTGCTGGCGCCGGCGCACCTGCCGCAGGAGCAGTCGCAGCGGGCCGGCCACGTGCCGACCGCGGCGAGCGTGCCGTGGAGCAAGGCCGCCAACGAGGACGGCACCTTCCGCTCCGACGAGGAGCTGCGCGCGCTGTACACCGAGGCCGGGCTCGACCTGGCCAAGCCGACCATCGCGTACTGCCGGATCGGTGAGCGCTCGTCGCACACCTGGTTCGCGCTGCACGAGCTGCTCGGCCAGCCCGACGTGAAGAACTACGACGGTTCGTGGACCGAGTACGGCTCGCTCGTGGGCGTGCCGATCGCGCTCGGCGACGAGCCCGGCAGCAAGGAGGACTGAGCATGACGAGCTGCGGCGCACCCGACCAGACGGCAACGCTGCCGGCCAGTGTCGATCTGACCAAGGAGACAGTCATCGCCGGTACGGTCACCGCCGACGGCTCGCCGGTCTCCGGCGCGTACGTCCGGCTGCTCGACTCGACCGGGGAGTTCACCGCGGAGGTGGTGGCGTCCGACGCGGGCGCCTTCCGGTTCTTCGCGGCGCCCGGCGCGTGGACGGTACGTGCCTTGTCCCGCAACGGAAACGGCGACGTCGCCGTCGCCGCGGACCGGGGTCTGACCGAGGTCACCGTCCCCGTCCGGCGCTGATCCACCACCCGTCCGGGGCCGCCGAGGTCGGCGGCCCCGGACGCGTGTGTCAGTGGGACTGGACGGAACGCAGGTCCAGGCGGCGCAGCACGTGGTCGGCGGCGGTCGGGTCGGCCGCCCGCTGCCGCTCGTCGAGTACGGACCGGCGGGCGACGCTCAGCAGCTCCGCCTCCAGGGCGACGAGCTCGTGCCGCAGCGCCATCCGGCGCACTATCTCCGGGTCGTCCTCGCCGTCGTCGACGTTGCGCATCCGCCCGAGGACCACCCGGAACCAGGCACGCAGCCGGTCGGACACCTCCGTCGGCACCTCACCCGACTCGACCAACTCGTTCAGCCGCGCCAGCGCCGCCTCGAACGCCCGCCCGGCGATCGCCCGCTCCGCGTTCCGCTGCTTCTCCGTACTCGCGGTCACGTGCAGCACCCGCACCAGCCACGGCAGCGTCAGGCCCTGGAGTACCAGCGTGGTCAGGATGACGCCGAACGCGATCAGCAGGATCCGGGACCGCTGCGGGAAGTCCAGCGGCAGCGCCAGCGCGGTCGCGACGGTGACCACTCCGCGCATCCCGGACCACGACAGCACCACGCTCTCCCGCCAGCTCGCGACGCCGACCGACTCGGTGCCGCGCCGTTGCCGCCGGCGGCGGCTGAACCAGCCGGCCGGCAGCAGCCACGCCACGCGTACCGCGACGACGACGGCGCTGATGATCCCGGCCTGGGCGATCGGGCCGGCGATGCCGCCGCGCAGCCCGGCCAGTACCTCGGTCAGTTCGAGCCCGATCAGGCCGAACGCGAAGCCGGTCACCAACAGCTCCACGACCTCCCAGAACGACCGGCTCTGCAACCGGCCCTCGGCGTCGTCCGGATCGGCGCCGAAGTACCCGAGGTAGAACCCGGTCGCCAGGACGGCGAGTACGCCGGACGCCTCCAGCCGGTCGGCCGCGACGTACGAGACGAACGGGACGAGCAGCGACAGTCCACTTTGGAGCGTGGCGGTGGGCAGCCAGCGCAGCAGGTACCGGGTGACCACGCCGACGAGCAGGCCGATCGCGGTGGCGGCGACCGCGGAGTAGACGAAGTGACCGGCGAGCGTGAGCGCCGAGAACGAGCCGGTGACCACGCCGGCCACGGCCACCTGGTACAGCGTGAGCGCGGTGACGTCGTTGAACAGGCCCTCGCCCTCGATCAGCGCGACCAGCCGGCGCGGCAGGCGCAGCCGGTTCGCGACGGACGTGGCCGCCGCGGCGTCCGGCGCGGCGACGATCGCGCCGAGCGCGACCGCGGCGGCCAGCGGCAGGCCCGGCAGCAGCGCGCCCGCCACCGCCGCCACCGCCGCCGTACTCACGAACACCAGGGCGACCGCGAGCCGCAGGATCAGCCCCGCGTTGGCCACGAACGTCCGCCACGAGCTGCGCTGCGTCGCGGCGTAGAGCAGCGGCGGCAGGACCAGCGGCAGGATCAGCTCCGGCGGCAGCCGCAGCGGCGGAATCAGCGCGTTCGGGATCACGGCCAGGACCAGCCCGAACACCGTCACCAGCACCGGGTACGGCAGCCTCAGCCGGTCCGCGACCGGCGTGATGAGGATCGTCGCGAACAGGATCAGGAAGACGACCGCGAGTTGGCTCATGTCGCCTCCTCGCTGCGCTCCGAGCCGCCATGAGGCACGAGCGCGCAGCACTGATGATTCGCTCGCTCACGCTCCCTCATGGCTGGCGCCCGGCGGTCGGGTCGAGGTACACGTGGCTGACCTTGGGGAAACGGGCCCGCAGCCGCCGCGCGCCCTCGTCGGCGATCCGCTCGACCTCCCCGGCCGGTACGTCGTCGACGAAGTCGATCTTCGCGGCGACCAGGATCTGCTCCGGCCCCAGGTACGTCGCGAACAGCTCCGGCACCCCGGCCACGCCCGGCAGCGACGTCAGCTCGGCGACCAGGCCGTCCCGGATCCACGACGGCACGGACAGGCCGATCAGCAGCGCCTTGTTCGCCGCGATCAACCGGTACGCGACGAGACACAGCAGCACGCCGATGAGCACCGAGGCGAGCCCGTCGTACAGCGTGGAGCCGGTGGCCTGTTCCAGGCCGAGGCCGGTCGCGGCGAGCACGATGCCGAGCAGCGCGGCCGTGTCCTCCAGCGTCACCGCCCGTACCGCGGTGTCCGGGGTGAGCCGGATGTACGTCCCGACGTCGACGCCCACCCGCCGCGCCGCGCCGCGTACCTGGTGCAGGGAGCGCACCAGCGACGTGCCCTCCAGCACCGCGGAGACCGCGAGCACCACGTACGACAGGAGGAACTGGGTGGTGCGCTCCCCCGACAACATGCTGTGCACGCCGTGGTAGACGGCGAACACGCCGCCCGCGCCGAACGTGAACATCGCCGCCAGCAGCGCCCAGAAGTACGCCTCCCGGCCGTACCCGAACGGGCTGGCCGCGGTCGCCGGCCGGGCGCCGCGGCGTACCGCGACGAACAACAGCACCTCGGTCACCGTGTCCGCGAACGAGTGCGCCGCCTCCGACACCATGCTCGACGACCCACCGAGTACGCCCGCGGCCAGTTTCGCCCCGGCGATCAGCAGGTTCGCCCCGCCCGCCACCACGATCGTCAGCAGACTCTCAGTCTGCCCAGACGGAACCGCCCCGCCGTCCGCCGCCGCCGAACCGTCGTCGGTGCTCACTCCGGCTCCGCGGTGCCCATGCCAGGACAGTAATCGGACCCCAGGGTCGTTTCGGCCGGTTCGCGGATCCCGACCGACCCGCGGCGTACGCGGGCCGCGACGGTGCCGGCACGGACGGTTCGCGGAGGTACGACGGCGCGGCCCGCGTGGGGGCGGGGCCCGGCCGGCTGCCACCATGGTCCGCGTGACGCGGCGACGGTGGTGGGTGGTCGTGGTGGCGGCCTGGGCCGCGCTGCTGCTGGTGCTCGCGTTCGTGGCGCGGGGCCGGCCGACGGTCAAGGAACAGCAGAGCCCGGCCGCGGCGCGCCCCGCGGTGGACGCCGCCATCGCCGCGGTGTCGGCCGCCGCCGGCTCCGGCGCCGTGCTCGCCACCGGCGGGTACGACCAGGTCAAGCGGTGCTCGCTGTCGGCGTCCCGGTCGGGCGTCGAGTACGCCCGCACCGCCGACGTGTACGGCCCGGTCGGCCTCGCCGGGCGGATCCGGTCCGGGCTGCCCGCGTCGTACCAGGCGGTGGTTGCGCCGGACCTGACGGGCGGCGGCGAGGTCACGGTGGCGCGCCCGGACCCGTTCGTGAAGCTGACCGTGCGGCAGGTCGCCGACGACCCGGGCCACCTCCTGGCCACCGCCGACACCGGCTGCCGGCCGACGACCGACCACCCGTACCCGGAGTTCCTGACGCCGCCCACGACCGCCGAACGGGCCGCCGCCGAGCGGGTGTTCGCGCTGTTCGAGGCGCGGCCGACGACGTGGCGCCGGTACGCGCTGGGCTGCGGCGCGGTGACCGTGACGGCGAGCGGCCTGGCCCGGGAGAGCCTCGGCCCGCTGCCCGCCACCCTCGACCGGCACCCGCAGCCCGGCGACGTGCTCACCCGCCACGACAGCCGGTACGTCTACCGCGACGGCGCCGCCGGCCTCGTCGTCACCGCCGACGGCGACCGCCTCACCGTCGCCTCCACCACGGCGTGCGACAGGCCCTAGACTCACCCACCGTGGTCGAGTTGGGATTCGTCAGCCTGTTGGTGGTGCTGTTCGGGGTGCTCGGCGGGACCTTCGGGTACCTGGCCGTGCGCGTAGGGAGGACACGGTGAGCGAGGACAACGAGAAGCCGGGGCTGCCGCCAGGCTTCCCGACCGAGACCGCCCCGGAATACCCGTACGAGGAGACGCACGACCTGCGGGTCGGCCCCGACCTGCATCCGTCGCTGCTCGGCCTGCTGCCGTACGTGGGGGTGTGGCGCGGCTGGGGCAAGGGCGGGTACCCGACGATCGAGGACTTCGACTTCGCGCAGGAGATCCGGTTCAGCCACGACGGCCGCCCGTTCCTCTACTACGAGTCGCGGAGCTGGCTCGTCGACGCGGACCGCAAGCCGATCCGGCCGGCCGCCCGCGAGGTCGGCTGGTGGCGCCCGCAGGTCGGCCCCAACGGCGCCCGCGACGGTGACACGGTCGAGGTCGAGCTGGCCCACCCCACCGGCATCATGGAGCTGTACGTCGGCACCATGACCGGCCTCAACGTCGAGCTGGCCACCGACGCGGTGCTGCGTACCGAGGGTGCGAAGGACGTCGCCGCCGGCCACCGGCTGTACGGCATCGTCGAGGGCGCCCTGCTCTACGCGTACGACATGACGGCGATGGGCCAACCCGCCAGCCCCCACCTGTCCGCCCGCCTGACCCGCGTCGCCGGCTAGGTCGTCAAGGGACGCCGCACATCACGGCCGGGACAAACCATGGCCGCAGCGCGCCGGCGGGACTCAGGCGGGGTAGCCGAGGAGTTCGCGGAGGGTGTCGGTCTGCGGCGGGTCGGCGAGCTTGACGCCGTCCAGCTCGCGGACCGCGATGATGCCGCGGACGCTGGACGTCAGCCACACGCCGGTGGCCCGCTCCAGCTCCGTCGGCCGTACCATCCGCTTCGCGGTGTGCCAGCCCAGCGTGCCGACGTGGTCGAAGAGGTAGCGGGCCGTCGTGCCGGACAGGATGCCGGTCGAGTCGGGGACGGTGTAGAGCGTGCCGTTCTCCAGCCAGACGAGCGTGGCGGTCGGCGCCTCCAGCAGGTAGCCGTCGCTGGACACCCAGAGCACGTCGTCCAGCCCGGCCGCCGCGGCCCAGCGCTGGCAGGCCATGTTCATCGCGTACGACAGGGTCTTGGCGCCGCCGAGCAGCCACGGCGCGGCGGACCTGGTCCCGGCGGCGACGCCGAGGCTGAGGGTGCCGAGCTTGACGCCGTCCCGGCGGGCCTTGCGGGTGCTGTCCGGTACCGGGGTGATCGTGGCGAAACAGGTCAGCTCGCCGGTGTCCTCGGGGCCCCGGGTGAGGACGATCTTGAGCGCGCCCTCGGTGTCCGCCGGCCACGCGGCGCAGATCTGCCCGGCCAGCTTGACCAGCGCGTCACGCGGCGGTACGGCCAGGTCGAGGCGGGTGGCGGACCGTGCCATCCGGTCCAGGTGTTCGTCCAGGAGCCACGGCTGCCCGTTCCGGACGTGCGTGGTCTCGAACACCCCGTCCCCGCGCGTCACGCCGAGATCGTCGGCCCGCAGCAGGGGGGTGGTCGCAGGGATGACTCCGCGACCCAGCGCCGCGACGACTCGTTCCACGGTTACCGACCCTATCCCGTGTGAAATGCACTCTGCGCGACGGTACCCGGTGTCTGACCGGCGCCGGCACCCCGAGAAGCTAACCCTCCGTATCCCCCGTGCTCAATGTTCGCAAACCCGATTCTCCGGGAGCGACCCGGAACGCGCCACCGGCGGACAGGGCGTACGCGTGCCTATGATCGATGGCATGCCCGCCGAGACCGCGTCGTCGCTCGCCACTGTGCTGCGTGCGCGCGGCCTGCGCCTCACGGCGCAGCGTCAGCTCGTACTGGAGGCCGTGCAGCGGCTCGGCCACGCCACCCCGGAGCAGGTGCACCACGCCGTGTGCAGCACGGCCGCCGGCGTCAACATCACCACGATCTACCGCACGTTGGAGCTGCTGGAGGGCCTGGGCCTGGTCACGCACACCCACCTCTCGCACGGCGCCCCGACATACCACGTGCCCGGTGAGCGGTCGCACCTGCACCTGGTGTGCCACCGCTGCGGCGCGGTGGAGGAGGCCCCGCTGTCGCTGATGCAGCCGCTCGCCGAGCAGTTGCGTACGGAGCGCGGGTTCCGGCTCGACATCGGACACATGGCACTTTTCGGTACCTGTGCGGCCTGCGCCGCCGAGGAGGACTCGTGAGCACCACCGACGTGGCGAGTTCGCCGCTGCTGGACGTGTCGGGAGCTGTCGCGGCCGACCCGGACCGGCCGGACGCCGGCGTCGCCGTGCACTACGGCGACCCGATGCGCGAGCAGCGCACCCTCGCCACCGCCGCCGGGCTCGTCGACCGGAGCGACCGCGGCGTGCTGACCGTGCCCGGTGCCGACCGGCTGAGCTGGCTGCACACCCTCGGCACGCAGCACCTGGAGCGGCTCGCCGACGGCACCGGCACCGAGCTGCTGCTGCTGTCCCCGCACGGCCACATCGAGCACCACGCCGTCGCCACGGAGTACGACGGGGTGGTGTGGCTGGACACCGAGCCCGGGGCGGCCGGCCCGCTGCTGGCGTTCCTCGACTCGATGCGGTTCATGCTGCGGGTCGAGCCGACCGACGTCACCGCCGACTGGGCGGTGGCCAGCCTGGTCGGCCCCGACGCACCCGCCGTACTCGCGAAGCTCGGTGTCGAGCTGCCCGCGCCGAGAGTGGCCCCGGTGCCGCCGGCGCAGTTCGCGACGGGCGCCGTACCGCCGGCCCCGACCTCGACGTACCCGGTGGCCGGGCTGCCCGGCGGCGGGTTCGCGCGGCGGATGCCGGCGTTCGGCGACGCCGAGGTGATCGACCTGGTGGTGCCGCGCGGCGCGCTCGCCGGGCTGGCCGACACGCTGGGCGTGCCGCTCGCCGGCGCCTGGGCGTACGAGGCGCTGCGGGTGGCGGCGCGCCGGCCGCGGCTCGGCCGCGACACCGACCACCGGACGATCCCGGCCGAGGTCGGGTTCCTGTCGACCGCGGTACACCTCGACAAGGGCTGCTACCGCGGGCAGGAGACCGTCGCCCGGGTGCACAACCTGGGCCGCCCGCCCCGGCGTACGGTGCTGCTGCATCTCGACGGGACGTCCGAGGAGCTGCCCGCCCCCGGTACGCCGGTGCTGCGCGACGATCGCGCCGTCGGCGTCGTCGGCACCGCGGTACGCCACTTCGAGCTGGGCATGGTCGCGCTCGCCCTGCTGAAGAAGAACGTGCCGGACGACGCGCCGCTGCACGTGGGCGACGTCAACGCCGCCGTCGACCCTGAATAGCCGCCCCGCCACCTATCCTGGCGGGATGGCTGGCACGTTGATCACGGTGGCGCCGACGGGTGCCGAGTCGAAGAAGTCCGACGTACCGGCGCTGCCGGTGACGCTGGCGGAGCTGGTGGGGACCGCGAAGGACTGCGAGGCGCTCGGTGCCAGCGTGGTCCACGTCCACATCCGGGGCGCCGACGCGGCACCGACCCTCGACCTGGGGCGGCTCAAGGACACCGTCGCCGCGCTGCGCGCCGAGACGAACCTGATCGTCCAGCTGTCCAGCGGCGGCGCCGTCACCGACCCGGAGTCCGACCGGCTGCGCGTACTCGACGCCGAGCCGGACATGGCCTCCTGCACGATGGGTACGGTCAACTTCGGCGACGACGTGTTCGCCAACCGGTGGGAGTTCATCGTCGAGCTGCACACCCGGATGCGCGACGCGCGGATCGTCCCCGAGTACGAGATCTTCGACATCGGGCACATCGCGTCGCTGGCCCGTCTGCTCGGCAAGCACGGCCTGCCGTACGGGGGGCACGTGCACGTGGACTTCGTGATGGGCGTACCGGGCGGGATGGCGGGCACGGCGCAGACGCTGATCGCGGCGGTGCACGAGGTACGCAACCTGCTGCCGGCGGAGACCACGTTCGCGGCGACCGGCATCGGCCGTACGACGCTGCCGGTGCTGCTGGCGTCGCTGGCGGCGGACGGGCACCTGCGGGTCGGCATGGAGGACACGCTGACGTACGCGAAGGGGCAGCAGGTGGAGAGCAACATGCAGCTCGTGGCCCGCGCCGCGGGTCTGGCCCGGCTCGCGCAGCGCCCGCCGATGCCGGTCGACGAGGCACGCGCGCTGCTCGGCATCCGCTGAGCGCGGCGTACGGACCGGGGTGCGGCCGGGCGGCCTTGCGGGTGCGGCGGCCTTGATGCCCGCGCGGGTCGCCCGGCCGGTCTCTCCTCGGGGTAGCTGCGACGTTAGCGGTTGGCGAGCGCGCTCCGCTAGCGAATGGAAAACTTCACAGTCGGGAGAACACGCAGTTGAGCCCGGGTGCGCCGGGCCCGCAGGGATGCCGGCCGCTAGCTGACTGCTTGCAATAGTTAGCACCGCGGGCTACGGTCGTTGGCATGGCTGCGCTACGGGACCTCGGTGAGTTCATCCGCGAGCAGCGCCGGCACGCGCAGATCTCGCTGCGCCAGCTCGCGGAGCAGGCCGGGGTCAGCAACCCGTACCTCAGCCAGATCGAGCGCGGGCTGCGCAAGCCCAGCGCCGAGGTGCTGCAGCAGATCGCGAACGCGCTGCGCGTCTCGACGCCGATCATGTACCTGCGCGCCGGCCTGCTGGACACCCGCGAGGGGCAGGGTGTGCTGGCCGCGATCGCGGCCGACGAGGGTCTCACCTCCCGGCAGAAGCAGACCCTGTCCGAGATCTACGAGGCGTTCCGCCGGGAGAACGTGCGAAGCACGACGCCCGACGAGCCGGCCGAGCCGATCGACGACACGGTCCGGTCCGAGCCCGTGACGCGCACGGTGCGCAAGGTCGCCAAGAAGGCGGTCCGCAAGGCCGTCCAGAAGCAGGCCGTCCAGAAGCAGGCGGCCCAGAAGCAAGCGGCCCAGAAGCAAGCGGCCCGGAAGCAAGCGGCCCGGAAGCAGGCGGTCCGGAAGCACCGGGCGACGCCACACGCCGCCGCGGCGACGCCGGCGCAGCCGAAGCAGACCGCGCCCGAAAAGTGAGAGCACGACGTCCGAGGGGTGGAGAAACCATGTCCGAGAAGCAGAAGTACCCAGGCCCGCTGTACGCCGCCGCCGGTGCCGGTGATCTCGCCGCCGAGAAGCTGCGGGAGCTGCCGGGACGGGTGTCCGAGGCAGGCCGCTGGGCGCGCGAGGAGTTCGCCGACCGGGACAAGGCCCGCGCCGACCTGGCCGAGCTGGGCGGGCGGCTGGGTCAGGGTCTCGCGACCGTACGCGACCGCGTGCAGGGCCTGAGCGAGACCGACCTGCGGGAGCTGCGCGGGACCGCCCGCAAGCGCGCCGGCGAGCTGGCCGACGTCGCCGCCCGCAACCTGGTCACCGCCCAGGACCGCGCCACCAACCTGTACGAGGACCTGGTCACGCGCGGTTCCACGGTCATCGACGGCCCGGCTCCGGCCGAGCTGCCGAAGCCGAAGCCGATGAAGAAGATGGCGCGGAAGGCGACCCGCCCGGCCGCCAAGAAGGCCGCCGAGTAGTTCCCGTCCGCCGAAGGGGCCGCGACGCCGCGGCCCCTTCGCCGTACCCACCCGGGGTGGCGCGCGCCCCGCGGGGCGCGCGGGACGGCGCTAGGCTCGACACATGACGATCGGCCTGCCGACCTCCGGCTTGTTCGCCTACCTGGTGCAGTACTACCTGACCCTGGTGATCGCGCTGTTCGCGATCGTGGTCGAGGTGTTCTCGTTCGTGCACTGCGTGTTCCAGCGACGCGACGCGTTCCCGGCGATCGGCACCCTGTCGAAGGGCATCTGGCTGCTGCTGCTGGGCGGTTCGGTGGTGCTGACCCTGCTGCTCGGGGTGAGCCCGACGGGCATCATCGGGATGATCGGCATCATCGCCGCCGCGGTGTACATCCTGGACGTTCGGCCCGGGCTGAAGGACGCCACCGGCGGCAGCGGCCCGTGGTGAGCCGCACCGCGTCGCTCACCACGGCGTACGGGGCAAGCCTGGAATACCTGACCGTCGGGACCGGCGCACCGGTGACGCTGTTCGTGCACGGGCTGGCCGGGGGGATCCCGGACACCCGGCCGCTGGGCAGCGCCGTCGAAGGGACGAAAGTCTTCGTGCACCAGCGCGGGCACGGCGGGTCGACCGCGACGCCGGGCCGCTGGGGGTACGCGGAGCTGGCCCGGGACGTGGCGGCGGTGGCCGACGAGGTCGGCGCGACCCGGGCGCTCGGGGTGAGCCTCGGCGCGGGGGCGCTGTGCCGGCTGCTGGTCGACGACCCGGACCGGTTCGAGCGGCTGGTGTTCTTCCTGCCGGCGGTGCTGGACACGCCGCGCGCCGGGCCGTCGAGGGACCGCATGGTCGCGTTGGCGCGGGCGGCGGCGACCGGGGACGCGGAGCTGGCCGGTCGGATCATCGGCGCCGAGGTGCCGACCGACTTCCGGGACACGCCGCCGGCGCGGACGTTCGTCGCGCAGCGGGTCGGCGCGCTGCTCGGCCCGGGCCTCGGCGACAGCCTCACCGCCCTGCCGGACGACGTACCGCTGCCCGCCGGTGTCGGTGCGCTCGGCGCGGTGACCGCGCCGGCGCTGGTGCTCGGCTGCGAGGGCGACCCGGCCCACCCGGCGGAGATGACCCGGGCGCTGGCCGCCGCGCTGCCGCACGCGCGCGCCCACGTGTACCCCGAGCCCGGTGTCCTGTGGACGCACCGCGCCGACCTGCGCGGGCGCATCAGCACCTTCCTCAACGCGTCATGACCGCTCCGGTACGCGCGGCGCCGCCGGCCGGCAACCCGGTGCGCGAGTTCCTCGACGGGGTCGTACTGCTGCTGCGTGGCCTCGGCATGTGGGTACGCTCGCCGCGGCTGATGGCGCTGGGCGCGTTGCCGGCGCTGATCGCGTTCGTGCTGCTGGCCGGGGCGTACGTGGCGCTCGCGATCTGGATCAACGACGTGGTGGGCGTGCTGACGCCGTTCGCGGACGGCTGGACGTCGGGCTGGCGTACGTCGGCGCACGTCGTGGTCGGGATCGCGGTGCTCGGCGGCGGGCTGCTCGTCGCCGTCCTGACGTTCACGGCGCTGACCCTGGCGATCGGGGATCCCTGCTACGAAGCCATCTCCCGGCGCGTCGAGCAGCGGTACGGCGGGGTGCCGGGCGAGATCGACGTGCCGTGGTACGCGTCGCTCGGGCGGTCGGTGAAGGACGCGCTGCGCATGGTGCTGGTGTCGCTGCTGTCCGGGCTGGTGCTGTTCGCGGCGGGCTTCCTGCCGGTCGTCGGGCAGACCGTGGTGCCGGTGCTCGGCGCGCTCGTCGGCGGCTGGTTCCTGACGGTGGAGCTGACCGGCGTCCCGTTCGAGCGACGCGGCCTCTACCTGCGGGAACGCCGCCGCCTGCTGCGCCGCCGCCGCCCGCTGGCGGTGGGCTTCGGGGTCGGCGTGTTCCTGCTGTTCCTCATCCCGCTGGGCGCGGTGCTGGTGACGCCGGCTGCGGTCGCCGGCGCCTCGCTGCTCGCGCGCCGCGTACTCGGGCAGCCGGTCACGGAGGCCGAGGCGATCACCGCCGGTCCGCCTCCGCTGCGTACGCCGGGCGGCCACGGCGCGTGACGCGGCAGGGGCGACGCCGCTGACCGGCACCGGCGCTCCGCCCGCGGTGCTGCTGTTGGTGTGTAGAGCAGGTTCTGCCTGCCGGTGCCCAAAGCAGGCTCTGCCTGCCGCTGTGCAGAGCAAAGGCGCCCAGAGCCCACATGCCGGTAGTCTCCCGCCATGAACTCGGAGGCCGTACGGCCCGCGCCCCTGGTCGCGCTGCTGGCCGGGGTGACACTGTTCGCGGTCGAGGCGCTGCGGGCGAGTGGGCCACCGCTGGACCACGTCGCCGGTGCCGGCGGCGTACCGGCGGCGGCCGTCACCGCGGTCATCGTGTACGCGCTCCCGTTGCTCGTCGCGCCGCTCGTGGCCGCGCTCGACGCCCGCCGCGGTACCGCCGGTGCCGTCGCCCTGCTGGTGCTGCTGCGGCTGGTCGAGCAGGCGCTGCCGACGCCCGGGTTCGGCGGCGCGCTCGCCACGACCGTCGTCGCGCTCGGCGCGCTGGTCCTCGTCTCCCACCAGGTCGGCCGTACGGGCGGGGCCCGCTTCGCGGTGGGTGTCGCGCTCGGCGGCGCCGCCGACGTCGCGGTACGCGCCGCGTTCGGGACCTGGGACCCGGTGTGGCGGCCCGGCCTCCTGCCGTGGCTGTGGACGCTGGTGGCGTGCGCCGGCCTGCTCGTGCTGCTGGCGCGTACCTGGCGCGGGTTCGTCGCGGTGCCCGCCGAGCACGGCGTCGCGCGCTACGCCGTGCTCGGCGGGCACCTGGGGCTGTACCTGCTGGTGTTCGGCAGCCCGGCGTTCGTCGCGTCGCAGGGCGGGCTCGGCGCGCCGTGGGCCGCGGTCGTCCTGCTGCTCGGTGCGCTGCTGTCGGTCGAGGCGCTGGTCCGCGCCGGCCGGCTGCCCGCCTGGCACATCCACGTCGCGGCGGCGCTCGCCGCGGTCGCGACCGCCGTCGCGCTGTTCGCGTCCGGCGTGCTCACCGTCGTCGCGGTACTCGTCGGTCAGGTCGCCGCCGTCCTCCTGCTCGCCCGCGTACCCCGCCCGGAGACCGACCCGGCGGAGTCCGCGCCGCCGGCCGCGTCCGGGCGACGGCCTTCGCCCGTGCCGCGGTCCTCGGTGCGGGTGGGTGCGGTGGCGAGCGGCCCGGCGTCGCGGGCGCCGGTGGCATGGTCGGCCGGGACGCTGCGCGGGTACGGGCTGGCCGGGCTCGGCGCGGGGCTCGGGTTCGTGGTGATCGTGCTGCCGTACCAGGCGACGTACGACCTGCCGCTGCCGTTCGACAACCGGGTGCTGCCGATCGTCGCGGCCGTGCTGCTGGCGCTGCCGGCGCTGCGCTCCGCTGTACCAGCGACGGTGGGCGGGCTGCGCCGGCTGGCCGCGGTACCGGCGGTGCTGCTCGTGGTGCCGGTGCTCGTGCTGGTGACGACGCCGGCCCCGGCCCGCCCGTACGCGACGGGCGGCGACACCCTGCGCCTCGTCACGTGGAACCTGCACTACGCGGTGAACGACGACGCGGCCGTCGACCCCGCGGCGATCGCGCGGGTGCTCTCCGCGCAGCACGCGGACGTGATCATGCTGCAGGAGGTGAACCGCGGCTGGCCGATCGGCGGCGGTACCGACGTCGCGGAGTGGCTGTCGCGCGAGCTGGCCATGCCGTACGTGTGGTCGCCGGCGGCGGACGGGCAGTTCGGCAACGTCATCCTGTCCACGCTGCCACTGTCCGATGTGGACACCGGCCGCCTGCCGTACGGCGACGGCCCGCAGCGCCGGTCGTACGCGGCGGCCACGGTCGAGCTGCGGTCCGGCCGGACGCTCCGGGTGCTCACCGCGCACCTGCAGAACCAGACCGACAACCACGCGACCCGGATCGCCGAGATCGACGCGCTGCTCGGCCACTGGCGCCGTACGACGCCCGCGGTCATCGCCGGCGACTTCAACTCGATGCCCGGCTGGCCTGAGATCACCCGGTTCACGGACGCGGGGCTGGTGAGCGCGCAGGACACGACCGGGCACGCCGGCATGCTGTCCTCGCCGACGGATCGACCGAAGTACCGCCCGGACTGGGTCTTCGGCACCGACGACGTGTCGTTCACCGACTTCGCCATGCCGCGTACGACGGCGTCGGATCACTACCCGCTGGCGGCGACGGTCAGCCTAGGCTGACCCGATGCGTATCGAGGTGGTCCGCGGCGACATCACCGAGCAGCGGGTCGACGCGATCGTCAACGCGGCGAACTCGTCGCTGCTCGGCGGCGGTGGCGTCGACGGGGCGATCCACCGGCGCGGCGGCCCGGAGATCCTGGCCGAGTGCCGCGCCCTGCGCGCCGCGTCGTACGGCCGCGGCCTGCCGACCGGTCAGGCCGTCGCCACCACCGCCGGCCGGCTGCCGGCCCGCTGGGTGATCCACACCGTCGGCCCGGTCCACTCGCGTACCGAGGACCGCGCCGAACTGCTGCACGACTGCTACCGCAACGCGCTGCGGGTGGCGGACGAGTTGGGCGCGGCGACGGTGGCGTTCCCGCTCATCTCCGCCGGGGTGTACGGCTGGCCCGCCGAGGACGCGGTCCGCCGCGCTCTGCACACCCTGCACGGCACATCGTCCACCGTGGACATGGCGCGGCTGGTGCTGTTCGACGCCGACAAGCTCGGGTACGCCGAGCAGGTGCTGGCGTCCCTGGGTGACTAGCCGACGCGGAGCGCGTCGAGCAGCGCCTCGTCGCCCGTGACGTCGAGGATCTCGAACGGCACCCGCCCGTAGAGCGCGAGGACCAGGTCGGACGCGGTACCGCTGGCCTGGGTGTCGAGCGGCCGGTCCTCCGGCAGCAGCGTCGCCGTGTCGAGTAGGGAGACGGCGTTGCCGCGTACCCGGACGATCCAGCTGTCCTCGGTGTCCGTGGCGATGAGCTGCACGACGCCGTCCCGGTCGGCGTGCGCGCCGTGGGCCAGCAGCCACGTGTCGAGAACCTCGGCGACGCCGTCGACCGCGAGCGCCGTCTCGATCGGCTCGGGCAGCCCCACCGACACCTGCGCGTCCCACCGGTGCACGGCGAGCTCGTGCGCCCAGCGCCGGTACCAGAAAGTGGCGACCTTCGCCCGGGGCGCCCAGTTCCACGCGGGGAGGTCGGGCTCGGCCCGGTCCAGCGCGGCCAGCACCTCGCCGACGCAACCGTCCCACCAGGTCAGCAGCGCGTCGCCACCCTCGGCCGGCCCGTCGTCCGGCTCCTCGCCCGGGTCACTGGTGACGCCACGCGTGACGTGGTCGGCCACCCAGCGGGAGATCCCGCCGGTGTGCCGCAGCAGCGTGGCGACCGTCCAGCCGGGGCAGCTCGGCACCGGTGCGTCCAGCGCGTCCGGTGTGGCGGCGGCCCGCAGCGCGGCGGACTCCTGGCGTACCGCGGTGAGCCAGAACGCCTTGTCCGGCCTGGCCCCGGTGAGCGTCATCAGGTGCCTCCCATACCGTGTCGACGAGACACCAGGGATAGCAGATCGACCACCGTACGCGACAGGCGGGTCACGTCTCCGGCATGAGCTGCGCGAGCAGCCGTTGATCGCCGGCCGTGGTGACCAGGTCGAAACCGATTCGGCCGGTCAGCGCGAGCAGCAGGTCGCTCGCCGTACCGGCGGCGACGGCCCGCACCTTCGGCGGGTTGTGCCCGCTCGTGTCGAGCAGCGCGACACCCGGATCGCGCAGCCGCACCAGCCACTCGTACCCGGTGTCGGTGGCGATGAGGCGGACCACGCCGACCGGGTCGTGCGGGTGCGTGCCGCGGCCGGCGGCGAGCAGCGTGTCGAACAGCTCCGTGACGCCGTCCGACGCGGCCTTGGCCTCCAGCGGCTCCGGCGTACCCGTGGCGAGCTGGATGTCCCACCGGTCCAGCGACGTCAGGTGCGCCATCCGCCGGTGCCAGAAGATCGCGTGCTTCGGCTGGGGCGCCCAGTTCCACGCGGGCAGCTCCGCGTCGACCCGGTCCAGCGTGGCCAGCAGCAGCCGGTACGCCTCCAGCCACCAGTCCAGGACGTCCAGCCCCTCCGGCGGCCCCGGCAGCATCCGCTCCGGCCGGCTCGTCGTACCCCGGGCCAGGTGACCGCACACCCACCGGTACTCCGCGCCGAGCGTGCCGAGCAGGTCGGCGACGCGTACGCCGGGGCGGTCGGGGAGCGGGGTCTCCAGGGCGTCCGCGACGGCCGAGTGGCCGAGCAGGACCCCGTCGTGCCGCAGCGCGGCGAGCCAGAACTCCTTGCCCGGTCGGGCAGAACCCCTGCTCATCGCGGTCACCCCCATCCGTCGGGATGGCCCGGTACCTTCCAGCCTAGGCTTGCCGGGTGCGCGACGTCAGTCAAGAGTTTCTGGGTGACTACACAACGCTCGGCCTGGGCGGTCCCGCGGGTCGAGTGACAGAAGTCACCAATGCCGAAGAGATCATCGAAACGGTACGAACCGCCGACGAGGCCGGTGAGCCGCTGCTCATCCTCGCCGGCGGGTCGAACGTCGTGATCGGCGACGCCGGCTTCCCCGGCCACGTGGTGCTGCTGCGTGCCGGTGGCGACGGGCTGCGGTTCGGCCGCGGCGACGGCCGGGTCGCGCTGACCGTCCCCGCCGGCATGACGTGGGACTCGGTGGTCGAGGCCGCCGTCGCGCAGGGCTGGGCCGGCATCGAGGCGTTGTCCGGCATCCCCGGCTCCGCCGGCGCCACCCCCATCCAGAACGTCGGCGCGTACGGCCAGGAAGTCGCCCAGACCATCGTCGAGGTCACCGTCTACGACCGCGAGACCCGCCAGACGCGGGCACTGCGCGCCGACGAGTGCGGCTTCGCGTACCGGACCAGCCGGTTCAAGGGCGTCGACCGGTGGGTCGTGCTGTCCGTCAGCTTCGTCCTGTACGACGGCGGCGACTCCATGCCCGTCCGGTACGCCGAACTCGCCCGCACCCTCGGCGTCGACGTCGGCGACCGGGCACCCCTGCCGCTCGTCCGCGACGCCGTACTCGACCTGCGGCGCGGCAAGGGCATGGTGCTCGACCCCGACGACCCCGACACCCGCAGCGTCGGCTCCTTCTTCACCAACCCGGTCCTCTCCCCGGCCGGGTACGACGAGCTCGTGGCCCGGTGCCGCGAACTGCTCGGCCCCGACACCGCCGTACCGTCCTGGCCCGCCGGTGACGACGTCAAGGTGCCCGCCGCATGGCTGATCGAGCGCGCCGGCTTCGCCAAGGGGTACCGCCGGGGGCGCGTCGCGATCTCGTCGAAGCACACCCTGGCCCTGACCAACCGCGGACACGGTACGACCGCGGAGCTGCTGGACCTCGCCCGCGAGATCCGCGACGGGGTCGCCAAGACGTTCGACGTGGAGCTGCGCCCGGAGCCGGTGCTGGTCGGCGTCGAACTCTGACGCCGCCCCGGGGTCGTCCGGCGCGGCGGTGCGGAGCCGGGCAGGGCGCGGCTCCGCCCGTTCGTACGCGGGGCTGAGGTTTGTTGCGTCCGCCAGAGTGGGCGGCGGTGTTCGTGATCGGGTGGCGCCTATACCCCCACCCACCCAAGGGGGGCGACCCCGAGTCCATCCTACCCGCCCCAACGCCTCCGCGGCGCCGTCGTCAGTCCCCTGTGGACAGTGCGCGTTCCCCTGTGGACAACCAGAAGCGCGCCGTGCTAGCAGCTACCCGCCGACCAGTCCGACCACCGGGTACGCCAGTCAACGCAGTACCCGTCGTACCGCGCCGACTCGGTCGTCGGTACGCCCGGGTCGCGCCACGGCGTGAACCCGTCGCCGGGCTTCGCCTGCACGGTCACGTCGTCGAGGTCGACGGCCGGCACGGGGTAGCTGCCGGCGTGGGACGGGTCGACGTACACCTCGACGTACTGCTCCATCTGCGTTACCGCGCCGAACGGCAGGACGGGAGCGGCGAGCAGGTTCCAGCGGTCGTTCCACCAGAGCCAGGCGTTCCAGGTGGTGCCACCCTGGGCGGCGGCGCCGGACTGGATCGCGAGGTAGATCCGGTCACCGGGCCGCAGCTCGTACTGGTCGTAGAAGGACCATTTCATCGTGGTCGTGTCGTACGTGTAGACGTGCTGGTCGCGGTCCCGCCAGCCGTTCTCGGACCACCCGGTCTCCAACCACTTGGTACTCCCGCCGACGTCGCCGCGGGCGAGGAACCGGGTGGCGAGGAAGTCGTGGGTGCCGGCGCGTACGCCGGGGTCGCGGACGGTCAGCCCGCCGCTGACGGCGGCGTACTCGTCGTCGGTGACGGCGCCGAGGTGCCGGTACCCGGTGGTCTCCTCGGTGCGCGGGGTGGTCGCGGGGGTGCTGGGCGCGCCGTCGCGTACGGCGGTGGGGAGGGCGCGGCAGGCGGTGCCGGGCCGGGTCGTGGCCGGTGGGCCGGACTCGGGGGCGTGGGTGGGCGGCGCGGTGGCGCCGGGACAGTCGGGCAGGACCGGCGCGGCCGGGTGCGTGCCGAGCAGCGACCCGAGGCCGAGCAGCGGCAGGGTGAACAGGGCGGCAAGGCGCGCCGGCCGGGCCATCGAGTACCTCCGACGGGAGGTCGCGAGGGCACCGGCCGGCCGCGTCTCACGGTCAGGACCGCCCACCACTCGGCGACGTCATGCGTTTACGTGACTACATAACGTCGCGATCATGGTCAGGTGACGATCACCCGCCCGCCGCCGACCGGCGGTGTCAGGCCGTTGCGGTGCGGCGCTTGCCCGCGGCGGTCACGAACCGCTCCCCGATCGGGATCAGGAACCACACGAGGTACGCCGGCCAGCCGACCAGCGCGACCGGGATGGACAGCCCGAACGCCACGGCCATCACGGCGGCCCGGCGGTACGAGTTGGTCAGCACCATGGGCGGCGCGCCGGGCCGGAGCAGGTCGTGCCGGGACATCTGCCAGGCCATCAGGCCGAACAGGACGGACGCGACGGTCTGCACGAGCGCGTACGCGCCGAACTGGACGAAGAACCCGCTCTCCGTGTCCTCGGTCAGCATCTTCGTGGCGAACGGGATGAGCACCATCATCAACAGCCAGAGCAGGTTGAACCGCAGCAGCCGGCCGCCCAGCCGGCGCAGCCACCGGAACAGCGTGTGGTGCCCCACCCAGTGCGCGCCGATCACCGAGAACGAGATGAAGAACGCCAGGTACTCCATCAGGTGGTCGTGCATGTAGTGCAGCAGCTCGGCGTTGGTGTTGCCCTTCGGCACGGGCAGTTCCAGGGCAAGGAGCGTCAGGGCGATGGCGACGACGGCGTCGGAGAAGAACGTCATCCGCTCGGCGGCACCGAACTCGACCTCCACCTTCGTCAGGTGTGCCTCGTCCTCCGCGCGCTCGGCGGCGGTCTCGCGGCGGGTTGCTTCGGGATCGGCTGGCATGGGTTCCTCGACACGTTCGGCAGGACTGGGCGCATCGCAGTGTGTCAAACTCCCGCCGACCGGGCGGCCCGCGTCGGCGCGTCGGACCGGCTTGCGAGACTTGACGCATGGCTCACGGCTACCCGTACAAGGACCTGCCCGACTTCCTCCGCCGGCTGGAGAAGGCCGGCGAGCTGAAGCGCGTGCGGGTGCCGGTGGACCCGACGCTGGAGATCAGCGAGATCACCCAGCGGGTCGTAAGGGCGGGCGGCCCGGCGCTGCTGTTCGAGCACCCCACCCGCGGCGACATGCCGATCCTCATGAACCTCTTCGGTACCCGCCGGCGCATGTCCCTCGCCCTCGGCGTACGGGACCTCGACGAGGTGGGCGACCGGATCGCCGAGCTGGTGAAGCTGGAGCTGCCGGTCGGGTTCACCGGGCTGCGCGAGGCGTTCGGCAAGCTGTCCCAGCTCAAGTCGGTACCGCCGAAGCACGTCAAGGCGGCCCCCTGCCAGGAGGTCGTGTACTCCGGTGACGACGTCGACCTCGACCGACTGCCGGGCCTCCAGGTCTGGCCGGGCGACGGCGGGGTCTACCACAACTTCGGGCTGACCCACACGAAGCATCCCGAAACCGGCAAGCGCAACCTCGGGCTGTACCGCCTCCAGCAGCACTCGCGGAACACGCTCGGCATGCACTGGCAGATCCACAAGGACTCCACCGCGCACCACGCGGTCGCCGAGCGGCTGGGCCAGCGGCTGCCGGTCGCCGTCGCGTTCGGCTGCGACCCCGCCGTCTCGTACGCCGCGTCCGCGCCGCTGCCCGCCGACATCGACGAGTACCTGTTCGCCGGGTTCCTGCGCGGCGAGCGGGTCGAGATGGTCGACTGCCGTACCGTCCCGCTCCAGGTACCGGCGAACGCGCAGGTCGTGCTGGAGGGCTGGATCGAGCCGGGCGAGCGCGCGCCGGAGGGCCCGTTCGGCGACCACACCGGCTTCTACACGCCGGTCGAGCCGTTCCCGGTGCTGCACGTCGAGTGCATGACGACGGCGAAGAACCCGGTGTACCAGTCGATCGTCACGTCGAAGCCGCCGCAGGAGGACTTCGGCCTGGGCAAGGCGACCGAGCGGATCTTCCTGCCGCTGGTGAAGATCCTCATCCCGGACATCGTCGACATGAACATGCCGGAGCCGGGCGTCTTCCACAACTGCCTCGTCGTCTCGATCGACAAGCGGTACCCGAAGCAGGCGCAGAAGGTCATGCACGCCGTCTGGGGCGCGCACCTGCTGTCGCTGACGAAGCTGGTCGTCGTGGTGGACGCCGACTGCGACGTGCACGACCTGCGTGAGGTGTCGTTCCGGGCGTTCGGCAACGTGGACTACCTGCACGACATCGTGGTGTCCGAGGGGCCGGTCGACCACCTGGACCACTCGTCGTACCACCAGTTCTTCGGCGGGAAGCTGGGCGTCGACGCGACCCGCAAGCTGCCGAGCGAGGGCTACACGCGGGAGTGGCCGGAGATGATGACGATGGCGCCCGAGGTCGTGTCCACAGTGGACAAACGATGGTCGGAGTACGGCCTGTGACCGCCGCGGTGGAGGGCCGGAGCAAGGTCCGGTCGTTCCTGCGGCTGGTGATGATCGAGCACTCGGTGTTCGCGCTGCCGTTCGCGTACATCGCGGCACTGACCGCGATGCGCACCCTCGGCACCCACATCGACTGGTTGACGCTGCTGGTGATCACCGTCGCGATGGTGTCCGCGCGTACCGTCGCGATGGCCGCCAACCGCATCATCGACCGGCGCATCGACGCGCAGAACCCGCGTACCGCGAAGCGTGAGTTGGTGACGGGCGCGCTGTCGCTGCGCACCGCGTACACCGGGCTCGGGGTGTCGCTGGTGGTGTTCTTCGCCAGCGCCGCCCTGCTGAACTGGCTCTGCCTGGCCCTGTCGCCGATCGCCCTGTTCTTCCTGATCATCTACTCGTACGCGAAGCGCTTCACCGACTTCCCGCAGGTGTTCCTCGGCCTCGCGCAGGCGATCGCACCGCTCGGCGCGTGGATCGGCGTCACCGGCCACTGGTCGTGGACGGCGTTCGCGCTCGGCCTCGCCGTCGGTGCCTGGATCGGCGGCTTCGACCTCATGTACGCCTGCCAGGACGTCGACGTCGACCGCCGCATCGGCGTACGCAGCGTGCCGGTCCGGTTCGGCGTCGCCAACGCGCTGCGCGCCTCGGTCGTCACCCATGTCGCGACCCTCGCGCTGTACGCGACGTTCGGTGTCCTGGCCGGGTTCGGCGTGATCTGGTGGGTGGGGCTCGCGGTCACCGCGGTCGTGCTGGCGTACGAGCACGCGATCGTGCGGCCGACGGACCTGTCCCGGATGAACCGCGCGTTCTTCACCGCGAACGGCGTCGTCGGCATCGTCCTGTTCGTCTTCGCCGTGGCGGATCTGGTTGTGCTGCAAGGACTTCGCCCCTGATGGCGTTCCGTCCGCGCCCGGCAACCTCCCGGAAACCCGTTCGGTACCCGGAACGAACCTCGTGACAACCGCCCCGACTCGTCCGCGGGCTTCACTGGGATCTGTCAGGGCTGTGGCGACGGCCTCACCTTCGCGGAACGCGTTCGGCCGTACGGACGGTAGACGCTGGATTCACCTTCCGCGATCCTGGAAGTCTGCCCCCGGTGTCCCGTTGACGGTGTCGGACCCACCCCGACGCCCGGCGGCCGGGGGTGGGGAGGTGTTCATGACCAGATCAACGAGTTGGCGGGAGCTGGACGCGGCAACGACGCCCCCGGTGCCCCGCCGCCCGGCCGACGAGGCCCCCGAGGACCGCGCGGTCGAGATGGGCGAGACGACGCCCAGCGACGGCCCGGTGGACGGCTGGACCGACACGGACGAGTACCTGACGATGGAGCCGTAGCGCTACGTCGGGACCCGTCCGCGCCGGACGGGTTGCAGGACCGGATGCGAAAGGCCCGGCACAAGCCGGGCCTTTCGCCTGTCTTCGACGTGCCCCCGCCCACGGGTACGCCGGCCGGCCGGGCACCCGCCCGCGTGCTGCGGCACAGTGGAGAGGTGGTGGCAGTCGAACCGACCCCGCGGCGACCCTGGGTCGTCGGGATCTCCGGCGCGTCCGGCACGCCGTACGCGCGCGCCGTGATCACCGCCCTGCTCGACGCCGGCCTGCCGGTCGACCTGGTGGTGTCCCGCGCGGCGCGGCTGACCATCCTCGACGAGACGGGCCTGCCGGTACGCGACGCGCGGTGGAAGGACGACCTCGCCGGGTTCCTCGACCGGGAGCTGTCCGCCGCCGACCTGGCGTACTGGCCGGCGTCCGACCTGGCTGCCGGCCCCAGCTCCGGCTCGTACCCGGCGCGCGGCATGGTCGTGGTGCCGGCGAGTACGGCGGCGTGCGCGGGCATCGCCCTGGGCCTGTCGAAGGACCTGCTGCAACGCGCCGCGGACGTGAACCTCAAGGAGCACCGGCCGGTCGTCGTCGTACCGCGGGAGACGCCGGTGTCGCGGAGCCACCTGGTGCACCTGCTCGCGCTGCACGACGCGGGCGCGACGGTACTGCCCGCCAGCCCGGCGTTCTACGCGGGGGCGCGGGACGTGCAGCAGTTGGTGGACTTCGTCGCGGGCCGGGTGCTGGACGCGATGGCCGTGCCGCACACGCTGTACCAGCGGTGGGCGGGCACGCTCGGCGCCGCACGCCTCGGCGCGGACGAGAACGCGGACAGCGGGAACCCGGCGGGCCTGTCGGACCCGGGGTGAAGCACCCCGGTGCCGCGCCCGGCCTGCCCGCCGGGTTCCTGCGTATCGGTGTTGCTGCCTGCCTGGGTGTCGCCGCCGGCCATCATGATGCGGCCGAACTAGCGAGACGTTGGCTGACTTTCCTCGGCGAACCCGGCCTCGTCGCCACTGAGTAGCGCACGAACCTCGGATTCGCGGAACCTGCGGTGACCGCCCGGCGTACGGATGCTGCCGATGCGCCCGGCGGCTGCCCACCGCGTCACGGTCTTCGGGTCAACCCGGAACAGCGAGGCCACCTCACCCGGTGTGAGCAGCCGATCGGAACTTTCCACGACCCCCCCTTTGTACATACTCCCCTGAACCCATTACAGCACCGACGTCCCCCAGCGTCCCGGAAATGAACGGAACGCCACCCGATGGGGTGTTGTGGCGACGCACACTTCTTAGACTGTCTGTAGGAATATTGTCACTCCGAGCTGTTGACATGGGCGGATGTTGGGATTTTTGCCGGTCGGTATCCGCTACCGGGTTACAGCACCGAACCGACCGCACGTTGCCCATCGTGACAGGTCAGGTGTCCTGAGCGTGGCGAACGGCGACTCATCACCCACTCGACCGGACGAGACGTCGGGACCCGACGCCACCTCGACGGCACCTCTAAACTGTCGCGGTGGACAAGATCGACCGGCAGATCCTCGACCTGTTGCGGACGAATGCCCGCCTGACGTACGCGGAGCTGGGTCGGCAGATCGGTCTCTCGCCGCCGGCCGTACACGACCGGGTGTCGAAGCTGGAGTCCACCGGCGTGATCCTCGGGTACCGGACGGCCGTGGACGCCGACCGGGTCGGGCTCGGCGTCACCGCGCTCGTCGGCATCGTGCAGACCGACTCCAGCGAGGCCGACGACATCGCCGCCGCCCTGTCCGAGCTGCCCGAGGTCGAGTCCTGCTATTTCCTGGCCGGCCAGGAGTCCTTCCTGTGCAAGGTGCGGGTCGGCACGATCGCCGAGCTGGAGGCGCTGATCGGCCGGATCAACCGGTCCCCGGGCATCGCGCGTACGCATTCCACGATCGCGCTGTCGACCAAGTGGGAGAACCGCCCGCAGCCGCTGCGGGAACCGGCCGACACCGAGGACTGACGCCAGGGGCGGCGGCGGAGCGATTCGGATGCGCGGGAAGATGGCAGCCATGAACGAATCGCAGCGCAGCGGAGGCCGGCCGTGAGTGACGAGCAGTTCCGGATCGAGCACGACACGATGGGCGAGGTCCGGGTTCCGGCCCGGGCCAAGTGGCGGGCGCAGACGCAGCGCGCGGTGGAGAACTTCCCGATCTCCGGCCGTACGTTGGAGCACGCCCACATCGCGGCGTTGGCGCAGATCAAGGCCGCCGCGGCCAAGGTCAACGCCGAGCTGGGCGTGATCGACGCCGACGTGGCCGAGGCGATCCGGTCCGCCGCCGCCGAGGTCGTCGACGGCCGCTGGGACGCCGAGTTCCCGATCGACGTGTTCCAGACGGGTTCGGGTACCTCGTCCAACATGAACACGAACGAGGTGCTGGCGACGCTCGCCACCGAGCGCCTCGGCAAACCCGTCCACCCGAACGACCACGTGAACGCGTCCCAGTCGTCGAACGACGTGTTCCCGTCCTCGATCCACGTCGCCGCCACCGCCGCCGTCACCGGCGACCTGGTACCGGCGCTGGAGCACCTGTCCGCGGCGCTGGACGCCAAGGCGAAGGAGTTCGCCGAGGTCGTCAAGTCCGGGCGGACGCACCTGATGGACGCCACGCCGGTCACCCTCGGCCAGGAGTTCGCCGGGTACGCGGCGCAGATGCGCTACGGCGTCGAGCGGCTCAACGCCTCGCTGCCCCGGCTGGCGGAGCTGCCGCTGGGCGGCACCGCGGTCGGCACCGGGATCAACACGCCCGCCGGGTTCTCCGCGCGGGTGATCGAGGAGCTGGCGGCCGCGACCGGCCTGCCGCTGACCGAGGCGCGCGACCACTTCGAGGCGCAGGGCGCGCGGGACGGCCTGATCGAGGCGTCCGGGCAGCTCCGCACGATCGCGGCCGGGCTGTACAAGATCGTCAACGACCTGCGCTGGATGGGCTCCGGCCCGCGCGCCGGCCTCGGCGAGATCGCCCTGCCGGACCTCCAGCCCGGCTCGTCGATCATGCCGGGCAAGGTGAACCCGGTCCTCCCCGAGGCGGTACGCCAGGTCGTCGCGCAGGTCATCGGCAACGACGCGACCGTCGCGTTCGGCGGCACCCTCGGCGACTTCGAGCTGAACGTGATGCTGCCGGTCATCGCGGTCAACGTCCTGGAGTCGGTACGCCTGCTGTCGAACGTCTCGCGGCTGCTCGCCGACCGCTGCGTCGCCGGCATCACCGCCAACGTCGACCGCTGCCGGGAGTACGCGGAGTCGTCGCCGTCGATCGTCACCCCGCTCAACCGCCACATCGGGTACGAGGAGGGCGCGGCGATCGCGAAGCAGGCCCTCAAGGAGCGCAAGACGATCCGTCAGGTCGTCATCGAGCGCGGGCACGTCGCCTCGGGGAAGCTCACCGAGGAGCAACTCGACCAGCTCCTCGACGTCCTTTCCATGACCCACCCGTAGGTCGCCTCGGTCCGGCGGCGTGTCGTCACGACACGCCGCCCTAGAGCGCGGCGGCGAGGGCGTCAGCGGCGTGGCGTACGCGAGGCCCGGCGACGGACTCGTCGAGCGGGGCGAGCGCGACGACGCCGATGCTGGCGGCCAGGCCCTCGATGTCGAGGACGGGCGCGGCCACGCCGTACGCGCCGGACTGGAAGCCGCCGGCGGACGTGGTCCAGCCGCGTTCGCCGCGCCGGCCGGCGAGGATGGCGAGCCCACCGGCGGCGGCGTCCAGCGGATGCCGCGACCCCGTCCGGTATGCGACGTGCAGCGTCGTCCACGACGGTTCAACGACGAGCAGGGCCAGCGCCTCCCCGGCGTCCTCCACGGTCAGGTGCGCGGTGGCGCCGAGATCCTCGGCGAGCCGCCGGAGCACCGGCAGTGCGGCGCCGGCGAGCAGCGGCTGGGCGCGCCGGGCGAGCGCGAGTACGCCGATGCCGAGCCGCAGCGGCCCGCCCGGCTCGCGGTGCAGCAGCCCGTGCGCGGCGAGGGTGGCCGCGAGGCGGTAGATCACCGTACGACCGACGCCGAGGTGTTCGGCGGCCGCGGAGACCGAGACGCCCTCCGGGCGTTCGGCGACGAGCGTCAGCAGCCGCAGCCCCCGGTCCAGGGTCTGTGCCGTCTCCGCGGGCTTGTCCACAGCGGGACCCTACCGGTCGTCCACTCCGACCGGGGTCGATGCCGGGTGGTTGTCCACAGGGCAGGGCGGGCAGCGCGCGCATGGACCGTTACGCTTTCAGGGTGAGCCTGCAGCTTTATGACACCGCGACCCGCTCGGTGCGGGACTTCGTCCCGCGGGAAGCCGGCAAGGCGGGCATCTACCTGTGTGGTGTCACCGTGCAGAGCCCGCCCCACATCGGTCACCTCCGGTCCGGCGTCAACTACGACGTGCTGCGTCGATGGCTCGAACACCGGGACCTCGAGGTCCGGTTCATCCGCAACATCACCGACATCGACGACAAGGTGTTGCAACGCGCCCTCGACGAGGCCGTTCCGTACTGGTCGATCGCGTACCGGAACGAGCGGCTCCTCGACGACGCGTACGACGCGGTCGGTGTCGAGCTGCCGACCTACGAGCCGCGCGCCACCGGCCACATCCCGGAGATGCACCAGCTCATCCAGCGCCTCATCGATCGCGACCACGCGTACGTGACGGACGCCGGCGAGGTCTACTTCGACGTCTCGTCGTGGCCGGCGTACGGGGCGCTGTCGGGGCAGAAGCCGGACGAGATGCGCCGCCAGTCGGCGGAGCCGCCCGCGCCGGACAAGCGCAACCCGCTGGACTTCGCGCTGTGGAAGGGCGTGAAGCCGTCCGAGCCGCAGGACGCGTACTGGCCGTCGCCGTGGGGGCGCGGCCGGCCCGGCTGGCACATCGAGTGCTCCGCGATGACCTGGCGTTACCTGGGCGAGGAGTTCGACATCCACGGCGGCGGCCGGGACATCCAGTTCCCGCACCACGAGAACGAGGTGGCCCAGTCGAAGGCGGCCGGCTACGGCTTCGCCCGCTACTGGGTGCACAACGGCCCGCTCAACATGGCCGGCGAGAAGATGAGCAAGTCGATCGGCAACGTGGTCGGCCTGCCCGAGCTGGCCGCCCACGGCATCCGGCCCGCCGAGCTGCGTTACTACCTGGCGTTCCCGCACTACCGCTCGGTCATCGACTTCTCGTACGAGGCGCTCGACGAGGCGGCGGCGGGCTACCGGCGGATCGAGGGGTTCGTGCAGCGCGCCGTCGAGCAGGTCGGCGCGGTCGAGCCCGGCCCGGTACCGGCGGACTTCACCGCCGCGATGGACGAGGACCTGAACACTCCGCGCGCGTTCGCCACCGTGCACGACGCGGTACGTGAGGGCAACGCCGCGCTGGCCGGTGGTGACCGCGCGGCGGCGTCCGCCGCGCTGGCCGGTGTACGCGGGATGCTCGGTCTGCTCGGCCTCGACCCGCTCGCCGCGCAGTGGCGGCAGGAGTCCGGCGACGACCTGCGGTCCACTGTGGACAAGCTCGTGGCGCATGCGCTGGAGCGCCGGGAGAAGGCGCGGGCCGACCGGGACTGGTCGACCGCGGACGCGGTACGCGACCAGCTCAAGCAGGCCGGCGTGTTGCTCGAAGACACCCCGCACGGTCCACGGTGGACCCTCGCGGACAACCCGACGGATGGTAGTTCCTGATGGCCGGCAACTCGCAACGCCGTAACCGCCGCACCTCGTCGAAGAAGGACCGCAACGTCGGCTCCGGCGGCAAGGGGCGGCAGTCGCTCGCCGGCCGCGGGCGCACGCTGCCGGCCGACGAGCGGCCGTGGCACAAGAAGTTCAGCCCGGGTGAGGGCGAGGAGCTGCCGAAGCGTACGGCGTGGAAGCAGGAGAAGGAGCGGCGCAAGGCCGCCGCCGAGGGACGGCCGGCGCCGAAGGCCGGTCAGCGCAAGCAGACCACGACCCGGTCCGGCCCGCGGGTGTCCCCGGGCCGGCGCGCCGCCGCCGCGAAGGACGCCCCGGAGCTGCTCGTCGGGCGCAACCCGGTCGTCGAGGCGCTGCGCGCGCACGTCCCGGTCACTGCGCTCTACGTGGCGCAGGGCATCGAGCTGGACGAGCGCACCACCGAAGCCGTGCGTACCGCCGGCGACCGGGGCATCGCGATCATGGAGGTGAGCCGCGCCGAGCTGGACCGGCTCACCGGCGGCGTGCTGCACCAGGGCATCGGCGTCCAGGTCCCGACGTACGAGTACGAGCCGTTCGAGGATCTGCTCGCCGCGTCCGGCGAGTCGACCGCGCCGCTGCTGGTGGCGCTCGACGGTGTCACCGACCCGCGCAACCTCGGCGCGATCGTACGGTCGGCCGCGGCGTTCGGCGCGCAGGGCGTGTTCCTGCCGGCCCGGCGTTCGGCGGGCATGACGGCCACCGCCTGGCGTACCTCGGCGGGGGCCGCGGCCCGGCTCCCCGTCGCCCAGGTGACCAACATGACCCGCGCGCTCAAGCAGTGCCAGCAGGCCGGCTACCTCGCGGTCGGCCTGGCCGCCGACGGCGAGGTCCCGCTGTACGAGCTGGAGGCCGCCGTCGACCCGGTCGTCCTCGTCGTCGGCTCGGAGGGCCGCGGCCTGTCCCGCCTCGTCGGCGAGACCTGCGACATGCGGGTGTCCATCCCGATCTCCTCCGAGATCGAGTCGCTCAACGCGTCGGTCGCCACCGCGGTCGCCCTGGCCGAGGTCTCCCGCCGCCGTCGCTCTTAGGGTCGCCGCGCCGGCCCGGGCTGGGGTTTCGAACCCCAACGAGGGCCCTGGTCCCGGGCGTGGGACGGCGCACATGGTGCGCACATGGGGGCGGCGGAGCCTTGGCCCGCGTTCGTACGATCGGACGGGCCCATGCCGTCGCCAGTACGGAGGAAGCACCGTGACCACGCCAGACCAGCAGGGCTACGCGCTCGGTGTCGACCTTGGCACGTCGAACACCGTCGCGGTGGTGCGTTCCCCGGACGGGCGGACGCGGCCCCTGCTGTTCGACGGGCAGCCGATCATGCCGTCGACGGTGTTCCTCGACGACGATGGCCGGATGCACGTGGGCCGGGACGCGCAGCGGATGGCGCAGCTCGACCCGGCGCGGTGCGAGCCGAACCCCAAGCGCCGCATCGACGAGCCGTCCGTGCTGCTCGGCGACCGCGAGGTGCCGGTCGTACGGTTGCTGGCCGCGCTGCTGCGGGAGATCGCGACGAAGGCCGTCGAGACCGTCGGGTTCCTGCCGCCGACCGCGATCACGCACCCGGCGGCGTGGGGGCCGACCCGCCGCGGCGTCCTCACCGAGGCGGTACGCCAGGCGGGTTGGCCGCCGGTGCTGCTCGTACCGGAGCCGATCGCCGCGGCGCGCTACTTCGCCCAGGTGATGCGGCGGCCGGTGCCGGTCGGCTCCGCGATCGCCGTGTTCGACTTCGGCGGCGGCACGCTCGACGTGGCGATCGTCCGCAACGACGGCCACGCGTACGCGGTGGTCGGGTCCGGCGGCGACGAGCGGCTCGGCGGGCTCGACCTGGACGCGGCGCTGGTCGCCCAGGTCGGCGGGTTGATCGGCCGGCAGCACCCGCAGATCTGGCGGCACCTGTCGGAGCCGACGTCGACCGCCGACCGGCGGTACCGCCGGCTGTTCTGGGAGGACGTACGCGGGGCGAAGGAGATGCTGTCCCGGTCGACGACCGCGCCGGTGCCCGTACCCGGCGTGGACAGCGCGGTGCACCTGACCCGGGAGGAGTTGGAGCGGCTGACCGAGCCGCTGCTGTCCCGGGCGGTGCAGGCGACCGAGCAGACGATCGCGCGGGCCGGGATGCGGCCCGACCAGCTCGCCGGGCTGTTCCTGGTCGGCGGGTCCAGCCGGGTACCGATGGCGGCGCGGATGCTGCACGCCCGGCTCGGCATCGCCCCGACGGTGTTGGAACAGCCGGAGCTGCCGGTCGCGGAGGGCGCGCTGGCCGAGCTGGCCCCGCCGGTCGACGCGACCCGGACCGACCCGGCGCAGGTGTCCGCGATGCCGTTCCCGATGTCGGCGGCGCCGGCGAGCGGGATGCCGGTCAGCGCCGTGCCCGGGCAGTCCAGCCCGGTGTCCGGGGTGCCGACCTCGCCCGGCGGGCCGCCGCCGGGACCGTACCCACCGCACGGGCCGACCTCGCCCGGGCCGTACGCGACGGGGATGCCGGACTTCGGGCCGCCGCCACCGGCTCCGTGGTACAAGCGGAAACACCTCGTGTTCCCGGGCGTGGCCGCGGTCGTCGTGCTGCTCGTCGTGGGTGCCTTCGCGCTGTTCTACTCGAAGTACTCGGAGCGCGACTTCGACAGCATGAAGGACGTCGGCACGGTGAAGTACTCGTCGGAGAGCCCGAGCTACGCGTACGTCAGCCTGGTCGGCGGCACGGCGTACCTGACCGACATCGACAGCGACGGCAAGGCCACGGTGCGGTCCGTCGCGCTCGACGACAAGGTCGGCGACGCGAAGAAGCTCGCGACGCTCGACTCCGACGGCGCCACCTGGGCGGAGTGGGCGATCGCGCACCCCGGCGGGATCGAGCTGCAGTACGGCACCAACGGCGACGCGCCCGGCAAGTACGAGATGGTCAACCCGGACACGGGGAGGACCTGGACCAACACGCCGAGCAGCGACGACGACTCGTACACGGTGCTGGCGAAGGCCGGCGTGGTGCTGCACAGCGGCACCGACGGCACCGTCGAAGGGCTCGACCTGAGGACCGGAAAACGCAGGTGGGGCCCGAAGAAGGAATACGGCTCGGTCAACGTGGAGAGCCGGCCGGAGGACATGGCCGGCGCCGCCTGGTTCGGCGACGCGTCGCCGTTCGAAAAGGCCGATGTGGACCGCAAGGTCGTCGTCGTCAACGACAAGGGACTCGCGCGCGTGATCGACCCGGCTACCGGCGGAGTCGTCGGTGACCCGGCGACGGTCGACACCGGGGACGGCATCAGTGGCGACGCCAGCACCCAGACCGTCGTCAACGGCATGATGGTCGACGCGACGAGCGGCTCCAACTACCAGATCCGGGCGTACGCGCTGAACGCGATGAGCAACCCGAAGTGGACCTACCGGGAGCCGTCGAACCGCAAGGTCGACTGGATCTCACCGTGCGGCGAGGACCAGTCGCTGGTCTGCGTCAAGGACCACGTCCCGTCCGACACCTCCGACACGGCCGCCGAGGCGAAGACCGATCGGCTCGTGGTCCTGAAACTGGCCGGTGACGGCAAGCCGGTGTGGACCCGGAAGATGGCGGGCCTGGACAGCGTGTTCCCGGTCGGCGACCGACTGGTCGTCAACACGGTGGTCGACGGCGACCCGCACACCACCGTGTACGACGACGACTTCGAGAAGGTCGACGTCGACTTCGGCAACACCGAGTCGGCGCGGGTCGACGACGCCACCGTGCTCGGCGTCGACGGCGTGGCCACCGGGGACTCCACATCGGCCGAGGACTGGAGCATGAACGGCAACGGCGTGCAGTCCGGCCACACGAAGACGCTCGGCAAGATCAGTGCCGACCTGGGTCGGTGCGAGTGGACCGACCGGTACATGGCGTGCCCCGGTGACGACGGGTTCGAGTTCTGGCAGTTTCGGAAGTAGGGCGGCAACCTTGCCGGATCCGGCCCCGAAACGGTCGGACCGGTCGCAGAATGGGAGACGCCCAGGCACTTCCCGTTGGTGTCGAGGTTCGCACGGTCGCCGTCCGCGCGCGCCCAGGCATCCGCGATAACGAGTAGGGACAGCAAGAGGGCGCCGGCCCAGGCCGGCGCCCTCTTGTCGCGCTGTCGGGCGGGAGTCCCGCCCGCCGAAACTCAGCCGTCGATGCGCTCGCCGGACTCCGCGTGGAAGATGTGCGGCGTCGACTGCGGCTTGATGTTCACCGTGTCGCCCATGTTCGGCGTGTTGCGCCCCTCCGTACGGATGACGAACTGCTCCTCGGCGCCATCCAGGTCCGCGCGGCCGTAGACGTACGCGTCGGAGCCGAGCTCCTCGACCAGGTCGACGGTCATCGACAGGCCGCCGTCGCCCTCGCCCACGAGCTGCACGTCCTCCGGCCGGAAGCCGACCGTCACCTTGCCGTCGGAGCCCTCGCCCGCAGCCGCCACGGCCTCACGGCTCAGCGGTACGGCCAAGCCGCCCAGCACGGCGCCGTTGTCGCCGAGCTTCACGGTCTTGATGTTCATCGCGGGCGAGCCGATGAAGCCGGCGACGAACACGTTCGCGGGCTTGTCGTACAGCGTGCGCGGGGTGTCGACCTGCTGGAGCAGGCCGTCCTTCAGCACCGCGACCCGGTGGCCCATGGTCATGGCCTCCGTCTGGTCGTGCGTCACGTACACCGTCGTCGTGCCGAGGCGGGCCTGCAGCGCGGCGATCTGCGAACGGGTCTGCACACGCAGCTTGGCGTCCAGGTTGGACAGCGGCTCGTCCATGAGGAACACCTGCGGCTCACGCACGATCGCGCGGCCCATCGCGACCCGCTGCCGCTGGCCACCGGACAGCGCCTTCGGCTTGCGGTCCAGGTACTCCTGGAGGTTCAGCAGCGCCGCCGCCTCCTTGACCCGACGCTCGATCTCCGACTTCGGCGTCTTGCGCAGCTTCAGCGCGAACGCCATGTTGTCGAAGACGGTCATGTGCGGGTAAAGCGCGTAGTTCTGGAACACCATGGCGATGTCGCGCGCCTTGGGGGGAAGGTTCGAAACGTCCTTGCCATCGATCAGGATGGCGCCGCGGTCCACGTCCTCCAGGCCGGCGAGCATGCGCAGCGAGGTGGACTTGCCGCAACCGGACGGACCGACGAGAACGAGGAACTCCCCGTCGCCGATCTCCAGGTTGAGTGCGTCGACGGCCGGTTTGGTCGATCCCGGGTAGACCCGGGACGCGGCGTCGTAGGTGACTGTTGCCATGGTGATGGCGTCCTTTCACCGGCAGGTACGTGCCGGACGATCCGAGTGAAAGACGAGCGTCACCCGCGCTCCGGCGGGTGTGCTGTCGCCAACATAGTCGCTGGCCAGCTGATTGAACAGTGGTCGCACGCCCGGTGCCCTGCCAGTGACGCGCCGCCGACCGCGTACCATTCCAGGCGGCTCGCCGCACCCTCGGCAGGCCCACGCCGGCGTGGCGCAACTGGCAGCGCAACCGCCTTGTAAGCGGTAGGTTGCGGGTTCGAGTCCCGCCGCCGGCTCCACGATGGGCGGACCGTGTCCGCCGAGCGCGCGGACTTTGTCGTTTCCGCGATCTTCCTGGGGGCGCGGCCCCCAGACCCCGCGCCGGAGGGGCTTCGCCCCCCGGCACCCCCGCTTCCGGCATCCCTGCTTCCGGCATCCCTGCTTCCGGCATCCCCGCTTCCGGCACGGCCGCGTCTGGTGCGGCCTACTGGGCGCCGGCCTCCCCCTTGCCTGCTGTGCGGTGCCTGTTTCGGGTCGTTGCTGACGGGCACGGTCCTGTCGGGGGGTGGCGGTAGCGTGCGGGCATGCTTGATCACGTGGGGGTACAGGTGGCTGACGTTGCGGCGTCGGCGGCCTTTTATGAGCGGGTGTTCGCGCCGTTGGGGATCCGGGAGTCGGTGCGGTTTCCCGTAGGCGAGTCGTTCGTGGTGGGCTTTGCCGGGCCAGACGGGGAGAAGGCGTTCTGGCTGTCGCCGGCGGCGGGGACGGAGGCGCGGGAGTTGCATGTCGCGTTCCGGGCGCCGGACCGGGCGGCCATCGACGCGGTGCACGAGGCGGCGGTGGCGGCCGGGGTCGAGGTGCTGCACGCGCCGCGCGAGTGGCCCGAATACCACCCCGGCTACTACGCCGTGTTCCTCCGGGACCTGGACGGGCACAACGTCGAGGCGGTCCACCACGGGGCGCCGACCGGCTGACCTCGCCGCGCGGCGGGTCAGTGGCGGAGGACGAGGGCGCAGGTACGCAGCGCGTTGCGTACCGCGCCTTCGAGGCTGGGTGAGGCGAGCCAGTCACCGACCGGCAGGATCCGGGCGTCCGGGCCGGTACGGGTCGGCAGGCCGGTGGCGCGGGTGCGGAGCCGGCGCAGCCAGCCGACGGTGAACAGCGGGACGCCTTCGGCGTGGCGTACGACGGACCAGCCGAGGATGTCGCCGAGCGGGGTGCCGAGGAGCCGCTCGGCCTCGGCGAGCAGCATCGTGCGTACGGCGCGGTCGGGCTCGTCGAGCAGTTCGGCGCCGAGTTGCGGGGCGGCGCAGATCTCCAGGCCACCGCGCCGGTCCGGCACCTGGCCGGTGTCGCGGCCCTCCAGCGGGGCGACCCCGGCGAGCGCGTGCCGGCCCGCCCCGGCGGGCGCGACGGGGCGGCGGTCGGGTGCCGGCGCCGCGAGCGCCAGATGCAGCTTGACGGCGGGCGAGGACTGGGCGTCGGTGGCCAGCTCGCGGTCCGGGTGGCCGTCGGGCAACAGCGCGGCGGCGAGCGCGGGTGGCCCCGCGACGAGTACGGCGTCCACGGTCAGCGCGTCCCCTCCGGCCGTCTCCACGCGCACGGTGTCGCCGTCGGGGTGTAGGGCCGCGACCGTCGTGTCGTACCGGACGTCGAGGGCGGCGGCGACGGCGTCCCAGAGGGTGGCGAGCCCGCCGCGCGGGCAGTACAGCGTCGATCCGGGGGCGGCGGCGAACTGCGCCATGCCGAGCACCCGCGACGTACGCGCGGCCGGCGACAGCATCAGCGCGTCCATGGTGACGGGCAGGATCCGTTCGACGTAGTCGAGGCCGACGGTGTCCGCGAAGTACGCCGCGGCGTTCGTGTCGTCAAGGTCGGCCGCGGCGTCGAGCCGGCGCCAGTCCGGCGCGTGCGTGGCGAGCCGGGTGCCGAGCGCCATCACGTGCCGCTTGCTGCGCGCCGACAGCAGCGGCGACCGCATCATGGCGCGCACCGTGGCAGGCATCTCGTACGACCGGTTGTCGATGACGACGCGCCCGTCGACGGGGAGCCGGACCAGGTCCTGCCGGCCCAACCCGACCTGCCGCGCCAGGTAGCGCGTGGCCTTGTAGAACGACGCGACGAACTCGGCGCCCTGGTCGAACCGCCACACCTCGTCGCCGACCCGCAGCTCGTCGACCCCGGAACGGCCGCCGGGCGTGGTGCCGCGCTCCAGCACGGTCACGCTCGCGCCGGCCGTCGTCAACGCCCGCGCCGCGGTCAACCCGGCCGGACCCGCGCCTACCACCACGACTCGCCGAGGGACCGCCATGGTCACCATCATGCCCAACGCGTACCCGTCGGCCACCCGCGACGTCTGCGGGTCACACGACCGGTCGGGTGGCGTACCCCCGGCGCGCCTTGTCGGGGCGTGCCGTCCGGCCCGGCCCGGAGCTGCCTCCGGGCCAGGCCGGACGGGTCAGGCGGGGGCGTCGATGTCCTGGTATTCGGCCAGTTGGCGCTCCAGCTCGGCGAGGCGGGAGCGAAGCTGCTCGGCCTCGGCCTCCTTGGCCGTGCGGTGCTCGGCGATGACCGCCTCGACCGCGGCGGTGACCGGCTCCAGGTTGACGAGCTGGGCGAGGGCGTGACCGGCGCCGACCGGCAGCGACGCGCCCTTGACCAGCTTGCGGGTGCCGTGGGTGGCCTCGACGGTCGCGCCGTCGCCGGCCACGGTCACGGTGATCACGACCTCGGTGCCGCCGACCTTGGCGGGCTTCTTCGCGGCGGCCTTCGCCGCCTTGGCCGCCCGCTTCGCCGGCGCGCCCTCGCCGGCGACGGACTGCGCCGCACCCGACTCCGAACCGTTCGCCGCACCCGGCTTCGACCCGTTGGCGGTCGTCGCCGCATCCGACTCCGACTCCGCCGGCTCCGGTGTACCCGACTCCGAGCCGTCGGCGGCCTGCGCCGACGGGGCGGTCGTGCCCTCGTCGTCGGCGCCCGCGGTACGCGCGATGACGTCGGCCCGGCCGCGCGGTACGACGGCGAGCACGGCACCGGGCGCGGCCACCTCGGCGCCGTCGCCGAACCGCAGGGTGAACGGCTCGTCGGTGTCCGGTTCGTACGCGACGAGGGTGGCCTTGGTGCCGGCGGGGACATCGGCGTGTGCCGTGACGACGGCGATCCTGGGCTCCTCGCCCCGCCCGAGGGCACTCACCAGGGCGTGGACGTCACGATCGCTGAGACCAGCGCTCACGCTGCTCCTTTCGGAAGGTTTTTCGCAGGACCCGGGATCGTCCCCGCACCGAGCCGGCGTGGGGACGACCGCATTACTTTCGCACAGGCGTACGACAGGGGGTGGTCACGGCACGGCGCGCGCCAGGGTGACGGCGAACGCCGTGGCCGGGTCGGTCCACATGTCGGCGACGGCGAAGCCGGCGGCGGTCAGCTCGGCGGCGACGCCCGCGGGGCGGAACTTCGCGGAGACCTCTGTGCACAGCTCCTCGCCCGCGTCGAACTCGACGGTCAGGTCGAGCGCGGCGAGCCGGGTACGCAGGGCGCGGTCGGCGCGCAGCCGCATCTCGATCCACTCGCGGTCCGGGTCCCAGCGCGCCACGTGGGTGAAGTCGTCGACGGGGAAGTCGGCGGCGAGCTCGCGGTTGAGTACCCGCAGGACGTTGCGGTCGAACTCGGCGGTGACGCCGGCCGCGTCGTCGTACGCGGCGAGCAGCGTGGCCGGGTCCTTGACCAGGTCGGTGCCGAGCAGCAGCCACTCCCCGGGGTGCAGCACGGCGCGCAGCGCGGCGAGGAAGCGGGCACGCTCGGGTGGCAGCAGGTTGCCGATGGTGCCGCCGAGGAACACGACCATCCGCCGGTCGCCGTCGGGCAGCGCGTCGAGGTGCCGGGTGAAGTCGCCGACGACGCCGCGCAGGGCGAGCTTCGGGTACCGGGCGGCGAGGGTCGTGGCGGCGGCGCGCAGCGCGCTCTCCGACACGTCCAGCGGTACGAAGTGGGCGAGGGTGCCGTGGTCGAGCCCGGCCTCGATCAGCAGCCGGGTCTTGTCGGAGGCGCCGGATCCCAGCTCCACCATGGTTTCCACGTCGGTCGTCGTGGCGATGGTGGCGGCGTGCTCGGTGAGGATGGCGCGCTCGGTGCGGGTCGGGTAGTACTCGGGAAGTCGGGTGATCTCGTCGAACAGCATGCTGCCCCGCGCGTCGTAGAACCAGGTCGGGCGCAGCCACTTGGGGCGTGCGGTGAGCCCGGCGACGACGTCCGCGCGGAGCGCCCGGGTCAGGTCCGCGGGCGTCAGCCGTACCTCGAAGGTGGGTTGCTCGCTCAACACAGCTCCTCCATCACCAGCCGGTCCGGGGTGCCGGTCAGGATCCTGTTGTCCGGCACGGGAGTCCACCGCTCGTCCATTGTGGAGGGTTCGGAGGCGACGACGAGCGAGCCTGCGGTGTCCAGGTAGGACAGTGCGTGGCCGAGCGTGGTCGCGACGATGCTGGTTCCGGTGTGCAGCAGGAGGTTGAGCCGGGAGCCGGGCGCGGCTGCGGCGACGTCGGCGACCACGTCGCGTACCGCGGCGGTCGGGTCGGCGCCGGCGCGCAGCCGGTGGCGTACCAGGGCCCAGAGGAGGGCCGAGTCGGTCGGTGCGTCGAGGGTGAGCAGGTCGGTGACCGGCAGCGCCTCGGCGAGCTTGCCGACCGAGTCCGGCCAGTTGGTGATCCTTCCGTTGTGTCCGAACAGGAAGCGCCGGTCGGCGAACGGTGCGCAGGCGGTCTCGGTGACCGGCATGCCGACGGTGGCCGACCGTACGGCGGCGAAGACGGCGCCGGCCCGGACCGACCGGGCCAGCCCGACGAAACCGTGGTCGGTCCACAGTGGACGGTCGCGGCGGTGGCGGACCGGACCGTCGGCGGTGTACCACCCGACGCCGAAGCCGTCGGCGTTGACGGTGCCGCCGCCGCGCATGTCGGCCGGCGCGTACGACTGGTGCAGCAACGAGTGCGGCGGGTCGAGGACGAGCGCGGCGAGCGACACCGGCGGCCCCAGGTACGCGAGCTGCCGGCACATCAGGCGACGTCCCGCGCGGTACGGAAGCCGGCGAAGATCTGCCGCCGCACCGGCCAGTCCCAGTTGCGGAAGGAGCCGCGGCACGCCGCCGGATCGGTGCCGAACGAGCCGCCGCGCAGCACCCGGTGTCCCTGGTCGAAGAACACCGCCGAGTACTCCGGGTACGGGAACACCGTGAACCCGGGGTATCCGGTGAAGCCGCTCGCGGTCCACTCCCACACGTCGCCGAGGAGTTGGTGCACGCCCAGCGGCGACGCGCCGCGCGGGTACGCCCCGGCACGCGCCGGCCGCAGGTGCCGCTGCCCGAGGTTGGCGCGGTCGTCGGTCGGGCCGTCGTCACCCCACGGGTACCGCCGGGAACGGCCGGTCGCCGGGTCCCACCGGGCCGCCTTCTCCCACTCCGCCTCGGTCGGCAGCCGCCGGCCCGACCACGCCGCGAACGCGTCCGCCTCGTACGCGCAGACGTGCACGACCGGCTCGTCCGGCGGCAGCGGGCCGCGCCGGCCGAAGCGGGTGGCGGTGCCGTCGTCGTGCCAGTGCATCGGCCGGCGCAGCCCGGCACCGGTGCGGTGCGCCCAGCCGTCGGGCGACCACCAGCGCGGGTCGTCGTACCCGCCGTCCGCGACGAACTCGGCGTACCGCCGGTTCGTCACCGGCACCGCGTCGAGCGCGTACGCGGGCAGCTCGACGGTGTGCGCGGGCCGCTCGTTGTCCAGCGCCCACGGCTCGACCGACGTACCCATCGTGAACGGCCCGGCCGGTACGACGACCTCGGCGGTGTCGTCGACGGGCGCGACAGGCGCGGGCGGGTCCGGCGCGTCGAGTACGGCCGGGCCGGTGCGGAGCTGGTGGGTGGCGAGCATCGTCTCGTCGTGCTGCTGCTCGTGCTGCACGACCATGCCGAAGCAGAAGCCGTCCTCGGTGAGTCGCCGCCCGGCGAGCGGCGCCGCGTCGAGCACGTCGAGCGCCTTGTCCCGTACGGTCCGGATGTAGCCGCGGGCCCCGGCGGGGTCGAGCAGCGGCAGGGTGGGCCGGGTGGCGCGTGGATGCTGGAACGCGTCGTACAACTGGTCGATGTCGGCGCGGATCGGCTCGCACCGGCCGACGTCCCGGACGAGCCAGAGCTCCTCCTGGTTGCCGACGTGCGCGACGTCCCACACGAGTGGCGACATCAGCGGCGAGTGCTGGCGTACGAGGTCGTGGTCGTCGACGGCGTCGGCCAGGGCGAGCGTCCTGTCCCGTGCCCGGATCAGCTCCGTCGCGACGCGTTCCCGCAGGGTCTCGGTCTCGGTCATCGGCGGACCTCCCTCGCGAGACCCCGCCGGGTCGCGGCCCGGCAGCACCTCTGTCGGACCGTACCCGCGGCGCACGGCGCGCAGGCCGGGTCGAGGTAACCAGCCTGCTATCACAGCACAAATCCCAAATGTTCGCTATGCGCGTCGGCGGGATGCCGTGCGTGCGCGCTGTACCCGCGCCGGTAGGGTGCGCGTATGTCCGAGCAGGTCACCCGCATCATGTGCCAGTTCTGCCGCGGCGGCGGGGTGGTCTGGGCGCCGAAGATGGCGGTGCAGTGGGGAAGTCGGGAGGCGTTCTCCCTCGCCGCGCCGACCCGCTGCCCCGAATGCGAGGGCGGCGGCTGGCTGGAGATGGCCCGCGAGGTACCCGAGAGCGGGTGACACCGCACACCTGGAACTACGCGGTGCCACCCCGGCGTTGAACACTGGACGTGATGACGTCGGCGGACACGGGTACGGGCACGCGTCGGACCGGGGAGTACGTCCCGGATCCGCGCCGTTGGCGCGCCCTGTCGGTCTGCCTGCTCGCCGGCTTCATGACCCTGCTCGACGTCAGCATCGTGAACGTCGCGCTGCCGTCCATGCAGACCGGCCTCGGCGCCAGCGCGTCCGACCTGTCGTGGGTGATCTCCGGGTACGCGTTGACGTTCGGGCTGGTGCTCGTCGCCGCCGGCCGGCTCGGTGACGACCGCGGCCGGAAACGCATGTTCCTGGCCGGGTTGGCGCTGTTCACGGCGACCAGCGCGCTCGCCGGTGCCGCCCAGTCGGGTACCTGGCTGGTCGTCGCCCGGCTGCTCCAGGGCGCCGCGGGCGGTCTGCTGAACCCGCAGGTCATCGGCGTGATCCAGCAGCTGTTCCGGGGCAGGGAGCGGGGACGGGCGTTCGGCCTGTTCGGTGCCACGGTCGGGATCTCGACGGCGATCGGCCCGCTGCTCGGCGGCCTGCTGTTGCAGGGCTTCGGTACGCACGAGGGCTGGCGCTTCGTCTTCTACGTGAACCTTCCGGTCGGCGTCCTCGCCCTGTACGCCGGCTGGCGGTTGCTGCCGCGCGACACGGTCGCCGGCGGCGCGCGCCGCAGCCTCGACCTCGTCGGCAGCGTGCTGCTCGGCGCTGCGGTGGTGGCCGTGATGCTGCCGCTGATCGACGCGGAGAAGGGGCTGTCCGGCGCGCCGTGGTGGCTGCTCGCGGTGGGCGCGGTGCTCCTCGCCGGGTTCGCCGCCTGGGAGCGCGGGTACCGGCGGCGGGGCCGGCAGCCGCTGATCAACCTGGCGTTGCTGCGGACCCGCAGCTACTCGATGGGCAGCGCGCTCGGCCTGGCGTACTTCGCGGGGTTCACCGGGATCTTCTTCGTCATCACGCTGTTCTTCCAGCGCGGGCTGGGCTATTCGCCGCTTCAGGCCGGCGCGTCGATGCTGCCGTTCGCGGTCGGGTCGGCGGTGTCCGCGGCGGTCGGCGGCCGGATCGTCTCCCGGTACGGCCGGCGCCTGGTCGTGATCGGCGTGGCGGCGGTCGCGGTCGGGCTGGCCGGGACGGACCTGGTGATCCGCTGGTTCGACGGCGGGCACGTGGCGCTGGCGACCGCGCTGCCGCTCGCGGTGGCCGGGATCGGCTCCGGCCTCACGATCGCACCGAACTCCACCCTCACCCTCGACGAGGTACCGCCGGCGGAGGGCGGCACCGCCGCGGGCGTGCTCCAGACGGGGCAGCGGATCGGGTCGGCGGTCGGTACGGCGGTGGCCGGGGCGCTGTTCTTCGGCACGCTGGCGACCTCGCACGGTGACTACCACCGGGCGGCGGCGTTCGGGCTGCGCGGGTCGATCGTGCTGGTCCTGGTGGCGCTGGTGGTGGGGATCGCGGACCTGGTCCTGGCCGGCCGGCACCGTGTGAGTTCGGTCGCAACGTAGATAATGAGTCAGACTCCGTATTAGCGTGGGGGACCGGCGGCCGACTCCGACCGCCGGGGTACGACTTCCGCGGAGGCGGCAGATGGTGGTGCGGGAACCGGACGTACGGACAGGGTCGGTGACCCCGGCCGATGTCGGCACGAACGGTCCCGGCTGGCTCCGTCGCCTCCTCGGCTACTGCTGGCGGTACCGGACCCGGGTGATCCTCGCGTTCGGCGCGTCGGTCGCCGGAATGGCCGTCACCGCGCTCGTGCCGCTGATCCAGCGGTCGATCGTGGACGACGCGATCCTGTCGGAGCGCCGGCCGCTGCTGCCGCTGGCCGCGCTGCTCATCCTCGCCGCCGTCATCACGTACGCGACCGCGTACATGCGGCGCTACCACGGCGGGCGACTCGCGCTCGACGTCCAGCACGACATGCGCACCGACATCTTCGGTGCACTGTCCAATTTGGACGGTGCACGGCAGGACGAGCTGCAGACCGGCCAGGTCGTCGGCCGGGCCACGTCCGACATCACGATGGTGCAGGGCCTGCTCGGGATGGTCCCGATCATGCTGGGCAACGCGCTGCTGTTCGTGATCTCCCTGGTCGTGATGCTCACCCTGTCGCCGCTGCTGACACTCATCGCACTCGCGGTCGGCCCCGGCCTGCTGTGGATCGCGACCCTGGCGCGCAAGCGGCTGTTCCCGGCGACGTGGGAGGCGCAGCAGCAGGCGGCGGCCGTCGCCGCGGTCGTCGACGACTCCGTCACCGGCGTACGCGTGGTCAAGGGTTTCGGCCAGGAGGAGCAGGAGCTGTCGAAGCTGTCGGCGGTGGCGCGCCGGCTCTTCGCCTCCCGCCTGCGTACGGTGCGGCTGAACAGCCGGTACAACCCGGCGTTGCAGGCGATCCCGGCGCTCGGCCAGGTCGGCGTGCTCGCCCTCGGCGGCTGGCTGGCCATCCACGACCAGATCACGCTCGGCACGTTCCTCGCGTTCTCGTCGTACCTGGCGCAGCTGATCGGCCCGGTCCGGATGCTGTCCGGGCTGCTCACGATCGGCCAGCAGGCGCGGGCCAGCGTGATCCGCGTGTTCGAGGTGATCGACTCCCGGCCGCTGGTCACCGAGGCGCCCGACGCGGTGGACGTACCTGACCACCGGACGCCGACCGTCGAGTTCGACGACGTGACCTTCGGGTACGTGCCGTCGTCGCCGGTGCTGCGCGGCATGACGCTGACCGCCCGGCCGGGCGAGACCGTCGCGCTGGTCGGCTCGTCCGGCTCGGGCAAGTCGACCGTGTCGCTGCTGCTGCCCCGCTTCTACGACGTGCAGTCCGGCGAGGTACGCGTCGCCGGCCACGACGTCCGCCAGCTGACCATCGACTCGCTGCGCGCCTCGATCGGCATGGTGATGGAGGACAGCTTCCTGTTCTCCGAGTCGGTCCGCGACAACATCGCGTACGGCCGGCCCGACGCCACCGACGCGCAGGTCGTCGCGGCGGCGCGGGCCGCCGAGGCGCACGACTTCATCATGGCGCTGCCCGACGGGTACGACACGATGCTCGGGGAGAAGGGGCTGACCCTGTCCGGCGGGCAGCGGCAGCGGGTGGCGCTGGCCCGGGCGCTCATCACCGACCCGCGGATACTCGTGCTCGACGACGCGACGTCCGCGGTCGACGCCCGGATCGAGGCGGAGATCCACCAGACGCTGGCCCGGGTCATGGCCGGGCGTACCACGCTGCTGATCGCGCACCGCCGTTCCACGCTCGCGTTGGCCGACCGGATCGCCGTGCTCGACGACGGCCGCGTCGTCGACATCGGTACCGAGGAGGAGCTGGCGGAGCGCTGCCCGCTCTACACGCTGCTGCTGTCCGGGCCGGGCGACGACGCCGAGGGCATCGACGCCGGCGAGCTGCCCGTCGACACCTACGCCGCGGACGCGCGCAACCCCGACGGTACGACGGCGCGCCTGTGGGACGACGACCGTCCGGAGGCGGCGTACCAGGGGGCGGCGGGCGGCGAGGCGACCGGGCTGCCGCGCGGCGCCCGGCCGGGCGGCGGCGGTGTTCGCGGCATGGGTCCGATGGGCGGCGCGCTGGCGAGCATGCCGCCGACCCCGGAGCTGCTGGCCCAGGTCGACGCGTTGCCGCCGGCGACGGACACCCCGGACGTCGACGAGCGCACCGTACGCCGATCCGATCCGGGCTTCACGCTGCGGAGCCTGCTGCGGCCGATGATCGCCCCGTTCGTGGTGGCGTTGCTCCTGGTCACGGCCGACGCGGGGGCGACGCTGATCCTGCCGGCGCTGATCCGTTCCGGTGTGGACGGCGGCGTGCAGAAGGGCGCGATGGGCGTCATCGGCGCGGTGTCGCTGCTCGGCCTCGCCGTGGTCGCGGTCGACTGGATCGTCCAGATAGGACAGAACCGGATCACCGGCCGCACCGGGGAACGGCTGCTCTACACGTTGCGCGTCAAGTCCTTCGCGCACCTGCAACGCCTCGGGCTGGACTACTACGAGAAGGAGATGTCCGGCCGGATCATGACCCGGATGACCACGGACGTCGACGCGTTCTCGTCGTTCCTGCAGACCGGGCTGATCCAGGCGGTCGTGTCGGTGCTGACGTTCTTCGGCATCCTCGGCGCCCTGCTGTACCTCAACATCGAGCTGGGGCTCGTGGTGTGCAGCGTGCTGCCGGTCATGGTGGTGGCGACGCTGGTCTTCCGCGCCCGCTCGTCGAAGGCGTACAACGAGGCGCGGGAGAAGGTCGGCATCGTCAACGCCGACCTCCAGGAGAACGTGGCCGGCATGCGCGTGGCGCAGGCGTACCGGCGGGAGGGGCACAACCGGGCGCGGTTCTCCGCCCGCAGCGACGACTACCGCGTCACCAGGACGCGCGCGCAGCGCTACATCGCCACGTACTTCCCGTTCGTACAGTTCCTGTCGACGGTGGCGGCGGCACTCGCGCTGATCGTCGGCAGCCAGCTCGTGCACGACAACAAGCTGACCGCCGGCGCGCTCATCGCATACCTGCTCTACATCGACATGTTCTTCGCGCCGGTGCAGCAGCTGTCCCAGGTCTTCGACGGGTACCAGCAGGCGTCGGTCGGGCTGCGGCGGATCAAGGACCTGCTGCGCACCCCGACGAGTACGCCGGAGGCCACCGACCCGGTGCCGGTGCCGTCCCGGCTGCGCGGCGAGATCGTCTTCGACGACGTGTCCTTCGGCTACGGCGCCGGCTCCCGCGACCCCGAGGCCGTGGACGGTGCCGTCGCGGTCGGCTCCGACGGTGCGGCGGCACCGGTGGCCGGCGAGGACGGTGCGGTGGCGCGACCCAACGGCACGCTGGCACTGTCCGACGTGGACCTGCGGATCGCGCCGGGGGAGACCGTCGCCGTGGTGGGCGAGACGGGCGCCGGCAAGTCGACCCTGGTCAAGCTCGTCTCCCGGTACTACGACGTGACCGCGGGGACGGTCCGCGTCGACGGCGTCGACATCCGCCGGTACGACATGGCCGCGTACCGGCACCGGATGGGCGTCGTGCCGCAGGAGGCGTACCTGTTCCCGGGCACGGTGCGGGACACCATCGCGTACGGCCGGCCGGACGCGACGAACGCCGAGGTCGAGGCGGCGGCGCGGGCGGTCGGCGCGCACGACATGATCGCCCGGCTCGACGGCGGCTACCACCACGTGGTCGCCGAGCGCGGCCGGAACCTGTCCAGCGGGCAGCGCCAGCTGCTCGCCCTGGCCCGTGCCCAGCTCGTCGAGCCGGACATCCTGGTGATGGACGAGGCGACCGCGGCGCTCGACCTGGCCACCGAGGCGGACGTCACACGGGCCACGGATCGCTTGGTGGGCAAGCGAACCACGCTGGTCGTCGCGCACCGACTGACGACCGCGGCCCGGGCGGACCGGATCGTCGTGCTGGACCACGGCCGCGTCGTCGAGTCCGGTACGCACGACGAGCTGCTCGCCGCCGACGGCACGTACGCCCGGCAGTGGGAGGTCTTCCGCACCGGCCACGCCGCCCCCGTCCCCGACTGACCGCGCGCGGCGGAAACCTGTCGCCGGATGGGGGAGCGGGCCGTAAGGTGCGTCGCGACACGGTCGGCGCGGTCGGCCGTCGGGCGAGGGGACACGAGGATGAAGGCGTCGGACGTCCCGCGGGCGGTGGCCGCGGCAGTGTCCATCACCACCGGGTACGGCATGCCCGTCGACGACGCGGTCGTCCTGCAGGACTCGAACCGGATCGCCGTACGCCTCCAGCCGTGCGGCGTGCTGGCCCGGGTCGCGCCGCTCGCGCACCGGGCGGCCGCGTTCGAGATCGAGCTGGCGCAGCGACTCGCCGGTACCGACAGCCTGGTGGCCGGGCTCGAACCGCGGGCCGAGCCGCGCCCGCACGTACGGGACGGCTTCGTGGTCACGCTGTGGCGGTACCACGAGCCGCTGCCGGGGCGGGAGCTCCCGCCCGCCGAGTACGCGCACGCGCTCGCGCGGCTGCATGCCGGTATGCGTCGGATCGACGTGCCCGTACCGCGTTTCACCGATCGGGTCGAGGAGGCGCGGCGCCTGGTCGGCGACCGTACGCAGAGCCCGCGGCTGGGCGAGGCGGATCGTGTACTGCTCGGCGACACGCTGACGCGGCTGGGCCGGGCGGTCGGCGACAGCGGGGCCGACGAGCAGCTGCTGCACGGCGAGCCGCATCCGGGCAACCTGCTGTGGACGGCGGCCGGGCCGTTGTTCGTCGATCTGGAAACGTGCTGCCGCGGCCCCGTCGAGTTCGACCTCGCGCACGCGCCCGAGGCGGTCGCCGAGCACTATCCGGCGGCCGATCCGGAGCTGCTGCGCCGGTGCCGGATCCTCACGCTGGCGATCGTCACGGCGTGGCGCTGGGACCGCGAGGACGACCTCCCGAACGGGCGTGAGCTGGGCACGGAGTGGCTCGACCAGATACGGGCGGAGCTGCGTCAACACCGGAATGTCACCGGGTCGTGGCCGGGCGGCGGCGGCGACAACATTCGCTGATCTTCACCTCGGTGAAGGTATTGCGCGTTCACCTTCTGGACATCTACTGTTCACCGACGTTGCGTCGTCGGTGTCCCTCCGACGGCCGTTCGTACCCGCCCGTGGCGCGGCCGTCTGCGAGGGAGCTTGGCCTTGACCGTCACCGACCAACCGTCGACGGCCGCGGCGGACGCCGTGGAGCCGCCGGGGAATACCGGCACCCCCGGCGTACGCCGACGGCGCCGCCGGGAATACCTGTTGTTCCTGGCGTTCATCGCGCCGAACGCGGTGCTGCTCGCGGTCTTCGCGTACTGGCCGATCGTGTTCAACGGCTATCTCAGCCTGACGAGCTGGGACATGCTGTCGCCGACGATCCCGTTCGTCGGGCTGGCCAACTATGCCGACATGTTCTCCGATCCCGACTTCTGGGCGGTACTCGGACGTACCGTGCTGTTCTCCGGCGCGGTCGTCATCGGGTGCCTGATCGTCGGGCTCGCCGTGGCGATGCTGCTGAACCAGAAGCTCGTCGGCCGCAACCTGGTCCGTACGGTCTCCTTCGCGCCGCACATCCTCTCCGGCGTCGCGATGGGTACCGTCTGGCTGTTCATCTTCGACCCGCAGATCGGCCTGATGAAGGTCGTGCTGGAGAAGGTCGGGATCGCCGGTCCGGCCTGGATGACCGACTCCAGCTGGGCGATGTGGGGCCTGGTCCTGGTCTACCTCTGGAAGAACATCGGCTTCGTCGCGGTCGTCTACATGGCCGGCCTGCAGGGCCTGCCCACCGACCTGTACGAGGCGGCCCGGCTCGACGGCGCCGGCCCGTGGACGCTGTTCCGGCGGATCACGCTGCCGCTGCTGTCGCCGGTGACGTTCTTCGTCACGGTCGTGACGATCGTCGGCACGTTCCAGGCGTTCGACGTCATCGCGATCATGACGAACGGCGGTCCGGGCGACGCCACGACCACCATCTCCTGGTACATCTACAAGCAGGCCTTCCAGGCTCTGGACGCCGGGCACGCCGGAGCGGGCGCGCTCGTGATGTTCGTGATCCTCATCGCGATCACGGCGGCGCAGGCCCGGTTCATGGAGCGGAGGGTGCACTACCGATGAAGCCACTCACCACCACGCTCAAGTACGTCGGGCTGATCGTCGTACTGGTCTGCGCGTTCATCCCGATCTACTGGCTGCTGACCACGTCGGTGACGTCACCGGACAAGATCTTCCAGTTCCAGTGGTTCCCCACCTCGATCGAGTGGAAGAACTACGTCGACGGCTGGGCGTCCGCGCCGTTCGCCACGCTGTACAAGAACTCGGTGATCGTGACGCTCGCCGGCGCGCTGATCCAGGTGTGCGTCGCGGTCCTCTCCTCGTACGCGTTCGCGTTCCTGCGGTTCCCCGCCAAGAACCTGGTGTTCATGGTGTTCCTCGGCGCGATGATGGTGCCCGGCACGGTCGTGCTGATGCCGAACTTCCTCACGATCGCGGCGCTCGGCTGGGTCAACACGTACGCCGGGATCATCGTGCCGGGTGTCGGCTCGGTGTTCGCGATGTTCCTGCTGCGGCAGCACATGCTGACACTGCCGAACGAGGTGACCGAGGCGGCGAAGGTCGACGGCGCGAGCCACCTGCGCGTGCTGTGGAACGTGGTCCTGCCGATGTCGCGGCCGATGGTCGTCACCGTCATCGTCGTCGCGCTGGTCGAGAAGTGGAACGACTTCGTCTGGCCGCTGGTGTCCACGAGCACCGACTCGATGCGCACCCTGCCGGTCGGAATGATGATGATCCAGGACTCCGAGGGCTTCACGAACTGGGGCGCGGTCATGGCGTCCGCCGTCTTCATCGTGGTACCGGTGCTGGTCGTGTTCTTCATCGCCCAGCGGCAGATCATCGCCGGGCTCACCGCCGGCGCGACGAAGGGCTGACATGGGAGCGGGAGACATGCGCGGGTGGAGCAGGCGCGGCCTGCTCGCCGCGGCCGGCCTCGGCGGTGTCGCGGCGCTCGCCGGATGCGGCGGCGGCGCGTTCCAGCAGACGGTCGGCTCCGTGCCGAAGGCGTACGAGAAGCGTCAGCACCTGGTGTTCTGGCACTCGTTCGGCGGCGCGAACAAGGACGTGCTGACCGAGCTGACGACCAAGTTCAACACGTCGCAGTCGGACGTCTTCGTCGAGCTGCAGTTCCAGGGCAGCTACGAGCGCACGATGCAGAAGCTCGCCACCGCGATCGTGGCGAAGCAGATCCCGGACATCGTGCTGCTGTCCGAGATCACGTGGCGGAAGATGCACCTCGCCGACGCGCTCGAACCGTACAACGACTACTTCGACGACGACCTGCGCGCCGAGAACTACATCGACCAGTTCATCCAGGAAGGAACGGTGCAGGGCAAGCTCTGGTGGCTGCCGTTCGCCCGGAGCACCCCGCTCTACTACTTCAACCGCACGCTGTTCGAGAAGGCCGGGCTGCCGGCCGCCGGCCCCGAGTCCTGGGAACAGCTCAAGCAGTGGGCGCCGGCCATCATGCGGCAGAAGACGAAGGCCGGGCACGCCCGGGCCCTCGCCCTCGGCAGCGTCTACGCCAGCTGGTACCTCCAGAGCAACATCTGGTCCTGGGGCGGCACGTACTCCAAGGGCTTGGACGTCACGCTCGCCAGCGACGAGAACATCGCGGCCGGCGAGTTCATGACCGACTTCATCCGCAAGGACAACGCCGCGTACCTGTCGGCGAAGCAGGACCAGGACCTCGCCAACGGCATCTGCGCGTCGTACTTCGGCAGCACCGGCGGACTCAAGCAGGCCGAGCTGCTCGCCAAGGGCGGCAAGTACGAGGTGGGCACGGCGTTCCTGTTGAAGCACGACGGGGCGTTCGGCTGCCCCACCGGCGGCAGCGGCATCGGCATCCTGCGGTACGCGCCGGACTCGCGCAAGAAGGCCGCCTGGGAGTACCTGAAGTTCCTGGGGCGGCCGGCGAACTCGGCGCACTGGACCGTCGGCACCGGGTACCTGCCGGTGGTGAAGGCGGCGCAGCAGGAGCCTGAGCTGGTGAAGGCCGCGAAGGACCCGAACCAGTCGAGCGCGCTGCGGCAGCTGCCGCTGACGAAGCCGCAGGACCTCGTGCGTCCGGTGGTGTCGAACGCCGGCGACATGATGGACCAGGCGCTCACCAAGTTGTACTCGTCGAACGCCGACGTCCGCGACGTGTTCGGCCGCCTGGACAAGCAGCTCAAGTCCCGCGCCGACCTGATCCGCGAGGCGTACGACAAGCACTACCACTGACCGGCCAGCGGCCTCCCGCCAACGACGTCGGGGGCCGGTGGTCAGTTGACGTCACCCATCCGTCGGGTGATCAGCGGCGCCAGCAGGAACATCACGACGCCGAGCGCGACGACGATGCCGCCGACGACGGCGAAGTACACGACCTCGGTGTCCGGCGAGAAGACCGGCACGATCTGTGCGCTGATGCCCTGCGCCGCGGCGTCCGACAGGAACCACAGGCCCATCGTCTGCGACGCGAACGCGGCCGGCGCCAGCTTCGTCGTCGCGGACAGCCCGACCGGCGACAGGCACAGCTCGCCGAGGATCACCACCACGAAGCTGCCCACCAGCCACGCCGGGCTGGCCGGCGTGTCCGTCCCGTTGATCAGCCCCGGCCCCGTCATCAGCAGGTACGACATCCCGGCGAGGATCATCCCGGCGCCGAACTTCACCGGCGTACGCGGCTGCCGGGTGCCGAGTTTCGTCCACAGCAACGCGAACAGCGGTGCCAGCACCACGATCGCCGCCGGGTTGACCGACTGGAACCAGGACGGCGGGATCTCGAACCCGCCGACGGTCAGGTCCGTCCGCTCCTTGGCGAACGTCGCCAGCACGACCGAGCCCTGCTCCTCGATCATCCAGAAGAACACCGACCCCACGAACAGCGGGATGTACGCCCGGACCCGGGACCGCTCGTCGGTGTCGGTACGCGGGCTGCGCAACATGACCACGAAGTACGCGACGGGCAGCGCGATCGACAGCAGCGTGATCAGGTTGATGATCCACGTGACGGTGAGGACGCCGGCGACGGCCATCCCGCCGAGTACCAGGAACGCCACGACGAGCCCGATCCCGAACCGGACGACGAGCGACCGCCGCTCCTCGGTACGCACCGGGTTGTGCGGCGCGCGCCCCGCGTCGCCGAGCCAGCGCCCGAACACCACGTACGCGATCAGCGCCAGCGCCATGCCGAACGCGGCGAAGCTGAACCCGACGTGGTAGTTGTAGTTGTCCGCGAGGGAGCCGACGACGATCGGTGCGATGAACGCGCCGATGTTGGTGCTCATGTAGAAGATGCTGAAGCCGGCGTCGCGGCGGGTGTCGGAGCGCGGGTAGAGGTCGCCGACGACGTTGGAGATGTTCGGCTTGAGCAGGCCCGTGCCGAGCACGATGAACACCATCGACAGGTAGAGCGCGCCGAGCCCGCCGCTCGGTACGGCCAGGCAGATGTGCCCGCACATGATCAACACGCCGCCGCCGAAGATGGACCGGCGCGACCCGAGGATCCGGTCGGCGAGCCAGCCGCCGACCACGCCGGCCATGAACACCGCCGACCCGTAGATCGACATCAGTGACGACGCGGTGCCCTGCGCGATGCCGAGTCCGCCGTCCGAGACGGCCGTGTACATGTAGTAGAGGAGGATCGCGCGCATCCCGTAGTAGGAGACGCGCTCCCACATCTCGGTGAAGAACAGCGTCGCGAGGCCGCGCGGATGGCCGAAGAACCCGGTCTGCGGCGCGTTCGGTACCGTCTCGGTCGCTGCCCGGCTCACCGTCACCCCTCCCGTTCGTTCACCCCAGGCTCCCATCGGACGGGTCGTCGTGCCCGGGTATCGCCGTCTTCCACCGTTTTCGTACGGCGGGGTGTTGTCGGACCCCGGCGGTACGGTGCGCGCGCCGGGGTACGGCGTACCGGTGAACGATCGGGGCCGTTCGCCCGGCGGGGCCCTGGAGGCGTACGGTGAGCGATGAGGATTTGACCGGCCGGCAAGTAATTGGGGTCTTCGTCACAGCAATCTGACTTGCCGTCCGGCCGGAAGAAAACACATGCTTGCAGGGACCAACTAATCATCCTCGGATGACCGCGCTCTGCGGGGGTTTGGAGATTCGTGTCCGGTTCATCGTCACCGGCGACTCCACCCGACGACGAGGAACTCATGCTGGCCGACCGCCTCGGCGATCAGCTCGTCCGGTTCCTCCGCCTGGTGGGGCGCAACCACACCCACCTACCCGAGGTGTACCAGGAGGGCATCGAGAAGGTCGGATACGTGCTGCTCTGGCGGCTCGTCGCCGAAGGCCCACAGCGCACCACCGCGCTGGCCGAGGCGGTGCACTCCGACATCTCGACCATCAGCCGCCAGGCCACCGCGCTCGTCAAACAGGGTTGGGTCGAGCGGACCCAGGACCCCGAGGACGGGCGCGCCCACCTGCTCGCCGCCACCGACGCCGGCGTACGGGTCTACGAGCGCATCCGCGAGCGGCGCAACGCGCACATGGCACGCGTCCTCGCGCACTGGCCCGCGCACGACCGGCACCAGCTGGTCGAGCTGCTGGACCGCTTCAACAACGACTTCGAGACATACCTGCCGCGCGCCCACGGCGACTGCGGCTCGACACAGCAACGGGGAGAGAAGGTCGGATGAGTCAAACCGCTGTCGCCGCGGATCCGAAGGCGGCGTCCCCGTCAGCGCCACCGTCCGGTGGCGCGCTGAGCCACCGGCAGATCATGACGATCCTGATCGGCCTGATGCTCGGCATGTTCCTGGCCGCCCTCGACCAGACCATCGTCGGTACCGCGATCCGGACGATCGCCGACGACCTGAACGGGCTCGACCAGCAGGCGTGGGCGACCACCGCGTACCTGATCACGTCCACGATCGCGACCCCGCTCTACGGGAAGCTCTCGGACATGTACGGCCGGAAGCCCTTCTTCCTGGCCGCGATCGTCATCTTCATCATCGGCTCGATCGCCTGCACGTTCGCCACCTCGATGTACGAGCTGGCCGCGTTCCGCGCGTTCCAGGGCCTGGGCGGCGGCGGCCTGATGGCGCTGGCGTTCGCGATCATCGGTGACATCGTCGCGCCGCGCGAGCGCGCGAAGTACCAGGGCTACTTCCTGGCCGTGTTCGGCACGTCGAGCGTGCTGGGCCCGGTGCTGGGCGGCTTCTTCGCCGGCCAGGGCTCCATCCTGGGCATCGACGGCTGGCGCTGGGTGTTCCTGGTCAACGTGCCGATCGCCGCGATCGCCATGGTCGTCGTCACCAAGGTGCTGAACGTGCCGCACGCGGCACGCCGGCACCGGATCGACTTCCCCGGCGCCGCCACGTTGATTATCGGCCTGGTGCCGCTGCTGATCGTGGCCGAGCAGGGCCGTGAGTGGGGCTGGAGCTCCAGCAAGTCGATCGGCTGCTACGTGATCGGTGGCGTCGGCATCCTGCTCTTCATCCTCGCCGAGAAGTGGGCGAAGGACGACGCGCTGATCCCGCTGCGGCTGTTCCGCAACCCGACCATCGCGCTGATGTCCGTCGCCGGCCTCGTCGTCGGTATGGCCATGTTCGGCGGCATCGCGATCCTCCCGCAGTACCTGCAGATCGTGCACGGGGCGTCGCCGACGAAGTCCGGGTTCCTGATGCTGCCGATGGTCGGCGGCATGATGCTCGGCTCGATCGTGTCCGGCCAGATCACCTCGCGGACCGGGCGGTACAAGGTCTTCCCGATCATCGGTACCGCGATGATGGTCGGCGCCCTGTACCTGTTGCACACGATCGGCGCGGACACGCCGCTGTGGCAGGTCGACATCTACATGGGTCTGCTGGGCCTGGGCCTCGGTAACTGCATGCAGACGCTGACGCTCGCGGTACAGAACGCGGCGGAGCCGAAGGACATGGGCGTCGCGTCGGCGTCCAGCACGTTCTTCCGGTCGATGGGCGGCACGCTGGGCACCGCGGTGTTCCTGTCGGTGCTGTTCAGCACGGTCGGCGACAAGATCGCGGACGCGTTCAAGCAGACCTCGATCCAGAACGGGATCAAGGACGCGGCCAAGGATCCGAGCGTCCTGACGAACCCGGACAACGTGTCGATGCTCAAGCATCCGAAGGAGGCCGCGGCGCACGTCATGCAGGACTCGTCGTTCCTCTCCCGGATCGACGGGCGGCTGGCGCGGCCGTTCCTGGTCGGCTTCTCCGACTCGATGGACCTGGTCTTCCTGCTCGCCGGCGGCGTCGCGGTGATCGCGTTCATCCTGTTCCTGTTCACCAAGGAGGTGCCGCTGCGGATGCAGTCCGGCATCGCCGCCCGGGCGAACAGCGAGGGCGGCGACACGCCCGCCCCGGCCGCCGTCGCGGCCGAGCCCGCCGCCGTGGGTGGCCGGCACGCCGCGCATCCCGAGGCCGACGCGGTACCGCCGGAGCCGCTCGCCGAACCGCCGCTGCCGGCACCGGTCACGGCGCTCATCGGCACCCCGATCCGCGGGTACGTGCGGCAGCAGGGCGGCACTCCCGTCGACCAGGCCGCGCTGACCCTGATCGACCCGGCCGGGCAGCAGATCGGCCGCGGCCTGACCGCCAGCGACGGGGCGTACCAGATCGCCGTCGAGCATCCCGGCAACTACGTGCTGATCGCCCGGGCCCGGGCGCACCAGCCGCAGGCGACGATGGTCTCGGTCAACGGCAACCCGGTCGAGCTGAACCTGCTGCTCGCCGGCTCCGGCGGGCTCGTCGGCTCCGTCCGGCGTACCGGCGGGAAGCCGATCCCGGCCGCGACCGTGATCCTGGCGGACGCCGAGGGGCAGGTCATCGGCTCGCAGGGCACCGACGTGTCCGGGACGTACCAGTTCGGCGAGCTCGTCGCCGGGTCGTACACGCTGGCCGTCAGCGCCCCGTCGTACCAGCCGGTCGCACTGCTCGTGGCGGTCCCGGAGACGGGCCGGGTACGGCAGGACATCGAGCTGTCCGGCGGCGCGCAGCTGCGCGGCGTGGCCCGGTCACCGCAGCAGCGGCCGATCGCGGACGCCCGGGTCAGCCTGCGTACGCCGGAGGGTCTGGAGATCGCGTCGACGACCACCGACGACGCCGGGCGGTACGCGTTCACCGAGGTGCCGGAGGGCGACTACCTCGTCGTCGCCTCGGGGTACGCGCCGGTCGAGTCGAAGCTGTCGCTGACCGTCGGCGAGCGCTTCGAGCACGACGTCCGCCTCGGGCACGACGTCTGAGACACCGCGCACGCGAAGGCGCCCCGGCCGATCGGCCGGGGCGCCTTCGCGTGCGGCCGGTCAGCCGCGGATCAGGTCGAGGGCGACCTCGACCGACGCCGCACTGACCTCGTCGGCGCTGTAGTCCTTGTCCCGCATGGCGAACAGGCTCATGCCGATGGAGAACACGGCGAGCCGGGCGCGGAGCTGGTCGGCGAGCGGCGCGTCGTCGTCGGACAGCACCTCGAACAGGTTCGTCATCCGCTGCTTCATCGTCTCGCCGATGGACAGGTCGCGCAGCGTCGGCTGGTTCTCCTGCAGGAAGCGCATGAGCTTGAGGTCGCCGCTCATGAGCGCCGCGTACCGCCGGATGACCTCGCGGCGGGTGTCGAGGGTGCGCGGCTGTGTGTGGGCCCACTCGACCAGCTCGTCGATCTTCTCCGCGGAGTCGGTGAAGATGCTGCGGACGATGTCTTCCTTCGTCTTGAAGTGGTAGTAGAGCGCCGCCTTCGTGACGCCGAGCTCCTCGGCGATCTCGCGCAGCGCGGTCTTCTCGTACCCGCGCTCGGAGAACAGGTCGAGGGCCACCTGCTGGATGCGGGCGCGGGTGTTCCCGGTGGGGCGGTCCCGGGTGCCCGTCGAATCGCTCCGGTGGCTCCGTGGCTCGCTCATGCCCGCTCTCCGCTTCGCTGACGCTCGCTCACTGGTCCGATGTGCTCCCGTTCACTCGCGTACTTGCTTGACGGCCGGCTAGTAGCCAGCTTACCGTACGGCTAGTAAGCATACTAGTCGGCCGGCAAGTAACTCGGCCTCTGAGAGGGAGCGTACCCGTGGAAGCTCGGCAGCACACCCCCAGCCGGTACGTCGCCGCGCACGCCCGGTCAGGGCACGGAGACGGAGGGCCGCCGACGAAGCGGCGCATGTACCTGATCCTGACCGGAGTCATGCTGGCGATGCTGCTGGCCATGCTCGACCAGATGATCGTCAACACCGCCCTGCCGCGGATCGTCGGCGATCTCGGCGGGCTCTCGCACTACTCGTGGGTCGTCACCTCGTACCTGCTGGCGACGACCGTCACCACGCCGATCTGGGGCAAGCTCGGCGACCTGTACGGCCAGAAGCGCGTGTACCTGACCGCGATCGGCGTGTTCCTCGCCGGCTCGGCGCTGTCCGGGATGGCGACCGGCATGACCGAGCTGATCGCGTTCCGCGCCGTCCAGGGACTCGGCGCGGGCGGCCTGATGGTCGGCGCCATGTCGATCATGGGTGTGCTGGTACCGCCGCGCGAACGCGGTAAGTACCAGGGGCTGATGGCGGCCATGATGCCGGTCGCGATGATCGGCGGCCCGCTGCTCGGCGGCTTCATCACCGACCACCTGAGCTGGCGGTGGGCGTTCTACGTCAACATCCCGGTCGGGATCGCCGCCGTCGCCGTGATCGTCGCGACGCTGAAGCTGCCGCGGCTGCGTACCAGTCACCGGATCGACTACCTGGGTGCGGCGCTGCTCGCCCTCGGCGTCGGCGCGCTCGTCCTGATGACCACCTGGGGCGGCAGCGAGTACGCGTGGCTGTCGACGCAGATCGTCGGGCTGGCCGTGGTGTCGGTGCTGTCGCTGGTCGGGTTCGTCCTGGTGGAGCGGAAGGCCGCGGAGCCGATCGTGCCGCTGTGGCTGTTCCGGAACCGCAACTTCGCCGTCGTCTCGGCCCTTGGCTTCCTCGTCGGGTTCGCGATGTTCGGCGTGACGCTGGCGCTGCCGCAGTACCAGCAGATGGTGCTCGGTGACTCGGCGACGATGAGCGGCCTCGCGCTGCTGCCGCTGATGCTGAGCATGGTCGTCGTCAGCCTCATCTCCGGGCAGGTGATCAGCCGGACCGGGAAGTACAAGCTGTTCCCGATCGTGGGCGGAGTACTGATGATCATCGGTGCGGTCGCGCTGACCCAGCTCGGCGTGGACACCAGCCGGGTCGTCGGCGGCGCGCTGATGGTCCCGCTCGGCCTCGGCATGGGCGCGATGATGCAGACGCTGATGACCGTCTCGCAGAACAGCGTCGAGCTGAAGGACATGGGCGCGGCGTCGAGCGCGGTCACGTTCTTCCGGTCGATCGGCGGCTCCTTCGGTACGGCCATCTTCGGCGCGATCCTCACCTCGCGGATGACCGCCGGACTGACCGACCGGCTCGGCCCGGCCGCGGCCGAGAAGCTCACCTCGGGCGGCGCGCACCTGAGCCCGGACGTCGTGGCGAAGATGCCGTCCGGCGTGCACGACGCGTACCTGCACGCGTTCACCGGGGCGATGAGCACGGTGTTCTGGTGGGCGGTGCCGGCGGCGGTCCTGGTGTTCGGCCTGGCATGGCTGATCCGGCAGGTACCGCTGCGCGGGTCGGCGCCGGCCACGGTGGTGGAGCCGGAGAAGGAGCGGGTGGCCGCCTGAGACGGACCCGCCCGCCCGTGGGCGCGGGTCGGCGGGTTCCGGTGACGTGTGGCGGCCCTGGGGGTGGGCCGCCACACGTCACCCTCCGCGGTGTCACAGGTCTGGCATGGTGACGGTCGCGCGAGGCATGATGCTCCCATGCCTGATGAGAGCTTTGTAACGGTTCCTGGCAGTCAACGGCATCCGGTGCCCGATGTGGTAGCCAGCGGCGAGCTGGACTCCGCCGCCCGGATCGGCATCACCCTCGTCCTGCGTCGCCGGGCCGCGCTGCCCGGCGACCTCGTCGAGGGGCCGACCATCGTCTCCCGCGCCGAGTTCGCCGACCGGTTCGGCGCGGACCCCACCGACATCCAGCTCGTCACCCGGGTACTCACCGGGTACGGGCTGACGGTCGAGTCCGCCGACGCGCGTACCCGGCTGGTCAAGGTCACCGGTGCGCTCGGCACCCTGTCCGAGGTGTTCGGGGCGCCGCTGCGGAGGGTGCGCGCGCCGTACGACGGGGGGACCGTCGAGTATCGCTACCGGGAGGGCGAGCTGCGGCTCCCGGCCGAGCTGGCCGGCGTGGTCCTCGCGGTGCTCGGGCTGGACGACCGGCCGCAGGCGCGGGCCCAGCACCGGGTCGCGGCGGCCGCCGCCGGGCAGGTGTCGTACACGCCGCCGCAGCTCGGCACCGTCTACCGGTTCCCGGAGGGTACGGACGGGTCCGGGCAGACGGTGGCCATCATCGAGCTGGGCGGCGGCTTCGGCCAGTCCGACCTGGACACGTACTTCGGCGGTTTGAACCTGGCCACGCCGACGGTCACGGCGGTCGGCGTGGACGGCGGGAAGAACGTACCCGGCGGGGATCCGAACGGGGCGGACGGCGAGGTGCTGCTCGACATCGAGGTGGTCGGCGGGCTCGCGCCGGGCGCCGCGCAGGTCGTCTACTTCGCGCCCAACACCGACCAGGGCTTCCTCGACGCGCTCAGCCAGGCGATCCACGCCGACCCGAGCCCGATCGCGGTCAGCATCTCGTGGGGTGCCAGCGAGGACGCGTGGAGCGAGCAGGCGCGTACCAGCTTCGACGCGGTGCTGTCCGACGCCGGCGCGCTCGGCGTCACCGTGACCGCCGCGTCCGGCGACAACGGCAGCTCCGACGGGGCGCAGGACGGCGCGGCGCACACCGACTTCCCGGCGTCCAGCCCGCACGTCCTCGCGTGCGGCGGTACGAGCCTCACCGCCGACCCGTCGACCGGTGAGGTGACGTCCGAGACCGTGTGGAACGGCGGCGCGCAGGGCGGCGCGACCGGCGGCGGGGTGAGCGCCGCGTTCGACCGGCCGGCCTGGCAGCAGAACGCCGGCGTACCCACGGGCACCGGCCGCGGCGTGCCGGACGTGGCGGCCAACGCCGACCCGGCCACCGGGTACCAGGTGCTCGTCGACGGGAAGTCGTACGTGATCGGCGGGACGAGCGCGGTCGCCCCGCTGTGGGCCGCCCTGCTGGCGCGGCTGGCGCAGCAGACGCAGAAGCGCTTCGGCCTGATCCAACCCGCCCTGTACGCGTCGGCCGCCGCCGGCTCGGTCGCGGCCGGCTTCCGCGACGTGACCAGCGGCGACAACGGGGCGTACGAGGCGGGGCAGGGCTGGGACGCGTGCACCGGCCTCGGCGTACCGGACGGGTCGGCGCTCGGCGCGGTCCTGACCGCGGACGAGGACACCGACGCGGCGTAGCCGGACACGGTCGGGGCCGGCGACCACCGGCTCCGACCGTGACGGTCGCGGGTCAGCGGGTGCGGGGCTGGCCGACGAGTGTCAGGTCCGGGCGGCGGCGCTGCTCGGGGGCCGGCTGCTCGCGGCCGGTGAGGACACCGGCGGTGGCGTCGGCGAGCGTGGCGAGCTTGCGCAGCTCGGTCGGGTGGAACGGCGGCGCGTTGCGCCGGCCGACGACGATCACGTGGTCGGGTCCGAGCGGCGCGATCGCGAGCCGGCTGCCGTCCGGCGCGGTCAGTGCCCGGGCCCGCGGGGTGTGCAGCTCGACCGACCCGATCTTCGGCGTACGCCAGCTCGCGTGCACGATCTCGCCGCCCGGGGCGGTCAGCGCAGCGGCCCAGTGCGCGTGCAGGAGTTTCGGCGCCGCGTCGACGAGGGCGTGCAGCGCCCGCCGTGGGTTCGCGATGGTCTCGGCGAGGACTTCGAGGTCGGTGTCGAGGTCGAGCGAGTCGCTGGTCTGCCAGGACCCCTCCACGCGTACGCCGGGGATCTCGGCGAGGATCCGGGCGACGGCGCCGGGCAGCATCGCGGCGGGCAGCGCGACGACGAGGTCGACGATGGCCCGGCCGGACGCCCGTTCGAGCGCCTGTACCTGATGGATGTCGATCCCGACGGTGCCGAGCGCGGCGGTGGCCCGGCCCAGCGCGCCCGGCCGGTCCGGCAGCCTGATCCGCAACCTGGTCAACATCGACGCTCCCCTCCCCACGTGCTGCCCGCGACTGACGTACGCATGGTCGCCAGGCGCTGTTACGGAGCCGTTCCGGCCGCATGAAGGTGCCGGATCACCTCTCGAATTTACGGCCGGTGACGGGTGGCCGGAACCGTCTGTTTGGTCCATCCGGGCACAGCGGCACGGAGCCGTTCGGCCCGGCCGACCGGCCCGTTTTCAGTACCGTTGGCTCACCTGTGGGCGGGGGGACGGCCATGACGCTGCACGAGCTGTACCTGGTGCTGCTCGCCGCGGCGCTCGTGGTGGTCGCCAGCATCGCCGCGGCGCGGCTGGTCAGCCGGGTCGGTCTGCCCGTCCTGCTCGCGTACCTGGCGGTCGGGCTGCTGCTGGGCGAGTCCGGCCTCGGCGTGCAGTTCTCCGACGAGCGGGTGGCGCAGGCGCTGGGCATCGCCGCGCTGGCGGTGATCCTGATCGACGGCGGGCTGTCGACCGACTGGCACACGATCCGGCCGGTACTCGGCCGCGCCGCGACCCTCGCGACCCTCGGCGTCATCGTCAGCGTGCTGGTCACCGCGGCCGGCGCGTGGCTGCTGCTGGGCGTGTCGCTGCAGGTCGCACTGCTGCTCGGCGCGGTCGTCGCGTCCACCGACGCCGCCGCCGTCTTCTCCGTACTCCGGGCGCTGCCGCTGCCGTCCCGGATCGCCGGCCTGCTGGAGGCGGAGTCCGGTTTCAACGACGCGCCGACCGTCATCCTGGTCCTCGCGTTCACCGTGCCGGTCGACGCGCACACCCCGCTCACCGCGCTCCGCGACCTCGTGTACGAGCTGGGCGTGGGCGCCGGGATCGGGCTCGCGGTCGGCGTGGCCGGTGCGTACGGGCTGCGGCGGTTGTCGCTGCCGGCGTCCGGCCTGTACCCGCTGGCGGCGTTCACGATGGGACTGGTGTCGTTCGCGGCGGCGGGCGCGCTGCACGCGAGCGGCTTCCTCTCCGCGTACCTGGCGGCGATCGTGCTCGGCAACGCGGGGCTGCCGCACCGCCGGGCGGTACGGTCGTTCGCCGAGGGACTGGGATGGATCGCCCAGATCGGCCTGTTCGTGATGTTGGGGCTGCTCGTGTCGCCGGCCGAGCTGCCCGAGGTGATCGTGCCGGCGCTGCTCGTCGGGCTGGTGCTGCTGCTCGTGGCCCGGCCGGTGTCGGTGCTCGTGTCGCTGCTGCCGTTCCGGGTGCCGTGGCGGGAGCAGACGCTGCTGTCGTGGGCGGGGCTGCGCGGCGCGGTGCCGATCGTGCTGGCCACGTTCCCGGTGGTGGCGAAGGTGGCGGGCAGCGAGCGGCTGTTCAACATCGTGTTCGTGCTGGTGGTGGCGTTCACGCTGGTACAGGCGCCGACGCTGGCGCCGGTGGCGCGCGCGCTCGGCCTCGTGTCCCGGGACCCGACGCGCGACCTGCAACTGGAGTCCGCCCCGCTGGACGTACTGGACGCGGACCTGATCCACGTCGTCGTGTCGCCCGGCTCGCGGCTGCGCAACGTCGAGCTCTGGGAGCTGCGGCTGCCGGCGCCGGCCGTGGTGACCATGGTCGTCCGGGCCGGGCGCGCGTTCGTGCCGAACGACCGCACCCCCGTACGCGCCGGTGACGAGCTGCTCGTCATGACCACGCACCGGGTACGGCCGGCGGTGGAGGTCCGGCTGCGGGCCGTCGGCCAGGACGGGCCGCGTGCCCGCTGGCGTCGTCGCGACGACCCGATTCTGTGATCATGGAGTGGCGCCGCCCTGGACCTGACCGCGGATCCGACGACGATGGTGCTGGGACCTGCCGATGACCGACCGCCGAGGTGACACCGTCACCGCGCCGACCGAGCGCGGCGACGACGCTGCCCGGGACGGCCACCGGGGCGTACGGGAGCGGTTGGAGCTGGCCGCGCCGGACTGGATGGTCGAGCTGGTCCGGCTGAAGCCGGCGGCGATCTCCTGGCCGGACGTGGCGCGCGTGGCGATCGCGATCCCGACGCCGCTCGCCGTCGGCATCGCGATCGGGATCCCGCCGCTCGGCATGTTCGCCGCGATGGGCGCGATGGCGGCGTCCATCGCCGACCGCGGCGGCCCGCTCCGGGTCCGCCTGGTACGCCAGCTCGGCGCCGGCGTCGCCGGCGCCATCGGCATGTACGTCGGGCACCTCGCCGCCGGCACCGGCTGGCTGTCGGTGGTGGTCGTGGCGGCGGTGTCGCTGGTGTCGGCGCTGCTGTCGGTGATCAACGCGGCGACGTCGATGGCCGCCCTGCAACTGCTGGTGTACCTGTCCATCGCGTCCGGCATCACCGTCCCGTACCCGCCGTGGGTGCTGCCGCTGCTCTACCTCGTCGGCGCGGCCTGGGCGATGCTGCTGTCCACTGTCGTCGTCCTCGTCGGCGGTACCCGCGCGCCGGAACGCGAGGCGGTCGCCGAGGTGTACCGGGGGGTCGCGGACCTGCTCGACGCGACGGGGACGGCGCAGATGCCGGACGTCCGGCAGCGGCTCACCACCTCCATGAACGCCGCGTACGACGCGCTGCTGGCCGGGCGGTCCCGCATGGCGGGCCGCAGCCTGGCGTTCCGCCAGCTCACCGGCCTGCTGAACGCGGCGACGTCGGTCGTGGAGGCGAGCGTGGCCATCGCCCACTCGGGGCGGCCGGTGCCGCCGGACATCCCGGCCGGGATCCGCTCGGTGGCCGACGCGATCAGCGCCGAGCGCCCGCCGCCGCCGATGCCGGACGCGCTGCGCGAGCCCGACTCGTACCGGCTGCGGGCGCTGCGGCACGGGATGTCCGACGTCCGCGAGCAGCTGCGGCCGGACCACGACACCGGCACGACGCTGCTGCCGCCGACCCCGCGGGAGCGGCTCGTCCGCATCTCCGACCGGATCCTCACCGGCCCCGCCACCTGGCTGTACGCCGTGCGTCTCGTGCTGTGCATGTCGCTCGCCGAGATCCTGCGCGGCACGCTGCCGCTGGAACGGTCGTACTGGGTGCTGTTGACGGTGGCGATCGTGCTGAAACCGGACTTCGGTTCGGTGTTCGCCCGGGCCGTACAGCGCGGGCTCGGCACCCTGCTCGGCGTCCTCATCGGCGCCGGCCTGCTGGTGGTCGTGCCGGAGGGGGCGTGGCTGCTGCCGTTCATCGCGGTCGCGGCCGGGCTGCTGCCGATCGTGATGGGCCGCAACTACGGCATGTTCGCGATCTTCCTGACACCGCTGGCGGTGCTGCTCGTCGACTTCGGGGCGACCCAGGGCCCGCAGATCGTCGTCACCCGGCTGCTGGACACGCTCACCGGCTGCGCCCTGGTCCTCGTCTTCGGGTACCTGCTGTGGCCGGAGACCTGGCGGGTACGCCTCGGGCCGCAGGTCGCGGACGCGGTCGACGAGCTGGCCACGTACCTGCGGGAGGCGTTCACGGCGGAGACGCCGTCGGCGCGGGCGCAGCGCCGCCGGGCGTACCGGACGCTGTCCGACGTGCGTACGTCGTTCCAGCAGAAGATGGCCGAGCCGCCGCCGACGAGTACCCAGGCGGCGGCGTGGTGGCCGATGATCGTGCAGTTGGAGCGGGCCGTCGACGCGGTCACCGAGGTCGCGATCCGGACCCGGGACGCGGCCCGGCACGCCGCCCGGTCGGCGCGGGCCGCCGCGAAGCGCGCCGAGTCCGACCCGCCGCTGCGGCTGGCGGAGCGGCCGACGCAGGCCGACGAGCCGGTCCAGGAGGTCCAGCCGGCGCGGCCGGTGCGGGAGTTCCGGCCGCCGTCGACGGACGCGGTGAACCTGCTCGTCGCCGACCTGCGCGACCTGGCCACCGCACTGCGCGAACGCCGCAAGCCTGACGAGATCCCGACCCCGCGCGACGAGGCGCTGAAGCCGATCGCCGCCGAGGTACGCGCGGCCCGGCAGCTCGCCACCGGCCCCGACGCGGCCGACCGCTCCCTCGGCCAGGTATGAGAAAGCGGGCCCGCCCCAGGGGGCGGACCCGCTCTCGTGGGCCGGTGACTACTTCTTGACGTCGAGGTTCATGTCGCAGACCTTCCAGCCGGACTCGTCGACGACCTTCCAGGTCGCGTCGAAGTCCGTCTTGGTGCCGGAGATCGTCATCGACAACACGTTCTTCACCTCGGCGTCGCTGCCGCTCTTGCTCGACTCGGTCGGCGTGGTCCAGGTGATGTCGACGCTGCCGCCGGCACCGGACTCGATCTCGCCCTTGACCTTCTCCGGGTCGGCGTCCTCGGTGTTCTTCTCCGCGTCGCAGAGCACGTTCTTCGCGGCGCTCGCGTCCTTGTCCTTGAACACCGCGTTGAGGTAGGTGCTGACCGCGTCGGTCGGACTGCCCGCACCGCCACCGCCGCCGAAGGCGACGACCGCCACCACGATGATCACGATGATCAGGGCGACGCCGCCACCGCCGAGGCCGAGGATCAGCGGCAGCTTCGACTTGCTTTTCGGCGCCCCGCCGTACGGCGGCATCCCGGGCTGGCCGTACCCCGGCTGGCCGTACTGCTGGGGCTGCCCGTACGGCTGCTGGCCGTAGCCGGCCGCGCCGCTCGTCGGCGTGCCGTACCCGGGCGGGGCGCTCTGCTGGCCGTACGGGTCGGGCTGGCCGGACGCGGGCTGCTGCCCGTATCCGGGCTGGGCGTACGGATCCGCGGCGGGCTGGCCGTACGGGTCGGACGCGGGCTGGCCGTATGCCGGGCCGGGCTGCTGCCCGTACCCCGGCTGGCCCGCGGGCTGGCCGTAGGCGGGCGGGCCGGAGGGCTGGCCGTACGCCGGCTGGCCGCTCGCGGGCGGCTGCCCGTACGGCTGCTGCGGGGAGCCGTAGTTGGGCTGCTGCTGGCCGTAGCCGGGCTGCTGACCGTACGGATCGCTGGGGCCGGGCTGGCCGTACTGACCGGGTGGGTACGTCACGTCGCTCTCCGCGGGTCGCAAGCTTGGGTGGGGGCCGTCGGCGTGTCCATCGTCGCCGACGGCCACGACCGAAACCAGGGCATTGATCAGGTATTTTCCGCGAGCTCGGGCACAACCGAGCGAAGCGTCTCGTACGACAGGGCGCCGGCGCGGAGCAGTATCGGCGGGTCCTCGGCGCAGTCCACGATCGTCGACGGGGCGGGCTCGCCATGCGGGCCGGCCTCCAGGTAGACGGCGACCGCGGAGCCCAGCTGTTCCTGCGCCTGCTCGGCGGTGGTCGGCGGGTCCTGGCCAGCGAGTGCCGCGCCGACGACCACCATCGGGCCGGTCTCGCGCAGCAGTTCGAGCGCGACCGGGTGCAGCGGCTGACGTACCAGGAAGGTGCCGTCGGTGTCGCCGATGTCCCAGGCGAGGCTCGGCGCGTGCTCGACGATGATGCTCAGCTCGCCCGGCCAGAACGCCTCGACCAGCTCGCGCGCCGCCTGCGGCAGCGACAGGACGAGGCCGTCGAGGGTCTGCTGGGAGCCGACCATGACCGGGGAGGCGACGTCCCGCCCGTGGTCCTTGAGCCGGCGTAGCTCGGCGACCGCGTCCGCGTCGAACGCGTTGGCGCCCACCCCGTACATGGTGCCGGTGGGCAGGACGACGAGCTGGCCGGACTTGACGGCCTCGGCCGCGGCAGCAATGCCCTGGTCTCGTTCGGCCAGGGTGCGGCAGTCGTAGCGCATCACGTCCGCGAGTCTCGCACGCGGGGGCCGGTCACGTCACTCCAGGCTGCCGAAGTCCGACCGGGACGAGTTCCCCAGCGGTACGTCGAGGTCGCTGATCGCGAGCATCCACCGGGCGAACACGGCGTCCCCGCGGTCGACGAGCGCGGTGTGCAGGCGGCGCAGCATGTCCCGCCGCACCGGCTCGTACCGTGGGGCGGTGTAGACGTTGACCAGTTCGTACGGGTCGGTGGCCAGGTCGTACAGCTCGTCGACGGACTCGGCGTTCACGACCAGCTTGTGCCGCTCGTCCCGCAGCATCCGCTGCTGGTAGTGGAAGTGGTGGCCGTGGAACTCGGCGACCAGCTCGGTCGGCCAGTCGGCGACGGGCTCGTCGCGTACCAGGGGGAGCAGGCTCCGGCCGTCGGGCGGGCAGCCGTCCGGCCGGGCGTCCGGGCACAGGTCCGGGTCGAGGCCGGCGAGGTCGAGGATCGTCGCGGTCGCGTCGGTCAACGTCACGAACCTGTCGTCGGTACGCCCGGCCGGCGCGCCCGGCACCCGCAGCAGGAACGGGATCCGGTAGATGTCGTCGTACATCGCCGGGCCCTTGTCGTTGAGCCGGTGCGCGCCGGTGAACTCGCCGTGGTCGGCGGTGAAGAACACCGCCGTGTCGTCGTCCAGCCCCAGCTCGGTCAGCACGTCCAGCACCCGGCCGATCTCGGCGTCGATCATCGCCCCGTACCCGCGGTACACGGCGATCAGCTTCCGCCACTCGTCCGCGTCGAACGAGTCCGCCGACCAGTACGTCGAGTAGTTGCGCTGCACCTCGGGCTTTCCCGCGAACGTCTCCGCGAACGAACCCGGAAGCTCCACAGTGGACGGATCGACCAGGTCGTAGTACTCGTCGGGCAGCAGGTAGGGCAGGTGCGGGCCGAAGAAGTGCAGCGACAGGTGGAACGGCTTCGGCTCGGCGGCGTAGCCGCGGAGCATCTCGATCGCGCGGTCCGCGAGGAAGTGCTCGAACGTGGCCTCCACCGGCTGCCGCAGCCGCGCCGCGAGCAGGTGCCCGGGTCGGCCGCCGGGCAGCGTGCCGCGTACCGGGTCGGTGATGGCCGGCTCCGGCAGGCCCCGCTCCGCCAGGTACGTCCGGTACTCCGCGGCGAGGATCGGGTTCATCGCGCCCGGCAGGTTCGGCCCGTCGAAGCCGTACGCGTCCGGGCCGAGGTGCTCGCCGACGTGCCACTTGCCGATCAGCCCGACGTTGTATCCGTTGCCGCGCAAGGCTTCCGAGAAGGTCGGCGTGCCCGCCGGCAGCTCCGTGAGATATCCGGTGTTCCACTCCGCGTTCGCCAGCAGCCGGTGCCGGAACGGAGCCTGGCCGGTGAGCAGGCTGGCGCGCGCCGGCGTACAGATGGCGGTGGGGGTGAAGCCGTTGCGGAACAGCGTGCCGGACGCGGCGAGCCGGTCCAGGTTCGGCGTGCGCGCGTGCGGGTTGCCGTAGCAGCCGATCGCGTCGGTCCGGTGCTGGTCGGTCATCAGGAACAGCACGTTGTGCGGCATGAGGGGGCGTGCCTTTCGCATCATCGGGTGGCGCGGTCGGGTGTCGAGTGCCGGAGCGGCTCGTACCCGGTGAGCAGGGGAGAACTCTGGTGCACCAGGGCGACGGCGCCGAGCGCGCCGCCGGGCGCGCCGAGCACCGCCGGTACGATCCGCAGCCGGTCGGCGACGCTGACCAGCACCTGGGACCGGACGGTGTCGGCGAAGACCGCGCGTACCTCGTCGCCGGCGGCGGCGAACAGTCCGCCGACGACGACGTGGTGCACGTCGAGGGTGGCGAGCGCGGCGCCGACCACCGCGCCCGCGTAGCCGGCGGCCCGCTTCAGCGCCGCGTCCATGGCCGGGTCGGCAAGCGCGTCGGACAGCCCGTACCCGGCCTCGACGTCACGGGCGGCGGCTCCGCGCCGGCCCGCCGCGGTCAGGATCGCGGGGACGTTCGCGTACAGCTCCAGGCAGCCGCGGCGGGAACAGTGACACGGCGGGCCGTCCGGGTCGACGGTGACGTGGCCGAACTCGCCGGCCGCGCCGCTGTCCCCGCGGTACAGCCGGCCGCCGAGCACCAGGCCGCCGCCGACACCCTCGCCGATGTGCAGGTACACCGCGGAGTCGTGGCCGGCGGCGGCGCCCCAGATGGTCTCGGCGAGGGCGGCCAGCCGCACGTTGTTGTCCACGTACACCGGGGCGCCGACGACCTCGGCGAGCCGGTCCACGGCGACCTGCCAGCGCCCGGCGAGCCGGCCCGGCGCGACCGGCCCGACCGTACCGACGCCGACGCCGTCCACGCCGGTGAGCGTCACGTCGTACTCGGCGCAGAGGGCGCGGAGCGTGTCGACGGCGACCTCGCCGCGCTCGGCCCAGCCCATGCTGCGCGGGAACGGCCGCTCGGTCACCCCGAGGATCTGGTGCAGCGCGTCGCCGAGCGCGACCCGCAGCCCGTCGCGGTAGAACGCGACCCCGACCGTACGGGCGTTGCGCTCGGCGAGGCCGATCAGCTCGGCGGGCCGGCCCGGCCCGGAACGCGCCTGCGGGTCGGGCCGGGAGGCGACGACGCCGTCGCGGCGCAGCTCGGCGACGATCGCGGACACGGTGGCCCGGGACAGCCCGGTACGCGCCTGCAACTCGGCGCGGCTCACCGGCCCGTGCCGCAGCAGTCCGACAATCCGCTCGGTGTGCGCGAGGCGCAGGAAGCGCGCCCGGTTTCCTGCCGATCCCACGGCGCACCTCCAATTCTGTCAACCGGGTACGCAGAACTTGGCGGCCAATCTAGCCCCGGTCGACGGCTGATCACCATCGGATGACGCGGTGACAAAGTAATTATGTCGAACCGCTTGTCAGAAAAATGGGCCGCCTCGACACTGGCCACTACGCCGCCGTGGCCCCCGTCACCCACGGTGGCCGCGCACCGCCGACAGCGGCGACGCTGGTCCTGCCCCCCGTACCCCGGGGCCGACGAATCGAGGACACGATGCCCGCCGACGTAGCCCGTCCCGTGGACACCGCGGCACCCCGATCGCGCTTCGGCACCGCGTTCGTCGGGATCGCCGCCGCCGCGGTCGGCCTCATCTACGGGTACGACACCGGGGCGATGGCCGGCGCGCTGCTGTTCGTACGCAAGGACTTCCAGCTGTCCACCGTGCAGCAGGAGGTGGTGACCGCGGCCGTCACGGTCGGCGGGATCGTCGGCGCGCTGATCGCCCGGCGGCTGTGCGACCACTGGGGCCGGCGCCGGACGATGGTCGCCGTCGCCGCCGGGTACGGGCTGTTCGCCGCGGCGTCCGCGTTCGCGCCCGACTACCCGGTCATGCTCCTCGCCCGCTTCCTGCTCGGCATCGCCGTCGGCGTCTCGATCGTGGCCGCGCCGATCTTCGTCGGCGAGTCCGCGCCGGTCCGGATCCGCGGCCGGCTTCTCGTCATGTACCAGTTCGCCAACACGATCGGCATCGCTGCCGCGTACTTCACCGACCTGGCGCTGTCCGGGATCGGCGCGTGGCGGTGGATGCTCGGCGTGTCGGCGATCCCGGCGTTCGCGGTGATGCTGCTGATCGTCCGGCTGCCGGAGACCGCGCAGTGGCAGATGATGCGCGGCAACGTCGAGGCGGCGCGGGCCGCGCTGCGGCGTACCCGGTCCGCGGCCGAGGTCGACACCGAGCTGGCCGAGATCCGCGAGTCGCTGGCCGACCCCCGGCGCGGGGCCTTCCGCGAGCTGTTCCGCCCGCCGTACCGGGGCGCCGGGGTCTTCGTCGCCGGGCTCGGCTTCTTCGTCCAGATCACCGGCATCGCCGCGGTCATCGCGTACAGCCCGATGATCTTCAAGGCGGTCGGGTTCACCAGCGACCGGTCCGCCATCCTCGTCACGTCGCTCGTCCAGCTCGCCGCGATCCTCGGCGAACTCACCGCGTTCCTGATGGTGGAGCGGGCCGGCCGGCGCCGCACGCTGCTCACCGGCATCGGCCTGATGACGGTCGCGACCGCGATCCTCGCCCTGGTCTTCGTCGTCGGCGTCGGCGCGGGCGCGTCGGCGGCCGTCGCGGTCCTCGGCGTGATCATCTTCCGGATCGGCTTCTCCGCCGGCTTCGGCTCCCTCGTCTGGGTGTACGCCTCCGAGTCCCTGCCGTCCCGGCTGCGCTCCACCGGCGCCTCCGTGCTGCTGACCGTCAACCAGCTCGCGAACCTGATCATCTCGCTGACGTTCCTGTCCGCGCTGACCGCGCTCGGCGGCGCCACCACCTTCGCCATCTTCTTCGTACTCTGCGCGGCGGCACTCGTCTTCGTCGCGCGCCTCGCCCCCGAGACCCGCGGCCGTCCGCTGGAGGAGATCCACCGGTACTGGACCAACGGCGCCCGCTGGACCGACTGACCCGGCGGCCGGCGCGGCGCGCGCGGTGTCAGCCGCCGGCAGTCGGCGTGGCGGGCTCCGCGGTCAGGCGACCGGCGCGACGGCGGACGGTGATCGCGCCGGGCAGGTACACGGGGCCCTGGCCGTGCCAGTCGGTGAGCAGCGCGTCCAGCGACGCGACGTGCGCGGCGGTGAGCGCGGAGCCGGCCGCGCCCAGCCCTCGCGCGTACGCGTGCAGCACCCGGGTACGCAGCGCCGCCGGCGCGGCAGACAGCAACGCCACGTCCAGCCCCGCGCCGGTGTCCACAGTGGACAGCAGCGCTGCGGCCTGCGCGTCGAGCAGCTCGCTGTCCGCCGCCACCAGCCCGGCCGTACGCGCCAGGTTCGTGCGGAAACCCTTGCCCAGCAACGACTCCAGCTCGTCCAGCGCGGCCCGCAGCCGGGACCGGGCGTACGCCGGGTCGGTGTTGTGCGGGTCCTGCCACGGCGTCAGACCCGACTCGGCGCACGCCGCCGCCGTCGTCGCGCGCGGCAGGTCGAGCAGCGGGCGACGGTAGCGCCCGCGTACCGCGGGCATGCCGGCCAGCCCGCGCGGGCCGGCCCCCCGGGCCAGCGCCAGCAGCACCGTCTCGGCCTGGTCGTCCCGGGTGTGGCCGAGCAGCACGACCGCGTCGTGCCGGTCGGCGGCGTCGTCGAGCGCCGCGTACCGCGCTGTGCGGGCAGCGGCCTCCGGACCGCCGTCCCGGCCCACCGCCACCGTCGCCACCTCGGTCGGGTCGAGGCCCGCCGCGCGCGCCCACCCGACCACACCGGCCGCCCGCGCCGCCGAACCGTCCTGCAACCCGTGGTCGACCGTCACCAGGCCCGCGCCCCGGCCCAGCCGGGGCGCCACGTACGCCGTGGCGGCGGCCAACGCCAACGAGTCCGCGCCACCCGAACACGCCACCAGCACAGTGCCCTCGGCGCCGGCCAGCGCACGCCGCACGGCCCGGCGTACCGCTGCCGTGGCCGGAGGTACCTGGGTCATCGGGTCAGGCGTCGGCGCCGTGCACCCGGCGCAGCCACACGTCCGGGTCGGTGATCTCGGGCAGCCGCGGCAGGGTGTCCGCCGACTCCCAGATCCGGTTGAAGCCGTCCATGCCGACCCGGTCCACCAGGGCGGTCACGAACTTGTTGCCCTCCGCGTACTGCCGCATCTTGACGTCGATGCCGAGCAGCTTGCGGATCACGCGCTCCACCGGGTTCGCCGTCTCGCGGCGGCGGTTGAACTTGCTGCGGATCTCCTCCACCGACGGCACCACCCGCGGGCCCACCGCGTCCATCACGTAGTCGGCGTGCCCCTCCAGCAGCGTCATCAGCGCGGTCAGCCGATCCACGACCTCCCGCTGCGCCGGCGTCTGCACCAGGTCCAGCACGCTCGCCCGGCTGTCCGGCGTACGCACCGCGTCGGCCAGCGACGCCACCCCGCGCCGGATCCGGTCCACCAGCTGCTCCGAGTCCGACCGGGCCGCGTCGACGAACTCGCCGACCTGGTCCATGAAGTACTGCCGGAGCCACGGCACCGCGGTGAACTGCGTCCGGTGCGTCACCTCGTGCAGGCACACCCACAGCCGGAAGTCGTGCGGCTCGGCGCCGAGCTTCCGCTCCACCTCGACGATGTTCGGCGCGACGAGCAGCAGGTTGCCCGGCTCACCGGAGAACACCTCATATTGCCCGAGGACCTTGCCCGACAGGTATCCGAGCACCGTCCCGGCCTGCACGCCGGTCAGCCGGGACCCCACCGTCTGCGCCAGCGCGGACGGCTCGCGGCCGTCCAGCGCGCGCTCCATCAGCGGGGTCATCACGTCGCGCAGCCCGTACAGGTTGGCGCTGGCCCAGTCGGCGCGGTCGACCACGCGCACCGGTGGGTGGGTGACCTTGCTGTCCAGACCGGTCGTGGTCACCACGTGCCCGGCCGCCTCGTCCGTCAGGCGACGCAGCTCGCCGACGACCTCGGCCGCCTCGTCGTAGCTGACCCGTGGTCCGGCCTTCGAGATGGTCCCGGCGGTCGTGACCGCGAGGTCCCAGTCCACAAACTGCGTCATGGCCCAACGGTACGTGTCGGCGCGTGTCGTCGCCCACCATCCGGGCCGGGGTCAGGGTCTGTTTCGTGGATCCTCAGGATGGGACTCGCCTCGCTCGACCAAGATCCACGAAACAGACCCTTGTGCGGATCATCACGACATACGGCGCATCAACGGCAGCCACAGCCGGCGAGCGCCGCGGCCGCGTCGTCCAACGCCGCCTCCGCCGACAGGTTGTCCGCCGTCCCCTCGGCCATCATCGCGAACGCCAGCAGCCGCCCGTCCGAGTCCATGACCAGGCCGGCCAGCGTGCTCGTCCCGTTCAGCGAACCGGTCTTCGCCCGGACCAGGCCCGCCGCGGACGTCACCGGCCCCTGCACGTACCGGTCGGACAGCGTGCCGGAGTACCCCGCCACCGGCATCCCCGTGTACACCGGCCACAGCCGCGGATGCTTCCCGTCCGTCACCGTGGTGAGCAGACCCGTCAGGAACTCCGGCGAGATCCGGTCCTGGCGCGACAGCCCCGAGCCGTCCGACAGCGTCAGCTCCTTCGCCGGTACGCCCAGCTCCGACATCACCGCCCGGGTCGCCGCCGCGCCGCCCGCGAACGACGCCGGCTGGTGCCGCGCCAGCGCCACCTGCCGGGCCATCGCCTCCGCGATCACGTTGTCGCTGCGCTGCAGCATCATCTCGATCAGGTGCACCAGCGGCGGCGACTGCACCGCACCCAACCGCTTCGCCCCCGACGGCGCCGTCGCCCGCGCCACCGACCGCGTCGGCGCGCCGATCAGCTCCGCCAGCTTCCGGCCCGCGTCCAGATCCGGCTCGGTCGAGCGGACCGCGGTCGCGCCGTCCGGGTCGACCCGGCCGCCGTTCAGCATCACCGGGGCCATCGGTGCGGCGTCCCCACCCGACACGATGTCCGAATCCCAACCCGGCCCGATCCGGGTACCCGAGTACAGCGACGAGTCGACGAGCACCCGGGTCGGCTTCACCCCGCCCAGCGCCTTCTTCACCTGATCGGCCAGCTTGTCCAGCCGCGCCGCCTGCGGGTACACGCTGTGGCCGTTCGTGGCGAGCGTCGGGTCGCCGCCGCCGACCAGGACCACCTCACCCGGTTTGCTGCCCGCCACCACCCGCGTCGTCAGCCGATAGCTCGGACCCCGCTCCTGCAACGCCGCCGATGCCGTGACCAGCTTCGTCACCGACGCCGGCAGCTCCGCCGCGCCCGGCGTCGCACCGTACAGCGTGCTGCGCGTCGCGACGTCCACCACCGACACCGCCACCCGGTCACCGAGCCGGTAGTCCTTCAGCAGCGGCGCGAGCGTACGCGACACGCCCGCAGGGGTCGGCGCCGCCGCACCCATCGCCGGTTGCAGCACCGGCGACGGGCCGACCGACGACGGCGACGGGGACGGGGACGTACCGTCCGCGAACAGCCGCTCCACCGGCCCCGGCCGGAACACCGCCAACGCGCCGGCCACCAGCACCAGCACGCCGAACCCCGCCAACAGGCCGACCAGCAGCCCCCGGGTACGCCCCTGCCTGGGTATCGGCGCGGCCTCCGGGCGTACCGGGGTCGGCTGGGTCAGCCCCTGGCCGGGCGCCAGCCGTACCGTCGGCGGCTCCTCCGGCGCCGGGATCCGCTGCGTGGTCCAGCCCACCGCCGCGGTACCGGTCGGCGTCGCCTGCCGATCCGCCGCCGGCCTCGCGTCGGTCGCCGGCCCGCTGCTTCGTACCGGCCCGGCGCCACGTGCCGGGCCGGCCGGGCTGGTGTTCTGTGTCGGGCTGGTGTTCTGTGTCGGGCCGGTGTTCTGTGTCGGGCCGGTGGGGCGTGCCGGGCCGGGGTACGGGCGGTCCGCCGTCGCCGGATGACCCGGTGCCGTCGGGCGGTCCGCGGTTCTGCGGCCCGGGTCCGTGGGCGGTGCGGAGGTCGGCCACGCGCCGGGCCGGTCCGTGGCCGTCGACCTGCCGGTACCCGGGTCCGCCGGTGCGGTGCGCGGCCGGTCGGCGCTCGGCGCGTCCCGCGGCCGGTCCCGCCCGGTCGTCCGGGCTCCCGGCCGATCCGCGTACGCGTCCGGCGGGATCGTGAACTGCTGCGTCTGGTCGTCCGCCGGTACGCGCCGCCCCGCCTCCGGCGGCGCCCCACCCAGCTTCGGGCCGTCCCGGTCGGCCGGCGTACCGGTCTCGCCCGGGGTCTCCCGGGGCATCCGGATCACCTGTGTCGCGTCCGGATCCATCGGGATCTCGGCCGGCACGTCCTTCGGCATCCGGATGACCTGCGTGGCGTCCGGATCCAGCCCCGGCGCCTGCGCGCCACGGGCCTCGGCGGGTGCCCGGCCGCCGCGGGCGTCGTCCGACGCCTGCCCGTCGCGCGGGTCGGCGGGCGTCTGGGCGTCGGGCGGTGCCTGAACGCTGCGGGTGTCCGGCGGTGCCTGGGCGGCGCGCGTGTCGGGCGTAGCCCGGTCGGCCGGTTCGGCGGCCTGGTGGGGCGCGTCGGAGTCCAGGTCCGGAAGCCGGATGACCTGGGTCGCGTCGAGATCGTCGTACCGCGCCGCGGCGTCGCGGGCCGGGCCGTCGTGCCTTTCGGGCGCGCTCGGCGTGGCCCCGGGGCGATCGCCACCGGGTACGGCTTCGAAGCGATCGGCGGTCTGCTCGGCCGCGGTGTCGTCCGTAGGCTCCGCGGTCTGCCAGCTCGGCGTCGCTTCGGTACGGTCCGCGGTCTGCTCGGTCGCGGTGCCTTGCGTACGGTCCGCGGTCTGCCAGCTCGGCGTCGCTTCGGTACGGTCCGTGGCTGGCGTCGCTTCGGGGTGGTCGGTGGCCTGGTCGGCCGGGTCCGCGTCCCGGTGGTCGGCGTCGTGCGGCAGGCGAATGATCTGTGTCGCGTCGGGGTCGGCGGCCCGCCCCGCGTCGGGGTCGGCGGGCCGGTCCACGTCGGGCGAGGCCGGGATGGCCTGCGTGACGTCGGTCCACGGATCGCCCGCACCGGGCACGTCGTCGGTAACGGGCGTCCGGATGACCTGCGTGGCGTCGAGATCGGCGGTCGGCGGCTCGTCGTACGAGGACGCGGGCCGCGCATCGGCCCGTATCACCGGCATGAGCTGCGTGGCATCGTCGGCGCGCGGCGCCGACCCCTCGGCGCCCGAGTCGCGGTCCGCGTGCGGGGCTGCCTCGTCCGCCGTCGTACCCGCGGTCGCCTCCGCCGCGACCGCGCCGGGCCCCGGCTCGTCGTCCTCCGAATGCGGTTCCGTACCGGGATCGAGTCCCGCGGCGCCCGCCGACTCCGCGCCGGCCTCGGACCGCGCCGGCACAACCGGCTCAGCCCCGGGTTCGGGCTCCCGCTGCGCGCCGGTATCTGATACCTGCTCGGGCTCCGGCCCGGCCTCGGCATCCGGCGTGGCGTCGGTCGTGGGCTCCGGCGTGGCGGCGGTTCCTGGCCCCCACTCTGCGCCGCCCCCATGCTCCGGCTCCGCATCGGCTCCGGGCTCCGTACCCGCCCCGGGCTCTGCACCGCTTCCGGACTCCGGATTTGCTCCGAGCTCTGGCACGGCATCGGGCTGGGGTTGTGGCTCGGCGTCGGCCCCGGATCCTGGCTCCGCGCCGGCCCAGGGCTCCGGCGCCGCGCCAGTCCAGGACTCCGACTCGGCGTCGTTCTGGGGCTCGGGTACCGGATCGGGCTCGTGCCCGGCCGAGACGGTGTCCACCGTGTCCGTCGCGGGCGGCGACGCAGACGTCGGCTCGGCGCCGGCATCGGGCTCCGCCACGGGCGACGGTTCCGTGCTGGTGTCGAGCCGTGTCGGGAGATCCGGGTCCGTGCCGGCGTCGGGTTGCGCCGCGACCGCAGGGTCCGCGTTGGTATCGGACTGTGCGGCAACTGCCGGTTCGGTGTCGTCGTCGGACGGTGACGCCACCGCCGGGCCCGCGTTGGTATCGGGTTGTGCGGCAAGGGCCGGGTCGTCGTCGGACGGCGGCGTAGCTGCCGGATCCGGGTTGGCGTCGGAGTCCACGCCAGCGTCGGACGCCGCGACTGGATCGGGCTCCGGGTAGGGGTTCTGGCTTGCACCAGGCTCCGCCTCGGCCGCCGGGTCCTGGCCCGCAACGGCGTCCCCGGCCGCGTACGGGTCGGAGTCAGGTGTCGTCTCACCGGATGCGGCGGTCTCGTCCGGGTCGTACGCGGTGGTCGGCGACGTGCCGTCCGTACCGCCGGGTTCGGGGACCGGCGAGGCCGGCTCGGACGACGTCGCGGCCGGGGCCGGGTCCGCGTTCGCTTGCAGGGTCGGCATTCGCGCCGGGTCCGAGTCGATGTCGTCGCCGCCGTCCGCGTCGGTACTGGAATCCGTTGTCTCGCCTGCCGTACCGGCGTCGGACTGCACGTCCGCGTCCCGGGCCGGCGCTGTCGTCTCGTCGCCGGCGGGCTCGGTATCGCCCGCCCCAAAGGCGCCGCCGGCCCCCCGATCGCCGCCCGAGCCCGAGTCGCCCGGCCCCGCGTCGTCCGAGCCCGAGCCGCCCGTCCCCGCGTCGTCCGAGCCCGACTCTCCCGGCCCTGAGCTGCCTGTCTGCGAGTCGTCCGGCTCCGGGGCGCCCGAGTCCGGGTGGCTGGCGCGGGTCGAGGGGTCGGGGGATTCGTCCGGCTCGTCCGGGGAGTGGGCGTTCAGGTGTGTGCAATCCCTCGTCACATGGCCCTCCCCATGCCTCCCCGGTACGCCTGCGCGAGACTACTGGACCGGTACTGACGTGACGACCGGCACCGGGGCCGGTGTCGCGGCGTACCTCGCCGTACCGAGCGGACTAGCCGCGCCGGCCGCGCGAGCTGAACAGTCATTCTGGCCGGTGGCGGCGGTCGCCGGGAGCGAATGGAGGACCGGGGCGTGGAGTTCGACGTCACGATTGAGATCCCCAAGGGGCAGCGCAACAAGTACGAGGTGGATCACGAGACGGGCCGGATCCGCCTGGACCGGACGCTGTTCACCGCGACGCAGTACCCGGCGGACTACGGTTTCGTCGAGACGACCCTGGGGCAGGACGGTGACCCGCTGGACGCGCTGGTGCTGCTGCGCGAGCCGACGTTCCCGGGTTGCCTGATCAAGTGCCGGGCGATCGGCATGTTCCGGATGACGGACGAGAAGGGCCCGGACGACAAGGTCGTCTGCGTGCCGGCGGGCGACCCGCGGCAGGACCACCTGCGCGACGTGCACCACCTGCCGGAGTTCGAGAAGCTGGAGATCCAGCACTTCTTCGAGGTGTACAAGGATCTGGAGCCGGGCAAGAGCGTCGAGGGCGCGTCGTGGGTGGGTCGCGCCGAGGCCGAGGCGGAGATCGAGCGGTCGTTCGGGCGGTACAAGGAGGCGGTGGCGGCCGGCGAGTACCACGACCCGGGCGTACACCCGTTCCCCGGCCACTGAGCGTCCGGGCAACATGGCCGCAGGGCTCCAGAGCAACAGGACCGCAGGGTGACAGGACCGCAGGACGAGGGGCCGCCGGCATGTGCCGGCGGCCCCTCGTCGTGTGTGCGGAAACCTCAGGCGGAGGCGGGCAGTCCGTCCCGGGCCGGCCGTCGGAGGATCACCGCGAGCGCGACGAGGATGAGCAGTGCTCCGGCGCCCTCCACGACCCGCAGTACGCCGGGCAGTCCGTGCCCGACGCCCGCGGCGGCGATCCCGACGGCGGCGAGTACGACGAACGGTGCCGGCGCCGCGCGGCGTACCGCGGCGAGGATCAGCAGGGCGAGCAGCCCGGCGTAGAACACGCCGGGTGCGAGGTCGTAGAAGACCACCCGCAGGCCGGGCACCGCGAAGACCGAGTCGTACCGCGCGTCCATCGCGGCCTCGTCCGGGGCGAGCCCGACCACCAGGTCGATCACCATCTGTACCCCGGTCGCGACGGCGCTGGCGACGGCCACCACGGTCGCGGTCACCGCCGAGGCCCGACGGCCGCCGGCGAGCCGGCCGAGGCCGACGCAGCCGGCGGCGAACAGCGCGAACGCGACGATCCACAGCGAGTGGGCGGTGGTCCACAGCGCGCCCGGCCCGTCGGTGGTACGCAGCCGCATGGCGGTCCAGCCGGCGAGCCACAGCACGGGGGCGACGACCAGCGCGGCGGCGAGGGGACGGGACACGGCGGGGTGGGGGGTCACGGTCATGCCCGGAAGCGTAGAAACGGCCGTCCCGTCGGGGCCATCCGTGATGGCCCCGAGATCGGTGTCAGGAGGATTCCCGGAGGTTGTCGACGGTCAGCTCGCCGGCGGCGTACCGGGCGCGCAGCACCTTCTTGTCGAACTTGCCGACGGTGGTCTTCGGTACCTCCGCGATGAACGTCCAGCGTTCGGGCAGCTGCCAGCGCGGTACCCGCTCGGCGAGGAACCCGCACAGCTCGGCGGGCGTGACGGTGGCGCCGTCGCGGAGTACGACGCTGGCGAGCGGGCGTTCCTCCCAGCGCGGGTCGGGTACGCCGATCACCGCGGCCTCCAGTACGGCCGGGTGGGCCATCAGGTGGTTCTCCAGCTCGACGGAGCTGATCCACTCGCCGCCGGACTTGATCACGTCCTTGGCCCGGTCGGTCAGGGTGAGGAACCCGTCGGCGGTGAGCGTCCCGACGTCACCGGTACGCAGCCAGCCGTCGTCGAACCGGTCCGGGTCGGGCTCGTCGGTGCCGAGGTAGCGCCCGGTGATCCAGGGCCCGCGTACCTCCAGCTCGCCGACGGCCACGCCGTCGTTCGCGGCGACCGTACCGTCGGGGCCGACGATGCGGGCCTGCACGCTGGCGGGGACGCGGCCCTGGCTGAGCCGGTACCGCCAGTGGTCGTCGCCGGTGGCGTCGGCGGGCGGCCGGGCGACGGAGCCGAGCGGTGAGGTCTCGGTCATGCCCCAGGCGTGCACGATCCGGATGCCGTGCTCGTCGAAGCCGCGCATCAGCGCCTCCGGGCAGGCGGAGCCGCCGACGACGACCTCCTCCAGCGTCGACGTGTCCGTCGGGTGCGCGTTGAGCTGTGCCAGCAGGCCGGTCCAGATCGACGGTACGGCCGCGGCGTGGGTCGGTTTCGCCTCGGCGATGATGGCGGCGAGCGGCTCGGGCTGGAGGAACCGGTCGGGCATGACCAGCGTCGCGCCGCTCATGAACGCGGCGTGCGGGATGCCCCACGCCATCACGTGGAACATCGGCACCACCACGAGCGAGCGGGTACGCGGGGAGAAGGCGAACGACTCGGCCATCCCGACCTGCATGGAGTGCAGCCAGATCGACCGGTGCGAGTAGGCGACGCCCTTCGGGTTGCCGACGGTGCCGGAGCTGTAGCAGATCGCGGCGGCGTCGCGCTCGTCCCCGTCCGGCCAGTCGAACGTCTCGGGCTGCCCGGCCAGCAGCTCCTCGTACGCGTGGACGGTCTTGCCGCTGGCGGCGAGCGGCGCGGTGTCGCCGGCGCCGACCACGACCACGTGCTCCACTGTGGACAGTTGGGGTAGCACCCGGGCGAGGGCGGGGATCAGCGTGCCGTCGACGAGGACGACGCGGTCCTCGGCCTGGTTCGCCACGTACACCAGCTGGTCGGCGGGGAGCCGGATGTTGAGCGGGTGCAGCACCGCGCCCATCGCCGGCACCGCCATGTACGCCACCATGTGCTCGGCGTTGTTCCAGCAGAACGTGCCGACCCGCTCGTCGCCGGTGATCCCCAGCCCGCGCAGCGCGTGCGCCAGCCGGGCCGCGTCCCGCCCGACCTCCGCGTACGTGGTGCGCCGGACGCCGTCGCCGGTCCACGTCAGGATCTCGGCGTGGCCGTGCACGGTACTGCCGTGTTCGAGGATGCGGGCCAGCCGCAGCGACCCGTCCTGCATCGTGCTCCGCATGATCGCCAGATTAGTGGTCCCGATCACATTTCGGTACCCGCGCCCGGACGCACCGAGCGCCCGACCCGTCACGGGCCGGGCGCTCGGTGGCGCGGCGGCTCAGCCGAGCGCGGCCGCCTGCGCCTCCGGGTCGTCGACCGGCGCGGCCGACTTCAGCTCGTGGTTCGGCAGGAACAGCGTCACCACGATGGCGAGCACCGCGACCGCGGCCGACACCACGAACAGCGTCGACAGCGTGTGCGTGAACGCCAGGTGCACGGCGTCGCGGATCGGCCCCGGCAGGGCCTGGATCATCTTCGGGTCGCGCAGCGAGCCGGCGTCGATCCCGCCACCGCCGCCCTTCGGTACGGACAGCGACTTCGGCAGCGGCTGGCCGGGATGCGCCTTCATCCAGGCGGCGATCTGACCCTTCAGGTCCTGGATCGCCGGCGGCATCAGCTTCTCCATCCAGTGGTTGAGCCGGGCGGTCATCACCGCGCCGAACGCCGCCACCCCGAACGAGCCGCCCAACTGCCGCAGGAACGTCATCGACGCGGTACCGGCGCCCAGCTCGTGCGGCTCCAGCCCGTCCTGCGCGGCCAGCACCATCGGCTGCATGCACATGCCGAGCCCGACCCCGATGATCACCAGGAAACCGAAGATGACGCCCATCGCGGTGTCCACCTTGAGGGTGGCGCACAGCGCGATGCCGGCGGCCATCACGACCGTGCCGACCACCGTGATCCACTTGTACTTGCCGACCTTCGAGATGACCCGGCCGCCGATCACCGACGTGATCAGGACGCCGACCATCATCGGCAGCATCAGCAGGCCGGACTCGGTCGGCGAGTTGGCGCGGACGATCTGGAGGTACATCGGCAGGTACATGATCGAGCCGAACATGCCGGCGCCGAGGATGAACGACGCCACGATCGACAGCGTGTACGTCTTCCGCCGGAACAGGGCGAGCGGCAGGATCGGCTCGGCCGCCCTCGCCTCCACCACGCAGAACAGCACCGCGAGTACGACGCCGGCGACGCCGAGGCCGATGATCGTCGGCGAGGCCCAGGCGTACTCGTTGCCGCCCCAGGTGGTCATGAGCAGCAGGCAGACCACGGACGCGACGAGCAGCGTGGCGCCCAGGTAGTCGATGCGGTGGCTGGCCTTGCGGTGCGGCACCTTCCGCAGGACGACGTTGATGACGAGCAGCGCGGCGATGCCGAGCGGCAGGTTGATGTAGAAGATCCAGCGCCAGTCGTGCTCCGCGAAGTACCCGCCGACGAGCGGCCCGGCGACGGACGACAGCCCGAACACCGCGCCGAACACGCCCTGGTACTTGCCGCGGTCACGGGGCGGAACGATGTCCGAGATGATGGTGAACGCCAGCGTCATCAGGCCGCCGCCGCCGAGGCCCTGGAGGCCGCGGAAGAAGATCAGCTCGGTCATGTTCTGCGAGATGCCGGCGAGCAGCGAGCCGACGAGGAACATGCCGATCGAGACGAGGATGAGCGGGCGCCGACCGTACAGGTCGGAGAGCTTGCCGTAGAGCGGGGTCGACGCGGTCGACGTGAGCAGGTACGCGGTGGTCACCCACGAGTAGTGCTCCAGGCCGCCGAGCTTGCCGACGATCGTCGGCAGCGCCGTGGCCACGATCGTCTGGTCGAGTGCGGCGAGGAGCATGCCGAGCATGAGGCCGATGACGATCGCCCAGATACCGGCCTGGGACAGTTTGGGCCGTTCCCAGGTGTCCTGGTCGGGCTGGGCGGTGGCGGTGGACATGGGTCTCCTGAGGGGATGCGGAATGCTTGTGTCGCGCAAGTAGGGTACGGCTACCTACTGGCCGCCCGGCAAGCCGGTATCCGGAGAGGTCGGCCACAAAATCGGTCGACAGCGGCGCACCGCGCGCGACACGATGCCAGCTCGTGACCGAACCCCGGCGCCGGTGGGCGCTCGACCTCACGCCACTGCGTACGTCCCGGGACTTCCGCCTGTCCTACGTCGCGGCGGCCGTGTCGTTCCTCGGCTCGATGGTCACCTACATCGCGATCCCGTACCAGGTGGCGACGCTGACCGACTCGCCGCTGCTGGTCGGCCTGCTCGGCGTCGTCGAGTTCGCGCCGCTGCTGGTCACCGCGCTGCTCGGCGGCGCGCTCGCCGACTACCTCGACCGCCGCAAGCTGGTACTCGCCGCCGAGGCCGGCTTCACCGTGCTCACCGCGGTCCTCGTACTCAACGCGCTGCTCCCGCACCCGCACCTGTGGCTGCTGTACGTGGTGGCGGCGCTGGCCGCGACGCTCGACGGGCTGCAACGGCCGGCGCTCGACTCGATGGTGCCGCGGCTCGTCGCACCGGGCGAGATACCCGCCGCGAGCGCCCTGACCTCGATGCGCAGCACCATCGGCTCGCTCCTCGGGCCGCTGCTGGGCGGCGCGCTGATCGCCTGGGCCGGCCTGCCCTTCGCGTACGGGCTGGACCTCGCCACGTTCGCGGTGTCGCTGTGCTGCCTGGTCGCCGTGCGCGCCGTCCCGCCGCCACCCGACGCCGACCGGCCGAGCCTGCGCGGCATCGCCACCGGCCTGCGGTACGCGGCGAGCCGCAAGGAGCTGCTCGGCACGTACCTCGTGGACATCAACGCGATGTTCTTCGGGATGCCGCTCGCGCTGTACCCGTTCGTCGCGCACCGGCTCGGCGGGCCGACCGTACTCGGGATGCTGTACACGGCCGAGTCGGTCGGCGGTCTCGCCGCGTCGCTCACCTCGGGCTGGACCGGCCGGGTACACCGGCACGGGGTCGCGATCGTCGTCGCCGCCGGTTGCTGGGGCGCCGCGATCGCCGGGTTCGGGCTGTCACCGTCGCTGTGGCTGGCCCTCGCGTGCCTGGTCGTCGCGGGCGCCGCCGACCAGGTCAGCGGCATGTTCCGCGGCATGGTCTGGAACCAGACGATCCCCGACCACCTGCGCGGCCGGCTCGCCGGCGTCGAGATGCTCAGCTACTCCAGCGGCCCGTCGCTGGGCAACCTGCGCGGCGGGCTGGTCGCCCGGTTCACCGGTGTCACCGGCTCGATCGTGTCCGGCGGCATCCTCTGCGTCGTCGGCACCATCGTGATGGCGCTTGCCCTGCCCAGCTTCCGCCGGTACGACAACCGCGACGGTGTCGCCCGCAAGCAGGCCGAGGACGCCGCCCGCGCCGCCGCGGCAGCCACCTGACCCGGTTCGCCGGCGACATCGGCCGGAGAATCGGCACCCTGTGGATGTCGAGAACGGCGCCCCGGCTCCGTCCCAGGGGTACCAGCGGCCAGGGACGGCCGCCGGACAACGAAGGAGAACCGCCATGAAGTACCTGTTGCTGAAGCACTACCGGGGCGGCCCGACGCCCGTCGTCGACTACCCGCCGATGGACCAGTGGACGCCCGCGGACGTCGACGCGCACATCCAGTACATGCGGGACTTCGCGACCCGCCTGGAGGAGACGGGGGAGTACGTCGACGGCCGGGCGCTGGCGCCCGGCGGCGCGTTCGTCCGGTACGACGGCCCGGGGCGGGCGCCGGTGACCGACGGCCCGTTCGCCGAGACCAAGGACCTCATCGCCGGCTGGATGATCATCGACGTGGAGTCCTGGGACCGCGCCGTCGAGCTGGCCGGGGAGCTGTCCGCGGCGCCCGGCGTCGGCGGCGAGCCGATCCACGAATGGCTGGAAGTACGCCCACTCCTGACCGACCATCTCACGACGACCGAGTGAACGAGTCGCTGCTGCGGGACCTGGTACCCGCGGTGATCGGTGTCCTCGTCCGGCGCGGCGCGGACTTCGCGTCGGCCGAGGACGCCGTGCAGGAGGCGCTGGTGCGCGCGTTGGAGACGTGGCCGAAGGACCCGCCGCGCGACGAGAAGGCGTGGCTGGTCACCGTCGCGTGGCACCGGTTCCTCGACGCGGCCCGTGCCGAGACGTCGCGGCGGGGCCGGGAGGTCACCGTACGGGACGAGCCGCCGGCCGGCCCGGTCCCCGCCACCGACGACACGCTGCGCCTCTACTTCCTGTGCGCGCACCCGTCGCTGCCCCCGGCGTCGGCGGTCGCCCTGACCCTGCGGGCGGTCGGTGGCCTGACGACCCGGCAGATCGCGACCGCGTACCTGGTGCCCGAGGCGACCATGGCGCAGCGGATCAGCCGCGCCAAGCGCCGCATCGCCGGGCAGCGGCTCGACCAGCCCGGCGACCTCGGCACCGTGCTCCGGGTGCTCTACCTCGTCTTCAACGAGGGGTACGGCGGGGACGTCGACCTGGCCGCCGAGGCGATCCGCCTGACCCGCCACGTCGCCGCCAGCACCGACGAACCGGAGGTCGCCGGGCTGCTCGCGCTGATGCTGCTGCACCACGCGCGCCGCGCCTCGCGTACCGGGCCGGGCGGTCGCCTGGTGCCGCTCGCCGAACAGGACAGGTCGCGCTGGGACACCGCCCTCATCGCCGAGGGCGTGGCCATCCTCCAGGCCGCGCTGGCCCGCGACCGGCTCGGCGAGTACCAGGCGCAGGCCGCGATCGCCGCCCTGCACGCGGACGCGCCGAGCACCGCCGAGACCGACTGGGTGCAGATCGCCGAGTGGTACGACGAGCTGCTCGGCCTCACCGACAGCCCGCTCGTGCGACTCAACCGGGCGGTCGCCGTCGGCGAGGCCGACGGGCCGCGGGCCGGCCTCGCGGCGCTCGCCGACGTCGACCGCGACCTGCCGCGGTATCCCGCCGTCGCGGCGTACCTGCACGAACGGGCCGGCGACCGCGAGCGCGCCGCCGACCTGTACGCCGCCGCCGCCCGCGCCGCGGTCAGCGTCCCGGAGCGCGACCACCTCACCCGCCAGGCCGCCCGGGTACGCCAGCTGCTCCAGCCCTGACCGCCGGTGGCCCGTCCGACGCTCAGGCGGCGGGCCGGTGCCGGTGGCCCGGCTGGGGTCCGACCGGCGGCCGCAGCGGTACGACGACCGGACGGCGCTCGGGCTGCGGCGGGTGCCAGTCGTGGCCGTCCCGGGAGTCGGCGACCCAGCCGAGCAGCTGGGCCAGGCCGAGCAGGACGGCGAAGCCCGAGATGAACAGCAGGCCGGACATCACGCGCCGCCCAGCGTCCGGGCCCACGTCTCGCCGACCAGGTCGTGGCCGAAGCTGTGGTGCTTCGCCGAGTCGACCAGCTCGAACCCGGCCCGGGCGTAGATCCGGCGCGCCGAACCGAGCACGTCGTTGGTCCACAGCACCATGCGGCGGTAGCCGACACCCGTCGCGTACCGCAGGCACTCGTCGACGAGGCGCCCGCCGATGCCGAGCCCGCGCGCGGACGGCTCGACCAGCAGCAGGCGCAGCTTCGCCGTGTCCGGCTCGTCGCCGCGGACGCAGAACACGCACCCCACCGGTACGCCGTCGCGCTCGGCGATCCAGCACTCCTCCCGCTCCGGGTCCCGGTGGTCGACGTAGTCGGCGACGATCCGCGCCACGAGCGCCTCGTACGTCTCGTCCCAGCCGTACTCGGCCGCGTAGATCGCGCCGTTGCGGGACACCACCCAGCCGAGGTCCCCGGGCTCCGGCGCCCGCAGGACGACGCGGTCCTCGGCGCCGTCCTCCAGCAGCTGGCGTACGGTGCCCATCGCCTCGACGAGCCGGTGCTGGTCGGACCCCGGCAGCCCGCCGAGCAGTGCGCCGATCTGCTCCGCGGACCGCCCGTCGAGCCGCCCGTACTCGGTGCGGCCGGCCTTCGTCAGCCACACCACCTGCCGCCGCCCGTCCGCCGCGGACCGCTCCCGCTTCAGGTATCCGGACGAGGAGAACTTCGCCACGATCCGCGTCAGGTACCCGGGGTCGAGGCCCAGCGTCTCCCGCAGCTCCCGCAGGTCGACCCGGTCCGCCTGGCCCAGCTCGAACATCACCCGCGCCTCGGTCAGCGTGTACGGCAGGTGCAGGTGGTCGGCCTCCAGCAGCCCCAGCATCGCCGTGTAGAAGCGGTTGAATCCCCGTACCGCGGCCACCCGGCCCTCGATCGCCGTCACCGCCCACCTCCGTACGTCCCGGCCAAGTCTTTGACTCAGTCAAACACCTGTCGGGCTGGTGCGCAACCGCCTGGCCGGCCCGTCGAGCCGTCGCGTACACTCATCCGCGCTGCCGCCTTAGCTCAGTCGGCCAGAGCGACGCACTCGTAATGCGTAGGTCAAGGGTTCGATTCCCTTAGGCGGCTCGGCAGCGCGAAAGGCCAGGTCAACCCCATTGACCTGGCCTTTCGTCATGTCCCGCCACCGATGCGGGACCTCCCCGGCGAAGGTCCCATGCGGACGTGGTCAGCGGTGGGCGCGCAACCGCTCCGCGGTGCCCAGGATGAGTCGCCGTGCGCTCTCGCCGGTCTCCGCTTCCTCCATCAGCGCGTCGAAGACTCGGAAGTAGATCTCGGCTTCGTCGCCGCGAAGCCAGTCCTCGGCGCCGAGGGTCTCGACGAGAACGAGGTCGCCGAGGGCGAGGAAGCCGTGCAGCGGAATGGTCCGGAGCTGCTTGCCGAACGGGATGACGCCCAGCTCGACGTTGCTGAGGCTGCCGACTGTGAGTAGTCGGTTGACTCACCCGGCCAGACCGTCGAACTGGCCGGGACGCGTTGAGCGGGGGCGGGCGTCAGGCGGCGGTGTGGGTGGGGAGCGCGAAGCTGACGCCGGTGAGGGTTTCGGAGATCTGCCAGAGGCGGCGGGCCGTGTCGGTGTCGCGGGCCTTCGCGGAGCGGCCGACGAGTTCCGGGGCGCCGCGTCCCTCCATGAAGCCCCCGGGCCCGGCGTAGCTGTCGCCGGGGATGTCAGCGACCGCGGCGTACAAGGTGGGGAGGGCGCCGCCCTCGTCGCTCTGCCCGAGGAGGCGGGTCACGGCACGCTCCACACGGCGGATCACGCGCCGGCCGCGGGTGGGTCGGAGCAGGTTGGTCGCGGCCACGCCGGGGTGCGCGGCGGTCGCGATCACCGGGGAGCCGGCGTCGTCGAGCCGGCGCTGGAGCTCCGACGTGAACAGCAGGTTGGCGAGTTTCGACTGCCCGTACGCGGCCATCGCCCGGTACGGCCGGCGCGTCCAGTTGAGGTCGTCGAAGTCGATGGTGCCGAACCGGTGACCGTTGGACGAGACGGTGACGACGCGCTGCCGGATGCGCGGCAGGAGCAGGTTGGTGAGCGCGAAGTGGCCGAGGTGGTTGGTGCCGAACTGCAGCTCGAACCCGTCGGCGGTACGCGAGAGCGGCGGGATCATGACGCCCGCGTTGTTGATCAGCAGGTCGACGGGCTCGTCGAGCTCGTCGGCGAAGTCGCGGACGGAGGTGAGGTCGGCGAGGTCGAGCCGGCGTACGTCGACGTGGCCGCGCATGGTGGCGGCGGCCGCGCGGCCCTTGTCGACGTCGCGTACGGCGAGGACGACGTGGGCGTCCCGGGCGGCGAGCGCGCGGGCGGCGACGCGGCCGATCCCGCTGTTGGCGCCGGTGACGACGGCGGTGCGCCCGGTCAGGGGCGGGATGTCCGCGGCGGTAAATGTTGTCATGAGCTACAAAGTAGGCGCCGGAAACAATGTTGTCAACGGAAACACGTGTTGTTAGGGTGAGGCCCATGCCAGACGAGCGGCCCTACCACCACGGAAACCTGCGCGCCGCGCTGCTCGACGCGGCCGAGCGCGGCCTGCGTACGCACGGCGCCGACCAGCTGGCGCTGCGCGACCTGGCCAGGGAGATCGGCGTGAGCCACGCCGCGCCGCGCCGCCACTTCCCGAGCCGACAGGCCCTGCTCGACGCGCTGGCCGAGGACGGGTTCGCCCGCCTCGACTCCACCCTCGGTACGGCGATCGGGACCGCCGATGACTTCCCGGCCCGGGTACGGGCCGCCACGACCGCCTACACCCGCTTCGCCACCGAGAACGCCGCACTCCTCGAACTGATGTACTCCGCCAAGCACCGGCCGGGGGCGACGCGGATCGCCAAGGCGGCCGAGGCGCCGTTCGGGCGGCTGATCGACCTGATCGCGCAGGGGCAGCGGGCGGGCGCGATCGAGGCGGGCGAGCCGGAGCGGGTCGGGATCGTCCTGTTCGCGACCCTCCAGGGCATCGCCTCGCTCATCAACGGCAACCTCGTCGAGCCGGAACTGCTCGACGGCCTCGTCGCGACCGCGGCCGACCAGTTCCTCCGGGGTACCCGGCCGCTCCCGTGACCGCGCCGCCACGATCGGGGGACGCGGGATGCGAGGTTCGCGGCGCGGTGTGCCCGGATGGCGGTGAGGGCTGGCACACGGGCGTGCGTTTCCGGCGTCGTTCCCCTTACCGTCGGTTGCCATGCGCGGAGATCGAGTACGGCCGACCCGGGCCGCGGCGGTGACCTGCGGGGTCCTCGCCCTGACGGCGGGATTCCTTGGTGCGTGCGGCAAAGCCAGCACCGACCAGTCTCGTACGGTGGCGCACGCGGAGGCCGGTTCGGCCAGCGCGTCGCCATCACCGAGCGTGTCCTCGGCCAGCCCGTCGCCGAGCCGGAAGAAGCCGGCGAGTCGGACCACGGAGCGGGCCGTACCGCCGCGGGTGACGGTGATCGGCGACTCGATCAGCGTCCGGTCCACCCCGTCGCTGCAGAAGGACCTGCCGGGCGTGTCGATCGACGCGGTCGTCGGCCGGCAGCTGTCCACCGCGCCCGGCCTGGTGCAGCAGCACGCGGGCGCGCTCGGTGCGAACTCCGTCCTCGTCATCGAGCTGGGTACCAACGGGGTCGGCGGCGCGGCCGAGCTGAACGCCGCGATCGACGCGGCCGGCGCGAAGACGAAGGTCGTGCTCGTCACGATCGACGCGGACCGGTCCTGGGAGGACTCGGTCAACCAGCAGATCCGCCAGGTCGCCGCGGCGCGGCACGCCACGATCGCCGACTGGCACGCGGCCATCTCGGGGCGCGAGAACCTCCTCGTCGACGGCGTACACCCGGGGCCGGAGGGGCAGCAGATCCTCGCCTCGACCATCACCGCCGCCGTGCAGAAGGCCGCACGCTAGGCGCCGGACCGCGCGGCGCGGCGTCCGCCGACGCTGTATCTTCGGCGCGGTATGGCCACCAACAGGCGGGACGGTCGATGGATCACCTCACACAACGGATGCGGTACCGGCTCATCACGGGTCCGGACGACGCCGAGTTCTGCAGCCGGGTGAGCGCCGCGCTGGACGAGGGCTACGAGCTGTACGGCTCGCCGGCCGTCGCCAACGGTCCGGAGGGCGTGGTGGTCGCGCAGGCGGTCGTGCTCCCGGCGTACGAGGCGGTCCGGATCCGGAACACGTCGGCGGCGGCCGAGCCGGTCGAGTGAGCCTCCAGGGGTCGCGCGGGTCGGACCGGCGCCGGTAGCGTGCCGGAGGCATGAACGGTACGAATCCCGAGGAACCACGCAGAGGTCCCAGACCCCGTGACCTGAGCCGGCGCGAGCTGGGCTTCACCCCGCAGCGCCCGGTCGCCTGGCTGGCCCCGGGACTGCTGGCCGGTACGGCGGCGCGTGTCGTCGCGGCCAGCATGTTCGGCGCGATCCTGGACAAGCGCGAGCTGCAGGCCGCCCTGCCCGGGCCCGTGTACCAGCACGACCAGGACGAGGACCTGTGGTTCGACTTCGTCGCCGACGTGGGCGACGGTTTCGACGGGACGTACTCGATGGCGTGGCTCCTGGGTCAGCCGTCGCTCGCGGTCGGCGGGGTCGACGAGGAGCTGCCGCGCGGCCGGGTGCTGGTCATGGGCGGCGACGAGGTCTATCCGACGCCGTCGTGGCAGGGCTACGAGGACCGTACGAAGGGCCCGTACCAGGCGGCCATGCCCGGCGTCGAGGGCGAGCCGCGCCCCACGCTGTACGCGTTGCCCGGCAACCACGACTGGTACGACGGGCTCACCGCGTTCCTGCGGCTGTTCGCCAAGGGCAGCCGGTTCGGCGGCTGGCGTACCCGGCAGTCGCGGAGCTACTTCGCCCTGTCGCTGCCGCACCGCTGGTGGCTGTTCGCGATCGACGAGCAGCTGGAGGCGTACCTGGACGAGCCGCAGCTGCGCTACTTCCGGGAAGCCGCCGAGTCGCTACAGGAGGGCGACCGCGTCATCCTCTGCACGTCCCGCCCCACCTGGGTGTACGCCGCGCGCGAGCCGCAGGCGTACGACACGGTCGACTACTTCATCCGCAAGGTGATCGAGCCGACCGGCGCCCGCGTGCCGGTCGTCCTCACCGGCGACCTGCACCACTACGCGCGCTACCAGGGCGAGAAGACGCTGATCACCTGCGGCGGCGGCGGTGCCTTCCTCTACCCGACGCATCACCTGCCGGAGAAGCTGGCGGTACCGCCGGTCGACGCGCCGCGCCGCGGCGTCAGCGAGTCGAAGCCATACGAGCTGGCCGGCACGTTCCCGGACCGGGACACGTCGCGGCGGCTCGGCTGGGGTGTGTTCGCCCGGCTGCTCGGCCGCAACCCGGGGTTCGCCGCGGTCACCGGCCTGCTGCACGCACTCCTCATGTACGCGTTCGTCACCTGCGGCACGCGGATCCTCACCGCGCCGGTGGTCATGCTGGTCGCGCTGACGCTCGGTTCGACCGTCGCGTGGGCACTGGCCGACGTGGACGTGCACCACCGCTGGCGGCACTGGCTCGGCGGGATCCTGCACGGCCTCGGGCATCTCGCCCTGGCCGCGGCCGGGGCGTACGTCTGGTGGCACCTGCCGCTGGTGCACCTGCCGGGGCCGCTGCCGGTGCTGTTCAGCGCGCTGGTCTACCTGCCGGTCGCGGGCGTCGTGGCGGCCGAGCTGACCGCGGCGTACCTGCTGGTGTCGGGGCGGTTCGGGGTGAACGTCGAGGAGTCGTTCGCGGCGCAGGGCATCGACGACGCGAAGTCGTTCCTGCGGCTGCACCTGAACGCGGACGGCGAGCTGACGATCTACCCGATCGGGCTGGCCCGCGCCGGCCGCGACTGGCTCGCCACGCCCGACAACCCGGCCGGCTCGTCGTGGATCTCCCCGGCCCGCCCCCTCCAACCCCATCTCATCGAGGGTCCACTGCACTTCAGCTGACGACCGGCCGCGCCCATGGCGTCCGCGGAGCGCCGGCGGTGGCTCCGCTTACACCTGTCCGACCCGGCCGTGGCCTATCTCGTCCGACCGGCCGGTGTCGCGGTGCCGCCGGGTACGTCGCGCGCGGTCGGGCCGAGCGGGTAGCTGACGCCGGTCAGCTGCGTGGACAGTTCCCACAGCCGCCGTTGCGCGGCGGTGTCGTGGGACCGCGGGCTGGAGTCGACCCGGACGGGGTGTCCCGTCCATTCGTTGCGGCCGGCGGGTCCGTAGTAGTGGCCGCCGCTCGCGGCGGGGTCCACGGCGGCGCGGACCGTTGCCAGCGCGGCCGTTGCCGGGTCCTGCAACAGCCACCAGGTGAACAGCCGCATCCGGGGACTGGCGACGACCCGGATCGGGAGCTGGTCCCCGCCGAACGCGGTGCGGGCGTTGCCGGGATGAGCGGCCAGGGCGATCGTCGACGACCCGGCCGCGGCGAGTCGCCGCTGGAGTTCGTACGTGAACAGCAGGTTGGCCAGCTTGGACTGGAAGTAGGCCTGGGCGGAGCGGTACCCGTCGGCGAAGTGCGGGTCGTCGAAGTTCATCACGCCACGCTTGTGTCCGACGCTGCTGACCGTCACCACCCGCGAGCCCGGGGTGTCCAGCAGGCGGGTCAGGGTCAGGCCGGTGAAGGCGAACGCGCCGAGGTGGTTGGTCGCCAGGGTTCGCTCGAACCCGTCCTCGGTGACCTGGTGCCGGCGGATCAGCGCCCCGGCGTTGTTGATCAGCAGATCGACGCGGGCATGGTCGCGCCGGACGCGGTCGGCGGCCTGCCGGACCGATGCCTGCGACGACAGGTCCAGCTCCAGCGTGCGTACCGGCGCTGTCGGGCTTTCCGCGTGGATGCGGTCCCTGGCCTCGTCCGCCTTCCGCATGTCGCGGCAGGCCAACACGACCTCCGCGTTGCGGCGGGCGAACACCCGTGCCGTCTCGAACCCCACACCCGAGTTCGCCCCGGTGACGACGACGGTACGACCGCTCTGGTCGGGGACGTCGTCCTCGGTCCAACGAGTAGCCATGGGTTCCCTTCCTTTCGTTGCCGACGATGTGCGATGGCCGACGGCTGTGGCCGTGCCGGGCCGGCGTACGACACGTCACCTGGGCCGGCGCGTGCCGCGGTGACGAGGATCGCCGACGTGGCGTCCGCCGGGGCTGTGCGCGATAATCGGGATCGTCATCCCGGTTAAAACTATCCGGGATGCGCATCCCGCTTGTCAAGGAGCCGATCGGAGAGGAACGCCGTGACCCGAGCGCACCGGCCGATGCGGGCCGACGCCCAGCGCAACCGCGAACAGGTGCTGCGCACCGCGGCGGAGATATTCGCCGTCGACGGACTGTCGGTGCCGGTGCACGAGATAGCCCGGCGCGCGGGCGTCGGTACCGGCACGGTGAGCCGGCACTTCCCCACCAAGGAGTCGCTCTACGCCGCGGTCCTGCTCGACCGGATGGGCCAGCTCAGCGGGTACGCGGACACGCTGGCCGCCGACCACGACCCCGGCACCGCGTTCTTCGCCCTGTTCGGCCGCCTCGTTCAGGAAGGCGCCAGCCACCGAGGTCTGGCGGAGGCGCTGGCGGGCAGCGGATTCGACATCGAAGCCGCGGCGTCGGCCGCCGGCTGCGACGTCTCCGATCGGCTGCGCACGCTGTTGACCGCGGCGCAGGACGCGGGCGCGGTCGATCCCACCGTCACGTTCGCCGACCTCAAGGCCCTGACGGCCGGCTGCCTCGCCTACGACGGACCCGACCCCGAACGGGTCGTCGACGTGGTCTGCCGTGGACTCCGCCCGGCGCCCGGCTGACCCGGACCGGCGGGCTGCTACTCGTAACGGCCCTCGTACGCCTGGCGCGAACCGCACACGCTCGCCCGGCTGCACGAGCAGCGCGACCCGTCCGCGTCCAGCCGTACGGTGACGGCGTCGCGCGGCACGCTGTGGCCGACCACCCGGCCGTTGCCGTGCTCCGTCTCCACCCGCTCGCCGACCGCCGGCGCCGACTCCTGGAACCGCTGGTACAGCGGGTGTTCGTACTTCAGGCAGCACATCAGCCGGCCACACGCGCCGGAGATGCGCAGCGGGTTGAGCGGCAGGTCCTGGTCCTTCGCCATCCGGATACTGACCGGCTCGAAGTCGCGCAGGAACGTGGCGCAGCACAGGTCCCGGCCACACGAGCCGATGCCGCCCTGTACCCGCGCCGAGTCCCGCGACGACAGCTGCCGCAGCTCGACCCGGCAGCGCAGCGTCGCGCCGAGATCGCGTACCAGGGCGCGGAAGTCGACGCGGTGCGGCGCGGTGAAGTAGATCGTGGTGCGGGCGCCCTCCTCGACCCGGTCGCCGGGCTCCGCCTGCTCGGGGCCGGGCAGGTGGTCCACCGCGACCACCTTCATCGGCAGCTCGTGCTCCCGGATCAGCTTCTTCGCCGCCACCTTCGCGTCGGCCTTGCGCCGCCGTACCAGCGCGTCGCGCGCCAGGTCGGTCGGCTCGGCGAGGCCGGCCAGCTTCGGGAAGCCGTCGGTGTCCTCGGACACCCACTGCGCCGCCCACACGCACTCGGCGACCTCGACACCCTCGTCCGTCGGCACCAGCACCCGGTCACCGACGGACGGCGTGAAGCCACCCGGGTCCAGGTAGTAGAGCCGGCCGTACCGGTTGAAGCTGACCGCGCAGAGCATGCCCACGTGCAGACCATACGGCTCGCCCGTACGGGTGAACAGCCGTCACCATTGCGTGATACGCCCCGTTACGAGTGGTGTCGGTGGTGGGGGGATACCACCGAGCGGTAGCACCGGGGGTGCAGGGCAGGGTCGCGAGTCGCCAACCCGCCGTACGCGGCGGCTCGCGGCCCTGAGCCTGCCGGCCTCGTACCCGGTCGGCTCAGTCCGGGTAGCGCAGGCCGGCGAAGAGTTGTTCGTGCAGCTTCTCCGTGGCCCACTCGGCCGCCGTCCTGGCCTGCTGGCAGGCGGCGAGCACGGTCCGGGACAGCTCGCCCGCGGTCCGGGTACGCAGGGCGCTGTCCGCGATCCGTACGTCGCGGAAGACGCCGTCGGCGGTCACCACGATCTCGACCAGGCCGTCCCCGGAGCGAACGGTGACGTCCGCGCTGGCCGCCCGCTCCGCGAGCACCGCGCGGCAGCGTTCCAGCCGCCGGTAGTGCTCCGCCGCCGCCTCGATCCACGCCTCGTCGACCTCGCGTGGCACCCGCGCCTCCCGATCCGTCGCGTGTCCGTGCGCCATCGCCGTCACCCCGGATCCACCTCGTACGCCGTCCCGCCGTGGCCCGACGGCGCCGGTCCGGCGTGGCGCGGCCTGGCCGGCGGGTCGTCGCGGAGCGCGGCACCCGCCCGGAGCACCGGTCGCAGCGCGGCGAAGCACGCGGCGCCGAGGTCGGCCGCGGCCCGCGCGGCGGTACCCCCGGCGGCGAGCTCGCCCGCACCCCCGGCACCGATCGGCGCCGTACGCAGGCCGACCGCGGCCGGCCCCGTGCCGTACCGCAGGAAGAAGTCGACCAGCGCGGCGCGGAGCGCGGCGTACCACTGGGCGAGGTGGGCGCCGTAGCTGGCGGTGGCGGCGAGCGTGGCCGGCAACGCCTCGGCCACCTGCCCGGACAGCGGCCCCCAGCACGTCTCGTACGCCGCCCGGCCGGCACCCGACCAGGCCAGCCGGTCCCCGTCGCGGGCCAGCGGTCCGGCCGCGGCGAGCACCGCCGACCGCCGCCCCGCCAGCTCGTAGGCCGCGTGCCACGGCTCCCGCGGATCGGTGTCCACCACGCCCGCGGCCACCGCGCCGGGCAGCGCGGCGAACTCGCGGAGCCCCGCGACGATCTCGTGCTCCGGCACCACGCCGTACCGCCGCAGGGCGCGGTCGACGAGGCCCAGCAGGTCGAGCAGCTCCGCGGCCACCGCGTCGAGCCGGTCGTCCGGCAACGCCGCCGGCCGCCACCCGTCGCCCGGCCGGCTCACCCCTCCACCGCCCGGTCGAGCGCGTGGTGTGCGTCGTCGTCGGTGTGGCGGTAGCGGCGGGCGGCGAGGTCGAGGTCGGTGCCGAGCCGGCGCAGCCGTACGGCGGTGTCGGACAGCTCGGCCGTCGCCTCGCCCGCCGCGGTCAACCAGCGCCGATGCAGCTCACCGGCCAGCTCGCCGAGCGCGCCGGGCGCGGCCAGGCAACCCGGCGGCGGTACGTCGGTCGGCGTGTCCCGCAGCTCGTCGGCGACGTCGCGCAGCCGGCCGGCGAACGCCGCCAACCCGACCGGCCCGTCCCCCACCGCGATCTCCTCGCCCGCCGCAAAATGATCGCTGAGCGTACGCACGCGACTGCATGAAGCGCCACCCCGCACATAAACCCGACACTCGCTTGACAACCGGACGCGGTCAGCTCGCGCCGCAGAACCGCCGCCGGTACGCCGCCGGCGACGTGCCCAGCCGCCGGGCGAAATGGTTACGCAGGGCGGCGGAGTTGCCGAAGCCGGCGCGTACCGCGATCTGGTCGACGGCGAGGTCGGTGTCCTCCAGCAGCCGGCGGGCGAGCAGCACGCGCTGCGCGGTCAGCCAGTCGTGCGGGGTCGTGCCGGTCTCGGCGCGGAACCGCCGGGCGAACGTACGCGGCGCCAGGTGCGCCCGCGCCGCCAGCGACTCGACCGTCTGCTCGTCCCCGAGGTGCTCCTGCATCCAGGTCAGCACCGACTGGAGCGAGTCCGCGGCCGGCCCCGGCGCCACCGGCGTCTCGATGTACTGCGCCTGCCCGCCGTCCCGGTGCGGCGGCACCACCATGCGCCGGGCCAGCGCGGTCGCCACCGCCGAGCCCTGCTCCTGCCGGATCAGGTGCAGGCAGGCGTCGATGCCGGCGGCGGTACCGGCGCTGGTCAGCACCGGCGCGTCCTCGACGTACAGCACGTCGGCGTCGACCTTGGCGCGCGGGTAGCGGGCGGCGAGCTGGTCGGCGTACATCCAGTGGGTCGTGCAGCGGCGGTCGTCGAGCAGGCCGGCCTCGCCGAGCACGAACGCGCCTGAGCACACGCTGAGTACCCACGCGCCCCGCTCGGCCGCCGCCCGCAGCGCCGCCACCACCTCGTCGGGTACGTGCAGCTCGTCGTCCGGACCGCCGGTGAAGCCCGACCCCATCGCCGGCACCGCGACCACGTCGGCCTCCGCCATCGGCGTCAGGTCGTGCCCGGGCGTGATCTCGAACCCGGAGCGGCACCGCACCGGGCGCCCGCCGGGCGAGCACAGCGCGAACTCGTACGCCGGGAAGCCCTCGGCGGTGCGGTCGACGCCGAACGCCTCGCACAGCACGCCCAGCTCGAACGCCGCGACTCCGTCGAGCGCGAGTACCGCCACCTTCTTCAACATGCCCTCCACGATAGTGGCAGCAAATCGACGGTCAATGGCATCCCTGCCACTGGGCAGAGGATCGACGAAGGTCGAACATAGACATGTCGATGGCCATCGGCAGTGCACCGAACGAGACACCCGCCCGAGAAGAGGGATCCGTCATGTCCGCACTGCTGTTCATCGTGGGAATCGCCGTCCTGCTGGGACTCGCGCAGCTGCTCGGCTGGACGCGCGACAGCCGGGACTCCGCCGACTGGCACCAGTCCGACGACAAGGACCGCCACCACACGCACGCCGCCTGAGCGTGCCCGACGCCTACCCCGGCGGCGCCGTGACCGGCGCCGTCAGGCAGGCTTGGGGCATGGCAGCGGGCAAGGGGCACTGGTACTCCGACGACATCTCCGAGGTCATCGTCTCCTCCGAGCAGATCAGGGAGAAGACCGCGGAGCTGGCCAAGCAGGTGGCCGCCGACTACGCCGACCGGGGCGAGGTCCTGCTCGTCGGCGTACTCAAGGGCGCGGTCATGTTCATGGCCGACTTCGCCCGCGCGCTCGACCATCCGGTCGAGCTGGAGTTCATGGCCGTCTCGTCGTACGGGGCGCGCGCCACGTCGTCCGGCGTCGTACGGATCATGAAGGACCTGGACCGGGACATCACCGGCAAACACGTCATCGTGGTCGAGGACATCGTCGACTCCGGACTCACGCTGAGCTGGCTGCTGAAGTACCTGACGAGCCGCGGCCCCGCCTCGCTGGAGGTGGTGGCACTGCTGCGCAAGCCCGACGCGGTCAAGGTCGACATTCCGGTGAAGTATGTCGGTTTCGACATTCCGAACGAATTCGTCGTCGGCTATGGCCTCGACTACGCCGAGCGCTACCGCGAGCTGCCGTACGTGGGGCTTCTGCGCCCCGAGGTCTACACGCGCTGACGGTACGGTTTCGCCGTGGGCGGAACCGGCCGTGACCGGCGCCGGCGGGCACCCGTACTGCCGGCCTGACCTGGGGTTACACCGAGGGTTGTGCGCTTCACACGGGGGTTTTGAGACAGTTCGTGGTCGGGCCCGCTGGTCTGGCTCCGCGCTGGTCGTCCCCACGGTGTACCTTCGAATGACCGGGGACTAACTGGTTCACGCCGGTCGTTGACCGGCGAGTCGCAACGACGGTGTGAGATCGGGAGGGGCGGGGCGCGCAGTGCGGGCCCGCAACGGCATGGAGCGAACTCGATTCTTTCGTAGGCCGCTGTTCTGGATCATCCTGGTGATCCTCGGCGCGATCCTGCTCAGCTCTTTCATCACCGGTGGCGACGACTACAAAAAGGTCGACACCTCGGTTGCGATGGCGCAGCTCAATTCGGGCAACGTCAAGAGCGTCAAGTTCGAGGACAAGGAACAGATCCTCCAACTGAACTTGAAGAAGGCGTACCAGGGCTCGGGCAGTAACAAGGTCAATTCGGACAAGATCGAGGCGTCGTTCCCGGCGCTGTCCGCCGACCGCATCTACGCCCAGGTCGAGAAGCAGGTCCAGGACAAGAAGGTGCAGAGCCTGGACGTCAAGGTCACCAAGGACAGCGTCTGGGTGCAGCTGTTGATCAGCCTGCTGCCCGTCGCCGTGGTGGTCGTGCTGCTGGTGCTCTTCATGTCCCAGATGCAGGGCGGTGGCAGCCGGGTCCTCAACTTCGGCAAGTCCAAGGCCAAGCAACTCACCAAGGACATGCCGAAGACGACGTTCGCCGACGTGGCCGGCTGTGACGAGGCCATCGAGGAGCTGGAGGAGATCAAGGACTTCCTCCAGAACCCGGCGAAATACCAGGCACTCGGGGCGAAGATCCCGAAGGGCGTGCTGCTCTTCGGCCAGCCCGGTACCGGTAAGACGCTGCTCGCCCGCGCGGTGGCCGGCGAGGCCGGCGTGCCGTTCTACTCCATCTCCGGTTCGGACTTCGTCGAGATGTTCGTCGGTGTCGGTGCCTCCCGGGTGCGCGACCTGTTCGAGCAGGCCAAGGCGAACGCGCCGGCCATCGTCTTCGTCGACGAGATCGACGCGGTCGGCCGGCACCGTGGCGCCGGCCTCGGCGGCGGCCACGACGAGCGCGAGCAGACGCTGAACCAGCTGCTCGTCGAGATGGACGGCTTCGACACCAAGGGCGGCGTCATCCTGATCGCCGCGACGAACCGTCCCGACATCCTCGACCCGGCGCTGCTGCGGCCCGGCCGCTTCGACCGGCAGATCGCCGTCGACACCCCGGACATGGAGGGCCGCAAGGCCATCCTCCGGGTGCACGCCCGCGGCAAGCCGTTCACCCCGGACGTCGACCTGGAGACGCTCGCCCGGCGTACGCCCGGATTCACCGGTGCCGACCTGGCCAACGTCATCAACGAGGCCGCGCTGCTCACCGCCCGCGGTGGGGAGAAGGCCATCTCCGACGCGAACCTCGAAGAGGCCATCGACCGCGTCATCGCCGGGCCGGAGCGCAAGACCCGGGTGATGAGCGACAAGGAGAAGAAGGTCACCGCGTACCACGAGGGTGGGCACGCGCTGGTCGGCTGGGCCATGCCGCAGCTCGCGCCGGTGCACAAGGTGACGATCCTTCCCCGCGGCCGTTCGCTCGGGCACACCCTGGTGCTGCCCACCGAGGACAAGTACTCGCAGACCCGCTCCGAGATCATCGACACCCTCGCGTACGCGTTGGGTGGGCGGGCCGCCGAGGAGCTGGTCTTCCACGAGCCGACGACCGGTGCCGGCGACGACATCGAGAAGGCCACCGGCATGGCCCGCGCGATGGTCACCGAGTACGGCATGAGCGCCAAGCTCGGCGCCGTGAAGTACGGGACGAAGGACTCCGAGCCGTTCCTCGGCCGCGACATGGGTCACCAGCGCGACTACTCGGACGAGATCGCCGCGGAGATCGACTCCGAGGTGCGGTCGCTGATCGAGCTGGCGCACGACGAGGCGTGGGAGATCCTGGTCGAGTACCGGGACGTGCTGGACCAGATCGTGCTGGAGCTGGTCGAGAAGGAGACCATCACCAACGCGGACATGACCCGCATCTGCGCCCGGGTGAAGAAGCGTCCGCAGCTGGCTCCGTACAACGGGTTCGGCAAGCGGAAGCCGAGCGACAAGCCGCCGGTGCTCACCCCGGCCGAGGTCGCGTCGCTGAAGCAGCAGGCCGAGGCCGACGGGGCGGCGGCACTTGCCGGCGACGCCCAGCCCGCCGGCTCGATGAACGCCACCGGCGCACCGCGGCCGGACGGCCAGCAGCAGGACACGCCGCCGAGCGAGTCCACCGACCAGGCGCCCGGCGAGACGTCGAGCGACTGGGGCAGGCCCCGTCCCTTCGGCCAGTCCGGCGGGGAGAGCCCGATCGGATGACGTACGTGTGACATCGGGCCCGGCGCGAGTGCGTGCCGGGCCCGATGCATGTGAGGAGGATGTCGTGAGCGACGAGGTGGAGCTCGACCACGTGGCGGCGCGGCTGATCGGCGGCGGGCTGAACGGCCGGCCGCTGGAGGACACCGTCGACCTCAAGCGCATCGAGGCGGCGGTACGCGAGATCCTGCTCGCCGTCGGCGAGGACCCGGACCGGGACGGGCTGAAGAAGACCCCGGAGCGGGTGGCCCGGGCGTACGCGGAGATGTTCGCCGGGCTGCGGATCGATCCGGCGCGGGTGCTGACCACGTCGTTCGAGGCCGAGCACGACGAGATCGTGCTGGTCAAGGACATCGAGGTGTACAGCGCCTGCGAGCATCACCTGCTGCCGTTCCACGGCGTGGCGCACGTCGGGTACATCCCGGGCGCGCACGGGCGCATCACGGGGCTGTCGAAGCTCGCCCGCATCGTCGACGCGTACGCGCGGCGGCCGCAGGTGCAGGAGCGCCTCACCTCGCAGATCGCCGACACCCTCGCCGAGCAGCTCGACCCGCGCGGCGTGATCGTCGTCGTCGACTGCGAGCACCTGTGCATGTCGATGCGTGGCGTACGCAAGCCCGGCGCCCGCACCGTCACCTCCGCCGTACGTGGGCACTTCGAGCGCAGCGTCGCCGCGCGCAACGAGGCGATGTCCCTCATCCTCGGCCGCTGACCGGCCCCGGCCGAGAGTCCAGGGCAGCGCGGGAGTGACGACCTTCGATAGGCTTATGTCCGGTTAGCGGATCGTGTCGAGGGGGTCACTCGATGGGACTGGCGGACAGGGTCGACGGGCTGCAGGTCAGCCTCGACAACATGAGCGACGCGGCCCGCTGGGTCGACGCGGTCCGGGCGGACTGGGATCAGGAGGTGCTCGGCCGGTACCGCGGGCAGGTCGAACCGCTGCGCGACGGCCAGGACGGCCACGCCGCGGCACAGGTACCCGGCTGGGACAACCCGTTCGGCCGGTTCGGCGAGGCTGACACCGTGCACACCGACGTACGCGCCTCGCACGACCTGCTGCACGACCGCATGACGCGCGTCTCCCAACTGCTCCAGCGGCTCGGCGAGATCACCGGCGAGATCGGCGACAACTACGACGCGACCGAGCTGCGCAACGCCGCCGTACAGCGCCGCGTCGCCGAACTGCTCGACGACCCGGTGTTCGGGGTGACGACGTGAGGGCCGCGGCCGAGAGCGGCGGGGGCGTACCCGACGGCACGTGGGAGGCGGCCGTCGCGCAGGTGACCGTCGCCGGGCGCCCCACCGTCGTGTACGACCTGGCCAAGCAGTGGCAGACGCTCTCCGGCCGCACCGCCGACTCCCTGCGGTACCTGGCGAAGCTGCGCGCGCTGCTGTTCGACGGTCGGGACGCGTGGCGCGGGCCGGCCGCCACCGAGTACCAGCAGGTGCTCGACGAGATCTCCCGGCGGATCGAGCAGATCGAGCACGACAGCCAGAAGCTCGCCCGCAACCTGGACCGCACCGGGCAGTCGCTGTCGACCGCCGTCGCACGCATCCCCGTACCCGTCGACATCGGGCACGACTTCCTCGTCTTCGGACGCACCCACGAACTGCCCGGCGGCACCGACCTCGACGACGGCGACGCGATGCACGACCCCAACGCGTTCGTCAGCTCGCTCGTCGCCGACTACCGCGCCGACCCCGGCCGGTACCACGACTTCCGCGCCACGATGCTGCAGAGCGAGGCGTACGGAACGGCCAGCGGCGGTCACTACGACCGCGGCCCGGCCGACAACGGCGGCTCCGGCAGCGCCGACGAACGGCGACGGCAGCTCGTCGACGCCTGGTACCAGCAGAACGCCGCCGTCGCCGGGCGCGCCTTCGACACGCTGCGCGCCGCGTACAACGAGCAGGCACCCGGCCTCGACCTCGACCAGGGCGCTCTCGACGGCCCCGGTACGCCCGCCACATCCACCGCCACGAGCGGCGGCGTCGGCGGCGGCACCGGTACCCCGATCGCCGACCAGTCCGGCACGGGCGGCACCCGGCTCGCGGGAGGCGGCCCGCCGCGCGCCGCCACACCCCCGCCCGGGCTCGTCCGCGCCGGCCTTGCCGACGCGGGCCCCGGGCTGTCGCCGACCGCTCCGCTCACCAGCCCGCGCGAAGCGGTCCTTGCCGCCGGGACCGGCGTACCGGACGGGGGTGCGGCGGCCGCCGCGGCGCCGGCGGGATACGGGGGCGCCGGAGGCGGTCCGCGGCGAAGCTGGCTCGGCGAGGAGGACGACGTCTGGCGGGTCGAGCTCGGCCCGCCCGGCGTCATCGAGTGACCGTCACTCCGGCACCCGCAACCCACACACCTTCCACCCGCCCACGTTCCGCATCGCGAACGTCCACGTCTGCGCCGGGTTCGTCGAGACGGCGCTGCCGATGATCGTCGACACGGTGACATCGGTTGTCAGGCGCGCTCGCGCGTCTCGTCGCGAGACTTGCCGAAACCCACTCCAGGTGTACTTGATCTGGGCGTTGGGGTGTTCGGTCTGAGCCGACTTGATGCGTTGGATCATCGAGCCGATCTGACGTTCCAGCGCATCGCCGTCGCACATGTAGTTTTCGGCGAGATCGAGCCGATGGTCGTTCAGCGTGGCATCGAGGAATCCGTCAGCCGCCTGCGACGGACTGGTCTGGTGTGCCGTTCGGTACGCGTCCTGGTAGATGTAGATGCCGACGGTGAGGCCGACGACTACGACGACGGCGGCGGCGCCCAACGCGAGGAAGCCGAGGACGGTGCCGGGGGTACGGCGGATGGGGCGTTTGGCGCGACGCGCCTTTGATGCCGTCGGCGCATCGAGTACAGGGGGTGGGGTCGTCATGGCTTACTCCGCCCAGACCAGGTAGACGGGTACCTCGGTGCAGCGGGCCGGTTGTCCGGTGAAGGCCCAGCGGTACCAGTCTGACTCATCGCAGATGCGTACGCAGATGGTGCCGTCCGGGTTCTGGAACGGCTCGGTGACGGCGCGCAGGTCGCGGCGCTGCCGGTCGGGGGAGACGACCACGACGCGGCGCCCGGTCAGGCCGGGCGCGTCGCGCGCCGGCACGGGGTGCCGCGGCGCCGGCGCGTCGAGCGTGACGAGGCGGGACAGCAGGTCGCGCCGGTCGCCGCCGGTCGCGGACGCCTCGCCGACCCGCTCGACCCAGACCCGGTCGATCGGTACCAGCGGGGCGAACACCTCGACCTGGTCCTGTTCGGCGCGGTACCACTCGGACTCGACGAGCAGCGGGACGAGGTCGGTGCCACCCTGCCGTACGGTGTCGTCGGCCCGCAGGTCGCCGCGCCAGCCCCGGTCGGGCGAGCCGGTGACGACGCGCCGGCCGCGCAGCCCGTCGACCTGGTACGCGGGTACGGGCACGATCGGCGGCGGGTCGTCGGGAAACCAGAGCTCGGGATCCATGGCGTCCATCATCGGCCAGCGGCGCGGGTACGCGTGCCGACCCGCCCGGCCGGCGGCGCGACCCGGCTGCGGCGCGACACCCACGCATCCGCCGGCGAGAGCGACGCGTCCGGTCCCGGCGGTGTCGGTCATCCCTGGCCCAGCGGGGCGCCCTTGTCCCGCATGAACGGGACCGGGTCGATCGCGCCGTTGCCGGACAGGTCGTCGTGCAGGTGTACCTCGAAGTGCAGGTGCGGGCCGTCGGCGTTGCCGCTCTGGCCGACGAGGCCGATGCGCTGGCCGACCCGTACGGTCTGGCCGACGTGCACCATCGGCTGCTGGACCATGTGGCAGTAGCGCGTGTTCACGCCGTCGGCGTGCTTGATCTCGACGTACCAGCCGCAGCCGGGGGTGTTCATGCTGCCGTTGACGTCGCAGTTGCGGGTGTCGGGGTCGCACTTGGCGGTGATGACGATGCCGCCGGCCGCGGCGACGATGGGCGTACCCTTCGGTGGCGCGAGGTCGGCGCCGTAGTGCATGAAGCCGCCGCGCGGGCCGAACGGCGAGCTGATCGGGCCCTTGACCGGCTGCACCCAGCCGGACGCGGCGGGTTGGCCGGCCGGCGCGCACGTACCCGGGGACGTGTCGGCGGTCAGCGCGGTGCGCGCGGCGCCGTTGGTCAGCGTGTTCACGATGTTCGTCGCGTCCGACTCCCACTTCGCGTACGCGTCGGGGAAGGCGCTGTTCTGCACGAGCTGCGCGGCGATCGTGACCGGCAGCTGCTCCCAACCCGGCAGCGACACGAGCTTCTTGTAGAACTTGGTGGCCGAGGTCGCCGGGTCCATCAGCTCCTTGACCGTGCCCCAGCCGCCGGCGCCCTCCGGGGCACTGGGCCGCTGCTGGAACAGCCCGACCGAGTCGTGGTCGTGCCCGACCGTGTCGTGCGGCAGCGCCATGCTGTGCGCCACGACGAGCGGGTACGTCGGGTTGTCGTTGGCGTACACGTGCAGGCTGGACTCCTGGAGCGCCGTGGCGATCGCGACGACCCAGCCGCGCGGCGGGACCTTGAGCTTCTGGCCGGCGGCGATGATCGCGTACGCCCGCGTCTCCTGCACCTGGGTGAACCCGGAGACCTGCGGCAGGTGCCCGTACGAGGCGAGCTTCCCGCCGCAGCCGACGGGGTTCGTCGCCGGCGCGGACGGCCCGCCGAACAGGCCGGTCAGCGCGACGGTGCCGCCCAGCCCGCAGCACAGCAGCACGAACGTCGCGGCCACCGAGACCGCCACCCACACCCCGCGCCGCTTCATGCCACACCGGTCCGCCGGTCGCCGCGGTCCCCGGTCATGACTTCGGCGTCCAGTCGATGCCGTCGACCCGCCAGCCCGAGCCGTCGCTGGTCAGCCGGAGCGTCAGCAGCCCCTCGTCCGCCGGTACGTCGACGTCGGCCCACACCGCGCCGTGGTCGCCGAGGCTGGCGGCACCGGCGAGGCGGCTCGCCGGCACCGTCATCGGGTCCATCGTCGTGATCTTCTCGGCCAGCCCCGGCGTCGCGTACTTCGTCAGGGCGGCGCGCCACTGCTTCGCCGGCCCGTCCGACTTCACGTACGCGTTCGCGAACGACGTCGCGACGCTGAGCGGACCGGCCTGGCCCGGCTTCACCACCGGGTCCTGTTTGGACGGTGCGCCGGTCGGCCCGTCGTTCGGCGCGCCGGTCTCCTCGACGGTGGACGACGCCTGGCCACCCGAGACCGGCCCGCCGCCGTCGCCGTCACCGCCGCCGAACCCGAGCACTCGGCCGACCAGCACGACCACGACGACCGCCAGCGCGGCCAGCCCGGCGAGACCGTACCGGCTGGTGACGAACGCGAGCACCCGGCGCATGGCAGCCTCCCCGGCCCGTCAGTTTCTGGACCCGGAGGCGTCGGCCTCCTGGCGTCGCGAGAAGTCCCGCTCGAACGAGGACGCGTCCGCCGACAGTGCCGCCTCCGACTGACCCACCGCGTACGACAGGTCATGCCGGTCCTCGCTGCCGTCCGCGTACCGCCCGGTGTCGGGCACCCAGACCCGGTCGTCGCCGGCGTTCGCCGGGACCGGCGTCTCGCGGCGCGGCCGCTCCGGCGTCGGCTGCTCGGTCGGCGGCGGGGCCGGCGAACCGGCTGGGGCCGGATCGTCCGCCTTCGGCGGCGGGGTGTCGGTCCCCAGCGGACCGCCCGTACCGGCCGGCACCGACGCCCCGTCCTTGGTCTGGTCGGCGCGGCGCTTCTTCGACTCGTCCTTGTCCTGTGCCTCGATGTCGCCGAACGCCGCCGCGCCGGCCGCACCGATCGCCACACCCTTGAGGTCGGAGAAGAACCGCTTGTGCCACGAGCCGATGTTGGCGATCTCGCCCATCGGCGACTTCCCGCCGAGCTGCGTGATCCGCCGGTACGGCCGCAGCAACAGCCAGCCGACGATCCCGCACAACCACACCAGCGTGATCTGCAACCAGCCCGGCAATGTCGCGGTGTTCATGATGATGTCCACCGCGAACAGGTAGATCGACGCGCCGGCACCGAAGATGATGATGTTGAAGATCGCCGCGACCACGATGTTGATCAGCCGTTTGAACCCGGCACTCGCCGGCCGCAGGATCGCGATCGTACCGATCACCGGGATCGCCACCACGGCCCACCGGAAGATCAGGAACCCGAGGATGATCAGCAACGACGCCGCGATGTCGAAGAACGCGAACGCCAGCGCCGAGATGATCGCGATCAACCCCGCCCCGATCCGCGCACTACCTTCCTTGCCCTGCAGGTAGTTGAACGCGTCGGGATCCTCGGTCCGGATCTGCTGCGCGATCCGCTGAAAGTTGTCCGACTTCTGCTTCAGGATGACCGCGCGCTGGCTCGGGTGCTTTTGGATGGTCTTGGCTTCCGACCAACTCAACGTGCTTGAGTCATAGAGCGCGAAGCCATACTTCTTCGCGACCGCGCTCGTGGATGAACCCAGCGTGCCGCGCAGCCAGTTGTTGTACAGGACCGCCTGTGTTGCGGTGTCGCTCGCACGCAGAGCCGGCGGGCGCTTGTCCTTGCAGAGTTCGGGGTCGTGCTTGACGCCGGGTGGCGGATTCGTCCAGGCGTTGGGACAGTCCTTGGCGGGAATGTCCTTTGCCCGCGGGCCGACCGCATCGTGGACGATGCCGAGTGACGTGACGAGGGTGCTGTCCGCAAGGTGCGCAGAAACTAGCGGCCAAGCGGCAACAGCCGTCACCACGACCATGACGAGCACCGCCCAACCAGCGGTTGTCAGCGCATCACTCATGTTGGCCTGGCGTGATCGCCACAGTAGATACAGGCCGACCACGGCGATGGTGATGACGCCGAAAACACTGAAGACTTTTTGATAAACGGCCTTGGTGGCCGTCTTTACGAGGTTGTCGGCCCAACCCCACATCGTGTCGGGCTGATACGCCCGTTCACGAAAGGCATCCGCTGCGCCAACGATCCCGGTGGCAACCATGAGTTCGCCGTTGGCGATTGTTGTCGTGGTGCTCGCGTCGCTGGGGAGTGGCGACGAACCCGATGCGCAGTCGGGATTGTAAATGGGAAAGTTGTATCCGCCGTATCCATAGGTGCTGTAGTAACCCGACACGCCCGCCGTGACCTTCGGGTCGCTCGCGAACCACCCCCCGAACCCACTGTCCGGGGGGCCTGGGGTGGGAACACCCATGCATTCGTTGACCGTGCTGGATGCCGGCGGCAGCTTCTTGACACAGTTTGCCAGCTGGCTTGGGTCGCGCCACTGCGCCAGGGTGCAGTGGGAGGGGTCGGCGTGGGCGGGGGACGGGAAGAAGAGGGTGGCGGTGGCGGCGACGAGTACGGCGAGGAGAAGGGTGACGCGGCGTTCGCGCCGGGTGGCGGGTCGTGCGGAGGTGCCGGGGTGGTGGCGGGCCAGCCGGGCGATCATCGTCACGCCTCCTGACTCGTTGCCGACGCGGCCGGGGATACCGGCTCGGCGGTGGGCTGGGTCGGTGTGGTGTCCAGGTATTCCAGCAGGCGCGGCACGTACGACAGGTCGACGCGCATGCGCTGCACCCGCCCGTCCACGTCGCGCATGACGAACTCGCGGTACGTCAGGCGCTGTGTGGAGGCGGCGTCGGAGGTGGAGAGGGTGCCGAGGATCTGCTCGTACCCGACGCCGCGCGGCACGCGGAGCAGGCGGAGCGCCTCTTCGGCGATCTCCGGGTCCTCGGCGATCCGGCCGACGAACACGGTCGAGACCAGGTTCTGTACGTCGAGGCCGAGGATGTCCTTGGGGTTCTGGGAGGCGACGAGGCCGGCGATGTTCCATTTCCGGGAGTCGCGGGCGAGCCGGACGAGGAAGGAGCGGCCGGACCGCCAGCCCTCCATGAAGTGCGCCTCGTCGAGGCCGACGAGCTTGCGCGCGTTCATGTCGCCGGAGTAGCAGCGGCGTACGGCGAGCCGGTGCGCGGTGTGCAGCATCGGCAGGGCGAGCTGTTCCTCGGCCGACCAGTACTCGCGTTCGATCTTGAGGTCGGGCAGTCGCAGGCCGGCCATGGTGATGACGGTGAGTACGTCGCGGTGCTCGGGGTCGGTGAGGTTCACGGCGGGCCGGCCGAAGAACAGCATGGCCAGCGGCATCTCGGCCGCGTCCATGAGCAGGTTGGCCAGCTCGCGCCCGTCGTCGTCGGTGTCCCGCAGGGAGGCGACCACGTCGTCCAATGTGGACGTTTCCTCGGCGGCCACCTGGCGGGCCGCGTGCCGCAGCAGTGCCGCGGTGCTCGCCTCGCGGGTGACCTGCGGCGGGATCAGCATCGAGCAGATGTCCTGGACGAGCATGCGGCGCTCGGCCCGGGCGTTCGACACGGAGATCTCGTACTCCCGGTCGCCGCCGGCGCCGGGCGCGAAGTGCGACCGCTCCGGGGTGGGGATCAGCGCGTACGGGGCGAGGGTGCCGGGCTCGGAACCGGTCAGGTTGAGCACCCGGGAGTACGGCTTGAGCTCGGGCATGTCGCAGATGCGCGCGAGCGGGCCGGACGGGTCGAGCAGCGTGGTCTGCACGCCGCGCCGCGCCGCGAGGTAGCCGAGGCCGCCGACGAGCGTCGACTTGCCGCCGCCCGGCTCGGACACGAAGACGCCGAGGCCGGAACGCTCGCGTACCTCCATGGGGAAGTGCAGGTCGAGGAAGACCGGGCGGCGGGACGTGCCGGCGGTACGACCGATCAGGTCGCCGCGGCGGTCCCCGACGTTGGACGCGCCCTGCGGGAGCGCGGCGGCGAACAGCTTCACCGGCATGCGCCGGACGTACCCCGTGTTGGCGATCGGTTCGCCGGGGATGAACTCGCGCGCCAGCCAGTCCTGGTTCTTGGGGTGCTGGAGCGAGATCCGCATGTCGCGGGAGTACATCTTGGTGAGGGAGCGGGCCCGTTCCAGGCACTCCTCGCGGGTGCTGCCGCCGATGGCGATGCGGTGCCAGCCGTGTACGCGGCTCGCGTCGAGCGGCAGGCCGGTCGTCATGTCGTCGCCGACGGTCAGCGCGCGCCGCGCCAGCCGTTCCAGCTCCGGCGGTACGTCCATGCCGTGCTCGACGTAGTCGCTCTGCTGGGACCGGATCATCCGCAGCCGGTGTTCCAGGTTGCGGAACGTGTCGCCGGGCCCGAGCACGTCGACGCGGGACGAGATCTCCATCGGCCACGGCAGGCGCTCGTGGAAGTGCATCCACGGCTCGTGCCGCTCCGGGATCTCCAGCGGCTCCATCCGGCCGACGGTCAGGACGCAGGCGTGCCGCTCCTCGCCGGTCATCCGGTTGACCAGCTTGACCGTCGACCCGTACGGCGTGCGGTACCGCTCGACGTGCTCGGTCAACGCGAGCAGGTCGGACGTGTCCCAGTCGGTCTGCCGTACCGACGAGAGGAGCTGCGGCGGGTCCATGCACAGCGCGACGCTGCGGTAGATCAACCACTCCAGCTCGGTCGCCGACACCCGCCGCCCGCGCATCCCGAACGCGCCGAGCACCTCGTCGAACTGGCCGACCATGCGCGCCGCGCGCTTGCGCTCGACGTGCCCGATTCCCTTGCCGCGCAACGCACCCAGCCGCTCGGCGAGGTTGTCGCGGAAGGTACGCCGGGCGAACGTGATCCCCAGGTACGTCTGCCCCTCGGCGTGGTTGACCGACACCAGGTGCCGCTGCGCGGCGACGAGATGGTCCGACCAGCTCGGCGCGCCGGGCGGCGACGGCAGCGGGTGCGGCGTGTTGCCGTTGACGGTCCTGGCCCACTCGTCCGCCGGGAACGGCTTCGACGTACGCCGCAGGTGCAGCCGGAACCCGGCGAGCCCCGCGTACTGCTCCGCGATCGCGACGATCATCGCCTCGCGCTCGGTGTCCGGCCGGAACGCCCACCGCATCTCGGGCAGCCAGTACCACGCGGTGACCGTGGTCGGCGTGAACGTCAGGTGCCCGGCGATCTCGGTGATCGCCAGCTCCACCGGCGCCGGCCGGTCCTTGTACTTCGGCTTCGGCGGCATCTTGCCCCGCGACTGCGCCTGCCGCGACGGCGCCGCCTGCTTCCTCGTACGCTCGCGTGCCGGTGCGGTCTTCCGCCGCGCCGGCGCCTCCGTCCCCGCGGCCCCCGGCGCGCCGACGCCCTGCGGAACGGTCTGCGGCGCACCCTGCGCCGCCACGCCCGGCCTCGGCGGCACGGTCGACTGCCGTGGACCAGCTGCCGGCCCCTGCGGCGCGGCGACCTGCTGCGGTGCCGCGACCTGCTGCGGTGCCGTGACCTGCTGGGGTGCCGCGGCCTGCGGTACGGCAGGTTGCTGCGGTGCGGCGGGTTGCTGCGGTGCGGCGGGTTGCTGTGGTGCGGCGGCCGGTCGCTGGGGCGCGGCCGGCTGTTGCGGGGTCGCCGTCGGGCCGGACGACGGACGCATCGTCGGCTGCCCGCCGGTCGTGTGCCCGGGCGCGACGACCGTCGGATGCGCCCCGGTCCGCGACCCGTTCGGGAACTGCCCGCTCCCGTTCGGCGCCGGAGCAACGGTCGGGAACTGCCCGCTGGCGTCGCGCGGTGGTGTGACGGTGGGGAACTGTCCGCTGGCGTCGCGCGGTGGCGCGACGGTCGGATGCTGGCCGGTGGCGTCCTGGCGCGGCGGGACGGTGGGGTGCTGGCCGCTCACGTCCTGGTGCGGCGGGACGGTGGGGTACGCGCCGCTGGGGTGGTCTGGTGCTGGGGTGGCCGCCCGTGAACCCTGCGTACCGGCGGGTGGTGCCGGTCGCGTGCCCGGAGCCTGGGGTGGTGCCGGGGTGGGGGGTGTCGGTGCGGCGCCGGGTGCGCGGAAGACCGCGAGCGGTGCTGGTCCCGTCGTGGCGCCGCCGGCGGGACCGCCGGTACTGCCCCCGGGGGGCGGCTCCGCGAGGAACGGGGAGGGGGCGCGCCGGTCGGTGTCCGGGTCGGCGCCGCGCGCCGGATCCTCGGCGTCGTGCCGGTCGGCGTCGACGGGCGACGCGGGGTTGGCAGGCACAGCGTTGGCAGGCACAGCGTTGGCCGGCCGCTTGCCGGTGGTACCGGCGCGGTGGGGGGTGGCCGTCATATCAACTCCTGGCGTACGCGGACCCGGCTGGCGACCAGGCGTGACTCACGGTGCTCGGTCCGGGGTTCGCGGGTCCGGCGCCAGTCGGTCAGCGCGGTACGCACGACCATCCGCGCCGGCCGGTCGGGGTCGACGTACCGGAACACCAGGGAGGTGCTGACCATCGCGAGCGCGATCTCCCAGGCCGGGAACAGGTCGACATGCAGCGTGAAGGCGTAGTGGATCAGCATGAAGACCGGGACGAGCAGGGCGAACAGCCCGTACTGGGCGTACGGCAGCTGGAACGGCAGCGTGTAGCCGGGCGGGCCCAGGTAGAGCAGGCGTGCCCGGTAGATGTCGTCGTCGGTCCGCAGCCGCATCGGGTCACCTCACTTGAAGATGAGGTCGGTGAGGTAGCCGCCCAGGAACAGCAGGGTGACCGCGCCGCCGATGAAGACGAGGCCGACGATCGCGATCACGGAGCTGGTGAGCACTCGGGACACCTCGCCCTTGTTCGCCCGGCCGATGAAGATCAGGCCGAGAACGGCCAGCAGGATCGGCGCGATCTTGCTGGCCAGGAACGAGATGATCCCGCTCGTGTCGACGGTCTTCGGCGCGGCCAGCCCGGTGAGGTGCGCACCGGTGTCGGACAGGGGCAGGGCGGTCAGGACGGTGTGCGCGACATCGCTGATCATCGGCCCCTCCCCCGTCGCTCTCCGTATGCGTCATCGAGTCTCATTGCTATCAGCTTCCTCGATATCCTCACTTGACGGAACTAGGTAATCACGGTGTGTCTCGATTGATTGCGTAGTTGGTCCCAGACTTTACATTGCACTCAACTATGGGACAAGCCAAGTTGCATGTAACAATGATGCCTTCCCGCCCGTACTGAGGAGGCCAGCGATGATCCGGACCGCCGCGACCGGTGCGCTGCTCATCGTCCTCGGCGTCGTGCTCGCTGGCCTGGGCGTACACCAGCTCGGGGCGGTGCGGGCGGCGCGCAAGTGGCCCTCGGCGCGGCAGCCGCGGATCGGCCGCGGGCTGGCCGGGACGGAGGTCGCCGCCGGGATCGTGGCCGCGGCGGGCGGCGCTGTGGCTCTGGCCACACTCGTCCCGCTGACCGGGGTGTGGCAGGTCGGCATCGAGGTCGCGGCGGCCCTGTTCGTGCTGATCCTGGGCATGGTGATCGCGGCCAAGGTGGCCGATCGCGTCGAACTCAATGCACTCATCCGGTCGCCTTCTCCCCTGTACCGCACGACGGCACCTCGACCGGGCGGGCACCACCAGATTGCCACCAGTCAGCCGGCGAAAACCACCCCCCGGATGCAGGAATCGGACAGGGTCGATCCCTCCGTACCCGCGGCGGCGCAGCCGGGCTGGGTGTTCACCGACCCCGCCGGCTCGTGGTACCTCTGCGTGTCCGTCGGCGCGGGTCGCCGGCTGGTGCGGCTGCCCGACTTCGCCCTGGTCGAGCCGGACCCGGCGCGGCAGGTCAGCGTGGCGGGAACGGTCGAGCTGTCGGTCTGGCCGCTCGACGCCGCCGGCGCGGCCGACGCGGGGCCGCCCGCCGCCGACCCGGTGGGCCACGGCGCGCCGTACCCGGCCTGACCGCGCCGGCCCCTCGACCGCCCGGCCCGGTCGATCCCCGATCGCGTACGGAAGGGAGCTTCCCCAGCGTGGACACCTCCGGCACAGTGCCCCAACCGGACGTACCACTGCCCGCGGATCCACCGGCACCGGCCGGGCGCGGCATCGACCCGCGGGAGCGCACGCCGCGCTCGTTCCACCTGTCCCGGCAGGTGCTGGAGCGGGCCCGCGCCGCGGCGTACTGGCTGAGCCGTACGCGGGGCGCGGCGGCCGGGCCGACGACGATCTCCGAGCTGGTCGAGCAGGCGCTGCGGCAGGAGGTCGAGCGGCTGGAGGCGGAGCACAACGACGGGGAGCCGTTTCCGGCGGTCGTGGGGCGGATGCGTACCGGTCCGGGGGCGGCCGGCGCGGAACGGATCCGGCAGGCGCAGCGCGCGCGCCGGCGGGCCACCGAATGACGGTCGGCGGGCGAACCCGACACGGGGATGGGACACGCGCCCGGTAGCGTCGGTGCCGTGAGTGAGCGCAGGGGCGGTCCGGGGCGCCCGGTGGTGATGGGCGTGCTCAACGTGACGCCGGACTCGTTCAGCGACGGCGGCAGGTACGCCGATCTCGACGCGGCCGTCGCGCACGGCGTCGAGATGTGGCGCGACGGCGCGGACCTGGTCGACGTCGGCGGCGAGTCCACCCGGCCGGGCGCCGAGCGGGTCGACCCGGACACCGAGAAACGCCGGGTGGTCCCGGTGATCCGGGAACTTGCCGCCGTGGGCGTACCGATGAGCATCGACACGACGCGCGCCGCGGTCGCGGAGGCGGCGGTGGCGGCCGGCGCGGGTACGGTCAACGACGTGTCGGGCGGGCTGGCCGACCCTGACATGGCGCGGGTCGTCGCGGACGTCGGCTGCCCGTGGATCCTGATGCACTGGCGCGGCCACTCGAAGCGGATGTACGAGCTGGCGCACTACACCGACGTCGTCGCCGAGGTACGCGACGAGCTGGCGGAACGGGCCGACGCCGCGATCGGTGCCGGGGTCGCCGCGGACAAGGTGGTGGTCGACCCGGGCCTCGGCTTCGCGAAGACCGCCGAGCACAACTGGTTGCTGCTGCGGCATCTCGACGTGCTGCGCGGCCTGGGATATCCGGTGCTCGTCGGCGCGAGCCGCAAGTCGTTCCTGGGCCGGCTGCTCGCCGCGCCGGACGGCAGCCCGCGCCCGGTCGACGAGCGGGAGGCCGCCTCCCTCGCCACCAACCTGTACGCGCTGGCCGCCGGCGCCTGGGGCGTACGCGTGCACGAGGTCCGGGCCACGGTCGACGCGGTGCGCGCCTGGCACGCCGCCGACACGGCCGACACGGACGGGGCGGCCCGCACCGGCGGCGCGGGTGGGGCGGCGTGAGCGAGCGTGAGCGAGTGAATCGTCAGTGCAGTGCGTTCGTGTCTCGTGCCGGCTCGGAGCGGAGCGAGGAGGCGGCATGAGCGACCGGATCACGTTGACCGGGCTGCGGGTACGCGGCCGGCACGGCGTCTACGACTTCGAACGCGAGGCCGGCCAGGACTTCGTCGTGGACGCGGTGCTGGAGTTGGATCTCGCCGCGCCGGCGCGTACGGACAACGTGACGGACACCGTGCACTACGGCGAGCTGGCCGACCGGCTGGCCGACATCGTCGCCGGTGAGCCGGTGAACCTGATCGAGACGCTGGCGGACCGGCTCGCCCGCGCCTGCCTCGCCGACCCGCGGGTACGCCGGGTCGAGCTGACCGTGCACAAGCCGCAGGCGCCGATCGCGCACGGCTTCACCGACGTCTCCGTCACCCTCGTCCGGGACCAGGGTCGCGGCGAGGAGGCGGGATGACGACGGCGGTGCTGTCGCTCGGGGCGAACCTGGGCGACCGCGAGGCACAGTTGCGGGCGGCCGTGGCGGGCCTGCGCGACGTGTTCGTCGCCGGCTCCGGGCTGTACGAGACGCCGCCGTGGGGCGACACCGACCAGCCGGCGTACCTGAACGCGGTGGTCGTGGTGGACGATCCGGCGGCCGGCCCGCGCGACTGGCTGCGCCGGGCGCAGGCGTTGGAGGCGGCCGGCGGTCGGGTACGGGATCCGGGCCGGCGGTTCGCGCCGCGCACCCTGGACGTCGATGTGATCTCGGTTCGGGCCGGCGACTCGCCGGTGACCTGTGACGAGGAGGACCTGACCGTGCCGCATCCGCGGGCCGCGCGCCGCGCGTTCGTGCTGGTACCGCTGCGTGAGGTGGATCCGGCGGCCGTGCTCGGCGGGGTGCCGGTGGCGGAGCTGCTCGCCGGCCCCGAGGTCGCCGCCGACGTGCCGGGGGTACGCAGGGTCGCCGGGGCCGGATGGTGGGAGATGCGATGAGCCCGGAGCCGGAGCCGCGCGTACGGCCGACGAACGTACCGATGCTGCTGCTCGTGGTGGTGGTCGCGGCGGTGGCCGGCTGGCTGCTGTTCGACCGGTTCTACGGCTCGCTGCCGCCGTTGCCGCTGCCGCCGGGCATCACGCTGTTCGTGCTGGCGGTGGTCGAGGGGATCGTCGCGTGGACGACGGCCCGGCGCATCGAGCACCGGCCGGGCACCGAGCCGGTCAACCCGCTCGCCGTCGCCCGGTACGTGTTGGTCGCGAAGGCGTCGGCGGCGGCCGGGGCGATCTTCGCCGGGCTGTACGGCGGGGCGCTGGTCTGGGTGCTCCAGCAGCGCGGCCAGCTCGCCGCCGCGGCCGACGACGTGGCCCCGGCCGCGATCGGGGTGATCGGCTCGGTGCTGCTGCTGGCCGCCGCGCTGTGGCTGGAGCACGCCTGCCGGGTACCGGAGCAGCCCGACGACGACGAGGACGACGACAAGCGCTGAGCCGGGTCGGTGGTTCGGACAGTTGCCCGCGGCGGGCGTGCCGCGTTGGGGTGATGTACCCCGCCGCTGGTGCGCGTGCGCGAGGATGGTCGCAAGAGACCGTCCGGCGCGGGCCTGGCGGTGACACGTCGGCGGCCCGCGCGACGGTCCGGCCTTCAGGAGGCGCCGATGTCCTCAGACGATGCGACGGTCCGACTGCCCGGCGATCGCGGCTCCGCCGCCGACGGTCAGTACGCCACCGACCGGTACGGCGAGGAGCTGCCGGAGCGCGGGTTCGGCCACGGCGACGGCTATCCGGCCGCGCCGGAGCCGGCCGAGCCGCGGTACCAGCCGGGGCAGGCGAGTTACCAGGCGCCGGAGAGCGACCAGACGATGGTGCTGGGCGGCGCCGCGTGGGAGCAGGACGTCCCGCCGCCCCGGGACCGGCTGCTCGTCCACGTGGTCTGGGAGCTGCTGCTGCTCGTGCTCGTCGGCGGGCTCGTCGCGTTCTGCTACGTGCAGGAGCCGGCGATGTTCTCGGCGGCCGGGCTGCGCGGCCTGGAGACGCAGGCGGCGCCGTTGGGCCTGCTGGCGCTCGCGGTGTCGCTGTCGGTGCGGGCCGGCGCGCCGAACCTGGCGGTCGGCGCGTTCGCCGCGGTCGCCGGCCTGCTGTTCGTCCGCGGGTACGACGGGAGCGTGCTGGGTGCGGTGCTGCCGGCGATCGGCGTGGCGCTGCTCGTCGGCCTGGCGCTGGGCGTCATGGTGGCGCTGCTGCACGTACCGGCGTGGGCGGCGAGCCTGGTCGCGTTGTGCGGCGGGTTCGTGACGCTGGCGGCGGTCGACCAGGGCGGCGTCGTGCACCTGCCGGACTCGGCGCCGAACCCGTCGGGTACCGCGTTGTACTGGTGCGTCGGCGTGGCCGCCGCCTCGGTGGTGTTCGGCGTGGTGGGGCTGACCGGGCCGGCGCGGCGCGGCATCGGCGCGTTCCGCCCGGTCGAGGACCCGGCGGTACGCCGGGGTCCCGGCGCCGCGCTGATGGTGGTCGTGGCGTTGACCGTCTCGGCGGGCCTGGCGGCTGGGGCGGGCGTGCTCACCGCGTCGCACGTACGGCAGAGCGGTGGCGGCGGGATGCTGTCCGACGCCCTGCTCGCACTCGGCGCCGTCCTGCTCGGCGGCGTCTCCGCGTACGGCCGGCGCGGCGGCCTGCTCGGCACCGTCCTCGGCGTGGCCGCGGTGGTGCTCGTCCTCCAGTACGGGATGGTCCGCGGCTGGCCGTCCGGCGTCATGACGTACGCGGTGGCCGGCGGCGCGATCTTCCTGGGCCTGGTCGTGACGCGGCTGGTCGAATGGGGCGGCCACCCGCGCCCACGGGGGTGAACCGCCCGGCTGGCTTTATGCTCAGGGCATGAGTGAGCCGACGGGAGCCCAGCTCGACGACCTGGACCAGCTTTCCACCGAGGAGCTGCGGGAACGGGCCTTCGCGCTCGCGCACAGCCGGCACGACCGGCATTTCTTCTGGGACCTGATCCGGCATCTGCCGCATGCGCAGGAGAGCAACCTGCTGGACGACTCGACCGGCTCGATCGGCGAGTTCCTGGACGAGGTGATCGGCATGTGGCGCGAGTTCACCGGTCACGAGCAGTACGGCGAGGCCGAGCCGCTGATGCGCGCCCGTTTCATCGACTACCTGACGTCGCGGTCCTGACCCGCCGGGCGTCACGCCCGGCGGGTCGGCGCGTCAGGCCGGTCGGCCGGGCTGCGTGTCGTGCATCGCCTGGTAGATGTCGTCCGGCGTGAGAACGCCGGCGACGCCCGAGTCGTCGTCCACGACGACCCATCCGGTACCGCCCTCCAGCAGCGCGGCGAGCGCCTCCCGCAGCGTCGCCGCCGCCGGCACGTGCGGCGGGTCGGTGGCCGTCGCGTACCCCGGCACCGAGGACGGCGTACGCAGGGACGTGCGGGGGATGGTGGTGACGCCGAGGCGTTTGATGCCGCGGTCGCTGCCGACGAACTCGGCGACGAACGAGCTGGCGGGCCGGCCCAGGATCTCCGCGGGCGGCGCGTACTGCTCCAGCTTGCCGCCCTCGGACAGCACCGCGATGCGGTCGCCGAGCCGGACGGCCTCGTCCACGTCGTGGGTGACGAAGACGGTGGTCTTGCGTACCTCGGCCTGGAGGCGCAGGAACTCCTCCTGCAGCCGGGTGCGGGCGATCGGGTCGACGGCGCTGAACGGCTCGTCCATCAGCAGGACGACCGGGTCCGCGGCGAGCGCGCGGGCCACGCCGACGCGCTGGCGCTGACCGCCGGACAACTCGTTCGGATAGCGCTTGCCGTACTGTCCGCCGTCGAGTCCGACGAGGTCCAGCAGCTCGTCCACGCGCTCCCGTACGCGGGACCGGGACCAGCCGAGCAGCCTCGGTACGGTCGCGACGTTCTCCCGCACCGTCTGGTGCGGGAAGAGGCCGACGTCCTGGATCGCGTACCCGATGCGGCGGCGCAGCGCGACCGGGTCGGCCGCGGTGATGTCCTCGTCGTCCAGGAAGATGTGCCCGCCGGTCGGCTCGACCAGCCGGTTGACCATGCGCAGGATGGTCGACTTGCCACAGCCCGAGGGGCCGACCAGGGTGACCAGCTCACCCGCCGGTACGGTCAGGCTCAGCTCGGCGACCGCGACCGTGCCGTTCGGGTACGACTTGCTCAGCCCGTCGAGCCGGATCGCGGCGGCCGTACCGGTGCGCTCGGCCGGGGAGTCCCGGCCGGATGGCGTGTCGCGTGTCGACCCAGCGGCGGGCGTGCTCCCGGTTCCGGGGGTAGCGTCCACTCGTGTCCTCTCTTCACGGAGCTTCGCCTCACCTGCTGGCCGAGGTCACTGGCGATGCGGGAAACCCCTGGTTCTCCTGGGCGTACGTGCAGGACAACGCCGACACGCTGACCGCGGCGCTGCGCCAACACGTCGAGCTGACCACCGTGTCGGTGCTGATCGCGGTGGTCGTCGCGGTGCCGCTCGGCGTCCTCGCGTACCGCGTCTCGTGGCTCACGGGTCCGATCCTCGCACTTTCCAGCGTGCTCTACACGATCCCGTCGCTGGGCCTGTTCGCCATTCTCGCCCCCTTTGTCGGGCTCTACGCCACGACCGTCGTGATCGGCCTCGTCTTGTACGCGTTGCTGGTGATCGTGCGCAACACGCTCACCGGCCTGCAACAGGTACCCGTCGAGGTGCGGGACGCCGCACGGGGCATGGGGTACGGGCGGCTGGGGTTGCTGACCCGGATCGAGCTGCCGCTGTCCCTGCCGAGCATCATGACCGGCCTGCGCATCGCCACGGTCTCGACCGTCGCGATGGTCACGGTCGGCTCGATCGTCGGCGGGTACGGCGGGTTCGGCGAGCTGATCCTGGAAGGCTTCCGGAACAACTTCTACAAGGCGCAGATCATGACCGCGACGATCGCCACGGTCCTGCTCGCCCTGGTCTTCGACCTGGTACTGGCCGGGATCGGCCGCCTGATCACCCCGTGGTCCCGCAGGCGGCGGGCATGACCCGCGGCGGCATGAGCACCGGCGACGCATTCTTTTCCGCGGAGGCGGCATGAGCATCGTGCAGCAGGCGTGGGTCTGGCTGAACGACCCGCTCAACTGGACCAACTCGGACGGCATCCTGACGCTTCTGTGGCAGCACCTGTGGATCTCGGCCGCGGCGGTGGCGATCGGCTGCGCGGTGGCGTGGCCGATCGGGGTGTGGCTGGGGCACAAGGGCCGCGGCGGCGCGCTGACCACGACCGTGTCGAACCTGACCCGGGCCATCCCGACGCTCGCGCTGCTGTCGATCTTCCCGCTCACGTTCCTCGGCTTCGGGCCGTGGTCGGCGGTGGTGGCGCTGGCGATCTTCGCGATCCCGCCGCTGCTCGCCAACGCCGTACTCGGCCTGCGCGAGGTGGATCCGAGCGCGCGCGACGCGGCGTACGGGATGGGGCTGTCGGGGTGGCAGGTGCTGTGGCGGGTGGAGCTGCCGCTGGCGGTGCCGTACCTGGCGAGCGGGTTCCGGACGGCGGCGGTGCAGGTGGTGGCGACGGCGACGCTGGCGGCGCTGGTCGGCGGGCCGGGGCTGGGCGCGATCATCAGCCAGGGCTTCGGCCTGGGCATCGCCTCCGGCGGCGGCCAGGTCCTCGCCGGCGGCCTCCTCGTGGTGGTGTTGTGCCTGATCATCGAGGGTCTGATGGTGCTCGCCGAGCGGGCCGTGACGCCGCGTCCGCTGCGCCGGCCGCGCCGCCGGCGGGCACGCCTCGCACCGGCGCGATGACGTACGGAGAGCGCATCGGGTGACATAACTCGCCGCGTGATCAAGTTGACCGTAACGATAGGGATAGAGAACGCCATTCAGGTTGCGGCGGCACCGGTGGCGAGGTTGGCTGGTCGGGCGCGGAAGGCACCCGGGGTGACATGACCCCGGGCGGGCAGGCCGCGGGCCGCCCAGCGTGGCCCGCGCGCGCCCGCGGCCGACCGCTCGTCGGACACGCGGCCGGCCAGGGGGGTCGAGCCGGGACACGGAAGGCGGGCAGTAATGGCAACGCGAGATTCGGGGTCTCGACCCGCCGCATCGGCGGATCGCAGGCGCGTGACCCCGGCCCGGGTGGTACTCGGGATACTTGCCGGCATGTCGGCGGCGGTCCTCGTCGCCGGCTGTGGGCAGGCCGGATCCTCCGGCACCAAGAAGGACACGAACGTCTCGGGCGCCGGCTGCGCCCCCGTCGCCGGGGACAAGCTGGTGGTCCTGAAGGACGACAAGCACCTGCAGAACTCTGACAACATCGTTCCGGCGGTCAACGCGAAGGTCGCGACCCCGGTGCTGCTGGCGAACCTGGACAAGGTCTCGGCGGCGTTGGACACGCCGAAGCTGGTCGAGTTGAACAAGCAGGCCGACATCGACCGGGTGGCGCCGGCGAAGGTGGCGGCCGGCTTCGCCAAGGACAACAACCTGACCGCCGGCGTACAGAAGGGGTCGGGGTCGATCACGGTCGGCGCGGCCAACTTCTCGGAGAGCCAGACCATCGGCTACCTGTACAAGACGGTGCTGGAGGCCGCCGGGTACAAGGTGACCGTGCGGACGATCGGCAACCGTGAGCTGTACGAGCCGGGGCTGGAGAAGGGCGAGATCCAGGTCGTCCCGGAGTACGCGGCGACGCTGACCGAGTTCCTGAACCAGAAGGCCAACGGCAAGGACGCGACGCCGAAGGCGACGCCGGACATCGACAAGACGATGGCGGCGCTGACCGAGCTCGGCGCCAAGTACGGGCTGAAGTTCGGCAAGCCGTCGGCGGCGGCGGACCAGAACGCGTTCGGTGTGACGACCGCGTTCTCCGACAAGTACAAGGTGACGACGCTGTCGGAGTTCGCGTCGAAGTGCAGCGGGAAGGCGTCGATCCTGGGCGGCCCGCCGGAGTGCCCGCAGCGGTCCTTCTGCCAGCAGGGGCTGGAGAAGACGTACGGGATCAAGTTCGGGAAGTTCACGCAGCTCGACGCGGGCGGCGCGCAGTCGAAGAGCGGGCTGAAGACCGGCAAGGTCTCGCTGAGCCTGGTCTTCACGTCGGACGCCGCACTAGCCGGGTAGCCGACTGTCACGACGAAGGCGGGTCGGTGACACACCGGCCCGCCTTCGTCGTACCCGCACCCCGGGTTTCGGTCCGCCGCGTCGCGGCGGAACCCCAGCCCCGGATCATCCGACACGCGTCGCCACTGGTCAAGCCCCGGAAAAAAGTCCCTTCGCGGGCATTGCGTGACGCCGCCTCGCGTGTAGTGTCCTCCGCACGATGGACCTCACGGCCGGGCCGGGCCAGATCGTCCGGGTGACCACGCAGATGCGGAGCCATCCGCTTCTCGCGCAGTGTTAGACGCCGTCGGATCCCTTGCACGGTAAGGAATCCCGGCTGCGGTCAGCAATGCCGTGGGGGGTATGCAGGGGTGTCGGTAAGACAGGCAGAGGCGGCCGCGCCAACGGCCCCGACCCGGCCCGTCGTGCTCAGGGTGGTGGGCACGGTCTGGCGCAGCTACGCGTTCCGCCGGATCCTGAAGGCGGTCCTGACCATCTACCTGGTCGCGACGTTCACGTTCTTCCTGGTGCGGCTGCTGCCGGGGAACCCGGTCGAGGTCTACATCAACACGCAGATGCAGCGCAGCGGCATCTCGTACGACCAGGCCGCGAACATGGCGCAGGCGCTCTACTCGTTCGACCCGGGTGAACCGTTGATCCTGCAGTACTTCCACTATCTCGGTGGGTTGCTGCACGGCGACCTCGGCAACTCGATCGGGTCACCGGGTACGACGGTCGGCAGCATTCTCGTGGCGTACCTGCCGTGGACGCTGTTCAGCGTCGGGCTGGCGCTGATCATCAGCTTCTGCCTGGGGATCCTGCTCGGCATGGCGATGGCGTACCGGCGGAACGGGGTCATCGACCACGTGCTGTCGGTGATCGGTTCGCTGCTGCACTCGATCCCGAACTACCTGCTCGCGATCATGATCGTGGTGTTCCTCGGTATCCAGCTCAACCTGTTCGACGTGAGCCAGATGCGCGGGGCGTACTCGCCCGGTGTCACACCGGAGTTCAGCCTGGACTTCTTCTCCGACGCCATGTACCACGCGGGCCTGCCCATCACGACGTACGTGCTGACGACGATCGGCTCGTGGATGCTCGTGATGAAGTCGTCCACAGTGGAGACTCTCGGCGAGGACTACGTGACCGTCGCGAAGGCGCGCGGCCTGCGGGACCGGCGCATCGCCACCGCGTACGTCGGGCGCAACGCGGTGCTGCCGCTGTTCTCGCAGCTCGCCATCGCGGCCGGGTTCGTCGTCGGCGGCTCGATCCTGATCGAGCAGGTCTTCCAGTACCAGGGCATCGGATACCTGCTGTTCCGCGCGGTCAACGACCGCGACTACCCACTGATGCAGGGCATCTTCCTCGTCATCACGATCGCCGTCGTCCTCGCCAACCTGGTCGCCGACCTGCTGTACGGCCGGCTCGACCCGCGGATCCGGATCGGTGGTGGTGAGCGGTGACCGCGACCGTCGGTACGAGCACGCTGGAGTCGCCCGCCGCCGCGCGCCGACCGGTACGCCCGACGCGGAACCTGCTGCGGTCCCTGACCCGCAGCCGGTCCGGCACGATCGGCTTCGTTCTGGTGGCGCTGATCGTGCTGGTGTCGTTGGTGGGACCGCTGTTCACGCCGGACACGCTGCCGACCGACACGAACTCGGTCTACCTGCCGCCGAGCGGCAGCCACTGGCTCGGCACCGACTCGTCCGGCCGGGACGTCCTGGTCCAGGTCATCAACGGCGGCCGTACGGTCATCGTGGTCGGGTTCGCGGCGGCGGTGCTGTCCACGCTGATCGCGATCGTCTTCGGCTCGCTCGCCGCGTACCTCGGCGGGGTGGTCGACACGATCGTGGTCGCCGCGACCGACATCGTGCTGACCGTGCCGCAGATCGCGCTCCTCGCGGTGCTGTCCTCGCTGTACCACCTGGACAACACGCTGCTGCTGGCCGGGCTGATCGGCATCCTGAGCTGGCCGACGCTGCTGCGCGCGGTGCGGGCGCAGGTGCTGTCGCTGCGCGAGCGGGAGTACGTGGAGGCCGCGCAGCTGCTCGACCTTGGTACGACGCGGATCCTGTCGGTGGAGATCCTGCCGAACATGGCGAGCTTCATCGTCATGAACTTCATGATCGGCATGACGAACGCGATCTACGCCCTCGTCGGCCTCTACTTCCTCGGCCTGGCCCCGCTCGCGGGCCACAACTGGGGAATCATGCTGAACGAGGCGTGGACTCGTGGCGCCATCTTCGACTCCGACAGCGTGTTCTACATCCTCTCCCCGGTGATCGCGATCAGCCTGCTGCAGCTGGGCCTGGTCATGATGACGCGCTCGCTGGAGGAACTGCTCAACCCGCGGCTCCGGCAGGACTGAGCATGAGCGGAGACGGACGTCGACCCGGGCGTACGAGCACCGGAGGGCGGATGACCAGCGATGACCGATGAACCTGTGCTCGCGGTGCGGGACCTGGTGGTGGAGTACCGGACAGCGGCCGGGCCGGTGCGCGCCGTACGCGGGGCGAGCTTCGACCTGTACGAGGGCGAGAGCCTGGCGCTGGTCGGCGAGAGCGGCTGCGGCAAGACGACCCTCGGCCTGGCACTGCTGAGACTGTTGCCCCGCCTGGGAAGTACGCCGCACGGCGAGGTCCGGTACCGGCGCGCCGACGGGTCGACGGTGGACCTGCTGGCGATGCGCAAGGAGGAGCTGCGCCGGTTCCGCTGGCACGAGGCGGCGATGGTGTTCCAGGGCGCGATGAACGCGCTCAACCCGGTGCTGCGCGTCCAGGATCAGATGTACGACACGATCCGCGCGCACCGCTCGATGTCCGCGTCGGACGCCCGCCGGCGCTGCCACGAGGTGCTGGACATGGTACGGCTGGAGCCGCGCCGGGTCATGCCGAGCTACCCGCACGAGCTGTCCGGCGGGATGCGCCAGCGGGTGCTGATCGCGATGGCGCTGCTGCTGTCGCCGCGGGTGCTCGTGCTCGACGAGCCGACGACCGCGCTGGACATCCTGACCCAACGCTCCATTGTGGACGTACTGCAGGAGCTGCGGCGGGAGCTGGGCTTCGCGATGGTGTTCGTGACGCACGACCTGGCGCTCGCCGCCGAGCTGGCCGACCGCGTCGCCACCATGTACGCCGGACGCATCGTGGAGCTGGGCGACGCGCGGGACGTCTTCGCCGGGCCGCGGCATCCGTACACGGCGGGGCTGATCCGGGCGGTGCCGCCGGTCGTCGGCGACGCGACCGAGATCAGCTCGATCCCGGGTGGACCGCCGAGCCTGGCCGCACTGCCGCCCGGCTGCCCGTTCAGTGTCCGATGTGGACTGTCGGCCGAGATCGGGGACGACGGTCCCGCCGAGGTCTGCGTACAGGCGGATCCGGAACTGGCTCGGGTCGGGACGCGGCACGAGAGTGCCTGCCACTACTCGGATCGGGTCGAGTTCGCCCGGGAGGTGATCACCGATGGCGTCTGATCCGTTGATGTCACTGGAATCGGTGTCGCAGATCTTCGGCAGCCGGCGCGGCGAGATCCCCGCGGTACGCGACGTGTCGCTGGACCTAACCGCCGGCAAGGTGCTGTGCCTGGTCGGGGAGAGCGGTTCGGGGAAGACGACCACCGCGCGGATCGCCGCCGGCCTGGACCGCCCGACCTCCGGTACGGTGCGCTTCGGCGGCCAGGACGTGTGGGGTGGCGACCGCGGTGCGTTCCGCGAGTTCCGCCGCTCCGTGCAGTACGTGCACCAGGATCCGTACGCGTCGCTGAACCCGATCCGCACCGTCTTCGCCACCCTGGCCGGACCGATGCGCCGGCACAAGCTGGTCGCGAACCGCGACGAGGCCTGGCAGAAGGCCGCGGAGCTGCTGGAACGCGTCGACCTCACCCCGGCGGACACGTTCCTCACCAAGTACCCGCACCAGCTGTCCGGCGGGCAGCGCCAGCGGGTCGCGGTGGCGCGGGCGCTGACCCTCGGGCCGAAGCTGATCATCGCGGACGAGTCGACGTCGATGCTCGACGTGTCGATCCGGATCAGCCTGCTGGCCATGCTGACCCGGCTGTCCGCCGACCTCGGCGTCGGCTTCCTGTTCATCACCCACGATCTCGCGCTGGCCAAGTACTTCGGTCGGGACGGCGACATCGCCGTGATGTACCTGGGGCGGATCGTGGAGCACGGGCCGACGCGCGGGGTGATCTCCTCGCCGCGGCACCCGTACACCCGGGCGCTGCTCGCCGCGATCCCCGAGCCCGACCCGGAACTCAACGCGCGCAAGCGATCCGCGGGATCGCTGCTGCGCTCGATGGACACACCCAGCCTGCTGCGCCTGCCGACCGGCTGCACGTTCCATCCCCGCTGCCCGAGCTGGGTGGCGGGCGAGTGCGACGTGACCGTGCCGACGCTCGACGCGGTCACCGCGGACCACCAGGTGGCGTGCCCGCCGGTACTCCGGCAGGAGCGCGCCGAGCCGCCGGTCACCGTGCTGGCGGAACAGGACGGTACCGCCTGATGTTCGCGCCGCAACTGCTGCGCATGGCGTTCCGCTGGGCCGTGCTGATCAGCCTCGCCGGCGGCGCGCTCGCGCTGCTCACCCACCGCGGTACGCCGCAGTTCGTCATCTCCGTCTTCATGTTCGGCGCCGGTGTCGTGTTCACCGCACTCGTCATCGTGCTGTCGCGCATCCCTGGTCGTTGACCCCGTTCCCGTACGGATCCGGAGGATTCCCATGGCTTCGACGCCATCCCCGCACCAGATCGAACTGTCCCGCCGGCGCGTCCTGCAGATCTTCGGCATCGGCGCGGCCGGCGCCGCGCTCGTCGGCACCGGTACCGCGTGCAGCCCGAGCGAGAAGGCGAAGGGCAAGGGCGAGTTCCACGGCGCCTGGCCGTACGAGGCGGAGCCGAAGGGCCACTTCAACCTCGTGAACCCGTTGCCGGACGCGATTCTCGGCAACTACGGCATCTACATGGACCTGCTCGTCCCGCCGCCCGCGATGTACCTGTGGAAGGAGCGCAAGTACGTCGCGCTGCTCGCCGAGGACGGCAGCTGGGGCTTCGACGAGGCGGCCAAGACGTACAAGCTGAAGTTGAAGTCGGGTCTCAAGTGGAGCGACGGGAAGTCCGTCACCGCAAAGGATCTCGTCACGTCGCGCTGGCTCGCGTACATCATGCGGGACATCCTGTGGGACTACCTGGACAAGGTCGAGGCGACCGACGAGCTGACCGTCACGGTGCACATGAAGGAACTGTCCACTGTGGTGGAACGTTACATGCTGCGCTACCCGATCTACTCCGACGCGGTGTACGGCGACTACGCCAAGCGGGCGCAGGACATCGTCGCCGCCGGCAAGGACATGGACAGCCCGGAGGGCAAGAAGCTCAACGACGACTTCCAGAAGTTCCGGCCGAAGAAGGTCGTCGTCTGCGGCCCGTACAACTTCGACTACAACAGCATCACCAACTCGCAGCTCACCCTCGTCAAGAACAAGACGGGGTACGCCGCGGACAAGGCGCCGTTCGACAAGATCGTGCTGTTCAACGGTGAGGTGCCGGACGTGACGCCGGTCGTCGCCGCGAAGAACGTGGACTACGCGACGCACGGCTTCCCGGTCGCGAGCGAGAAGGCGTTCCAGAAGAAGGGATACCGGATCCTCCGGCCCCCGACGTACGCCGGCTCGGCGCTGTACATCAACCTCGACAAGCACCCGGAGTTCCGGGACAAGCGGGCGCGGCAGGCGCTGGCGTACGCGATCGACCGGAAGACGAACGGCACGGTGACGCTCGGGAAGTCGGGCATCGGCGTCAAGTACATGACCGGGATGTCGGACAACCTCGTGCCGGTGTGGGTCACCGACACCGGCAAGCTCAACACGTACGACCTGGACAAGGCGAAGGCCGAGTCGATGCTGAAGGCCGCCGGCTGGAAGAAGTCCGGCGGCAAGTGGACGACGCCGCAGGGCAAGCCCGCCTCGTACGAGATCAGCTTCCCGGCCGAGTTCGCCGACTACTCGGCCTCCGGGCAGAACGTCGCCGACCAGCTCAACGAGTTCGGCTTCAAGCTGACGCCGCGCGGGGTGACGCACGTCGAACACCCGATCGACGTGGACAAGGGCGACTTCGACATGGCGATCCAGACGTGGGGGGCGTCGACCGCGCCGCACCCGCACTTCGCCTTCAAGCAGGCGCTGTTCACGCACAACATCCCTGTCGCGTCGAACAACGGCGGGCGCGGCATCGGCTTCGAGTTGAAGCAGAAGACCGACGCGTTCGGCACGATCGACCTGAAGAAGATCGTGCTCGACTCGGCCGAGGGGCTCGACGAGGAGAAGCAGAAGGCGAACGTCACCCGCGCCGCCATCGCCTTCAACGAACTGCTGCCGATCCTCCCGTTGTTCGAGCGCTACGGCAACAACCCCGCGCTTGAGGGCGTACGCGTCGCGAAGTGGCCGCCGGACAGCGACCCGATCCTGCAGAACGCCCCGTACGCCGACAACTTCGCCGTGATGATGCTGATGGACGGCCGCCTCAAGCCGGCCTGATCGGACCGTTCGCCACGACGCCGGCGGGGTACGTTCCGTACCTCGCCGGCGTCCTTGTGTGTTGCTGTCCGTCCACAGTGGTCGGTCCGTGTTCCGGGACGGGGAGTGGCGCCGGGCATCCAAGACCGCAACGCGGTCCCCCCATGCACTGGACGCGGCATGAACTGCGCGCGATGCGGCAGTCCCCTGGCCCCGACGCCGTCGCCTGCGCGACGTGCGGGCAGCCCGCCGGCAGGGTCCGCCTCGCCAGGGCCAGACCTCGGCGCCACCATACGGTCCGACCGTGCCCGGCGGCGGCGTCTCGTGGCGCCCGTCGGGGTACTGATCGACGCATCGTCGCCGGTCGATGTACTCATCGTGTGACGACAGCGTCCGGTAGCTGCCCGGTGACATGGTGATCATCGGCATAGCCGGATGTGGCCGGATATTCGGTCCGCTACGCCGAATGTCCGGCCGCCCGGACTTTCCTGATGGGAGCCCGGATCGGTAGCCTCGGTGGACATGACCGCCAGTACCGAACCGGCCAAGCAGGGACGTCGGCCCCGCGGCGGTCGGCTACCCACCGTACTGTTCTGGGTCGGCGTCATGCTCACCCCGATCGCCGGCGCCGGGATCTGGTTCGCGCACGGCGGTGGCCCGTTGCGTGGCGCCGCGCTGCTGGCGCTGCTCGGCACGGTCCTCATCGGCCTGTCCGTGGTGCTCCGTCGCGACAGCGAGGGCACCCGCCTCGAACTCCAGGGAAACCTGCTGGCCGAGGTCGAGTCGCTGCGGACCGAGCTGGGCTCGGCGATGACCACCGCGCTGCAGCGCGCCAGCCACGGTACGCACGCGGAGCTGGCCGCGTTGCAGGAGCAGGTGGACCGGCTGACCGGTCAGCTCGCCCGGCCGGAGCCCGTCGCCGCGCGTACCGCCCCGGACGAGCGCCGCGCCGTGCCGCGCCGCGGCGGTGTGCCGACCCCGCGCCCCATCGACCCGCTCCGCGACAGCATGCCCCGCGGCCTCGACGCGATCCGCGACAGCCTGCCCCGCGGCATCGACCCGGTCCGGGACAGCATGGGTGGCCGTGGCATCGACCCGATCCGGGACAGCATGGGTGGCCGTGGCATCGACCCGGTCCGGGACGGCCGCGGGCCGGACCCCGTCCGGGACAGCGTGGGTGGCCGGGGGATCGATCCGGTACGCGACAGCATGGGCGGTCGTGGCATCGACCCGGTGCGGGACGGCGCGAGCGCGCCGCCGCCGGTGGATCCGTTGCGGGACAGCGTGTCCCGACTCGACCCGTGGGCCGACCTGCGCGGTGGAACAAAGCCGGCGGAGCCGCGGCGGGCCAGGCACCGGCACCGGGCCGAGGACTGAGAGGCCCGGACGGGGTTCAGCGGCACCTCCGGCCCCTCACTTGTCGATGTCGCCGACCACGAAGAACATCGAGCCGAGGATGGCGATCAGGTCGGGGACGAGGCAGCCGGGCAGCAGCGTGCAGAGCGCCTGGATGTTCGCGTACGAGGCGGTGCGCAGCTTGAGCCGCCACGGGGTCTTCTCGCCGCGGGAGACCAGGTAGTAGCCGTTGATGCCGAGCGGGTTCTCCGTCCAGGCGTACGTGTGGCCCTCGGGCGCCTTGACGACCTTCGGCAGGCGTACGTTGACCGGCCCGGTGGTTCTGTCCACTTCGGACAGGCACTGTTCGGCGAGGTCGAGCGACACGTGTACCTGTGCGAGCAGGCACTCGAACCGGGCGTGGCAGTCGCCGGCGGTGCGGGTGACGACGGGCACGTCGAGCCGGTCGTACGCCAGGTAGGGCTCGTCGCGGCGGAGGTCGAAGTCGAGCCCGGAGGCGCGCGCGACGGGCCCGGACACCCCGTACGCGGCGGCCTGTTCGGCGGTCAGCACACCGACGCCGACGGTACGGGCGAGGAAGATCTCGTTGCGCAGGATGATGTTGTCGAGGTCGGGCAGCCGCCGGCGTACCTCGCCGATGGCCTGGCGGCAGCGGGTCGTCCAGCCGGCCGGGACCTCCTCCTTGAGGCCGCCGACCCGGTTGAACATGAAGTGCATGCGGCCGCCGGCGACCTCCTCCATCACCGTCTGCAACGCCTCGCGTTCCCGGAACGCGTAGAACATCGGGGTGATCGCGCCGATCTCCAGCGGGTACGAGCCGAGGAACATCAGGTGGTTGAGCACCCGGTTCAGCTCGGCGAGCAGGGTGCGCAGCCACACCGCCCGGTCGGGTACGGCCATGCCCATGAGCCGCTCGACCGCCATCACCACGCCGAGCTCGTTGCTGAACGCCGACAGCCAGTCGTGCCGGTTGGCGAGCACGATGATCTGCCGGTAGTCGCGCACCTCGAACAGCTTCTCGGCACCGCGGTGCATGTACCCGATGATCGGCTCGGCGGCCTTGACCCGCTCGCCGTCGAGCGTCAGCCGCAGCCGCAGTACGCCGTGCGTCGACGGGTGCTGCGGCCCGATGTTGAGCACCATGTCCGCGGTGGCCAGCTCGGGGTCGCCGAGCTGGTCGAGGTCGATGACCTGGTCGGCCCCGGACCCCATGCCCACGACCAGCTCACGGGAGGACTCCATGCCTGCATCCTCCCACCCGCCGGTTCGGTACGGGTCAGCCGGCGCGCTCGCGCAGCGCGTCGGAGGTGGCCCGGTCGGCCGGGTAGAACGACTCGATGGCGAGCTCCGAGACGGTGACGTCCATCGGCGTGCCGAACACGGCGGTGGTGGAGAAGAAGGACAACTCGGTGCCCCGGTAGTCGTAGCGCAGCGGTACGACGACGCTGCTCGGGCCGGGCCGGTCGGTCACCGGCTCGGGGTCGTCGCACGGGTAGTCGGCGAGTTCCCGGTACAGCTCGGCCAGAGCGATGTCGGAGGTGGCCTCCGCCTGGTGCCGCAGCCGGCTCAGCAGGTGCGCCCGCCACTGGCCGAGGTTGCGCACGTGCGGGGCCAGGCCGTCGGGGTGCAGCGCGAGCCGCAGCACGTTGGCCGGCGGTTCGAGCAGGTGCGCGGCGGCGACCTCGGTGAAGATACCGATCGCCGGGTTGGCGTCGACCAGCGTCCAGGACCGGTCGATCACGACCGCCGGGTACGGCTCGTGCCCGGCCAGCACCTGCCGCAGCGCCTCGCACACGGCGGCGAGGTCCGGCGAGGCCAGGTCGTGCTCCGGGTACGCCGGGGCGTACCCGCCGGCGAGGAGCAGCGCGTTCCGCTCCCGGAGCGGTACCTCCAGCCGTTCGGCGAGCTTGAGGATCATCTGGCTGGTGGGCCGGGACCGCCCGGTCTCGACGTAGCTCAGGTGCCGGGTGGACACGTCGGCCTCCAGGGACAGTTCGAGTTGGCTCAGCCGCCGCCGCTGGCGCCACTCGCGCAGCAGCGTGCCCACCGGATGTGGTTTGTCGATCACCGTCATGCGGTCACCGTAGGCGAGGGGTCATCGCGGCTGCCATGACCTCGGAGGTCATCGACGCCGCTACCCGCATCGACGAGGGTTGTGGTCGTCACCGCACGAGGGTTGGGAGCAGCCGATGAGCACGCAGCAGATGACCGGGTACGCGATGGGTCGGCTGGAGACGCCGGGCGGGCCGCCGCACCCGGAGGTCCTGACGTACCTGGAGCGGATCCAGGACACGCTCGACCCGTACGGCGGGCGGTTCCTGATCCACGGCGGCCCGATCGACGTGCGGGAGGGCACCTGGTCGGGCGCCATCGTCCTGATCGGCTTCCCCACCCCGCGGCACGCCCGGGAGTGGTACGACTCGCCGGCGTACCAGCGGATCCTGCGGATGCGCGCCGACCACATCCCCGGCGACATCCTGCTCATCGAGGGCGTGTCGGCCGACCACGACTCGGCCGCGATGGCCGCGAAGCTGCGTACCGAGTGATCCGCGGTCACCACGGCAGGTCGACACCGACCGGCTGGTAGAGCCAGATGTGCGCGCCGAGACCGGCCGGGTCGGTCAGCTCCGCCGCGTGCGTGGCTGCCGCCAGGTCCCGCAGGTACCCGGTCGGGTCGGTGGTCGCCGCGGACAGCGGCGGGCGCGTCGCGGACACGCCGAGCGAGCGCAGCGCGTCGCGCTGGGACCGCAGCACGGTGTCCGGGCGTACCAGGGGGTCCCAGGCGACGTGGGCGGTCACGTCCGTCGTGCCGTCGGGTACCGGGCGGACCTGCCGGCCCTGCCGGTATCCGGTGAGGGTGCCGAGCGGCGGGCGGGCGTCGCGCCGATGGCCGTAGTCGACGGCGAGGGCGAGCCCGTGGTCCAGCGCGCCGACGGCCGCGGCCCACGCGTCGTCGCGGGGCCAGCCGATCTCGGCCCGCGTACCCGGTCCGGTCAGCGGCCACCAGTCCCGCAGCCACTCCGCGTCGCGCCCGTCGACCGGCGGCCCGGGGGCCTCGTCTCCGGTGGCCGGGTCGACCAGCACCTGCCGTACCGTGCCGTCGGCGTCCCGCTCGGCCACGTCCACCGGCACGTTGTCCAGCCACTCGGTGGCCAGCAGCAGCCCGGTCGTCCCCTCGGGTACGCGGGGGCGCCAGTCGACGGCGGTCGGCAGGAGGCGCGGGCGCGGCGCGAGGTCGACGCCGACCAGCCGGAGTCGCCGGGCCAGGTCGGTGGGCGCACCGGCGGCGAGCGCGGTGAGCAGTTCGCCGCCGCCGGCGCCGACGTCGACCACGTCGAGCCGGTCGGGCGTACCGAGGGCGGTGTCGAGCCGGGCCAGCAGTCGCAGCACCGCCCGCGCCATCGGTACGGTCTGCGCGCTGGTCCGGAAGTGGCCGGCGGGCCGGCCGGTCACGAAGAAGCCGTCGGGGCCGTACAGGGCGGCGTGCATCGCCTCGCGCCAGCGGAGCATGACCACACCCTGCCACGTACGGTGACAGGCATGGTGGCTGCGATCCGTCGACTGTTCGCGCTGCCGCTGCGGTCGGTGGTGTTCGACCTGTGCGCGGTGGGGCTGATCGCCCTGTTCGCGCTGTTGGTCCTGTTCTCCGGGCATCCGGTCGCCGCGGTGATCGGCTTCGCCATGGTCGTGCCGTTGGCGGTGCGGCGGCGCTTCCCGGTGCCGGTGTTCGCGGTCGTCTGCGTGATCGGCCTGGTGCAGGTGCTCGTCGTGCACCGCGTCTGGCCGTACGACGCGGCGGTGCTGCTCGCCATGTACACCGTGGTCAAGTACGCCGACCGGATGCTGTGGGCGTGGGTCGCGGCCGGCGCCGTCGCCGCGGGCTGCCTGCTCTACGGGGCGGCCGGCACCGACGTGATAGGTACCTCCGTGCAGCGCGGCGTGTCGCTCGCGGTGATGGCCGCGCCGTTCTGGCTCGTCGGCCTCGTCATGCGGACCCGCCGGCTGTACGTGCGGAGCCTGGAGGCGCGCGCCGTCACCGCCGAGCGGGAACGAGACCAGCGCGCCCGGCTCGCCGTCGCCGAGGAACGCGGTCGGATCGCCCGCGAGCTGCACGACGTCGTCGCGCACAGCCTGGCCGTGATGATCGTGCAGGCCGACGGCGCCTCGTACGCCCTCGACGACGATCCGGAGGCGGCCCGCGGCGCGGTCCGTACGGTGGCGCGGACCGGGCGGGAGGCGCTCGACGACATGCGCCGCCTCGTCGCCGTCCTCCGCGCGCCCACCGCCATCGACGCGCCGACCCCGGATCTCGCCGCGACCGGTTCCACCGCCGAGGATCTCGCGGTGAGCGGATCCGCCGCCGGTGATCTCGTCGTGGGCGGGGCAGTGGCCGACGCGGGGGACGGGGCGGCGAGGCGGCGACGCGTCGGGATCGGGCTGCTCGACGAGCTACGCGACAGGTTCGCCGCGTCCGGCATCGACGTGACGGTCGTGCGTACCGGCGCGGTGCGGGACCTGCCCGGCAGCGTCGAGCTGGCCGGGTACCGCATCGTGCAGGAAGCGCTGACGAACGTGCTGAAGCACGCCGGCCGGGGTACCGCGGCGACGGTCACCGCGTCGTACGGGGCGGACGTGGTGGCGCTGGAGGTCGTCGACGACGGTGCGGGCCGCGCCCGGATCGCCGGCGAGCCGCTGCCCGGCGGGCACGGCCTGCTCGGCGTCCGGGAGCGGGTCGCCGTGTTCGGTGGCGACTTCGCCGCCGGCCCGACGGTGGCCGGCGGACGGGCGGGATGGCGGGTGGCGGCGACGATCCCGCTGCCCCGGCTGGACCACGCGGCCGATACGGTCGACGCGACGAGCGAGGGGGACGCGTGACGATCCGGGTGGTGCTGGTGGACGACCAGGAGCTGGTCCGGGCCGGCTTCCGGATGGTGCTCGGTTCGCAGCCGGACCTGGACGTGGTCGGCGAGGCCGGTGACGGGGCGGAGGCCCTGGCCGTCCTGTCGCGTACCCGGGCCGACGTGGTCGTGATGGACATCCGGATGCCGCTGATGGACGGGGTGGAGGCGACCCGCCGGCTGGTCGCGACCGGCCCCGACGCGCCGCGGGTGCTGGTGCTCACCACGTTCGACACCGACGAGGACGCGTTCGCCGCGCTCAACGCGGGTGCCAGCGGGTTCCTGCTGAAGAACGTACCGCCGGAGGAGATGCTGACCGCGATCCGCGTCGTCGCCTCCGGCGACTCGGTCGTCGCGCCGCGGGTCACCCGGCGGCTGCTGGACCGGTTCGCCGGTCAGCTGTCCGGCCCGGCCACCCCCGACACCCGGCTCGACACGCTCACCGAACGCGAGCGTGAGGTGCTGCTCCTGGTCGCCGAGGGCCTGTCGAACGCCGAGGTTGCGGCCCGCCTCGTCGTCGCCGAGGCCACCGTCAAGACCCACGTCGGCCGCATCCTGACGAAGCTGGCGCTGCGCGACCGGGTCCAGGCCGTCGTCCTCGCGTACGAGACGGGCCTGGTGCGACCCGGCCGCTGACCGCCGCTCAGGCCGGCTGGTCCTTGTCCGTGGGGAACCAGACCTGAAGGGTCGACGGGTCGACCGGGATCGAGATGTGCTCGTGCGTGATCCGCCAGCCGTCGTCCGACCGCCGCAGGCAGAGGGTCTCGCGTACCCAGATCGACGTCCGGAGACCGTTCTTCCGTACGCCCGAGTCCAGGTGCAGCATGTTCGCGTACGCGACGGCGCCGTTCGCCACGATGTTCAGGTCGTGCGTGTCCAGGCCGATCGGCCCGTCGTACTCGTCGAACCACCGCACGAAGTTGCGGCGTACCTCGTCGGTGCCGGTGAACCGGAGCGGCGGTACGACGTCGTAGTAGACGATGTCGGGCGAGTAGAACGACATGAGCCGGTCGATGTCCTTCGACCGCTGGGCGTCGGTGCAGCTGTCCACGAGTGCCCTGATTTCGCTGCTCATCTGCGTGCTCCGTTCGAGGGTTTCCGGTGGGGGCCGGCCCGTCCCGCCGGGCGGTGGTTCCCGTTACGGTGGTCCGACGACGGAGGCCCGCCGGATGTGAGGCGGCGCGCTGACCTCACAGTTCGGGCCGGTGTCTCGTCGGAGGGGGGACAGCGGCACCGAGCAGGGAGCGACGCGATGGGCACCCAGTCCGGGCCGGACGACGGCCGAGGAGATCCGGACCTGCGCGAGATCATGAGCGAGCGGCGTCAGCTCATCAACCTCGGGTACCGGATGCTCGGCTCGCTGGCCGAGGCCGAGGACGTCGTGCAGGAGACGTACGCCCGTTGGTACGCGATGTCGCGGGAGCAGCACGAGGCCGTCGCGAACCCGGGCGCCTGGCTGACGAGGGTGGCGAGCCGCATCTGCCTGGACCTGCTCGGCTCGGCGCGGGCCCGGCGCGAGCGGTACGTGGGTGAGTGGATCCCGGAGCCGCTGCCGGAGCGGGCCGGGTGGCGCGGCGGGCCGTCGGCCGACCCGGCCGACCGCATCACCCTGGACGAGTCGGTCAACATGGCGTTCCTCGTCGTACTGGAGTCGATGACCCCGGCCGAGCGCGTCGCGTTCATCCTCCACGACGTGTTCAGCTACCCGTTCGCGGAGATCGCCGACATCGTCGGCCGTACGCCGGCGGCGTGCCGGCAGCTGGCCACCTCGGCGCGCCGCCGCATCCGCGCGGCGCGGGCGCCGGCCACGCCGACGGCGCAGCAGGCGCGCATCGTCCGGGACTTCAAGCAGGCGTGGGAGGCCCGGGACATCCGGGCCCTCGTCGGCCTGCTCGACCCGGCCGCCACGGCCGTCGGCGACGGCGGCGGGCTCGTCACGGCGACGGCGCACCCGGTCGAGGGCGCCGAGCGGATCGCGCGCTTCTTCGCCGACCGGATCGATCCGGGTCGGCTGGACCTGCGGGAACGTACGGTCAACGGTCAGCCCGGCCTGGTGGCCGAGCTGGCCGGCGTCACCGTCTCGGTGTACGCGTTCGACATCGAGGACGGCCGGATCTGGCGTATCTGGGCGGTGCTCAACCCCGACAAGCTCCGGCCCTGGACGGCGGGCTGACAGCCGGGGCGGATCCGCCCAGGGCGTACGGGTGGGGTCGAAACGCCTCGTGAACGAGGCCACAAGCGGTGTCGGTGCCGCGGCACGGCGGGCAATACTTGCGTTGACCGGTACCCGTGTCGAGGACTGGATCGTGATGGATGTGACTGTGCGCGCCGGCCGGAGCCGGCAACCGCGCGCCGGTGTGAGCCGGCGACCGCGCGGCGGTGGGGGTCGGCGGTGAGCCGGCCGGAGGACCGCCCGGGCCGGCTGGCGGTCGGCGTGATCGGTGTCGGGCGGGTGGGTTCGGTGCTGGCCGCCGCGTTGCGCCGGTCCGGCCATTCGGTCGTCGGCGCGACGGGCGTGTCGGCCGCGTCCCGGGAGCGCGCGGAGCGCCTGCTACCGGGGGTACCGCTGCTGCCGGCGGACGACGTGGCGGCGCGGGCCGACCTGCTGCTGCTGGGCGTGCCGGACGACGTACTCGGCGGGCTGGTCGAGGGGCTGGCCACGACGGGCGCGATCCGGCCGGGGCAGATCGTCGTGCACCCGAGCGGTGGGTACGGGACGGACGTGCTGGCGCCGGCGCTGCGGCGCGGCGGGCTGCCGATGGCGCTGCACCCGGCGATGACGTTCACCGGCCGGCCGGAGGACGTGGACCGGCTGGCGGGCGTGTCGTTCGGTGTGACGTCGCCGGCGGAGCTGCGGCCGGCGGCCGAGGTGCTGGTGCTGGAGATGGGTGGCGAGCCGCAGTGGGTCGAGGAGGCCGACCGTCCGCTCTACCACGCGGCGCTCGCGCACGGCGCGAACCATCTCGTCACCCTCGTCAACGAGGCGGTCTACCTGCTGCGCCAGGCCGGCGTCGTCCACCCGGAGCGGATGATCGCGCCGCTGCTGTCGGCGGCGCTGGACAACACGCTGCGGCTCGGTGACGCGGCCCTGACCGGGCCGGTGTCCCGCGGCGACGCCGGTACGGTCGAGCGGCACCTCGACGCGATCGGCGGTGCCGCGCCGGAGTCCGTCGCGGCGTACCTGGCGTTGGCGCGGCGTACCGCGGACCGGGCGATCGCCGCGGGCCGGTTGACCGCCACCGGGGCCGAGCCGCTGCTCGGTGTGCTGGCCGAACGACCCGACCGGGCCAGCTCATGATCGTCACGCGTACCCCGGACGAGCTGCACACCGTCCGCAGTGGACTGTCCGGTGCGGTCGGTGTGGTGATGACGATGGGCGCGCTGCACGACGGGCACCGCGCGCTGATCGCCGCGGCCCGCGCGTCGTGCGACGCGGTCGTCGTCACGATCTTCGTGAACCCGTTGCAGTTCGGCCCGAACGAGGACCTCGACCGGTACCCGCGCACGCTCGACGCCGACCTCGCCCTCTGCGAGGCGGCCGGCGTGGACGCGGTCTTCGCGCCGGACGTCGAGGCGATGTACCCGGGCGGCCTGCCCGCCGTGCGGGTGGACCCGGGGCCGCTCGGCCGGGAGCTGGAGGGCGCGAGCCGCCCCGGCTTCTTCGACGGCGTACTCACGGTCGTGGTGAAGCTGCTGCACCTGACGCGGCCGCACCGGACGTTCTTCGGGGAGAAGGACTACCAGCAGCTCGCCCTGGTCCGGCGGATGGTCCACGACCTGACCGTACGCACCGACGGCGCGCCGGTGGAGGTCGTCGGCGTACCGACGATCCGGGAGGCGGACGGGCTGGCCCGGTCCAGCCGCAACGTCTACCTGTCCACTGTGGAGCGTGCGGGGGCGCTGGCGCTGTCCGGGGCGTTGTTCGCGGGCGCGCGGGCGGCCACCGACGGGGTGGACGCGGCGCTCGCCGCGGCGCACCGGGTCCTCGACGGCGCCGTGGAGCTGGACTACCTGGTCCTCACCGACCCCGACCTGGGGCCGGCCCCGGCGTACGGTCCGGCGCGGCTGCTGGTGGCCGCCCGGGTCGGCGCCACGCGGTTGATCGACAACATGGCGGTGACCGTCGGACACGACCCGACGGCATCGACGACACGCGCGGCCGACCCGGCCGTCGCCCCGTGAGGAGACCGATGTTCCGCACGATGCTCAAGTCCAAGATCCACCGGGCCACGGTGACGCAGGCGGACCTGCACTACGTCGGCTCGGTGACGGTCGACGCCGACCTGCTCGCGGCGGCCGACGTGCTCGTCGGCGAGCAGGTGTCCATCGTGGACATCACGAACGGCGCCCGGCTGGAGACGTACGCGATCGCCGGTCCCGCCGGCTCCGGCGTGATCGGCATCAACGGCGCCGCCGCGCACCTCGTCCATCCCGGCGATCTGGTCATCGTCATGTCGTACGCGGCGATGACCGACGCCGAGGCCCGGGCGTACGAGCCGCGGGTGGTGCACGTGGACGGGCGCAACCGGGTGATCGAGCTGGGCGGGGACCCGGCCGCGGCACCACCCGGCCTCGTCGGCGGTCCGGTGTCCGGCGCGCTCGTGTCCACAGTGGACGCCCGGTGAGCGTCGACGCCGCCCCCGCGACGCGGGTGGTGGTACCGCGCCGGTTGGCGGCCGGCGCGCCGGGCTGGACCGACGAGACCGACGTGTGCGTGATCGGGTCCGGGGTGGCCGGGCTGACCGCCGCGCTGCACGCCCGGGAGGCCGGGCTGCGCGTCACCGTCGTCACGAAGGTGAACATCGACGACGGGTCGACCCGCTGGGCGCAGGGCGGCATCGCCTCGGCGCTCGACCCGCACGACACCCCGGCCGCGCACGCTGCCGACACCCGCGTCGCCGGTGTCGGGCTGTGCGACCCGGCCGCCGTCGACGTCCTGGCGCGCGAGGGGCCGGCGCGGGTACGGGAGCTGATCCGGTTCGGCGCGGACTTCGACCGGAACGCCGACGGTTCGCTCGCGCTGACCCGCGAGGGCGGCCACCACGCGAACCGGATCGTGCACGCCGGCGGCGACGCGACCGGTGCCGAGGTGCAGCGCGCCCTGCACACCGCGGTACGCCGCGACCCGTGGATCAAGCTGGTCGAGCACGCGCTGGTGCTGGACCTGCTGACCGACGCGACGGGGCGGGCGTGCGGCGTGACGCTGCACGTACTCGACGAGGGCAGCCCGGACGGTGTTGGCGCCATCCTGGCGCGCGCCGTGGTGCTCGCCACCGGTGGCATGGGCCAGGTGTTCGCCGCCACGACGAACCCGGAGGTGTCCACGGGCGACGGGGTGGGCCTGGCGTTGCGTGCCGGCGCGGCCGTCACCGACGTGGAGTTCATGCAGTTCCACCCGACCTCGCTGTACGTGCCGGGTGCCGCGAGGGCGCAGCGGCCCCTCATTTCCGAGGCCGTACGCGGCGAGGGGGCGCACCTGGTCGACGCCGACGGCCGGCGTTTCATGGTGGGTCAGCACGAGCTGGCCGAGCTGGCACCGCGCGACGTGGTCGCGAAGGGCATCATGCGGCAGATGCTGGCGTCCGGCACGTCGCACGTGTACCTGGACGCCCGGCACCTGGGTCGGGCGATGCTGGAGAGCCGGTTCCCGACGGTCACCGCGTTCAGCCGGGAGGCCGGCGTGGATCCAGTCACCGACCCGATTCCCGTTGCGCCGGCGGCACACTACGCGAGCGGCGGGGTCCGCACCGACCTCGCTGGCCGCACGTCGGTCCCCGGCCTGTACGCGTGCGGCGAGGTCGCGTGCACCGGCGTACACGGGGCGAACCGGCTCGCGTCGAACTCGCTCCTGGAGGGCCTGGTGTTCTCCGCCCGGATCGCCGGCGAGCTGGCCCGCGACCTGCCGCCGCAGGCCGACCCGGTGCGGCACGACAGTCCACAGTGGGCGGTCGACCCGGCGGTACGGGAACCGTTGCAGCGCGCCATGGCCCGGGGCGCCGGCGTGCTGCGCAGTGCGGAGTCGCTGGCGGAGACGGCGGCGGAGCTGGACGCGCTGGCCGCGACGCGCGCGCCGGCCGGTACCGCCGCGTGGGAGGCCGCGAACCTGGTGACGGTGGCCGCCGCGCTGGTCGGTGCCGCGTCCGAGCGACGCGAGACCCGCGGCTGCCACTGGCGGGAGGACTTCGGCGACGCCGACGACGCCTGGCTCGGCCACCTCGTCGCCACCATCGACACGGACGGCCAGCTCACCGAGACGTTCGAAGGGAACCCGGCATGACCACTGTCGTGTTAGGACAGTCCATAGTGGACTTCGTGGCCGCCGCGGGGCTCGACCCCGACCAGGTCTCCGACACGGTACGCCGGGCGCTGGCCGAGGATCTCGGGCCGGACGGGCTCGACGTGACGAGCGTGGCGACGATCCCGGCCGAGCAGGCCGGCGTCGCCGAGCTGGTCGCCCGCGCCGACGGCGTGGTCGCCGGGCTGCCGGTCGCGGCGGCCACGTTCGACCTGGCGTCGGGCGGCGGGACGAGCTTCCAGGCGCACGTCACCGACGGCACCGAGGTACGCCGCGGCGACGTGCTGGCCGAGATCGCCGGCCCGACCCGGCATCTGCTCACCGCGGAGCGTACGGCGCTGAACCTGCTGTGCCGGGCCAGCGGCGTCGCCACGCACACCCGGTGCTGGGCGCGGGCGCTCGCGGAGACCGGCGCGACGGTGCTCGACACCCGCAAGACCACCCCCGGCCTGCGGTTCCTGGAGAAGTACGCGGTGCGCGCCGGCGGCGGTACGAACAAGCGCATGGGCCTGTACGACGTGGCCATGATCAAGGACAACCACATCGTCGCGGCCGGCTCCATCACCGCCGCGTACGAACGGGTGCGCGCGCGGTTCCCGGACGTACCGGTGCAGGTGGAGGTGTCCACAGTGGACGAGGCGGTGGAGGCGGTGGCCGCCGGCGCCGGGTTCCTGTTGTGCGACAACATGACGCCGGAGCTGCTGCGCGAGGTGGTCGTCGCGGTCGACGGCCGCGCCGAGCTGGAGGCCACCGGCAACCTGACGCTGGAGAAGGCCGCGGCGTACGGCGCGACCGGCGTGGACTACCTGTCGGTCGGCGGCCTGACGCACTCGTCGCCGATCCTCGACATCGCGATGGACCTGGCGGCGCGCACGGAATGACGGGCGTCCGACGTCAGTCCGTGCGCACCTCTTACGCCGAGCCGAGTGAGGACCTGCCGTGCTGCTGTGCATCGACGTGGGCAACACCAACACCGTCCTCGCCACGTTCGACGGTGAGTCGCTGACTCGTTCCTGGCGGATCAAGACGGACGCCCGGGCCACCGCCGACGAGCTGGCGCTGACGTTCCGCGGCCTGCTCGACGGCGGGCCGATCACCGGGATCGCCGCCTGCTCGACGGTCCCGGCGGTGCTGCACGAGCTGCGCCTGATGTTCGCCGCGTACTACCCGGACGTGCCGGTGGTCGTCGTCGAGCCCGGCGTACGCACGGGTGTGCCGCTGACGTACCACAACCCGCGTGAGGTGGGCACCGACCGGGTGATGAACACGCTCGCCGCGTACACCCTGTACGGCGGCCCGAGTGTCGTCGTCGACTTCGGCACGTCGACCAGCTTCGACGTGGTCGGCGCCGGCGGCGGGTTCCTCGGCGGCGCGCTCGCGCCCGGCGTGGAGATCTCCGCCGACGCGCTCGCCGCCCGCGCCGCCCAGCTCGTGAAGGTGGAGCTGACGAGGCCTCCGCACCCGATCGGCAAGAGCACGGTCGAGGCGCTGCAGAGCGGCATCCTCTACGGCTTCGCCGGCCAGGTCGACGGCATCGTCGATCGGATCGTCGGTGAGCTGGGCGAGCTGCGCGCGGTCGTCGCCACCGGCGGCCTGGCGCCGCTGATCATCGGCGAGTGCCGCACCGTCACGCACCACGAGCCGCACCTGACGCTGCTCGGCCTGCGCCTCGTGTACGCGAAGAACTCCTGACCGGTACCGATCCGCCCGCATGCATTGATTTTGGGCGATTGGCGTCTTTACGATCATGGCGCACGTGCCGTACGCCACTGAAGGATCTGCCAACCCCTCCTGGTTGATCCGACTCGTAAGGAGTCCGGATGGAACGTAACCCCCCACCGCCGCGACGACGCGCGGGCAGGATCCTGCTCGCCGTCGGATCGGCGGTCACCCTCACCGGCCTGGCGCTGGTACCCGCCCAGGCCGCCAGCGCGTCCTCGCTGCTCGGCGGCTCGTCGACCCCCACCCACTCGTACGGCTGCGCCCCGGTGAAGCCGGGTGAGATCCCGTGCGTCGGCAAGGTCAAGATCCCGAAGGCGCCGGGCAGCGGTTCGACCTCGAACAGCGGCGGCGGCACGTCGTCCGCGCCGGCGAAACCCGCGCCGAAGGCGCCGGCCACCCGCAGCGCGCCGAAGCGCGTCGGTACGAAGACCGTCGGCGTACGGTCGTTCGGCTGCGCCACCGGCGGGCAGATCTCCTGCCTCGGCAAGTTCGCGCCGCGGTCGCTGAAGACGGTCAACGGCAAGCCCGTCGCGCCGAAGACCACCGGCAGCCCGACCAGCTCCGGACTGACGCCCAGCCAGCTCGTCAAGGCGTACGGCCTCGCGGGCACGAACGCGCACGGCCGCACCGTCGCGATCGTCGACGCGTACGACGCGCCGACCGCCGAGGCGGACCTCGCCACGTACCGCAAGGCGTACGGGCTGCCGGCCTGCACGACGGCGAACGGCTGTTTCAAGAAGGTCAACCAGAACGGCAAGTCCTCGCCGCTGCCGCAGGCCGACTACGGCTGGACGACGGAGATCTCGCTCGACCTGGACATGGTCTCCGCGGTCTGCCCGACCTGCCACATCCTGCTGGTCGAGTCGGACCAGCCGGAGACCGACTCGCTCGGCACCGCGGTGAACACCGCGGCCAGTACGCCGGGTGTCGTCGCCGTCTCCAACAGCTGGGGCGGCACCGAGGACAGCACCACGCTGACCGGTGACAAGGACTTCGACCACCCGGGCATCGCGATCACCGCGAGCTCCGGCGACTCGGGGTACGGCGTGCTCTGGCCCGCCGCGTCCACCCACGTCACCGCCGTGGGCGGGACCACGCTGACCGCCGATTCGAGCGCCCGCGGGTACTCGGAGACGGCGTGGTCGGGCGCCGGTTCCGGCTGCTCGGTGCAGGAGAAGAAGCCGTCCTGGCAGAAGGACTCCGGTTGCGGCAGGCGCAGCATCGCGGACGTGTCCGCGGTGGCAGACCCCAACACCGGCGTCGCCGTGTACGACACGTACAACAGCTGCGGCGGCGGACCGCTGTGCGACGTGCTGCTGAGCCTCGGCCTGGCGCAGGGTGCGGACGGCTGGGTGCAGGTCGGCGGCACCAGCGCCTCCTCGCCGATCGTCGCCAGCGTGTACGCGCTGGCCGGTAACACCGGCTCGATCGACCCGTCCTACCCGTACGCCCACGCGTCGGCACTGAACGACGTGACGAGCGGGAAGAACGGCGACTGCGGCACCTACCTGTGCAACGCCGGCAAGGGCTACGACGGCCCGACCGGCCTGGGTACGCCGAAGGGCACCGGCGCGTTCTGATCCACCGCGATCGAAGGGGCACGCCGGTGCGGCGTGCCCCTTCCTCATGCCTCGGCCGCCACCCGCGGCGGTCCGTCCCGGACGACGGCCGCGAGGCCGACCAGCAGCGCACCGGCGACGAGGCCCAGCAGGGTCGGCCACGTACCGGGAAAGATGAGCGCCATGAACAGCTCGCTGGTCGGCGTACCCCAGTTGTTCGGCATCGGGTTGCCGTGCGACAGCTCCGTGAACGCGGCCAGCGCGAGCACCGGGATCGCCCACAGCACAAGGAAAGTCGCGTACAGCAGGTAGACGGGGAGCTGGACCAGCGGGTGCCGGCGCCAGGTGCGGCGGCTGACCCAGGCGAACAGCAGCCAGGCGAGCGCCGCGGCGAGGAGCCCGCCGACGATCTCGGCGGGCGGCACCAGTGCCGGACGCGCGCGGTACAGGGCGATCCCGGTGGTGAGCCAGTGGCCGCCCGGCTCGTCGAGGAAGCCGTCCGACGTCGGCTGGCCCACCGTCGCGGAGTAGCGCAGGACCGTGGCTCCCTTGCGGGCGTTGAACTCCGTGAACCCCGCGGCCGGGCACGGGCTGCCCTGACACGCGTACGACTCGGGGCTGACGTGCCAGCCGTCGGCGCGCAGCCGGGCCGCCGCGGTCGCCGCGTACCGGTGGGCCGGGCCGTGCCGCGGCTGGTCCGCGGACATCCCGAGCGCACCCGGGCCGTAGTCGTCGAAGCCCGCCATGCCGGCCGCCTCCTTCGCCCCCTCCCACCAGGACCGCTCCCACGTGTACCCGAAGAGGAAGCGGTCCCGTTGCCGGTCGACGTGGCGCGGCCCGTCGGGTACCGCCGTGCGGAACGTGGCCAGCGCGCTGCCGTCGGACGGCAGCGGCGCGGCGGTCTCCCACGCGAGCCGGCTGCTCCCGGCCGCCCCGACGAACCCGGCCAGCAGCGCGGTCAGCAGCGACAGCACCACCACGACCCGGCTGCCCGGCCGGCCGAGCCGGCACCGCAGACCGCTCGTCACCAGGTTCACCGCCTCCCGTACGGTCGGCCGGACCCGCCCGGGCGGCGCGGCGTCCGCCATCGTGTGCACGATCTCGGTGCCCCGCTCCCGCCGGTACGCCCGGGGGTAGGTCACGAGCAGCCGCCGGTACCGGCGGTCCAGTGCGCTGCTGTCGGTCACGGTGCGCTCCTTTGGCCTGGTTGAGCCGGAGTGAGGTCGCGCGCCGTCGCGCGGCGCGGCGGGAACGGCCCCGTCGCGGTCGGGTGGCCGGCCAGGACGGGCGGATGCGTGTCGTGTTGGTCAAGGTGGGCAGAACCGGGCTCTGCCCACCTTGATCAACGGGGAGGCAGGGCGAGCTCGGTGCGCCACGGTGGCGTTCGGTTCAGGCCATGCCGGGGAGGGGGCCGGTGGCGCCGAGCCGGGTGCGGGCGACCTGGGCGACGTGCTGCATCTCGGCGGCGCGCTCGGCGAGCGCGGTGCGGCCGGCGTCGGTGAGCCGGTAGTAGCGGCGCAGCCGGCCGTCGACGCGCTCGGTGTGGTCGGGTACGACGAGGCCCTCGGCGGTGAGCCGGTCGAGCGCGGTGTAGAGGGTGCCGGCGAGCAGGGTGATCCTGCCGTCGGACAGCTCGGTCACGTCCTTGATGACGCCGTATCCGTGCCGGGGCCCGGCCGCCAGCGCGGTCAGGATCAGGAAGGTCGGCTCCCGCATCGCTGCCATGCCCGAACCATATATCAATGAATTAGCTATTGGCCAGTCGGGTCCGCGGTCACCGTCGACCAGAGGGCCGCGACCAGCGGTGCGCGCAACTGCCCCCGGCGTACGCAGAGGCCGATGCGGAACGGGTCGAGCGCCGGCCGCGCCGGCACCGTGACCAGCCGCGTCGCCAGCGCACTGGTGTCCAGCACCAGCCGCGGGACGACACCGACACCGCAGCCCAGCGCGACCATCGCCAGCAGCGCCTCGTGACCGTCCACTTCGGACACCGTGGCCGGGGTCAGGCCGCGGCGGCGCAGCCAGCGCTCCGCGGCGGTACGCGCCAGCCCGGCGCGCGGCAGCACCAACGGGGTGTCCGCGTCGATCCGGCCCGGCGCGGCCGCGTCGCGCGCGGCGACGAAGACCAGCGGCGTCTCGGCCAGCGGGCGGCTGACCAGCGTCGCCGGTACCCGCTCCGGCAGCGCGGCGACCGCGAGGTCGGCGGAGCCCTCGTCGACCCGGGCGATCGCCTCCGCCGCCGCGCCGGTACGCAGGTCCAGCCCGACCATCGGGTACGCGGCGCGGAACGGCGCCAGCAGGTCGGGCAGCAGCGCCTGGCAGGCGGTGACCGAGGCGAACAGCGTCAGCCGGCCGGTCAGCTCCTCCGCCGGCTCGCCGTCGCCGCGGTACTCGTCCCACAGGCGCAGCGCGTCGCTCGCGTACCGCTCGAAGCGGCGGCCGGGTTCGGTGAGCGCGACGCCGCGCGGCCCCCGGTCGAGGAGCCGGTCGCCGGCCTGCGCCTCCAGTCGCTGGATCACGCGGGTCAGCGTGGCGGCGCTGACGTGGCAGTCGGCGGAGGTCCGACCGAAGTTGAGGGTGCGGGCGAGGTGCAGGTAGAGCCGCAGGTCGCGATGGGTGTCCATGTTCCGTTTCCCGAAACGGTCCGTTGCGTACATTGCGCTTGCCGCAACATACCCCGCTCGCCTAGACACGAGACATGACCACGACACCCGCGTTCCGCTCCGACGTCTTCGACGTCGAGACCATCGACCTCGCCGGTACGACCGAGACGATCGTCCGCGGCGGCCGGCACCTGTTCGACCGGCTGCCCGCCGCGCTCGCCGGGGTACGCCGGATCGGGGTGATCGGGTGGGGGCCGCAGGGCCGCGCACAGGCGCTCAACCTGCGGGACTCGCTGGCCGGTACGCCCATCACGGTCACCGTCGGCCTGCGTCCCGGCTCGTCGTCGGTCGCCGACGCCGAGGCGCACGGCTTCCGCCGCGCCGACGGTACCCTCGGCGACTGGCTCGACGTGATCGCCGCGAGCGACCTGGTGGTGCTGCTGGTGTCCGACGCGGCGCAGGCCGCGCACCACGCGGAGATCTTCGGCGCGCTGCGGCCGGGCAGCACGCTGGGCGTGTCGCACGGTTTCCTGGCCGGCCACCTCGCCAACGAGAGCCTGTCCTGGCCGGCCGGCGTGTCGGTGATCGCGGTGTGCCCCAAGGGAATGGGCGACTCGCTGCGCCGGCTCTACGTGCAGGGCGCCGAGATCAACGGCGCCGGCATCAACGCGAGCGTCGCGGTCGTCGCCGACCACGACGGGCACGCGGTCGACCGGGCGCTGGCGTGGTCGATCGGCATCGGCTCGCCGTACACGTTCCGGACCACGCTGGACAGCGAACGGCTGTCGGACGTGGTGGGCGAGCGCGCGATCCTGCTCGGCGCCGTCCACGGCATCGTCGAGAGCCTGTACCAGCGGTACCGGATCGCGGGCGCGCCGCCGGCCGAGGCGTACGACCGGGCCTGCGCGACGGTCACCGGCCCGATCGCGGCCACCGTCTCCCACCACGGCCTGCGCGCGGTACGCGAGCGCCTGCCGGCGACGGACCGCGCCGTCTTCGACCGGGCGTACGCGGCGGCGTACCGGCCCTGCCGGGACCTGGTCGTCGAGATCTACGACGAGGTGGCGTCGGGCAACGAGCTGCGCAGCGTGGTCCTCGCCGGCCGCCGGCTCGCGCACACGCCGCTCACCCCGATCGGCAACTCGCCCCTGTGGACCGGCGAACGCGCGAACACCGGCGCCGCCGACCCGTTCACCGCCGGCGTGTTCGTGGCGGCGATGGTGGCGCAGGTGGACGTGCTCGCCGAGCGAGGCCACCCCTGGTCGGAGATCGTCAACGAGTCGGTGATCGAGGCGGTCGACTCGCTGCTGCCGTACATGCGGGCGCGCGACGTGTCGTACATGGTCGACAACTGCTCGATCACCGCACGGCTCGGCGCCCGCAAGTGGGGTCCCCGGTTCACCGCCGCACTCGACCAGATCGCGTACCCGGTCGCCGACGGCATCGACGCGCCCGACCCGGCGCCGATCGCCGCGTTCGCCGACCATCCGGTACACGAGGTGCTGGCCCGGCTCGCCCCGCTCCGCCCGCCCGTCGACATCTCGGTCTCAGCGGCTGCCGGGCCGACCACGAGGCTCCCCAACAGCCTCTAGCGCCGGACCGCCCGGTACGCGAACGTCACGTACGGCAGGTCGAAGTCGGCGCGCCCGCGCAGGGTCGGGTGCGTCGCGCACAGGTTGCGTACCAGGCGGTCCAGCTCGGCGCGCCGCTCCGGCGTCGCGGTCAGGTAGTACGAGCGGGACCGGACGAGGTCGACGAGGCTGTCCGGGGTCATCGGCACCGCGTGCCGGAACACGGCGGCCTCGACCGGCTCGAACAGCTCGGCGGGCAGCACCGGGGTGACCGCACCGAGACTCCCGTCGAACTCGCTCAACAGCGTGGTGAACTCGGCGACCCACGACTCGTCCTCGTCCCGCCGGTTCCAGACCGGGGCGAACACGCCGCCCGGCCGCAGCACCCGCGCGATCTCCGGGTGCGCCCGCTCCCCGTCGAACCAGTGGTACGCCTGCCCGGCGACCACCGCGTCGACGCTCGCGTCCGGCACCGGTACGTCCTCCGCCGAGCCGGCCAGCGTCGCCACCCCGGGCAGCACCTCGGCGAGCCGGGCGCGCATCCCGTCGTCCGGCTCGACCGCGACCACGTCGTGGCCGGCGTCGGCGAGCACCCGGGTGAGTTTTCCGGTACCGGCGCCCAGGTCCACGACCCGGCGCGGCGGCGGGCCGACCGCCCAGGCCACCGCCTCCGGCGGGTACGTGGGGCGGATCCGGTCGTACAGGTCGGCGGCGTGCCCGAAGGACAACCGGTTCGCGTGGAACTCCTCGGTATCCATGCCGGTCAACCTACTCGCGGGCGGCACGGCACCGGGCGTACCGACAACGAACCTCCACCGGATCTCCCCGGGAGGCGACTCGTTACGCTGGCTGTCTGAAGCTCCCGTACCAGCAGACAGAGAGTAGCCGTGAGTACCGAGCAGCCGGTCAGTTCAGACGATTCGGGCGACGACCTTCCCGAGCAGCTCCGGGTACGCCGGGAGAAGCGGGCGAAGATGCTGGCCGACGGCGCGGAGCCGTACCCGCTGGGTTTCGGCCGCACGTCGACGCTCGCCGAGGTCCGCGCGAAGTACGGCGAGCTGCCGGCGGACACCGCGACCGGGGACCGGGTTGCCGTCGCCGGCCGGGTGATCTTCGTCCGCAACACGGGCAAGCTGTGCTTCGCCACGTTGCGCGGCGGCGACGGTACCGAGCTGCAGGCGATGCTGTCCGCCGCGCAGGTCGGCACGGAGTCGCTGGACGAGTGGAAGAAGCTCGTCGACCTCGGCGACCACGTGGGCGTCGAGGGCGAGGTGATCACGAGCCGGCGCGGTGAGCTGTCGGTGTTCGCCGACCGCTGGACGATGACGTCGAAGGCGCTGCGCCCGCTGCCCGTCGCGCACAAGCCGCTCTCCGAGGAGGCCCGCGTACGCCAGCGTTACGTGGACCTGATCGTCCGCCCGCAGGCCCGGGAAACGGTACGAACCCGTGCGAACGTGGTACGCAGCCTGCGTGACACGCTGCACGGCCGCGGATTCATCGAGGTCGAGACCCCGATGCTGCAACCGTTGCACGGCGGGGCCACGGCGCGACCCTTTGTGACCCACTCGAATGCGCTCGACATCGATCTCTACCTGCGTATCGCGCCGGAGTTGTATCTCAAGCGCGCGGCGGTCGGCGGAATCGAGAAGGTCTTCGAGATCAACCGCAACTTCCGGAACGAGGGCGTCGACTCCTCACACTCACCGGAGTTCGCGATGCTGGAGTTCTATGAGGCTTATGGGAACTATGACACGGTCGCGGATCTGACCCAGCAGCTCGTCGTGCGCGCAGCCCTGGCCGTACACGGCACGACCGTTGTCACCCACCACGACGGCAGCGAGTTCGACCTCGGCGGCGAATGGCGCAGCATCACCCTGTACGGCGCGATCTCCGACGCTCTCGGCGAGGCCGTCACCCCGGCGACACCGCGCGAGACACTCGCCTCGTACGCGGCGGCGCGAGAAATCGCCGTCGATCCCGCATGGGGCGCCGGAAAGCTCGCCGAGGAGCTGTTCGACGAACTGGTCGCGGGCACCCTCGTCGCACCCACCTTCGTCCGCGACTACCCCGTCGAGACCTCCCCGTTGGTACGGCCGCACCGGTCCGAACCGGGCGTCGTCGAGAAGTGGGATCTCTACGTTCAGGGATTCGAGCTGGGCACCGGGTACTCGGAGCTCGTCGACCCCGTCATCCAGCGGGAACGCCTCACCCAGCAGTCGCTGCTCGCGGCGAAGGGCGACCCCGAGGCGATGCAGTTGGACGAGGACTTCCTGCGCGCGCTCGAATACGGGATGCCACCGTCCGGTGGTGTGGGAATGGGGATTGACCGGCTGCTGATGGCCCTCACCGGCCTCGGTATCCGCGAGACCATCCTCTTCCCGCTGGTCCGTCCCGAGTAGTAGTCGCGCCGCTACCGATCTCGTACACAGCGAAAACCGGTCATTGTGCATGGGCCGGGGGTAAAGCATCCGGGGCGGTGTCAACACCGCCGCGGAACACGCCCGCGGAGTGATTTGCCGCCGCCGCGTCTATTCGGCGAGCCGATGCGTTATTGTTTTTGAATCGGTTGAGCCATCAGAAGGGATCGCGCTGTGGCGCAGAAGGTACAGGTACTCCTCGTCGACGACCTGGACGGAGGAGAAGCCGAGGAGACCGTGAAGTTCGGTCTGGACGGCACGAACTACGAGATCGACCTTTCCGAGGGCAATGCCCGCCAACTCCGCGACGCGTTGGCCAAATACGTCGGCGTCGCGCGCAAGACCGGCCGGGCCGGTGCCGCCCGCGGTACCGCCGCGCCGCGCAATCGGGCCGGATCGTCCGCCGCCAGCGACCGCGAGCAGAATCGCGCCATCCGTGAGTGGGCGAAGCGTCAGGGGCTGGAAATCTCGGACCGCGGCCGTATTTCCGCGGATATCGTCGAGCGTTACCACGCCGAAGCCGGCCGCTGAGAAGATTCGCCACGGCGCACGCGGAATCGCGTCGTCGGCCGCACCACGCACCACGCACCACGCGCCGATCCGCCGGACCGGGCCGGGTCGTTGCCCGGCCCGGTAGGCGCCCCTCAGCGCCCCAGCGGATCCCGCCGCAGGAACGCGGACTGGCAGTGGATCGACCCCCAGCCCGCCATGATGTGGTCCATCGGCAGCTCCAGCACCTCGACCCCGGCGCCGGCGAGCAGGGCGCGGGTGTTCGGGTTGCCGGCCGGCATGACGACCTTCCCGGGCGCGAGCGCGACCCCGTTCAGGGCCATGCCGCGCTTCACCTCGTCGATGTCGGTGGCCTCCAGGATCCGGAAACCGCGGTCCAGCATGGCCTTCGCGCAGTCGTACGCCAGGTGCCACGGGAACGCCACCACCGTGTCCCGGTCCACCACGTTCATGAAGCCGTCGAGGTGGATCGTGCCGTACGGGATCTGGGTGTGGATGATCGTGGACACGCCGAGGCCGCGCAGCTCCCGCTCCACCTGGGCGCAGCCGGCGTCGTTGGAGCGGCTGCCGTGGCCGAGGACGACCGTGTCCCGGTCCAGCCACATCGCGCAGGCACCCTCGAAGTACCCGTCGCCGTTGACCGTCTTGAGGATCGGCACGCCGAGCTGGGCGAGGGTGGCGGCGACGGCGCGTTCCTCGCCGCGCCGGGCCGGGATCGCCGGCCGGCACACGATCGCGCCCTCCGGGGTCATCAGCACCAGGTCGCGCAGGTACATGGCGTTGGGGCGGTCGCACCGCTGCCCCTGCACGTAGTGCACCTCGACACCGTGCGCCCGGTACAGCTCCGCCAGCGCGTCCTGTTCGGCCCGGGCCGCCTCCGCGTCGAACGGCGCCCGGAACCGGTACTCGGCGAAGTTGTCCGCGCCGATCCCCTCCACCTCGTGGCCCGGCCGGTGCAGCAGCACGGAGCGCAGCGTGCCGCACTCCGAGTCGCAGTACCAGTCGCCCCAGAGGTCGGCCAGTTCGTCGGCGAAGGACGTCTCGTCGGGGAACCAGCGTTCGCCCTGTACAAACGGGGTCGTGAGTCCCTGGTCGGCCATCAGTGGTTCAGTACCTTTCCGAGGAAGTCGCGGGCGCGCTCCGAGCCCGGCGCGGTGAAGAACTCGTCGGGCGGGGCCACCTCGACGATCCGGCCGTCGGCCATGAACACGACCGCGTCGCACACCTCGCGGGCGAAGCCCATCTCGTGCGTCACGATCACCATCGTCATGCCGGAGGTGGCGAGCCGCCGGATCGCGTCGAGCACCTCGGAGATCATCTCCGGGTCGAGCGCCGACGTCGGCTCGTCGAACAGCATCACCGTCGGGTCCATCGCGAGCGACCGCGCGATCGCGACCCGCTGCTGCTGACCCCCGGACAACTGCGCCGGGTACGAGCCGAGCTTGTCACCGAGGCCGAGCGAGACGAGCAGCTCGGCGCTGCGCTCGTCGGCCTCCGCGCGTGAGAGCCCGCGTACCTTGCGGGGCGCGAGCGACACGTTCTGCTGGGCGGTCAGGTGCGGGTACAGGTTGAAGGACTGGAAGACGAAGCCGATCCGGCCGCGCAGCGCGTTGAGGTCGGTCTTCCTGTCGTGCACGGCGACGCCGTCGACGGTGATCTCGCCGGAGTCGATGCCCTCCAACGCGTTGAGCGTGCGGATCAGGGTGCTCTTGCCGGCGCCGGACGGCCCGATCAGCGCGTACGTCTGCGACTCGGGTACGGAAAGGTCGATGTCGCTGAGCACGGTGTTCTTGCCGAAGCTCTTGCTGACGCCCTTGACGCTGATCACGCGTGCCCTCCCTGCGCGAAGCGCTTCTCCAGCAACCGGACCAACCGCGCCAGCACGAACGTGAGCAGGAAGTACAGCACGGCGAGCGCGGTGTAGATCTCCATCGACTTGGCGGTGCTCGCGACGAGGTTCTTCGCGACCAGTGTCAGGTCGTTCACGGAGATGATCGAGACCAGCGACGAGTCCTTGATCAACAGTATGAACTGGCTGGCCATCGGCGGCAGCGTGGTCCGCAACGCCTGCGGCAGCACCACATACCGCATCGACTGCAGGTACGTCATGCCGGACGAGCGCGCCGCCTCGGCCTGGCCGCGCGGTACCGCCTGGATGCCGGCGCGGACGATCTCCGCGACGAACGCCGCGGAGAACAGCCCGAGCGTGTAGATCGCGGCCGGCTCCTCACCGCCCAACGGCACCAGGTTGCCGACCCCGAAGTAGATCCACAGGATCAGCACGATCAGCGGAATCCCGCGCACGAACTCCACGTACGCCGTGCACAGCCCGCGCACCAGGCGGTTGTGCGCCAGCCGGCCGAGGCCCAGCAGCACACCCAGCGGTACGGCGATGAGCAGCGCGAAGAACGACACCCGCAGGGTGACCCACAGGCCGGCGGCGAACAGCTTCCAGGTCTGCCGGATCAGCTCGGTGTCGATGACGATCTCGAAGTGCGGCATGGCTACTTCTGCTTCTGCACCTGGTCGAACCAGGCCACCGAGTCGAACCACTTCTGCCGCGCCGCCTTCTCGTCCCCGGAGTCCAGGTACGAGTCGAGGAACGAGTTGACCCACTGCACGCTCGCGATGTCGTTGTGCTTCAGCACGAGGCCCAGGTTCTCGGTGGAGATCCGGTCCCAGACACCGCGTACCGCGGTCGGGTTCTGCTTGGCGTAGATGCGCAGGCCGGGCTCGTCGTAGATGACCGCGTCGACCTTCTTCTGGCTGAGCGCCAGCGACGAGCCGGGCAGGTTCTCGTAGTCGGCGACGGTGGCGTGCCGGAACAGCTTGTGCGCCAGCATCGCCCCGGTCGTACCCTGCGACACCCCGATCCGCTTTCCCTTGACGTCGAGGTCACGCCACGACTTGGTCGTCGTGTCCGACGCGGGTACCAGCATCGACTGGCCCGCCGCGTAGTACGGCTTGCTGAAGCTGACCGAAAGCGCCCGTTCGCCGGTGATGGTGAACCCGGCGATCGCGATGTCCACCGAGCCCTGCTTGAGCGCCGGGATCAGCGCCGCGAAGTCGTACTGCTTGAACTGGACCTTGACGCCCATCGACTTCGCCATCGCCCGGGCCAGGTCCATGTCGTACCCGATGAAGGTGCCCTTGGTGTCCTTCATGTCGAACGGGAGGTAGCCGGGCGCGGTACCGACGATGAGCGTGCCGCGCGACTTGGCCGCGGCGATGCTGGACGCCGGCAGTTGCCCGCCACCGGTGGATCCGTCGTCCGACCCGCTGGTCGTCCGGATGGAGCAGGCCGACGTGGCCAGGGACACGGCGAGCAGGCAGCCGAGTACGGCGGCGACTCTCTTCAGCACGGGGGACCTCGGGTGTTCGGGGGGTTGAATAACAATGCAGTGAAGTTCATGTTGATCGATGTGGCAAGTCGACGAGGCCCGTCGTGATACCCGTCTCGGTCCCGCCCGCCGGCAAGCCGGAGGATCGGCCCGTGTCGGGGACGAAACCGGCGCGTGCTGTCGCCGGGCCGATTTCGCTCTTGGCGTACAGCGCTGGCGGGTGGAACACCCGGCGCGTCACGCTGGTTGAGCCATACGTCCTGCACATCGGCGTACGAAGGACCGGCCAGCGCTGGTCGGTGTGGCCTTCGGCCGGCTTCTCCCGAGGCTGCCGGCCCCCGAGAAGGTCACCCCCCAGCGATAGAGTGATGGCACGGACACCACCTGCTGGTGTTCAGACGTGGCGGTCGTCTCCCGGGGTGGCCGAGGGTCGCAACAGGGACACGAGCACGTGAGGAGCACGAAGGAATGTTCGAGAGGTTCACCGACCGCGCCCGACGTGTTGTCGTCCTGGCCCAAGAAGAGGCCCGGATGCTCAACCACAACTACATCGGTACCGAGCACATCCTGCTCGGGCTCATCCACGAGGGTGAGGGTGTCGCGGCCAAGGCGCTGGAGAGCCTCGGCATCTCCCTCGAAGGTGTCCGGCAGCAGGTCGAGGAGATCATCGGCCAGGGACAGCAGGCGCCGAGCGGGCACATCCCGTTCACGCCGCGGGCCAAGAAGGTCCTGGAGCTGTCGCTGCGCGAGGCCCTTCAGCTCGGCCACAACTACATCGGCACCGAGCACATCCTGCTCGGGCTGATCCGCGAGGGTGAGGGTGTCGCGGCCCAGGTGCTGGTCAAGCTCGGCGCGGACCTCAACCGTGTCCGCCAGCAGGTCATCCAGCTCCTGTCCGGCTACCAGGGCGGCAAGGAGCCGGCCGGTGCCGGCGCCAGCGAGGCCACCCCGTCGACCTCTCTGGTCCTCGACCAGTTCGGCCGCAACCTGACCCAGGCGGCCCGGGAGGCCAAGCTCGACCCGGTCATCGGCCGGGAGAAGGAAATCGAGCGGATCATGCAGGTCCTCTCCCGCCGCACCAAGAACAACCCCGTCCTCATCGGCGAGCCCGGCGTCGGCAAGACCGCCGTCGTCGAGGGCCTGGCCCAGGCCATCGTCAAGGGCGAGGTGCCCGAGACGCTGAAGGACAAGCAGCTCTACACGCTCGACCTCGGCGCGCTCGTCGCCGGTTCCCGCTACCGCGGTGACTTCGAGGAGCGGCTGAAGAAGGTCCTCAAGGAGATCCGCACCCGCGGCGACATCATCCTGTTCATCGACGAGCTGCACACGCTGGTCGGGGCGGGCGCCGCCGAGGGCGCGATCGACGCGGCGAGCATCCTCAAGCCGATGCTGGCCCGCGGCGAGCTGCAGACGATCGGCGCGACCACGCTCGACGAATACCGCAAGCACCTGGAGAAGGACGCAGCGCTGGAGCGCCGCTTCCAGCCGATCCAGGTCGGCGAGCCGACCGTGGCGCACACGATCGAGATCCTCAAGGGCCTGCGCGACCGCTACGAGGCGCACCACCGGGTGTCGATCACCGACGCCGCGCTGGTCGCCGCGGCCGGCCTGGCCGACCGCTACATCTCCGACCGGTTCCTGCCGGACAAGGCGATCGACCTCATCGACGAGGCCGGCTCGCGGATGCGGATCCGCCGCATGACCGCACCGCCTGACCTGCGCGAGTTCGACGAGCGGATCGCCGGCGTGCGCCGGGAGAAGGAGTCCGCGATCGACGCGCAGGACTTCGAGAAGGCCGCGTCGCTGCGCGACCGGGAGAAGCAGCTGCTGGCCGCCAAGGCCCAGCGGGAGAAGGAGTGGAAGGCCGGCGACATGGACGTCGTCGCCGAGGTCGACGACGAGCAGATCGCCGAGGTGCTGGCGACCTGGACCGGCATCCCCGTGTTCAAGCTGACCGAGGAGGAGACCGCCAGGCTGCTGCACATGGAGGACGAGCTGCACCACCGCGTCGTCGGCCAGGAGCAGGCCATCAAGTCGGTCTCCCAGGCCATCCGGCGGACCAGGGCCGGCCTCAAGGACCCGAAGCGGACCGGTGGCTCGTTCATCTTCGCCGGCCCGTCCGGCGTCGGTAAGACCGAGCTGTCCAAGGCGCTGGCGGAATTCCTGTTCGGCGACGACGACGCGCTGATCCAGCTGGACATGTCCGAGTTCCACGACCGCTACACGGTGTCCCGGCTCGTCGGTGCGCCTCCCGGCTACGTCGGTTACGACGAGGGTGGTCAGCTGACCGAGAAGGTGCGCCGGAAGCCGTTCTCGGTGGTGCTGTTCGACGAGGTGGAGAAGGCCCACCCGGACGTCTTCAACACGCTGCTGCAGGTGCTGGAGGACGGCCGGCTGACCGACGGCCAGGGCCGGATCGTGGACTTCAAGAACACGGTCCTGATCCTGACCACCAACCTCGGCACCCGGGACATCGCCAAGGCGGTCTCGCTCGGCTTCTCCGCGGCCAATGACGCGCAGAGCGACTACGAGCGGATGAAGAACAAGGTGACCGACGAGCTCAAGCAGCACTTCAAGCCTGAGTTCCTCAACCGGATCGACGACATCATCGTCTTCCACCAGCTCACCCCGGAAGAGATCGTCCTGATCGTCGACATCATGCTCACCCGGGTCGACGCCCAGCTGAAGAACAAGGACATGGGCCTGGAGCTCACCCAGAGCGCCAAGCAGCTGCTGGCGAAGAAGGGTTGGGACCCGGTGCTCGGCGCCCGGCCGCTGCGCCGGACGATCCAGCGCGACATCGAGGACGCGCTCTCCGAGAAGATCCTCTTCGGCGAGCTGACCGCCGGCCAGATCGTCGTGGTGGACACCACCGGGGAGGGCGACAAGGCCGAGTTCACCTTCCGCGGTGAGCCGAAGCCGGCTCCGGTGCCGGACACTCCGCTGGTCGCCGACATTGCCGGCGGAGCCGCCGCCGAGGAGTAAGCACGCCGGAAAGGGCCGGGATCCACATCGGGTCCCGGCCCTTTCCCATTCCCCACCCTGGGGCGTGGCGCGCCGGTCCACGGCCATGGCTGGGGATAGGACCCGATCGAGGACTTTCACGTGCCTGGGTCGGTGAGGCCCGGCGTTTGCCGTGCCTGCCGCGCCGCCCGCCCTCGGGCACCGGCCCCTATTGAGATCCGGCCCTTCGTACGCCCGCGATCCGAGGCCCGGGCGCGCACGGCGCGCCGGCCCCCGGCCGGAATA